>NZ_JBEXPD010000011.1:0-50998 GCF_040611875.1 Streptomyces sp. NPDC006516
TCTTCGTGAAGGGCGAGGTCATCAAGACCGTCCCGGAATCGAAGATCGTGGAGACCCTCATCGAGGAAGCCATGAAGATCGCGGAACAGATGGAGGAGGCGGGAACCCCCAGCGGGGCTCCGGCGGTGACCGTGAGCCGATGACAGGACCAGAGAGAGGGGCCCGAGCGTGACGATACTGGAATCCATCAAGGGGCCGCAGGACCTCAAGGCGCTGACTCACCCGGAGCTCGGCGAACTCGCCGAGGAGATCCGGGTGTTCCTCGTCCGGGCGGTGGCGAGGACGGGCGGCCATCTCGGCCCCAACCTCGGAGTCGTCGAGCTCTCCATCGCCCTCCACCGGGCGTTCGACTCGCCCGTGGATCGCATCCTCTGGGACACGGGACACCAGAGCTATGTGCACAAGCTGCTGACGGGACGCCAGGACTTCTCCAAGCTGCGCGGCAAGGGCGGCCTTTCCGGATATCCCTCCCGCGAGGAGTCGGTGCACGACGTCATCGAGAACTCGCACGCCTCGACCGTGCTCGGCTGGGCCGACGGCCTCGCCAAGGCCAACGAGCTGCTGGGGCGCCCTGACCACGTCGTCGCGGTCACCGGCGACGGGGCGCTCACGGGCGGGATGGCCTGGGAGGCGCTGAACAACATCGCGGCGGCCGGGGACCGGCCCCTCATCATCGTGGTGAACGACAACGAGCGCTCCTACGCTCCGACCATCGGCGGCCTCGCGAACCACCTGGCCACCCTGCGCACCACCGACGGCTACGAGCGCTTCTTGGCCTGGGGCAAGGGAGTGCTCCAGCAGACCCCGGTGATCGGACAGCCTCTGTACGGCTCCCTGCACGGCGCGAAGAAGGGCTTCAAGGACACCTTCGCCCCGCAGGGCATGTTCGAGGACCTGGGCCTGAAGTACCTCGGCCCCGTCGACGGGCACGACGTCGAAGCCGTCGAGACCGCACTGCGCAGGGCGAAGCGCTACCACGGGCCGGTGCTGGTGCACTGCATCACCGAGAAGGGCCGAGGCTTTCCGCCCGCGCTGGCCGACGACGCCGACCGCTTCCACACCGTCGGCAGGATGGACCCTCTGACCTGTGAGCCGCTCGTGGTGCCCGCCGCGCCGTCCTGGACCTCCGTGTTCGGCGACGAGATCGCCGAGATCGGTGCCGAGCGCCGGGACGTCGTCGCGATCACCGCGGCGATGCTGCATCCGGTGGGGCTGACCCGGTTCGCCGAGGAGTTCCCCGACCGGATCTGGGACGTGGGGATCGCCGAGCAGCACGCGGCGGTCTCCGCGGCGGGCCTCGCCACCGGCGGTCTGCACCCGGTCGTCGCCGTCTACGCGACGTTCCTGAACCGCGCCTTCGACCAGCTGCTGATGGATGTCGCCCTGCACGGGTGCGGGGTGACGTTCGTCCTGGACCGGGCCGGCGTCACGGGCACCGACGGACCCTCGCACAACGGCATGTGGGACATGTCCCTGCTCCAGGTCGTGCCCGGCCTGCGGATCGCGGCCCCGCGCGACGCCGAACGGCTCCGTGAGCTACTGCGTGAGGCCGTCGACGTCGACGACGCGCCCACCGTGATCCGGTTCCCCAAGGAGCCGGTGGGGGAGCCGGTCGCCTCCCTCGGGAGGATCGGCGGGATGGACCTGCTGCACCGGGCCGCGGACCCAACGGTCCTGCTGGTGGCGGTGGGGGCGCTCGCCCCGGTCTGTCTGCAGGCGGCCGACCTCCTCGCCGCCTCCGGCGTCCGCTGCACGGTCGTCGATCCCCGCTGGGTCAAGCCGGTCGACGGACAACTGCCCGGACTGGCGGCGCGGCACGAACTCGTGGCGGTCGTCGAGGACAACAGCCGTACGGGCGGCGTAGGTTCGGCCGTGGGGCAGGCGCTGCGGGACGCGGGCGTCGACGTACCTCTGCGGACCTTCGGCATCCCCGAGCAGTTCCTCGCGCACGCCGGACGAGGCGAGGTGCTGGCGGACATCGGGCTCACGCCGGTGGAGATCGCCGGACGCATCGGCGCCGTGCTGGAGCGGCGCGCGACAGGGAAGGAGCAGAGCGTGCGGAGGGAGAGCGGCGCATGAAGGACGAACGGCCGGAAGGGTTCGATCTCACGCGGCTTCTGGCGGAGCGCGGCGGCGAACGCTACGAGCTGCACACCCGCCACCTCAACCACCAACTGCCCCGCATGCTGCGCACCATCGGTTTCGACAAGGTCTACGAGAGGGCCGAGGGCGCCTATTTCTGGGACGCGGACGGCAACGACTACCTCGACATGCTCGCCGGCTTCGGGGTGATGGGGCTCGGCAGACACCACCCCGTCGTACGCAAGGCCGTCCACGACGTCCTGGACGCCTCGCTCGCCGACCTCACGCGCTTCGACTGCCAGCCGCTGCCCGGTCTGCTCGCCGAGAAGCTTCTGGCGCACAGCCCGCATCTGGACCGGGTGTTCTTCGGCAACAGTGGTACGGAGGCGGTCGAGACCGCGCTGAAGTTCGCCAGGTACGCCACCGGCAGGCCCAGGATCCTCTACTGCTCCCACGCCTTCCACGGGCTGACGACCGGCTCGCTCTCGGTCAACGGGGAGCAGGGGTTCCGGGACGGGTTCGCCCCCCTGCTCCCCGACACCGCCATCGAGCTCGGTGACCTCGACGCCCTGCGCCGTGAGCTGAAGCGCGGGGACGTGGCGGGACTGGTCGTCGAGCCGATCCAGGGCAAGGGCGTCCATGCCGCGCCGCCCGGCTTCCTCCGGGAGGCGCAGGAGCTGCTCCACCGCCACAAGGCCGTGCTGATCGCCGACGAGGTCCAGACCGGGCTGGGCAGGACCGGCGACTTCTACGCGTACCAGCACGAGGAGGGGGTCGAGCCCGATCTGCTCTGCGTGGCCAAGGCGCTCTCCGGCGGCTACGTGCCGGTCGGAGCGACGCTCGGCAAGGACTGGATCTTCAAGCGCGTCTACTCCTCCATGGACCGCGTCCTCGTCCACTCCGCCAGTTTCGGATCGAACGCGCAGGCCATGGCGGCCGGGCTCGCCGTCCTCGCGGTGATGGAGCAGGAGGAGACCGTCGCGAACGCCCGGCGTACCGGCGATCTGCTGCGCGAGCGGCTCTCCGCGCTCGTCGGCCGCTACGAGCTGCTGCACGAGGTACGAGGCCGCGGGCTGATGATCGGGATCGAGTTCGGCCGGCCCTCCTCGCTCAAGCTCCGCAGTCGCTGGACGATGCTCCAGGCGGCGCGCAAGGGTCTCTTCGCGCAGATGGTGGTCGTGCCGCTGCTCCAGAAGCACCGCATCCTCACCCAGGTCTCCGGCGACCACCTGGAAGTGATCAAGCTGATCCCGCCGCTGGTCATCGGGGAGGCGGAGGTCGAACGCTTCGTGACCGCGTTCACGGCCGTCATGGACGACGCGCACAGCGGGGGCGGGCTGATGTGGGACTTCGGCAGGACTCTGGTGAAGCAGGCCGTCGCCAACCGCTGAGGGTGATTTGCCTCTGAGGCAATAAACTTGCCTCAGAGGAAAGATCCTGGCCCAATGGAGGCATGAATCCCTCTGACGAAGGGGCGGCCGAAGAGCTTCCAGGGGTTGCGCCACGCCTGCGTGACCTGCGCCGCAACCGCGGTCTGACCCTGGAGGCCGCGGCCGGGCGGGCAGGACTCTCGCCCGCCCACCTCTCCCGGCTCGAAACGGGCCGGAGGCAGCCCTCGCTGCCCATGCTGCTCGGACTCGCCAGGGTCTACGGTACGACCGTCTCCGAGCTGCTGGGCGAGATGCCGCCCGAACGTGACGCGATCGTCCGCGGCGGTCCCCTCGAAGGCGCGCCGGGCGGCGACGGTGGCTGGCTCTACCGGCAGGCCGGCGGCTCGGGCCGGGCGATGCAGGCGCTGCGCGTGCGTGTGCCGTACGGCACCGAGGGCGACCTCGTGCGCGTACACCCCGGAGAGGAGTGGCTGTACGTCCTCGACGGCAGGCTGCGCGTCGTGCTCGGGGACACCGTTCATGACCTCGAGCCGGGTGACAGCGCGCACTTCGACTCGCTCACCCCGCACAGGATCGCCGCGCTCGACGCCGGCGGGGCGCGGCTGCTCTTCGTCCACACGCTGCTGCAGAGTCCCACCGCGGAGCTGTGCCTCGGCGGCGGGGCCCACCGCCTCTGATCCGGCACCGTCGCCGATCCGGCACGCGCCCCAGCCTGCCGACCCTTTGTCATCCCGGCCCGAAGGGCCGGAAGAGAGGACCGTCATGTCCGATTCGGAGCACTACGACCCGCTCACCCCGAGCAGGCAGAAGAGCGCGGACACCCAAGAACGGAGGATGCCCCGCGGCGTCGTCATCCGGCTCTTCGCCTACCTGGTGGCCGGCCACGTCGTCGCGGCCTTCCTCTTCCTTCTCTTCAGCGTGGCGGGCAAAGGCTGACCGGTGTGGCGTGCGGAGGCTGACCGCCGGGCTCAGGCGTCCTCGACGAGCCGCTCACGCAGCTTCTCGCGGGTCGCCGCGTCGATCTTCAGTCCTTCGCGGAGATAGCGGTCCGTCCCGCCCCAGACCTCCTCGATGGTCTCGAACGCCGCCGCGAGATAGTCCGGGTGGGCGCCGAAGAGCGGATTGAGCAGTTCCATCACCTCGTCCGACATCCCCGCCGAGGAGGTGTCGCTCCGGCGCACCTTGTAGCGCCGGTGCGCGTCGTTGGACTTGAGGTAGTCGGCCTCGATGGCCTCCTTCTCGACCCCGACGGCCAGCAGCGAGACCGCGACGGACAGCCCGGCCCGGTCCTTGCCCGCGGCGCAGTGCATCAGCGCGGGCACACTGTCCTCGGCCAGCGCGTGCAGGACACGGCTGTGTTCGGCGGTGCGGTCCTTGATGATCGCGCGGTACGAGGCGACCATCCGTGCCGTGCCCTTGCCGTCGGCCAGGATCGAACGCAGCTGCTGGATGTTGCCGTCGCGCACCAGTCGCCAGAACTCCGCGCCGTCGGCCGGATCGGAGAGGGGAATGCTGACATTCCGGACTCCCGGCAGCTCCACGTCATGGCCGTCGAGCTTGTGGTCGGCCGCGTTGCGGAAGTCGAAGACCGTGTGCAGGCCGAGCCCGGAGAGGAAGGCGGCGTCCTCAGGGGTGGCGTGGGCGAGGTGGCCGCTGCGGTAGAGGCGCCCGTAGCGGACCCTGCCGCCGTCGACGGTGGGGAGGCCGCCCACGTCGCGGAAGTTGCGGACACCGGTCAGCTCGACGTCCGTCGTCCCGGCGTCGGCCGGCGGGACCTCTGGCAGCTGCGTCACAAGGGCTCCTGTGGTGTCTGGCGTCGGCGCCGCTCGCCGACGGGGGCACGCTCGCGACGATACGACATAACTGCACCGGCCAATCGTCTCGGACGCCGCTCGGCGAAATGGGGTGACCGGTCGTATGGGTTGGTCAGTAAAAGCAATGACATGTCCGTATTGGTGTATTTAGCCGAACATGCTCTGCTTGTGCGGGAGATGGTGTGAGGCGGGTGAGCGGGATCATATCCGTGACGGTGTGTGGCGGAGCCGCCGGTGGGTATTCCTGACGCCGCGCGGAATGCCAAGATCCGTAATCCACGGAGGGTGACGGGAATTCCGCGCAGAAATTGAAGCGCCGATTCCGGTGCGCAATCCGTGGCTTGTTCCCGGCGACCCGGCTCGCTTACGGTCACGGTCAATCCGGATGGAACGCCTAATCCTGCCGCCGTCCGGAATCCGCACCGACACACGTGTGGCAGGAGCGGGGGAACCAGGTAAGCCGCCGGCCGGAGGGATCCGGAACCGGCTCGGGGTCAAGTCGCGCACCGCGCGGCCGGGCATCTCCAGTCCGCACCCGACAGCTCACCTCGCAGGCGCCGGAGAGGAATGCCCCATGCCCGCAAAGGGTAAGCACCGCCGTACCAGGACCAGCCCGATCTCGCGCGGCATCCTCGCCGCGGGGACCGGCGGCGCCGTTCTCGCCCTTCCGCTGATCGGCGCCACCGGCGCCAACGCGGCGGAGCAGTCCGCACCGGCCGCCAAGCCGGCCGCGCAGAGCGCGCCCGCCGCGGCCAAGAGCGCCCCGAAGACCTACTCCGTCGTCGCCGGCGACTACCTGGCGAAGATCGCGGCGGAGAAGAAGGTCAAGGGCGGCTGGCAGAAGCTGTACAAGGACAACCGTGAGGTCGTCGGCGGGAACCCGAGCCTGATCCAGCCGGGCATGAAGCTGGTTCTCGGAGCCAAGGCGTCCGGTTCCGCGGAGGCCGCACCTTCCAAGGCCGCGCCCTCCAAGGAGAAGGCGGCCGAGAAGCCGGCCGCCCCTGCCGAGAAGGCTGCCGCCCCGGCGGAGAAGACGGCGACCACGACCTCCACCGAGTCCGCCGCGTCGGAGGGCAACACTTCCGGCTACGCCGCCCCGGTCGAGAACCCCAACGTCACCACCCAGTACCGCGCCTCGGGCGCCAGCTGGTCCAGCGGCTACCACACCGGTTCCGACTTCCAGGCCGCATCCGGCACCAGCGTCCGGTCCATCGGCCCTGGCACCGTGGTCTCGGCGGGCTGGAGCGGCTCGTACGGCAACGAGGTCGTCATCCAGCACAGCGACGGCATGTACTCCCAGTACGCCCACCTGTCCTCGCTGGAGGTCTCGGCCGGCCAGACCGTCACCGGTGGCCAGCAGATCGGTCTCTCCGGTTCCACCGGCAACTCCACCGGTCCGCACCTCCACTTCGAGGTCCGCACCGGCCCGAGCTACGGCTCGGACGTCGACCCGATCGCCTACCTGCGTTCGCACGGCGTCTCCATCTGAGACCCGGCGGCCTGAAGGCGAGGCAGAGGGGCGGTGCGCCACGGCGCACCGCCCCTCTCCTTATTCCGGCTTTACCAAAAACTGACCGGGTGGTCTTTCTCACCACCCGTCAACCCCTTATTACGGTCGCGTAGGTCACATTCGAAGGTGCAAGATAAGCGCTTGTGGCAGACGATTCGAGAAACAACCAACGAGGCATCATCGGGTCGTACGCAGCGATTGGCGACAGCTTCACCGAAGGCGTCGGAGACCCTGGCCCGGACGGCGCGCTGGTCGGCTGGGCGGACCGGCTCGCGGTCCTCCTCGCGGACCGGCTCCCGGTCCCGCACGCGGTGGTCGCCCCTGTGGACGACACGCACGGGAACTTCCGGTACGCCAATCTCGCCGTACGCGGACGCCTCCTCGACCAGATAGTCGAGGAACAGGTCCCCCGCGCCAAGGAGCTGGCACCTGATCTGGTGACCTTCTGCGCGGGCGGCAACGACATCCTCCGTCCCGGCTCCGACCCGGACGACGTGGCGGAACGCTTCGAACGCGCGGTCGCCGAGCTGACGCAGACGGTCGGCACCGTCATGGTCACCACCGGCTTCGACACCCGAGGCATCCCCGTGCTCAAGCACCTGCGCGGCAAGATCGCCATGTACACCGCGCATGTCCGGTCCATCGCCGACCGCTACGACTGCCCGGTGCTGGACCTGTGGTCCCTGCGGTCCGTGCAGGACCGGCGCGCCTGGGACAACGACCGTCTGCACCTCTCGCCCGAGGGACACACCCGGGTCGCGCTGCGCGCCGCCCAGGTCCTCGGCCTCGACGTGCCGGCCGACCCGGACCAGGCGTGGCCCCCGCAGGCGTACCGCGGGCCGCTGGAGGTGCGCCGTGACGACATCCAGTGGGCGCGGGAGTACCTCGTCCCCTGGATCGGCCGACGGCTGCGCGGCGAGTCCTCCGGTGACCACGTTGCGGCCAAGCGTCCCGACCTGCTCCCGCTCTGACCGATCAGCGCGTGACGATCGGGAGGGGACGCCGGGCCGGGCCCGGTGTCACGGGTCCGCCCGGGGCCGCATCCCGCCCCGGGCGGTCGGGCGTCCCCGACGGGCCGCCCGGCACAGGGACCGGACGAGCCGGTACGCGCTCCAGCACGCCGCCTGCGAAGACGTCGTACAACGGCAGCGTCTCCAGGTGCACGTAGCCGATGTGGCAGTCGCACACGTCGAGCGGACAGCCACGCGGACCGAGCGCCTCGCGGTAGCTGCCGTCGTAGAGATTGCCCAGCTCCGCCCTGACGAAATGACAGCGGCGCACCGTCCCGTCGCCGTCCACCGAGACGACCGACTCGCCCGTCCGGCAGGGCAGCCCGGCGGAGCGGTGCGGGAACCGGCTGTAGGGGAACAGCGGGTCCAGGGCGGTCCAGAGATACGCCTCCTCGTCCGTATAGGTGTGCCCCTCGGCGGCGTTGACCCAGAGATAGACCTCGGACGGCAACTCCGCGCGCAGCCTCCTCGCCTCCTCCAGATGCTCCGCCACCCCGACGACACCGACACTGTGACGGACCCCCAGCGCCGTCAGCTCCCGGCACCTGCCGAGGAAGCGCTCGTACGGTGTCTGGCCCGGGTGGTAGGTGCACCACAGGGCGACCTTGTCCCGCTCCGCCTCGGCCAGCCAGCCCGTACGCCCGCTGAGGTTGGTCTGCACGGCGACCCGCTCGATGTGCGGCAGATGCGACAACTCCACGAGCGCGCGCCGGTACCAGGAACGCACCAGGCCTTCGCCCCACGGGGTGAACAGCACCGACAGCCGGTCACCGGTCTGGTCGGCGGCCCACGTCGTGAACCGCTCCAGGGCGGCGCGGTCGGCCCGCAGTTGCTCGCCGCTGTCCCGCCGCTTGGCGAACGGGCAGTACGGGCAGTCGTAGTCGCACGAGGCCAGCGGGCCCCGGTACAGAAGCGTCAGGTCCACGCCCGTCCCTCACTTCGCCTCGTACGCGGCCATCGCGGCCCGTACCCCGGGTGAGAACAGCTCGGGTCCCAGCGCGTCCGAGTGGGCCAGGCCCTCGGGGGAGAGACGCAGCAGCGCGGGGCGGGCCGCGGCGTCCAGCCAGCCGCGGGCGTCGAAGAGTTCCAGCTCGGCCCGGAAGTCGTCGTACGGATCGGAGACGAAGCGCTCGCGGTACTCGGCGGTCCGCATCCCCTCGGCCTGGAGGAGCGACTGCAGGAGGTGGCGCCTGCGCGCCTCACCCTCGTCGACATACCGGCCGACCTCCGCGCGCGAGAAGTCCTCGGCCGTGGTGAAGCCGTCGATGATCCCCCGGATCTCCCGCATCTCCACGGCGTAGTCGAAGGAGTAGTGCAGCGAGGAGGTGTACGAGCGCGCCCCGCAACCGAGCCCGATCATGCCGTCGGTCTGGCAGGCGTAGTCCTCGGGACCGGCGTGCGGTGCGTCCGCGCGGCGGAACATCCGCATGGACACCTGCTCGTAGCCCTCGGCCAGCAGACGGTCACGACCCGCCCGGTACAGCCGCAGCCGCTGTTCGTCCCACGCCGCGTCCGGTTCGTCCTGCGCGTCGGCCCCGGGCCCCAGCCGGCCCAGACCGGTGAGCGGCCGTACGTAGAGCGGATAGAGGTACAGCTCCTCCGGGCGCCAGGCCAGAGCGGCGTCCAGCGAAGTGCGCCAGCTCGCCTCGGTCTGGCCCTCGATGCCGTAGATCAGATCGATGTTGAGGACCGGGATGCGGGCGTCCCGGATCCGGCCGAGCGCCGCTTCCACGTCGGACCGGTGCTGCGGGCGGACCGCCGCGCGGGCCTCGGCGTCGACGAAGCTCTGCACGCCGATGCTGACGCGAGTGGTGCCCCGGTCGGCGAGCACGGCCAGCCGGTCCGCCGTCGCGGTCGACGGCGAGGTCTCCACGGAGAGGGGCACCGAGGGCAGATCCACGCCCATGCGCTTCTCCGCGATGTCGCAGAGCCGCTCCAGCTCGCCCGCGGTGAGGAAGGTGGGGGTGCCGCCCCCGAAGGCGGCAGCGGCGAAGCGGACCGGTTCCGCGTCGCCCAGCGCCTCCCGCACGACGGCCGCCTGCCGGTCGAGGGCGTCGAGGTAGCGGGTCGTCAGCTCGTCGGGGGCGCCGATGCGGGTGAACAGATTGCAGAAGCCGCAGCGGACCTCGCAGAAGGGTATGTGGGCGTATAGGGAGAGCGCGTCCTTGCGCTCAGCGGCCCACAGTTCGCTCAACAGCGGCCGTCCGGCGGGATCGTCGCCCAGCGGCCGGTAGGCGGTCTTGTGCGGGTAGGCGTAGACGTAGCTGCGGTACGGGCCGGAGCTGTTCGTCGTACCGTGTGCGGTGCCGGTCATCGAGTGGCCCCCGGTTCGAGGAAGAAGTGGGCGTAGGGAACGGTCCAGACGGCCTCGTGGCCCAGGCGGTGACCGGTGTAGCCGTCCTCCCCGTAGGCGGTGCCGTGATCGGAACAGACGATGGCGAAGCACCGGCGGCGGCTGCTCGCCGCAGCGAAGAGGCGTCCGATGTGCCGGTCCACGTATTCCAGGGCGGCGGCGTGGGTGGCGCGGGAATCGCCCGCGCCGGCGTCGGCGCCGGGCAGGTGGAACCAGTTCGGCTGGTGCAGCGCCGACACATTGACGAACAGGAACAGCTTCTGGTCCGCGGGGACACCGGCGACCACCCGCTCGGCGCACGACACCTGGGCCTCGAAGGACGTCGGAGACGCGACCCCGAACCCGGGCTCCCAGTGGCTCTCCTGGAACATGCCGGGCAGCACCGAGCCGAGCGGCGGGCGGCCGTTGAAGAAGCCCACGCCGCCGACGCACACCGTGCGATAACCCACCGCGGCGAGTCCCGAGAGGATGTCCGGGGTGTCGTGGACGAAGGTGCGCTCCGCCGTGGACTCGCTGCCGGCGAAGCGCGCGGCGAACAGCCTCGGGTGGGGGCCGGGCGCCGCGGGCGTCGGCAGGAAACCCGCGAACATCGCCTGGTGGGAGGCGTAGGTGAAGCTGCCGGGGGCATGCCTCTTCTCCCAGACGCCGCCCGGCAGATGCCGGACCAGATTCGGCAGGCGCCCGGCAGCCGCCAGCTCCTCGGCCACGTCGAACCGCAGGGTGTCCAGGGTGACGAACAGAAGATCGTGGCTCCCCACTACCGCGTTCATGTCGGGGTCCGGCGTCCTCGCCTCGCGGTCCGGCCGTTCAGGGCGTTTCGGTGACACGGTCTTTCCTTGCTCGGTCCAGTACGGCGGCGATCTGCGCGCCATAGGTGTCCAGGCCCTCCGCGCCGCTGCCCGGCAGGCCCGTCAGGCGCGGCAGGAGGTCCCCGAAGGCATTGACCTCGCCCACCGCGAAGCGCCGCCAGCCGGTGGAGGGCAGCAGGTCGACGCCCACACACAGCGTGTCCGGGAAGCAGGCCGCGGCCTCCTCGCACACCGCCAGGGCCGCGCTCCAGCTGCCGCCGGCCGTCTCCACGGCGGCCCGGACGTGGTCCAGATCCCCGCGAGCCCCGCCCAGATGCAGATTGGTCATCGGGGACCGGCTCGTCCGCACGACCGCGTGAGTCGCCCGCCCGGCGACCACCACGACCCGCAGGTCGGCGACACGACCGTGCTGGGAGGCCTTGGGCAGCCAGCGCTCGACGTGCAGTCCGTCCGGAGCCAGGGCGTCGACGAGCCCCGCGACCTCCCGCTCCGTCGTACACCGGCGCACCCGGAGCGAGTTGAACAGGCGGCCCTCCTCGTCGCGCTCCACGGAGGTGGCCGCCCGCACCCTGCCCGGCCCGGCCGTTTCCAGGGCGATCACCCCGGATGCCGAGGAGCCGTGCGCGGGCTTCACGAACACGCGCGGCATGCGGTGCTCCGCCATCAGCTCCCGCACGTCCGGCCAGCCGCGCACAGGGGCCCCATCGGGACCGGAGGTGGGGGAGTCGGGCACCGGTACCCCGGCGGCGTCCAGCACTCCGTGGCAGAGCCGCTTGTCGAACAGCACCGCGATGTCCCCGGGATCGTCCAGCAGCACCGCTCCGGCCCTCGCGGCGGACTCCGCGACCTCCCGTACGGCCGAGGTGAAGCGGGCGTACCAACGGGCCGAACCCTCCACCCGCGTCGGGTCGTCGCCCCCGCGCAGCAAGCGGTCCACTTCCGGGTCCTCCCCGGGCGAGTCGATGCGCACCGTCTCCCCTGAGTGGAATTCCGCTTCACCCCGCAGCACGGCCGGCCAGGACACCGTGCGTGCCGGCGGGAGGCCGGCAGCGCGCACGGCGTCCTGGAAGAGGCCGACCCTGCGGTTGCCGGGGATGCCGACCACCGCGAGGCGCGGCGGCGCGCTACTCGCTGACGGCGACATAGCGCGTCTCGTCGTCGCCGGTGTCCCGGTCTTCCGCTTCGGTCAGATCGACCCGGACGCCTGCGCGGTCGCACAGCTCCCTGATGCGGGAGACGAGGGGGGCGGAGAGGTAGTGGTGGTGCAGATCCAGTACGGAGAGATGGGTGAGCGGCTGCCCTTCGACAAGAGCTCGCCCGCCCGCGTCCCCGAGGGTCCCCATGGAGAGCGAGAGCGAATCCAGCCGGGCGACCACCGGGGCGGAAGCCACGGCCGCGGCGATCTCGTCCTGTATCTCGCTGTTGCGCAGGCCGAGGTGGCGCAGACGCGGCAGCGCTGCGCCGGACAGCACCGGGGCCAGATCGGCGACCGTGGCGTCACCGCCGTACCAGCTGACACCGAACCAGAGGTCCAGCCGCTCGAGGGCCGGCAGCTCGGACGCGCCCACCGCGCGGACGAAATGAGCGGGCAGCCCACCGGACTCGACCCCGAGCGAGGTCAGTGCCTGATGGCGGACCGGGCGCATCCGGAGGTGTTCCTCGGGCTCCGTGTAACCGCAGCCGCGCACCACCAGTTCCTCCAGCAGCGGCAGGGCTTCCAGCACCGGAGTGATGTCGCACATCTCCAGCCACGAGATCTGGCACTCCTCGCTGTCCACATCGGCGAGGAACAACGCGCGCAGCGCCGGGAAGCGGTGCGCGTCGGCGGCGATCGCCTCGACCACCGGCGCGAAGGGGACGTAGTCCTCGTCCCACCACGGGCCGATCAACAGCGCGCGGACCCGGCCGGGGTCGACCGTCGCGAGGAAACGCGGCCAGGCCTCCTCGAACGCCAGCTCGTCCGTCATGCAGTCCAGCCGCCAGGCCACGGCTTCGGCCGCAGGCAGCGGCGCGGTCACCGCGGAACCGGACAGGGACAGGGTGTGGACCGGCAGGCCGTGAAAGGTGTCGGGGTGAGCGGTGTCGATCATCGCTCCGTCACTCCGCGACGGCGGTGTAGCGGCCTTCGGCTCCGCGGTCGTCCCACGGCTCGCAGCGCTCGGACAGGTCGACCGACACGCCGTGCGGCTCCAGTGCCTCGGCCACCCGTCGCTCCATCGGGACGCTCAGGAAGTGATGGTGCAGATCGAGCGCTCCGAGATGGATGAGCGGCTGGCCTTCGAGCAGCGCGGCGGCTCCCTCGTCGCCCAGTGTGCCGTTCGACAGGTCGAGCGTGCGGAGCTGTGCGACGACCGGAGCCGCGGCTATCGCGACCGCGATCTCGTTCTGCAACTCGCTGTTCCGCAGGCCGAGATGGCTGAGCCGGGGGAATCGGGTCCCGGCCAGCAGGGGCGCCAGGTCCGGGACGGTCGCGTCACCACCGTACGCGGATACGCCGAGCCAGAGGTCCAGCCGCTCCAGCGCCGGAAGCTCGCTGTCCAGCACACCGCGCAGCGCGTCCGCCGGGAGCCCGCCGCTCTCGATCGTGAGCGCCCGGAGCGACGCGTGCTCGACGGGCGGGAACTTCAGGCCGCTGCCGCCCCGTACACCGAGGTGGGTGAGCCCGGGATAGGCGGTGAGCAAGGTCGTGACGTCGGACTGCTCGATCCACGAGATCTCGGCTTCCTCAGCCACCAGATCCCCGACGAACACCGCTCGCAGCGAGGTCAGCCGTTCTGCCGCGGCGATGACGAGGCCGAGAGGGTAGGAGGAGTTCTCCTCGTACGTCTCGCCCCACTGCCCGATGATCAGCGCCTCCACCCCTGACGGATCGACAGCGTCGAGGAAAGCGCCGAACTTCGCCCCCCAGTCCGCGTCCTCCTCACCGGAGTACGGATCGACGCTGATGCGCCAGGCCGCGGCATCGGCCGCGGGACGGGCCTCCCCGTCGGTCTCGCGCTGGAAATCGACGGCCGGAAGGCCGAGCAACTCGTGCAGACGGTCCGCGTCGGACATGGCACTGAGCTCCTGATACTGGGGGCGACTGATGTCCGCAAGGTTTATCAAGTGCCACTGACAACGCCGCTACCGGGCCCGGTGCGAACGGTTACCGGGCCCGGTGCGAACGGCTGCCGGGCCAGGTACGAACCGTGGGCGCAGCCGATTGTCAGACCCCCCTCGTAGCGTTTCATCCATGGCCGGCACAGAGGTGCCGGGACCGAGGGGAGACGTCTGTGTACCGGCAGGGTGACGTATTGATCGTGGCGACGGAGGAGTCGGCCGTGCCCGCTCACTTCCTCGACGCACCGGGTGAACCGCGCGACGGACGGGGGAGGCTCGTCCTAGCGCTGGGCGAGGTCACCGGGCACGCGCACGCCGTGCAGGGGCCGGGGCGCCTCATGCGGGAGGCGGGACCGTTCGGTCCCATGCTGCTCCATCTCCCCGAGGGCGGACGCGTGGTGCACGAGGAGCACGCGGCGATAGCCCTGCCGAAGGGCTGGTTCCGCGTCGTGCGCCAGCGGGAGTACGCACCGGGCGCGGTCAGGATCGTCGCGGACTGACGCCCTCGCGACGGACCGGGGGAGGGCGCCTCGGCGATGTGCGGTCAGGAGACGGGGAACAGGGACAAGGAACAGGGGACGGGGAAGACCGATGCAGTACGTGAACACGTGGCGGGCAGTGGCGGCGGCGACCGGCAGGGCCGACCGGGGCGCCGCCGAGGACGGGGTGCGGCTCGCCTACCGCAGCGCGGGGCTCGACGAGCCGGAGCACATCATCTGGGCCGACTCGCCGAAGGCGGCCGTCCGAGCGGTGGAGGAGCTTGCCGGCGCCGGGCGGTCGGTCCGCGAAGAAGTCCGTACCCGCCCCTGGGCGGAGGAGCGGCGCCGGATGTACGACGAACTGGGCCCTGCCGGCTGGTCGTCGCTCTGGTCGGCGACGGGCGCCCAGCTGTGGGAGACCACGGCCGCTCTCGCCGACCGCATACGGACGGGAGTCGTCGCCGAGCTCGCCATCCGTCCCGAGGACGAGCCGGATGTGCGGCTGGTGCTGCTCGACGCGGTCCTGGGCCAGCACGACGCGGCCTGGCTCGCTGCTTTCGACGGACGGGGCGACCGGCTGAGGGGTCTGGCGGAGGTCGCGAGGAACGCCGGCTGGTGGTGGCCGTACGAACACGCCGTGGTCATCAGCGAACGCCCCGTCGTCCTCCACCGCGACGAGGCGGGACGGCTCGACCGCGGCGACGGCCCGGCCCTGGCCTACTCCGACGGCTTCGCCCTGTACGCCTGGCGCGGAATGCCCGTCCCGGTGGAATTCCTGGACGGGCTGGCGAGTCTGACACCCGACCGGATCCGCGGCGAGGAGAACGCGGAGCTGCGCCGCGTCATGCTGGAGTACTACGGCTACGACCGCTACCTCGCCGAATCGGGCGCCGAGCCGGTGCACCGTGACGAGACGGGAATCCTCTGGCGCATAGGAATGGAAGGTGACGAGGACGTGGTGATGGTCGAGGTCGTCAACTCCACCCCGGAGCCGGACGGCACCCACCGCACCTACTGGCTGCGGGTGCCGCCCAGGACCAGGACGGCGAAGGAGGGAGTCGCGTGGACCTTCGGGCTCGACGGAGAGGTCTACGCACCGGTGCTCCAGACCTGACCCCGCGGTCCCGGCAGTGGCGCGGTCAAGCGGTCGAAACCTCGTGGCAGTGGGGGCGCTCAGGCGGTCAGAACCTCGTGGTCGATGCCGAGTTCGCGCGCGAGTGCCTCTTCGGCCCACTGCAGCATGGTGGTCCGGGAGAGCGGGCCCGCGTACGACGTCATCTGGACGGCCAGACCGTCCAGGAGCGCGGTGAGCCGCCAGGCAACCGACATCGGGTCGTCGCAGTGGAACTCGCCGCCTGCCGCGCCCTCCTCGATGACTTCGGCCAGCTCGGCCTTCCACTGCTGATCGAGATCACCGGCCACCTCGCGCAGCGTCGGATCATGGAGGGAGGACGCCCAGCCCTCGATCCACAGCCGCCAGCCCTTCGCCTGCCCGGTCGGGGCGTACCAGCGGACGGCAGCGCGCAGCCGCCGTACGGCGCTCGTGCGGCGGGTCAGCAGCCTGCGCAGGTGGGCGAGGTCGGCCTCGGCCGCGTAGGCGAACGCGGCTGCCACCAACTTCTCCTTGGAGGAGAAGTGATAGAGCACCAGTGCGTTGCTCACCCCGAGAACGGAGGCGACATCGGCGATCCGGACGGCGGCAACGCCTCGCACCTCTATCTGTTCGACGGCAGCGCGCAGGAGTTCCTCACGACGCTCCGCCACGCTCAGCCGTACTCTCGCCACGCGTTCACCCTAGCCAACATCGCCACCGGATCACGGGCCGCCCGGTCGCAAGGGGGTCAGCCGTACCAGCCGAACCGCTCCGCCATCACCGGCAGCCGCTCCCCGACGAGTGCGTGTGCCGCCGCCCGTGGTGTGCGGCCGTCCGCCTCCGCACGTTCGAGGACGCGGCTCACGAGGGCGCGCATCGAGCGACGGGTGTGTGCGAACGCCTCCTCGGCGTCGGCGCCGATGTCCCCGAACAGCGTCCACCACCACCAGGCGTTCGTGCCGGAGTTGACGACCACGTCGGGCAGCACCGTGATCCCCCGCTCGGCGAGCAGCGCCTCCGCCTCCGGCAGTACGGGCATGTTCGCCGCTTCGACCACCCACCGGGCCCTGACCGAAGCCTGGTTCGACGCGTCGACGGCGTAGGACACGGCGGCGGGAACGAGTATCTCGGCGTCGGCGGCCAGCCAGGCGTCGGCCGGGAGCTCCCTGTCCCTCTCCCGCAGCACCGCGCGGTCCACCGTCCCGTACGCGTCCCGCGCGGCCAGCAGCGCTTCGACGTCCAGCCCCGCCGGATTGGCGATCGTGCCCTTGACGTCGGCGACCGCGACGACCGTCAGCCCCGACCGGGAGAGGAAGCGCGCCGTAGCCCCTCCCATGGTGCCGAGGCCCTGGAGCGAGACCCGGGCGTCACGGTAGGCCGTGCCGGCCCGGTCCAGCGCTGCGAGCGCGGCTTCCGCCACTCCGCACCCGCCGACCAGCTCGTCCAGGCCGATCCCGTCCACCGTGAGGGCGAACGCGTCCGCCAGCCGCCTGCGTGCCACCGCCTCGTCCTCCAGCAGTGGGTAGACCGCCTGGATCGTGGAGACCAGTCCCGCCTCCGCCGCAGCACGGTCGACCAGGTCCTGGCCGAGTCCGAGATCCTCGCCCGTCGTCCAGACGCTCTCCACGTACGGACGTACCGCCCGCAGAAAGCGCACAAGGATCCCGTACGCCTCCGGGGCACGGGGGTCGCAGTCGATTCCGCCCTTCGCCCCGCCGAGGGGGATGTACCGCGCCCGGGCGTCATCGGCGTCGAAGTGCAACGCCTCTTTCATGCTCATGCCACGGGCCAGACCGGTCACCTCGGCAAGTGTGCAGCCCTCTCTCATGCGCAGCCCGCCGCTCGACACCCCCCGGACGAGCCGGTCGACGACCAGATACCCCTTGGTGCCGGTGACGTGATCCGTCCAGGTCAGCGAGATCAGAGGGGCTGGGGAGGCGCTGGCCATCGGGCTGCGGGTCATCGGGCGGCTCCTGAATCTCCGGGATCTCGCGGACGGGCGTACTGGGCGCGGGGGCGTACTGGGCGCGCAGGCCCGCTGAGCGGGCGGCCGTACTGAACAGCGGGTCAGTATCCGGATGTGGTGCCCCGCCTGTCAACGTGGCCTCGGCCGGATCCGCCGTCCTCCTGCCCAGGGCGGAATCCTCCGGCGGGCACGGACGTTGGAGTTGGCATGACGGACTTCGAACCCGAGCGCGCGGCCCTGCTCCGACTCCTCGGCGAGTGTGACGGAGGGGTACTGGTCACACTCAAGCGCGACGGCAGGCCGCAACTGTCGAACGTGAATCACGCCTATTACCCCGATGAAGGGGTGATCCGGGTGTCCATCACCGAGGGCCGGGCCAAGACGCGCAACCTTCGTCGCGACCCTCGCGCGAGCTACCACGTGACCAGCGACGACCGCTGGGCCTGGACCGTCGCCGACACCGCGGCCGAGCTGACCCCGCCCGCCGCCGACCCGCACGACGGGACCGTCGAGCGGTTGATCACGCTCTATCGCGACGTCCGGGGCGAGCACCCTGACTGGGACGACTACCGGCGGGCGATGGTGCAGGACCGCAGGGTCGTGCTGACCCTGCGAATCGAGCATGTGTACGGGCAGCCGCGTGCCTGACGTCACGATGCTCGACCGGATGCTCCGGCGCAGCGCGCGAGCGTCCTCCGTTCACCGCCGAGCCCTCGCCCGGCCGTGCCTCCCGGCCATAATGAGACGACACCGACTCCCTCAGGAGATGCCGTGACCGGCGCCGACAACCAACCTTCGCTCCGCACGCGACTCCGCTCGCTGCGTCCCGACGCCTTCGGGGCGGATCCCGCCGGCGCGCGGATGGAGCGGATCCGCCGATCGCCCAACTTCGCCGACGGAGTGTTCCAGAACCCGTCAGGTGCCCGGACCAGGCCGTCGGGGTCCATGATCGAATTCGCCAAGGGGTACTTCCGCAAGGAGGAACGCACTCGCAGAGCCCCGCTCGGCACGGTTCCGGTGCACGCGACGACCCTTGCGGACCTCTCCGCGCCGCCCGTGACAGGGCTGCGGCTGACCTGGATGGGTCACTCCAGCGTGCTCGCCGAGATCGACGGCAGCCGCGTGCTCTTCGACCCTGTCTGGGGCGAGCGCTGCTCCCCCTTCGCCTTCGCGGGGCCTAGAAGGCTTCACCCCGTCCCCCTCTCGATCGCCGCGCTCGGCCCCGTCGACGTCGTCGTGATCTCGCACGACCACTACGACCATCTGGATCTGCCCACGATCAAAAGTCTGGCGGGGACCGACACGGTCTTCGCCGTTCCGCTCGGTGTGGGTGCCCACCTGGAGCGCTGGGGTGTTCCCCTGGCCCGCATCCGCGAGCTCGACTGGAACGAGACCGCGCACGTCGCGGGCATCAGTCTGACCGCGACACCAGCACGGCATTTCTGCGGCCGAGGGCTGCGCAATCAGCAGCACACCCTTTGGGCGTCGTGGGTCGTCGCCGGCCCGGAGCACCGCGTCTACCACAGCGGGGACACCGGCTATTTCTCAGGCTTCCAGGACATCGGGGCCGAGCACGGCCCGTTCGACGCGACGATGATCCAGGTCGGCGCCTATTCGGAGTTCTGGCCCGACATCCACATGACGCCCGCCGAGGGCATGCGGGCGCATCTGGACCTTCAGGGCGGGCGGCCACACGGCGCGCTGATGCCGATCCACTGGGGCACCTTCAATCTCGCTCCGCATCCGTGGTCCGAGCCGGGGGAGTGGATGAACGACGCCGGTGAGGAGGCGGGGCAGGCGGTGGCCTTCCCCCGCCCGGGGGAGCCGTTCGAACCGGCGGGCGAGCTGCCCTCGGATCCGTGGTGGCGTGCGGTGTCCGCACCGATCGCCCACCCCTGGCGTCGTCCTGAGGTGACGGACGCGGCACCGGTGCACCGTGAGGAAGTGGACCTCGCGGGCGAGCGGTGAAGGTGGGCAGGAGGGCCCTGGAGCTCGCCCGGGTGCTGGGTGTGGGACCGCCGACACCCTCGATCTCGTGCGCTGGATGCGTTCCTGCAACAAGCGTCACCCGTCACCCAGGCAAGCACACCGCCGTCGGCGCCCCTCCTCCGGTCAGCCCTTGCCCGCTCCACGCCCGTACTTCGTCGACAGCCTGCTGCGTTCGGCAGCCGAGGACAGGGCGGGACACCTCCTGGAGCTGGGCACTTCGCGGCCCGAGTCCATCCCCCTGCCTCCTGGACGCCCCGACGCGTACCTGGCTGATCGGCCCCTCCTGCGACCCTCAGGATGATTAGGCCCACCACATGTCGGGCGGGTCGTTCGCGAGCTGGTTCGACGTCGTCGTCCACATGCAAGAGGTGCCGCCGTCCCGGCCCTTCCCCTGAGAGGTCCGGCCGGCGGAACGCATTGCATACACCGGTGAGTTGTCGCCGCCGCCGCCCGAGTGGTCGCCCCTGACAGCGCGCCCCGCGCCCGGGGCAGGAGGTACACGTCGAGAACCCGGCCTCCGTGCGGTTACGTGTCACGCGGGATCAGGGCACGGTGGACTCCGGCTTCACGGGCGTCGTTCCGGCACCGTCCGATCGGGGACGGGGCCGGATCCACATCTGGAGGGGGCATAGGTCCTCTTGACCTGAAGTGCGATCGAGCTCTTAGCGTGTCCTCAAGTTGATCACCTGACGAACGGGAGAACGCGCTCATGATCCTCGTGACCGGAGCCACCGGAAACATAGGCAGCGCGCTGCTGGAGGAATTACGTGCATGTGACGCGGGGCCGCTGAGAGCCTTCACCCGCGACGCCGCACGGGCGGTGTTCCCCGAAGGGGTCGAGGCTGTCGAGGGTGACTTCACGGAGCCGGAGTCGCTGGGGTCCGCTCTGGACGGAGTGCGCTGCCTGTTCCTCGTGTCGCGTCTGGGGCCGGATGCCGCCGTCGTCGAGGCCGCGCGGCTGGCGGGTGTGGAGCGCGTGGTGCTGGTGTCCTCCATCACTGTGCAGACGCATCCACATCTGGGCCCCGCCGAGGAGAACGTGGCGGTCGAGCAGCTGCTCAAGGACAGCGGCATGGCATGGACCATCCTGCGGCCCACGCAGTTCGCGTCGAATGCTCTGATGTGGGCGGAGTCGATCCGCGGCCGTGAAGCGGTCCGCGCGCCCTATGCGGACACCGGGCTACCCACGATCCACCCCGCGGACATCGCGGCAGTGGCCCGGGTGGCGCTGACCGAGCCCGGCCACCAGGGGCGGACGTACGCCCTGACCGGTCCGGAGCAGGTGACAGCCCGGCAGCAGGTGCAGGCCATCGCGGCAGCACTCGGGCGGGATGTGCCCTTCATGGAGATCGCCCGGCAGGAAGCCTACGAGCAGATGGCCGCGGCCTTCGGGGATGAGGCGGCGGACGCGGTCCTCGACGTCACAGGCGGAGACGTCAATGACGAGCTGCTCATGGTTCGTGACACGGTTTCACGGATCACCGGCGTTCCGGCCAGAGAATTCCGGCAGTGGGCTGCCGAGCATGCCGACGTCTTCCGCTGAGACACCCGGGCCCGGCGTGCATGGGTCGTCCGGCGTGTGCGGCCTGAGGCCACGGTGAGGTGGCCTGCTGACGACCTCCGGAGCAACTGGGCTCGAGGCCGTGGCGGCTGTGCTGGACGACGAGGCTCCTGAGCCTTACCGCTTCGATGCCGCCCGAATCAGCCGCAGCTGCCCGATCTCGGCGACGTTCTTCGTCAGCTCGGCGTTCAGCCAGGCGAGCATGTGTCCGATGGTGTTGTCCGGCGGAGTCTGCCACGGCAGTGTGGTGGCGGCATCCAGATCGGCATCGGTGAGTTCGTCGAGGATCGCCAGCCACTGGGTACGCAGATCCTTGAGCCAGGCGACCGCCGCCGGTCCGTTGCCTGGCCAGGTGATGTCCGTACGCTCCCGGGGAGTACGTCCCTGGGCGTGATCGATGGCAGTGCTCCACCACCAGCCGATGTGCCAGCTCACCCAGCCGATGGTGGGAACGGGGACGGGGTCAGGCTCGGTATCGGACCAGTCCGGCAGCCAGTTACCGGCGGCGTCCGGACGCACGGTCCACGACACATCAGCCGGCTCCCACAAGAAGTCATCGGGCGCGAGCCGCTCCAGGTGGTAGTCGAACAGTGACCAGCTCATGTCGAACTGCCAGCGCAGCAGCTCGCAGCGAGGATTGCTCATCGTTCGATGCTCGCACGCAGTCCTGAAGGGAAGCCATCACGTTGTCCGGTGCGGGGTCCCACGGGTCCGCCTCCGCGGGCGAACCCGGCGCGGGGCCACCGTCATGCGGCGGGCAGCCGTGCCGGTCGCTCGGCGCGATCTGGGAGCGGACCGGACTCTTCTCTTCGCTGCGGCCGCCGCGGCTCCGGCGTGGCGTCGGTCAGTGCCGTGGCGAAGAACTCCAAGGACGCGGAGGCCTGTGCGGACAGGGGCATGTGGTTGAAGTGGCCGTGAGGCATTCCGGTCGCCAGGTGTGTCCTCACCGGAACTCCCACGGAGTCGAGCTGCCGCTGCAGCAACTCCCCCGAGGGGCGCAGGTCGTCGAACTGCGAGAGCACGATGGCGGTGGTCGGCAGGCCGTCGAGCCGTGCGGCGCCAGGGAGCGCGAGTGCGGGGATGTCCGTGATCCGGCCGACGTAATTGGCGACCATCGAGTCGACCGCATCCGGAGGGAACCGCAGGATCTCCGGCATCGCGGCCATCGCGCGGGCGGTCTCCTGGTCGAGTGCGGGGTTGGGGTAGTGCGCGAAGGGATAAGCCAGCAGCAGACGGTCGGCGGGCGCGGAGCCGTCCCGTCCGCGGACGGCCGCGGCCAGTGCCAGGGCCGCTCCCGCGCTGGCACCTCCCAACGCACGGGTGGCCAGCTCCGAGCGCGTGGCGATCGAGCCGAGCCACTCCCACGCAGCGTAGACGTCGTCGAGCGGGACCGGGAAGACGAGGCCGTCTCCCGCGAGCCGGTAGTCGACGGACACCACGAGGGCCGAGGCACGCGCTGCGAGTTCGCCGCTCACACCGTGTGCTTCCGGCATGTCGATCGAGCCGTGGCGGAACCCTCCGCCGTGCATCCACAGCAGCGCGGACGTGGGCCTGCCCGTAGGCCTGTAGATGCGGAGTGGAATCGTGCCGTGCGGACCGTCGATGGAGTGATCCTCGGTCGTCACCGAAGGAGGTATCGGCGCTTGCTTCACTCTGCCTCCGCGGGCATCGGACGAGTTGAGAGTCGGGGCGCCGGCGGTCCGTGGCCGAACGGGCCGACGGGACGCACGTGCTCCGTCGCACGATTCAACACGGTCCGGACGGCGGAAAGCCACCACGGGTCCCCAGCGAGGTCTCCCACCGGGACGCCGGCGCGTGGGCCCGGACACCTGTCGTCGTGCCGTCGGGCAACGTGACCTGAAGCAATGGGGGCGAGGCGAGTCCTCGGTGTCGAGCCCGTCCTGGGGGAGTGCGGAGTGATGGTGGGCGTCGAGGTCGCTGATGCCGGGCAGGTCACCGGGGAGGGCCATGCGCCGGTGTTCTGCTGAGGTGAGACGGCTGGTGAGGGCGTGGCCGCCCGGTTCGTCGTCGAACTCGGCGACCGGGTCCCGGTGTTCGGACCCGGTGGAGGGACGTCAACCCTGGCTGCCGGCCTTGTCCGGGCCCCAGCCTCATGTGCGGCTGCCCGGTGTCGCGATCCGCCACAGGGGCGGTTACTGGTTCGGCGCCAAGCGTCTGTGAGGCGACGTCTTGACCAGGGCCGGCACCTGGTCCTGTGGATGCGTGCCACGGAGGCAGAAGACGCGTCCACTGCCCCCGGGGACGAGAAGGGGAAGGGCGTTCTGCCGACGTCGGCCGCGAGGCCGAGGGCGGCCGTCGCGCTTCCGGCGCTTCAGTTCGCAGTCCGGGGGCCTCGGCGCAGGACCCCGGCACGCTCCCCGCTCCTCCACGCTGTCCCGCCCGGGCGCACGCGCCCCGGCCGCCGTCCGCGCCTCGTCACATGCGTGCGGCACCGGCCTTGATGGCCTCCCGGATCCGGACGTACGTACCGCAGCGGCAGATGTTGCGGATGCCGTCGAGGTCGGCGTCGGTGATCTCGCGGCCCTCCTCCGCTGCTCGGCGTACGACGGCGACCGCCGCCATGATCTGGCCCGGCTGGCAGTAGCCGCACTGGGCCACGTCCAGGTCGAGCCACGCCTCCTGCATGGGGTGCAGCTCGGCGCCCACCGTGGCCGGGAGCCCTTCGATCGTCGTGACCTCGTCGGTCGGGTCCAGGTCGCCCACCGGGATCGCGCAGGGGTTGACCGCCTTGCCGTTCAGATGGCTTGTGCAGGCCTTGCAGACGTTGATGCCGCAGCCGTACTTGGGACCGGTGACGCCCAGGACGTCGCGCAGCACCCACAAAAGCCGGACGTCGTCCGCGATGTCGACCGTGACCTGCTCGCCGTTGAGGCGGAATGTGTGCTCGGGCACGTAGAGCTCCTCACATCAGAAGGCGTGTTCCAGGCCGTCGGTCGGGGACTGGGGGACAGGCGGAACGACCGGCTTGGGTTCGAAGGAGAGTGTGCCGTGGTTGATGGGGAAGGTGGTGGGCATCGTGCCGGTCGCCCGGCCGTAGGCGCAGGCGACCGCCGCCATCGACGCGGCGACACCCAGCTCTCCGGCTCCGCCGGGCTTTCCGGTGGTGTCAGGCATGATGATGACGTCCAGCTCGGGCGGCGTGTTCCACTGCCGGGTGTAGAAGTAGTTGTCCCAGCTGGCTTCCAGGAAGTAGCCGTCGCGCAGGTGCAGGCTGGAGGTCAGCGCGAGCGCGATCCCGTCCATGGCGCAGCCCATCATCTGCGCCTCCAGGCCCCGCGGGTTGATGGTGAGACCTGCGTCCACGGCGAGGACGACCTTGGTGACGCGTGGTCCCGCGACACCGTTGCGGATCGGCCGGTCGACGGTCTCCGGCCGGCAGTCGATCTCCACCAGGACCGCGCTGGCGGAGTGGTACTCGGAGTGGAGCGCGATGCCCTGTGCCGTGCCGGCGGGCATCGACCGGCCCCAGCGTCCGGCTTCGGCCACCTTCTCCAGGACCGCGACGGACCGGTCGTCCTTGAGGAAGTCGCGCCGGATCCGATAGGGGTCCTTCCCCATCTTCGTCGCCAGACGGTCGATGAGGAGCTCACGGGCGCAGGTGACGTCGGGTGAGTAGACGTTGCGCATACTGCCCGTGTTGAAACCCTTGTCGGTCTCGTTGAGGAGCCGGCTGTTGACACCGAAGTTGTACGGCATCGACTGGGAGAGCTGGAAGAACGTCTCGGAGAATCCGAGGTCGGCCACCGGCAGTTTCGCGGCCAGGGCGGTGAAGATCTCTCCGAATCCGTGGCTGAGGTCGGTGGCCACGCTGGTGTGCCGCTGCTTGTAGCTGAGGACGGTGTTCCCGGCATAGGCGATGCGCACGCGGGACGTGGCCATCGGATGCGTACGTCCCTGACGGGAGTCGTCGGCCCGGTGCCACATGAGTTTGACCGGCTTGCCGATCTTCGCGGAGATCTCGACGGCCTCCAGTGCCGCGTCGAAGAAGAGTTTGCGTCCGAAGGACCCGCCGCTCTCGGTCACATGCACCGTCACGGCTCTCAGCGGCAGTCCCAGCTTGGCGGCGATCGCCTCCTTCGCGACGATCGGCGCCTTGAGACCGGACCAGATCTCGGCGCGGTCGGACCGTACGTCGGCGATGGCGCAGTTGGTCTCCAGGGCACTGTTGCTGCGGAAGTGAAAGGTGAACCTGCCTTCCACGCTCGGGGTCAGCGGCGGCAGCCCCAGCGAAGGTTCCGCGGCCTTCAGTTCCTTGAGCACGGTCTCGTCGGACTTGCCCTGCGCGGTGCCGGGCCCCCAGGACACCTTCAGGGCGCGTACGGCGTCGATGCACTGACCGAAGGTCCGGGCGCGTACGGCCACACCGCTGTTGATGACGACGACGTCGGTGACGCCCGGCATCGCCCGCACCGCATCGGCGTTGGCGACCGGTCCGACCTTCCCGTTGATCGTCGGCGGACGGCACACCATGGTCGGGAGGGCTCCCGGGACGGCGAGGTCCATCGCGAACTTCTTGCGCCCGGTGACCGCGTCGAGGGCGTCGATGCGGCGTTGCGGTGTTCCGATGACGGTGAACTGCTCGGCCGGTTTGAGTTCGGCGGTGACCTGCTGCGTCCGCACGGCCGCGGCCTTCTCGGCCAGCGCGCCGATGCCGATGCTCCGGCCCGCGGGGCCGAGGACCACGCCCGCTCTGATGGTGACCTCGGTGAGGGCCGCGCCGAACACCGTCGCGGCGGCCTCGAGCAGCCGTCCGCGCGCGACAGCGGCCGCGACGCGGATGGGGGTGTAGGTCGCGATGGTCGTGTTCGACCCGCCGGTGAGCTGGTTGAACACGAGCTCCGGCCGTGCGTCGGCCAGGGTGACCCGCACCTTGTCGAGAGGCACGTCCATCTCCTCGGCGATCAGCATGGCCGTCGACGTGGTGATGCCCTGCCCCACCTCGGCACGGGGCAACGCGAAGGACACCGTGCCGTCGGTGTTGACCTGGACGGTGATCAGACCCGAGGTCGGCAGAGCCGCCAGGGTCATGACATCGTTGAGGTCGACCAGTTCCGTGATGTCCGCCGACGGCACGTCGGCCCGGGCCTGCTCGGCAGGTACGAGTTGGGCGGCAGTCACCAGGGTCGGTGCCGCCAGTACGAATCCCAGGAACTTGCGTCTGTCCAAGGCACGGCTCCCGTGCGGCGGTCGGGCCGCGCGGTCCTCACCGTTCACCATCGGTCTCCTCTCCCGTACGCCTCTTCGGCGTCGTCTCTCCGGGAGTCTGGCGGAGGACTCGTCCCGGCGTCCTGCTTCGGCGCGATCTCATGGGTGGGTGCATGGGGCGGTGCGGCTCCGGCTGGGGTCGTGGACGGTGCTGCCAGGGACGGTCCAGGGTGCCGTCCCTGGCAGCGGCGGGTGCTGTGCGTGGTGGTGCAAGGTGAGGGGCGGCTCAGGACGGACGGTTGACGTCCGGGATGTCGATCGCGATGGGCCGGCCCTCGGCGAGGAAGAGCAGGACGAACTTGCGGAGCGCTTCCTCCAGCGTCCACAGGACCGCGGGGACCGCGGGCAGCGGCACCAGCCCCTCGCGGAAGGCGACAAGCAGCGGCCACGCGGTCGCTATGAGCTTCTCCAGTATTGGCTGCTTGGACAGGCCGATCATGTCGCCGACGTTGCCGCCGAGCGTGTACCTGGTGAAGGCACTGATCAGAGGGCGCGTCAGGCCGAGGTCGAGTTCGGCCACGATCCCGAGGAGGACGTTGGTCAGTGCCTCACCCTCCTGGCTGTGGGCGAGGATCGGGTCGAGCACCTGCTTGGACTGGGCGTTGGCCTCGTCCCACGAGTTGGGGATGTACTCGTCGCTGACGCCGAGCATGTGCGCGCTCACCTGCCACACGTGCAGATACGCCTCCGAGTCGGCGGCGTTGACCCGGACGCCCCACTCCTTCATCCTGCGCATGACAAACGTGGCCAGGCTGTGCCAGGTGACCATGATGTCGGCCTGGCTGATGGGGATCTTCTGGCCGCCGCTGGTCTGGGACCAGCCCGGCGACTGCGGGAGCAGATGGCGTACCGCCGCGTGCACCATGCGGGTCTTCACGGCGGTCACGATCATCGAGCCCTGCGGCAGGTAGGCGTCCAGGTCCCCGATGTCGTAGCCGAGCCGCGCGGTCTTCGCGATGCGGTCCTTCATGTCCGCACCGCCCTTGGAGTAGTAGACGGCGCGCGCCTCTCTGGGGATGGCGGTGCTCATCAGGCCACTGCCGAGACCGTACAGAGCCCCCACATAGATGCCCTTGGTCTTGCTGAACTGGGCGGCGCGGTCGAGTTTGGCCTTGTCCGCCCAGGCCGGCATCTGCCGGGCGTGCTCCATGAACTCCTTGAGGTCTGCCGGGAGACCGTCGGGCAGCGCCTGGTCGTTGCGGGTCCACCGCGCCAGCAGGGTGTTGACCCGGGGTACGTCGCCGCGGTCGATCACGGCGGCGAGCACCGGGTCCGCTTCCTCGTCCCACACCCATTCCGGGTCCACGCCCGCTCCCGCCCCGGCCACCGACCCGGTGGGCGACCAGGTCCACAGAGACCGGGCACTCGCGGGGGAGGCTGCCGCCAGCGCCCCGGCGGCACCCAGGGCCCCGCCTGTCATCAACATCTTGCGCCTGCTGTACACGTCCATCTTTCCGAGCTCCTTCGTGAGTTCTGATCGGTGAACACCGCGGTGAGGCGGACCGGAGACGCACGGCCGGCTGCTGACGGCGTGGCGCCGCCCCGCGGGCCGCGGGTGACCTCAGCGGGATGCGGGGCGGTTGGTGTCGGGGATCTCGATCCGGGTGCCGCGGCCCTTGGTGAGGTAGAAGAGGATGTACTGACGCGCCGCCTCGTCGAGCGTCCAGGCGAGCGGCGGCACGAGCGGCAGGGGGATCAGCTTCTCCCGGAAGGCGACCAGCTTCGGCCAGACGGTGGCTATCACCTTTCCCCAGAACGCTTCCTCGGGGATCCCGTCCATGTCGGCGATCCGGTCACCGACGAGGAACCGGGCCAGCGCGTCGACGAGCGGCCGGTCGATTCCGCCGGGGCTCGTCTGCTCGGCGAGCTGGCCCAGCAGAATGTCGGTCAGCTCGACGCCCTCCTTGGTGGAGGCGAGGATCGGGTCGAGGACCTGCTTGGACTGGGAGTTGGCCGCCTCCCACGTGGCGGGGATGTACTCGTCGCGGACACCGAGCATGTGGGCGGTGACCTGCCACACATGCAGATAGGCCGCCGAGTCGGCCGCGGAGATCGGGACCTTCCACTCGACCAGTTTCTGCATGGCGTAGGTGGCCAGGCTGTGCCAGGTGACCATGATGTCGGCCTGGCTGATCGGGATCTTCTGGCCGTCGCCCGTCCGGGTCCACTCCGGGGACTGCGGCAGCAGGTGACGCACCGCGGCGTGCACCATCCGGGTCTTGACGGCGTGGACGATGACGTCGCCGTCGGGCCGGTAGGCGTTCAGGTCGCCGATGGCGAAGCCCAGGAGGCTCGTCTTGGCGACGCGGTCCTCCATGTCGGCGCCGCCCTTGGAGTAGTAGACGGACCGTGCCTCCCTGGGAATGGCGGTGCTCAGCATTCCACCGCCCACTCCGTTGAGCAGATTGAGGTAGAAGCCCCGGGACTTGTTGAACGCGGCTGCGGTCTCCAGCTTGTTCCGGTCGGCCCAGGAGGGCAGTTGCCGGGCCTTCTCCATGAAGTCGCGCACGTCCTGCGGGAGTCCGGCCGGGAGTGCCTGGTCGTTGCGGGTCCAGGTGCGCAACGACTCGTTGACCTTTGGCACGTCCCCGCGGTCGATCACCGAGGCCATCAGCCGGTCGACCTCGTCGTCCCACACCCATTCCGGGTCGAGACCCTCTCCCGTGCCTGCCACCGACGCGCTCGGCGCCCAGGTCCACAGGGGCCGCGCACCGGCCGGCGATGCGGCGCTCAGCGCGCCGACGGCCCCTAAGGCCCCTCCCGCCAGCAGCATCTTGCGCCTACTGAGTCCATCCATAGCCCGGAACTCCTTCTCGGGTCCTTCAGCCCTGCGGCTGTTCGGCGGTACAATGAAACAAAGTGAGCCTCTCTGTGTCACCAGATGAGCACAAGGCGGGTGCGGAACGCCAGAGATTTTTCAAAAAAACAGGCGCCTCTGCGGAAGCTGGCCCGGCGGGACCCGCGGGGCGTCGCCGCCCGCCGGAACACCCCGTACGCACCAGGAGTTCGCTCAGGCCGAGGGAGCCGCGGTCCTGTGGGCGGGCAGGCCTCGCCCGGCTGCGTATGCCGTGGCGTCCGGCCCCGGGCGGTGACCACCCCGCCCGGGGCCGGGCTCGTGCGCCCGGCTCAGGCGCTGCGCCGTAGGCCGGCGCCGGTAGCCGCGCCTGGCGTCGTCGCGCCAGGCGGCGAAGGTGGGGGCGCCCACTGGTCACAGACCCCCTGTTGCGGGGGCGCGGTCAGCGAGACGTCCAGCATGGGAACGGATCGGGCCGAGCACCGTTCGCAGCTCCCGCACCACCACGTCCCGGTGGGGTGACGGCAACGCACGACGGTCTACGGGTGCAGCACGATCTTTCCGACATGCTTCCTGCGGGACAGCTCCTCCTGTGCCCGAGCGGCCTGGTCCAGGGGGAAGGCCGCGGCCACGACAGGCCGGATCGCGGCCCGGCGCGCCAGATCCATCAGGAGAGCGAAGTGCGTGGGCGTGTGCATCGAGGAGCCGATCAGGCGCGTGTTGTGCAGATAGAGCCTGCGCACGTCGAAGGTCACGTCGTAGCCGCCGAGCGCGCCCGCGACGACCCACCGGCCGCCTTCACGCAGCAGCGGAAGCCCGTCCCCCACCAGGTCCCCCGCGACCACGTCGAGGGCGACGTCGATGCCCTCCGGGGCGACGGCGCGGATCTGCCCGACGACGTCCCGTGCGCGGTCGAGCACCTCGTGTGCGCCCGCCTCGCGCACAGCCCGCACCTTGGAGCCGCTGCTGACGGCGAGCACCCTCGCCCCGCGTGCGCGGGCGATCTGCACCAGCGCGAGGCCGACTCCGCCGGACGCTCCCGACACCAGTGCGGTTTCCCCCTCCCGCAGCAGGCCCCGCTCGATCATGCCCAGCGCCGTGCCGTACGCGGTGGGCAGGGCCGCCAGCTGGTCGTCCGTGAGCGGGGACTCCGTCACGTCGTGCACGCGCACCGCCGGAGCGGTCACGTACTCGGCGTAACCTCCGTCGCGTTCGCTCCCCATGAGACCCACCGGGTTCGCGTCCGGCCCCTCGGCGTCGTACGTCGCCGGGTCGACGACCACACGGCGGCCGACGAGGTCCTCGTCCACGCCCGAGCCGACCGCCGCGACCCGGCCGGCCACGTCGGCACCCTGTACACGGGGAAAGGTGACCGGGCCACGCCAGCCCGACAGCGCCTGCGGGTCACCGGGGTTGCCGTACGCACCCTCCCGGGTCCACAGGTCGGTGTTGTTGAGCGCTACGGCGCCGACCCGGACGAGTACCTCCCCGGCCTGCGGGACGGGTACGGCCACCTCCACCACTTCGAGAACCTCCGGCCCTCCGTGCCTTGCGATGCGCACTGCGCGCATGGTCTCGGACGTACCCATCTCCTGAACCTCCCTTGGGTATACTGATCTGTGAACTCCATCCACCGTACACCGATCAGTGAAGGAGCGTCCGGTGCGAGAAGAGCGGCCCATGACCCCGGCCGGCCGTCGCATCGCGGAGGCGGCCGAGGAGCTGTTCTACGACCGCGGGATCACAGCGGTCGGCGTGGATCTGATCGCCGAGCACTCAGGCGTGACCAAACGGACCCTCTACAACCAGTTCGGTTCGAAGGACCACCTCGTCGCCGTCTACCTCGGGCGACGTGACGAGCGGTGGCGGTCACTCGTCCTCAGCGCCGTCGATGCCTGTGAAGGCCCGGTCGAGGCCGTCACCGCCCCCTTCGACGCACTGCGGACCTGGACCGCAACCAACACGCGTGGGTGCGCGTTCATCAACGCGCTGGCCGAACTCCCGGACCCCTCGCATCCCGCGCACCACATCGCCGCGAGCCAGAAGCGCTGGCTGCTGAACCTTTTCACGGAGCTCGCCACCGAGGCGGGGTGCTCGGGCCCCGCCGTCCTCGGCGCGCAGCTCCTCGTGGTGCACGAGGGTGCTCTCGCCACGCAGCCGCTCCCGCTGGGCACCCTCGCGGCGAGCATCGACCTGGCGCACGCCCTCGTTCGCGCCGCCGCGCCGGCCGGCGGGTAGGCCTCAGGTCGACCAGAGGACCGCGCCGTTGTCCACGATGACCACCTTGGCGTCGGCCCGGAGCACCATCTGTGCGCCGGGGTGGTCATGGGTCCGGGAAGCCCAGATGGCGCGGTCGTCGCCGTTGTGGATGACGAGGTTGCCGTCCGGCTGGAAGATCGCCCGGTGGTTCTGCCCGAAGGTCATGGCCGCCCAGATCGGCTTGCCCTTCTCGTTCAGGACGACGAGGTTGCCGTCGGGCTGCATGACCATGCGGATGCGGTTGGTCGTCCAGGCCTGATTGACCTGCAGCACGCTCGGCGCCGAGACGGTCGCCGTGCCCCAGTCGGGCTTCGGAGAGGCCTTGGGCGCAGGGGGCGGGGGCGAAGTCTTCGCGGCCGGGCTGCTCGTCCTGGGTGCCGGCGCGGGCACGACGGGCTTGGGGACGACTGCCTTCGGGACCGGGCTCTCCTTCGGCTTCGCCCTGGTCGGGGAAGCGCTGGGCTTCACAGTCACGAAGTCGTCGAGGGCGGCGGGCGGGGAGTCCGCGTTCAGCACCGTGTCGGAACCCGCCGCGGCAGTACCTGCGGTGTCGCGGGGTTCCTCGTCCTTCGCTCCGACCAGCAGCAACGGTATGGCTATGAGCGCGGTTCCGACGAGCGCCGCCGCCGCGAGGACGGGCTTGCGAGGACGTCCTCCGTCGACGCCGGTGGTCGTCCTGACGGCCGGAGGGGTCGCCACAGCGGTCGTCGCGAGGGTGGCGCCCTCTTCGGAGGCCGCAGCCGTGCCCTTCGCGGGTGCCTCGGCCGTCCCCGCGGCGGAGGCAGTGGCGGCGGCGGGCGTGGGCGAGGCGGCGGGCGTGGTCGCGGGAGTCGGCCTGGGGGCGGTGGGCGCCTCGGGCTCCTCCTCGCTCGCCCCGGTCTTCCCGGACCCCCGGGCCCCCTCGGTCCCCTCCGGCTGCCCGGAGGTCTCGGTCTCCCCGGGCGCTTCGGGGGCGGGGGAGTTGGACTTCGGCCCCGCGCCCGCCGCGGTGCTCGAAGTGCGCTCGTCCGGTTCGGCGGCCGTCGGCGGAGGCCCGGCCTCCCCTGTGCGGGCCGTGTTCGTCGTCGCCGCGTTCGCGCCGGGGGGCTGGTGCTGGGGGGACATGCGGTACTCCTCCTCGGTGGCGGAGCTGTCGGCGGGCCACGGACCCGTCCGGTGGCGACCTGGGTCCGGGTGAACGCCCGGTGAACTGGCGTGTGTCGGTCGATGGAACGTCGAGGGGAGCCGGTTCGGGCCCGCTCCTCGTTGCCGGCTTCCCCGTGACCCGGCGCGGTGGCGGCCGCAGGCCGTTCCGGAACCGTCCGAGCTTCGAGCGTCTCCCGGACGGCCTCGGTCCGGACGTCCGGCCGGAGGGCGCGGAACGTCGAAGTAGCCGATGGCGTGACCAACTTAGCCCGTAGCACGGTCGGCGGTCGCGCCTCCCCACCCGTGACGGGGCGCAGCTTTGTCCCCGGACGCCTCACTGCTCCCGGAAAGTTCCTCATTCGGGCGGAGAACGGGCACGTGGATGCCCGATACGGATCTTCCCCAGCCGTCTACGGGCAGGGCCCGTGTGGCATCCTGTTGGCATCCCGATCTGATCAAGTGTCGATGCGTACGTACGCTGTTCGGCACCCACGCATTCGTACGGAACCAAGAGCTCAGGTGGAGATGCGGCCCGGAGAACGGCATGCGGCCCGGCACGGCGCCTCGGCCGTGGAGCCCCATGGCTCCGGCCCGGCCGCCGCCCCCTCCCCACCCGCCGAAGCCGACGCCGACACGTCCGGAATACCCGAGGCCGTGCGGGCCGCCGCCCGCCAGGCCCCGGGGCACTGGATCGGAGTGGTGGACCCGGAGTGGACCGACGAGCGGACGCCGCCGGAATGGGCGGTGCTGGGGGAGTGGGAGTCGGACGAGAGCGGTGGAGTGGGGGAGTACCGCGCCAACCCCGCGTACCGGCCCTCCGCGCGTGTACTCGGCTGGCCGGAGCCCACGGACCCGGTGGACGCGGCGGCGCAGCGAGCCGCCACGGGGTACGGCTCCACCGAGGAGGCGATCGCCGCACTCGCGGAGGCGGACATCACCGTGCTGCGCGGACCGGACGGCGGGCCGCTCACGGCCGCCGGCCGGGACGGGGCGCCGGTGATCCTTTTGTTCACCTCATCCGCACACGAGTTCATGTCCGCGGAACTTCGCCATGACATGGTCTCCGCAAGGGATCTGGCCCGCTCCCCGAACGTGCCCGGCACACTGCTGCTGGTCAACGCCGGGGCCGCCGCTCCGCTGCTCGTCCCCGCTGACAGCCTTGCCGGTCCGGTGAGCGGCAACGGGACGCCTTCCGGCGGGGGCGTGGACCCCGTCCTTCCCTCCGGTGCGGCGGAACGTACCGGAGGCCCGGCCGAGGGCCCCTCCGGGGACCGGGCCGACAGCTCAGCTTCACCCTGGCCCCACACCACAGGGAGGACCCCGTGACGCGTTCGACCCAGCAACACCCTGTCTCCCCCGAGGCTCGCGCGGAGTCCGGTTCCGAGGGCGGGACGGCGGACGCGCCCGGCTCGCCCGTCGTGTCCTCCTCGCACACCGAAGCCGCCGAAGCCGCCGAACCCACCAAGGCTGAGGCCGTGGAGCCCTCGGTCGCGTCCGGGCCCGCGAAGTCCGCGGAGCCGGCTGCGACGTCCGGGCCGGCGAAGTCCCCCGAGCCGGCTACGACGGCCGAATCCGCGAAGTCGCCGGAAGCGGCTGCGACGTCCGAGCCCGCGAAGTCCCCGGAAGCGGCCACGTCGTCCGAATCCGCGAAGTCCGCGGAACCTGCCACCACTTCGGAACCAGCGAAGTCGACGTCCGAACCCGCGACCCCCGCAGCCACGCACTCCGCATCTGCACCTGCCCCCTCCGCAGAGGCCGAAGGCGCGGCGGTCACACCCGCGGCCCCCGCTCCCGGGCCCTCCTCCGGCACGCGGCCGGAGGCCGAGACCGACTCCGGTGCGGACCCAGGTGCCGCTGCCGCGGCCCAGAGCCGGCTGCCCGCGCTCGTACGGACCATGACGGCGACCGCGATCGGCCGGCCGCAGCAGGCCGCCCCCGTAGGCCGCCCGGGCAAGGCGGTGCTGGCCGGTGCGGCGGTGGTCGGGGCGCTCCTCGTGTCGGTGCCGTTCCTCGTGCTCGCGGGGAACGATGACAAGGGCCCCGAGCAGCCGTCGGCTCTGGCGGCCGGAACCGTGCTCGACGGCAGTGGGCAGGAGACGCCCGGCGAGTTCGCCGTCACGACGCCCGAGACCAGCTCCGCGGCCGATCCCGGCAAGGGCGCCGAGAAGCCTGACAAGCCGGTGCGGCAACTTCCCGCTCCCGCACCGGCGAAGAGCACGGCCAAGGCCACACCGAAGAAGGACGCCGAGCAGAAGGAGACGGAGCGCAAGAGCGCCGACAAGGGTTCGGGCACCACGAAGTCACAGCCCGCGCCCGCCGCTCCGGCAGTCACCCTCAGCTCCCCGGTCTCCTTCCGCAGCCATCTCTCGGGCCGCTGCATCGACGTACCGGACCACGACTTCAGCGACGGCAAGGCGCTGCACGTATGGGACTGCAACAACGCCCCCGCGCAGAAATGGCAGTTCGCGTCCGACGGCACCATCCGCATCAAGGACAAGTGCCTGGACGTGGCCAATGCCGACTTCAGCGACGGCACCGTCATCCAGATCGCCTGGTGCAACGGCAACGCCGCCCAGAAGTTCGCCCTGAACGGTGCGCATGACCTGGTCAACACCGTCGTCGGCATGTGCATAGACATCGCGGGCGCCAACCGGAACAACGGGGCACCCCTGCAACTGCTGAAGTGCTCGGGCAATCCCGCCCAGAAGTGGAGCACCTGACGGCGTCCTCCCCACCGGGAGTACCTCTCCCGGAACCCGCACGCCCCGGGGGCGAGGCATGATGGCACCGTCGGCTCTCCGACACACGTCCCCGCCAGAGAAGGGGGCGTCCGTACAAGACGCCGCCGTAGCAAGGAGGTTGGTGCGTGTCGCGCCAGGTACTGTCGGTCGGCCCCGGGGACCGCTTTTCGACGATCGGTGAGGCACTCGCCGCAGCCCGTACCGGCGCGCTCATCAGCGTCCGGCCCGGGACGTACGCGGAGAACCTGGTGATCCACACGAGGGTCACCCTCACTGCCGCCGAGGGGCGGGGCACGGTGGAGATCCGCCCGCGTTCGGGCAGCGTGGTCGCGCTTCGCGCGGACGCCGTGATGCTCTCCGAGCTGACCCTGCGCGGCGGCGACGCCGAGCTTCCGGCCGTGGACGTCCGGCGCGGCCAGGCCGCCTTCGACGGCTGTGAGATCGTCGGCGCCGCCTGGACGGCGATGCTGGCCGGCGGTACGGGTTCCCTCGCGCTGCGGGACTGCCGGGTGAGCAACCCGCAGGGCGCCGGCATCGTGGTGACCTCGACGACTCCCACCACCGTCGAGTCCTGCACCCTCGAACACCTGGGCACCAGCGGCCTGGTCCTCGCCGAGCAGGGCGAGGCACGCGTGCGTGACTGCACGGTGCGCGACGCCCGCGGCAACGGGCTGCTCGCCAACGGCGACGCACGTGGCAGTGTCGAGGACTGCGACATATCCTCCACCGACAAGCCCTCCATCGCCCTGGAACAGAACTGCGCCGTCTCTGTGGTCCGCACCGTGGTCCACGACACCAGCACCGGCGTGCACCTGAGCAGCGCGGGCCGTACGGCGCTGGAGGACGTCCGGGTCACGGGTGCCTCCGGGAACGGGATCACCCTGGCAGGGGGCACCGACCCGGTGCTGCGCCGCTGCCGGGTCTCGCGCGTGCGCGGCCACGGCGTGCTGGTCACCGACAGGGCGCGCGGCACCTTCGAGGACTGCTGGGTGGACGGCGCGCAGGGCGCGGCGCTCAGGGTCGCCGGGGCGGCGTCCCCGGCGCTCACCGGTCTGACCGTCCGTGACTGCGACGGTGCGGGACTGCTGCTGGAGGAGGACTCGGCGCCTGAACTCGACCGCCTGGAGGTGATCGGCGGCTCGCCCTCGGTCGCGGTGCTCGGCGGCGCCAATCCGCTGCTGCGCCGGGCCCGCCTGGTGGAGCCCTCCGGCGACGGGATCGCGGCGACCAGGGACGCCCGGGGACGGGTCGAGGACTGCGAGGTGGTCAGGCCCAAGGGCGCGGGTGTGCGCGTGGCGTCGGGCAGCACTCTCTACCTGGCAGGTGGCGGAGTCTCCGAGCCCACCACCAGCGGCCTCGTCGTCGAGGACGGCGGCAACGTCACCGTCCGCGACTTCCGCGTCGAGGTGTCCGGGGAGGAGGGCGTCGTGGTCGCCGGGGGCGGCGAGCTGACCGCCAACCGCACCTCGGTGCACGCCCCCAAGGGCCACGGTTTCATGCTCCACGAGGGCGCGCTCGCCTCGATCAGCGGGTGCGAGGTCACCGGCGGTGCCCAGGACGGCTTCAGAGTGGAATCGACCGCCCCCGTCTCCCTCGTCAACTGCCTCGCCAGGGAGAACGAGGGGGGCGGGCTCGTGCAGACCGCGCCCGGCGAACGCCTCGCGGTCGAAGGCCTGAACAGTACGGGCAACGGCAAGCGGGACGCCTGGGGGTCCGGCAGTGCGGAGAACACCGACCCGGCCGGTTCGGGTGCGGCGGACGCGCCCGCTGCCGACCGGGCAGACGGACCGCTCGGCGCCCTCAACGCGCTGATCGGTCTGGAGAACGTCAAGCACCAGGTGCGTACGCTGGTCAACCTGACCCAGCTCGCCCAGCGCCGCGAGCAACTCGGCATGCCCGCACCGCCGATGAGCAGGCATCTGGTCTTCGCAGGCCCGCCGGGCACGGGCAAGACCACCGTCGCCCGGCTCTACGGCGCGATCCTGGCGGAGCTGGGATCGCTGCGCAGCGGGCACCTGGTCGAGGTCTCACGTGCCGACCTGGTCGCCCAGGTCGTCGGCGGCACGGCGATCAAGACCTCCGAGACCTTTCAACGGGCCCTGGGCGGCGTGCTGTTCATCGACGAGGCGTACACGCTGACCGCGGACAGCGGCAGCGGCGGTGCCGACTTCGGCCGGGAGGCGGTGGACACCCTGCTGAAGCTGATGGAGGACCACCGCGACGACGTGGTGGTGGTCGCCGCGGGCTACTCCCGCGAGATGGACTCCTTCCTCGGCTCCAACCCCGGCCTTGCCTCGCGCTTCTCGCGGACCGTCGAGTTCGAGAACTACTCGGTGCCCGAACTGGTCGCGATCATGGAGAACATGTGCGGTCAGCACCAGTACGAACTGGGTGAGGGCACCGCGGAGGCACTGGCCGCCCACTTCGGGGCGATGCCGAGGGACGCCGGCTTCGGCAACGGACGCGCCGCCCGCGGGGTGTTCGAGGAGATGGTGGACAGACAGGCGATCCGGCTCTCCGCGCAGTCGCAGATCGGCGAGCGCGATCTGCGACTGCTGATGCCGGAGGACGTCTCCGTCGCCGCCGCCGCGAAGGCCACCGAGACCGCCGTACCGGCCGACGACCCGCTGACGCGCCTCGGTGACATGATCGGTCTGGCCGAGGTGAAGCGCGATGTCGCGGACCTGGTCAACCTCATCACCACAGCCCGCCATCGCGCCGCCGCCGGGCTGCCGGTCCCCTCGCTCAGCCACCACCTGGTCTTCACGGGCCCGCCCGGTACCGGCAAGACCACCATCGCCCGCCTGTACGGCGAGATCCTGACCCAGCTGGGCATCCTCGACCGGGGCCAGCTGGTCGAGGCCGCGCGCGCCGACCTGGTCGGCCGCTACATCGGACACACCGCCCAGCTCACCCGCGAGGTCTTCGAACGGGCCCGCGGTGGCGTGCTGTTCATCGACGAGGCCTACACCCTCACACCGCGCGGCGGCGGCGCCGACTTCGGCCAGGAGGCGGTGGACACCCTGCTGAAGCTGATGGAGGACCACCGCGACGACGTGGTGGTCATCGTCGCCGGTTACACCGACGAGATGGAACGCTTCCTCGCCTCCAACCCGGGGCTCTCCTCCCGCTTCCCGCGCCGGATCGGCTTCGCCGACTACTCCTCCGAGGAACTCGTCACCATCGTGCGCACCCAGGCGACGAACATGGGCTACGAGTGCGGGCCCGGCACCGGCCCGCTGCTCAAGGAGTACTTCGACTCGCTGCCCCGGGACCGCTCCTTCGGTAACGCCCGCCTGGCCCGCCAGGTGGTCGAGTCGATGGTCACCCGGCAGGCGGGACGGCTCAGTTCGCTGGCCGCTCCCACCCTGGACGACCTGCGCGTCCTTCTCCCCGCCGACGTCGCGGCCGTGGCGCCCGAGGCGGCTCCCCGATGAGGCCTCACACCCGGGGGATCGCCCGGCTGCTGTCCGGCCCCGGCCTCGCCGCCACCCTGCTGCTGTCCGTGGCGGTCCCGGCCCAGGCGGAGCCCCTCTCGCGGGTCCCGGCGGCCGAGGGGGACAAGGGCCAGGAGCTACCCGGCATGCCCTCCGCGCTGGACCCGGACGCCGAAGGAGTGGTCTGCACACCCGCCTCCCGCGAGAAGGCGAAGAAACAGGACTGGTCGCGCCAGCGCCTGGACCTGGACCGGCTGCACCAGCACAGCACCGGCGAGGGCGTGACCGTCGCGCTGATCGACACCGGTGTGGCCCCCGGCGCCGACGGCCTCGACGGCCGGGTCTCGGCCACAGGCCAGGCCGGTGACGACTGCGTCGGGCACGGCACCTTCCTGGCAGGCCTGATCGCCGGGACGGGAGGGGACAGCCCGCGTTTGGCGGGGGTCGCCCCGGGCGCGAAGATCCTCGCCCTGCGTGGTACGGACCGTCGCGGACAGGCGAGTTCCGCCCTGGTCGTGGACGCGCTGCGCAAGGCGACCGAGGCCGAGGCGGACGTGATCGCGGTCGCCGTCGCCCTGCCGCGTCAGGACGCGGCACTGAGCGGTGCGGTCGCCGAGGCACGCCGGGCGGGAGCCGTCGTCGTGGCAGCGGCCACCCCGGACCCACCGTCCCGGAGCGGGAGCGAGGAGACTCCGTCCCGCACGTACTGGCCGGCCGGTGAACCCGGCGTCCTCTCGGTCGCGGGCATGCTTCCCAGCGGTGCCCGACCCGACGGCTCCCTGCCCACCGACGGCATCGACCTGGCCGCCCCCGGCGCGGGGGTGGTGTCCGGCGGCCCGCGCGGCGACGGGCACTACCTCGGCGGTGGCGTGCCCGTGGCCACCGCCTACGCCGCCGGTGCCGCCGCGGCGGTCCGGGCCGCGCACCCCGGCGAATCGCCCGACGCCGTCGTCCGCCGTCTGACCGCCACGGCTTACCCCGCCGACATTCCCCAGCTGGACCCCTACGCCGCCGTCACCACGGTCCTCGGCGCCCCGCCGGCGTCCGCCGGTGCCGAGCGTGCCGCCGTCCCCGTGACCGTCCGCGACACGTCGGGGGCCGACCGCGCCGCGGGCCGAGCGGTGCTCTTCGTACTGCTCGGCTCCGCCACCGTCCTCGCGCTGCTCTGGGCCACGTTCACCTTCTCCCGGGCCCGCAGGCGGGGATGGCGCCCGGCGGAAGCGGGCGGAGCGGGAAGGGACTGAGCCGAGGGCTCCGGCCCCGGGGGCGCCCGCGGTGTCGCCCGGTCCTACGGGAAGCGGGGGCCACCACCGGTGGCCCCCGCTTCCGCTGCGTGTCGTCCGTGCCTCAGTCCCGCTGTCCCCCGCTCTCCTCCATCAGGGCCGTCTGCATCAGCCGCGGCCGGCGGCGGGCGATGTGAAGGGCCCGGCCGGGCGGCAGATTGAGGGGTTTCGCGTCGCCGAAGAGGCGGCCTTCCGTGGGCGGACAGGACAGCAGCACGGCGGGGTTGTTGGCCTCGTCGAGCCGCCGGACGAGACCGTCGCTGAGGCCGCGGCCCGCCCCCATGGCGCTGCGGGCGACGACCACATGCAGACCCATCTCGAAGCCCAGGGTCAGATTCTCGAAGAGTGGCTCGAACGGACTCTGGAAGGAATTGCCGGAGACCATGTCGTAGTCGTCGACCAGGATGAAGAGCCGCGGCCCGGTCCACCAGTCGCACTGACGCATCCGCGCGGGTGCGATGTCCGCGCCGGGGACGCGCCCCTTCATGGCGCGGGCGGCGCCCTCGACGGTCTCGTTGAGGTTGTCCAGGGAGATCACGTGGCCGATGCGGTACTCCTCGGGGACGGCGTCCACCAGGGTGCGGCGGTAGTCCACCACGATGATCTTCGCCTCGTCCGGGGCGTACCGGTCGGTGATCCCCTTCGAGATGCGGCGCAGCAGATTGGTCTTGCCGCTCTCCGTGTCACCGACCACGATCAGGTGCGGGGTACGGCTGAAGTCGTGCCAGACCGGCTCCAGGGCCTCCTGGTCGATACCGAGCGCGAGGCGCATGCCGCCGCCCTCGGTGGGCTCGGGCGCGGGGAGATCGGCGAGCGGGAGCCGATGCGGCAGCATCCTGATCGCGGGAGCGGAAGCGCCGGCCCAGTGACGGGAGATCTCGGCGACCAGATGCGTGACTCCCTCGCCGAGGTCGTCGAGCGAGCCGCTGCCGTCGAGACGGGGCAGGCCGGCGAGGAAGTGCATCTTGCTGTCGGCGGTGATGCCCCGGCCGCCGCTGCGCGGCACCGAGCGGGCCTTGCGGGTGTCGATCTCGGAGTCCATCGGGTCGCCCATCCGCAGTTCGAGGCGGGTGGCGGCCTGGTCACGGACCTGGGCCGACAGCTCGACCCAGCGGGTGGTGGTGATGAGCAGGTGGATGCCGTAGTTGAGGCCACGGGCGGCGAGTTCGTTGAACTTCGGTATCAGGTCGTCGTAGTCCTGACGAACCGTGGACCAGCCGTCGACAACCATGAACACGTCACCGAAGGGCTCGTCGGGGAACTCCCCGGCGGCGCGGCGGCGTCGGTAGGACTGCATGGAGTCCAGCGTGTGGTCCACGAAGAACTGCTCGCGGCGGGCGAGCAGCGTCATGACCTCGGCGACGGCCCGGTGCACCCGCTCGGGGTTGAGCCGTGCGGCGACGCCGCCGACGTGGGGGAGCGCGGCGAGCTGCGAGAGGCCGCCACCGCCGAAGTCGAGGCAGTAGAACTGGACCTCGGCAGGGGTGTGGGTGAGGGCCAGGGCGGCGATCAACGTCCGGGCCAGGGTGGACTTGCCGCTCTGCGAGCCGCCCGCGATCGCGACATGGCCGCCCGCTCCCGACAGGTCGACGACCAGCGGGTCACGGCGCTGCTCGAAGGGCTTGTCGACGAGGCCGACGGGCACCCGCAGCCTGCCGGTGCCCGGCCAGCCCGCGGACGTGAGTCCGCGCTCCGGGTCGGGGGCGATGCCGGGCAGCAGGACGTCCAGCGGGGAGGGCTCGTCCAGCGGAGGCAGCCACACCTGGTGGGCGGCGGGGCCGGAGTCGCGCAGCCGGTCGAGAGCCACGTCGAGCAGCGCCTCCTCGTCCTCGGCCTGCCCGGCCTCCGGCTCCGGATCGGGGACGGGCGGCAGGGCGCGCGGCACCACCCATCCGCTGGTCCACGGCGCCACCTGGCTGGCGACCCGGGCCTGCACCACCGCGCCGGTGCGCCGCCGGTAGGTGCCAGAGGAGTACGCCGCGCGGAACCGGGTCAGGGCCTCCACACCGGACTTCAGATAGCCGCTCCCGGGCTGGGCCGGCAGCTCGTAGGCGTCGGGCACACCGAGCACGCCACGGCTCTCCATGGCGGAGAAGGTGCGCAGGCCGATGCGGTACGACAGGTGGCTCTCCAGCTGATGCATGCGGCCCTCGTCCAGGCGCTGCGACGCGAGCAGCAGATGCACCCCGAGCGAACGGCCGAGGCGGCCGATCATCACGAAGAGGTCCATGAACTCGCGGTGCGTGGAGAGGAGCTCACTGAACTCGTCGACCACGACGAAGAGGCTCGGCAGCGGGGTGAGGGCCGTGCCGGCGGCGCGCGCCCGCTCGTACTCCAGGGCGGAGGTGTAGTTCCCTGCGGCGCGCAACAACTCCTGCCGACGAATGAGTTCACCGTGAAGCGCGTCCTGCATGCGCTCCACCAGTGCGACTTCGTCGGCGAGGTTGGTGATGACGGCCGAGGTGTGGGGGAGTTCCTCCAGGCCGAGGAACGTGGCGCCGCCCTTGAAATCGACCAGCACGAAGTTCAGTGTCTCGGACGAGTTGGTCAGGGCGAGTCCGAGGACGAGGGTGCGCAGGAGTTCGCTCTTGCCGGACCCGGTGGCGCCGATGAGCATGCCGTGCGGGCCCATGCCGCCCTGCGCGGACTCCTTGATGTCGAGTTCCACCGGGCGGCCGTCCACTCCGACCGCGATCGGCACCCGCAGCCGGGCGGAGCCGGTGTGCCGCTCGAAGAGGGTGCGCGGGTCGTGCCGGTGCAGGTCGGGTATACCGAGCAGCGTGGTCAGCTCGACGTCGGCGTCCAGCGGCTGGGCGATGTCGGTGCCCAGGCTCATCCGCCGGGGGGTGATCAGCCGGGCGAGCGACTCCGCGCCGAGCGGGCCGAGCCGGTCCGGGCGGCCGAGAGGCACGGAGCGCTCCTTGCGGCTGCGGTCGGTGCGCACCAGGCTCACCTGGTCGGCCCCGACGGTCAGCCGCAGCGTGTTGCGTCCGGGGCGCCAGCGCAGCGCCCCGGAGACGTCGAGGGCCAAGGCGTTGCGGTAGCCGCTTCCCTCCCAGCGATGCCCCTCAGGAACGGTGACACCGTCCAGGACGACGACCGTGTAGGGCTCGTCCCGGCCAGGGCGCCCCTCCGGGTCGAAGCCCGGGCGCTCGGCGAACTCGGCGCCGAGCAGATCGTCCAGCTCGGTGAGGTCGGCGGTGATCCTGCGGGCCTGGCCGGCACCGTCCTCCTCGTACGGATCCAGCGCGTGCGGCAGCCACTTGACCCACTCCCAGTCCGCGCGCCGCTCGTCGCTCGCACAGACCGCGAGCCACAGCTCCTCGGGTGCGTGGAACACCGCCAGCTGCCCGAGCACGGCGCGCACCAGCGCGCGTACCGCGTCGGCCTCGCCGGCGGCCGGGTCGCTTCCGGCGGCGCCGTTCGCACCGCGCGCCGGGGCGTCCGGCTCCGCGAGCTCGCCGTCCGCCCCCTCGGGGCGCAGCAGGATCCTGGCCGAGGAGCGCAGGTAGAGGCCGAGCGGCTGGTCGGGGATGGTGGAGTAGGCACGGATGAAGCGCCGCAGGGCGTGGGCACAGAGAGGTTCGAGGTCCTCGACCGGGCGGGTGGAGACGGGGTTCAGGCTGAGCGCCAGCTGCTGCTCGCCGACCGCGAGGCGGACCTCGCCGAAGTCCTCGTCCGCCGGGCGGCGTTCCCACAGCCGTGACGTACGGGCCAGCGAGCGCAGCGACGCGGGCTCCGGGTGGCGCCAGGCGAGCGCCCGCTGCTGCTCCGCGATGGTGGTGCGGACCCGCTTACGCGTCTGCGCCAGGTAGCGCAGGTAATCCCGGCGCTCGCCCTTGAGGCGCTGCTTGCGTTCGCTGGAGCGCCGCATCAGCTGTCCCAGCAGCATGGCGCCGGCGGAGAGCGCCATGACGCCCATCGCCAGGTACATGAAGACGCCGTTCCCGCCGCCGGGCCGCAGGAACATGAGCATCATCGAGACCGACATCAGCGCCATCGGCAAATAGGTCCATATTGCCGAGGTGTCCGGAACTGTCTCGGCGAGGACCGGGGGTTCCTGGAGGGTCAATTGCCCTTCGGGCATCTCCGGTCCGCGTCTGCGGGCCGGTCGTCGGAACAGGACCACGCTCAAGGAACAGAACCTCCGGTTTCACTGGCCTTCCGGCCCGTACCGAATACCGGTGCACCCGGTAGTGGGAAAGACCGCGCCGCCCTGATTCCCCCGGGTCCCACATGACGCGGGTGTACGCCGGGTGAATGTGACGAGCGGATGGCGTGGGGACGGCCAACTCCCTTGGCGGCCAATTGCATACCGGAAATGGAGACCGGTCCGCAGCACGACCCGGTGGTCGTAGGCAGTAGTCTGCATTCACGGAACGCGACCTGTCCACGCGGGTGTGGTGGCAGCCGGGCGTGCGGCCGCAATTCCGCTGCCCGGGAAGCTCTTTCCCGGCCGTGCGCACCTTCCGTATCGTTCCCACGTCCCCCGCCCCCGGGGGCGTCCTCCTGTCAGAGCCCCCACGGAAGACGAGAGTTCAGCTGATGACCGACAGTGCGGTGGCCGAATCGTGCCGCCTGACCGTACGTGCGCCGAGCGTCTCCGTCGATCTGGCGGTCCCCGCCGACGTACCGGTCGCCGATCTGCTGCCCACGCTGCTGCGATACGTCGGCGAGGAGGCCGAGGAGGCCGGACTCGACCACGCCGGATGGGTGCTCCAGCGGCTCGGCGACGCCCCGCTCGACGAGGAGACCACCCTGGCCGGAGCCGGTCTCGCGGACGGCGCCGTGCTCTACCTGCGCCCGCACACCGAGGCGTTGCCCGAGGCGCGGCTCGACGACCTGGTGGACGGGATAGCCGACACCGCGAGCCGGCGGTTGCACACCTGGCACCCCGGAGCCGCACGTGGCCTGCTGGTGGGCACCGCCGTGGCGACCGTGGCGGCTGCCCTCGTGCTGGTGTTCCGGCCGGGGGTGGCCGCCTCCGGCTCCTCCCGGGCCGCCTGCGCCGCCCTCGCGGGGCTGCTGCTGCTCGCGGGAGCGGGTTCAGCCAGCCGCGCGGTCGGCGACCGCCTCTCCGCGACGGCCCTCGGCCTGCTGGTCGCCCCCTGCCTGGCGCTGGCCGGCTGGGTGCTCCCCGGCGGTGATCTGACCGGCCCTGACGCCGTGAAGGTCGTCGGCGCGCGGCTGCTCGCCGCGGGCACCGCAGGCGCGGGTGGCGCGGTCATCGCGCTCGCCGCCACCGCGGTCGGCGCCCCCGCCCTGCTGGCCACCGCGGTGGTCTCCGTGGCCGCCGCGATCGCCGGGGCCCTGATGGGATACACCGGACTGGACATGCCGGCGGCGGTGGCGCTGGTCGCCGCGGTCGTCGTGCTCGCCGCCGGAGCGGTGGCGCCGTTCGCCTTCAAACTGGCCGGAATGCGACTGCCCGCGCTGCCGTCGTCCGCCGGCCAGCTCCAGGAGGGCATCGACCCCTACTCGGGCGACGAGGTGGCCGAGCGCACCGAACTGGCCGGGCGCTGGGTCACCGCGCTCTTCGCCGCCACCGGCACGGTCACCGCGGGCGCTCTGGCCGTCCTCGCCGAGCACCCCGACCTGCCCGAGGTGCTGACCGCGCTCACGCTGAGCCTGCTGCTGCTCCTCCACTGCCGGGGCCTGGTGCACATCTGGCAGCGGCTGACCCTGGCGGTGCCCGGGGTCTGGGGGCTGCTGCTGCTCGCCCGGGCCTGGGCGGTGGACAGCGACAGCGACGGGCGGGTGGTGGTCTTCGCGGTGCTGCTCGCCGCGGCGGCCGGGCTCGTGATCGCCTCCTGGATCGTGCCCGGCCGCCGGGTGCTGCCGTACTGGGGGCGTGCGGCGGAGCTCGCGCACACCGGCTTCGCCGTCGCGCTGCTGCCGCTCAGCCTGTGGGTGGTGGGCCTCTTCGGCTGGCTGCGTGGCCTGTTCGGCTGAGCACCCCCGCAGGCAGGACATGGGATACGAGTTGAGGAGAGGCTGTGCAGTCCAAGCGCGACCAGGTACAGGCCCACAGTTTCATGATGGGCAGACTCAGTTCGGGTCTGCTGACGGCCGACCCCGACGCCCCCGAGAGCCCGCTCGGACGCACCACCCGAGGAGTGGTCTTCGGCGTGCTGGTGACCGTCCTGATCGGCGCCGGAGCCACCGTCTACGGGCTGCTGCGGCCCGGCGGGAACGACAGCTGGCGCAAGGGTGAACACCTGGTGGTCAACCGGGACACCGGTGCCCGCTACCTCTGGACCGGGACCGACGGCGTACTGCACCCGGTGCGCAACTACGCATCGGCACGGCTGATCGGCGGCGCCGACCTGGCCACCGCCGACGTCGGCACCGCCTCGCTGCGGGACGTCCCGGTGGGTACCCCGGCCGGCATACCGGGCGCGCCGGACAGCGTGCCCGGCCCCGGCCGACTCGACGACGGCGCCTGGCACATGTGCGTCACCGGACCGGACGGGGCCCTGCCCAGCACCTCCGGTGCCACGTCGACCACCGGTGTGGAGAAGCCCGGCGCCACCACCCTCGTCGCGGGTGCACCCCTGGGCTCCCGCGGGGTCGGGAGCGACAACGGGGTACTCGTCCGCGGCCCGGACGGTGCCGAGTACCTGGTGTGGCGAGGCAGCCGAATGCCTCTGGACCGTGCCTCCGACGCCCGCAACGCCCTCGGCTACGCCTCCGAGCGGCCGATGCCGGTCTCCGCGGCCTTCCTCGACGCGCTGGCCCCGGGTCCCACTCTCGAACCGCCCGCGGTCACGGGACGCGGCAAGGAGGGTCCCGTACTCGGCGGGGAGGCGAGCCGGATCGGCCAGCTGTTCAAGGTCAGCGTGCCCGGCGGCGGCAGCACGTACCACCTGCTGCGCGAGGACGGCCTGGCGCCGCTGACCCGGCTCGGCGCCGCCCTGGTGCTGGGGGATCCGGCCACGCAGAAGGACGCCTACGAGGGGCGGTCACCCGAGGTCCGCACGCTCGGCGCCGACGCGCTGCGCACCCACCGGGCCGAGGACTCCGGTCCCGCCGCCTCCGCCGGACTGCCGGACGCCCCGCCCGCCCCGCAGTCCGCGCCACGCGGTACGGCGCTGTGCGCCCAGGTGGACGGCGACGACGGCGGCACCCGGATCAGGTCGGTGCTCGTCCCGCTGGCCGAACTCACCCCGGTCGTGGTGTCGGACGGAACCGCCCAGCCGTTCCGGCAGGCCTGTGTCCGGACGGACGCCACAGTGGTGCGGCCAGGACACGGTGCCCTGGTCCGGGCTCTGCACGCGAGCGGTGCCGCGCACGCGGGAACCACCTACCTGGTGGCGGAGAACGGGGTGAAGTACCGGGTCTCCGCCAAGGACTCGCTGGCGGCGCTCGGCTACACGGCAGGGGACATCGGCTCCGTCCCCGCACCGCTGCTGGCCGCCCTCCCGACCGGTGCGGACCTGGACCCGGCAGCGGCCTCCGGTGCCGCGGAGCCCTCGGTCACGGCTCCCGAATGCGCCACCGGCACGCGGCCGGGGGTGCGTGAGGAGAAGGCCGGTACGGACAAGGGGGACACGGCCGGCGCCGCAGCCGCGGTCGACACGGCAGGCTCCGCTTCCTGACCGCGTAAGGACCGCACCAGGCGTCGAGAAAGGGAAGACGGGCGGGAAAAAAATCGCACCGAACTCGGCGCCGACCGGTGATTCGTCATGGGGCGAGCACGGTGGGAAACCTCAGAAAAAGCTCAGACAATCGACCGGCACCTCCGTGGAATCCCGCAGAAGCCCGCATATCGCCGGAAACAAACAGTGGGCGTGCCCGTTTGCCTTCCCGCCCTGCCCGTTCTCCTGCCGTATCGCGTTGTGTGACGGGCCGGCTGCCCGGATGGTTGGGCCGGACATCATCTCGTGGAAACATTCGGGCAACTCCCGCGCCACGAAGGGAATCCGGGCAGCTGACCTATGCTCAAATCTTCCCTACATGCGTTGCGCCGAGCGAGTGCCTTTCTTTAGCCTCAGCGGGCAACGGTGCAACGAGACCGGCCTCAACGAAGGGAGCGCGACATGGCGGACAGTGGCGCGAGGAAAGCGGATTATGCCAAGGGCTTGGGAGGTGTCTCCTCCCTGGAGTCGGCCCGGAGCGCGGTCGAGAAGGTCCAGAACAACGTCGCCGAGATAGCCGCGCGCTCCGGCGTCGGTGGCGACGAGGGCCAGGCCCTGCTGAAGCTCTTCCGCAGCTGGAACGCCGAGGCGCAGAAGGTCGTCGTGCAGATCAGCACGATGGTCGACGCGCTGCAGGAGAACGTGACCTCGGCCAACCGCCTGGCGAAGGAGAACCAGGACCTGACCGAGGTCCTCAACAGCAAGACCAGTCAGGGCGTCTTCGAAGCGCTGCGCTGACCCCACCATGCGGCACCGGCCCCGTTCCAGGAGGCCGGAGCGCGTGAGCCACCCGGGCCCCGCGGGCCCGGCCATCGAAAAGGAGACGTCATGGCCGACGGCATCATCGATGTGCAGTACTCCACGGTCCGGCACGCGATCGAGGAGCTGAAGGACCAGACCCAGCAGATCATCACCACACTGAACAATCTGGAGGACGAGCTGAGGCCGCTCGTCACCTCCTGGGAGGGTGATGACCAGCAGATGTACCGCAACGTGCAGGCGGAGTGGGACCAGGCGACCAAGAACATGGCCCTGCTCCTCGGGGACAGCGGCGCTCTGGTCCAGAGCATCCACGACAACCACTCCCGGGACGAGCGCAGGAGCGCCGACAACTGGGGCAATGTGCGGGCCCGTTAGTTCGTGATGCTCCCCTCCGGCCGGCCCGGAGGGGAGCATCAGGCACCCGCGCGCTCCCCGGCGCGCGGGTGCTCCGGCGGGGCCGCCCCCTACAGGTCGGTCGCCCGCCCGGACATCCCGACCCCCGTCCGGCACCGAACGGCAGGAGGACGCCCCATGGCCGGTGAGAAGGCCGACGTCAAGCATTTTGACCTCAAGCAGATGGAGAACTTCCGGGACAACGAGGTGCAGCCGGTGTACACCGCCGCGAAGAAGCACCGCGAGGACGGCGACGGGGCCCACATCCGGCCGCTCGGCCACCTCGTCGACGGGCACACCACCCCGGACAACCTCGACCAGAACAAGCAACTCCTGCGCATCGGGCGGATGGTCACCGAACCCCTCGTCTCGGGGCCGAAGCTGATCGAGGGCGTCCGTACGGCGGCCGAGGCCATCGACAAGCTGCTGGGCGATCAGATGGACCTCTTCAAGGAACTGAAGGAGGCGCTCACCGACACGATCGAGGAGGCCAACAAGACCAAGGACAAGAACCTCGACGCGATCGACGCGCAGACGCTGCTCCAGACCTTCGACGAGGTCGACGCGCTCACCAGCGGATCGTCGGAGACAGAAGGCACCTGATCCCGATACGCGCGGGTCGCGGAAGCCTCAGCGTCCGGAACGCGCGTGTGAGCCACCCGGAGGCCTCGGAAGCCCGGCGGCCCCGGAACACCCGGAAGTAACACCGCACGAGAAAGCCGTCTGCCGACACGGCCGACAACCGACCAGAAAGGGCGCCCGGTGGCCGATCGGTACGATCCCAACTCCGTCGCCAACCTCGACAAGTTCGACAACGCGGGCGACCCTTCGACCGACACCTGGGCCACCCTGGTCACCCACATCACCGGCTATCCCGTCCCGGACCGCAGTACCGTCTTCGACACCCTGCGCTCCGACCACGGCGGCAAGCTCTTCCGGATGGACATCAAGGAGCGCAGCCTCGGCCTGCTCGTCAAGGACTCCGGATTCCTGACGAACAAGGGCGAGGACTACGACATCTGGTTCTTCGACAGCGGCAAGAAGCGGTCGATCATGCAGGCCCGGATCGTCTTCGAGGGCCGTGTGAAAGCCGGTGAGGAGATCATCTTCGCCGGCCCGGGCTCGGACAGCGTCCATGACGCCCAGGTCCGCGAGGGAAACGAGTTCACGGACTACAACAAGGACAAGATGAGCACCATCCCGCTCGCCCGGTACATGAACGGGCCGCGGGCAGCGCTTCTCGGGCTGCTGGGAGGCAACACCCAGGACGCCCGGTTCAGCAACCTCGGTGTGCCGGGAGCCGACGTCGTCGACCTCACGTCCTTCGACAGCACAGGCCAGTCGTTCGACTTCGCCGCCAAGTTCTTCAAGGACCACGCGACAGTCCTGAAGGACTGGGAGGACCGGTTCGGCCGGGAGGACGCGAGCTGGAAGGGCGAGGCGGCGGAGGTCTTCCGCAGTCTGCTGAAGAAGATCCGCGAGAACTACGACAGTTACGTCGAGACCTTCAACTCCTCGGTCGGCACCGGGGACCGGACGGGCACCGGCAACACGGTCTACTCGCGCGCCCTGTCACTGGGCCGTACCTACCTCGAGGACGCTGCGGGCAAGCTGCTGGACGCGTGGCTGACCTGGGCCAAATCCTCGTACTACGACCCTCACCAAGTGCTGCGCTACGTCCTGGACGACCTCGCCCAGTGGGTGGACGCGAACAACGTCGCCAAGACGGACATCACCTCGTACACCACCCGCTACAACACGACTGTCAGCCACAGCCCGCAGGGCGGGTTCTCCCAGGTCCACCCCGAGTACGGCGACCTCGCGGACATCGCGAACTGGGCGAAGGTCGGCGACAAGGCGGTCAAGATCTGGACCCAGGGCGTCGACGAGTACCTGGGCAAGCCCGCGGCCCAGGTGCAGTCGGCGCTGAACAACCACTTCCTCGAGCTGGGGGCGGACTTCTCCGACAACGTGCCCAAGCCGAAGTCGACCGGTACGGCTTCGGAGGAGTACGAGGAGAAGAAGCTCGAGGAGGAGAAGGACGAGATCAACCGGCAGAACGAGGAGAACCGCAAGTACCAGGACGAGCTGCGCGAGGAGCAGGAAAGGCAGCGGGAGGAGGACAGGAAGTACCAGGACGAGTTGCGCGAGGAGCAGAACCAGCAGCGCGAGGAGGACAAGATAC
>NZ_JBEXPD010000011.1:51092-303242 GCF_040611875.1 Streptomyces sp. NPDC006516
AGAAGTACCAGGACGAGCTGCGCGAGGAGCAGCGCAAGGAGCAGGAAGAAGCCAAGAAGCTCCAGGACGATCTGCGCAACGAGCAGAACCAGCAGCGCGAGGAGGACAAGAAGTACCAGGACGAGCTGCGCGAGGAGCAGCGCAAGGAGCAGGAAGAAGCCAAGAAGCTCCAGGACGATCTGCGCAACGAGCAGAACCAGCAGCGTGACGAGGACAAGAAGTACCAGGACGAGCTGCGCGAGGAGCAGCGCAAGGAGCAGGAAGAAGCCAAGCGAGAGGCGGAAGAGCAGCAGAAGGCCGTGGAGGAGAGCCTCGGCGGACTCAACGATCCCAACGCGACCGGCGGACAGGACCTGGGCAACCTCGACGACCTGCTGAACGAGAACCTCCCCGTCACCGAGAGCCTCGGCCTCGGAGACGCGAACAACCCCGCCACCACGAGCCTCGACGGTCTGGGTGACGTGAACGGCACGGGCGGGGAAGGGGATCAGCAGTTCGCGACACCGGCCCCGGTCAGCCAGAGCCTGGGCAATCTCGGCGGGCTCAACAACGGCCCGGCCGGCGCGAACCGGGCCACCGACGAGGCGAACCGGGCGATCACCCAGGACCTCGGGAACCTCGGCGACCTGAACGGTGGTGCCGGTGGCTCGTTGGAGACGCCGACCGGTGGGAGTACTCAGCTCGGTGAGGGTGGGCTGACGACGGATTTCGCGGACGGGAGCAGCAGTACGTTCGATCCGGACAGTGGGGTGGTCACGACCACGCATCCGGACGGGAGTGTCACGACGCAGGATCTGGGCAGCGGTGCGCGGTTGACGAATCCTGACGGGTCGGTCACCTCGCTCGGTGAGGACGGCAAGCTGACCACCACGTTCCCTGACGGTACGAAGCAGGTGGTCGACCCGACGACGGGCCAGGCCACGTCCGTCGATCCGGACGGCACCACCACGACGCAGAACCTGGGGAGCCTCGGGGGCCTGAACGGGCAGAACGGTCTCGGGGACCTGGGGAATCTCGGTGACCTCGGCGACATCAACGCCGAACTGCCCACGGAGTCGACAGGCAACCTCGGCGACCTGAACGGTGGTGCCGGTGGCTCGTTGGAGACGCCGACCGGTGGGAGTACTCAGCTCGGTGAGGGTGGGCTGACGACGGATTTCGCGGACGGGAGCAGCAGTACGTTCGATCCGGACAGTGGGGTGGTCACGACCACGCATCCGGACGGGAGTGTCACGACGCAGGATCTGGGCAGCGGTGCGCGGTTGACGAATCCTGACGGGTCGGTCACCTCGCTCGGTGAGGACGGCAAGCTGACCACCACGTTCCCTGACGGTACGAAGCAGGTGGTCGACCCGACGACGGGCCAGGCCACGTCCGTCGATCCGGACGGCACCACCACGACGCAGAACCTGGGGAGCCTCGGGGGCCTGAACGGGCAGAACGGCCTCGGGGACCTCGGGGACCTCGGGAATCTCGGCGACCTCGGGAACCTGGACACCGGCGTCTCCGGCCTGGAGACCCCGACCGGCGGGAACACCGCGCTCGTCGGCGACGACTTCGCCACCACGTTCGCGGACGGCAGCAGGGGCGTGTTCGACCCGGAGAGCGGCATGTTCACCAGCACCGGCCCTGACGGCACGACCGTGCAGACCGATCTCACCCACGGAGCGCGGGTGACCAACCCCGACGGCTCCACCACCTTCCTGGACAACGGCCGGCTGAGCACCACGTTCCCCGACGGCACCACTCAGGTCATCGATCCGGAGACCGGCATCGCCACCGTCACCGACCCGCAGGGCAGGACGGAGACGGTGGACCTGAACCGCCTCAACACATCGGGTGGGCAGGGGGGTTCGGGCGTCCTCGACGGGCTCGGCGAGCTCGGCGAGCTGGGCGGTCCGGGCGGCCTGAACGGCACCGGCGGTGGCGCGGGTGGCGGCACCATCAGCCAGGACGTGCCGTTCTCCGAGCTGGGTATCGGCGGCGGACAGCCGGGCGCCGGGCTTTCGGGCGGTGACCACTCCGGGGCGAGCACTCTCTCCACGGACGGTGTGGGTTCGGTCGCCCCCCTCTCGGACAGTCCCGCCGGTGCGGGCAGCCCGGTGACGGCGGCCGCCACGGCCGGCGCACCCGGTTCCCCGGGTATGCCAGGAAGCCCCGGCATGCCGATGGGCGGCGGCATGGGCGGCATGGGCGGGGGTGGTGAGAAGGGCAACGGTGAGCGCGTGCGTGCCGTCCTCGTCGACGCCGCGGAGGAGAGCGAACGCCGCAACCGCCGTCGGCGCAGTCCGTGGAACCGCCAGGAGGACAGCGACACCTTCCTGGCCCCGGCGTCCCGGGTGGCGACCACCGGCGGCGACTCCCCGGAGGAGGAGTCGGAGCCGCGCCGCAGGGCCACCAGCTCGGCCGACTACCTGGAGGAGGACGCGGATGTGTGGGGCACGGAGGAGGGCGGTACCCCGGCCGTCATCGGCCGGTGACCCTCATGCGGCGACCGCACGGACTCCGCCTGGAGAAGGGGCGCGTCCCGGCCCCGGCTTCCGTCCCTGAAGCCGCACCAGGCATGATCAAAAGCGTAGTCGACGGACCGGTGACCAGGGCCGGACGCATGGACGTCCGGACGCGAGCACGCACGGAAAGAGTGACGGAGAGAGGGGAGCGGCCGTGACGGAACCGTTGGAGAAGCGCCTGGAGAAGGCCATGGCCGAACTCCAGGCCGCCCAGGAGGCGGTCGCGCGGACCGAGCGCGAGCTGCGGTCGACGTCGTTCAGCGCGCTCTCCTCCGACCGGTCGGTCCGTGCCACGGCCGGCCCGCAGGGGGAGCTGAGCGGGATCGAGTTCCTGGAGAACAGGTACCGCGACATGTCTCCGCAGGAGTTGGCAGCCAGCGTGCTGGAGGCGGCGAGCGCCGCCCGCCTCAAGATGCACCGGCACGTGATGAAGGCGATGGAGCCCTTCACCGAGCCCAGCAGCAACGTGCCGGAGCTGAAGGGCTTCGAGTTGGACTGGGAGCGCATCTTCGGCCCCGAGGTGCTCCGCGAGGACGCCGAGGACACGGCACGGGGAAGTCAGAAAACCGCCCCCACCTGGCGGGACGCGCTCGGCGAAGAGGGAGAGGACTGACGATGGGACAGCGGTACTACGCGGACCCGCAGCGCATCGAGGCCCTGGCGCGCCAGCTGGAGGAGATCGGCACCCTGACCAGGAGCATGACCGAGGAGTTCCTGGACGAGCTGGCCCCCACGGTGAACTGGCCGGGTACGGAAGGGGAGTTCGCCGAGAAGGCCAAGCCGCAGGAGCAGAAGGAACGGCAGACCACCAAGGACACCATGATGTCCATCCGCTACGCGCTGGTGGGCATCACCGACGCCACGGTCAGCCAGGTCCGGATGATGAAGGACACCCGCGACCACAACATCGAGAACGTCGAGCAGGGCACCAGCCATATCGACACCAACGGATTCGACGGCGGCCCGGGCGGGCATGGCCGCCGCTGACCTCCGCACCGCCGGCCGTTCCCGCGTTCTGCCGGGAGCGGCCACCCCGCCCTGCCCTCGCGTCCTCCAGGGCGGCTTCCGATGAGCATCCATGTGTCGCCGGAAGTCAACGCGATGATCTTCATCCTCACCGGGGAGAAGCTCATGGACGCCGACGAGGACCTCGCCTACGACAGCCGCCTGCCCTACTCCGGCCTGGGCCGCAAGCTGGACAAGCTGTCGTCGCTGATCGACAAGTCGATCCACGACATCGGCGAGTCGATGCCGGACGACCTCGCCAAGTCGTACGGCAAGGCGATGGGCATGCTCATCGACGACGGCGGCAAGAACTACCTGCGCGAATTCTCGGATCAGCTCGACAAGATCGCCGAAGGCCGGCGCAAGACCTCCATGGACATCATGGAGTCGAAGTGGCAGGTCATCGCCGAGGTCATCCGGCTGCTCATCGAGATCGCCATCTACCTGGCGATGTCCTTCTTCACCGGCGGCGCGTCGGCCAGCCAGATCATGATGGCCAAACTGCGCAGCCGGTTCTTCATCCTCACCACGCTCACCCACCTGCTCCAGCGGCTGCACCTGGCGCCCTCGCTGACCGAGGCGTTCGCCGAGGCCTTCACCACCTTCGCGGTCCGGCTCGCGATGATGAACTTCGCCCCGGACGGCCGCCGCCCCGACGGCATCGACTGGAGCGACATCGGCAAGGCCGCCGCGTTCGGCGCCGCGGCGGGCTTCCTCACCAGCGTCTTCGATTCCTTCGCGAAGAACATCGTCAAGAGTTACGACAACGACTTCCTCAAGAACAGCCCGGACCTCGACTTCAAGAACAACCCCAACCTGAAGAACAACCCGGACCTCGACCTCGGCAACCACGGCCCGGGCCCCAGGCCGAACCCCGACCCCAAGCCGAACCCGGACCCCAGGCCGAACCCCGATCCCACTCCGAACCCCGGCCCCGGCCCCGGCGGCAACGTCCCGGTCACCTTCCGGAACGACCCGCTGTCCTTCCGGAACAACTCCGAGCTGTGGCGGAACAGCCAGATCCTGCGCAACAACGCCGACCGGCCGGGAGCCCTGGCGGGGCACTACGCGCTGAAGGGGACTGCCGACTTCCTCGCCGCCGGTTCCGGTGAGGCGCTCGCCGAGATCCTGATCAAGGGCGCCTTCGAGGGTGACTGGTCCACCAGCTGGTCCACCTTCGTCGGCGCGGGCATCAGCAGCCAGGTCGAGGCCACCCTCAGCGACACCGCCGTGAACAGCGCCGCCGAACTGCGGCACCTCATCGACACGTTGCGCAACCAGCCGCCCACCGTCTCCGGCGGCGACTCGCACACGCAGGACTCCGGCGGATCCCCGCGCGCGGGTGGAGGTGCCGACCGCACCGACGGCCCCTCGCGGACGGACACCACGGGCGGCGCCGGTGCCGCGCCCTCCTCGCCCCTGCCGGTCGTCCAGCAGACCACCGGTCAGGGGCCCGCGGGTACCGGCCAGACGCCCCCGCCGTACGCCGCCGACAGCCCTCCGCCGTACGCCGCCGACAACCCGTCGGTGAACACCCCCCTGGCCCCGCCGCCGTACGCGCCCTTGGCCCCGCCGGCGTACTCCCCGGGCACTCTGCCCGTGACCGCCGTCGAGAACGAGCTGTGGCAGCAGGTCCACCACGGTCCCGCCGAGGTCCGCGAGCAGGCGCTGCGTGACCTGGCCGCCCTGCGCGGCGCCCAGCCGCCGGGCAGCGCCGAGATCGGTGTACGCGACAGCCTGCACGGCAACTTGGCGCAGTTGCCCGAGGTCCGGGTGGTTCCCGCCGGAAACAGCCCCGCCACCCAGATCGACACGGACGAGGTCCGCCGCGCGCTTGGTGGATTCGGCACCGAGGTCACGGTGGATGCGCCGATCACGGTGGGCGCGTCCACTGCGGCTTCGGGGCCCGCCGGGAACGGTGAGACCGCCGGGACGGCTGGGACCACCGGTAACGCTGAGACCACCGGGACCCCTGGGACCGTCGGGACCACCGGGACCCCTGGGGCAGTCGGGACCTCCGGGACCTCCGGGACCTCCGAGACCTCCGGGACCTCCGAGACCTCCGGGAACCCTGAGCCCTCTGGGACCACCAGGGCCTCCGAGACCCCTGAGACGGTGGGGCAATCCGAGGCCTTCCAGGACCCCTCTCAGCGCGACGAGCCGACCGTCACCGAGCCGACCGTCACCGAGCCGACCGTCACCGAGCCGACCGTCACCGAGCCGACCGTCACCGAGCCGGGGACGGCCGACCGGAGCGACCGTACGGCCACGACCCCGGGCCAGGGTGCCGGCGCGCCCGTCGCCACCGGTGGTCCGACGGCGCCCTCCACCCCCGGCACGGCGAGCGGTGGCAGGCCCGGTGGTATCCCGGCGCCCGGCGGCGGCGCTTCGACTCCCGCCGCCTCGCAGGGCGCCCGTACCCCCGAGGGTGCTGCCCCGGGGGACGAGGCCCCGGCCGCGACGGACGACACCCCGCAGATCGCCCCCTCTGCCGAGTCCGCCGACCTGGCGCCCGGCCCCTCTGCCGACCCGCTCGCCGGCCCCGACGCCGAGGTGAACTCCGAGGCGCGCGTTCCCGCCCCGGACGTCGGAGTCACCCTCGCGCCGCAGGCCGTCGACACCTCTGCCGTTCCGCAGGCTGTCGACACCCCCGCCGCTCCGCCGAAGGTGAGTACGGTCGGCTCGTTCGCGGAGGCAGGCGGCTCCACTGACGTTCGCGCCCCCGCCGACGTGAAGACCGCCCCCGCGCTCACCGACGCCTCCCGCTCCGCCCCGGAACAACCCCTGACGATCGTCGTCTCGGCCACGCCACCGCCGGTGGGGTCGCCGGAGGCCGCACAGCTGCTGGACGGAGCCGGTACGGATCGGGCCGTGGTGCTCGGACCGGCGGTCGTGCCGGACCCGGCGGGGCGTCCGGTGCGTGCCGCCGTCGAGCTGACCCGGGAGGGGCCCGGCGCCCCGGTACAGGTCCGCACGCTCACCGGCCCCGCGACGACGGGCGACGGCACCCCGGGCACTGCGTTTCCCGGTTCGGACGTGCTGCTGCCGCTCGCCGACGCCCTGGGCCCGATGCCCCGGCCCGCCACCCAGAGCTCGGAAGCTGCCGACAGCGCCCCGTTCGCCGCCTCCACGGTCACGCCACCCGTCACGCCCCCGGTAGCGCCGTCGGCAGAGGCGACGCCCGTACACGACGACGGAACGGCACCGGGCCCCACGGCCGTCACCAACCCCAGCCAGGTCAAGCTCTCCACGCTGTCCCGCCCTTGGGGTGAGACCGCCACCGACGTGTACCTCGAACCGGGTGACGGTGACAGCGCCCGTACCGAGCCCGCAGGCCCGGCCTCCCTCACCGGCGCAGGGCACGGGGGGCGGAACGGAGGCACCCCGCCCCCGCCGCTCGCACCGGAGACCTCCCCCGTGCCGCCGCCCGTGGCACACAGCCCGTCCCAGGCCCGGATCGTCGTACGCCCGGTGCGAGGTGGTGTCTCCGGAGGCGAGGCCAACGGCACGGGGCGGCCCCTCGGCGAACCGGCCGTCACCACTCTGGAGGGCCACACGGTGCCCCTCAGCCGGCTGCGGCGCCTGGTGCCGGACGCGACGGTGCAGCCCCCACCGGGTCGTGCCGTCCGGACGGTGACCATCTCGCAGAGCCCGGCCGAGGACGGCACGGCCCGTGACGCGGGGCGCAGGGCGCTGCTCGGTCAGGACACCTTCCGGGGCGTACGCACCGTGTCCACGCCCGCCCCCGAGTCCCCACCCCTGCCGGCGGACTCCCTCCCGGTGGCCGGAACGCAACTGCCTGCCCGACGCACGGTGTTCACCGGCCCGGCGGCCCCGCTGCCCGGCGCGGGCACCGAGCGGGGCGCCGACTACTTCGTGGGACACGGCACTCCCCGTACCGTCACTCTCGGCACCGACGACTCGGCGCGACCGGCGGTCAAGGTCAGCGGTGTGCAACTCGGTGAAGTGCTCAGGTCGTGGGCGGCGGACGGTGATGAGGACCGTCCGCTCGTGCTGTACTCCTGCGAGACCGGGCGACAGCCGGAGACGGCCGGGCTGCCCGTGGCGCAGCACGTGGCGAACCGCACCGGCCGCTCGGTGTACGCGCCGACCACCGAGGTGGGTACGGCGCGCGATCGCGACGGCGATGTCCGCGCGGTGCTCACCGAGGGCCCCGACGGGCCGGGGCGGTGGCGGCTCTTCACCCCGGAACCCGGCGGGGCCGACCTGGACCGTGCGGCACGCGAGGCGGGGTTGCACGCGGGCCCCGGCCCGGCCGACGCGTTCGCCCGTGCCCGTACGCTCCAGCAGATCCGGACGCTGCGCGACGCCCTCGGGCCGGATGCCGAACAGCGCTCGGAGAACCATGAGTTGCTCGCGGGCCTCGCCTATGTGGACGGTCTGCGCTGGCTGGGCGCCGACAGCGCGGCCCGGTACGCCGACGGCCGCATGTCCCCGGACCTGCTGCGCCGTATGGTCACCGACTGGCACACCGCGACAGGTGCCACGGCCGTCGATCCGGCCGCCGGCCCCACGCCCGGGCAGTACACCGCGTTCCTGCGCGCCGCAGCCGCGCTCAGGGCCGGTGCGGGCCCGGGCACCGAGCTCGGCGACCTGCTGCCCCCGCCGCCACCCGAGCTGCCCCCGTCGACGCCGGTGTCGAAGGAGGACGCGCGGGGACTCTCCTACGCCCCCTCGGCGGAGATCGCGTGGTCGCTGTCGAGTGCGCCGCTGCCGCTGTCCGACCTGGGCCTCGGCCCGGCGGACACCGCCGAGTTGGCGCGCCGCCTGCACAGCTCCGACTCCGAGGCACCGCTCCGGTCACGTCCCGGCGACGCAGACGCTCAGCCCAGCCGGGCCGAGTCCTTCACGACGACCGGCCCGGCGCCCTCGCCGAGCAGGACGGAGAGCCTCGCCGAGAGCACGACCCTGTTCAGCCCGGGGCCCGCGACGGCGCCCCCTCCGGAAGGGCTCGTCCGCGCGGAGGGTCTCGCCTTCCGCCGGGTGCGCGCACGGGCCGACGGGAACTGTCTCTTCCGCGCCGTCCTCGACAGCGCGCGGGGCCGGGACGTGCCGCCCGCGTGGGCCGCGCGCAGCATCGCCGGACTGCGCGCTCTGGTGCGTGACCGCGTCAACGGCTCCGAGCTGGGCGCCGTGGCCGACACCGCCGTACCGGACCCGGTGTTCACCGTCGTGGACGACCTGCGGATGCGCGCCCTGGCCGGGGCCGAGGACGCGGAGGACCAGCGCCGGATCACGGAGGAGTGGAATCGCCTCGCCCGCGAGGTCGTCACCGACGGCGACGCCGTCCGGTGGCGGCAGATCCTCGCCGACAGCGACTATCCGCAGCTCGCCGACGTGGCACCCAGCCCAGCCGACGCCCGGCGGCTCGGCGGGCGCGGCCTGCTCGCCGCAGCCGCCGAGCGCCCCCGCCTGTGGTCGTCCCCGTTCGCCGACCTGCTGCCCGACGCCCTGGCCCACACGCTCGACCTGGACCTGCGCCTCGTACGGCCCGGTCCGCAGGCGCCGGGGGCGGTCCTCGTCACCGCGCTGCATCCGGGTGGCACCGGCGGCACCCTGCACCTGGCGTACAACGGAACCGATCACTACGACGCCCTGGTGCCGACTTCCGAGCCCGCCCCGCTCACGCCCACCGTGCCGCAGGAGCCACAAGAGCCGGACGCCTCCGATCCGTTCGGGGAGTGGCTGCGGAGCATGGCGGGGATCTCCGGTCCCGAAGAGGGGGAGACCCCCGACCCGGGTGACCCGGTGCCGCTGGAGACCCAGCTCGAACGCCACCGTCCGGCCCGTCTGCTGACCGGCGAGGACGCCCGCCCGCCGGGGCCGGCACCGCGCACGGTCACCTTCGACGACGGCAGCAGGCTGCCCGCCGTCCTGATCAGGCCGGGCGCCGATCCCCGTGACACCGCCGAAGGCTGGGAAGCGCAGGGCTCGCCCACCGGGCTGCTGGCCGGCCCGGGTGTACTCACGCTCCGCTCGCCGGAGCAGGTGGCCAGGGAGATCCTCGGCCGCCTGCCGGAGCCGGTACGCGCGCGGTTCGACGAGACCGAGCTGCTGCGTCTGCTGACGGACCAGCCCTCGGCGTTCACCGCCCCGCGCGGGGCCCGCATCGTGGGCCGGGAGAAGTCCGGGGTCGGCCTGGAGATGACGGTCGAGGCCCTCCCGTACCACCGGTGGGAACGCTTCGCCGACGTGGGCGGCGCCACGGTCCGCCTGGACACGATGCGGCGCGGGCAGGCCGGGACGGGTGGCGGGCGCAGCGTCGGCTTCGGACGCCGGATCGCCGCCGGCCTGGGCATGGGGCCGCCCCTCAACTGGCTGCTGAAGATCGGCTTCTCGCTGGGCTGGAGCCGCAGGACGGACTACTCCCAGGGCACCTCTGCCTACGCACAGGGCGAGCACCGCGCCCACGAGGGCTCGCACCTGCACCTGGACGACGTCCACTACCGGGTGCGGGTGCAGCGGGTCACCGAGGCGCCGGACCCCGCCGGCACGGACAGCCGGACGACGTCCCGCACCGACACGTCCGGGCAGCGCCCGCACTGGCTGCGCACCCAGGTGCACACCGCGGGGTTCGGCATGCGGGACGGGCTGAGCTGGCGGCTGCCGGACGACCTGACGGTGCCGTTCACCGGGCCCCGCCGGGCGCCGGAGACCCTGACCTTCCCCGACGGGGCGGAGCCACGGCTGACCGACACGACCGGCCTCCACCTGACGACCCCGCCGGAGGAGCTCGCGCTGGCCGTCTCCGGCGCACGACCGGGCAGTTCGGCACACCGCACCCTGGTCTCCTACGTCCGCCCCGGACGGCTGCTCGGGCTGTTCGGGCGGCTCACCGGTCCGGTCAGCGGACCCGAACTGACGCAGGGCAGCGGGCAGCACCCCCTGGGCCATCTGGTCGTGGAGAGGTCGCTGCCGCACCGCGCGGTGCTGGTCACCGAGTCACTCAAGGCGGAGGTACGCGACCTCACCCAGACCACGTACCAGAACCAGCGTGGACACATCCGCGACACCCGGTTCGGATTCCAGGTCACCGCGGGGCCGAACTACACCGTCCTCGGCCCCGAGACCGACGTACGCCTCCAAGGCGGGCCGCTGGTCCGCGCGGACCTCACCGCGGGGCGGGGCCACTACCTGGGTGCCGACGCGGCCCGCAAGGTCACCGGCAGGGTCCGCAACCACCCCATGGCGCTCTACCAGGTGGAGCGCACCCTGATGGTCCGCAAGGCCGGTGAGCCCTCGTCCGCGGCCCGGCCGGTGCGGGTGGTCAGCCTGGACTGGATCTCGACCCAGGACGCCCGCCGGCTGGCCGGCTGGGACAGCCGTACACCCGGCAGCACGGGACCGAATCCGGACGCCGAGCCGCCGCTGCCCTGGTATCTCACCCGCGAGGACCCGGTGCACCTCGGCGGCCAGGTCCGCGCGGAGGGCTTCCGTCCGCAGGCGCGAGCGCAGGCAGGGCAGCCCCCGACCCAGCAGGCGCCCCTCCCCGCCGCGCAGCAGGACCCCATGCGGGTCTTCGCGGACACCGTCCTGGACACCCTGCACCGCTCGTACCCGTCGCTGTTCGTGCCGCCGCTGATGCTGCGTCACCCCCGGCTGGCGCGCTTCCGGTACGGCGACGGCCGGTTGCGGACGGCCCTGCACAACGAGCGGCAGGTGCGCGAGGCCCTGAACCGGCCCACCATCACGCAGAGCCTGGACGAGCTGACCACCACCGGCGTTCCGGTCACCCTCACCGAGGACGGCACGGTACGCCGCGGCCACCACACGCTGATCCTGCGGGCACGGCTGACCGACCGCCGGTTCGAGACCACCATGAGCGAGCGGTCGCTGCGCAACGCGGTGATCGGCAACGAGGTCTCCGGTCAGGGGCAGCAGGAGTCCAGCACCTATTCCGCCGGTGCCGAGGTCGGCGTGTCGCCGCGTGACCACGACAAGGCACCCGAGGCCGGTCTGCCGCGCCGGACCGGCAACGTCTCCGTCGGCGCCCGCTACGCCCGCACCTACCAGAAGACCACCCGCAACACGGTCACGGTCGCCCATGACCACCTGACCTTCCAGAACGGCGCCGACCTCTACAGCTACCAGGTGGAACTGGGCGCCTCCTTCGAGGGCCACCGCCGCCCGCGCGGCTGGGCCCGGCTGCTGTCACTCGGGCTCCTCGGTACGGGCGTCTTCGTCAGCAAGGTCGAGGAACGTCCGCTGTTCAGCCGGGGGACCGAGACCGTCGGCCGGGTGGAGCTGGCCGTGCCCGCCGCACACGGGTCCGACCGCCACGCTCCCGTCGCCCCGCCCGCCGGCGGTGCGGCACCCACGCCCTCTCCCGTGCCCGCGCCGCGGCGCCTCTCCGCCACGGAGGCGGACCAGCTCCTCGACGGCACCCTTCCCCGGACCGGGGCGGACCCGGACGGCGCGAGGCTCGCCGAGCGCCTGCTGCGCGCGCCGCACGCCGTGCTCAGCGCCGAGGGCGGCCCGGAGCGAAGCCGGCTGATGCAGGCCACCGCCGACCGGGCCTCGGGCACCTCCTGGCACGTCAGCGCACCCGGCGCGCCGGTCCGCACCGCCCTGCGCCGGGCGATGGCCAACCTCGGTGTGGCCGCCCAACTCGGTCAGTACCTGGGCCCCTTCGGCTCCAGGATCACCGGGCTGAACGGCGCGGGGCCGTTCCGTACGCACTATCTGAAGGCCGCGGTCCGGGGCGAGCTGGGCAACTTCCGGGTCAGAAGCGATCCGAAGCCGGCCAGCCTCGAGAACACCATCGGCAACGAGCACCGGGTCGCCGGCAGCGCGAGCACCGTCTCGCGCACCACGCTCGGGGTCCAGGGCGGTTACATGCCGCTCCAGCAGGTCCCCGGCAAGCAGGCGCTGGTCGGTTCGTACGCGACCGCGCTCCAGTACGCCTGGGGCAAGGGCCGGGGTGTCTCCCAGGCCCTCACCCGAGGACGCAACACCACTCTGACCTACGCCGGGCGCATGTACCTGGTGGTCGCCGACACCGTCGAGACCGTCGCCGTGCGCGACCGCTGGACGGCCGCGATGGGGACGGCAGGGACCCGTGCCGGGGCCCGTGTCAGCGCCGTGGCCGGCCGGCTGTCCGGACGCCTCGGACGCGGCCTGTCCCCGCGCCCGGCCGCCGCGGCTCTCCAACGGATCCGCGACGCGGTGATGTTCCACCTGCCGATACTGGACGCCATCGAGGCGGGGCTCGCTCCGGACGGGCTGGGCACCACCACGCCGGACAACCTCGGCGGCGGCTACCGGGTGCCGGGCTTCCTGCGGGGCAGGCGCTTCCCCACCCATCCCAGCGGCCGGCTCGACGCCGGACGGGCGGCGCGCGACCTGCTGCCGCGCCTGGAGCGGATCGGGGTGCCCTCTCACGACCGGGAGCAGGTGCTGCAGCGGCTCTCGCCCGACTTCCTCCGCGCCCACCTGCACGAGCTGACCACCGACGGGATGACCCTGCCCGTCCGCTACCGGGCATGGTCGAGCCCGCACCACCTGCCGGTCGGAGGCAGCCCCGGCCAGATCCGGTTCAAACTGACGCCGGTCACCACGACCGTGCGGCGGCTGCGCACGGGGTACGAACTGGAGGACTACCGGACGATCGCCCGTGACGACGCCGGTGGCACCTCCCAGGACCGGGGCGCGGACCTCACCCTGAGCGCCGGTGAGCGCGCGGCGGGCGACGGCGTCCTCGTCGCCAACCCCTCGCTCCAGGGCGCGGCGGCCAAGCAGCGGGCGAGCAACCGCACCGAGACAGACGGCAGCACCGCGATGCCGAACATCGCCACCACACAGGCACACGCGGAGATCGTCACCAGCTACCTCCTGACGGTCACGATGACGGACGTGGCCGGGGACCCCCTCCCGCCGCGCGCCGTCGCCCAGGTCGGCACCCTCGACGAGATCGCCCCGGTGGGGCTTCTCACCCCTGTGGGCCACGGCGGCGACGGCGCGCTCACCGAGCAGAACGTGCCCGAACCGGAGCGCGCCGTACGCCTGCTTACCGCGGACCAGGCGAGGCCGGAAGGCATAGCGGCCTGGCGGTCCTCCGGTGCTCCCGGCACCTCCGGCGACGGCACGTCCGGCAACGGGCTGGACGGCGACGGGCTGGGTGGCGACGGGGCGAACGGCGACAGGCTGAACGCCGACGCCGTGAACGGACGTGGCATGGACGGCGGCAGCAGGGGCGGGGCGGGCACGGACGACGACGGCACGGACATCCTCCGCTTCGACGACCGGATCGGCTCCGGCATCCTCGCCGTGGACATCCGTGGCGCCGCCGGCGTGCACGACGCGCTGACGCTCGCCACCGCCCGCGCCGACGGCCTCGGCGACACCGATCTCGGCAGACGGCACACCGGCGAGATCCTCGGCGCCCGCGTACGCATCGCCCGCCACACCCCCCTCACCGGGCTGGGCACGGCGCCCGGGCAGGCACAGCAGGAGGCGACCTCGCAGGGCGGTCTGACCGCCGCGTTCCGCGAGGCCCTCGGAGCGGACGGCTCCCGGCTGCCCGCCCAGTCCTCCGCGCGGGTCCTCGGCCAGGTCCACACCGTCGACTCCCGCCTCTACGCGAAGATGCACCGTACCGGTGCCCGGCTGCTCGCCGTGGAGAGCAAGCCCCGCATGGAGGCCATGCAGCGGCGCAAGACCTCCGATGCGCTGGAGGCCGGCATCACCGACAACGTCGAGGGAGCGGCGGGCACCGCGCCACTGGCCGGCAACAGCAACGCGGGGGTGACCAACCCCGGCGCCACGGTCCCGATCGGCGGCGCCAACGACAGCACCGCGCTCAAGGGCGCGGCGGACACCACCCTCGGCACCCACGTCAAGGTGTCCACCGACCGCAGCATGCTGTTCGCGATCCCGGTGAGCTGGCTGGCCGTGGCCGAGTCGGACCACCGGATCACCGACAGCCGCCCCCTGCGCGCGCTCGGCAAGGCCAGGCGCGGACCACGGGCCGCCGAGGCCGAGACCACCGCGCTGGTCTGGCTGCGTGAGGACATCGCACGTGACCACGGACTTCTCGACGACAGCACATTCCCCGCCGAGGCCCGCGCGGCCTGGGACGACATGGCGAAGGCCGCCGCCGATCTCGCCACAGCCGAGAAGGAGTACTACGAAGCCCGGGCGCGGGCCCGGGAGGCATGGCTCTCCCTCAGCCCGGGGCAGCGGACCGCACTCGGCGACGACGACCCCCGCACGGCGACCGTACTGCCGAGGGACATCGCCGAGGCGCCGGCGGTCATCGCCTGGCAGGCCGCGCGCGACGCCGCAGGACTGTGGGAGCAGCGCACCGGCACGGCAGCGGCGGATCACCACCGGTTGCACCTCGCCGCCTCCCGCCTCACCGCACACCACCAGGGCTCGGTCCAGGTCCCGGTCGCGGACCAGCCGCAGGAGTACGCCGCGCCGGGATGGCGCTCCGAGGCGCCGCAACCGTACGGGATCACCGACAGCACCAATTCCGTGCCGCGCACCCTCACCTCGCCGGACGGGGCCACGGTGCGCGAGGTGCACACCGTGCCGCACGACGGCGCCTCGTTCTTCCACGCGCTGCTCGCCGTCGCCGGGGCCCGGGGCCGGTTGCCCCAGTTGCTCGGCGGCGAGCTCGCCAGGCGGTTCCTGGGTGCCTCCGGGGACCCGGCGGTCACCGCCGAAGCCGTCGGTGCCGCTCGCGACCGCCTCGCCTGGGCGCTCGGGGAGGACGGCAACGATGATCTGCTCGACGCTCTCGCCCTGGATGTCCAGGACACCTTCACCCAGGGCGAACTGGACGCCGCGGCAGTGGTGCTGACCCCGGCTCAGCAGGCCGAGTTCGACGCCTTCGGCCGTCTTCCGCTGACCTTCTGGCCGACCCCGGCCCAGCGGGTCGCCCTGGCGACCGCCGCCCTGTCCCGTCCGTTCACGAGCGAGCCGCAGCCGACCGGATCCGCACGGACGGACGGGGTACCGCCCCCGCCCGAGCGCCGCGCTGGTGACCACGGCGGAGCCGACCTGCTGCCCGCCCTCGCCGCACGGGTGCTCGGCACCCCACTGACCGTGGTGACCGGTGAGGGCCGGGATCAGCTGTTCCTCCCGCACGGCGCCGACCCGGCCGCCGTCGATCCGGCATCGGACCCGGTGCTGTTCTCCGCCGACGGGTTCTTCCACGCCGCCCTACCGCCGGGCACCCCGGCCCCGGCCACCGCCGCGCTGCCCGCCCCGCACACCGCCGGGATTTCCGGCACGGGAGGCGGCTCCACCACGACCGGGCAGCCCACCACGCCGCCCGTGCACCGCAGCCACCCCGCGGCGCCCTGGCTGCCGCCCGCCGAAAGCACCGCCCCGCGCTACCGCCTCGCCCCCGACGGAGTCCTCACGGCGCCCGACGGCTCCACCTATACGCAGGGCACGCCCACGGGCCGAGGCAACGGCTTCTTCGGCGCGCTGTCCACGGCCCTGGGTCAGGCGGCCGGGCGGCCGGGAGTGGACCGCCACGAGGCCACGAGGCTGCGGCTGCGGGCCGGGTGGGCCCCTGCCCGGCTGATGCGGCTCAACGGCCTCCCCGGTGCGCGAGCCGAGCGGGATTCCTTGTTCGCGCCCCCACCCATGGTGACCCGCCGCGGCGCACCCGGGCCGAGCACGGAAGCCCTGGAAGGCCATCTGCGCCGCCATCTCGCCCGAGCCCTCTGGGGCCCAGGGGCCGACCGGGCGGTCGCCGAGTGGGCCGCCGCCGCCACCGGCACCACCGTCACGCTGATCGAGGAGAACGGCACCGCCCACACCTATCCCGGTCCCGCAGGCGCGAGCGGCCCGCACCTGCGGCTCCGCCGTCGCGGCGGCGACTTCGTCCCTCTCGTGCCGCGTACTCCGGCGACGGCGGGGGCGGGCACGCGGACGGCCCCGCAGGAGACCCCGCGGCCCCGCGGCACGACCCAGCGAGTGCCGGCACCCAAGGTCCTGCCGACGACCGAGGACGTGTCGACGGCGAAGGACGCGCCGACGCCGACGGTCACGTCCTCCGGCGGCACCGGCACGTCCGCGCCGGAACTCGCGTCGGCACGACGTCCGCAGCAGGACCCGGCATCCGTACCGCTGCCCCCGTCGCCGTCCCGGCCCTCGCCGTCCCCGTCCGCCGGTGATCCGCCCGGCCTTCCGGGCGAGGAAGAGGCGTACGAGCTCGACACGCTGTCCGGCCGGCCGGGCCGTCAGCGCTCCGATGCCGAGGCGCTCGCGCAGTTCAGGTTCACGGACGACAGCGACACCGAGGCGCTCGCCCGGTTCCGGTTCACCGACGACGCCGCGGATTCCGACAGCTCCTCGGACAGTGATTCGGACAGTGAACCGGACGGTGAACCCGTCGGCGAGGACAGCCCCCAGGCCACCCCGTACGAGACGTGGCTCGACCTCCTGTTCGGGCCGGCGACCCGGCAGGGCCACTCGCCGGAGATGCTCGTCGGCACCGCGGCATCGTTGCGAGAACTCGCACGGCGCAACGCGGACGGGCCGTCCACCGCCACCGGCACCCCCGACCAGCTGCGCGACCTGACCAGGCGGGTGCTGGGCCTCGCACCGGCCGCCCCGGTACGCGAGCAGCACCTCCTGCTCCTCGGGTCGCTGGCCCTCAGCGCCTCCCCGGAGGAACTGGCCGACGCGACCGCACTCACCGCCTACCTGACGCGCCACGACGCGGCCCTGGACCGGGCCACCGGGCTGGTCTCGGAGAGCGGCACCGGCCGTAACTGGACCGGCACCGGGGACCAGGTGCCGCCCCTGGACTCGTACGCCGTGGAGAGCGAGGAGGGCCGGGTGAGTACCTGGCCCGCGCTCTGGTCGGACCCGTACGTCGTGCTCGCCCAGGCCGGCGCGGAATCGGTCCAGCTCACCACGCCCCAGGGCATGGTGACGACGGAAGACCTCGGGGAGTTCGCCCGGCTCGTCGCACGGGACCCGTCGCGACCGGCGGGCGCCGACGTCGTCCTGGCCTTCCCCCACCCGGACATCGCGTCCCTGGCACGCCAGGTCGCCGAACTGACCGGCTCCAGGGTCTGGTTCTCGGAGCACGCGCCCCGGCCGTCCACGGACTGGCGTACCGGTGCGGAGCACATCATGCTGGGACCCGTCCCCGCCGGGGGCGGCGCCGTGTGGGACTCCGTCCGGCCGGGCCAGGAGACCGACAGCGACGGGGACGTCGCGGACATCGTCGGCCTGTACGAGAGCGACTCCGACCCCGACGACGGTGTCGGCGCGCGCCGGGCCGAGCCGCTGACCACGAGGCACTACGGCCTCATGAGCAGCCGTGACGACGGCGTGTTCTTCCGCAGGCCCGGTGGGATCCGGGGCACCTGGCACACGCCGCGGGCGCTGGCGGGCACGGAGGATGCCCCCGAACTCGCCATGTCCGTGCAGGAGTACCACGAGACGCTCGTCACGGAGCGCCCCGCCCTGCGGATCTCCTCCGACCGTACGCTCGCGGTCGAGGACGGCGCGTACGGACAGCAGGTCTTCGCGACGCCCGAAGCCGTCGCCCACGCGTCGGCCAGGCTGGCGCGTGCCGGCGCCGCGGTGCGCCTGACACTCGACCCGGACCTCAGCGTCATCCTGCCCACGGACGACGGGGGGAGCAGGCAGCTGTTCCTCGTGACCCCCGACTTCCTGACCCGCTCCGGCACGTCCACGGAGGAGGTCTGCCGGGACTTCGCCGACATGCTGGCCGACAACGCCCGTACGTCGCACCTGGTCTTCCGCGCTCCGGGCGGCGGCCGGACGGTCACGGCACCGGTCAACGCCTCCGACGGGGTCGAGGTCACCGGAACCCATCACCTCGCCGAGGCCCTGAGCGGCGTCGCTGACGGCGACACGCCACCGGACACGGCGGACCCGGGGTGGGCGGCCTCGCTCGTCCGCCGGGACGACCGGCCCACCGGCGGCGACGGCGGCCCCCTGCCCGGACGCGCGTACGGCGGGGCGCTCAGCCTCGCCCAGCCGGTCGACCCGCGCCGGGACGCCCTGTCGGACGCGGCACGCCGGATCGGGGTCAACGAGCACGCGTGGGCCGACATCGGCGAGGGCTACGTCGTGCAGTCCGTCGCGGCGTCCGGTGACCAGGGCCAGCCGAGCCTCGAACACAACTACGCCAAGCCGCAGACGAAGCCCGGCGGCGCGCACTTCGGATACCACTTCGCCACCGTCGTCCTGGCGAGCGAGGACGGCACCCACCAGATCACCCTGGAGAACCACGCACGGGCCTCCGTACGCAACCACCGGCACACCAAGGCGGTCCAGGCGAACCTCCGCAACCACGAGCTGGGGGAACTGAGGGAGATCGCCTCGCAACTGCGCCAGGAGATCGAGCGGCGCCAGGAAGCGGGGACCGACGAGCACCTCGCGGAGCTGCGCGGGCACCTCGATCTGGCGCTGGCCCTCGCCGCCGCCAAACAGGCTCAGGCGGAGCTGCGCGCAGCGCCCGCCGGATCGCCGGAGCGCGCCACGGCGGAGAGGAAGCTGGAAGGCGCCACGCGCGCCGCCGCGCTCCGCATCGGACAGCTCGAACCGGTCATCGCGGGCAAGAACCAGTGGTACATGCGGATGTACGCCCAGCGCCCGGGCGAGTCGGCCCACGACACCAATGCCGAACTCCTCGGTACCGGCCCCTCCGCCGAGGCCAATCCGCTCACCGCCGTCGTGCTCCGTGGCCAGCAGGCGCTGCCGGTGTCCGTCACCTTCGCCAAGGACGCCCGGCAGACCCCCGCAGCCGCCGAGCACCCCCTGCGGCACCTGGCGAAGGGGGTGGCCAGGACAGGGCTGTGGAACGCCACGAACGGGCTGCCGCTGCCGGACGTCAGGGTCAGCGGGCTGCGCGGCGCCCGCATCATCGGCCGGGACCTCACCAAGGCGCGTACCGAGGCGGTCGCCGCGTCCTTCCGGGAGGAACTGGCCGCGGCCCTCGCCGCGTACCAGGAGGGAACTCCGCAACCCCACGTGACCGCCGACCGGTTCACGGTCGAAGCGGTCGCCGTCCGCGGTTCCAGGCTGTCCACCGGCGACGCGGGCACCGCCACCGTGGACGTCACGGTGGACGACCACAGGGGCGGGCCCCGGCAGGTGGCCACCCGCGGCCCGCGCGGCGGCGCCCTGCCGGGAGGCCTGCCCGGGGGTTCGCGCGACGACGGCCTCGACCCGGTGGCCGAGCAGTGGCCGATCGGCCGCCCGGTCACCGTGATGCGGCCCCGTTACGGCGTGGGCCCGGACTTCGTCGTGCCCACGACGGCTGTGCCGGTCCCCGAGGGCGCGTCGGTGCCGTCCGTCGTCGACGCGGCGGCCACCGGCTCGCGGACCGTCGGCGGCCGGGCCGCGAAGGGCAAGGCGGTCGACTCAGCGGGCGGCACACCGGCCACGACGGGCCCGCAGCCCCGCCGGTGGTTCACCTACACGCGAGCCGCCGAGTCCCGTTCGGAGCCGTTCCGTTACGAGGTCGCCGACAGCGGGCACATCAGGCTCCCCGGAGGAGAGGAGATCCCGCCGACCGGCTGGACGCGGTTCGGCCACGACTTCGTCCACGGGACGGCGGGGGTGATCCTGCGGGGCGACAGCGGCTGGATCGGCCGCGTGGACAACATGGACACCCTGGCGGGCGTCATGGCCGATCTGGACCAGGACTCCGCGCCGTACAAGGTCGCGGCGGACTCCACGGCCCTGTACCTGGTGCCCGAAGGCGACGGCGGCACGGCCCTGCGCATCCCGCTGCGGGAGACCGCCGACTCCTCCGGTACGTCTTCCGGCACGTCCTCGGGCTCGGCGGCGGAGGCCGCCCCGTCCCGCGTGCCGGGCCCGCGCCCCGACGACCGGCCGCGGTTCGTCGTCCGGTCGGCCTTCGACGTGCGGCGTTTCGTCCACAACGGGGAGACCGTCACCGACCTGACCGTGCGGCTCGCCGTCCGCCCGGGGGACGGGCAGGCCGACACCGACGCCGTGCTGGCGCGGGTACTGAAGGGCGTGGAGGAGTTCTACAACGGCCCGGGCCACCGGCTGCCCGGCGGGGACCGGCTGCACGTCACCGTCGAACCGGTCGGGACCGACGAGGACCCTCACCTGACGGTCGACCTCGTCGGCCGGGACCAGCCGATGGACCAGCGCGCCTGGTGGCCCGACGCCGATCCGGTGGACTTCGCGCACGAGCTGGCCCACCAGCTGTTTTTGCGGGACGAGACGCGCGACGCGAGCAACCCCGGCCGGCTCCACGCGCCGGGCAGCCTGCTCGGCCCGTTCCGCGAGCCCGCCCCGGACGGCCTCGTGCAGAGCGGCCTGCGCCCCCGCCACCTCCACCTGTGGTCGGCGGTCGTGGGAGACGTCGAGCCCTCCACCGCGCCAGAAGGGGCGAGTTGGGCCGAGGCGCGCGCACACGCGGACGCCGAGCGCCGGGAGCCAGTGTGGATCGACCCGGTGTCGCTCCCCGCCTCCTCCCCCCGGACCGGGCCGGACGGCGCGGTGCCGCCCCCGTTGCCGCCCGGGCGCGCCCTGTCCCCACTCGCGGAGGCGTCCGGCGAGTCGGATTCCGAGCCGGACTCCGATGACGAGGCCGAGCGCCCGCCGTGGGCCGGACCGGGCTGGCTGGACACCCTGTTCAGCCCCCGGCGGGGCGACCTTCCACCCACGCGGCTCCGGGAGACGTCCGAGGCGCTGTACGGCCTCGTCCGGGCGGAGGCCGGTGCCCACCCCACGTCTCAGGCGCTGCGCGACGGGCTGATACGTCTCACCCGGCAGGTCCTGCACATGGAGAGCGGCGCGAGGCCCGGCGCGGCGGACTTCCTGCTGCTCGGCTCGCTGGCACTCGACGCGTCCTCGGACGACATGGAGAGCGCCGAGGGGCTCGCCCTGTACTTCATCGAGCGGCAGATCGAGACCGGTCGCGGCGCCCACGACGAGGCCACACTCCTGCACGACGACGAGGGCGAAGCCGTCGGCCGTGACTTCACCGGACCGGGGCACCCCGCCCCCGAAACGGCCTCCTACGCCGTACGGGCCAGGGGCCGGGTGGTTCCCCGGCCCGCTCCGTGGCGCAACCCCTATCTGGTCGTGGCCGCCGCGGCCGGTCCTGCGGTCGAGATCGCCGTACCAGGACGCACCTTCCGTGTGCAGGACCCGGACGAGCTGGCCATGCTCATCGCGTACGACACCCGCCGGCCCCGAGGCGCGGACATCGTCCTGGTGCTCCCGCCGGAGTACGCCGCGACCGTCGCGTCGCTCGTCGCCGGGACGACGGGCCGCCGCGTCTGGTACCCGGAGGCTCCGGCCGGCGTGGCCACGCATCCGACGGCCGGGACCCGCCACCTCATGCTGGACCTGAGCGAAGGGCGCACCGGTGCCGGCTGGGCCTCGACGGAACCGCCCGCGGACGGCGGCCTGCCCGGCGCGCGGGACCTCAGCGGCGAGAGCGGCACCGACGGCCTCTCCGACGCCGACAGCGACGACGACGTGTCCGAAGACGACGACGTGTCCAGCAGCGACGGTGACGCGGAGTTCGACCGCCTCGCCGACCAGGCCGTCCTGGAACGGCAGATCGACGCGCGCCGGCCCCGGCCGCTGACGACGCGGGACTACGGCGTCATCGACAGGAACGGCAGCGGGATCCTGTCCACCCCGCCGCTCCCTCGCACCGTCGGCGAGGTCCGGGCCGGGGACGGCACAGGGAGCGGTCCGCTCACGCTGGTCCTGCCGCGTCAGGAGCGCGGGAACGTCCTCATGGCCGACCGGCCGCCCCTGCACATCTCCGAGGACCGGACGCTGGCGATGCTCGCGGCCGAGGACGCGGCGGGCGGCCGGAGCCAGCAGGCGTACGCCACCCGGGCGGCGATCGAGCGTTCGTCGGCCCGGCTGGCCGCTGCGGGCGCCGGTGTGCGGCTCAGGGCCGACGAGTCGGTCGCTGTGCTGCTGCCGAAGGAGGACGGTTCGTACGGAGAACCGCTGTTCCGGGTCGAGCCGGAGTTCCTGACTGCATCCGGTGGACCGGAACACGTCTTCACGCGGGACTTCGCCCAGATGGTGGCCGGCGCGGCGTCCGCGCCCCTGTCGCACATCGCGTTCCGGGGCCCCACCGGTGGCATCGTCGCGACCGCACCCGTCAACGGGCTGCACGGCAGGGAAGTCACCGGAACCCACCACCTGGCCGGTGCGCTGACGGAGGTCGCCGAGGGCGCGCTGCCCGCCACCGGCGTCACCCCGCGCTGGGCCGCGCGCCGGACGGGCCGGGACGACCGCTTCACCGGAGGTGTGGTGGGAGCGCCCCTGCCCGGTGAGCGTTACGGCCGTGCCCTGAGCTACGAGCCGCAGGACAACCCGCGCCGCACCAGGCTGGCCTCGGCGGCGCGGCGCATCGGCGTCAACGAGTACGCGTGGGCCGGGGTCGGCGAGGGGTATCTGATCCAGTCGATCAGCACCACGAACGAGAGCGGCGCACAGCTGTTCACGCACAACCACGCCAAGCCCGGCGACCGGGTGGGCCCGCACACCCCTTACCACTTCGCGCAGGTGGTGCTGGACAGTGAGGACGGCACGCACCAGATCACGCTGGAGAACGAGAGCCACTCCCGGAGCGAGATCCCGGCCGGGCTCCTCGACGACGTCATCGACGAGAACCTCGACCGCTACGGCGAGGACGAACTCGACCGGCTGGCCGTCGAGGCCGGGCAGCGCGCCGCCGAGGCGCGGCGAAGCGGTGCCGACGAGGCGGAGACCACGCGCCTGGAGAGCTTCGCCCGGGTGGCCAGGGCCTTGGCCGATGTCCATCAGGCCGAGCAACTGCCGCACTACTTCGACGAGGACCGGCCCGAACACGCGCTGGCCCAGCGCGAGATCGCCGAAGCGCGCGCTCGCGCCAGGGAACTGATCCGGACGGCCGCGCCGGTGATCGACGACAAGGATCTGTGGTTCTTCCAGGCGTACAGCAAGCGGCCGGGAGAGTCCGCGCACGAGGTACACGCGGCGCTGCTGACGGATCGTTCGCCGGCGGTGGCCAACCCGCTGACGACGGTGGTGCTGCACGGTCACACACCGCCCCGGTTCCGGCGGACGATCCGCTTCGAGGAGAGGGAGCACCGGACCCCCACCGACGCGGACGGCACGATCGACGCTCTGGCCCACGCGCTGGCCCGTGCGGGGCTGTGGAACCGTGCCCATGGCCTTCCGATGCCCGCGGTCACCGTGACCGGGCACGGAAACCGCTCGCAGGCCAGCGGCCAGGCGCGGGCCGACGCCGTCGCGAGGTCGCTCGCGGCCCGGCTGACCCAGGTCCTGAGCACCTTCCAGGCGGGCACGGGCGGACCGCGCGTAGGCGTACGGGACTTCGGCCTGACCAAGTCCGCGAAGCGGGTGCGCAGCGCCACCGATCCGGCCCAGGGGCGGGTGGTGACGATCGAGATCGACGATCAGCGCCTGGTCCCACCGGGGCCCTCCGGCCGCACCACCCCCGTGGGCGAACCGGCCACGTTGTCCGGGCAGGCACCGGAGACCACCGGCCGCCCGAGCACGACCGCCGAGCCGGTGACCGGACCGCCGGCCACGGTCTCCGCCCCTGCCCCCGCCGCCGCCGAGCGGAACCAGACCACCGGCGAGCGGCCGACCGTGCGGCCCGAGGCCTCCGGTGCCGCCGAGGCCTCCGCGAGGGCCGCCGAGCGTGCCGGGCCCCGGCCGCCGGGCCGTTCCGCGCGGCCGAGCCCTGAGCGCAGGAACAGCGAGGCCCCTCCGTGGGTCCTGGCCCGGATCCGCTATGCCGAGGAGTCCGTCGCCTTCGACCGGCGCCTGGGCGAGTACCTGGCGGAACACGAGGCCGTCACGGCCGAGTTCCGGAAGATGGCGAGCGCGGCGTGGTCCGCGGCACGCCGGCAGCACCCCCGCGCGCTGGCGACCTTCGGTGACACCAGCAAGTTCAAGGCGGGTGTCGTCGGCACCTCACGGGAGGCGCTCCAGCGGGTGGTGAGGAGCGGCAACCTGCGGGAGCTCGTGGCCTTCCTGTACGAGGGCATCTCCAACGATCTCGTACCGGAGATGCTCGGCGGCGCGGAGCAGCAGCATCCGGAGATCGCCGCGGAACGGCCGAGCCGGAGGCAGCGCGAGGCCTACGCCGAGTACATGCGGCGCGCCACGGAGATCCAGGCCTCGGACCTGACCCCCTCGCAGAAGGCGGCCGCGATCGCGGAGCTGCCGAAGCCTGTCGAGAACCCGGCACGCCCGGACTCCGCCCGCCCGCCGCTCAGCGACGCGGAGCGCCGGTTCGCGGTCGACGACGCGGGGCTCACCTGGATGCCGGCGACCTCGGTGTACGACATTGCCATGGGCGCGGACTTCCAGGGGAGTTCGGAGGACTCGGGCGGCCTCGTGGCGACCGGCACCGCCGGATCCACCTACCGCTTCGTGCTGCACGCCGCCCGGATGCGTGAGCAGTGGGGCCTCGATCTGGACCTCGGCATGATCAGGGCCGGGATGCTGGCCATCTCGCTGACGGTCGGCCACCACACCGTCCACGAGGTGATGCGCGGTGCCCAGCTGGCGCTGGACGACGTTCCCGGCCACGACCCGGCCCTGGACTACACGGACAACTGGGGCAGGTACTGGAACATCTACCCGCTTGACGAGCGGGAGTTGAGGGAGAACGTCGCGCGCGACGGGCTCTTCCCCGACGAGCACGCCCAGGCCCTGCTGGACGAGCTCGGGACAGGGCGCGCCACGGAGACGGGCACGCGTCAGGCCGGCCCCCGTGCCGCCCTCCCGCACCGTGCAGGCCAGGTCCGCCAGGTCCTCACCCGCCCCGTCGCCGCCGAGCCGGACCGCCCCGTGGCGCAGATGCCCGGACCGTCCGCCACCGGCCAGGACACCGCCGTCGCGGATCTGGAGGCGGCGTGGGAGGCGCATGCGCGGGCGCTGACCGCGCTGGGCGGCGCCGCCGCCGAGGCGGCGACTGCGGAACGGGCAGGCGGAGACGGGACGGCGGCGGCGGACGCCTGGACAGCGGTCGACGAGGCGCGCCGGGGTGCGGAGGACGCCGAGGCGCGGCTTTGGGCGCTGGGTGTCGCTCCGGAGGCACTGGGCGCGGCGCGTGAATCCGCCGGGGGCGGCGGCCTGCGCGCCGGTGAGGCGATCCCGGTCGTTCCGGGTGATGCCGGAGAACGCGACTGGATCGCGCGCCAGTTGACCGAGGACGACCTGTTGTCGGAGGCCGGAGTCCAGGAAGGGGACACGGATCCCGAGGAGTCGGGAACCGTGGGCCCGCAGGAGCTTCAGGCCGCGGGCGTCACGCTCTCCGTCCGCTTGCGGACCGAGATGGCGCTGAGCGGCGACGGCCGGTTGCCCGCGAGCGCGTTGTCGCCGCTGGAGCTGGCCCGGGTGCGGGCGGCGGCGCACGGTGCCTGGTCGTTCAGGACGCACACGGTGGCCGCGCTCGCGGCACGGCGGCTGTGGGCGCGGGCCTACGCCGACTTCGAGGGCGCGGCGCCCGAAGGTCCCGGGGCGGCAGCCACCGAGCGTGCCTGGGAGGCCGCCGTCTCCCTGGTGCTGCCGGTGGAGCCGCACCCCGTCCTCGCTGATTTGCGGTACGCAGGGGACGCCTTCCGGGACGCGGTGCGTCAGGTCGCCGCCCACCTGCTGGAGGCGGGGGCCGACGCCGGGGCCGCCCCGGCGTCGGCCACGGAGCTGGCCGACGCCTTGCGCGTCGGTCTCGGCCTGCGGCAGCGCTGGACCACGTCCGCCACGGACAGCGCCCGAGCCGTCGACGCAGACGCGGAGCCGGGGCCTGCGGCGCAGTCGGGCGCCGACGCCGACATGCGCGATCTCGACCCGTCGATGCTGGACGAAGCGGGCCTGGACGGCCTCGGCATGGACACCACCGGCGACCCGGACGACGTCGACATGTCGGCATGGAACGACCTCGACCTCGACCACGGGGTGGGCCTCAGCGGCATCGGCTTCGGCCTTCCCGGCACGGGCCTCACCGACCTGGACGCGACCGGCCTGGACGCGACCGACTTGGACATGACCGGCCTGGACATGACCCGCTCGGTCGTGCCCGCCTCGGACATGACGTCGCTGGACACGGGCGGCGGGCGTCCGGTGTTCGCCGCCCCGGCGGCCACCGCACCGGACCGTCCGCTGGGCCCGCTGCCCCGGCTGAGCCTCGTCGCGTACGCCCAGGGGCAGACACGACCGTCGGCCGAGGCGCAGGAGAGCGTAGACCGGCTGGCGTTCCAGGTCGCCGGGGCCGGACTGCGCAACCTGCGCGCACGAGTGCCGCTGCCGAGGGCCGACATCGCCGGGTACGGCGCCGACGCCCGCGGAGCGGGCACCGCGCAGGAGCGGGAGCAGGCCGCCCGCAGGAGGGGCGATCAGCGCGCGCGGGCCGCGCACGAACTGTTCGTACGCAGGCTGGACCACGCGCTGGGCGTCCTCCAGGAGAACCCGGCGGCGGGACAGAGGAGGCTGAACGCCAGGGACTTCAAGATCACCTCGCGTGGCCGGGCGCGCCTGTCCGGCCAGGCCGTCACGACCGGCCTGCCGGGCACGGCCAACCGCGCGGACCTTGGCCGCCAGGCCACCATCGCCGTCACGTCCCCGGGGCACGCGGCCGCGGTCGAGACCCTGGACACGCTGCGGCGCGACGAACCGGCCCTGCGGGCCGGGCCGTTCGACGCGGCCACGGTCGCCCGGAGCGTTCTCCACCTCGGCCCCTTCGCCCTCGTCGACCCGGAGACGCTCAGGGACCTCTACGGGAAGGTCGAGAGGGCGCTTGCCGCCGGGCGGGCGAACAGCCTGGCCGCCCTCAAGGCGTTCGCCATGGAGGAGGAGGGCGTCCTCGCCGCCGACCGTGCCCGGTACGTGTCCGCGAACGGAACGCGGGTGCCGGGCCTGAACTGGACCGGGTCCGAGGTTGCCGAGCTGAACAGCATGTCCGTGGAGGAGCTCCAGCCCGACGAGGCCGGCGGGTCCACACAGAACGGCATGCTGGACCTCTCCCCGTGGCCGTGGGACGTGACCCCGTACGCAGTCCTGGCCGAGGGGCGCCACGACACGGTGACGGCGCGACTGCCCGACGGAACGACGCGGGACCTCGGCCCCGACGAGTTCGCCGAGCTGGTCGCGAACGACCCGGCGTGGCAAGGGCTGCCGGACGAAACCCCGATCGTGATGGCCGTACCCTTCGCCGGCGACCGCTACCTGGAACTGCCCCGGACACTCGCGCAGCGCACCGGCCGCACCGTGTGGGTCCACAGCGGCCTGGCGCGGCGCCACCCCGATCCGGCCGCCCCGAGCACCGTCGCCGTGATCCGGCAGGACGGGCTCCCGCACGGCTCCTGGGTCCCGGTCCGGCCCGGCCTCGCGCCGGACGCCCAGGACGGTGCCCCGGCCTGGCACCGCGATGTGCTCACGCAGCCCATCATCAGTGCCCTGACCGGCCGGCAGATCGGCCGCAGCCTGCACGAGCCCGGTGAACTCGCCGGGAGCCGCGAGGACAACTTCAGCCGTCTCGACCAGATGACGCTGTACGTCCACTACAACCGCGCCACCGGCACCTACTCCGCCACCCTTCCGCTGGACGATCCCGGACCGAAGGACAAGGCGTACCACCTGGCGGGCCACGGTCTGCCGGGCCGCCTGGTGCTGCCGCTGGCCGGCGGCGGATCGAGGTCGGCCGACCGGCACGAGGCGGGGGAGTGGCTCCGGCGGCGCAAGAGCCTCTCGAGCATGCCCGAGGACCACTGGATCGACATGGTGGTCTGCTACTCCTCGACCCCGCAGGACAGCGCCGCGCAGGACCTCACGCAGGCCGGCGACTCGTTCCCCGTACCGTTCGCAGCCGATCCGCTCGCGGACGACGCCCTCTCCCTCGGCCAGCATCTGGCGAACGTCACCAGGCGCACGGTGCGTCTGTCCTACGCCCTGCAAGGGGTGTTCAACTACCAGGGCGACCCCGTGCGGGTGCTGTTCACCGACGCGCGCGGACGCCGGTGGTGGTGGGAGACCAGCCGTCCGGAGCCCACGGACGCGGAACTCGACCGGCTGGCGGCGCGCGCAGGGTTCCCGGGCGAGCCGTCGCCGCGGAGCCGGACCGAGCTGTTGCGCCTGGTGCGGGCACTGAAGCTGCTCCTCGGGCACGACGTGGAGGACGCCGCCGACTTCGTGGACCTGATCAGCGGAGCCGGCGCGCTCGTCAGCATGTGGCAGGCCGACCCGGACCTCGGGCGGACCGGCCCGATCTCGCCGGACCTGCTGCGCCGGGTGGTCGCCGCGCATCCGGAGGCCGCGTCCGGGGTGGACCGTCAGGTCATCCGGCGGGTGCTGGCGGCGGCGGCACACGCGTGGCAGTCCGGGGCCTCCCTGCCCGTGAGCCGGTTCGTGGATCTGCCGGTGCTGCACTCGGCCGCACGATGGCTCCAGGACACGGCTGCGGTGGACGACGCGGCCGTCGCCGCGCTGAACCTCTCCGGCCACGGCGACGTGGGCCCGGCCGAGCGTGCGCGGATGTTCCGGGCGCGGGTCGAGGCCGAGGAGGCCCGGGCCGCCGTGCACCCGGGCGCGGACGCCCACGCCGCGAGGGTGCTGCACCTCGACCCCGCCGTCGAGGTGGACGACGCGCTGCGCGGCGAGGCGCTCACGCTGCTCACCCGGGGGTTCGCGGCGGGCCGGGACATGAGGGACCCGGACGTCGCCGCCGCGTACGACCTGGAGACGCGGGGAGCCTTCGGCCGGCAGGCCACGCTCACGATGGTGGGCCCCGCCATGGGCAGCGGCCGGGACTGGCAGAACGGAACGGCGCTCCTGTCCGAGCTGGGCACCTTCCGGACGCCGAGCGGGCTCACCGGCGCTCCGTGGGCCGGACAGGACGCGTACGGCAAGGACCGGCCCGTTCCGCACCTGGTCCTGGCGTACGTGGACTTCCAGGACAGTGACCAGCTCCAGGTGGCCTTCGGCGGCGCCTCCTACTCGGTCGGCCCTGCGGAGTTCGCCGAACTGCTGGCAGCAGACCCCGTGTTGAGCCGCAAGGATCTGACGACTCCCCTTCTTCTGGTGCTGACCGGTGTCGGCGGGCCGCCGCCGGGGCTCGCGGACGTGATCGCCCGGAGGCTGGGACGGAGCGTGTGGTGGAGTCCCTTCCCGGCGGACCTCTCCGGGACCGACGACACGGGCACCCAGGTGCCCACGCTCGTCGACTCGCTGGTCACCATGACGAGCCCGACGTCCGCCGACTGGAGGGAAGCACGTCCTGTCGACCCGGCCGGGACCCAGGAAGGACCGCGCCCCGTCGAGCCACCGCTGCCGGCGGCCCCCCTGGGCGGTGCGTCCGGAGCGGACGCCCAGTGGGCCTTCGCCACGTCGTCCGCCCCGGCCTCGGCTACACCGCCGTCACCCGCCCCCTCCTCCTTCTCTTCCGCGCCCCGATCGTGGTCCCCCGGCTCATTGCCACCCGCCGATGCGGCCGGCCCGGCGGCGGACCCGCTGCTGTCGGACGCCACGCTGATGACCGACGACCGAGGCACCCCACGCGGGCGGGACTGGACCGGCTCGGGCATCAGGAACGTCGACACCTCGCGGGTGCAGCTCCACGAGCTGCGGGACGGCGAGTTCCGCACGGTCGCGGACGAGGCGGCACCCTGGGGGGCAGGGGCCTATGTGGTGGCAGCGGACGGCGGCTACGACGAGTCCGTGGTCGCCGAAGGCCGGGAGCTGGATCCGGAGACGGTGGCCGACCTGCTCGCGGCAGATCCCGTGCTGACGCTGCTCCCGCGCGACGTCCCTGTGGTCCTGGTCAGCCCGTACGCGGGCGCCCAGTACGGCCGTTCGGCACGGGCGGTGGCGGAGCGACTGGGCCGTAGGGTCTGGGCGCCGAGCGGCGACGGGCGTCTCACAGGGACCACTCTCACCGCCACAGAGAGCGACCCGGCCTCGGCGCAAGCCCCGGCCGACGTCACCGCCGCCCGATCCCTCCCGCACGTGCCGTCGCTCCTCGACACCGATCCCGGCGACGCGTACGGCGACTGGGTGCCGTTCGATCCGCCGGCGGACGGGGCCCGGCGGCCCGGGGAGTCCGCGGACCGGGAATGGGTCACGGTCGACGGCATCCGTTTCCGCGACAGCGACGTGGACACCCGACCGCTGGTCGGGAGCGACCACCGCTTCGAGGGCCGCGAGTCGATGCCCGACGACGGCCGGAGGCGGCTGAGGGAACGACGGCTGAGGCTGTACCGGGACATGCGGGAGCGTGCGCACGTGCTCCGCCTCGGCGACACCTTCCACACCGTCGGCACCGAGGAGACCACCCCCGATCCGGAGGCCTCGGTCTACACGTTCCACGCCCACGGCGTACCCGGCGGGCTGAAGCTCGCCGACAGGCGCGGCCGGGTCCTGCTGCTCGGTGCCGAGGACGGGGGCCGGTACATCGGCGGACTGCCCGAGGTGGTCGCACGGGCAGCCGGGGACGAACTCCACGTCGCCAGTTGCTACGGAGGTGTGGCCGGCGACCCGCTGCGCGAGCAGTCCCTCGTCCGGCCCGCACCGCTCGTCGAGGATCCGCTGGAGGAGGTCGCGCTCGCGCAGCACACCGCCAACCACAGCGGCCGGATCACCACCGCGGCCACCGGCCGAACCGGCTACAACGACACCGTGCGACTGCTCGCCGCGACGCCCGACGGCACCCTGGCCCGCATCGAGACCTTCGTACCCGAACCGGTGGCCGCCACGGCCGAAGTCACCGAAGCGGCCGGTCTGCGCCCCCTCCCGTATCCCACGGGCCTCCCCGCCTGGGACGACGAGGGGCCGCGCGCCTTGCGGCTGGTACGGGCGCTGCGTCAGGTCTTCGGCAACGAGGTGGAAGCCGACCGCGGCGTGCCCGGCGGCCGTCACGAGCGACTCCTGCGCGGGATCGGCGCCCTGGAGACGCTGCGGGCGAACGACCCGGCGCTGAGCGCGCTCACCCCGCTGCGCATGGAGCTCTGGCAACTCCTCGCCACGCAGTACGGTGAATCCGCTGAGCGACCCGGCGAGGGCGAGGGGCAGCGGGCGGGCGAGCGCGAGTCAGCGCGGCCGGAGGGTGACGAAAGGCAGCGGCCTGACGACCACGAGGCCCCCGGACCGGCCCACTACGAGGCCGTACTCGACCAGGCCCTCGCCGCCCCCCGGGACGCCGCGCTCACCGCCGTATGGGACGTGCCCGCGCTGCGGACCGCCCTGGACCGGATCACCGGGGGCGGCGACGCGGAGGTGCTCGCCGTGCTGCGGACGACGGCGGGTCCGCCCGCACCGCGCGGGTACGCCCGCGCGCTGTGGGCGATGACCAGGGCCTCCACGCTGCTGGACGCCATGCCCCCGGCGGCGCGGGAGCACATGGGACGCGCGGCGCTGCACCTGCCCGCCGGCGCCCCGTGGGACGCCTCGGCCGAGGCCCGGCTGCGGGAGCTCGCCGAACAGGCCGTCGCCGCAGGACGGGATGGGGGCCACCCGGGCGAGCTGGCCGTCTTCCACCTGGAGACGCTGGGGGCGTTCGGCGAAGAGGGCCGGATCCGCACCCCCGGCGGAATTCTCCAGGGCCGGAACTGGGGCCCCACGCCGACGCCCGGCGGACTGGACTCCTCACGTCTGTACGTGGCCGGAGCGGGCCCCGACGGAAGCGCGTCCGCAGCGGAGTTCGCCCCCTGGACCCAGGAGGGCGCCGCGGTCCCCTATCTCGTCTACGCGGAGACGAACGCCGACGGCGCCGTGGTCCTGCGGTTGCCGGGCGGCACCGTGCAGGTCCCCGTGAGCGAGTTCTTCGCACTCCTGGAGTCCGACCCCGACCACTCGCTGATGAGCCCTCGACGGCCCCTGGTCCTGCTGGTGTCCGGGATGGGCGCGGGACCGTCGAGTGCGCAGCAGCGGCACTCGCTCAGGAACGACCGGACCGTGTGGAGCTACGACGGCCCGGTCACCGTGTCCGGGGGAGGTGCCACGCGACCGGGCCGTGTGACCACCCTTGCCCGTCCGGGGGGCGGGGGATGGCGCAGGACGGGACCGCGTCCTGCCGTACCAGGGCCTCCGGTGCGCACGGCGGACACCGCCGAGTGGAACGCGGGCACCGGAGGCCCGACTCAGCCGCTCGCGGAGCGGCCGTACTCGGCGGACGGACGGTTCGACCAGCGGTTCGCCGAGACGGTCGAGGCCTTCCCCGTCGCCGCGTCCTCCGATCGGCACACGGTGTGGGGCTACGGTCAGGACGACCCGGACCTGCACGTGTTCGTGGCCGAGATGCCGCAGCTCGGCCTGCGGGGTGAGTACAACCCGGACGGCCCGTCCGCGGGGAACGTCACCGACATGGCCGGGCGACTGCACCCCGACGGCCCGGCCTGGGACTGGTACCTGCCCGGCCGCGGACTCGTCGCTTCCTCCCGTCTGCTGACGGCGCCGCAGGTCCATGGCACGCCGGACGCCTCGCCCGTACCGGTCGGCTGGCCCGCCACTGGACCGGTGAGCCCGACCCCGCCCGTCGCCCCGGCCACCGTCGCCGCGGATCCGGCGGCGCTGGCGGGCAGCACGCTTCCCGAGGCGCTGTGGCGGGACCACGACGGCCCGCTCCACCGCTTCAGTCCCGACGGGCCCGAGCAGGTGTTCCGCGACGGACTCAAGCCGTACGGCCCCGACATGGTGCACCTCGTCGACCATGTCTACGGCGGCAGTGCGCTCGTCCCCCACACCGTCTTCGCGAGCACGACAGCGAACCGTCACTACGTCCGTGACAGCGCCCGCGCGAACCCGATGAGCGCCCCCGCCCTCCACCACCGCTACCGCTGGCGCTACGACCTGGAGGTCCCCGGCGGCATCGACGTGAACGCCACCCTGGGCCTGGCATCGCCCTTCCCCGACCAGCAAGAGGTGCTCTTCCCCGGAGGCGTCCACCGCCGGTACATCCGGGGCGCGCAGCCGATGGCGTACGGCATGCCGCTCGGTCCGTACGTCGCCAACCCGCACTTCGCACCGTCCCCCGTCGTCGGCAGCGGCAGCGGTCAGGCGCCCGTCGCGGACGCGGACTTCGCCGGCCCGGCGGAGCGCGCCGCCGACGTGCTCGAATCCTTCCCGGCACTGTCCCTGGACCCGGATACCGACTCGGAGCCGGAGCCGGAGCCGGCCGACGAGCCGGAAGCTGCCCCAGGGCCACTCGCCGCGCCGGACTGGGTCCTGGCACGTGTCCGGTACGCACAAGAGGCGCTGTACTTCGAGCAGCGGCTGGCCGCGTACCTGGGCGACCATGAGCAGATCAACGCGGAGTTCGGCAAGGTCGCGCGGGCGCTCTGGCTGATCGCCCTGCACAACCGCACGGACTACCGGCTGTTCGGCAGCGACAGCGGGGAGGACGGCGGCGCCGTCGGCACCTCGTACGAGAGCCTCGCCCGGGTCGTGGAGTCCGGCAACCTGCGCGAGCGGGTGACGTTCCTGTTCAACGGAGTGGCCAGGGACCTCGTCCCCTACCTCATGGGCGGCGTCGAGCCTCAGCACCCGGTGATCGCGCTGGAGCGCCGTGACCGGCACACGAGCGAGCAGCTCGAACGCTTCGAGCAGCAGCAGGCCGAACTCCTCGCGGCCGAGCTGGACCCCGAGGACGAGGCGCAGAGGATGGAGGACCTGGAGGCGATGCTGCGGACACCGCTGCTGCCCCATGAGGTCCGGCCGGCGCTCAGCCCTGCAGAACGGCGCCTCGCGGTACGGGAGGGCACCCTGCTCTGGTCACCCGCGGGCCTGCTGCACACGCTGCCGATGTCCGCCGACTTCCAGGCACGCTCCGAGGACTCCGCCGGTCTGGTGCTGACCGGCACCTCCGGCAGCGCATACCGGATCCTCACGCATGTGGCCCGGCTGCGCCGGCTCGCCGGAGTGCCCGTGGACCTCGGTCTGATCAGAGCCGGACTGCTGAGCGTGCTGGTGGGTGTAGGCCACCACAGCTTCCACGAAGTGATGACCGGCGCCCAGCACGCCTTGGACGAGATCGACCGCTCGTCGGCCTCCGTGTACGTGAACAACTGGGGCCGGTACTGGGACGTGTACCCGCTGACCGAGGACGAGCTGCGCACCTTCGTCGCCCGCGACGGGCTGTTCCCGGACGAGCACGCACGGGCGTTGCGGGCCGAGCCGGACGCCGGAACGGCCGAATGGAGCCGTCCGGCCCCCGGTACCGGAGGAGGGGCGGGGAACGGTGGCGATGCGCACGGGTGATGAGATGTCCACGCTCCCTCCTCCGCGAGCCGGGCATCCGCGCGGCGTGACTGTCAGGAGTGCACCCCATGCCGACCGATAGCGGCCCGCCGGAGGGCACCCACGGGCCGACACCCGCTAGGGCCGCGGCGTCCGGCGTCGGAGGACCGACCGTCCCCGGTCCGGGCGTCTCCGGAGGAGCAGCCCCGGAAACAGCCGGGCCCGGGCACGCGCATCGGCCTGTACCCGCGGGGTCGCTCGTGTCCGCGGGTCCGGCCGTCAGAGTCCCGCGCGGCGAGCCGGACTTCCCGGTGCCACCCGAAGACATCGTGGCGGCGGCCCGCACCGCCCCCGACCACTGGCTGTCGTTGACCGACCGGCACTGGCTCGGCGGGACCGACGGCGAGCCCGCGCCCCCCTGGGCCGTGCTCGGCCGGTGGCGCAGTGATGCGGACGGCGAGATCGTCGAGTGGGAGACCAACGAGGACTACCGCCCCTCGCCCGCGGCGCTCGGCTGGGCGCGGCCCGTCAGTGACGCCGACGCCGCCCTGCACCTGGCCGCCACGGGATACGGGCCGGACGCGGATGTCGCCGAGGCGCTCGCCGAGGCCGGGGAGGTCGCCGTGTGCGTGGACGAGGACGGGGAGCCGACGTGGACGCGGGCGCCGGGCGGCGCACACGCGGTACCCGTCTTCCCGGTGGCAGGCCGCGCGCACCCGGACCGCCTGCCCGCGCATGTGGTGATGGCGCTCCCCGTCCTCCTCGACCGGCTGCCGCCCGGCCGGGACGTGATGCTCCTCAGTCCGTCCGCCCCGGCCGCCGTGCTCGTCCCGGCCGACGAACTGCGGGCGGAGGGCGACATGAGGGCACCGCAGGAGACCGCGGTGGGAGGAACCCCTATGCGGCCCCAGGCCCGGGACGGACGTCACGACAGCGACTCAGGTATCCCCAGTGAGCGAGGACAAGATGAGTGATTCGGGTGCCGTGACTGCCGCCGTTCCCGTGGACCCGGTGCCTCCCGAGGAGTTCGTGCGGGCGGCCGAACTGGCGCCGGACCACTGGCTCTACCTGCCCGATCCCGCATGGCGGGGAGAGGGCCCGCCCCCGGCCTGGGCGGTGGCCGGTCAGTGGCGTTCCGACTCCCGCGGCGTGATCGTCGAGTGGGAGGACAACGAGGAGTACCGGCCCTCGCCCGAGGCCATGGGCTGGCCCGAGCCGGCCGACGCCGTGGACCGCGCCGTCCAGCTCGCCACCACGGGCTACGGCCCGGCGGAGGACGTCGTCGCCGCCCTGGCCGTGGCGGAGGTCGCCGTACTGGTCACGGCGGACGGCGAGCCGGTCAGCGCGGCGGCGCCAGACGGCACAGCGGTGGTCCCCGTGTTCACCTCCCCGCGCTACCTCCAGGCCGCCGGGCGGCTGGGCTCCGAACAGGTGCCGTTCGCGGATCTGCTCGGCCGTATCCCTGCGGGCCACAGCCTGTGCCTGAACAGTTCGGGCCCGGTCAGCATGGTGCTGGCCACCGATGGGCTCGCCGAGGCTGTGCGGGCAGCGGCGGAGGCACCGGAGGCGCCTTCGCCGGCAGCTTCCGAGTAGTGGAGGAGCCGGTGCGTGGACGGCCCCCGACCGGTGGGGCGGAAGGAGGAACGTGCCTTCCCCGGTTCGTCGGTTCCCGCAGGGCCGGCCACGGATACTTCCTGACCGTCAGCCTGCGGTCATGGCGGCGTGATGGGCGGCGAGGCGCTCCGCGGACAGTTCCCGGGGGTAGACGGCGACCTTGCCGATGCCGCCGAGGAAGTAGGAGCGCAGCGCCGCGCTGCCGATGCGTAGTGGCGACGTCGTGTTGCCCGGGACGATGTTGTAGTCGGCCAGCGCGTCGCGGTCCCGCAGCCGTCCGTCCCGGTACAGCTTGGTGTGGCCCGGAGGCTCGGCCGGGCCGTCCGGTGCGGTCGTGATGACCAGGGCGTAGTGGATCCATTCACCGGGCCTCAAGGGATCCTGGAAGTACGAGCCCGCGCCCAGCCCGCCCGGCGGGTTGAAGGCGTAACCGGAGACACGGTTGGCGCGGCCCTCGGTGTTGTCCGCGGAGTAGATACGCGCGGCCCATTCACACTGGTTGACGGTGGCGTAGGTGAGCTTGCCGAGCCAGTGGACGTAACCGGAGCCCTCCGGACGCGGGAAGACGAGTACGTCCGGGCGTAACCACGCCTCGATGGTCAGCGCCCCCGTGGTGGAGACGGACAGTACGTCGCTGTCCGGTACCTCGACGTACTGGCCGGAGGTGCCGTCGAACAAGGTGGCCGTGTCGCCGTTGGGCAGGTGAGTGTGCCCGGGGGAGCCGTGGTACGTCGCGATCGGTCCCCCCGGGGAGACCTCGGTCCCGGCTCCGCCGAGTCCGAGGAACAGCACTGGTTCGTCCGACAGGACCGTCTGGTCGTAGCTGCTCAAGAGCACCCTCTCTGCGGCAGACAGTGCGGTGGTGCCACGCGCCGCGCCGGCCGTTCCCTGTCCCGTAGGTGATGCCGGCGGTCGGCGGCGTGCGCCGTCCAACCGTCCCACCGTAGAAGGTGACAGTGGCGGCCGTAACGGTGTCCGGGTAGGCACCGCGGGGTGTGCGGAGTGCGCCGGAGCGTGAGTCCGAGCGCGCGCGCTGGGGGGCCGCGAGGCGCTCCACCGTCTCCGCACACGCTGAATCGGCCCAGTGGACCAGAGCCTCAATGGCCCAGGAGAGTGGGCCTGTTGGGCCCTAGGGTTGATCTCATGACGGACCACACGAACACCTTCGCCCCTGTTCTCACCCGCCACGCCGAAGCCGAGACCTGCGCGGACCCGAGCAGTGTGATGCGCCTGCTCGGTGAGGGCGGCAACACGGAGAGCGGCTTCACGAGCTACCGTTCCACCTTCGCCGAAGGGGCGGTGGGTGCCCCGGCGCACTTCCACACCAAGGCGACGGAACTCTTCTTCGTGCTCGACGGCGCCCTGAGCGTCCTCGTGGGAGAAGAAGTGACGGTCCTCCGGGAGGGCGACTTCCTCGCGGTGCCGCCCCACACCCCGCACGCGTTCGCCGCTGCCCCCGGCTCCACCGCGGAGGTCCTGTTCGTGTTCGACCGAGCCATGGACCGGTTCGCCTACCTGCGGCTGCTCGGCAGGGTCATGCGCGGCGAGGCGGACCCCAAGGAGATCGCCGAGTCCGCCCGGCGCTTCGACAACCACTACGTCGACAGCCCCGCCTGGCGTGCCGCACTCGACGCCTCGTCCTGACCCGGGAGAGGGAGGAGTGCGGCGCCGCCGGCCGTTCACGGAGGCCGACGGCCCGCGCGGTCAGCCGGCCTTGCGCGAGGCCGCAGCCGCGCGGTCAGCCGGCCTTGCGCGAGGGTCGGCCCGCTCCCTACCGGTCCTTGGCCAGGGTGACGAGTTCCGCGAACAGGCCGCCCGCTTCGATCAGTTCCTCGTAGGCCCCGTGCTCGATGTTTATCCCTGGAAGAGCGTCAGGAACCAGAACACCGGCAGCGCGAGGATGCCGAGTGCGATGACTCCCATCAAGGAGAACAACCAGACGAAGACGTAAGCATCACCGTCACGAAGCTTCCCTCGCCGGGCCGAGGTGAGCAGCCAGTGGCCCGGCAGGCCGAGGGTGACGGCCGTCCACCCGGCGAAGGTGAGGTACTCGGACGCGCCCAGCGGCGAGGGTGCGAAGACCGCGTCCCCGACGAGCCGTACATCGCGCCGGGTGCCCGGGCGGAGTTCGCCGGAGGCGGAGCGGAGCACCAGCGGCCGGGCCGCCGGAGCCCCGGTGGCCGAGGACGCGGAGGACGGTGTGTAACTGCCCCGGCAGCTGATGTCGGTGTCGTCGATCCCTTCGTAGCAGCCGGAGATCACGAAGGTGCCCGTCGGCCCAGGGATGCCGGTCAGCGCGGCGAGCCGCATGCCGAACAGCAGCCAGACCGCGGTCAGGCCCGCAGCGAGCCACAGGACGGCGAGCCCGCCGAGCACCCGCCACCACCACGTCCGGCCTGTCCGTCCCATGCGACGCCCCCGCCCTCTCGGCCATCCGTCAGAGGGCGCATTACCCCGCGTTGGCACCTCGGAATCGCACGGGTTTGCGAGAAAGGGGCGGGTGCGTCACCCGCCGGAGCGTGGGGGCGCTGCCGGCAGTTCCACGGTGATGCGGAGCCCGCCCTCCGAGCGGGGCGTGAGGGTGAGTGTGCCGTCATGTGCCTGGGTGACACGTTCGACGATCGCGAGGCCGAGGCCGATGCCCGCGTGGTCGGTGTGCACACGCTCGGTGCCCCGCTGGAAGGGCTCGGTGAGGGTCGGGACCAGCTGCGAGGCGATTCTCTCCCCTGTGTTCTCGACGGTGAGCACCACGGTGCCGGGGCGGACGCCCGTGCTCACCCACACGGTGCCCAGCTCGGGCAGGTTGTGGACGACCGCGTTGTGTACGAGGTTCATGGTCAGCTGCAACAGGAGCGTGGGCGAGCCCATGGTGCCGGCGAGGTCCCCGGAGGTCTCGATCGTCACGCCCCGCCTCTCGGCGAGCGGGAGAAGCGTCTCGGTGGCCTCCTCCGCCAGCAACGACAGGTCGACGGCTTCCCGGGAGAAGGAGCGCTGATCGGCGCGGCTGAGCAGGAGCAGTGCCTCGGTGAGGTCGATCGCCCGGCTGTTGACGGAGTGCAGACGCTCGATGATGTCGTGGGCATCGCTGGTGGGATCCGCGCGGGCCACATCGAGGAGGGTCTTCGAGACCGCGAGCGGGGTGCGCAGCTCATGGGAGGCGTTGGCCGCGAACCTCCGCTGTTCGGCGACGTGTGCTTCCAGTTGTTCGAGCATGGCGTCGAAGGCGTCGGCGAGTTCACGGAACTCGTCCTCGCGGCCCGGCAGCCGGATGCGGTGCGAGAGCGATCCGCTCGTGGCGGTGCGTGTGGCCTCGGTGATGCGGGTCAGCGGGGCGAGCATGCGGCCCGCGAGGATCCACCCTCCCACGAGGCCGATCACCAGGAGGAAGGCCAGGACTGCGGCCGCCCTCGGCGCGAAGACGTCCAGGAGGTTCGACCGGACGGGGAAGACGCCGTTCGTGGGCCGGTCATCGGGGTTGATGAGCATCGCCCGCTCGGGGACGTACCGCAGGAGGAACACCCACACCGCCGCCAGCAGCAGGACGCCGGCCAGCATGAGGAATCCCGCGTAGCTGAGGGTGAGTTTGAAGCGGACGCTCGGTCCAGGCCTCCTATCCACGGTCTCCGCCCTCGTGTCCGGCCTGCGGATGGGTGTCGATGCGGTAGCCAACGCCCGGCACGGTGGCGATGACCCAGGGTTCGCCGAGGCGCTTGCGGAGGGCCGAGACGGTGATGCGCACGGCGTTGGTGAAGGGGTCGGCGTTCTCGTCCCACGCCCGCTCCAGCAACTCCTCGGCGCTGACGACACCGCCTTCGGCGCCGACGAGGACCTCGAGTACGGCGAACTGTTTCCGGGTCAGCGCGATGTGGCGGCCGTCGCGGTGGACCTCGCGACGGAACGGGTCCAGCCGCAGACCCGCGATCTCCCGCACAGGCGGCCTGACGTGGGCGCGCCTGCGGTCGAGCGCTCTGAGCCTGAGTGCCAGTTCCCGCAGTTCGAACGGCTTCGTGAGGTAGTCGTCGGCGCCGATCCCGAAGCCGGAGGCCTTGTCGTCGAGACGGTCGGCGGCAGTGAGCATCAGGATCGGCAGCCCGCTGCCGGACGCGACGATGCGTGCGGCGATCTCGTCACCTGACGGTCCAGGGATGTCGCGGTCGAGGACGGCGATGTCGTACGTGTTGACGCTCAGCAGCTCCAGAGCGGTGTCGCCGTCCCCCGCGAGGTCGGCCGCGATGGCTTCCAGGCGCAGGCCGTCGCGGATCGCTTCCGCCAGATAGGGCTCGTCCTCGACGATCAGCACACGCATGGTCCGATGCTACGAGCCGCCGCATGTCGTCGGCATATCGAGAACAGGCACCTGCCGGAAGCACCACGCTTCCCGGTCACGGCGGGCCGCCGTAACCGCCCTCGGCACCACCGCCCGCCCGGCCACACCGTCGGCCGCGTGGGCAGCACCGGTGCTCGGAGCGCGTCCCGGCTCCTCGTGCCACCGGTCAGAGGGGCACGGGCCCGCCGGCGATCCGGTGGGCGGCGGGCCCGGTGGTGCTGCTCCGGACCGTCAGACGCGGACTGATCCCTCGGTACTCCGCGTAGGGACCGCCCTCGATCTCCTGGACCAGCGCGTGCACGGCGGTCCGGCCGATGGCGGCGAAATCCTGGTGGACGGTCGTCAAGGGAGGAATGAAGTTCCCGGCCTCCGGCATGTCGTCGAAGCCGGCGACGCTCACGTCCTCGGGTATGCGCAGGCGCGCCTCCGTCAACGCGCGCAGCACTCCCAGAGCCATCTGGTCGTTGGCCGCGAAGACGGCTGTCACCCCCGGCTCGGCGGCCAGCCGGCGCCCCGCCGCGTAACCGGAATCCGAGTACCAGTCGCCGTGGAGAGGCCGGGGTACCGGCCGGCCATGGGCGCGCAAGGTCTCGCGCCAGCCCCGCAGGCGCAGGCCGGCGGGGTCGGAGTCCCGGGGCCCGGCGACGTGCCACACCGTTTCGTGACCGAGCCCCAGAAGGTGCTCGGTCGCCAGCCGCGCGCCCGCCACCTGGCCGGTGTCGACGACGGGGGAGTGGCCGGCCACCCGCGCGTCCACCGTCACCACCGGGATCCCGCGGCGCAGCTGTGCCTCGGCCGCGCCGATCAGATGTGACTCGATGAGCACGATGACCCCGTCGACGGCCTGTTCGCCGAGCCGGTCGAGAGCCACGTCCACATCGGCATGGGTGGGGCGCTCCAGCGGCATCAGAGTGATCGTGTACCGCTGCTCCGTGGCCGCCGCCGCCACCGCCTCCAGGGTGCGCAGATTCCCGTACGAGGTGAGCGTGAAGACGATGACGCCGATACTCCGGAACTGTCCCGAGCGCAGCGCCCTGGCCGCGCTGTTGGGGCGGTACCCCAGCTCCCGCATCGCCGCCAGCACCCGCTCCCGGGTGGCCGCTCCCACATTGCTGCGGCCGTTCGCCACGCGGGACACGGTCTGGCCGGAGACGCCCGCGTGCCGTGCCACGTCGTCGATGGACGCGTCACGTCGGCGCGGCCGGACGCGCCCAAGTTCTGCTTCCACGCCGTCCATGGCTTCTCCCGGGCGCCCGTGCCGAGTACTGAGTGATCCCGCCAGGGTATGCGAGGGGTACGCGGGACCGGCGAGCACCGGTCGTGCGGACCCCCGCCCCGGTTACGGGCTGCGCCGGAGCAGGTGAAGTGGACCGTGAGCGGCATGACTTCACGTGGACAGCAGTCCTTCCACACCGCGCACATGCGCCTTCCCGTCGGGGGGACCTCATGACCCGGTGCACGCATGTTGACGTCAACACAGCGCCCTGCCTAGGCTCCTGCCGAAGCGGGATGCGGCCGACGTGACGACGGAGGAACGCCCTTCCAGCCGCGGATCGCTCTCCGTGGAAGGCTTGTGAGCAGGGCCCGCGCCTCGAGGGCGGCCCGGGCCGGCCGGAGGGGACCGGCCGTTGCCGCGTCGAAGTGCGAAGGCCGTGAGGGGACGGCCGCAGTCACCGATCGAAACTACGTGTCGTGTCTTGCAGCGCGTTTGTGAATCGTTTCATACCGCCGCTTCGACAGATCACTCACACCGGAACGGGCACCGCGTGCCCGCGAGAGGAACGACCGGCATGCCGACCGAACGCCCCTGGCCCCTGCACACCGCCGGCATCGCCTACGGAGGTGACTACAACCCCGAGCAATGGCCCCTGGACGTGCAGGTGGAGGACGTGGAGCTGATGCGGGAGGCCGGCGTCGGCCTCGTCAGCCTCGCGATCTTCTCCTGGGCACAACTGGAGCCACGCGAGGGAGAGTTCGACTTCGGCTGGCTGGACGAGGTGCTGGACCGGCTGCACGCCGGAGGCATACGCGTCGCTCTCGCCACCGCCACCGCCTCACCGCCGCCGTGGCTGACACGCACACACCCCGAGATCCTGCCCGAACTCGCCGACGGCACCGTGCTCCACCAGGGGTCCAGGCAGTCCTACGCGGTCTCCTCGCCGGTGTTCCGCGACTACGCCGTGCGGATGACCCGCCGGATGGCCGAGCGTTACGGTGAGCACCCCGCACTGGCTCTGTGGCACGTCGACAACGAACTCGGCTGTCACGTGCCGCACGACCACTCGGACGCCGCCGCCGAGGCGTTCCGCGGCTGGCTCGAGAACCGCTACGGCACGATCGCAGGGCTCAACGCCGCCTGGGGGACGGCCTTCTGGTCGCAGCGCTACGACTCCTTCGAGGAGATCCTCCCGCCGAGGGCTTCTCCCACCTTCGTCAATCCCACCCAGCGGCTCGACTTCGCCCGGTTCTCCTCCGACGAACAGCTCGTCCACTACAGGGCGCTGTGCGAGGTGCTGCGCGAGGTCACCCCGCACGTGCCGACCACGACGAACTTCATGATGACCACCGCGAACAAGTGGGTGGACTACTTCTCCTGGTCGCAGCACATGGACGTGGTCGCCAACGACCACTACCTGGTCGCAAGCGATCCGGAGGCCCACATCGGGCTCGCCTTCAGCGCCGACCTCAGCCGGGGCGTCGCCGGAGGGGCGCCGTGGATGCTGATGGAACACTCGACCTCGGCCGTCAACTGGCAGCCGCGCAACAGTGCCAAGCGTGCCGGGGAGATGCTGCGCAACTCCCTCTCCCACGTGGCGCGCGGCGCGGACGCCGTGATGTTCTTCCAGTGGCGGCAGTCGGCCGCCGGCGCCGAGAAGTACCACTCCGCCATGCTCCCGCACGCCGGCCGGGACACCGACGTGTGGCGCAACACCGTGGAGCTGGGCCGGATCCTCAAGACGCTGGCCCCGGTGAAGGGGAGCCGTGTCAGGGCGGACGTCGCGCTCGTCGTCGACTACCCCTCCTGGTGGAGTACGGAGGCCGAGGGCGGCCCCACCCAGGCCCTCGGCTACATGGAGGAGGTGATGCGCTGGTACCGCGCACTCTGGCAGCGCGGCATCGCCGTCGACATCGTCTCCGCCGCGACCGACGCGTCGGCGTACAAGGCCTTGGTCGTCCCCACGCTCCACACCGTCTCCGACGAGGACGCCGCACGCATCGCCGGGGCCGCGCACGCGGGCGCCGTTGTGCTCGTCACCTTCTTCAGCGGAATCGTCGACGAACACGACCACGTCCGGCTCGGCGGTTACCCCGGCGCGTTCCGTGAACTCCTCGGCGTGCGCACCGAGGAGTTCTACCCGCTCCAGGAGGGCGAAGTGCTGACCCTGGACGACGGAACGCGCGCCGATCTCTGGAGCGAGAAGACGCACCTCGAAGGTGCCGAGGCGCTGCGCACCTGGGCCGACGGGCCTCTCGCGGGTCTGCCGGCCGTCACCCGGAACGACGCCGGCCGGGGCAGCGCCTGGTACGTCGCCACACGCCCGGACGATGAGGGCGTCGCCGGAATCATCGGCGCTTGTCTCGCCGAGGCCGGTGTCGCCCCTGTCGTCGCCGGTCTCCCGGAGGGCGTCGAGGCGGTACGGCGGCACGCCGACGACGGCAGCAGCTTCCTCTTCGTCATCAACCACACCGAACGCGCCGTCGAGGTACCCGCCGAGGGACGTGAACTCCTGAGCGGACAGGACGCGGTGGGGCGCGTCACGGTGCCACCGCTGGAGTCCGTGGTCGTGCACGAGCGCTGAACGCACCGGCGGAGCAGGGCGCACCGCCGACCGGCAGTCCCCACCCGTATCGATGGAGGCAGCAGTGAGCCCCGCCCCGCAATGCCGGACGCGAGAGCTCCGGACGCGAACCCCTGCCCCGCCGGGAGGGCTATGCCCGACGGACCGCGCAGCGGCTCCGCAGGCGTCGGCGTCTACGCGTCCCTGGCCACCGGACGCCTGGTCCGCATGGAAGACCTCGGCCTGCGCCGTGACTGAACCGCCCCGGACCACCGGGCGTCGCCCGGCCACCACCCCGCCCCGCCGGAGGAGAGACCCTCGATGAGGCGCACCCCACCCACCCGCCGGAGAACCGCGACCTTGCTCGCCTCCCTGCTCCGGGTGGAGGGGGTCCGGCAGCAGACCACCTAGAACCAGCCCAGCTACCCGGCGTCAGGCACCGACTTCTTCCAGGTGCCCGTGCCGCGTCCGGACCGAGCGCGCGTACGGAGTGATGAGGAGCGGGAACCCCGGACCGTCCGGGGGTCCCGCTCCTCCTGCGTGCTGTGGGCCGCCGGGGCGTCGCCCCGCCCGCGATTCGTGCAGGAGTTCGGGACTCGGCTGTGCGTCCGGAGCGGCGTGCGGAGGTATTCGGCTGCCCGTGCGAGGTGTCATACCAGAGCGGGACGCATGGCGGGCAACTTCGACAACTGCACGCCGGGCACGGACGATTGACGACTACCGTGTGTGGCCGGTGATCAACGGTGGGCTCATATCGGTCGAGCCTGCCCCAGCCGTTGACCCGGGCCTGACCGACCACCGTAGGTGTCACCACACGAATGCCGATTCCTGGTGCCCCACGTACCGAGGACGATGATGTCTCAACTTCGCGCACCCACCGCGCGACCGGAACGCCGCGAAGGCGGACGGCACGGCCGTCCGGGTGGCCGTTCGCACTCGGCCCAGAACCGGCCGCGCACCGCACGGCCCGTCCCCGACGCACGTCTGCGGCCCCAGGTACTGCGCACCGCCCTCCTGCCCACGGTGGCAGCCGTGCTCAGCGGCGCCGCGGCGGTCATCTTCACCATCCGGGCCTCCGGCGTGCGCCCGTCCGGCAGTCTTCTGGCGGCCCTCGGAGGATCCGGGGCGCTGGCCGTGGCGGCCGTGGCCGCCGCCTACCTGGGGGCCAGCCGTGTCGCCGGCGGCGTGCTCGACCGCTGCCTCGCGCTGCGGCGCGCCAGCGCCCAGCACAACGCCGAGCTCCAGCACGTCGTCGAGCAGTTGCGTGAAGGCGAACCCGTGCCGGCCCGGCGGGCCGTACCCGGAGCCGCCCCCGACGCCGACGCCTTCGACCTCCTCGCGCACGAGATGGGCCGGGCGCAGAACGACGCGGTGGCCGCGGTCGTCCAGGCCTCGCAGTTGTTCCGCGGCAACGGGAACGAACAGAAGGTCGAGGTCTTCGTCAACCTCGCCCGGCGGCTCCAGTCCCTCGTGCACCGTGAGATCCAGATCCTCGACGAACTGGAGCACGAGGTCGAGGACCCCGACCTGCTCAAGGGTCTCTTCCACGTCGACCATCTCGCCACCCGCATCCGCAGGCACGCGGAGAACCTCGCCGTACTGGGCGGCGCCGTGTCCCGGCGGCAGTGGAGCAACCCCGTCTCCATGACGGAGGTGCTCCGCTCGGCGATCGCGGAGGTCGAGCAGTACCCACGCGTCAAGCTCGTACCGCCGATCGACGGCACGCTGCGCGGACATGCCGTCGCCGACGTGATCCACCTCCTCGCCGAACTCGTCGAGAACGCGACGGTGTTCTCGGCACCCCACACCCAGGTCCTGCTGCGCGCACAGCGCGTGACCGCCGGGCTCGCGCTGGAGGTCGAGGACCGAGGACTCGGCATGCCGGGCCCCGAGCAGAAGCGGATGAACACGCTGCTCGCCGACCCCGACCAGGTCAATGTCGCCCACCTGCTGCAGGACGGCCGCATCGGCCTGTTCGTCGTCGCCTCCCTGGCGCGCAGGCACGGCATCGCCGTGCGGCTCCAGAGCAACATCTACGGGGGCACGCAGGCGGTGCTGGTCCTGCCCGAGGTACTCCTGGGCATCGACATCGACACCACCACGGAACCCGGCGCGGCGCCGGTGCCGACCCCCGGCCCCGTACACCGCCCGCCCGCCGACGACGAGAAGCAGGCCCCCTCGGCGCAGCCCCCTCTGCGGCTGGACCAGCCACCCCGCCAGTCCCGGCGCCAGGACCAGGGGCCGCCCCTGCCGCTGCGCGCCGAGCGGGTCGACCGTCCCAACCTCGCCGCATCCCCGCCCGCCGCGCGGCCCGCCCCGCCCGCCCCCGTCGCGCCGGTGGCGCCCGCCGAGGCGGTCACCTCCCCCGAGCCCGCCGCGCCCGCGCCCGTGCCTGCCCAGGCGGAGCACGGCCGTCCCGCCGAAACACCGGCCACCCCCGCAGCTCCCTCCGGCCACGCCCGGCCCCAGCTGCCCAGGCGCAGCAACCAGGAGCATCTGGCCCCGCAGCTCAGGGCCGCACCCGTACAACGGGCCGAGGACGAGAACGCATTGCACGACCCGGGGCTGATGGCCGCCTTCCGGAGGGGGGTCGACCTGGCCGAGGCGCAGACGGCGGAGGAGGACCCCGGGACCGCCTGGGGCGCACCGGACACCGTGCCCGCAGGGAGCCCCGCTCCCACAGCGGACCTCGGGGCACAGAGGTCGCCCGGCCTCGCCCCGCTGCCGTTCCGCGGCACCACCGCGACTCCCGGCACGGGGCGCCCGGTCCCGGGCCACCCCGGGCCCCGGCCCTCCGAACCGGATCCACGAACCGAGAACTTCAAGGAGTAGATGCCACATGACGAGCGAAATGCCGTCCGGTCAGGTCTCGGACCTCGACTGGCTGCTGAGCGGCCTGGTCCAGCGCGTGCCCTACACGCGCAGCGCGGTCCTCCTCTCGGCGGACGGCCTGGTGAAATCCGTCCATGGCATGGACGCCGACAGCGCCGATCACATGGCGGCCCTGGCCGCCGGGCTGTACTCCCTCGGCCGCAGTGCGGGCGCTCGCTTCGGCGACAACGGTGACGTGCGGCAGGTCGTCGTCGAGCTCGACTCGACGCTCCTGTTCGTCTCGACCGCGGGCTCCGGCACCTGTCTCGCCGTCCTCGCGGGGCGCGAGGCGGACGCCGCCGTACTGGGGTACGAGATGGCCATGCTGGTCAAGAGCGTGCGGCCCTACCTGATGACGCCCCTCCGGCAGCCGGCCGGAGCGCCGTTCACCCCGGGGCTGTGAGGATGCCGGCCCCGCAGGACGGGCCCCTGCTCGACGACGCGGCCGGCCGGCTCATCCGCCCGTACACCGTGAGCAACGGCCGGACGAGGCCGACGACCGTGCTCGATCTGCTCTCCCTGGTGATGGCCACGGGCAGGCGGCCACAGGGCCACCTGGGACCCGAACACACCGTGGCCCTGGAACTCTGCGACGGCCCCACGTCCGTCGCGGAGATCGCCGCCCATCTCAGACTGCCCGCGGTCATCACCAAGGTCCTCCTGTCCGACCTGGTGGACTGCGGTGCGGTCACCGCGCACGCTCCCGCATTCCATGACATGCCCACCGACCGATCCCTGCTGGAGGCAGTGCTCGATGGTCTACGACGACAGCTCTGACAGCTCCGAGTTCTTTCCCGTCGCGCTCAAGGTCCTGGTCGCGGGCGGGTTCGGCGTCGGCAAGACCACGTTCGTGGGTGCCGTCAGTGAGATCGCTCCGCTGAGCACCGAGGAGCTCCTGACACAGGTCAGCGTCGCGACGGACAGCCTCGAAGGCATCGAGTCCAAGACGGCGACCACCGTGGCCATGGACTTCGGCCGGATCACGCTGTCCGCGCAGCACGTGCTCTACCTGTTCGGCACGCCCGGCCAGGAGCGGTTCTGGTTCATGTGGGACGAGCTCTCCAAGGGGGCACTCGGCGCCGTCGTGCTCGCGGACACCCGGCGGCTGGCGGAGTGCTTCGCGGCCGTCGACTTCTTCGAGCGCCGGGGCATCGGGTTCATCGTCGCCGTCAACGAATTCGACGGCGCCTACCGCTACGAGCCGGAAGAGGTGAGGGCGGCGCTCGACCTGGGGCCCGAGGTGCCCGTCGTCCTGTGCGACGCCCGCATCGCCAGTTCGGGCACGGGCGCGCTGGTCACCCTCGTCCAGCACCTCATCAACGCCACGGCGCCCGCGCCGCTCTCGGGGTTCGGGGCCCGTCCGTGACTCCGTACGGGGAAGGCCGGCCGTTGCTCACCCCCGTCGACCAGGACGCTCCCCGCCGGAGCGCGCGGCTGCGGAGGCTGGGGCTGGGGGAGCGGGCGGACGCGTCGTACGACTGCTTCGACGCCTTCGCCGACCGGGTGGCCGAGGTGACCGCGACCCCGTTCTCGATGGTCAACTTCATCGACGAGAACCGGCAGTTCTTCGCAGGGCTGCACACTCCCTCCGGAACGGCACGCGGGGCGGACCTCGGTGCGGCTGCCGCGGCCGGCGGAAGCCGCAGGCGCTACATGGCCCGGGACCACGGCTACTGCCCGCACGTCCTGGAACGGCGCAAGGCCCTGGTGCTGGAGGACGTCTGCGACTACCCGCGGTTCGCGGGCAATCCCGTGGTCGACGACATAGGCATCCGGTCCTACCTTGGCGCACCGCTCATCGACCGGACGGGCGTCGCGCTCGGCACGGTCTGTGCCGTGGACACCGTGCCACGGCCGTGGGGACGGGCGGGACTGGAGGTCATCAAGCTGCTCGCCCGGGAGATCGTCGCGCAGATCGAGCACCGGGAGACCCACCACCGCCCCTGATCCACCTCGCGGGGCTGCCGGCCCCGGGCCGTTCCAGGCATCAGCTCCGGCACCGGCCACGGAAGTGTCAGCCGGTGCGCGGCCCGTCGAACCGCAACCAGTCGACCGTGAACAGGTCCGGCGCCTCGCTCGTCCAGCGGGAGTTGACGAACACCATGTAGAGCCGTGCGTCACCGCCGGGGCTCCTCAGGGCCGCCGTACGTGACACGCCTCCGCCCTCGCTCGTGGCACCCCCACCCTTCGCGGCGGCCGGCACCGACAGCGAACCGAGCAGGGGGCCGCTCGGGGAGCCCGACCGGAACTGGACGGTGCCGCCCAGGCCGCACGGCGTCGCACGGACCGTCACCGAGTGGACCCCCGCCAGGTGCACCGGAGCGAAGGCGATCCAGTCGCCGTCCTCGATCTCGGTCAGCGCCCTGCCGCCCGAGGAGCCCGCGCGGCTGCCGGCCACGGCGCCGCCATGGACGCCTCCGGTCGTCGTGAACCGTTCCGCCTCCTGGAAAGCGGTGCGCAGGGTGAGGGAGGCGGAGCCGGTGAGTTCGGGCGCGCCACGAGCGCCCTCGTCCGTGTACTCCACCGTCACCCGGTGGGTCCCGGCACCTGTGTCCGCCCCGGACTTCGTGGCGATCGAGCCGTGGCAGCCCGAGGAGCCCGCACGGGGCAGGAGCCTGGTGGGGTGGCCGAGGGGTGATCGTACGAGGATCCGTGAGCAGTCGACGCCGGCGCGCGCTCCGCGCTCGGGGCCACCAGCGTCCTCCTCGTCCAGTACGTCCACGGTGAATCCGATGGTGTCGCCGAAGCGGAACAGGCCCCCGTCCGACGGCCGCCGGACGGACACACGGGGCCGCGTGTTGCCGACGGCGATCTCCCGGCCTGCCGTCGCCGACGTGCCCCCGGGCCCGGTCACCGTGAGCCGCGCCGTGTACAGCCCGGCCGTGCGGTACGTGTACGAAGGGTCCGCCTCCGTCGAGTCGGTGGCGCCGTCACCGTCGAAGTCCCAGGCGTACGTCACCCGTTCTGCCGCTGCGGGGCGGGAACCCGGATCCGCGCCTGCGTCTGTGCCCGCGCCGGTGCGCCCGCTTGCCTCTGGACGCCCGCTTGCCTCTGTGCCCGCGCTCGTGGCCGTGCCCGTACTGGTGGCCCTTCCCGTGAAGGCCACCGTGAGCGGGGCGGAGCCGTTGTCGCGGTCGGAGGTGATGCCGGCCTCCGGCGGCCGGCCGTCGCCGACGTAGTCGATCCGGAAGACGCCGGCACCCTCGCTGCCGCCCTCACCGTCCGTGCCACTGCCGAGCCCCGCGTCGATGACGTACAGGGCGCCGTCCGGGCCGAAGGCCGCAGCGGCCGGGCGTCCCCACTCCATGTCCGCGAACACCCCGTCCACGGAACGGAGTTCACCCGCTTCGGCCGTCGGGAATCCGGAGGGGAACACCTGGTCCGAGCGCTGGAAGGAGAGTGTCTGGAAACGCCGGGCGGTCCGGTCGTACGTCAGCCACTTCCCGGCGAAGTACTCGGGGAACCGGGTCCGGTAGAGGTTGCCCGGATCGTAGCTGTAGACGGGCCCGCTCATCGCAGCGGCGGCGAGGGCCTGGTCCGTGGCGCCGGGCGAACCGGCGGCCCGGGGCGCGCAGACCGGATCCCTGGGAGCACCGCCGGCGCAGTACGGCCGGCCCATCCGTCCAGCTGCGGTGATCCGGGAGTACCCCACCACTCCGTCCGCGCCGTCGTGGGCGATCAGCAGGGCGCCGCCCTTCGGGTCCACGGTGAAGCGGTAGGAGTTTCGCATGCCTGTCGCATAGATCTCGGGGGCGGTCCCGTCCGTGCCCGGAGCGAAGAGATTCCCCTCCGGCACGGTGTAGGTGCCGTCGTCCTGAGGCGTGATCCGGAGGATCGCCCCACGCAGGTCCGCCGAAGCCGCCGATGCGGAGGGAAGCGTGCTGTCGCCCGTCGCGGCGTACAGGTGACCGGCCGCGTCGAAGGCGAGCGACCCGGAGGAGGCGGGGACACCACCACGCGTGGAGCGACGGCCCGGGAGGGAGAGCAGACGCTTCTCCGATGCCGGATCGACCCTGGCCCCGCGCATCGTGAACCGCGAGAGATGCAGCCGGCTCGCCGTCGTGTCGGAACGCAGCAGGTAGAGCCGGCCGTTCTCCTCGAAGTCCGGATCCAGCGCGAGGGCGATCAGACCGTCGGAGCGTGCGGCCGCCTCCGGCGTGTGGGCGAGGTCGAGGGCGGTGGAGATCCGGGCCGTGCGCGGGTCGATGACCCTGAGCTCGCCCGTGCGTTCGGCGACGAACACCCGGCGGTCGGGGGCCACGGCGACGTCGACCGGATCGGTCAGGCCCCCGGCCGCGAGGGCCGCCCGCCGGAAGGCGCCGGCCCGTGTCGCGGTGCAGTCGCCCTCCGCCGCGCCCGCCGCCCATTCGATGCCGCCCAGCAGGTGGGCGAGGAAGCTCTCGTCCTCGAAGGCCGACGGTACGGACCCGCCCGCCGTGAACCAGGAACGCCCGCCGTCGTAGTTCTGGCACCAGGACCAAGGGTGATCCACACCCTCGCCCGGCCCGGTGACGCCGTCGCGCACCCGGATACGGGCGAGGGTGTGCACCGTGGTGTCCGGGTCGGTCCGCCAGCTGGGCCACTCCTCCGTGCGCTCCCAGAGGTCGGGAAGCGTCACCGTGGAGGGATGCGCGTGGTCCAGGACCCTGATCCGACCCGTCTGCGGCGGTGTGGCGCGGTCGAGTTCCGCGCCGACCAGCCCCTCGTACCAGTCCCAGTCCCAGTCGCCCGTGCCCGCGGAGGCGTCATGCATGCCGACCCACCCGCCGCCCGCCCGGACGTATCTCCGCAGGGCGGCACGCTCGCCCGCGTCGAGCGCGCCGTTCTGCGCCGAGGTGGTGTTGTTGAAGACGACGGTGCCGAAACGCGCCAGATCCTCGTCGTCGAAGACGGCTGGATCGTCCGTCGCCTCGACCCCGAACCCGTTCTCGGCGCCGAGCTTCCGCAGCGCCGCGACTGCGGCGGGGACCGGGTCCGGAGTCGTCGCCGCGGACCTTCCGGAGAACACCAGCACGCGGAAGTCGGCCGGGAAATCCGTCGGGAGTGCGGCACCCGTCACCGAACCCACGATCAGCGCCAGGATCGTGACGAGCGTGACGAGGGCGATCGACGACGGGGAGGACGCCTGGAGCTCAGGGCTGCTGCGTAACGGGCTGCTGCTCATGAGGGCGCTCCCGGTGCGGGTGAGGGCCGACAGGTGTGGAAAGCGCTTTCTCCGGTGCGTGGTTCAGAGTAAATTCATGGCATGGTCGGGTCAATGCCCCGATGGGCTCCCGCGTCGGTGCACGAACCTCGTTGCTGCGGACTACCGTCGGAGTGACCGCTGAGTCAGACGGGAGACCGGGCATGCCCACCACCGCCGCCGACGTCCGCTCGATCGCGCTTTCCCTCCCCGAGACCTCGGAGAAGCTCGCATGGGGGCAGCCCACCTTCCGGGTGGCCGGCAAGATCTTCGCCGCGCTCGGTGACGACGACGCGACGATGGGTGTGAAATGCCCCATCGAGGACCGGGCCGAGCTGATCGCCTCGGAACCGCAGAAGTTCTTCGTGCGGCCGGGCCACGACGACGCCTACGCCTGGCTGCGGGTGCGGCTGGCCGCCCTCGACGACACCGCCGAGCTGACGGCGGTGCTCGTCGACTCCTGGCGTCAGGCCGCCCCTCGCCGGCTCCACTCGGCGCACCCGGGGGCGGCGCGGCCGCCTTCCGAGGGCGGCTGAGGAGTCACAGGGTCATGAAGCCCGCGATCCGCTGCCGCAGGGTGCGCGCGTCGAGCCCGTGGGCCGCGAGATGGTCCGCCATCTGCCCGTACCGGCGCAGCTCGGCCCGGCCCACGCCGAGCCCGAGCACACGGTGGGGGATGTCCGCCAGGGCGTCGTTCGCCTCGGCGGTCGACGTACCCGCCAGGTAGGGCTCGACGATCACCACGTCCGCGTTGCCGGACGCACCGGCCGCGCGGCGGAGTCCCGCCGCGTCGAAGGGGCGCACGGTCGCCGCGTACAGCACGGTCACGTCCAGGCCGTCCGTCGCCGTGAGTACGTCGTCGAGCATCGGCCCGACGGCGATCACCACCCCGCCCGCCCCCTGGCGCAGCGTGCTGAGAGCCGGGCCGACCGGGCGGGCCCTACGGTTCGACTGGAGGGAGAGCCGCACGTAGACGCGGTCGTCCCCGGCGGCGGCCTGCCGCAGGAGCGTCTCGGCCTCGTCGGGGTGGCCCGGCACGTGCACCGTCCAGCCGTCGAGCGTGTCGAGGAGCGCGACGTCGCCCGGTGCCATGTGGGTGAAGCCGCCGGCCGGCCAGTCGTACGAGCCGCCGGCGCTGACCAGGACGCCACCCACTCCCTGGTGACCGAGGTCCAGCTTCACCTGCTCGAACGGCCGCTCGACGAGGAAGCTGGCGAACGTGTGCATGAAGGGCCGCATCCCGGTCAGGGCCATTCCGGCCCCCGCGCCGATGAGCAGTTGCTCCCTGATCCCGACGTTGATCACCCGGTCGGGGTGGGCCCTCGCGGCGCCTTCGAATCCGTCCCGGCTGATCTCGGCCAGCAGCAGGGCCAGGCGGGGGTCCTCCTCCAGCAGTCGTGTGGTGGTGGCGATGAAGCGGTCACGCATGGTGTCCATGTTCGGTGTCCTCCGTGGTGTCATGCGACAGGTGCGCTGTGCTCTGCGCTGGTCAGCCCTTGGGCGCCACGCATGCGATCACCGCATGGGGCCGGCCGGGGTGCGGTGCGGTGAAGGCGGTGCAGAGCGCCTCGTGGTCCCGGCCGTCCACGGTGCGGACCGACCAGCCCGCCGCCTCGAACCGGGCCGCGATTCCGCCGCGCCTGCCGTGCGTGGCCGAGGCGTTGTCGATCACCACGGTGTGCAGCTGATCGAGGCCGGCCGGGCCGGCGAAGGCGATCGCCTCGTGGTTGCTGCCCTCGTCCAACTCCGCATCGCCGGTCAGCACCCACACCCGCGGGTCCGTGAGCCCTTGCGCCCGCAGTCCCAGCGCGCTGCCCACGGCGAGGGGGAGCCCGTGCCCGAGCGATCCACTGCCGATCTCCGCTCCCGGCACCAGGAGCCGGTCGGGATGGTGCCCGAGAGGCGAGTCGTACGCCCCGAAGCCCGGGAGCAGCTCCTCGCCGAAGAAGCCACGGGCGGCCAGCACGGCGTAGTACGCCATGGGGCCGTGTCCCTTGGACAGCAGGAACCGGTCACGGCCGGGTGCGTCGACGGTGCCGGGCGAGACCCGGAGCACCCGGTCGTAGAGCACCCAGAGGGCGTCCAGGGTGGAGGTGGCGGCGGGACCGTGCTTCTCGTCGCCCGTCATGAGGCTCATGAGCCGGCCCAGGTCGTCGTATCCGTGGGGCGGCGCGGGAATCGTGGCTGTCATGCGCCCCAGCGTTCAACCTCAATCGAGGTTGAGGTCAAGTCGCCGGAATGGGTTCGTGAGCACCGGTGCAAGTGCGGTATTGTTCTCATGCGCGTTCGGCCAGGGCGAAAGCCCAGGTCAGACGGACAGCGGGACGTGGCGCAGCTTGGTAGCGCACTTGACTGGGGGTCAAGGGGTCGCAGGTTCAAATCCTGTCGTCCCGACTCGTGAGAGTCGTAGGTCAGGGCCGGTCTCGGAGAAATCCGAGACCGGCCCTTGATCGTTTCTGGGGACCAGTGGGGATCCGGCGACCTCGACCGGGTCAGCGGGTCATCTTCGGCGAGGAACTCATCCCCGAGGCCGACGACTGGGGTTACGAGCCGCCGCGATATCTGACCGTCGACCGGGTACGGCTCGCCGCCGGCAGATTGCGCGGGATGACCTACGACGAGCTGATCCAGGGCGTCGGCCACGCCGAGCTCGCCGCAGCCGAGGTCTATCCCCAGATCTGGGACTCACCGACCTCGCTGGAATGGGCCCGCGACCTCTTCACCCCTCTGACGGAGTTTTTCGAGGCCGCAGCCTCCGCCGATCACGCGATGGTGATCTGGCTCGACTGACCTCCTGGCAGCGCAGACGTCGAACGGCAGCCAGCCGACGAACGGCAAGACGAGGGCCCGTTTCCGGGGGGCCAGCACACCAGGCACGGCGCCTCAGGCGCGGCGGGTGCGCCAGAGCCATGCCGCCGTGCCGACGAGCAGGGCGAGCATTGCCACGTTGGCCAGGAGGGCCGGGGTGTCGCCCTCCGGGCCGCCGCCGGACAGGTTCCAGGCGGCGATGACGGCAGTCGGCAGGACGGCGGTGATCAGTACGCCGGTGGTCTTCTGGACAGTGGTCCAGTGCACGGAGGTGCAGAGGAGTACCGCGCCACTGATGCGGAACACGAAGGCGAACACCGGCCCGGGGAGGTCGGGGAAGACCATGGCGAACGGCAGCGCGAGAGTGAGCATCAGCAGCGGGACCAAGGGGTGCACCTTGGCGCGACGGATCGGTGCGCCGGCGCCGGTCCCTACCCCGGCGGTCCCGTTCCCCGACTCGGACAGCGCCGTCGCCGCGATCGTGCGGGGATCGCCCAACTCCGAGAGGATGTCACCGATCGCGGTGCTGGGGCGTTCGGCCCGGGTCACCTCTATGTGTTCGGTGAGGTCGGCGAGGAGTTCCTGCCGGCGGTCGGCGGGGAGTGCGGAGGCCTCGCGCTCGACGGTGGAGAGGTAGTCGCGTACGAGATCGGAAGAGGTCTTCATGCGAGGTCTCCGTCGGAGGGGGGCTGGGTGTTCAGGAAAGTGTCGACCGCGTCGCGAAAGCCGGGCCAGACGCGGGTGAACTCGTCGAGTGCGGCCCGGCCGCTGTCGGTGAGTGCGTAGTAACGGCGGGGAGGGCCCGATGCGGACTCCTGCCAGGTGGTGGTGACCAGATCGTCGCGGCGCAGCCGGGAGAGCAGCGGATAGACCGTGCCCTGGCTGGTGGCCAGAGCGCCGGACTCCTCCAAGGAGTGCAGGAGTTCCACGCCGTAGCGGGGGCGGTCCCGCATCAGGGCGAGCACGCAGTACTCCAGGACGCCCTTACGCAGCTGGGCGGCTGCCCTGGCCTGCTTGGTCGAATCACCTGGTTCCATGCGATGCAAGATACCTGGTTCCGCAAGTTCGCGGGAAATAAAAAATACGCGGGGAAGTAAGGCAGGGTGCGGATTTCCTCTGGAGGCCTGGGCCGTCCGGCGTCCGGAGCACCCCACGAGGCGGCTTCGCACGGGCCGGCGCCCGCTTTGCAGCGGCCTGACGCACGCGAGAGCCCCGGATCAAGTGAAGGGATCCGGGGCCGGTCGTGGCCGTCCAAAAAGGCTGTTCACGCCGGTGAGGACGGCGAGAGCGGCGTAGCCGGTGGGGTCGGGTCTGCCCCAGGACCCCCCAGCGCAGCGCGTGCGCTGGGCGTCGATACCGCAGAGGACTGAGGATTCGGCGAGCGCGTGAGGGTCTGTGCGAGCCGGTGCGCGCCCGTGACCCGGGCGCGGGCCAGGGCCGGGGTGGAACAGGTTCCACGCCCCGGCCCTGGACAGCGGCCGTGTGGGGCCGGCTCAGGTGGTCCGGCCCGAGCCGGTCGACGCGGCCTTCTTGATGCCCTCGGTGATGTCGTCCAGCACCGACAGCTTCGGCGCCTTGTCGTGGACGTCGAAACCGGAGCGGACGACGACCAGCATGTCCGCGGAGCGGGGGGAGGGGAAGGCGAGCGACTCGACGTAGCCGTCGTCGCCGTTCTTCGTCACCACCTTCCAGCGCACCCGGTAGCCCTTCTGGCCCGCCACGGTGACCGCCTCGGACTTGAGCTCCTTGTGCGAGGTGATCCCGCCGTAGACCTTCTCCCCGTACGACTCCTCGGCGTTGGCCTCGATGTCGGCCTCGGCCGCGGCCTTCGCCGTGGTCGCCTCGACCTTCAGGGCCTGCGCCGGGGCGGAGAACACCCCGCCGCGCACACAGGTCTGGCTCTCGTCGCCCGGGCAGGCGTACTCACCGGTCGTCAGGCCGGCGCCGATGGGGCCGGACTGGCCGGTCCACCCGTCGGGGACGGGGATGCTGATCCCGCTGGCCGCGTCGGTGGCGAAGCCGTCCTCGGACGGTATCTCCTGGCCGGGGCCCTGCCCCTGGCCGTCCTCCCCACCCTGGCCGCCGTCCTCCCCGCCGCCCGGTGCGCCCGGAACGCGAGGGCTCGCGGAGGGCCCGGAAGGGCCTGCGGGGGCGTCCGCCGAGCTGCCGCCCCGGTCGTCGGAGCTGTCGCCCAGCACGTACGCGCCGCCACCGACGGCGGCGAGCAGGACGACACCGGCGGCTATGCCCGCCCCGATGCGTATGCGGCGGCGTCTGACCGTCGCGGGCGACGGCCGCAGCTGGTCGGTCCAGCGGCTCCCGTCCCACCAGCGTTCCTGGACGGGGCCGATTCCTGAGTGCCCGGGGTCTGGATGCCAGCCGGGCGGGGTCATCTGGGTCACGAGAGCACCGTAGGCGCACTGGGTGAGAAACGTATGAAACGCACAGCGTGGTCGTAGTCACGTCCCAGGTGTACGTGCGCACCTCACCGGCCGGTGGACAAGTCCGGGCGGAGCCGGACCAGTTCGTCGCTCACCGGGGACACCTCGTCGGGCAGGACGACGGGGCCGTGCGGCGGCCGAGCGGCCCTACGGTTCGATCAGCCCGGCCCTGATCGCGTACCGGGTGAGCTCCAGACGGTCGCGGAGCCCCAGCTTCTGCAGCAGATTCGCCCGGTGCCGCTCCACCGTCTTGACGCTGATCACGAGCAGGCCGGCGATCTCCTTCGACGAATGGCCCTCGGCGACCAGCTTGAGAATCTCCTCCTCGCGCTCGGTGATCGCCCGGTCCGGTACGTCGCCGCCCTCCCTGACCCGGTCCAGGTAGTTCCGGATGAGGGCGGTGACCGCGCCCGGGTACAGGAACGGCTCGTCACGCATGGCCGCCCGGCACGCCTCGACGAGATCCCGGTCGGCGACCGACTTCAGCACGAAGCCCGAGGCGCCGGCTTTCAACGCCTCGAAGAAGTATTGCTCGTTGTCGTACATGGTGAGCATCAGGATGCGCAGTTCCGGCATGACCCGGGACAGTTCCCGGGCCGCCTGTAGCCCCGTCAGGCGTGGCATGGCGATGTCGAGGACGGCGAGGTCCGGGCGCTCCGCGCGGGCCAGCTCGATCGCCTCGGCGCCGTCGCCCGCCTCGGCGACGACCTGGAGATCGGGTTCGCCGTCCAGGATCAGCCGCACGCCCCTGCGGACCAGTGCGTGATCGTCGGCCAGCAGGATGCGGGTCCTCGCGGAGCCGGCGGGGGAGTGGGGCATGGTCAGGACCTTCCGTTCCGTACGGGTACATCGAGGCGAACGTCCGTTCCGCCCGTCGCGCCGGTGCCGACGGTGAGCGTGGCGCCGATGAGCAGGGCGCGCTCGCGCATGCCGCGCAGGCCGGCGCCCTCTTGGGCGTCCCCGATGCCTCGGCCGTCGTCATGGACACGCAGCTGCACTCCGTCACGGCTGCGGCGCAGGGAGAGTTCGAGCAGACTCGCCCCGGCGTGCCGGACGGTGTTCGTGAACGCCTCCTGGGCGATGCGGTAGACGACGAGCTCCGCCTCCTCGCCGAGGGGCGGCAGATCCTTCTCCATCCGCCTCCTGACCGTCAGCCCTCTCGGTGTCGGCGTCTCGGTCGTCAGGGCGGTCAGGGCGCTGACGAGCCCCAGCTCCTCCAGCACGCCCGGGCGCAGCCGCCTCGCGATGCGGCGGATCTCGTCGAGGCTGCCCCGGGTGATCTCCTGGACCTGGGCGAGCTCCTGGCGCAGCGGGTCCGGGGCGTGGTTGGTGACCCGCTTCAGTTCGAGCAGGACCGCGGTCAGGGTCTGGCCCACCTCGTCGTGCAGTTCCTGCGCGACCCGCCGGCGCTCGGCCTCCTGGGCCCACAGGGCCCGCGCGCTGCTGGTGGCACGTTCCGCCTCCAGACGGTCCAGCATGCTGTTGAACGTCTCGATCAGGGCCGCCACCTCCCCCTGCCCCGCAACTTCGGGCCGCGGCCGGGGACTCAGCAGATCGATGGTCTTCATCGCCCGGCTGACCCGCTGCAGAGGGGCGAGGCCCAGCCGCAGGAGCAGCGCGTTCGCGCCCAGCATCAGCGTCATCCCGCCGGCCAGGATCAGGGCCTCGGTCAGCACGACCGGCGCGGACACGGTGATGGGGCCGAGCAGCAGCAGGGCGCCGGCCGCCACCAGGACCGCGGCGTTGAGCAGGAAGATACGCCAGAACAGGGACAAGACCGCACGGCCTCCTTCGGACGGGGACGAGGTCGGGACGATTGCCTCCACTATCGCCGGTCCGGCACGCCGCGAGGCCTCGCCCTGCCCGCACGGCCGCGTCTGCATGGCCGGCCCCCGCGAAGATGGGTGTCATCCCCGATGGCCACCCGCCCCCCTCGGCGCCGACGATGGAATCCGGCCCAACGGGTTCCGATCCGGGAGGGAAGTCACCATGGCCCACCACGACCAGCGGCTGAGCGGCATCGAGTACCGGCCCCCGCACGAGGGCGGCGCACAAGAGGGCAGCGATCACGACGGCGGCGTGTCCGGCGGCGCTCCGCGCGGGGACGCTCCGCGCGAGTCGCGTCCCCGCCAGGTCTGGCTGTGGCTGGTGGTCGGCATCGTGGGCCTGGTGGCCGGCATCGTGATCGGGCACGGGCTGCTCATCGCGGCCGGTCTGGTGGTGGCGGGGATGGCAGGGCAGCTCCTCGAACCGCGCCGGCGGTCAGGCCGCCGGGCCGGGGTGCCGCGCCCCCGCTGAGTCACCCCGGATTTGGTCCGACCACAGCCCCTGTGTGACATAGTCGGTCCATGCGTATCGCCCGGACCAGGGAGTAGCGGATGCCCGTCGAGTGGCAGCCCGTACGGCAGTCCCGCACCCATGAGCTGGTGCTCCAGAGCATCGAGGAGCAGGTCTTCGCCGGGGAGCTCAGAGCGGGCGACCGTCTCCCGCCGGAGCGGGAGCTCGCGCCGGTGCTCGGCGTCAGCCGGTCCGCGCTGCGCGAGGCGCTCCGGGTGCTGGAGACCATCGGTGTCCTCGTCGCGCAGCCCGGCCGTGGCCCGGACTCCGGCGCGCGGATCGTGCGCAACCCGGACGACGCGCTCGGCCGACTGCTGCGCCTGCACTTCGCGCTCGGCAGCTACAGCCTCCACGACGTACTGGAGGCGCGTGTCGTCCTGGAGCGGTCGAGCTGGGAGGCCGCCGCCCGGCACGCCTCACCGGAGGACCTCGACGCGGCGGGGCAGCTCGTCCGGCGGATGGGGGAGCCGGACGTGGGCGTGGCGGAGTTCAACGACCTGGACACCCGCTTCCACGTACTGATCGCCGGCAGCTCGGGCAACGCGCTGACCTCCACGCTCACTTCCGCGGTACGTGAGTCCGTCCGCCCCTTGATCCTGCGGGCGCTGGAGGAGGCCGGAGACTGGCCCGCGACGGCGACTGCGCTCAACGCCCAGCACGAGCGACTGCTGCTGCTGGTGCGCGACGGACGGGGCGGCGAGGCCGCCGACCTGGTCGAGGAGCACATCCGGGGCCTCCACGGCACGCTGGTCGACGACAACGACGCCTCGTGAGGGGCACGTACCTGCCGTGGCACGCACGTTCCGTGGCGCGTACCTCCCGTCACGGTGTGCCGACCGCGCCCGGGCTGTCGGCCTCCACCGCGTTCCGCGGCGGCAATCCCCGTGGCGCCGCGGCCTCGCGTCCCCGCTCGATCATTCCCAGCGCCACACCGGCGATGATGATGACTCCGCCCGCGGCCTGGGCCACCCGGACCGACTCCCCGTTGATCACGACGGCGCCTATGACGCCGAAGACCGGGACGAGGTTGAGGATGTTCACGGCGACGCTCGACTCCATCCTGCGCAGGCCGTAGTTGTAGAGCAGGAAGCCGCCGACCGAGCACGCGACGGCCAGATGGACGAGCAGCGCCGACGCCGTCGCGTCCGGCAATCGCAGGTCGCCGGCCTCCAGCAACGACGCCAGCAGGAAACCGGCCGCGCCCGCCAGGGTCTGGTAGTAAGTGACGCCCATTGCGTCCTGTCCCGCGCTCGCGCGCTTGCCGAGTACGTTGTAGCCGGCCCACGCCACCCCGCCGAGCAGCAGCAGGATGTCACCCAGCCAGCGTGAACTCCCGCCCACCTGCGCTCCGTTGCGTACGACGAGGAAGGCGCCGAGGGTGGCCAGCAGTACCCCCGCCACTCGCGTCGTCGGCAGCCGCGTGCGGAAGACAGCCAGTTCCAGCAGCATCGTCATCAGCGGGTAGGTGGCCACGATCAGCGAGGCGTCGGACGCGGTGGACAGATCGACGCCGACGTTCTCCAGGATGAAGTAGACGGTGATGCCGAGAAATCCGCTCAGACAGAGCTGCCGTCGCTGCCGTGTGTCCGGCCGGGCCGGCCGGTGCCGCCGAATCCGCACCATCACGCCCAGGCTCAGCGCCGCGAGGGTGAACCTGATGGCGCCGATGCTGAGCGGGCCGACGTCCTCAAGCACCCGCTTGGTCACCGCGTACGAACTGCTCCAGAACAGCGCCGCGGCCACGACAGCGCACACCGCCCACGCGCCGGGTCCTCGTTCTCTCATCCGAAGTCGCCCTCTCCATGCCGTGTCGGGCACGCCGTCGTCGTCTCATGGCCGAACAAAGATCAGCTAAATCGCGAGGAGGCTAACAACTTGTCGAGCTCCTCGCTTAGAATCCGAATTACCTTCGGATTCGAGCAGAGCGGGACGAGCGTGGACGAACTAGATTCGGCATTGGTGCGGATGCTCCAGGAAGACGGTCGGCGAACGAACCGGGACATGGCCCAGGTGCTCGGCATCGCCCCCTCCACGTGCCTGGAGCGGATCAGGTCGCTGCGGCAGCGGGGCATCCTGACGGGTTTCCACGCGGAGGCCGACCTCACGGCCATCGGCCGCGGACTCCAGGCCATGATCGCCGTGCGGGTCCGCCCGCCCACCCGTGCGGTGATCGAGGCGTTCCAGGCGTTCCTTGGGCGGATGCCCGAGGTGATCTCGGTCTTCGTCCTCACGGGGACGGACGACTTCCTGGTGCACGTCGCCGTCCGGGACACCGACCACCTGCACGCGGTGGTCCTGGACAAACTGACGAAGCGCCCGGAACTCGCCGACGTACGGACGTCGGTGATCTACAGTCACACGCACAAGAAGGTCGTCGGGCCTCTGTGACTCGGGTTGCCAAGTCCGTGGCGGGCGGGGGGGCACCCCACTCCTGGTCCGACGCGGCAGTCGGCGTCCACATGGCGCTGGTGCCGATGTTCGTCGGATGCGTCCTGATCGTCGGCTGCCTCGCCGTACTGACCGCTCCGTCCCGCAGGACGCCGAAGGTCCGGGAGGCCGTGGGCCCCATGCCGGAAACCGGGAGCGGCGGCATGCTTCCCTATGCGGACCGAGGCTAGTATGGTCGGACCATAAATCGAGCCGGGGAGGCCCCATGCGCATCGGACTCTTCGCCACCTGTCTGGGAGACACGCTCTTCCCGGAGGCGGTGAGATCCACAGCGGTGCTGCTCGCCCGCCTGGGCCACGACGTGGTGTTCCCGCCCGGACAGACCTGCTGCGGACAGATGCACGTCAACACCGGCTACCAGCGCGAACCCGTCCCGCTCGTGCGTAACTTCGCCGAGCAGTTCGGGGACTCCTCGATCGAGGCGGTCGTCATGCCGTCCGGCTCGTGCGCCGGCTCCGTACGGCATCAGCACGAGATCGTCGCCGAGCGGTACGGGGACGCGGCGCTGCGCGCGGGTGTCGCCACCGTCAAGTCCAAGACGTACGAGCTCTCCGAGCTACTCGTCGACGTCCTCGGTGTCACCCAGGTCGGGGCCTGGTTCCCGCATCGCGTCACCTATCACCCCACCTGCCACTCCCTGCGCATGCTCCGGGTCGGCGACAAGCCGCTCAAGCTTCTGAGGGCCGTCGAGGGCATCGACCTGGTCGAGCTTCCCGAGGCGGACTCCTGTTGCGGCTTCGGCGGTACCTTCGCGGTCAAGAACGCCGAGACCTCCACCGCCATGCTCCAGGACAAGATGCGCCACATCGCCGGCACCGAGGCCGATGTGTGCACCGCGGGGGACTCCTCCTGCCTGATGCACATCGGCGGCGGGCTCTCCCGCATCAGGTCCGGTACACGCACCCTGCACCTCGCCCAGATCCTGGGCTCCACCCGTACCGCGCCGTACGCCCTGACGGAGGCCGCCCGATGAGCACGTTCCTCGGCATGCCGGCGGCGCCGCCCCGCTCCCCGTACGGGACGGGAAACCTGCGGGGGGACCGGAAGTTCCCCGAAGCCGCGCACGACGAACTGCGCAACGACCAGCTCCGCCGCAACCTCGGCAGAGCCACCCGCACCATCCGCACCAAGCGCCTCGACGTCACCGGCGAACTCCCCGACTGGGAGCAGCTGCGTGACGCCGGATCGGCGATCAAGACCGACACCATGAACCGGCTTCCCGAACTCCTGGAACAGCTGGAGCGGAAGGTCACCGAGCACGGCGGCACCGTCCACTGGGCGCGGGACGGGGTGGAGGCCAACGAGATCGTCACGCGGCTGATCAGAGAGACCGGCAGCCGTGACGTCATCAAGGTCAAGTCGATGGCCACCCAGGAGATCGGCCTCAACGAGCACCTCGAAGCGGCCGGCATCACCCCGTACGAGACGGACCTCGCCGAGCTCATCGTGCAGCTCGCCGACGACAAGCCCTCGCACATCCTGGTGCCCGCCATCCACCGCAACCGTGACGAGATCCGGCAGATCTTCCTCGACGAGATCCCCGGCGTCGACCCGGACCTCGACAACGTGCCCGCCCACCTCGCCGCCGCCGCCCGCGCCTATCTGCGCGAGAAGTTCATGACGACGAAGGTGGCCGTGTCGGGCGCCAACTTCGGCATCGCGGAGACCGGCACCCTCGCCGTGGTCGAGTCGGAGGGCAACGGGCGGATGTGCCTCACCCTGCCCGACACGCTCATCACCGTCATGGGTATCGAGAAGGTGCTGCCCCGCCATCAGGATCTGGAGGTCTTCCTCCAGCTGCTGCCGCGCTCATCGACCGGCGAGCGGATGAACCCGTACACCTCGATGTGGACCGGCGTGACCCCGGGCGACGGTCCGCAGGACTTCCACCTCGTCCTGCTCGACAACGGGCGCACCGCCGCCCTCGCCGACGCGATCGGCCGCGAAGCTCTCAACTGCATCCGCTGTTCGGCCTGTCTCAACGTCTGCCCGGTGTACGAACGCGCCGGGGGCCACGCCTACGGATCGACGTACCCCGGTCCGATCGGCGCGGTGCTCACTCCCCAGCTCGCCGGGATGCACGCCGCGAAGGACGATCCCAACAGCTCCCTGCCCTACGCCTCCAGTCTCTGCGGGGCGTGCTTCGACGCCTGCCCGGTCAAGATCGACATTCCCTCGATGCTGGTGGAACTGCGCCATCAGCACACCGAACAGTCCGGCACCACGGCCGAGAAGCTGGCCATGAAGGCGGCGGCCGGGCTGATGAAGCAGCCGAAACTCTTCACCGCCGTCCAGAAGGCCGCCTCCCTCGGCAGGGTCGCCGGGGGACGCGACGGTACGATCTCGCGTCTCCCCGCCCCGCTCAGCGGCTGGAGCGACAGCCGTGACACCGCCGCTCCGCCCAAACAGTCCTTCCGCTCCTGGCTGGCATCGGCCGAGGGCGCCGAGACGATGCGCGCAGCGGCCGAAGAGGGCGCCCGCCGGGCGGCCGAAGCTCCCGAGGAGGACCAGTGACAGCGCCCGGCGCCACCGCACGCGACACTGTGCTCGGCCGGATCAGGGACGCGCTGGCCCTCGCGCCTGCCCTCGGCGCCGAGATCCCCCGGGCCTACCGTGTCGGCCGCACCCTCCCGGACGGCGAACGCCTGGCGCTCCTCACCCACCGGCTCGTCGACTACAAGGCCCGCGTCCACCCCTGTACGGCCGACCGGACCGCCGAAGTGATCGCCGGGGTACTCCGCGAGAACGGCGCCCGGCGCATCGGCGTACCGTCAGGGCTGGAGGAGCAGTGGCTCACCGCCTACGACGGCGAGGTACTGCGGGACTCGGCGGACATTCCGGCCCCGAGCCTCGACGCCCTGGACGGTGTGGTGACCGCCTCGACAGTCACCTGCGCCGAGACCGGCACGATCTTCCTCGACGGATCGCCGGACCAGGGCCGGCGCGCCCTGTCCCTCGTGCCCGACCTGCACGTCTGTGTCGTCGACCTGTCCTCGGTCGTGGCCGGGGTCCCGGAGGCGGTCGCCCGGCTGGTTCCGGAGAGGCCCACGACGCTGATCAGCGGGCCGTCGGCCACCTCCGACATCGAACTGGAGCGGGTCGAGGGCGTCCACGGCCCCCGCACCCTCGCCGTGGTGATCCGCACGGATGTGTGAGGGGCGGAGGGCCGGTCCCACCTGCTCGCGGGCCCGGCGAGCGCCCCGCCGCCTCCTGCTCCGGCCCCGGTACCCGTACGTACGGGTACCGGGGCCGGCACTCAGGTCAGGCGCTGATGTCGTAGAGGGAGAACTCCTCCCACGAACCGGTGATCGCCGTCGAACGGGCGCGCAGCGCGTACTGGAGCGAGCCGGTGTAGCCGTTCTCCATGGCGACGAACAGCCCGTTCAGCGTGGACTGGAGCGCGTAGCGGTCCAGGTCCTCGTTGTAGTACAGGTAGAAGCGCTCCCAGCCGCCCACGCTCGCGGAACGCGCGCGCAGCACGTTCTGGGCGCTGCCGGTGTAGTTCTTCTCCACCGCGACGTACTGGTCGTTCGCCAGGGACCTCAGGGCGTACGTCGCGGAGGCCTCGTCCCACTCGAAGGCGAAGCCCTCCCAGGAGCCGCCGACCTCGGTGGAACGGGCCCGCAGCGCACCGGCGTTGGGCGCCGCGTAGTTCACCTCGGTCGCGGTGAACCGGCCGTTGCGGGCGGACTGCAGGGCGAGGAGCTCGGGCTCCTCGGCGGTGGCCGAGACGCCGTCACGCGTGGTGGCCTTCGGAGTCTCTGCCTGCCCCGCGACGCGGGCCAGTTCGGTGCCGTCCACCGTTTCCCAGCCACTGGGGACGGCGGCCGGTCCGGCGTCCGCCGGCGCCGCTCCGGCCATGGGCGCGGCCAGCGCGGAGGTGGCGAGCAGAGCGCTCAGGGACAGGAATACGGACGTGATGCGTCGCACGGGTCATCCTCACGAATCGTCGGAAGAATTCCGGAGGCGGCGGCACATCGGGCCGCGACGGAATTCTTCCGTGCGTCGGCGAACGTTCTCCTTGCATGCCAAAGCCGTCTCCGGACCCATGTGCACCCCCCGGGAACTGCTGCGCCACTTGGCGAATCGGCCTCACAGTAACGGCCGTTCGTGATCTCCGACGATGATTTCGACGGCTTTTCCGGTCAATTCGAAGGCAGTCGTGCCGCATTATTGGTTCCGCAGTTCTCCGTTAAGGCGAGCGATACTCTCCGTTCGAATTCCGGCGTGGCCGCCGGCGCGTGAGCACAACGCGCCGGCGGCCGGACGTCAGCCGTGGATGACCTCCAGCGGAGTGAAATCGATGCGGGTCGTCGAGCCGTCGTCCGCCCAGCGCACCGCGACCGTCTCCCCGGCCACCTCCACCCCGCTCACGGCATCGGCGAGCCGCCCGGCCCCCGGCTCCCCCGTGAGTGCGGCCAGTGCCACCAGCACCTCGGTACCCTCGACGTCGGTGCTCACCCGGGGCAGCACCGCCCAGCGGGTGAACGCCGTGCCCTGCGGAGCCCGCACCTCCTCCAGCTCCGTCCAGCCGTGCAGCCCGTGCAACGAGGACCGCAGCGTGCCCCCGGGCTCCGTCGCCCAGCCCGTCTGCTCCGCCCGCGCTCCGGCCGGGGCGCCCAGGACTCGGTGCACCCGAAGCTCGTACCGGCCCCGGACCACGGTGACGCTCTCCACCCGCAGCCCCGGCCAGGTCGGCGGTCCCTCGGGGAAGACCGGAACGTGCCAGGACGCGGCCCAGCCCCAGCCGTCGCCGTGCCCCGCCCCGAGCGGATGGATGCGGACCCTGCTGCTGCGTGAGCCCGAGACCCGTAGCGAGAAGTGGTTGTCCGCGGTGTTCGTCGCCGCCGTGGGGCCCGTGGCCGTCGAATACGCCAGCCGCGCGTAGAGCGGGTCCGACACGTCCGCCGTCTCCGCCTCATGGGGGCGGACATGGTCGCTGCCGTGGTTGTGCAGCCGTACGATGCCGTCCGCGCGCGTCGACTGGACGAGCAGCCCGGGTGACGGCAGGGCCAGCACCTGGTCCGGGCCCTCGCTCGGCCCCGGTTCCTCGTCAGCCGTCCACAGCGGATGCTCCGGCGGGGCGAGCAGCGCCACGAAGGCCTTGGACGCCCAGTACGGCGAGGACGGCCCTGAGTACACCTGGAGCGTCGCGTCGTGCGGGCCGTGGTAGCCGAGGCTCAGCAGGCCGTCCTCCCCGGCCGCACCACGCTCCAGGAAATACCGCAGCGAGCCGCTGATCAGCCGGCGCGATACGCCCGGCGCCAAGGGCGTGTGCCCGGACACCGCGCCCATCCCGACCGCGGCTCCCGCCGCGAACCGGTAGGTGAGGGAGCGTCCGAAGTGCATCGGCGCACCGTCCCCGCCGAACATCAGCGAGAAGCTCTCCAGGTGCTCCCGCAGCCGGCCGCCGTGATGTGCGGCCAGTTGTTCGTCGCCCGACAGAAAGGCGTCCAGCACGGGGTACAGGTGCAGGGCCCAGCCGTTGTAGTGGTCGAAGGCCCGCCCGTCCCCGTCGGAGTACCAGCCCTCTCCCCGGTACCAGAGCTCCATCAGGTCGAGCGCGCGCTGCCGGGCCCGCGCCGTCTCGGCGTCGCCCCGGCCCACGGACTCCAGGAAACCCGCGACGGAGAACGGGAAGAGGTACCAGTTGTTGGGGGCGGGCGAGTGCCGCAAGGAGCCGCGCAGCCACTCCTCCGCGCGGTCCTGGGTGTGCCCGTCGAGGGCGTCCCACAGCCAGGGCCGGGTCAGCCTGAGTCCGATGGCGACCGAGGCGGACTCCACCATCGGCTGGCCGAAGACGGTGTGGTCCAGGATGAGCGGCCAGGACTCGGCGTCGTCCCGCCCCGCCGTGCGCGTACCGGCGTCGAGCCCGTCGGCGTACCGCTCCAGCCAGTTGTGCGGGTCCTCGCCACCCGCGCCCGCGACGCGGAAGGCCGCGGTGAGGAACGTCCGGGCGTAGCCCTCCAGACCGTCGGAGCGTACGCCCGAACGGGAAGGGCGGCCCGGCAGGTCGAGCAGGGCCCGGCCCGGGGTCGACCACTTCCAGGCCGCGCCGAGCAGCCCGTCGGCAACCGCCTCCCAGTGGTCCCGGGTGTAGCCGGTGAAGGGGCTCGACCGGTGATCGTCAGGGGGGAGCTGAAAGGGGATGAGGGTCATGCGAGGAATGCCAGCCTTTCGCGTCGTACGGGGTGGGCGAAGCTGCCGCCCTCGGCCCAGCGGGCGACCTCACCGATCGCCAGGTCGGCCAGCCGCCGCAGTTCGTTGCCCTGCGAACCGGCGAGGTGCGGGGTGAGGGTCGCGTTGTGACAGTCCCAGAGCGGATGGTCCACCGGCAGCGGATCGGGATCGGTGACGTCGAGCACCGCCCGGATGCGCTCGGACCGCAGTACGTCGACGAGGGCGTCCTGGTCGACGACGGCGCCCCGGGACGTGTTGAGGAGGACCGCGTCGGGCCGCATCGAGGTGAGGAGTTCGCGGCTCACCAGGCCCGTCGTCGCCGGCAGCAGCGGTGTGTGCACACTGACCACGTCGCTCTCGGCGAACAGCGCGGGCAGGGAGACCGGCCGGACCCCGAGCGCGGCGGCCTCGGCGTCCGTGACGTACGGGTCGTGGAGCAGCACCCGCAGGTCGTAGGGGCGCAGCAGCTCGATCACCCGCCGTCCGATCAGGGAGGCGGACAGGATGCCCACCGTGCGGCGGTAGTTGCCCACGTCGGGAGGGGTGGCCAGCCACGCGCCGCGATGGCGCGTGGCACGGAAGTCGCGGGCCCGCTCCAGGACGCGCTTGCCCGACAGCAGGATCATCGCGACGGTGTACTCCGCGACCGGCAGGGCGTTGGCCGCCGCCGCGGACGACACCTCGATGCCCCTTTCCCAGCACGCCTCGGTGACATGGCCCCGTACGGAGCCCGCCGTGTGCACGACGGCCCGCAGCGAGGGGGCGGCGGCCAGCACGCCCGCGTGGATCGGCGGGCAGCCCCAGCCGGTGATCAGGATCTCCGTGTCCGCGAGCGCGGCGCGGGCCGCGGGGGTCGTGAAGTCGTCGATGGCGGGCAGGGGCGCGAGTGTGCAGACCTCTCCCAGCGCCGCCAGGGAGGCGGGGGAGAGCACCGCCGAGGCGGCGTCCGCTCCCATGGCGAGCGCGGCGCGCGGCAGTCGGTGGGCGGGGGGAGTGCTGAGCATGGTTCTCCTGTGCGGTGGTCCGGGCGGGGCGGCACGGTCACTTGACGGCGCCGGCCGTCAGACCGGACCGCCAGAAACGCTGGAGCAGGGCGAAGGCGAGGATCAGGGGCACCACGGCGAGCAGCGAGCCCATGATGACGACGGGGTAGTACTCCGGTGACACGGACGCGGAGCTGTTCCAGGAGTACAGGCCGAGGCTGACCGGATACAGGTCCTGGTCGGAGAGCATCACCATCGGCAGGAAGAAGTTGTTCCAGATGGCGGTGAGCTGGAAGAGGAAGATGGTGACAAGACCCGGCCCCAGCATGCGCAGCGCCACCCTGAAGTAGGCGGCCAGTTCGCCCGCGCCGTCCATCCGCGCGGCCTCGAGCACCTCGTCGGGCACGTACCCCTGGCTGAAGATCCGGCCGAGATAGACCCCGAACGGATTGAACAGGACAGGGATGAAGACCGCCCAGAAGGTGTTGACGAGCCCGGTGCCGGAGGCCATCAGATAGAGCGGCAGGGCCAGCACCGTCTGCGGCACCATCACCGCGGCCAGCACCAGACCGAACAGCTTCTCCTTGTGCGCGAAGCGGTACTTGTCGAAGGCGTAGCCGCACGCGATGCTGATCAGGGCGCCGAGTGCCGCGCCGAGCACCGCGTACAGCAGGCTGTTGCCGTACCAGCGGCCGAACAGTCCGCCGTCCATGGCGAAGAGGTCCTTCAGGTTCTGCACGAAGGAGAAGCCGCTCAGCGAGAGGATGTCGCTGCTGAAGAGGGCGTCCCTGTCCTTCGTCGAGGCGAGCACCAGCCACAGCACCGGCAGCAGGGTGTAGAGCACCGAGACGAGGACCACCAGGTTGACGACCGCGCGTCCGAGGAGCCGGGGTCGCAGGGGCGAAGCGGTGCGGGAAGCGGTCGGCGCACTCATCGGGCGGCCTCCTCGGCTGCATCGGCCCGGTTGGTCCAGCGAGTGACGCCGTAGGAGAGGGCGATCGTGCACAGCAGCAGGATGACCGAGGCGGCTGCCGCGAGACCGTAGTTGTTGCGGGTGAAGGCGGCGTCGTAGATGTACATGCTGGGCGAGAAGCGGGAGTTGATCATCGGGGTCGACTGGCTGAGCAGCATCGGCTCGGTGAAGAGCTGGAGCGCGAAGATGAGGGTGAACATCGCGACCATCACGATCGATGAGCGCACCAGTGGGGCCTTGACCTGAAGGGCCGTGCGGACCGGGCCCGCGCCGTCGACGACCGAGGCCTCGATCACCTCGCGGGGGACCGCCTGGAGGGCGGCGTAGAACACGACCATGTTGTAGCCGAGGTTGCTCCACAACGCGATGTTCACGATGGACGGGAGCACCATGTGCACCCCGAGGAAGTCGATGGTGAGGTCCGCCCTGCCGAGCAGGTCGATCACCGGGCTGATGCCGGGGGTGTACAGATACAGCCAGATCAGGGCCGCGATGATGCCCGGAACGGCGTGCGGCAGGAACAGCGCGAGCTGTACGGTGCCCCGCAGGCGGACCACGCCGGAGTCCAGCAGCAGCGCCAGTGCGAGGGCGCCGATCACCATCAGCGGGATGTAGACCAGGCAGTACAGGGCGACGACGCCGAGGCCGCCGAGGAAGGTCGGGTCCGCCAGGACGGCGGTGTAGTTGCGGAGTCCGGCGAAGACCGTCCGCTCGGGGCCGAAGCCGAGCCCGGGCTGGTCGTCGCTGAAGAAGCTCAGGTGGACGGCGGTGGCGACCGGGATCAGGAAGACGGTCACCAGAAGGGCGAAGAACGGTGTCATCAGGACGCCGCAGGCGCCGAGTTCACGCCGTCGGGCGGACCTGCGGCCCTTCTGCGCCGGCGCGGTGGCGGCCGGGCTCTGCGGTGTGGGCGTAGCGGTGGCGTCCGCCGCTACGGACACGGGGGTGGTGCTGGTCATGGGTGTCACCTGCCTCTCTGCTGCTGAGAACCGACGGCGGACCGCCGGTCAGGTGGAGCGCTCGGTAGTGCTCAGACCGAGCGCCTTGAGGTCGGGCATCGTGCCCTCCTGCGCCGCCCTCACGGCTCCGAGAACGGATCCCTGGCCGCCGCTCGCCCGGGCCAGTCCATCCCTCATGATCTTGCCGGTCGCCGTCATCCGAGGGCCCCAGACCCAGCCGGGGCGGATCTTGTCGGCCTCCTGCTCGAACAGGGTGTAGATGTCCTGGCCGCCGTAGTAGGCCCGGTCGAAGGCCTTGCGGCCCACGGCCACCAGGCCGGGCGCGGCGGGGTACTGGCTGCTGGCGCCGCTGGAGAGGCGGGCGCGCAGGGCGTCCGGATGCGAGACCTGCCATTCGATGAACTCCATCGCGGCCTCGGGGTGCGCGCTGTCCTTGGTGATCGCGAAGGTCGAGCCGCCGTGGGTGCCGACAGCGGGGTCGGCCGGATCCCACTGAGGAAGCGGCGCCAGCGCCCACTGCCCCTTCTGGCCCGGCCGGGCCTTCATCTGAGCCCCGGCGTCCCACGCGCCGCTGAGCCTGCTGAGCACCAGGCCCTCGCCGATCTGGACATCGCTGTGGCGGCTCTCCACCGCGTTCATGAAGACCAGGTCCTGATCGGTGAGCCGCTGCCAGTACGCGGCCACGCGGCGGGTCGGGGCGTCGGCGAGCGAGACGTTCCATGCTCCACCCGACGTGGCGAACCACTGGGCACCGGCCTGCCAGGCGTACGCGGCGAGGTGGGTGTCACCGTCCGTGGGGAAGAGCGCCATCCGGCGGTCACCACTCGCGCGGCGTACGGTCCTCGCCGCGTCCTCGAAGTCCTCCCAGGTGCGCGGGACGGTCAGGCCGTACCGCTCGAAGAGGTCGGTGCGGTAGTGCAGCACCATCGGCTCTATGTCCAGAGGGACGCTGAACACCCTCTTCTCGAACGTGGTCAGGCCCAGCGACTGCGGCAGCAACTTGGCGCGGAGCCCTTCGCCCACCAGGTCCGTGATGTCGCGGCAGACTCCGTCGATGGCGAAGCCCGGGACCTGGGGGTACTCGATGGTGGCGATGTCCGGGGCATTGCCGGCCCGGGCCGCGTTGCTGAGCTTCGCGTAACCCCCCTGCATCCCTCCGGGGACCTGCTGGAAGTCGACCTGAATGGTGTCGTGACCGCGGTTGAACGCGTCCACGACCTCCTGGCTGCCCCGCAGGGCGGACCAGAAGGTGATGCGGGTCTTCCCGCCTTTCCCGCTTCTGACGGTGCTTCCGGTACTGCTCGTACCGCCCGATCGTGTGTCTCCGCCACCCCCTCCGCAGGCGCTGAGCGCGCCTGCCAGAGGAAGTGCGGTGATCGTGGCGAGCACGGATCGACGGCTCTGTCGACCAGGCATGTGCGCCTCCCGCGGCTCCTGATTCGAGACACGGGAATACTGATCGGCTGATCGATAGCGGTCAATAGATCGATCAAAAGAAGCTTGAAGTGTTCAAACGATCATTCGGGTGAGCGGGGTACCGCCCGGGTCGATCCGCGCACTTCGAGGCCGGGCAGGAGTTCCACCCGGCGCACCGGGCCGCTCGCGCCGGCCGGCCGTTCCAGCCGGTGCATCAGGAGCTCGGCCGCCGCCCGGCCGATCTCGCCCCGCGGCGGGGCCACCGCGGTGAGGGAGGTGCTGCCCAGCGCGGCCACGACATCGTCGTACGCCACCACGGAGCAGTCCCGCGGCACCTGGATCCCGTTCTCCGCGAGCTTCTGGACGAGCATCAGGGCGTCCTCGTCGCCGTGCAGGACCGCGCCGGTGAAGCCCCGCCGGCGCATCAGTGCCGCGAGATCCGGAGCCTCCTCCCGGCTGCCGGGCTCCCCGGGTCCCGCTGTCGGGGAGCTGAGCACCACGGCCCACTCCTCCACCTCGGGCCGCGCCGCCGCGATCTCGGCGAACGCGGCCCTGATCGAACGAGCGGTCGGGCTGTCGTTCCTCGCCGCCAGCACGAGCCGGCGGTGGCCGAGCGAGACCAGGTGGTCCACGGCCAGATGGATCCCGTACCAGTGGTCGGAGCACACCGAGTCCAGGGCGTGCAGCACGCTGCCCGGCCGGGGCCGCCGCTCCATCAGGACGGTCGGCACCCCCACCTCGGCGAGCCAGCCGTAATCGGCCTCCTCGCCCTCCCTGCTGCGCCACCGGGGCGCGATGAGCAGCCCGCGCACCCCGGCCGCCAGCGCCCGCTCCACCTGCGGCCGTTCGGCACCCGCCGCCTGGGGCGCGATGCGCAGGGTGATGTGCGCGCCGGCCGCTTCCAGTGCCGTCCGGGCACCGTGCAGGGTCTCGTACAGATAGGAATGGCGCTCCGGGACGACGAGGGCGATCGCGCCTCCCTCCCCGGCCGGTTCACCGCTCCGGGGGGCCGGTACGGCCGCGGGGCGCTCGACGCCCCCCATCGGACGGACCACCCCGTGGCCGCGCCGCAGCATCCCCGCCCTGGCAAGCTCCTCCACGTCCCGCCGCAGGGTGACCGCCGAGACGTCCAGCTCCTCGGCGAGCGAGCTCACCTTGACGGCGCCGCGCGCGTGCACCACCGCGAGGATGCGGTTGCGCCTCGACTCGACCGGCTCCCGCATGATGGCCCCCTTGCCTGCCGCTGTGCCGTGTTCGTTTGAACGTTTCCGCGAGCGATCGCAGCATAGCGAGCGGACGGCGTGCCAAGCGGCTACGGATGGAACGATGATCCGCCGAGAGCAAGATGTGTCTAGCATCTGATCCGCAATGGACACCATCACACTCTGGCAACTGGCCGCACTCGCGGCGGCATCCACGCTCGTCGGCTTCTCGAAGACGGCGGTCAGCGGGGCCAATACGATCAGCCTCGCGGTCTTCGCGGCCGTGCTCCCGGCCCGCGAATCCACCGGAGTGCTGCTCCCGATCCTGATCGCGGGCGACATCCTCGCCGTGCTGGTCTATCGTCGCCACGCCCACTGGCCGACCCTGCTGCGGCTCTTCCCCGCCGTGGCGGTGGGCGTGCTGGCCGGCACCCTCTTCATGATGTGGGCCGGGGACGACGCGGTACGCACCTCGATCGGCGCGATTCTGCTGTTCATGGCCGGAGTCACCCTCTGGCAACGGCGGGCCGGCTCCCCGCCGCCACCGGAGGAGGAGAGCGCGGACGAGCCCTCGCGCGGCGCTCGGCTCAAGGCCCGTTCGTACGGAGTGCTCGGCGGGTTCACCACCATGGTCGCCAACGCGGGTGGCCCCGTGATGTCGCTCTACCTGCTGTCCGCGGGCTTCCGGAAGCTGGGCTTCCTCGGGACGTCCGCGTGGTTCTTCCTGATCGTCAACACCTCGAAGGTGCCCTTCAGTGTCGGGCTCGGCCTCATCGACGCCCGGTCGCTGCTGCTGGACGCCGCCCTCGTGCTGTTCGTCATCCCCGGGGCGTACCTCGGCCGCGCCTGCGTCGGCCGGATCAACCAGAAGGTCTTCGACCGGATCGTGATCGCGGCCACCGTCCTGGGCGGCCTCCAGCTGCTGCTGAGCTGAAGACCGCCCGGGAAGGGGCGGTCAGACGATGCCCTCGGCGATCTCGGCCTGCTCACGGGCGTTGCCGTACGCGGCCGGGGTGCTGTACGAACGGCGCGCGACGAACCACCACACCGTCGCCAGAACCAGCACGGCGACCAGGGCGATCGACGCGTAGTTCATCGAGTCGATCGTCACGGGCGACGACTGCGGGAGCAGGAACAGCACCGTGACGATGGCGACCCACACCACGGCGATCCAGCCGATCGGCTTCGACCAGCGGCCCAGATGCCAGGGACCGCGCTGGAAGCGGTCGCCGGCGCGCAGCTTGAGGTAGATCGGAATCGCGTACGCCGGGGTGATCCCGATGACGTTGATGGCCGTCACCGCCCCGTACGCCGTCGCGGAGTACAGCGACGGCACCGCCAGCAGCGCGGCGACACCGACCGACAGCCACACGGCGGGCACCGGGGTCTGGGTACGCGAGCTGACCTTGCGCCACAGGGCGGAGCCTGGCAGCGCGTTGTCACGGCTGAAGGCGAAGACCATCCGGCTCGCCGCCGCTACCTCGGCGTTGCCGCAGAAGAGCTGAGCGGCGATGACGATCAGCAGCATGGCGGTGGCGCCGGCCGTGCCCAGCGCGTCGATCAGGATCTGGGCCGGAGGCACTCCGGTGGCGCTGTTCTGGGTGCCCGCGTAGTCCTGGATGGCGAAGGTCAGGCCCGCCAGCAGCACGAAACCGGCGATCCAGGAGACCCAGATCGCCCGGACGATGCCCTTGGCCGCCGTCACCGAGGCGTTCGACGTCTCCTCGGAGAGATGGGCGGAGGCGTCGTAACCGCAGAACGTGTACTGCGCCAGCAGCAGCCCGATCGCCGCCACGTAGATCGGGTTCTCCCAGCCCGTGCCGTTCACGAACTCGGTGAAGACGAACGACGGCGACTGGTGGTTCGACGGCACGATCGCCAGGACCGTCACGATCACGGCCACACCGCCCAGGTGCCACCAAACGCTGATCGAGTTCAGGACACTGACCAGGCGCACACCGAACAGGTTCAGCACGGCGTGCAGCAGCAGGATGCAGAGGAAGATCAGCATGGTGGAGCCGGGGGTCGGGTCGAACCCCCACTGCAGGTTGAGCAGCGCGCCCGTGAACAGCGCGGCGCCGTAGTCGATGCCCGCGATCGCCCCCAGGAGGCCCAGCAAATTTAGCCACCCGGTGTACCAGCCCCACTTACGGCCACCGAGCCGGTCGGCCATGTAGTACAAGGCCCCCGACGTCGGGTACGCGCTGGTGACCTCCGCCAGGGCCATGCCCACACAGAGCACGAACAGACCGACACCGGCCCAGCCCCAGAGCATGACGGACGGGCCGCCGGTCGACATGCCGAAGCCGTACAGCGTCATGCAGCCGGAGAGGATGGAGATGACGGAGAAGCTGATCGCGAAGTTCCCGAAGCCGCCCATGCGACGGGCCAGCACCGGCTGGTAGCCGAGCTCGCGCAGGCGCTGCTCCTCGTCGTCGTGCGGTGTGGCTTCCGTACTCGACGGGATCGAGGCGGATATGGACATGGGGTTGACCTCCAGGTGGGGAGACGGGGAAACGTAGGGGGCGCGGGCGCCGGCGGATCAGCCGTGCGGCCCTGTGCCGGGCTCTTGCCCGGAAGCAAGACAGCGGGTGCGGGCACGGAGGAAGACGTCCTCGGCCCCGGCCGTGTCCTGTGGCGGCCGTGTGCGGTAGGACCAGGGCACCGAGGTGTAGTACGGGCCCATCGCCCGGAACACCGGCGCGGCGTCCGCGAACCTGAGCGCTCCCCACAACGCATGCGCCAGATGGTTGAGATCGAGCAGGGAGCGGGCGGCGGGATCGGCGGCGTCGAACCAGATGTGCAGGGCCCGCCGGGCGTCTCGTTCGCCGTCCTCCGTCACCCAGTGCAGGTCCAGTGCCCGCTCATTGCCGCGCTCACGCCGGTAGCGCTCCACCCGCACGTACAAGGGGAGTACGTGCAGGGGGGAGCCTCCCGGTGCCGAAGACGCGGCCCACTGCACGAAGTTGACGGCCTCGGAGAGGGTGCCGCCCTTCTGTCTCGCGTAGACGAACTGCAACATCCGGTGATAGGCCTCGCGATTGAAGGGATCGCGTTTGTCCGCCTCCGCCAGCAGGCCCCAGGGGCCCGGGAACAGCATCGGGCCGGGCGGCAGGAGCCGGTGCTCCTCCAGACGCTGACCCTCGTCGAGCTGGGAGAGCGCGAGCAGGCAGATCCAGGGCACCGGGTCCTCCGGGGAGGCATGGGCGGCGGAGCGGCACCCCTCCCAGGCCAGCTGCCACAACTCCTGTGCTCGCGGGTGCCGTTCACGACCGGCGCGCACCGCCCGTTCCACCGCCACCCGGGCGTGCATCACGGTCGCGGCCACACTCCGCGGTTCCTCGGCCAGCCAGGCGTGAACGGTGTCCGACCCCGCCGCCACGGCCGCGAGGACCTGGGTGCGCTGGGTCCACAGGGCCCAGTCCGGGGTGCTCTCCAGGAGATTCCGCATCGCGAGCCAGCGGCCGGTGCGCAGATCCTGCAGGGCCACCCGTAACGCGTGATCGGGCCCGGCGGGATGGTAGACAGGCCTGAAATCACCGGTAGCCATGGACGAGCCCCGGCCCTGGACACGCGGTGGGGGCGGGGCGGTGGGCCGGGCGCGGCGGCGCGGCGCTGGTTCTTCTCGACATGAATCCTCAAGAACGTGGGGGGTTGGGCACAAGGATCGCGAACAGCCCTCGCCGGAACTCCGGTTGTTCACTGCGCGGTGAGTGTAGGGCGCTGCGCACCTGTCATCCGGCAACTTTGCGGATCTTACTCAACTAGTGTCCGTATGACGGACATTGGCCTGTCCGGGGGGTCGGTGCAGGATGTCCGGGCGAGGCTTGACGCGGGGGGTCGACTGCACGACTGTGGTCGCCAGGACCAGATGATCACGGATCCGCCCCCGACCGGGCGGCCGCAGGACTGGAGCGTGGATTGACCGGACCGGTACTCGCCGTCGACCAGGGGACGTCCGGAACCAAGGCCCTGGTGATCTGCCCGGAGCGTGGGGTGATCGGCTCCGCGACGGCGCCCGTGCGCCCGCATCACGGCGCGGGCGGACTGGTGGAGACGGACCCCGCGGAGCTGCTCGGCTCGGTCCTCGACGCCGGGCGGCGGGCGGTCGCGGAAGCGGGCGAGCCCGTGGCGGCGGTCGGTCTGGCCAACCAGGGCGAGACGGTGCTGGCCTGGGACCCGGCGACAGGCCGGCCCCTCACGCGCGCCGTCGTCTGGCAGGACCGGCGCGCGGAGGCGCTGTGCGCGGAGTTGGGCGCCCACGCCGAGGAGTTGAAGGAGCTCACCGGACTGCCGCTCGATCCGTACTTCGCCGCGCCCAAGATGGCGTGGATACGCCGTGAGCTGACCCGGAAGGGAGTCGTGACCACCAGCGACTCCTGGCTGGTCCACCAGCTGACAGGAGCCTTCGTCACCGACGCGGCCACCGCGGGGCGTACCCAGCTGCTCGGGCTCCATGACGTCGGCTGGTCGCCTGCCGCGCTGGAGATCTTCGGCCTGTCCGGTGAACAGCTCCCCACGGTCGTCGACTGCGCCGGTCCGGTGGGCACCACCACCGCCTTCGGCGGCGAGATCCCCCTGACGGGCCTCATCGTGGACCAGCAGGCCGCCCTCCTGGCGCAGAACGCCCTGGAACCCGGAAACGCCAAGTGCACGTACGGAACAGGCGCGTTCCTCCTCGCCCAGACCGGGAGCCGGCCCAGCGCGGGGGCCACCGGCCTGGTCAGCTGCGTGGCCTGGCGGCTCGGCGGGCGGACCGACTACTGCCTGGACGGACAGGTCTACACGGCGGCGTCGGCCGTGCGCTGGCTCACCGACCTCGGGGTGATCTCCGCAGCCGCGGACCTCGACACCGTCGGCGCGACGGTGCCCGGCACCGGGGGCGTCACCTTCGTTCCGGCGCTCGCCGGCCTCGCCGCCCCCTGGTGGCGCAGCGACCTGCGGGGTTCCGTGACCGGTCTCGGGCTCGACACCACCGCGGGTCACCTGGTCCGCGCGCTGTGCGAGGGCATCGCCGCACAGGTCGTCGCGCTGGCCGACGCCGTCACGTGTGAGCTGGGCGCGCCACTGACCGCACTGCGGGTGGACGGCGGTCTGACCCGCTCGGCCCTGCTCATGCAGACACAGGCGGACCTGTTGCAACGGCCGGTCGAGGTCTCGGCACTGCCCGACGTGACCGCGCTCGGCGCCGGTGCGCTGGCCCGCCTCGGACTCGACCCGAAGCTCCCGACGCGGCAGGCGACACCCAACTGGCGGCCCTCCGCCGTGTACGAACCACGGATCGGCCCCGACGAGGCGGCGGAGCGCCTCGACGGCTTCCGGGCCGCCGTGGACGCCCTCCTGGAGCGTTCATGACCGAGACCGTCACCACCGAGGGGCCTGTGCACCGGCACGACGGTCCGGAGGGCCGGTACGACGTCACCGTGGTCGGCGCGGGCGTGGTCGGCGCGGCCATCGCCCGCGAACTGGCGTGCCACCGGCTGCGGACCGCCCTGGTCGAGGCCGCCGACGACATCGGCAGCGGCACGTCGAAGGCCAACACCGCGATCCTGCACACCGGTTTCGACGCCGTACCCGGCTCGCTGGAGGCCCGGCTCGTACGCGAGGGAAAGGAACTGCTCACCGCCTACGCGGCCGAGACCGGCATCCCCGTGGAGCGCGTCGGCGCCCTCCTCGTCGCCTGGGACGAGGAGCAACTGGCCGCCCTGCCAAGGCTTCTGGACAAGGCGGTCCGCAACGGCTACCACGCCGCCCGCCTCGTGGGCCCCGGCGAACTGCGGGTCCGCGAACCACATCTGGGGCCCGGCGCACTGGGGGCCCTGGAAGTCCCGGACGAGAGCATCATCTGCCCCTGGACCACTCCGCTCGCCTTCGCCACCCAGGCCGTCCGGGCGGGTGTCCACCTGCACCTGAACTGCCGGGTGCGGGACATCGCCGGCGACGGGCACGGTCATACGCTCACGACCTCGCGCGGCCCGCTGCGCACCCGCTATCTGGTCAACGCCGCCGGCCTGTACGCCGACGAGATCGACCGGCTCCTCGGCCACGACGTCTTCACCGTGACCCCGCGCCGCGGTCAGCTCATCGTCTTCGACAAGCTCGCCCGCGACCTCGTCAGCCACATCCTGCTGCCGGTCCCGGGCCCCGCCGGCAAGGGCGTCCTGGTCGCACCGACCGTCTTCGGCAACGTCCTCCTCGGCCCCACGGCAGAGGAACTCGACGACAAGAGCGCCTCCGGGTCCACGGCCGAAGGTCTGCGGATGCTGCGGGAGAAGGGCCGCCGGATCGTGCCCGCGCTCCTGGACGAGGAAGTCACCGCCGTCTACGCGGGCCTGCGCGCCGCCACCGGGCAGGAGGACTACCGCATCCAGGAGTACCCGGACCTGCGGTACGTCGCGGTGGGCGGCATCCGGTCCACCGGCCTCACCGCCTCCATGGCGATCGCCCGGCACGTCGGCGGGCTGCTCGCCGCCGCGGGCCTGGAACTCGGCGACCCCCACGAGCTCCCGCCGCTCACGATGCCCGGCATCGGCGAGGCTTCCACCCGGCCCTACCGCGACGCCGGTCTCATCGCCCGGGACCCGGCCTACGGCACCCTCGTCTGCCACTGCGAGCGGGTCACCCTCGGCGAGATCCGGGACGCCCTCTCCGCGACCGTCCCGCCGCGGTCCCTCGACGGCCTGCGGCGCCGGACACGTGCCCGTGGGGGCCGGTGCCAGGGTTTCTACTGCGGCGCGGCCGTACGCGCCCTCTTCGAGGAGGCACGACCATGACCGCGACCGTACGGGAGGTCGACGTCCTGATCGTCGGGGCGGGCCCCGCCGGTCTCGCGGCCGGAGCCGAACTCGCCGCGGCGGGTGCGGGCCGGGTGGAGATCCTGGAGCGCGAACAGGAGGCGGGCGGGATACCCCGGCACTGCCACCACGGCGGATTCGGTGGCCCCGTCACCCGGTCGGTGTACGCCTGGGCCGCGATGAACCACCCCGCGCACCTCCGGTCCGCGGTGAGCGGTCCGCCGTACGCCCGGTCCGAGGGGAGCGCTCCCACCGGCGTCCGGACGAGGTGGGTTCCGGGAGGGCCGAGCGGTCCCGCATTCGCGCGCCGGCACATCGAGGCGGCCCTGCGCGCGGGAGCCGCACTGCGCACGGGGATCACCGTCACCGGCTGGGCGGGACCCCGTACCGTCGAGACCACCGGACCCGGCGGGCTCGAACGCATCACGGCCCGCGCCGTCGTCCTCGCCACCGGCGCACGCGAACGGCCGCGCAGCGCCCGGCTGATCCCGGGAAGCCGCCCCGCCGGCGTCTACACCACCGGTGAACTCCAGCAGGCCGTCCACCTCTACGGGCAGTGGATCGGCACCAGGGCGGTCGTCGTCGGCAACGATCCCGTCGGCCACGCCGCCGTCGCCACCCTGCTGGCCGCGGGCGTCCAGGTGGTCGCCGTGGTCACCGATCAGCCGTCCCGCCCGAAGCCCGTCCGCAGCCGCCGGATCCCCCTGCTGACCGGGGCCACGGTCACCGGCCTGACCGGCGGAACCCGGCTGACCGGGGTGGGCCTGCGGCACGACGACGGCCGGACCACCACGCTGCGCTGCGACACCGTGGTCCTCACCGGTGACTACGTCCCCGACCACGAACTCGCCAGACGCGGCGGGATCCAGCTCGACCCCGGTACCCGGGGGCCCGCCTACGACGCCGCGTACCGTACGTCCCGGCCAGGCGTCTTCGCCGTCGGGAACCTGCTGCACGCCGTGGAGCGCGCGGGCGTCGCGGCCGAGGAGGGCAGGGCCGTGGCCGTGCCCGTACTGCACCACCTGGCCGGCACGGCGGAACCCGCCGGGAGCCGGAAGCCACTGCTCGTCGACGCGCCCCTGCGGTGGATCGCCCCCAACGTGACGGGCCCGGACGGCGCGCGGCCACAGGGCGACAGGTTCGTGCTGCGCACCACGCGCAGGCTTTCCCGGCCGCTGCTGGTCGTCACCCAGGGCCGACGTGAACTCCACCGCCAGCGGCTGCTGTTGCCCGCGATACCCGGCAGGCCGATCCATCTGGCGGCAGGCTGGCTCGACGGGGTCGACCCGGAGGGCCCGCCCGTGCGGATCACCGCGTTGTGACAGGCGCGGGGTGCGCTCCTGCCGGCCGTCGGCCGTCGTTCAGGGGATGAGCAGCCAGTCCGCCCCGACCGCCGCTACCAGGCCCACGCCGAGCAGCCAGCTGCCGAGCCGGGTCCGGCCGTTCCTGCTGAGTTCGATCACCAGCCCGCAGAGGATGAGCGCGAGGCCGTACACCCCGACGACGAGGACCGAGGAACGGCTCGCTATCCGGAGGGCGAGGACCACGGCCATCGCCGCCATGCCCACCGACGAGAGCAGGATCCGCAGCCGCCGCGCCTGACGCGGTGTGAGTCTCCCGACCCGCGCGGCGGGCTCGGGTATCTCCGCCGCCCTCAGATCCTCTTCCTGTTCCCGGTCCTCCGGCGCGGGACCCGGTGTGTCCCGTGCTGCGGGGCCCCGCTGTGCGTCCGGCGCCGCAGGGTCCCGCTGTGCGTCCCGCTCTTGGTCCCGCTTTTGGTCCTGGTCCTGGTCCGAAGTGCTCATGACGCCGGATCGTAATGGCTGCGCAGGGCCTTGTTCGCCGGACCTAGGGATCGGCCACCGTGATCGGGCGCGAGGGATCTGCCGTGAGAGATCAGGCGATCGACGCGGACACGATGGCGGCGACCGCCAGATTGCAGGACGCCGTCACCCACACCGCCGGGTGCGGTTCCCGCTCCACCAGCGTGGCACCCAGCTTTCCGGGCGTGACCAGGTCCACGACGAGGAAGGCGACGGCCATCATGATCAGACCGAGCAGCCCGAAGGCGGCCGTCGAGGCGAGCCCCTTGCCGAAGTCCTCGTACGTCGTCCAGATCGAGGTGAACACGATGCCGCCGATGCCCACCAGGGCCGAGCTCAGGAGGAGCGCGGCGTTGCGGTTGCGCTCCTCCCATATCTGCCGGCCGAGCTTGCCCGGCGTCAGGGCGTCGATCAGAAATATGCCGAGAACGAGCAGTACGACGCCGAGGGCCCCGTATGCGGTGGCACGGCCGAGGCCGTTGATGATGTCGGTCATCGGGGCGTCCGTCTCCTGAGCGAGTGGTTCGGAAAAGGGGAACGTGCATCGACGAACGCGATCGACACGCCGTCAAGAAGGAGCAAAACCTATCGCACGCACGGCCTTACCCCTCGGGCCGGTCCCCTCGCAGCAACCGGGGGGCCTCCGCCGCCGCGTCAGGGACGGGAGCACCTTCCCGCCCGACGCGCACGCCGGAAGGACCGGCCGCCGCCGCCCGGCGCCCGGCATCGGTGCCCTCGTGGCCCGACGGGTCCACGCGCCCGGCCAACTCCTCGGCCCAGACGATCAGTCCGCCCACCCCGACCCCGTACGGATCGACGTCGCGGAACCCTGCGACAGCGGCGGCGCCCCGCCTCAACAGCCGTGCCCCGCCTGCCGCGTTCCCCCGGGCCGCGTGCGTCAGCCCCACCGCCATCTGCGCCAGACCGCGCCACAGCTCGCGTTCCTCCTCCGGCCCCGACTTCCACGCGTCCTCGAACACCTCGTGGGCGTGGAACGGCATCCCCGCGTCGAGCAGTCGCTGTGCCTCGCGGACCGTCTCCTCGGGGGAGCGGACCACGCCCTCCGGCTGCCGCTCCACCCCCTCAGCCCCGTAAGGCAGGGGGCGCCCGAGCCCGTCCCGGGGGCGCGCATTGCGCGCCCGTCCTTCCTCGTCACGGTCCCTGCGAGATTCGTCCACCCTCCGATTGTGCCTCGCACCTGCGACGAACCCTGGGAACTCTGTCCCTGGGCACCCGCGCGCGGCTAGGCTCGGAATCCTCCGCAACCACCCTGGGAAGGGGAGGCATGAAGCCGTCCCGGCCGTTGTACGAGCGCGAACCGGAACTCGCCGCCGCCGCAAAGGCGGTGGACGCCCTCTGCGGCGGGCAGGCAGCCGGAGGGCTGCTGGTCTTCAGCGGCGAAGCCGGCATCGGGAAGACCGCCCTGCTGGCCGAGATCCAGGCCATGGCCGCCGACCGCTGCACCATCTGGTCGGCGCGCGGCGGCGAGACGGTGACCTCGGTGCCGTTCCACGTCGTACGCCAGCTCCTCCAGCCCGCCCTGGACCGGTTCCCGGCCGACGAGACCCGCGCCCTGTTCGGCGACTGGTTCGAGATCACCGCGCCGGCCCTCGGCCTCGCCGAGCCCAGCGGCCCGCAGCCCGATCCGCAAGGCGTGCGGGACGGCTTGGACTTCGTCGTGTCCCGGCTCGCCTCCCGCCTCAGTCACCGGCCGCTGCTCCTCATAGTGGACGACGCGCACTGGGCGGACGGCGAGTCCCTCGCCTGGCTCGCCGGGTTCACCGCGCGGCTGTCCGAACTCCCCGTGCTGGTCGTCCAGGCCCACCGTCCTCAGGAACTCGCCGACCGCAACGCCGACTGGGCCATGACCCGGAGCCCGGCGAGCGGCGGTGCCGCAGGACACCCGGCCCTGGTCCGCGTCGCCCTGCGCGCGCTCACCCCCGATGCCACGGCCGAGCTCGTGCGGGCCGGCCTGGGCGACCACGCCGACGACCCGTTCTGCCGCGAGGTCTGGGCCGTCACCGGCGGAAATCCCTACGAGGCGGTGGAGCTCGTCGCCAAGGCACAGGACCGCGAACTCGCGCCGGTCGAGGAGTCCGCGGGCCTGCTGCGCGAACTCGGCGCCTCGGCCCGGGGCAGCGGACTCGTCGCCCGCCTCGAACGCCTGGGCACGAACGCCAACCGCTTCGCCTGGGCGGCGGCCGTGCTCGGTACCGAGATCTCCCAGGAACTCGCCGCCAACCTGGCCGGGATGAGCTCGGCGGAGGCCGCCGACTGCACGGCGAGGCTCCGCGACGCCCGTATCGTCAGCGGCTTCGACCCGCTGGAATTCGTGCACCCGCTCATCGCGAGTGCCGTCTACCGGTCCATCCCGCCGGCGACCCGCACCGCGATGCACGGACGCGCGGCCTGGGCGATCACTCAGGCAGGGCTCGGCGCCGCTGCCGCCTCCCGCCATCTGCTCGAGGTCCACCCGGACGACGACCAGGAACTGGTCGCCCAGCTCCGCGAGGCAGCACGCCAGCATCTGGCGGTCGGTGCCCCGGAAGCCGCGAGGCGCTGTCTCGAACGGGCTCTGGAAGAACCGCCGCGCCCCCACGACCGTGCCGCCCTCCTGTACGAACTGGGCTGCGCCACACTGCTCTCCTCGCCGGCCACCACTGTCCAGCACCTGCGGGCCGCCCTCGACACACCCGGGCTCGACGCGGCGCTGAGGATCGACGCCACCTTCCGCCTCGCCTCGGCCCTGTCCCACAACAACCAGCTCAAGGACGCGGCGCTCTCCCTGGCGGCGGAGGCGGCGCGCACCGAACCCGGCCCCGGCCTGATGCGTCTCCAGGCCGCGCACTTCCTGTGGGAGGGCATGCAGGCATCCGAGGACGACGGCCCCGGACGGTCGGCCCGGCTCGCTCGCAACGCCGACCACCTCAAGGGCCGCGACAACGCCGAGCGCGCGCTGCTCACCCTGCGGGCCTTCGACGCGATGCTTCGCGGGGAGGACGCCCAGATCATCGCGGACTTCTGCGAACGCGCGCTCGTGGACGGCCGCCCCGCACGCGGGCTCGGCTGGACCGACACCGAATGGGGCTTCGAGCTTCCCGCCATGGTCGGCATCACCTATGCCTTCACCGACCGTCTCGACCGGGCCGAAGCACTCTTCAGCGAGGCCGTCCGCGCCTTCGAGATCTCCGGCTGGAGCGGAGCGCACCTCGCCTTCGCACACACCCTCCTGGGGCTTGTGCACCGCAGGCGTGGCCGTCTCGCCGAAGCGGAGGGCTTCCTGCGCGAAGGGCTGAGGCTCGCAGACCGGGCCGGCAGCGGACTCCCGGTCCACTGGGACGCCACCTGCCTGCTCGTCGACACTCTGCTCGCCCGCGGCCGGACGGCGGAGGCCCGGCTGGTCGCCGACCGGTACGACTTCGGTCCGCCGTACCCCAGCGCCATGGTCCTGCCGGACGCCCCGTGCGTACGCGGACGACTGCTCCTGGCCGAAGGCCGCGTAGCGGAAGCCGTGGCGGAGCTGGAGTCGGCGGGAGCCGCACTGGAGCCCCGGGGCCGCTTCAACGGGGTCTGGGCGCCCTGGGCCTGCGACCTCGCCCGTGCCCTTGCCGACACCGACCCGGTCCGCGCCGCCGAGCTGGCCACCCGTGCCCGCGTCCACGCGGAGCGCCTCGGCACCGGCACGGCCATCGGCGAGGCCCTGCGCTGCGTCTCCCTCTTCGCGCCGGAGGAGGAGGCCGTCCACCTGCTGGCCGAGGCCGTGCGCCACCTGGAGGCCTCCTCGTCCGCCTACGAGCACGCCTTGGCCCGCTTCGAGTACGGCACCGCGATCCGCTCCCATCGGGAGGTCGCCCGCGCCCAGAAGCTGGCCACCGCCTGCGGGGCGGAAGGGCTGGCGACCCGCGCCCAGCAGGTCCGGGCGTCGATCCGGTCCTCCGAGTGAGGTAATGTTTGTCCTGCGCGGCCACCCGGTGACACCGGGAGGAAACGCATCGGGACGTGGCGCAGCTTGGTAGCGCACTTGACTGGGGGTCAAGGGGTCGCAGGTTCAAATCCTGTCGTCCCGACTCGTGAGAGTCGCAGATCAGGGCCGGTTTCGGAGAAATCCGAGACCGGCCCTTGATCATTTCTGGGGACCAGTTGGGGCCTGGCGTCCTCGGGCCTGATGTCTGCGTGGCTGGTGAGGGTGATGCGTTCTGAGCGCAGACCGACGGTAACCGCCGTTCCATGGGCGGCCGCCCTGTGGGTGGTGACAGCCAAATGCTGCCCCGCAGAGCCGAGTTGAACGCGCACATTCCCGTGGCCCGCAGCTGTGTCAAGGTCGACGACGCCCTCAAGGAGATTGCAGCGGCCGATGAAGCCGGCGACTTCCGGGGTGGCCGGGGTCTCGTAGATCTCGGTGGGGGTGCCGACCTGCTGGAGCCGTCCGTGCATGAATACGGCGATGCGGTCGGACAGCGACATGGCTTCGACCTGGTCGTGGGTGACGTAGACCGTGGTGATGCCGACCTCGCGCTGCAGGTCCTTGAGCCACAGGCGGGCCTGGTCCCGCCTCCTCGCGTCGAGGTTGGGCAGTGGCTCGTCCAGGAGCAGTACACCGGGGGAGTGGACGATGCCGCGTGCCAGGACGACGCGCTGCTTTTGGCCTCCGGAGAGCTGGTGGGGGTAGCGGTCGCGCAGGTGCAGCATGTCGACCTTGCCGAGGGCGTCGTCGATCAGGCGTTGCTGTTCGGGCTTGGAGATCTTGGAACCCGCCCCGTCCGGGCCGCGCCACCTTCCACTACCTCATCGCCGTCACCGAGGGCGAGTTGCGGCACGACGTCGACCACCTCACGCGGGCAGTCGCCCCCGGCCAGTGGCTGTGGGTACGCCCGGGGCATGCGCAGTGCTGGCATCCGCCCGGCGCCGCCCGCGGCCCGTTCATCCTGTTCGAACCGGATGTACTGCGGCCCGACATCGCCCGCCTGCTGGCCCCTCTCACCACACACGAGGCTCCTGCCGTGCTGAGCCCGCACCCCGACGACGCCGCCTGGCTCCAGCAGACGGCACTCCAGCTTCTGGACGAACACCGCGCACTCGGGCGCCGCCCCCTCGACATCCACCACGCCCTGCGGCGCAGCCTGCTCGAATCGCTGCTGCTGCGCCTGGCCAACGCCCCCGGGATCACCCCCGCCGGCACCAGTGCCGGGCAGGAGCCGTGGTGACGCCTACGGACGGTTCACGGACGCCCTGGAGCTGCACTTCCGCGAACTGCACCGGGCCGCGGACTACGCAGAGTTGCTCGGCTGCTCGGTCCGCACCCTCAGCCGCGCCGCCCGGGAAGCCACCGGCAAGGGAGTGCGTGAGCTCATCGACGAGCGACGCCTGCTCGAAGCCCGGCGCCTGCTGGGCAGCGCCCGATGGGATGCCCGGTCCGTGGCCGCCCACCTCGGCTTCACCGACCCCGCGAACTTCGGCCGCTTCTTCCGCGACCGCACCGGCCTCACCCCGGCCGCCTCGGCCCGCGCAGTGAGGACCGAAACACGTGACGGAAACGCAGCGCAGGCCCCTTGCCCGTCAGGAGGCGAGGACTCCCGGCGCGGTCAGTCCGTGGTGAAACTGGACAGCAGCGCAGCGGGGTAGCGGCTGCCTGCCGAGCCGTGGGGAAGGATCTCGGCGATGCGGGCCAGATCGGCGGCGGAGAGCTGGACGTCGGCGGCGTCGGCGTTCTCCTCGAGGCGCTTGGTGCTGCGGGTGCCGGGAATGGGCGCGATGTCCTCGCCCTGGGCGAGCAGCCATGCCAGCGCGAGCTGGGCGGTGGTGATGCCTTTGGTGTCGGCCAGGATCTTGAGCTGGTCGATGGCGTGCGCGTTGTACGTGTAGTTCTCGCCCTGCCAGCGCTCGTCCCAGCTGCGCATGTCGTCCGCGGGGTACTCGCTGGCGGGTTTGACCTGGCCGGCAAGGAAGCCGCGGCCGAGCGGGGAGTAGGGCACCAGGCCGATGCCGAGCTCCCGCAGAACGGGAAGGATCTCCTCCTCCACCTCCCGCTCGAAGAGCGAGTACTCGTACTGGAGCGCGGAGACCGGGGTGACGGCGTGGGCGCGGCGGATGTACTGGGGGCCGACGTTGCTCAGGCCGAAGTACTTCACCTTGCCCTCGGTGATCAGTTCACCGACCACACCGGCGACCTCCTCGACCGGAACGGCGGGGTCGGAGATGTGCTGGTAGAAGAGGTCGATGTGGTCGCTCTGCAGGTAGCGCAGGCTGTTCTCGGCGACCTTGCGGATGTTCTCCGGTCGGCTGTCGAAGCCCGGGCTGTGCGGCGGGGCGGTCATGTCGAAGCCGAACTTGGTGGCGAGGACCACCTCGGCGCGGAAACCCTTGACCGCCTCGCCCAGGAGGATCTCGTTGCTGCCGGTGCCGGCGCCGTACAGCTCAGCGGTGTCGAAGAAGTCGATCCCGACGTCGTGGGCGCGGCGGATGGTCGCGATGCCCTCGTCGTCGTTCGAGGCACCGTAGGCCATGGACATGCCCATGGTGCCCAGGCCGAGCGCCGAGACGCGCAGACCCTGAGAGCCCAGATTGCGGTGCTGCATGAGAGTTCACTCCTCAGTGTTCGCCGGCTTCACCCGCAGGGGTCAAACCGAACTGTTCTGTTTGACTCTACGCGTCGATCGCTGGGATGCCAAACCGAACGGTTTGGTGCCTTATCCTCGGGTTATGTCCCCCTCCCGCGACTCACACCAGACTGCAGCGCCCGCCCCCGGTGGCGACACCACACGCGAGCGCATCCTTACCGCCGCCATGGAGGAGTTCGCCCGCCACGGCATCGCCGGCGCCCGCGTGGACCGCATCGCCAAACTCGCCAGGACGAGCAAGGAACGCGTCTACGCCTACTTCCGCGGCAAAGATGCGCTCTATGCCGCCGTCGCTGCACGGGAGCACGTCGTCATCGCCGAGGCCACCCAGCTGGACCCGTCCGACCTCCCTGGCTACGCGGGCCGGCTGTTCGACTACTTCGTCGCCCGTCCGGACCACCACCGCCTGATCACCTGGGGCCGCCTCGAACTGCCGGGCACCACGGCCGCTGCCGACGATCACGCCCAGGTATTGATCGCCCGCAAGATCGACCTGCTCCGCCAGGTGCAGCAGGCCGGGCAGCTCGACCGCGCCTGGGACCCGGCCGACGTCCTGGCCCTGGTCAACCAGATCGCCATGACCTGGGCCGCGCAGCCCGAACTCAGCGAGGCCGCCGCCACACACGCCGTGGACCCCGCCATCGCCGCCCGCCGCGCCGCGGTGGTGACCGCTGTCGAGCGGCTTTTCCCCCGAGCGCACTAAAAGAGCGTTTTGTTCCGCCAGGGGCGTTTGATAAGGCGGCGAAGTCGAGTAGGTCACGGTCGCTCGAGAGGGTGGCACGTGGAATTCAATGCTGGTATGGAGAACGCCTTGTGGGTTCCGCGCAGGCCGCAACGATCCTGGCCCGCTCCGCCACACGAGCTGGGGCGTGCCGCACAAGGCCGCCGTCCCTCATGCGTGATGAACTGTGGCCCGGCTTCGAGACGTTGATCTCGTCTCGAACAAGAGAGTGGGAGGGACCGTGGACCTTGGTGGGGGGACGTGGCAGCGACTGACCGCCGTGGCGCTCGTCATGGCGGTGGCGGCCGGGTGTACGGGGCACGGCGAAGGCGCGGGCGGCGGAAACGGCGAAGACCTGCTGCGGAACCACGACTGGACGCAGATGCCGGGCACCACCGCGCGGAACGACATCCTGCGGGTCAGCGCATCGGATCGGCGCATCGTGGAGCAGGACTCCTCCGGCGGCCAGCCCAACCCCCCGCTGAACCTGGCCGGCCCGCATCTCAGGTCCGAGGGCGACTTCACGGTCACCGCGCGCATGTCCGGTGTGGGTGACGATGACGGCGACTCATGGCTGCGGCTGTACGGACGGGTACCGGTCATCTACGACGAGTGGCGCCAGGAGCGGCCCTCACTCCGCGTCGGCGTGACCGCCGACGGACAAGTGAAGGTACAGATATGGGACGGCGAGGGCGATGAGCCGGCCACCTCCATGGATTTCGACTGCGGCTGCTCCGGGACGGTGACGCTCGCCGTGTCGAGCATCGGTGACACATTCCGCGTAAAAGCCGACGGGCGGCGGCTGGGAACCGTGCCGGACCCCGGGGTGTTCGCCGAGGGCACTGTCTGGTTCGGTCTGGAGGCGGACGCGGGCGAAGACGAGCGCCGCGGGGGATGGAGTCTGACGCAGCTGATCGCGCGGGCAGAGAGCGGTGACTCGCTCCGCGTGATCAAGGCGCCGCAGCTACGGCAGGAGCAGTCCGACGACTCGCTGCGTGCGCGGGCCGCAGACGTGGGGCGGCCGTTCGACGTCGGCGCCGCCCTGGCCGAGAACCCGCTGCTCACCGACTCACGCTACCGGGCGCTCGCGGGGAGCCAGTTCTCCATGCTCACTCCGGAGAACGCGTTCAAGCCACAGTTCCTCCACCCACGCCGGGGCGTCTACGACTTCCGCGACGCGGACCTACTCGTACGCTTCGCCCGCGCAAACGACATGAAGGTGCACGCGCACACCCTCGTCTGGCACGAGGCTCTGCCCAACTGGATGCGGGAGAACGACGACCCCGAGGAGGTGCGCCGGACCATGCTCAGGCACATCGCCATGGTCGCGGGGCACTTCAAGGGAGAAGCCGCGGAATGGGATGTGGTCAACGAGCCCATGTCCGACGACGAGAAGAGCTACACCAACGGGGATCTCGGCCTGCGCTCCGAGCAGAGCCCGTGGTTCGAGGCCATGGGCGAGGAGTACATCGACGAGGCGTTCAGGGCCGCCCACCGGGCCGATCCGAAGGCGCGGCTGTTCCTCAACGAGTACGGGGTCGAGGAGGACGGCGAGCGGTGGGACGCCCTCTACGATCTGGTCAAGCGGCTCAAGAAACGCGGCGTACCGATCGACGGCGTGGGTTTCCAGAACCATGAGTACGCACCCGGCGACCGCATCGACCCGGAGACCTTCCGCAGCCATGTGCGGGATCTGGCGGAGCTCGGGGTGCAGGCCCGGGTGTCGGAGATGGACGTCCCCATCGGTGAGGACGAGGAGGACGGGCGGCAGACCCAGGCTGATGAGATGGCGGGCAAGCTGCGGGTCTGCCTGGAGGAGCCGAACTGCACATCGTTCTCCACATGGGGATTCACCGACCGGTACGGTTCCACCGCCGACACCAAGATCTATCCTCCGCGCACGGCCGATTCCCTGCCGTGGGACGCGGCCCTGCGGCCGAAGCCGGCGTACGAGCGCCTGCTCGAGGCCTTTGACGAGGCGTGAGGAATCAAGGTGCGATCTCTCGGTTTGGTGTCGAGGGTAGTGAGAGCCAAAGAGCGTCTTGTTCCGCCAGGGGCGGCGGTGTACGCCCGCGACGTCCTGGTGGGCCGCGCCCGGGACCGGGCCGCCGATGCCCGGGCCCTGGCCCGGCCGGTTCCGGAGGTCACCGAGGACACGACGGTCGCTGCCGCACTGGACCTGCTGCGCCGGCGTCGCTCCTCGCTCGCCGTGGTCCGCGACGGCGACGGCCGACTCACGGGCATCGTGAGCCTGGACGCCCTCCTGAGCCGCTACCTGCAGCCGGCGGGCAACGCGGCCGGGTGACCGCGCGGTTCCCCCCGCCGGGCGTCCCGACTCCCGGCGAGGACGTGTTGGCGCCCCTTCGCCACCGAGCGAGGGGGCACCAGCAGCGTTCCGGGCGGACGCCTCACCGGGCTCAGCCGGGCACCGCTCTCCTCGGGTCGGCCGGTGCCATGTCCCGGGCGATCTCGTGGGCCGTGCGCCCGAAGAGCTCTATCGCGCGGTTGCTGCCGCCGGACCGCCACATCAGGCCGTAGCCGAGAGGCTTGTCCCCGACCACGGGGACGTAGGAGATACCGGGCCGGCCGTGGTACAGGGCGACGTGCGCGCCTGCCAGCAGGGCCCCGTCGCCCCCGGCGACGAGCGTCAGTGCCTCCTGGAAATTGGTCACGGACGGGCCCTGCTCGATCGGCCTGCCGCTGGGCGTGCGCGTCGGCAGTCGGTGCTCCAGCCAGTACGCCGGAATGTCTCCCGCGATCGTCAGCAGCGCCACACCCGCCAGGTCCTCCAGCGTCACCGCGTCCCGGCTCGCAAGGGTGTGTCCGGTGGCGACCGCCAGCACCCTGTCCTCCGCCAGGAGCGTCGGTCCGCTGGTCAAGTCGGCCTCGTGCACCGGGAAATCCGTCAGCTGGAGGTCGAAATCGCCCCTCCGTAGCATTCCGTACGGATCGGCGAGCGGCACTTCGCACACCTCGACGGCGAGTTCGGGATGCGTGGCGCGCAGCCTCTCGGTCGCCTTCATCACCATCTCACCGGCCAGAGGCGTCGAGAAGCCCACGTGCAGCACCCCCTCGATGCCGCGCGCCGCGGCGACCGCACGCGCCAGGGCGCTCTCGATGCCGCGGTAGTGAGGTTCGAGGTCGTCACGGAGGCGGCTGCCCAGAACGGTCGGAGTCACACTGCGGCTCGTGCGCGTGAACAGGGGCGCACCCACACGGCGTTCGAGTTTCTGGATGAGCTGACTCACCCGGGCGCGCGAAAGGCGCAGGCGGTCGGCGGTCCGGCCGAAGTGCAGTTCCTCGGAGAGCACGAGAAAACACTCGAGTTCGTTCTGGTCCATGTACGTCTCCGGGATCGCGTGAGGCACGGATCGGTAAGCCTGGCTGTACGAACGTTGCGATCATCGCTGTTGTTCCCCTCCGGGCTGTGGAGAAGGCTTGAGGCATCACCAACACCCGCAATCCCGGAAGGGGTTCCTTGTCATGAGTACCTTGAGCAGGTCCGACGGCCTGGACTCGCGCAAGTGGGGCGTGCTGCTCGTGCTGTGCGGCGCGATCTTCCTCGAAGGCATCGATGTCGCGATGCTCAATGTGGCGCTGCCGTCGATCCGCGCCGATCTCGGACTCTCCACCGGTGACCTGCAGTGGGTCATGAGCGCCTACGTACTCGGCTACGGCGGCTTCATGCTTCTCGGCGGGAGGGCGGCCGACCTGTTCGGGCGCCGCCAGATGTTCGTCCTCTGGCTCACCGTCTTCCTGCTGTTCTCCGGGCTCGGCGGATTCGCCACCGAGGGATGGATGCTGATCGTCGCGCGCTTCGTCACGGGCGTGGCCGCGGCCTTCATGACCCCGGCCGGACTGTCCATCATCACGACGGGCTTCGCCGAGGGCCCGGAGCGGAACAAGGCGTTGCTTCTCTACTCGGGCACCGCCGCGGGAGGCTTCACGGTCGGACTGGTCGCAGGTGGGCTGCTCACCGCCATCAGCTGGCGCTGGGTCTTCTTCGCGCCGGTCGCGCTCTCCTTCCTCATCCTGATCGCCGCCCTCGCCTTCGTGCCCGCGTCGGAACGCCCGGACAGATCCGGCAAGCCGGTCGACGCCGCCGGTGCGTTCACGATCACCACCGCCCTCGTGCTGGTCGTGCTGGGCGTCGAGCGTGCGGCCCACGCCGGGATCGCGGCGAGCGCCGCCACCCTCCTCGCCGGGCTGGCCTTCCTCTTCGCCTTCCTCGTCATCGAACGGCGCTCCGCCGATCCCCTCGTACGCCTGGGCATCCTCCGCAGTGGTTCCCTGGTGCGGGCGAACCTCTCGGCGATGCTGTTCGCCGCCGGGTTCTTCGGCTTCCAGTTCCTGGTGGTGCTGTATCTCCAGGAGCTGCGGGGCTGGTCGACGCTGGAGACGAGCTTCGCGATGCTGGTCATCGGGATCGACGCGATCCTCTCTCCGACCCTCACCCCACGGCTGGTCGAGCGCTTCGGCAACGCCAGGGTGATCTTCGGGGGACTCCTGCTGGCGGTGCTCTCCTACGGCCTCTTCCTCCCGCTGGGAGCGGACTGGAGCTACGCGGCGATGTTCCCCGGTCTGATCATCCTCGGCCTCGCCTTCTCCCTGGCCTACGGCCCGCTCACCATCGTGGCCACGGAAGGAATCGCCGAGGAGGAGCAAGGGCTCGCGGGCGGTCTCCTCTACACGGCTTTCCAGTTCGGTGCAGCCCTCGGGCTCTCCGCCGTCACCTCCGTCAGTGTGGCCGCCACGCACGCGCAGACCCCCGGCGCCCTGCTGGAGGGTTACCGGGCCGGCCTGCTCGTGCCGTTCACGGCGGCGGTGGCCGCCGCCGCGATCAGCGCCCTCGGCCTTCGTTCCCGGCGAGGCGCGGTACCGCCCGCCCCGCTGGAGGACGTGCCGGACACCTCCGAGCGGGCCGACCTCCCCGCCTCCCGCTGAATCCCCGAAAGGACAGGCTCGTGACCGACACCGTCAACGGGTTCTCCGAGATCCAGGAGACCTTCCTCGCCTACGTCCGCGACATCAAGTACGCCACCATGGTCACGGTCGACCGCCGGCACCGGCCGCGTGCCCGGGTGCTGATGCCCGTGTGGGAGGTCGTCGACGGCGAGCCGGCCGGCTGGCTCGCCGCCTACCGGACACCTGTCAAGAGCGCGCACCTCGCGGACAACCCCCATACGACGTACGCGTACTGGAGCCCCCGTCAGAACGCGGTCTTCGTGGACAGCGTCTCCACCTGGGCCGACGACGAGGAGTCCAAGGTGCATGCGTGGGACCTGTACGAGCGGGGCGGGCCGTCGGGCCTCGGCTACGACCCGGCCCGCTACTGGCGTGGCGGTCCCGGCGACCCCGGCTACCACGTGCTGCGGATCGTTCCGTGGCGAATCCAGCTCGTCCGCGGTTCCGACCTGCACAGCACACTGTGGCGGAAACGGGAGCCGGCCCCGGCGCAGACGTCGTCCGCCTCGGGGGACCCGGCCGTGGGGATCGCCCGCTGAGCCGGACGGAGCGGGTGCCACGAGCGTGGTGGTGGCACCCGCGTGGCGGCGGGTGCCGCTGACCGGGGGAGGGCGCCCGGCGCAGAGGCCATCGGCACGCGCACGGCCGGCTCCTGCACCACTTCAGGGCCAAGGACGCGCTTCTCGAAGCCGTACGGGAGCGCTGCGAGGAGAACGACGGCGCGTGGTGTGGTCAGAGCGGCTGGAGCCGCGTGCGCAGAAGACAGAACTCGTTGCCTTCGGGATCGGCAAGGACGTGCCAGCCCTCGGTTCCGGTCTGGCCGACGTCGGCGGGCCGCGCGCCGAGGGCGAGCAGCCGCTCCAGCTCGTCGTCCTGGTCGCGGTCGGTGGCGTTGACGTCGATGTGCAGCGGGAGCTTCCCGGGCCGTGCGTCGCTGCTCGGGCTGAGGACGAGGGTGGGCTGCGGGCCGCCGAAGCCGGCGTCGGGCGGCCCGATCTCGATGCTTCCGTCCGCCTCGCGGCCGAGTTCGACGTAACCGAGGACCTCGCTCCAGAACGCGGCGAGCCGGTCCGGGTCTGCGGCGTCGAGGACCAGTTCACTGATGCGGCATGCCATGCCCGCAGTCTACGTACGGGCGGACCGTGCGTTCGGTGTTCACGGACGGAGTGAACCTGCCCTCGGTGCCGACGGCCACCGGACCGTCCGGCGTCAGGCTCCGTCCACTGCCGGGCCGGACACGTTCGCGTTTCGGCGCGCCAGGGACGGCGGCTGCCGGGAGCACGGGCCACGGGCGGCCCGCACGTCAGACGAAGTCGTCCCCGAGCGTCTCCTCGGCGACTCCCCTGTCGTCACGGGTGTAGGGCACGATCTGCACAGGACAGTGCGCGTGGTGCAGCAGAGCGTGGACGACATGGCCGAGCCCCAAAGCCGAGACGCTGCGCCGCTCATGGCTCCCGACGACCAGGAGCCCCGCCTTACGGCTCGCCTCGACCAGGGCGGACGCCGCAGACCGTGCCGTGCCCGTCTCCGCCTGCACCGTGAGACCGGGCCGCGCCTCGCGGACCCGGGCGGCGAGGTCCGTCAGCAGCCGCTCGCGAGGGCTTTCCCGCTGTTCCGTGACCTCGGGCGCGGCCTGACGGTCGTCGCGCCGGACGAACATGCTCCGGATGTTCAGGAGTCGCAGGGGACACTTCCGTACCTCCGCCTCCCGCGCGGCCCGGTCCAGCCACACCGCGTCGTGCTCGTCCCGCACCGCCGCTGTGACCGGCGCGCCGTCCCCCCGCCCGGTCTCCCCACGCACGACGACGACGGGCGCGGGGCTGCCCACCACCGCTTCGAGACCGACCGAACCGAGCAGGAGGGGACCGAATCCGCCGCTGCCCCTGCTGCCGACGACGATCGTGCCGCGCGGCCCGACAGCCGAGTGGAGCGCGGTGACCGGGTTCCTCCTGCTGAGCTTCACCGTGAGGTCGAGCTCGGGAAATCGTCCCCGTACCTCCTCCTCCGCTGCCGCCAGTACCGCGTTGCCGTTGGTCCGGGCGTGCTCGGACGTCTCGAACGAGGCGAACCGGTCGAGGCGGTCCAGGTTCGCGGCGTGTACGAGCCACAGGCCCTGGCCATGGAGGGTGGCCTCGTCCGCACCCCACAGTGCGGCGGCCCTGGCGTGCTCCGAACCGTCCACGCCCACGACCGTCCTCGGTCCGGCGCCGGACGTGTGGGTACGCATGGCTGCTCCTCGTGCCGTTCGTCCCTCCCTGCCTCCCATGCTGTCACCGCCGGACGGGGTGCGCCCAGCGCCTGGGGTGTCCGGCGGGCCGGAAGCCTCTGTACCCCCGTACGCGCTGGGGTACAGAGGCCGGCAGGCACGGCCGCCGCGGGATACGGGACGCGCGGCCCGGGGGGGCAGGAGGCGACGAAGCGGGCGGCGCTCCGTCCTGCGCTCACATCAGGGCGCACGCCGCCGTCACGTCACGCCGCGCCGTGAGAGGCGTTCGCGGAGAGTCCTCGCTCACGCAGCCGCGCCTCCACACGGCCGTCGGTGACCCGGGTGTCGAAGGCGGGCTGCGCCGCGGTCGCCGGGCCCTGGACGTTCCAGCCGTCGGACAGCCGGAAGACGCTGCCGTGCCATGGGCAGCGAACACACCCGTCGGTGACCTCTCCCTCGGAGAGCGGGCCGCCCAGATGGCTGCACGCGTCAGCCAGCACGTGCACCTGGCCACCGCTCTCACGCACCACCACGACGGGCACCTCGTCGATGTGCCGGCGGACGGGCTCTCCGACGGGGAAGTCCACGACGGCTCCGATCTCGTGCCACCCGGGCTTCACCAGATCGGGCACCGCTTCGGCATGGTTGGCCCCCGACGCCTGCCGGTACGCCAGATGACCGCCGATGGCCCCGCCGACTCCCACGACGGACAGACCGGCGAAGCCCAGGACCTTCCCGAGCCGGGCGCGCCCCCGCAGGCGGGCAGTGAACGAGCCGGCGTACAGAGCCACGCCGGTGATGTTCGCCGCCGCGTGCACGAAACCGACGCGACGCTGGCGGTACTGCAGCTCCGCCCAGTCGACCCAGCCCGCCACGGCTGCCGGGCCCGCGGTGCTCAGTCCCACGCCGACCAGGGCGCACGCCGCGCGGCGCTGCCCGGGAAGGAGGTCGAGCACGGCCGCGGAGAGCCAGGTGCCGATCGGGACCTGCACCAGCAGGGGGTGAACGGGATGGCCCAGCCAGCGGCCGTGCAACGCGTCGCGCCACGGCCCCAGGGGGAGCGCCTGGACGCTCTTCTGCACGACGTCGATGGCGCCGTCGAGCACGGTGGTGTGTTCGAGGCGGTCCATGGCCTTCAGGACCCGTCCGGGGCCCAGCGGCGACGGCATCAGGTTCTTCACCGCGCGCAGGGCCGGACCGGCGGGGGAGGCGCGGTGGTCTGCTTCAGACATTTCGTTCATAGAGGGCGGGTATCCATCTGGCGCGGCAGGAAACGGCCGGGCGCCGTTGTCAGTCGATTGCCCGCCGTACGCACCCCGGCGAGTGCAGTGGAGGGCCGGCCGCGAACCGGCCCGCCGACCGTCCCGTGCGGACGGTCGGCGGGCCGGAGCCGGGGCCTGCCGTACTCAGTCAGGCGCACGCCGCGAGGGCCTTGTCGATCTCTCCCAGGAAGGGTTCCAGATCACCGGGGTTGCGCGAGGTGATCAGCGTCCAGCCGTCGGAGTCGTCTGTCACCACGGGCGCGTCGGTCCATTCGCCTCCCGCGTTGCGGATGTCGGTCCGCAGCGAGGCGTACGAGGTCAGCCGCTTGCCCGAGACGACACCCGCTTCGACCAGGGCCCAGGGACCGTGGCAGATGGCCGCCACCGGGCGTCCGGACTCCGTGAAGGAACGGATGATCCCGCTCGTACCGTCCTGGAGACGCAGGGTGTCGGCGTTCAGGGTGCCGCCCGGGACGAGCAGCAGGTCGTAGTCGCCGGGGACGGCGTCGGTCAGGGTGAGGTCGGGGCGGACCGTCTTGCCGGGATCCTTGTCACCGACCAGCGTGACGATGTCGTCCATCGACACCGCCGCCACGTCCACCTGGGCTCCCGCCCCGCGGAGGTGTTCGACAGGCACCACCAGCTCGTCCTGCTCCACGCCGTAGTTGGTGACCACGGCCAGCACCTTCCGGTTCTTCACGTCGTTGTCGGTCATCGCCTGTCACCTTTCCTCCGGGGGCCACCGGGTCGTGGCCCGCGTCCGTGACGTTCCCCTGATCAGCGGGTGTATGCATCCGGCGCACCGGACGCGCAGGTCAGGGGGCTCTCGGAGCTCGCCGCCGGGCCGGGCCCGGGCTCAGGTCCCGGTCCCGTCCTCCTGGATGTGCACCGCGGCCTCCTCGGCGGAGGCCGCGCCCCCGTCGATGCCCACGTCACGGCCCAGGACCCTGTTGTTGCGCGCGGCGAGAGAGTCCTCGGCCACCGCTACGCGTCCGGCGCGTTCGGCCCCCGCGTCGCCCTCCTCCGGGCCGTTGTCCTCGGGCTCTTCCTCGGTCTCGTCCTCGGTCCGGTTCGCCGCGAGGAAGGGATCCTCCTCGGGCTGCTCCTGCGCGATGCGCTGGTCGAGGGACTCGCCCTCCCTCTGCTCCTCGGCGGTCGTGCCGTACTTGGACACGCCCAGGGGCTTCTCCGGCGGGGAGTACCCCGTGTCCAGCATGTCGTCGAGATCGGGCTCGTCGATCACGTTCTCCGGATCGAGCTCGTCCGTCGGCCGGTTGTCCGCGTCCGATCCTTCCGGCTGGTAGACGTCGTCACCGCGTCCTGCGTCCGACACCGGCTGCTCCTTCCGTTGAGGTATGCCGCATCCGCCGTCGCCCGTACTCCCGGGTCGTCCGGCGTCGCCGCTCTCCTGCCCACCCGAGCCCGGGTCATTGATGCGAACCGGCCGGATTTCGCCGGTGGCCGTTCCGCTCGCCCGGCGCGCGCACTCCGTCGTCCGCGGGTGGGGAGCCGGGCAGATGGCCTGGTCAGCCCAGTACGGGCCGCCACCGGTCGGCCTCGGCAGCTTATGACCGATATCCGGCCGGTGCGACCGGGCGACGACGCCCGCCGCGGTGAGCGGGCGCGGAGGCAGTGCGCAGCGGGAGGTCTGCCCGCGCGCAGAGGGGGCAGACGGCGAACGCCGGGGCGGGCCGCCCCGGTCCTACTCGCGGCCGAGAGCCCAGGAACCGACGGGAACGCCATGCCCACCGACACACCGGAAAGACACACAGCCCTCCCCGGCGCACCCGCCGTGGTGCTGCCGCGCGGCTCCGCCGAGCCGCACGAGGCCGAAGCCTCCCGTCCCGCAGCTGAAGCCTCCCGCCCCGCCCCCGAGACAGCCGGGGGCATGGGGCGAGCTGCCGGAATCATCGCCTCGATGGCGACGTGCCAGGCGGCGTTGATGGTGGGCCTCGGCCTCCTCATCACCGGCCCCGGCGCCGATATGTGGCCCATGACGGCCGAGGACGCGGTGGCCCGGACTTTGGAGCGAGCCCGCACCGGCACCCTCGACACGATCTCCCTCGTCGTGTCCGAGGCGGGCAACACGGCCACCGTCGTCGCCGGCACCCTCCTCAGCTGTCTCGTGCTCCTCGTGGTGCCGCGGTTGCCCCGGTGGAGGGAAGCGGTCTTCCTCGCCGTCGCCGTGTCGCTCCAGTCCCTGGTCTTCCTGCTCATCACCGAGGCCGTGGACCGTACCCGGCCCGAAGTCGAGCGTCTCGACGCCTCGCCCCCCACCTCCAGCTACACCTCCGGGCACACCGGCGCGGCGACGGCGCTCTACGCCGGTCTCGCCGTCCTGGTCCTGCGCCGGGCCAAGGGGCCGTGGCGCCGGCCCGTGGCCGTGCTGCTGCTGCTCGTGCCGATCCTGGTGGGGATCGCCAGGGCCTACCGGGGGATGCACCACCCGACGGACATCGCGGGGGGCCTGGTCAACGGCGGACTGTCCCTGCTGATCGTCGGCCGGGCCCTCCTGGCCGGCCCGCACGTGCCCGCGCCCGCTCCGTCCGGTGAGGCGCCGCTCACGGGGTCCGCAGCCGAAGCGCCGCAGGGCGAGACGCCCGGCCGCACCGCGGTGGTCTTCAACCCCACCGTCACCGACGAGAGCGACCGCGCCGCCCTGCGCGAGGTCCTAGAGCGGTACGGTCACCGGGCCGCGGACTTCCTCCCGACCACGGCCGACGACCCGGGCGCGGGCCAGGCGGCCGGCGCGGTGCGCGGGGGCGCCTCACTGGTCGTCGTCTGTGGCGGCGACGGGACGGTCCGGGCGGTCTCCGAGGCGCTGGCCGGCACCGGCGTACCGCTCGTGGTGGTGCCCTGCGGCACGGGCAACCTCCTCGCCCGCAACCTGGGCCTGCCGGTCAAGCCCGTCGAGGCGCTGGCCGCCGCGCTGGGCGGTGCTCCGCGCCGGATCGACCTCGGCCTGATCGAGGGCGACGGCATGGCCCCGGCGCACTTCACCGTGATGTCGGGGGCCGGGCTGGACGCCGCGATGCTGGAGAGCACCAGCGACCGCGCCAAGGCCGTGCTCGGCTGGCCCGCGTACGTGGTCGGCGGCCTGCGCGAGCTGCGTGCCCCCCGGATGCGCCTGACAGTGAGTCTGGACGGTGGGCGGCCCATGCGCCGCAGCGCGCGGATGGTGCTCATCGCCAACACCGGCAAGGTGCAGGGCGGGGCGGCGCTCGTACCGGCGGCCCGGCCTGACGACGGCCTGCTGGACCTGCTCATCCTCGATCCGCGCGGCCCGGCGGGCTGGCTCAGCGCGGTCGTCTCGCTGCTGCGCCGCGACACGGCCAGGAAGGGCGCCGAGGATTCCCGTTCCGTGGAGTACTTCACGTTCCGCCGCGCGGACATCCGCTTCGACGCGCCCCAGCCGCGCGAGCTGGACGGGGACCCGGTGGCACCCGGTCGGCAGTTCACCGCCCGGGTCGTCCCCGGCGCGCTGACGGTCCTGCTGCCCGTGCGGGGGGAGTGACATGGGAACCGCTACTCGCGTTCCGCAGACACGGGACATGATCGGCAGCGAGCTCTCCGGTGACGAGGCGCTGGCCACGCTGAGGCGTTACGGCCGCTGGCCGCTGCTGCGGGACTCCTTCGTGCGCTTCCGCTACGCCGACGGCTTCAGCCACTCCCGCGCCCTCGCCCTGCAGACCGTGCTGGCCGTGGTGCCGCTCGTCATCGCCTTCGTCGGGCTGTCGACGGCCCTGCACACCGAGAATCTGGGGCGGGTCGCGGAACTGACGATCCAGCGGATCACGGCCGGGCCGAGCGCCGAAGTGGTCGACGACGCGCTGGACCGCAGCCGCCGGAATGCCGACGACGGGGCCCAGGTGGCGCTCTGGTTCGGGCTCGTCTTCTCGCTGGCCAACACGACGACGGCCATGTGCCAGATAGAGCGCGGAGCCAACCGGATTTACGGGGTCGAGCGCGACCGGGTCTTCCACCTGAAGTACCTGCGAGGGCTGGTGATGTCGCTGACCGCCGGCATCCCGCTCGGCCTCGGTTTCGTCGCCATGGTGGCCGGACGCGACCTGGTGGCGGCGGTGGTCGACGTGTACGACCTCGGTGCCGATGCCCGTTCCGCCTGGGACCTGCTGCGCTGGCCCGTGGGCATCGCCCTCGTGCTCCTCTCCGCGAGTGCGATATTCCGCCGCTCGCCACGACGGCGCCAGCCGGGCTACACCTGGCTCGCCTTCGGCGCCGCCGTATACCTCGTGCTCTGGACCGCGCTGACCTGGCTGCTCAGCCTCTACCTCCAGGTCAGCGGGTCCTTCGACACCGTCTACGGGCCCCTCACGGCCTTCATGTCCCTGCTGCTCTGGGCCTATCTCACCTCCATCGCCCTCTTCCTGGCCCTCTCCTTCGCGGCCCAGCTGGAGGCGGTGCGGGCCAAGCGGCCCGGACCCGTACAACCCGACCCTGGAGCCTGAATGCCCGCACGACCCCCTGCCCCCGCCCTGCGACCGAGGCGCCGTGACGCCGACCGGCGATTCGGGATCCGGCTGTTCGGTTCCGCCGCCGTCGCCGCTGTGGCCGCCGTCCTCTTCGGCCTCCTGCTCGTCCTGGTGGAGAGCGGATGGCACCCGCTGCGGCGCCTGGACGCGGGCGCCGCGCGGTGGCTGAACCGGACCGCCCTGGACCACCCGGCGTGGACCGGCACCCTGCGCTTCCTCTCGGACGTGGTCTGGGACCCCGTGACCCTGCGCGCCGCGGTCGCGGTGCTCACCCTGTGGCTGCTGCACCGCCGCGCCTGGCGGCTCGCCGCATGGTCGGCCGTCACCGCCGTGGCCGGAGGCCTGACCGGGCTGCTGGTGAAGGTCGTCGTCGAGCGGGCGAGGCCCGCCCTGCCGGAACCGGTGGCGCACGCTCCCGGCTTCTCGTTCCCCTCCGGTCACGCGATGACTGCCACGACCTCGTTCGCGATCCTGCTGCTCGTCCTGTTGCCGATGGTGCACCGCAGGCTGCGTCCCCTGTTCTGGGCGGTCGCCGTCATCTCGGTGCTGGGTGTCGGATTCACCCGCATCGCGCTGGGCGTGCACTGGTTCAGCGACGTGGTCGGCGGCTGGACCCTCGGGCTGGCCGTGGTCGCCCTGACGGGCTGGTCCTTCGAGGCGTGGCGCGCGGACGCGGGACTGGGCCGCAGCGAGGTGGCCGAGGGTCTGGAACCGGAACTGAGCGGCGACGACGACCCGGAGGACCCTGACGCCGGCTGACGGCGCGCGCGGGGTCCCGTCCCGGGGGTGCGGACGGGTGCGGGACACCGGGAGACCCCTCCTGCCGGCGAAAGGAACGTTTGTTCTAATTGCCGGGTAGACTTGTCACCATGTCTGTTCATCTCCAGGGTTCGCTCTTCGACCAGGCCGACGGCCCGCGCCTCGGCCCCCTGACCGGGCTGCGGCGGACGGTCCTCGGCGACGGCGCGTGGACGGACCTGCTGCCCGGCTGGCTCGGCGGCGGCGACGAGCTCTTCGCGGAACTCGCGGCGGACGTCCCCTGGAGGGCGGAACGCCGCCAGATGTACGACCGGACGGTCGACGTGCCCCGGCTGCTCGCCTTCTACAGCGAAGGGGACCCCCTGCCCAGCCCCGTGCTGCGTGAGGCCCGCGAGGCGCTCTCCGCCCACTACGGCGACGAGCTCGGCGAGCCCTTCGTCACGGCAGGGCTCTGCTACTACCGGGACGGCCGCGACAGCGTCGCCTGGCACGGCGACCTGCACGGCCGCAGCTCCTACGAGGACACGATGGTGGCGATCCTCTCCCTCGGAGCCCCGCGCGACCTGCTCCTGCGCCCGTGCCGGGGCGGCGAGACGGTGCGCACGCCGCTCGGCCATGGGGACCTCATCGTCATGGGCGGGTCCTGCCAGCGCACGTGGCAGCACGCAGTCCCCAAGTCCGCGCACGCCCGGGGAGCGCGGATCAGCGTGCAGTTCCGCCCCCGAGGAGTGCGCTGAACAGGGATTTCTCCGGTCCGGGCCCCGTTTTGCGGCGGGGCCCCGCATGCCGGAAGCGGCTCCGGGCAGGCGGTGTGGTGGCAAGCAACACTTCCTACCGGAGGGACATCCCCATGCCCCAAGGGCAGCGCAAGAACATCTTCGTCGTCGGCCTCGACGAGGCCAACCTGCGGACACTGGAAGCGGTCCCCGACGCCGGCTCGTACGAGTTCCACCGGCTGCTGACCGTCGAGGAACTGCAGGAGGGCGAGGTGTCCGTGCCCGCCCTGATGGACCGCGCCAGGGCCGTGCTCGACGCGCACGACGGCGGCATCGACGCGATCGTCGGCTACTGGGACTTCCCCGTGAGCACCCTGGTCCCGATGCTCGGCAAGGAGTACGGCGTCCGTACGACCAGCCTCGAATCCGTCGTCAAGTGCGAGCACAAGTACTGGAGCCGGCTCGAACAGCGCAAGGTCATCGATGCCTATCCCCGCTTCGGCAGGGTGGACCTCGACGCGGACGACCCGAAGCCCCCCGAGGGCGTGAACTTCCCCATGTGGCTCAAGCCGGCCCTCGCCTACTCGTCCGAACTGGCCTTCGGGGTATCGGACATGACCGAGTTCCGTGCTGCCGTCGACCAGATCAAGGCGGGTATCGGCCGGGTCGGCAGGCCCTTCGACTCCATACTCGACCTGCTCGAACTCCCGCCGGAGATGCAGGGCGTGGGAGGCCAGGTCTGTCTCGCCGAGGAGGCGATGACCGGCATCCAGGTGGCCGTCGAAGGCTACGTCTACCAGGGCAAGGCCCATGTGTACGGCGTGCTGGACTCGATCAACTACCCCGCGTCGCCCTGCTTCCTGCGCCACCAGTACCCGAGTACCCTCCCCGCACCGGTGATCCGCAAGCTGCACGAGGTCAGCGAACGCACCATGCGGCAGATCGGCATGGAGTCGGCCACCTTCAGCATCGAGTACTTCTACGACCCGAAGACCGGTGACATCAGCCTGCTGGAGATCAACCCCCGGCATTCCCAGTCCCACGCAGAGCTCTTCGACTACGTCGACGGAGCGCCCAACCACCACCGGATGATCAGCCTCGCCCTGGGACGCGACCCCGCGCTGCCCGGCGGCCTGGGCCGTTACGCGATGGCCGCCAAGTGGTACTACCGCTGGTTCGGCGACGGGAAGGTCCACCAGGTACCCACCCCGGAGCGGATCGCCGCCATCGAACGCGAGATACCCGGCGTGCGCATCGACGTCGTACCGGAAGAGGGCCAGAAGCTCTCCACGGTCTCCCAGCAGGACAGCTACAGCTACGAGGTGGCGCACATCTTCACCGGAGGGGACGACGAGGAGGACCTCCGCCGCAAGTTCGACCGGTGCGTGGCCGCCCTCGGGCTCACCTTCGACGAGACGGAACCGGGAGGCCGCGGCACGAAGACCCGGTGAACCGGCACAGCACCACGAAAGGAGGTCGCCCAGGCATGCGCTACGTCGATCAGCTGCCCTGCGCGATCCAGGAAGAGAAGCACGTCACCATCCCCATGGCGGACGGGATCAAACTCTCCGCCCGGATCTGGCGTCCCACCGCGTCGGACGCGGAACCCGTGCCGGCCGTTCTGGAGTACATCCCGTACCGCAAGAACGACCTCACCTCCACCCGCGACGCCATCCACCACCCGTACATGGCCGGGCACGGCTACGCCTGCGTCCGCGTCGACCTGCGGGGGACCGGGGAGTCGGAGGGCGTGCTGCTCGACGAGTACCTCGAACAGGAGCAGGCGGACGCCGAGTCGGTGCTCGCGTGGATCGCCGAACAGCCCTGGTGCGACGGGAACACCGGGATGATGGGCATCTCCTGGGGAGCCTTCGCCGCTCTCCAGACGGCCGCCCGCAGGCCACCGAGTCTGCGCGCCATCTGCATCGCCTCGTTCACGGACGACAGGTACGCGGACGACATGCACTACCTCGGCGGCGCGATGCTGTCCGACAACCTGGCCGAGGCGGGGACCATGTTCGCCTACGCCACCTGTCCGCCCGACCCGGCGGTGGTCGGGGAACGCTGGCGTGAGATGTGGCGGGAACGCATGGAGGCGGCACGCCCGTGGGTCCTGGAGTGGCTGCGTCACCAGCAGCGTGACGACTACTGGCGCCACGCGAGCCTCAGCGAGGACTACTCGGCCCTGCGCTGCCCCGTGCTCGCCTCCAGCGGCTGGGCGGACGGCTACTCCAACGCCGTGGCCAGGCTGCTCAGCCGGGTCGACGTGCCGCGCAAGGGCCTCATCGGGCCCTGGTCGCACAAACTGCCGCACCTCGGCGAGCCGGGACCCGCCATCGGATACCTCCAGGAAGTGGTGCGCTGGTGGGACCACTGGCTCAAGGGCGTCGACAACGGCGTCATGGACGGCCCCATGCTCCGTGCCTGGATGCAGGAGAGCGTCCCGCCCTCCACCTCCTACGAGGAACGGCCCGGCCGCTGGATCGGCGCGCCGTCCTGGCCTTCGCCGGACATCGCCGAGACCGTCTTCCCGCTGCGCGCGGGGGCCCTGGGGAGTCCGGGGGAGCCGGCGGAAGAGCGGGAGGACCGGGTCCACACGGTGCAGTCACCTCTGTCCGTCGGGCAGTTCGCCGGTAAATGGGCCTCCTACAACGCCCCGCCGGACCTGCCCTACGACCAGCGTGAGGAGGACGGCGGTTCCCTCGTCTTCCAGACCGAGCCCCTGGCCGAGCGCGTCGAGATCCTCGGCGCCCCCGTCGTCGAGGTGGAGGTGGCCGCGGACGCGCCGGTCGCCCAGGTGAACGCCAGGCTGTCCGACGTCGCACCGGACGGGCGCTCCACGCGCGTGACCTACGGGGTGCTCAACCTCACGCACCGCGACAGCGAGGAGTCCCCGCAGGCTCTGGAACCGGGCCGGCGGTACCGGGTGCGCGTACCGCTCCACAGCGTGGCGCAGGCGTTCCCGCCCGGACACCGGATCCGGCTTTCGCTGTCGACCTCGTACTGGCCGCTCGTGTGGCCCGCTCCGGAACCGGTCCTGCTCAGCGTGTACGAGAAGGGCAGCACGCTGACCCTGCCGGTACGGCCCGCCGACGTACCGGAGGACAAGGCCCTGCGCCCCTTCGGCGAGCCCGAGGGGTGTGCGCCGCCCGCGGTCACCCGGCTGAGTGAGCCGGAGCAGGCGTGGACCGTGGCCAGGGACCTGGTCGACTACCGGTCGGTGCTCGACATCGTGAAGGACAGGGGCCGGCAGCGGCACGAGGACACGGGGATCGAGACCGGGCTGCGCGCCCATGAGACGTACAGCTGGACCGGTGAGGACTTCGGTTCCGTACGCGGCGAGTCGGCCTGGGAGATGCGCTTCAGCCGCACCGACTGGGACGTCCGGGTCGAGACACGCACCGTGCTCAGCTCCGACAAGGACACCTTCCAGGTGGACGCGACGCTCGACGGATACGAGGACGGCCGGCGGGTCTTCTCCCGGACGTGGAACGAACGCATTCCGCGGGAGAACGTCTGACCGCCCCGCCCCGCCTCGGGCGCACGCACCCCGACGGATTCCGCCGTGCGAGTGACGGCCAGGGACTCGCCGTGGCAGGCAGCCGGGGCGCGGCAGGTATTACCCGTGCCCGTGCGGAGCGGCGCCTCGGACGAATCCGTACGCCGGTCCGGTGACGGGCTCCACATCCAGGAGGACGAGAAGTGACGGACAAGCAAGGGAAACAGCCCATCCCGGGCGCACCCGCAAGCCTTCCCCCGTCGGCGGAGGAGCCGACGGAACCGCGCGAGCCGCTGCCGCCCAAGCCCGACCAGAGCGGCCCCGAGACGGTCAGCCCCACGGGCCAGCCCACCGGAGCGGACCCCGCACGCACCGCACAGAGCGGCGCCTACCTCACCACCGCGCAGGGCGCGCGGCTCCACGACACCGATCACTCCCTGAAGGCGGGGCCGCGCGGGCCCGTCCTTCTCCAGGACCACCATCTGCGGGAGAAGATCACCCACTTCGACCACGAGCGCATCCCCGAGCGCGTGGTCCACGCGCGCGGTGCCGCCGCTCACGGCGTGTTCCGTGGATACGGGACGGCGGCGAAGGTCTCCAAGGCCGCCTTCCTGGCCAAGGACGTGGAGACTCCGGTCTTTGTACGGTTCTCCACCGTGCTCGGCTCGCGAGGCTCGGCCGACACGGTACGCGACACGCGCGGCTTCGCGACGAAGTTCTACACCGAGGAAGGCGTCTTCGACCTGGTCGGGAACAACATCCCGGTCTTCTTCATCCAGGACGCCATCAAGTTCCCCGACATCATCCACGCCGGGAAGCCCCACCCCGACCGCGAGATCCCGCAGGCACAGAGCGCCCACGACACGTTCTGGGACTTCGTGACGCTGCACTCCGAGGCGACGCACCACACGCTGTGGAACATGTCCGACCGGGGTATCCCGCGTTCGTACCGGATGATGGAGGGCTTCGGCGTCCACACCTTCCGGCTCGTCGACGCCGAAGGCGCCTCCACCCTGGTCAAGTTCCACTGGAAGCCCAAGCTGGGCGTCCACTCCCAGGTCTGGGAGGAGGCCCAGATCGCGGGAGGCGTCGACCCGGACTTCCACCGCCGCGATCTCGCGGACGCCATCGAGGCCGGTGCCTTCCCCCAGTGGGAGCTGGGCGTGCAGACCTTCCCGGACACCCCCGAGCAGATGTTCCAGGGCATCGATCTGCTGGACCCGACGAAGATCGTCCCCGAAGAGCTCGCCCCCGTGCAGCCGATCGGCCTGATGACGCTCAACGCCAACCCGTCGAACTTCTTCGCCGAGACGGAGCAGGTGGCCTTCCACGTCGGCAACATGGTGCCGGGCATCGACGTCACGAACGACCCGCTGCTCCAGGGGCGGCTGTTCAGCTACGTCGACACCCAGCTGACCCGGCTCGGCGGCCCCAACTTCCCGCAGCTGCCCATCAACCGGACCCATGCTCCGGTCAACGACATGCTGCGGGACGGCATGCACCAGACGGCCGTCCACCGTGGCGTCGCACCGTACCGGCCCAACTCCCTCGACGGCGGCTGCCCGTTCGTGGCAGGCGCGGACACCGGTGCCTTCGTCGAGGTGCCCGCGGAGGTGGCCGCGAGCCGGAAGGTGCGTGAGGCCCCCGAATCCTTCGACGACCACTTCAGCCAGCCCCGGCTCTTCTGGCTCAGCATGACGCCCGTGGAGCGCGAACACATCGTCGCCGCCTACACCTTCGAGCTCGGCAAGTGCTACGAGCAGGCGATCAAGGAACGCGCCCTGAAGGTGCTGGCGCGGATCGACACCCAGCTGTGCGAGCAGGTCGCCACCGGCCTGGGACTGCCCGCCCCGCAGGCGGAGGGGGCCCTCGCCGACCCGGACCCGAGCCCCGCTCTGTCGCAGGTCGGCGGCATCTGGCCGGTCGACGGCCGGATCATCGGCATCGTCGCGGACAAGGACGCCGACCTGGACGGTGTCCGCGCGGTACGCGACGCCGTGCAGGAAGCAGGCATGGTGCCCCTGGTCATCGCCCCCGCCGGAGGTGTCCTCGACGCGGGGGGTGACCCCATCACCGTCCAGCGCACCTTCGCCACCGCCCGCTCGGTCGAGTTCGACGCCGTCCTCCTCGCAGGCGCCCCCGCGGCGGGCGCCGACGCCATCGGCGCCCGGGACGCGAAGGCCGGGTCCGGCGGCAGGGCCACCGACCCGCGGCTGCTCCTCCTGCTCGACGAGGCGTACCGGCACGCCAAGGCGATCGGCGCCTGGGCCGGCGGCGACGCGGTCCTCGCGTCGGCGGGCGTGCCGCAGGAGGCGCCGGGCGTGGTGAGCGGCGACTCCGGCACCGAGGTGCTGGAGCAGATCGGGCAGCTCCTGGGCGGGCACCGGGTCTGGGAGCGCTTTCCCGCCACGCTCTGACCGGCCGGCACAGCCGGCCGGCGGCGGCACCCGGGGGCTCCGGGTGCCGTGAGGGCGTCCGCTCCGGGCCACGGCAACGAGCCGGGTGTCCGGCCCACCGCTTCTCGCGGTGGGCCGGACACCCGGCTGTGAAGTATGTGGGGGCGGTGGAGCGGCCACCGGCCGTGAGGCGTGGGGGCGGTGGAGAGGCGGTCAGCGGGTGACGCGGAAGCTGTGGATCTGGTCGGCGCCGTTCAGGCCGGCTCCGGACTTGTCGACCACGTACGCGGTGCCGCGGGTGATCTCGACGTGGTTCGGGTTGGTTCCCGTGGTGACGGTCCTGACGACCTTGCCGGCCTTCGGGTCGACGACCGTCGCGGTGGCGGCGGTCCGGTTGACGACCACGATGTTGCCCGTGCGGTCGTCGTTGGCGACCGAGAGGGCGCCCGCTCCGGTGGCGACGGACTTGGTGACGAGACCCTTCTTGAGGTCGATCACCGAGACGTCACCGCTGGTCTGGTTGGCGGTGTAGGCGGTCTTGCCGTTCTTGGACAGAGCGATCGAGATCGCACCGTCACCGGCGGGAATGAGCCGCGGGGTCGCGGACCTCGTGGTGACCTCGATGACCTGGTCGTTGTTGAGGTCTGCGGCGTAGGCGGTGCCGGTCCGCTCGTTCACGACGAGTCCGGTCGGACCGGTCCCCTCGACGGTGATCCGCTGCTTCTCCTCGAAGGTCTTCGAGTCGAAGGCGACGATGGTTCCGTCCGTGAAGGCGCTCGCCCACACGGTGTTGTGACGCTCGTCGACCACGATCTCCCGTGCGTGGTTCACGTTCGGGAGGGTGGCGAGGTGCTTGCCGGTGCGCTGGCTGTAGACGGCGACCGTGTTGTTACGGGTGTTGGTCGTCCAGACGGTGTTGTGCTCGTCGTCCACGGCTACGCCGTAGACGGCCTCCAGGGCGCCCGTGGCCGCGTCGGTGACGGGCGGGGTGATGGTCTGCTTCACCTCGAGGGTGTCCGGGTCGACCTTCAGCAGGCTGGAGCTCACGACCGGCGGGCGGCCCACGGCGACGGTCGTCCACAGGACGTCGTTCCGCTCGGAGTACGAGGACTGGTACAGGCCCTTCACGAGCGGCGCGACCGTGACGGCGTCGCTCGCGGCGTGCGCGGAGGCGGTGCTCGTCAGCGCGGCGGTAGTACCGGCGGCGATCACGACGGCGACGGCGGCGCGGATGGCGGTGCGACGGCTTCTGTGGTTGGACGTGGTCATGCGGGGGTCAACTCCCTGACTGGGGTCTCAGTAGGAACAAGAACAACTTAGCTTAGGCTTACCTAAGTAACGCGCCTTCAGGCGTGTGACGCATGCAACAACTTCGCTGTGAGGGCGTCATGTTGGGTCACGCGCCCGGCGTCAGCCCTGCGCGACGGGTCCGGCGGTGCCAGCAGGTCCGGCCGTTCCACCCGGACGGCGGCGTACGACGAACAGGGTCGTGGCCGCCGCGCCCGCGGCGCCGCCGACGGCTGCCGCCGCGGCCGACCAGGCGATCGTCGGGTACGAGACGGAGCTCTCCGACGAAGCCGCTGTGACGGTGTTCGGTGCGGTCGCCGACGTGGTGGCCGCCGAGTCGGCCGCGACGGCCGTCGTGCCGGGTGCGGTGACCGTGAAGTCGACCTTCAGGGTGGTGGAGGGGTTCGGGGCCAGGAAGCGCAGCCAATGGGCTCCCGTGGGTGTTTCGGCGGGGATGGTGACCTCGCCCTTGTACGAGCCCGAGGCGTCGGCCTTCCACTGGCCGAGGATCTCCTCGTCGTCCAGCTTGATGGTGACGGTCTGTCCGGCCGGGAACTTCGTGACCTCGAAGGGGATCTTGCCGCCCGGCTGCACCTCGCTGGCCGAGATGGTGGCCTTCGCCCCCCGGGAGTTCGACGCGCTGGCCGGCGCACCCGTGGCCGCGGGCACCTCGCCGGTGCCGGCGGTCGTGCCCGTGGAGTCGGAGGAGGAGCCACCCGCGGCCTGTCCGGCCGAGGCTCCGGAGGTGACGGTGAAGTCGGCCCGGAGGCTCGTCGACGGGTTCGGTGCGAGGAAGCGCAGCCAGTGGGCGCCCTTCGTGGCGTCCGCCGGGACGGTGACGCTGCCGGACATCGAGCCGTCCGCGCCGATGCCGTTCGCCCACTGGCCGATGATCTCGGAGTCGTCGAGCTTGACCGTGAGCTGCTGCCCCGCGGGGAAGCCCGTCACCCGGAAGGACACCTTGCCGCCCGCCGCGACCTGTGAGCCCGCGGTGATCGTGGCGGAGGTGCTGCCGGAGGCGGAGCCGGAGCCCGCAGACCCGCCGGAGGTGCCGGAGCCGCCGCCGGTGCCGGAGGGGTCCGAGCCGCCGCCGGTGCCGGAGCCGCCTGAGCCCGAACCGCCGGTCCCCGAACCGCCCGTGCCCGACGACGTCACGGAGATGTCCGCCCGCAGGCTCGTCGAGGGGTTCGGCGCCAGGAAGCGGAGCCAGTGGGCCCCGGCCGAGGTCGACTTGGGGACGGTGACCGTCGCTGTGAGAGTGCCGTCGGCCTTCACGGCCGAGGGCCACTGCCCGATGATGTCGGCGTCGTCCAGCTTGACCGTGACGCTCTGGCCCTTCGCGAAGCCGGACAGCGTGAAGGTGACCTTGCCGCCGGCAGCGACCTCGGAGTCCGTCAGCCGTACCGCCGGCTCGGCGGTCGCCGGCGGCTCGCTCGTCGGCGGCGGTGTGGGGGTGGGGGTCGGCGTGGGGGTGGGTGTGGGAGCCGGGGTGCTGCCGGTCACCGTCAGGTTCTCGCTGCGGACGCTCGTCTGCGGGGCCAGGAAGCGCAGCCAGTGTTCGCCGCCCGGGGTGGCGTCGGCCGGGACGGTCACGGAACCCGAGACGCTGCCGTCGTCACCGATCGCGAACTGCTTGAGCAGGGTCTTGTCGTCGAACTTGACGCTCAGGGTGGCTCCGGCGGGGAAGCCGGTGGCCTCGAACGGCACATCGCCGCCCGGATTCACGGCGGTGGCGCCCAGGGTGACCGTGGGGGAGACGGTGTCGGCGACCAGGGCGACCGTGCCCGTCGCGTCCGCGTCAGCGGAGCCTGCGGCGACCGGCGCCCCGGCCAGCGCGCCGATGCCGAGCGTCGCGCCTGCGGCGAGGGCGGCCATGCGTCCCAGCCGGGGCCGGGAGAAGGCGGACGCGGGTGTGCGGGAGGGTCTGGCAGGGTTCATGATGTGCTGCTCCTGGCGGACGGAGAAGAGAGTGAGAGGGAGGGCATGCGGGACAACGGCCTTGTGAATCAGCCGGTCTGGGCCCTCCGAGCTTGCTTAGGTTAGCCTAACCTCAGCGATGTCGGGCATCTCGTTCAGGGCTCGGGAGGTAAGGTGACCCTAAGTTGCTGTTCCTTCGTGTTCGGAGTACCTCTCGTGATCACCTCAGAGCCGCCGCAGGACGTCACGCGCCGGCCGCCCAGGATCGTGCGCCCGGACGAAGTGCCCAGGCTCCCGCTGCCCGGATTCCCCCTCCCCGGACCCGGGGAGACCGAGGACTTCTGGGCCCGCGCGCGCGGCAGCGGCACCCCCCTGCTCGCTCCTGATCCCCAGGGCAGTCCCGGCCACAGCGCCGTGACGTTCCTCTGGCGAGGCACCCCGGCCACCCGTGCGGTGCAGGTCCTCCCCAACAAGATCGGCGATCCGCGCGCCCCCGAGGGCAACATGATGGAGCGGGTGCCCGGCACGGACGTCTGGCACTGGTCGCTGCGTCTGCGCGACGACTGGCGCGGCACCTACGACTTCTACGTGGACGAGGGCGACGGCCCCGAGCCCGGTACCCCCGGCTACTGGCAGTGGCTGCGCACCCAGCGGCGCAACGACCCCCTCAACGCCTCCGCGCTGCCCCGGCGCTGGGGCGGCGACCCGGTCTCCTACGCCGAACTCCCGGCGGCCCCCGGCGGGCAGGACTGGCTGCCGAGGCCGGACGTCGCCCGCGGGCGGGTCGCCGCCCACGAGGTGCCTTCCGAGAATCTCGGGGGCACCCGCCGGGTCTGGCTCTACGAACCCCCGACCGCCCCGGGGCATCCGGAGGAACTCCCCGTCCTCGTGCTCCTCGACGGTGAGCACTGGCAGCCGCAGCTGGGCCTGGCGAACCTGCTGGACAACCTCATCGCCGACGGCCGTATCCCGCCGGTGTCCGCCCTGCTGCCCGACTCCGTGGACTCCGGCACCAGATGGACGCATCTGACCTGCCGTCCCGAGTTCGTGGCCTTCCTGGCCGACGAGCTGCTGCCCTGGGCGGCCGAACGGCTGCCGGTCACCGGGGACCCCGCACGCACGGTCGTCGCCGGGCAGAGCCTGGGAGGGCTCTGCGCGGCCTACGCGGCGGTGTCGGCCCCCGGTCGTTTCGGCAACGTCCTGGCGCAGTCCGGCTCCTTCTGGTGGCCCGACGGGCCCCGGGCCGAGTGGCTCACCGACCGCATCGCACGGACACCACGCCTGCCGGTCCGCTTCTGGCTTTCCTTCGGCGAGCAGGAGTGGGTCGCCCTGCCCGCTGCCCGGCGCCTGCGCGAGGTCCTGAAGGTGGCGGGCTACGAGGACGCCCGCTACCGGGAGTTCAACGGCGGGCACGACTACCTGTGCTGGCGTACCGAACTCGCCGACGGTCTGGTGGACCTGCTCGGCCCGGTCGCCCCCACGCCGTGACGGAGGCCCCCCATGGCGTGAAGGCGCGCCCTCACGCCATGGGGGACTGACACCGCTGTCGTTACGGCAGGTCACTCACGCCTGCGTCCGCCCCGGCGCCGACGTGTCCACGCACGCCTCGTGCGGAGCGGGGCCGAAGCGCACCGACCACCCCGGGGGCACCTCGCGCCAGACCGGCCAGAGCGACAGCCGGCCGTCGGCGTTCTCCAGCACCAGATGGGTGCCGACGCCCTCGGGGCCCGGGTCGAACGGGCCGCTCCACGTACTCACGCGTCCAGCTCCTTCAGACGGGCGTCCACGACGGCGGCGATGCCGTCGAGATGGCGGTCCTGCATCAACTGCGGATGGGTGCAGTCGAGATCGTGGTTGTCGATCGCCCCGGTCACGTGCGGCCGCCATGCCTCTCGGGTGAGCCAGTCCTCCGCACGCGGGGCGGCGGCCGTGAAGAACAGCAGATCGCCCGAGTAGGCCCGGTGACGGTGCTCACGCATCATGCGGGCATGGTTCGGCACGATGTCGACGATCTTCGACAGCGCGCGGTCGCTGAGTCCTGCGAGCGGACTCCCTGCCTTGCGCAGGGTCGCGAGCACGTCCTCACGGTCGCGCTCGTGTGTCCGCTCGAAGCCCGCCATACGCAGCACGGCGGTCAGCGCGTCACCCTCCTCGGGCGCCGGCCGCTCACGCCACTGCTCGGCCGGGAACGAGTCGAGCAGAGCGAGCAGCTCGACCTCCTCGCCGGCCTCCTGGAGCAGTACGGCCACGGTGTGGGCCAGCACCCCGCCCACCGACCAGCCCAACAGCCGGTACGGGCCGTGCGGCTGGATCGCGCGGATGTTCTGGACATAGTCCTCCGCCTCCTCCTGGAGGGTGCGCGGCAAGGCCTCGTCGCCCACCAGTCCGCGCGCCTGGATGCCGTACACCGGCTGCTCCGGCCCGAGCCTCGCGGCCAGGCCGGCGTAGCACCAGGCGATCCCCCCTGCCGGGTGGACGGCGAACAGCGGGGGCCGCCCGTTCCCGCCGCGCAGCCGCAGTACGACGTCCAGCGCGTCCTCGGAGGCCGGCCCCGTGGAGGCGAGCCGGGCCGCCAGCGCGGCCGGTGTCGGGGACTCGAACAGCGAACCGATGGTCAGCTCCGCCCCGAACTCCTCCCGGACACGGGCCACGAGGCGCACGGCGAGCAGAGAGGTTCCGCCCAGGTCGAAGAACGCGTCGTCAGGGCCCACCGTGCCGACGCCGAGCACCTGCGCGAACAGCCGCGTCAGCGCCTCCTCCCGCGCGTCCGACGGCCGCCGCGAGCCGGCGCCGCCGCTGAACACCGGCGCGGGCAGAGCGCGCCGGTCCAGCTTGCCGTTGGGGCTGAGCGGAAAGGCATCCAGAGCGACCACCGCGGACGGCACCATGTGCTCGGGCAGCTCCCGGGCCAGCGAGGCGCGTACCGCCACGGGGTCGGCGCCGCCCGTGACGTAGCCGACGAGCCGCTGCTCGCCCGGCCGGTCCTCGCGTACGAGCGCACAGGCACCGTCCACCCCGTCATGTGCCGTCAGCGCCGTCTCGATCTCGCCGAGTTCGATGCGCTGCCCGCGCAGCTTGACCTGGTCGTCGGTGCGACCGAGGTACACCACCTCACCCTGCTCGCTCCAGTACGCCAGGTCCCCGGTGCGGTACATGCGTGCACCCGGGCGCCCGAAGGGGTCGGCGACGAAGCGGGACGCGGTCAGCTCCGGACGGCCGAGATAGCCCTCCGCGAGCTGGCGCCCGGCCAGGAAGAGCTCGCCCGGGACCCCCGGCGGGCAGGGCCGCAGCGCCACGTCGAGTACGTACAGACGGGTGTTCCAGACGGGCCGGCCGATCGGAACCGGGCCGGTGGAGTCCACCGCGCACGCGTGGTACGTCACGTCGACGGCCGCCTCGGTGGGGCCGTACAGGTTGTGCAGTTCGGCGCCCGGCAGCTCCCGCCCGAAGGCGTTGGCGCTCTCCCGGGGCAGGGCCTCACCACTGCAGAAGACCCTCCGGAGGCTGCCGCACGCGCCGGCGTCCGCCTCCGTCAGGAACACCTGGAGCATCGAGGGCACGAAATGGCAGGTGGTGACGGCCTGTTCGCGGATCAGCCGGGCCAGATAGGCCGGATCCTTGTGGCCGCCCGGCTCCGCGACGACCAGCACCGCGCCCTGGCGCAGCGGCCAGAAGAACTCCCACACGGACACGTCGAACGACGACGGCGTCTTCTGGAGCACACGGTCCTCGGAGGTCAGCCCGTAGGCGCTCTGCATCCAGCGCAGCCGGTTGTCGACAGCCCCGTGCGACACGACGACGCCCTTGGGCCTGCCGGTGGAGCCCGAGGTGTAGATGACGTACGCCGGATGGGCCGGGGTGAGAGGCCGAGAGGGGTTCACCCACAGATAGCCGGAGACGTCGAGCCCGTCCAGGACCACCAGAGGTGTTCCGGTGTCCTCGGGAAGCCGGCCCGCGCGGTCGGTCACCGCGCACACGGGCGCCGCGTCCTGGAGCATGTACGTGAGCCGCTGCTCCGGGTAGTCCGGATCCAGCGGCAGGTAGGCGGCCCCCGCCTTCAGCACGGCGAGCAGCGAGACGACCAGCTCCACCGAGCGGGGTACGGACACCGCCACCACCGCGCCGGGCCGGGCGCCGAGCGTGCGCAGGTGCCGGGCCAGCCTGTTGGCGCGGGTGTTCAGCTCCTCGTAGGTGAGGGAGGTGTCGCCGTACACCAGCGCCGTCGCGTCGGGTGTGCGGGCGGCGCGTGACTCGATCGGCCCGATCAGAGTGGTGGGCGGGAGCGTGCGGTCGGTGTCGTTGAACGTGTCGACGACCAGCTCGAGTTCGGCCTCGGTCGCGATGCCGTGCGCGGCCGTCGGCACGTGCGGGTCGGTCCGGCTCAGCCGCTCCACCAGATGCAGGAAGCGCTCCTGGTGCGCCGACAGCTGCTCCTCCCCGTACAGGGCAGGGTTGCCGTCGTGGTCGATGCGCAGCCCACGGCCGTCGGAGCGGTCGTAGATGTTCAGCGTCAGGTCGTCGACCGGGCCGGCCGACAGATTGCGGGCCTGTGCGGGGGAGCCCGCGAAGTCCACGTCGTAGTCGAAGGGCATGACGTTGACGAGGGGCCCGACCAGCCCGCGGTTCTCACCGAGCAGCCGCAGGTCTCGGCGGATGTCCTCGTAGCGGAAGCGCTGGTGGCGGCGGACCTTGCGGATGCCCAGCACGACCTGGCGGACGAGTTCGGCGAAGGTGGCCTCCGGGGACACCTCCAGGCGCAGTGGGAGGACGTTCATCACCATGCCCGGCACACGGAGCGAGACCGATCCCATGCGGCCCATCATGGGCAGGCCGAGCACGACCTCCCGGTGGCCGGTCGCCCGTGAGGTGTAGAGGGCCTGGGCGGCGATCAGCACGTCCGGCCAGGTCGCGCGGAGCTGTTCGGCCAGCTCCCGCACCCCCTCCGTCGCCTCGGGGCCCAGGTGGGCCGTGCGGCGCAGGAAGGCCCGCGAGGGGAGCGCCCCGCGGCCGGCGAGCCGGGGCACCTCGGGGCGGTCGGCGAACGCCTCGTTCCAGTGCCGCCGGTCCGCCTCGAACGCCTCCGACGAGCGGTAGGCGTCGTCCTCGGCCACCAGGTCGGCGAGCGACCCGAAGGTGCGGGGGCCGGGCTCCTCGCCCTTGACGAGCGCCGTGTAGACCTCGGCGGTGCGGCGTACGAGGAGCGAGTAGCCGAAGCCGTCCATGACGAGGTGGTGGATGCGCTGGTACCAGAGCCAGCGCTCCTCGCCCACGCGGAACAGGGCGTGCCGGAAGAGCGGCCCGGCCGTCAGGTCGAAGGGCTCGGCCAGATCGGCGCGCATCCACTCGTCGGCCCGCGCACCGGCGTCGGCCGAATCCCGCAGATCCCGTGTGGTCAGCGGCAGTTCTACTGCGGCGAGGACACGCTGGCGCGGGCCCTCGGGGGTGTCCTCGACGCGGACCCGCAGAGACTCGGCCTCGGAGGTCACCCACCGCAGGGCCCGGGCGAACAGCTCGGGGTCCAGCGGGCCCTTGATCTCCAGACACTCCGCCGTGTTCTGCGCGGGGCTGAGCGGGTCGAGCGACTGGGCGAACCACATGCCCGACTGCGCGGCGGTCAACGGCAGTACGGCCGCTTCCCCGGCCGGCGTGGGCCCGGCCCCCTCGGCGTCGGTGAGCAGCGCGGTCATGAGACCCCCAGCAGCGGGGCCCACGCCTCGACGGCGGGCTGCTCCGCGAGGTCCGCGAAGTCCGCCTCGACACCGTGGTCGCGGCGCCAGCGTCCCAGCAGCGCCATGATGCGTACGGAGTCCAGGCCGTAGTCCAGGAGGTTCTCGTCGAGCGGGATGTCCTCGGGGTCCTCGCCGAGGGCGTCGGCGACATCCTGGCGGATCAGTTCAAGGGTGAGCGCCATGGTGTTTCAGATCTCCTTCAGAAGCGCGTCGGTCGTGGTGACGACCGCGCAGCGGCCCGCGGCCCAGCGCAGGGCCATGTCGTGGTCCTCGCGCGAGAAGTCCGCCACGGCGTCCGCGACCAGGAAGGCCTGGATGTCACGCATCCACGCGTCGCAGGCGCTCATGAGCACGCCGATGTGTGCGTACACACCGGTGATCACGAGCTGGTCGCGGCCCGACTCGCGCAGCAGGGACTCCAGTTCGGTCCGTACGAACGCGCTGTACTTCCATTTGGTCAGGACGGTGTCCCCGTCCGCCGGAGCGACCGCCGGCGGGACGGCCAGGGCCTCGGGGTCGTCGGCGGCGCCCGGGCCCCAGAAGTCGAGCTGGAGCCCGCGCTCCTCGGGCGTCTGGCCGCCGCGCTGCACCGAGTAGACGACCGGGACGCCGAGGGCGCGGGCCCGCTCGATGACGCGGGCGGTGTTGTCGAGCATGCCGGTGAGCGGCTGCTCGCCGGGCGGGAAGGCGCCGAGGAAGTGGTTCTGCAGGTCATGGACGAGCAGCACGGCGCGCGCGGGATCGACGGTCCAGTCCACGCGGTTGGCGGGCAGCTCGGCGTCGGTCGGCAGTGCGTAGGGAGCGATGGCGGGAAGTGCCATGGGGTGGAACCTTTCGGTGCCGCTCGGGGCGGAACTCGGTGCTGATCTCGTTGCTGGGCGTACGGGACTCAGGGCCGGGCGGACGCGGCGGGGCCGGGGGTGGCTTCGGAGCGCAGACCCTTCTTGCTGACCTTGCCGATGCCGGTCTGCGGGAAGGCCTCGACGAACTCGACGAGGTCGGGAACCTTGTAGGCCGCCACACCGCGTTCGCGCACGAGGCGCTTGATCGCGGCCGGCTTCAGGACCTCGGCCCCCTCGCGCAGGATGACGTAGGCGAGGGTGCGCTCACCGAGGTACTCGTCGGCCACGCCGACGACGGACACGTCGTGCACCGAAGGGTGGGCGAGGATGATGTTCTCGATCTCCTCCGGAGCGACCTTCTCGCCGCCGCGGTTGATCTGGTCCTTTGCGCGCCCCTCGACGACCAGGTGTCCTGTCGGGGTGCGGCGCACGATGTCACCGGTGCGGTAGAAGCCGTCCGCGGTGAAGGCCTTCGCGTTGTGCTCCGGCGCACGCCAGTATCCGCGGATCGTGTACGGACCACGGGTCAGCAGATGGCCGAAACCGCCCTCGGGGACGTCCTCGCCGGCGTCGTCGACGATCCGGACCTCGTCGTCCTCGGAGATCGGCCTGCCCTGGGTGGTGACCACGGTCTCGTGGTCGTCGTCCAGACGCGTGTAGTTGACCAGGCCCTCGGCCATGCCGAAGACCTGCATGAGCCGGCATCCGAGCGCGGGCTCCAGCCTGCGTGCCGCCGACTCGCTGTACTTGGCGCCGCCGACGAGGACCAGCTCCAGGCTCGACAGGTCGTGCGCGGTGTCCTGGCCGGCCTCCGTCCACACCAGGGCGAGGGGAGGCACCATGCCGGTCATGGTGACGCGCTCGCGCTCGACGAGTGCGAAGGCCGTCGCCGGGTCGGGCATGGGGCACATGACCACCGTCCCCCCGGCGTACAGCGTGCCGAGCCAGCCCGGCGAGCTCATGGGGAAGTTGTGGGCGGCGGGGAGCACCACGAGGAAGCGGGTGTCACCGTCGACGCCGCAGATCTCGTTGGACCCGCGAAGCGAGTAGATGTAGTCGTCGTGCGTCCGGGGGATGAGCTTCGGGACCCCCGTCGTGCCGCCCGACAGCTGGAGGAACGCCAGATCGCCGGGCGCGGGCTCGTGCCCGGTGTCCACGGGGGCGCACGGAACCTCCGAGAGCGCCGTGTGTTCCCCCGGCGAGCCGACGACGAACACGTGCTCCAGGCTCGGCGTGCGCTCCTTGACCTTCGACGCGAGCGCGAGGTGGTCGAAGCCGGCGTGCCGGTCCGGGATCACGTACGCGACGGCCTCGGTGAACGAGCAGAAGTACTCGATCTCCGTCTCCCGGTGCGCGGGCAGCGCGTAGACGGGCAGCGCGCCGATCCGGAAGAGCGCGAAGACGACCTCGACGAACTCGGCGATGTTCGGAAGCTGTACGACGACCCGGTCGCCCGGGGAGATGCCGCGTGCCGCGAAGCCGGCCGCCAGGCGGGAGGCACGTGCGTCCAGTTCTCCGTACGTCCACTCGCGTCGCTCGGGGGCAGGGTCGACGATGGCGACACGGTCGGGGTGGGCGGCGGCACGCTCGCGCAGCACGCCGCCGAACGTCTCGCCGCGCCAGTGGCCGGCCGCGCGGTAGCGCTCGGCGAACTCGGCCGGCCAGGTGGGCGCGTCGGCACTCGGGGAGGTGGTCACAGGGCGGCTCCCACGGCGCTCAGGAACGTACGAAACTTGGCCCCGGTCTCCGCCGTCTCGGCGGCCGGCGAGGACTCGGCCACCACACCGGCCCCGGCGAACAGCCGCAGGGTGCGGCCTTCGGCCTCGGCACAGCGGATCGTCACGACCCAGTCCCCGTCGCCGTCCGCGTCCTGCCAGCCGACCATGCCCGTGTACGCCCCCCGGTCGAAGGGCTCGGAGTCCGCGATGACCTGACGGGCCACATCGGTCGGGGTGCCGCAGACCGCCGGGGTGGGGTGCAGGGCCGACGCCAGGTCGAGGGCGGTGGACGAGGGGTCGCGCAGCTCTCCGGTCAGGGTCGTCGACAGGTGCCACATGGCGGCGGTGCGTATGAGGGTGGGGCGTTCGGGCACGTCCAGGCTCACGCAGAACGGGGCGAGTGCCTCGCGGATGGCGTCGACGACGACCGCGTGCTCGTGGAGGTCCTTCGGCGAGTCGAGCAGCGCAGCGGCCCTGCGGACGTCCTCCGCCAGATCGCTGCTGCGCGGTGCGGAGCCCGCCAGCGGGTTGGCGACCAGCTGGGAACCCCGGCGCGCCACGAGGAGCTCGGGGCTTGCTCCCACGAGCGTACGGCCCGGGCCGCTGGGAACGGCGAAGGTGTAGCCCTCCGGGTCCCGGCGGGCCAGCCGGCTCAGCATGGCCGGCAGGTCGAGGTCACGCGCCGAGGTCAGTTCGAGGGTGCGGGCGAGGACGACCTTGTCGAACTCCCCGGAGCGCATCCGCTTCACGGCGGCGGCGACCGCCTCGGAGTAGTCGGCAGCGGCCGGTACCTCGCGTATCCGCCAGTCGTCGCCCTGCTCCACGTCGGGGCCCTGCAGGGCGATGAGCGGGTCGGCGCGCAGGGCGCCGGCCCACCGGACGGTCTCCGGGACGGCGAGGAACGCCTCACCGTCCGGGAGGAACGGTACGGAGCCGACGACGACCGGCGCGGGATCGCCCGCGCTCCGGGCGGCGTCCAGGGCCTCCCGCACCCGCAGGGCCAGAGGCCGGGCGTCGTGCGGCACCGTGGCACGGGTGCCGGAGCCGAGCAGGGTGTGCCGGGGAGTGGCGAGGAAGCGGTCCGTGCCGGGCCGGTAGGCCTCCAGCAGGGCGGTCGCAACGCCGGGGGCGCTGTGTGGGGGAGCAGCGGCTGGGACGCGCAGAGAGGCAGACATGGGTGGTCTCCAGGGGGATGGCTCGAACTGCGGCAGGGGACGACGGTGCGGGGTTCAGGCCCGCAGGGTGGCTCCGCCGTCGACGTACAGGTCGTGCATGGTGATGTGGCGGGCGCGGTCGGACGCCAGGAAGGCGACCGCGTCGGCGATGTCCGAGGGGTCCGCGATCCGGCCGAGGGGAATACCGGTGCGGTACGTCGTGGGGTCGCCCTCGACGACGCGTCGGGCGGATTCCTCCTCGGCGCCCGCCGTCCACATGCCGCGCTGCATGTCGGTCAGGGTCGATCCGGGGGAGACGGTATTGCACCGCACGCCCCGGGACGCCACTTCGAGGCCCAGGCACTTGGTGAACATCACGGCAGCGGCCTTGGAGGCCGCGTACGCCGACATGTTCGTGCGGGGGATGCCCGCGGCGTTGGACGCGACGGTGACGATGCTGCCCGAACCCCGCCCGGCCATCCGGCGGGAGACGGAGCGTGAGACGTGGAAGACCCCATGGGTGTTGACGGCGAAGGTCGCCGCCCACTCCTCGTCCGGCATGTCGGCGACCGGCGAACTGCTCAGGACACCGGCCACGTTGACCGCGATGTCCAGCGGGCCGAGGGCGGCCTCCGTCTCCGCCACGAGGCTCTCGACCGCCGCGGCGTCCGTCACGTCGAGGGTGCGGGCGGTCACCTGGCCGTCGTACGTCCTGGCGAGCGTGGCGACGCCCTCCTCGGTCAGGTCGGTGGCGAGGACGCGGGCCCCGCGGCCGGCGAGGGCATGCACGACCGCCTCACCTATGCCGCGGCCCGCGCCCGTCACGAGGGCGAACCGGCCCGCGAACTCCTGATCGGCGGTCACTTGACCATGGCCTTCCGGATGTCGTCGAGGACCGAGACGGCTGCCTGGGCGCCACCGAGGCTCGTCCACTTGGTCCCGTCGATGACGGTGGCGTGCTTGTCGCGCACGGCGCCCAGCTGCTCGTAGGCGGGCTTCTTGGCCAGTTCGCCGAGCAGGTCGGCGTCAGTGGTCGCGTCGAGGGAGCCGATGAACAGCCAGTCGCCGTCGATCTCCGCGAGGTTCTCGTCGCTCAGCGGCGTCGAGTGGCCCTCGCCCTGCTCGTTCTGGATGCCCGGGCGCTTGAAGCCGAGGTCCTTCAGGACGTCACTGATGAAGACGCCCTGCTGCATGACGGCGGTGCCCTTGGCCGAGTAGCGGGCCACGGAGACGCTCGCGCCCGCCTGCGGCCCGAGGTCGCTCTTGAGAGCCGAGGCCTTGGTCTCGTAGTCGGAGAGGAACTTCTCGGCCTCGTTCGACCTGCCGAGCGTCGTGCCGGTGAGCTGGAGTGCTTTCTTCCAGTCCTTGGTGTCGTCGATGGTCACGACGGTGGGCGCGATCTTACGGAGCTGCTCGAGCACCTGCTCGTCGGCGAGCTGTCCGGCCAGGATCACGTCCGGCTTCGCCTGGACGACCTTCTCGATGTCCGGGCCGGTGACGGCGCCCACCACCGGGATGCTCTTCGCCTGCTCCGCGAGGTACTGCGGAGCGCCCTTCTGGCCGCGCCCCGCGGTCAGGCCCACCGGCTCGACGCCCAGGGCGAGGGACGCGTCCAGGTCCATCTCGCTGAGGGCGACCACGCGCTTCGGCGCGGCGGGGACCTCCACCTTCGTCCCGGCCGCGTCGGTGACCTGAGTGGTCGCCGCGGCGCCCGTGCCGGCGGCTTCGGCCTTGTCGTCGGAGGATCCGCAGGCGCTCAGGGTGAGAGCGCAGAGGGTGAACAGCGTGGCGGACACAACGGGACGTGCGATACCGCGGGACGAGAGGGACGAATACGGCGCCATGGCCTGGGATCTCCATTTGCATTCAGACGAATTCGGTTCCGGCCGGGCGCTCTCCGGAACGTTGACCGGAGAGAAGCGGCACGCAGCGCGCCACTTCAGGGCACAGGTGTGCCCCGGGACCCGTCAGAACCGGACGAGCTCGATTAGGTTAGGCTACCCTTATGTCGATAGCGCAAGGGGGTCGGCCAAGATCAGCCGGATCCCGCCCATCCGAGAGCCCTCCTCGCCAGGAGCGCCCAATCGCCTGGGCCACCACCGGACTTCTTCTCCTGCTCGCGGCACTCGTGCTGCTCTCCCTCGTCATCGGCACCGGTGAGAGCGCCGTCGGGCGGGCCTGGGACTTCCTCGTGGGCGACCCCGCCGCCCGCGCGGACGCCCAGGTCCGGCTGGCCGTCATGGACGTTCGGCTGCCGCGCACTCTCGCCGCCCTTCTCGTGGGCGTCTGCCTGGGCGCAGCCGGATGTCTGCTCCAGGCCGCGACCCGCAACCCGCTCGCCGAGACGGGCCTCCTGGGCGTCAACTCCGGAGCCGCCTTCGCCGTTGTGCTCGGGCTCACTTTCTTCGGCGCCGACTCCCCGGGCGCGCTGCTCGTCTGGGCGCTCGTCGGCGGCATGGCGGCGAGCGCCGTCGTCCTCCTGTTCGCCGGGTCGGGACGTACGGCGGGTTCACCTCTGCGGCTCGTCCTGGCCGGTTCCGCACTGGGCGCGACCTTCCACGGCTGCACCTCCTACGTGCTGCTCGGGACCCAGTCCACCTTCGACACCTATCGCTACTGGACGATCGGCTCGCTCGCCGGGGTCGAGATCTCCGACCTCGTCCCCCTCCTGCCGCTGGTCGCTCTCGGCCTGCTCGTCGCCCTCGGCTCGGCACGCCCCCTGTCGGCGCTCGGCCTCGGGGACGACGGAGCCCGCTCGCTCGGTCATCACCCCGGCCGCATCCGGCTCGTGGTCGCCGGAGCGGTCACGCTGCTCACCGGCTGCGCGGTCGCCGTCGCCGGTCCCATCGCCTTCCTCGGCCTGCTGGCCCCCTACGCCGCGAGGGCACTGACCGGGCCCCGCATGACGGCCCAACTCGCCCTGTCCGCACTCATCGCGGCCGACATCATGATCCTCGCCGACATCCTGGCCCGGATCGTCATCCGCCCCTGGGAGACCCCCGTCAGCGTGCTGCTCGCCTTCGTCGGAGGCCCCCTGCTCATCTGGATCGCCCGCTCCTCCCGCCTGTCCACCGCGGGGGCCGAGGCGTGAGCGACCTGAGCAAGGCCGGGGACCAGGTCCGGCACACCACCGATGTGACACCCCCCGACAGCGTCGTCGTGCGCACCGGCACCCTCTCCTGGCTCCTGCCGCGCCGCAGCGCCCTCGCCGCCGCGCTGCTCCTGCCCGTCCTCGTCGTGCTCGTGGCCCTGGCGGTGATGGCGAGTTCGACCGGGATGAGCCTGTCCCAGACGGTCTCGGGGCTCCTCGGCACCGGCGACGCCGGAACCGTGATGATCGTGCGGGAGTTCCGGCTGCCCCGGATCTTCACCGGGCTGATGGTCGGGGCCGCACTCGGCATCGCCGGATGCCTCACCCAGACCCTGGCCGGCAACCGCCTCGCCACCCCCGACCTGGTCGGCGTCAACGACGGCGCCACGGCGGCCGTGGTCGCCGCCGCCGCGGGGTCCACCACCGGCATGGTGGGCGACTGGTGGCTCGGCCCGATCGGCGCCGTCGTGGCCGCGGCGATCGTCGTCCTGTGCGCGGGCGGAGCCGGAAGCGCCGGTTACCGGGTGCTCGTGACCGGTATCGGCGTCTCCACGTTCATCGGCGCGGTGAGCGACCTGATCATGTCCCGCGAGAACGACAACACCGCGGGCGGAGTCTTCCTCTGGACCGTCGGCAGCCTCAACGGCCGGGACTGGGGCGTCGGTACGCCACTGGCGATCGTCCTGCTGGTCCTGGTGCCGCTCGCCCTCGCGGCCGGGCACCGGCTGCAACTCCTGCGCTTCGACGACGACATGGCCGCCTCGCTCGGCGTCGATCTGCGACGTCTGCGGGCGGGCGCCCTGGCACTCGCCGTCGCACTCGCGGGCACGGCCGTCGGCGTCGGCGGTCCCATCGCCTTCGTCGCCCTTGCCGCGCCCGTCCTGGCCCAGCGGCTCGCGGGCCCCACCCGCGTCCCGGTCATCGGCTCGGCGCTGACCGGCGCGGCCCTGATCGCCGCGGCCGATGCGCTGGGACGCGTCGCCGCACCCGTCGAACTGCCCGTCGGCGTCGTCACCAGCGTCCTCGGCGGACCCTTCCTGCTCTGGGTCCTGTTCCGCCCGGACCGTGCCACCGGAAAGGCCTGACCAACCTCATGACCGACACACCCCGCGAGCCCGTGCCCGGACTCGAAGTCAGCGCTCTGCGCGCCGGATACCCCGGCCGCCCCGTCGTCGACGACGTCGACCTCACCGTCCCCGCGGGCCAGGTCGTCGCGATCGTGGGCCCCAACGGTTGCGGGAAGTCGACGCTGCTGCGCACCGTCGCGCGGCTGCACCGCCCTGACGCGGGCACCGTCCGGATCGGCGGCCAGGACATCTGGGAACTCAGCCGCCGCCGGGCCGCCCACAGCGTCGCGCTGCTGCCCCAGTCGCCCCGCGCCCCCGAAGCCGTCACGGTGGCGGGGCTCGTACGCTACGGCCGCCACCCCCAGCAGGGTCTGCTGCGCCAGTGGTCCCGGGAGGACGAGAACGCCGTACGCGACGCGCTCGAGGCCACCGGCACGACGGAACTGGCCGCCGAGCGCCTCGACAGGCTCTCCGGCGGCCAGCGCCAGCGGTGCTGGCTGGCGATGGTCCTCGCCCAGCACACGCCGGTGATCCTGCTCGACGAACCGACCAGCGCCCTCGACCTCGGCCACGCCGTGGAAGTACTGGAACTGGTACGGGAGGTGGCCGCGGCGGGACGCACCGTCGTCATGGTCCAGCACGACCTCGTGGCCGCGGCTCGCTACGCCGACCTCCTCGTCGCCATGAAGGACGGACGGGTCGTCGCCCGGGGCAAGCCCCACGAGACGGTCGACGAGGCACTGGTGAAGGAACTCTACGGACTGGACGCGGACATACTCCGCGCACCCGGCGACGCCGCGCCCGTCGTCGTGCCGAGGAGCAGTCGGCTCACGCAGCTGCCGTGACGGCCCTCGCCCGCGTACGGCCGGGCGCTCTCGCCCCGTGCTCCGGCCCGGACGCGGGTCTCCCGCCCGGCTTCGGCCGCCGGGCGGGAGATGTGTGCTCAGGGCGCCGCTCAGGCGGTGCTGAGTGCGCGGTCGCGCGGTGCTGAGCGTGCCGGTCAGGCGAGGAGCTTGGTCTTGGCCTTGTCGTACTCCTCCTGGCTCAGGTGGCCGCGCTCCTTGAGTTCGGCGAGTTTGGCGAGGTCGGACACGTGACCGCCGCCGGAGCCCGCCTCTCCTTCGGGCCGCGCGGCCTGCCGCACGTACTGCCGGAAGGCGGCCTCGCGGTCCTCGGCCTGCTTGGCCTCGCGCCGGCCCATGCCTCGCCCACGTGCGATCAGGTAGACGAGTACGCCCACGTAGGGCAGCAGGATCACGAAGATCACCCAGGCCGCCTTGGCCCAGCCGTTCAGCGAGTGGTCCTGGAAGATGTCCGTGATCACCTTGAAGAGCAGGAAGAACCACAGCACCCAGAGGAACAGATACATCATGGTGAGGAAGGCGTTCAGGAGCGGATAGTCGTCCATGGGGCTACTCCGATCGTGCGGAATCTCCCTTATTGGTACATCCGACTTTGCACCACCGCATGTCCAGGTGTCAGGCGGAGAGGGTGTCGATGAAGGCCGTGAGCTTGCCCCTCGTCCGCTCGATCTGCTGCTCGACCGTCAGCGACTCCTCGAAGCGCCCGCCGGGGGCGGGGGACTTCTTCCCCCGTACGTACAGCGAGCAGTCGAGGTCGGTGCAGAGGTAGATGCCCACCGAGTTGCCGTCCCTGCCCGCCTGACCCGTCCTGCGGGCGGTCATGAGCGAGACGCCGTTGCCCGGGTGCGTGGTCAGGCAGACGGAACACATGCTCCGGTGCAGGAAGCCGCGCTGCCTGGAGGGAAAGCGCAGCGTGATGCCGGTCAGTTCGCCCCGCAGCTCCGTGACGATGTAGCTGCGGTCGGGCGCCGAGAGGTCGCGCCAGCCCAGGAAGTCCAGGTCGCCCCAGGGCTGCTCCTCGAGATCGCGGGGGAGCGGAAGGCGCTTCGCCTCTCCCTTGGAGCAATTGACGAAGGACGCCCGGATGTCCTGCTCACTGATGGCTCTCATGACCACGACGCTAACCTTGCCTATGAGCCCTAGGCAAATGGTTATCAGCTCTAGGGCTTTCCCTCGGCCGGAGCGATCCGCAGCAGATGGGCCGCGGGGTGCTCGATGCCCAGATCGGAACGCCACGCGGCGAGGATCTGCGCCGAGGGGTCGAAGAGCGGGCCCGGCAGTTCGCCGGGAGCGGTCCAGGACCACGCGCTGATGAGGTGTGGCTCGGTGACCTGGGCGATCGCCGACTCCACCCTCACCAGGGCGGCCATGCTGATGCGGTTGATGCCCCCGACCACGTCGTGCAGCATGGCGAAGACGTTCACGTCACGCTCGGGCACGTGCAGTCCGGTCTCCTCGCGGAGCTCACGGGCCGCCGCCGCCGCGACCGATTCGTGCGTGGGGTCGACCTTCCCGCCCGGCAGCTCCCAGGTGCCGCCCCGGTGCCTGCCGAGCAGGATCCTGCCCTCCGCGTCCTGCACGATGACCCCGACCCCGAAGGCGGCCTGGGCGAGCGGAGGGCGGGAGTTGCGTGCCGGGACGTCGAGGTCCACGGAATCGGTGGTCATGCGCTGCTCTTCTCCCCGGCTGACGGCCGACGGCTGACGGCCGACCGGATACGGAACCCCACGGACCCAGCCATCCTGTCCCGGACGGGCGGGCCTACGCCACCAGATTGAGGGTGGTGTCCGAGATCCCGAGCCGGACGGACTGGCCCCACGTCAACTCCAGCGCGTCGGATTCCATGCCGTCGCCGAAGACCACCATCCGGTCCGACTCGACGGTGAGTCTGAGCCCGTCCCGGGCCTCCAGCTGACCGGAGACCATCGATGTGCCTGTGGCGGGCGAGGGCCAGGCCTCGCGGACGAACCAGACCAGTCGCGGATCGGACGGCGCGGGCAGCCGCATCCGGCTGCCGCGCTCCAGCCAGAGGGAGCGCAGCCAGCCGGTGGAGCCCGTCCCCGTCCCGACCAGCACGCCCGAGGATGCCTGGGACTCCCCGGCGGCAGTGCTGCCGTCCGGACCGATGTGATAGCGCGCGGTCTGGTGGCCGGGCGGGCCCAGGTAGATCTCGTTGAGGGCCAGCAGCCGCTGGGTGTCGTCCGCGACGGCCTCCGCCATGGTGAGCGCGTCCACCCGGCCGCCGGCCGCGACGGCGGCCCGGCACAGGGCTGCCGCGTCCCGTGGCCGGTGGCGCACCAGGACGCCCGGATTGCGTCCTGGGTCGGTGTCGATGCCCACCACCGGCTGACCGGACAGGTACTTCGCCGCGTTGGCGACGAGGCCGTCCTGCCCGACCACGACCACGACGTCCTCCGGCCCGAACAGGAAACGGTCGAGGTCCGCGCGCTCGACCTGGGTCCGGCGCCAGCGCAGCGGCAGGGCGGCGGCCACCTCGTGCAGCGCCTGCGCGTTGCGGCGATGGCGCTCGGCCACCTCCTCGACGGACCGGCCGCGGCCGGCCAGCACGAAGGCGGCCTGGCCGTGGGTGCCGTGCCGGGCCAGCAGTTCCTCGTACTCGGTCGTGCGGTGCACCAGGACCGCGCGTGGGGCCAGGCTCACGCGTGAGCCTCCGGCTCCGGTCCCGGCCTGCCGAGCCTGGTGAGCAGGCCGGTGAGGACGTCGGGGGAGAGGGTCAGGCTGTCGATGCGGGGCAGGTTGTCGGCCAGTCGCGTCGCCGCCAGGGCGTGCAGCGTGCCGGGGTCCACGTCCGCGTGCGCCCGCAGCCAGGCCGACTGCGCCTCGGCGCGGGCAGCCCCGACCTCGCGGGCAGCCTCCGCCTCCGCGCGGGCCAGGCGCACCGTGCGGGCGGCCTCGGCCTCCGCGCGCACCCCGTCGGCGGCCGACTTCTCCTCGGCCTCCCGGCGGGCGTTGGTGCCGCGCTGGTCGACCAGCTGCTCCTCGCGGCGCGCCAGCTCGATCTTGCTGGCCAGCTCGTTCTCGGCGATCGCGCGCTCACGCTCGACGGCGACCGCCCGGCGTTCGTAGACCGACCTGTCGGCCTCCTGCTGGATCTGCTCCCTGGCCGGCGTACGCAGGGCCCGCTCCACCTCCGCCTCGGGGCGGATGGCGACGACCCGCACCGCGACCACGTCGATGCCGGTCCCGGGCAGCCGGGGTTCGGCGGCGAGACCGTCGGCCACCCGTTCCCGTACGGACGCGACGCCGTCCACCAGTGCGGTGGCGAGGGGGGTGCGGGCCAGGACGTCCAGGGTGTGCTGCTGCGCGGTCTCCGTGAGCAGGGTGGCGATCTGTTCCAGGGGTGCGCCGCGCCAGACACCGGTGTCGGGGTCGACCGAGAAGTCGAGACGGGTGGCGGCCACTGCGGGATCGCTGATCCGGTAAGTGACGGTGGCCTGCACCGTCACGTCCTGGAAGTCGGCCGTGCGGGCGTGGAACGCCATGGCCAGCTCCCGGTCGTCCACCGGGATCTCGGACAGCGCCGCGGACAGCGAGCGGTACCAGAAGCTCGCGCCCGGGCCGTCGTGGGTGAGCTTGCCGCGCTTGTGGTGGCGGATGTGCGCGGTGGGCGCGGAGCGCAGATGCCGCCAGCCGAGCCGCCGGGTGATGTCTGCCATGTCGGGACCCCCTCTTTCTCGTCATGGAGACGATAAACAAGAGTCTCTCATATCGTCAAGAGGACGAGAAGGGGGTGGTCGCGCCCGGCGGGAGGGGGGGCGGGTGGGGGTGATGTCGAATCGGGGGGGCAGGTGCCGAGTACGCGACCGGCCGGTGGTTTCGGGAAACCACCGGCCGACCGGGTGTGCGCCGTCCCCGTCCCCACGGTGCGGCGCAGGTGGACCGTCGTCATCCGCTCGGGCGACGGTCCACGTTCATCGGGCCCCGCTGCCGGGGGAGGCGGGCGGGGTGAGTCCGAGTGCGGGGAGCACCGCGCACTCGATGAAACGGGTGAGGAAGGCCTCGTCCGTGTACCGGCCCTCCAGGAGCGGCCTGGCACGCATGATGCCGAGGATCTGGGCGGCCACGTAGTCCGCCGCCGGGTTGTCGGCGTCGATCTCGCCGCGCCGGACCGCGCGCTCGACCATCGCGTCGATCGCGGCGATCGACGGGGCGATCAGTGCCGAGCGCAGTGCGCAGAGCAGGTCGGGGTTCTGCAGCGCGGCATGGCTGAGCGCGTGCATGAGCGCGGTGTCCGCGCCTGATGCCGCGTCCACCGCCCTTGCCGCCTCGTGCAGGTCACCGCTGAGGCTGCCGGTGTCGATGTCCGAGAGCAGGGTCCTTCGGGTGCCGTGCAGCGCGGCGACGACCAGTTCCGGCTTCGACCCCCACTGCCGGTACAGCGTGGACTTCCCGCATCGGGTGCGGGAGGCGATCCCCTCCATGGTCAGCGATTCGTAGCCGCTCTCCCGGAGCAGGTCCAGCACGGCGGTGTACAGCTCCTGTGCCCGCTCCGGTGTGATCTTCGACCGGCGTGACGCGGGTACGGACTCCTGTGCTGAACCGGGCGACGGCATGACTTCCCTCTCTGCGGCTGTGCGGCTGGGGACCCTCGATACGCCAGTGTACCGATACGCGCGTGTACCGATACGCCTACGTATCGGTACACTGGCGTATCGATACGGCGTGGAGTGGCCACGCCGACCTCGTAAGAGCGCACCGTCAGCAAAGGGGCACGGGTGATGCACACCCGCAGTGAGCCTGCGGAGCGGGAGCCGGACACCTCAGCCCGACCGCCCCTCGTCCGCGAGCTGCTACTGGTAGCCGGACTCTTCCTCGTCTACAAACTCGGCCGACAGGTCGCGACCGGCCACGTCGATGAGGCCTTCCACAACGCCGGACACATATGGAGCTTCGAACGGGCCGCGGGGCTCCCGGGTGAAGGGGCCGTGCAAGGCGTCCTGCTGCACAGCCACACCCTCGTGCAGGCGGCGAACACCTACTACGCGACCGTGCACTTCCCGGCCACGCTGGCCTTCCTGGTCTGGCTCTACTGGCGCAGGCCGCTCCACTACGTCTGGTCGCGCCGCATCCTGACGGCGATCACCGGCGCGGCGCTCGCCCTGCACCTGCTCTTCCCCCTCGCGCCGCCGCGCATGCTGCACGCCGCGGGCCTGGTCGACACCGGCCAGGTCTACGGCCCGACGGTCTACGCGGACAGCCCGGCGACCGACCCGATGTCCAACCAGTTCGCCGCCATGCCCTCCCTGCACTTCGGCTGGGCCCTCGTGGTCGCCGTCGGCCTGATCGTGGCCACCCGCTCCCGGTGGAGCATGCTGTGGCTGCTGCACCCGCTGCTCACGTTGTTCGTCATAGTGGGCACCGCCAACCACTACTGGCTCGACTCGATCGTGGTCTCCGCCCTGCTCGCCGTCGCCTACGCGGCGCTCAGGCTCCCCCGCACACCGGTCCTTCCCCCTCTTCCGTGGCCGTCCGCCGTCCCGGCCCAGGGCTACGCCTCGCCCGCGTACGCACGCGCGGGAGTGCGCCGATGAACGCCACACTCGTAGCCGTCGCCCTCTCCCTCGTGTCCGCCGGCGCCTACGCCTCCGCCGCCGTGGCACAGGCCAGGCTCGCCGGCCGCACCGAGCCCTCCGCCGGGGCGCTGCGGCTCATGGGCCGCGGAGCCTGGTGGTCGGCGGTCGGCCTGAACGCGGCAGGGGCACTGCTGCACGTCGCCGCGCTGAAGTACGGGCCGCTCACCCTGGTCCAGCCGCTCGGCGCGCTGACCCTCGTCGCCGCCGTCCCCCTCGGAGCCCGCTCCGCCGGCCGCAAGGTCAGCCGTACGGAATGGCGCGGAACGCTGCTGACCCTGCTCGGCCTCGCCGCGCTGCTCCTGGCGGCCGGCGGCGCCGCGCCGCACGACACGCTCACTCTCCCGGAGGCGGCGGGTGTCGGCGCCGTGACCATGGTGTTCGTCGCCGCCCTCAGCCGCCCGGGCACCCGGCCCGGCCTGCGGCACGCCGCGGCCTCGGGCATCACCTCCGGCGTGGCCTCCGCCCTCACCCAGACACTGACCGTCGCCGCCACCGATCACTCGGGGCCGTTGCTCAGCTGGCGACTGGTCACCGTGGCGCTGCTCGTCTCCTTCTTCGCGCTGGGCGGCCTGCTGCTCTCCCAGACCGCCTACCGGGGCGGACTCGGCGCTCCACTCGCCGTGGTCACCCTCGCCAACCCCGTGGCCGCCGCTGCCATCGGCCTGGTCCTGCTCGGCGAACGCCTCCAGGGCGGGCCGCTCGGACTGATCCCCGCGCTCGCCGGCGCCGCCGCCGCGGTGCGGGGCGTGTTCCTGCTCAGCCGCTCACACGCGGACGGTACGCCTGAGGGCGCTGCGGCGACGGGCCCGGCGGGTCCGGACGCGGCAGATGCGTACACCGTCGGCGCCGGCCTCAGCGGTGCCCGCGCCAGGGGTTCCGGCGGTGATCCGGGCGCCGTCCCGGACTCGGACGGGGGGACCGGCCCGTCGACGCGAGTCGTCATCGCCGCTCCGGCCTTCCCCACCGCCACGTCCCTCACCGCACCGCGCGGATCCGAACCGGTCGCCCTGTGGCCGGAACCGGTCGGCACGCCTGGCGGCCCGGGCTAGGGACGGGGCCCGGGCCGGAAAGCCGGTCCACGTGCCGGGCAGGCCGGGCGGGAACCGTACGCCACGCGGGAGTGGCGCAGGCAGGTCACGGGCCGTCCGGCAGTCGGGCATGCGGGGTGTCATCCGGCCGCACCCTCGAGGTCGCGGATCGCCCTGGTCAGCCAGCCGGTCCAGAACGTCTCCAGGTCGATGCCGCCACGCAGCACCAGATGACGCAGCCGGTCCTCGTCCGCGGTCCGCTCCGGAGGGAAGTCCCGCTCCTCGATCTCCAGATACTCCGCGAGCTGCTCCTGGTGCAGCGCGAGATGCCTGCGCAGCTCCACCGCGAGTCCTGGTGCCCCGACCACCGCCGCCGCCCGCATCCGGAGCAACAGCGGGTCGCGGACCGGTCGGGGGTCCTCCGCGAGCGAGACCCAGGACCTCAGCTCCTCGCGGCCCGCGGGCAGCACCTCGTACTCCTTCTTCTGCCCTCGGGCCGGCACCGCCGAGGGCAGGACCCGGATGTGCCCGGCGTGTTCCAGCTTGCCCAGCTCCCTGTAGATCTGCTGATGCGTGGAGGGCCAGAAGTAACCGATCGACCGGTCGAACCTGCGCGTCAGTTCGAGACCCGAGGACGGCTTCTCGAGCAGGGCGGTGAGGATCGCGTGGGGCAGGGACATGCGGTGCATCCTAGGGCGGTGGGTCCGGGCAGGTCACAGCTCCGCGGCGAGTTCCGTTCCCTGACGGATCGCGCGCTTGGCGTCCAGCTCCGCGGCCACGTCGGCGCCGCCGATCAGGTGTACGGGACGGCCCGCCGCGCGCAGCTCCTCGTACAGCTCACGCCGCGGTTCCTGACCCGCGCACAGCACCACCGTGTCGACCGGCAGCAGGTGCTGCTCGCCGTCGACGGTGAGGTGCAGGCCCTCGTCGTCGATCCGGTCGTAGGTGGCGCCCGCGATCATCGTCACGCCTCGGTGACGCAGCTCGGTCCGGTGGATCCAGCCGGTGGTCTTTCCGAGTCCGGCCCCGACCTTGGTCGCCTTGCGCTGGACGAGGTGGACGGTGCGCGGCGGCTTCGGTCGCTCCGGGGTCCGCAGCCCGCCACGGTCCGCGTAACCGGTGTCCACGCCCCACTGCCGGAAGAAGACCTCCGGGTCCAGGCTCGCCTCCTCACCTCCGTCGGTCAGGAACTCGGCGACGTCGAAGCCGATTCCGCCCGCGCCGACGACCGCCACGCGGTCGCCGACCGGCACGCCGTCGCGCAGGACGTCCAGGTAGCTGACCACGCTGGGATGGCCGACGCCGGGGATCGCGGGGGAGCGCGGTTCGACGCCGGTGGCCAGGACGACCTCGTCGAAGCCTTCGAGTGAGGAGGCCGTCGCCGGGGTGCCGAGCCGGAGTTCGATGCCCTCCTCGGCGATGCGCGTACGGAAGTAGCGCAGTGTCTCGGCGAACTCCTCCTTGCCGGGGACGCGGCGTGCGACGTTGAGCTGGCCGCCTATCCCGTCGGCCGCGTCGAACAGCGTCACCGCGTGTCCGCGCTCGGATGCGGTGACCGCGCAGGCCAGTCCGGCGGGGCCGGCTCCGACGACGGCGACGCGCTTGCGCGTGCGGGTCGGTGACAGCACCAGTTCGGTCTCGTGGCAGGCGCGGGGATTCACCAGGCACGAGGTGATCTGCAGGCTGAAGATGTGGTCCAGGCAGGCCTGGTTGCAGCCGATGCAGGTGTTGATCGCGTCGGCCCTGCCCTCGGCCGCCTTGGCGACGAAATCAGGGTCGGCGAGGAAAGGCCTCGCCATCGACACCATGTCCGCGCGGCCCGAGGCGAGGATCTCCTCGGCCAGCTCGGGGGTGTTGATGCGGTTGCTGGTCACGAGCGGCACGGAGACCGCGCCCCGGACCTTCTCCGTGACCCAGGTGAAGGCCCCGCGCGGAACGGAGGTGGCGATGGTCGGGATACGGGCCTCGTGCCAGCCGATACCGGTGTTGATGATGGTTGCCCCCGCCGCCTCGATCTCCCGGGCGAGGTGGACGACCTCCTCCAGCGTGGAACCGCCCGGCACCAGGTCCAGCATGGACAGGCGGTAGATCAGGATGAAGTCGGGCCCGATTCGCTCGCGAACCCGGCGCACGATCTCCACGGGGAAGCGGATGCGGTTCTCGTACGAACCGCCCCAGCGGTCCTCGCGGTGGTTGGTCGCGGCGACGATGAACTCGTTGATCAGATAGCCCTCGGAGCCCATGATCTCGACGCCGTCGTAGCCCGCGCGCCTGGCGAGTTCCGCCGCCCGGACGAAGTCCTCGATGGTCTCCTCGACCTCGTCGTCCGTCAGAGCGTGGGGGGTGAAACCGCTGATCGGGGCCTTGAGGGCGCTCGGTGCCACCAGATCCGGGTGATGGGCGTAGCGCCCGAAGTGCAGGATCTGCATCGCGATCCGGCCACCAGCCGCGTGCACGGCGGCGGTGACCTCCGCGTGCTGTTCCGCCTCCGCCTCCGTGGTCATCTTGGCGCCGCCGGGAAACGAGCACGCCCGCTCGCTGGGTGCGATACCGCCGGTGACCATGAGGCCCACGCCGCCGCGCGCACGGGCGGCGTAGAAGGCCGCCATCCGCTCGAATCCGCGCTCGACCTCCTCCAGACCGATGTGCATCGAGCCCATCAGCACCCGGTTCGGGAGCGTGGTGAACCCGAGGTCCAGCGGGCTCAGCAGGGTGGGGTAGGGGCTCATCCGGGTCTCCTCGCAGGTGTCGTCGAGCCAGTTCTAGAGCATCGGGAAGAGTTTGTGCAACTAGTTGCACAATGGCGTACGTCGCACTTGCTGACGTACGTTGCGCCGCCGGCGCGGCTCGCGGTCGCCGATCGTGCTGCGTCCTCGCCCGCGCGTCCAGCGGCGTGGCTGCCGCCCCTGCCGGCGTCTCGGACCCTCCCGCAGGCCCGGGCCCGGGCTCACGCGACGCGGCACCACGAATGGCCTAGCAGCATCCCGTCCCGCCACCACGCCAGGACGACAGTGGATCCGTACGGCTTCCTCGCGCCCCCTCCCTGTCGACAGGAGTCACCCATGACCTGCATCAACCGACGTGACCTCGGCCTCCTCGTACTCAGGGTCGGCACGGGAGCGGTCCTGGCGGCCCACGGCAGTCAGAAGCTGGCCGGATGGTTCGGTGGTGGCGGCATCGAGGGGACCACCGCCGCCATGGAGGCCATGGGCTTCCATCCGCCGAAGCACAGCGCCATGGCCGCGGGAATCGGTGAGGCGGGGGGCGGGGTTCTCCTTGCCCTCGGCCTCGCCACCCCGGCGGCCGGTGCCGCGGCGGCCGGCACGATGGCGGGAGCCGTCGCCGTGCACGCGCCCGCGGGTTTCTTCGCGACCGGCGGCGGTTACGAATACCCGGCGTTCCTCGGCTTCACCGCTGCTGCGATCGGGCTGACGGGCGCGGGACGCTACTCCCTGGACCACGCCACCGGGCACGCCCTGGACCGGCCGTGGGTCGTCGCCCTCGCGTTCGCGGGCAGCGCGCTCGCCGCGGCGGCCGTCGTCGGCCGCCGCGCCAAGGGGCAGGGCGAGGGTGAGGACGCGGGCGCGGGAGAACCTGCGGACGACAGCGCCTGACGCTCGCGCATTGATCGCCGTTTCAGGGGCATCCGGCAGTGCATGAATACGAACGCGCTGTCGATGAACGCACGGGGCCAGGCCAGACGGGCGGCCAACAGCCGCGCCATGGACGCCGGAGCCCGCGCCGGGTTCGTGGCCCGTGGTGTGATCTACCTCCTGGTCGGTCTGCTGTCCCTGCGAATCGCCTTCTCCGACGGGGGCGGGAAGCAGGCCGACCGCGGTGGCGCCATCGCGGAGATAGCCGAGAAGCCCTTCGGCAACCTGCTGCTGTGGGTGCTGGGTGTGGCTCTGGCGGGGATGGCCCTCTGGAGGCTCTCCGAGGCCTTCTTCGGGCAGGTGGGACCCGACGGGCACAAGGCGAAGAAGCGGGCGATGGCCGCGGCCCGCTTCCTCTTCTACACCTTCGTTTCGTACTCCGTGCTCTCCTACGCCGCGGGCGACCGGAGCAGCGGAAGCGGATCCAGCGACCAGCAGACCGATGACGTGACGGCACGGGCCCTCCAGTGGACGGGCGGCCAGTGGATCGTCGGAGTCGTCGGCGTCGCCGTGATCTGCGCGGGTCTCTGGATGGCTTTCCGGGCGGTCACGCGCAAATACCACAAGCACCTGAAGATGGCGGAGATGAGCAAGAAGACCCGTCAGGCCGTCGACGTGACAGGCGTCTTCGGCGGCACGGTCCGCGGTGCGGTCTTCGCCACAGCCGGCGGCTTCGCCGTCGCGGCCGCCGTCCAGCACGAACCGGGCCGCGCCAAGGGCATGGACGACACCCTGCGCTCCTTCACCGAGACCCCCGCGGGACCGTGGCTGCTCGTGCTGATCGCGCTCGGCCTCGCCGCGTTCGGTCTCTTCTCCTGGGCCAACGCGCGCTGGCGCAAGGTCTGAGCCCAGGGCCACGAGCCCGGTGCTGACGGACGGCGCGCTCGGCCGAGCGCGCCTCAGTCGAGTCCGCGCGCGTTCTTGAAGCGCGCCAGGGCTTCGGGAAGACCGACGAGGGGCTCCGGGTAGTCGTAGAGGGAGCGCTCGGCCTCCGGCAGCTTCCACGGTTCGTGTACGGCGGACCCGGGGATCCCCGTCAGCTCGGGCACCCAGCGGCGCACATAAGCCCCTTCCGGGTCGAACCGCTTGGCCTGGGTCACCGGATTCAGCACCCGGTTGGGCCGGGTGTCCGTGCCCGTCCCGGCCACCCACTGCCAGTTGAGCTGATTGTTGGCGATGTCCCCGTCGACCAGCAGCTCGAGGAAGTGGCGGGCGCCGGTGCGCCAGTCCACGTAGAGCGTCTTGGTGAGGAAACTCGCCGTCAGCAGCCGGCCCCTGTTGTGCATCCAGCCTTCGTGGAGCAGTTGGCGCATGGCCGCGTCGACCATCGGATACCCCGTGCGGCCCTCTTTCCACGCGGCTGTGTCGTCCGACGCCGCCCGTCCGGTGCGCCAGCTGTCCTGCCGCGGGCGGTAGTCGGTACGGGAGGCCGACGGACGTGCGGCCAGGACCTGGTGGTGGAAGTCGCGCCAGCACAGCTGCCGGACGAAGGCCTCGGCGCCCGGACCGCCCGTGGCGCGCGCCCGGCCGACCAGCTCGGCGGGGGACAGGGTGCCGAAGTGGATGTGCGGCGACAGCCGCGAGGTCCCGTCGCCCGCGAGATCGTCATGGCGGTCCTCGTAGGCCGAGAGCCCCTGGCGGAGCCATGCGGCGAACAGTCCGCGCCCCTCGGTCTCCCCGCCCTCGGCCAGCCCGGGGGAGCACCCCCGGATCCCGGACCGCGAGGGCACGGCCGCCGACCCCGGCCCCTCCGGTACCCGCACGGCCCGAGGTGCGCCGAACGGCGAGCGGATACCTTCGCCGGACCAGCGCCGGAAGTACGGGGTGAAGACGGAGAAGTGGTCCCTGCCCGCACCCGCGGGCACCACCACACCGGGGGCCACCGCTGTGACCACCGCGTCGTGCACCCGCAGACGGCAGCCCATGGACGTGAGCGCCTCGCGCAGCCGTTCCTCACGGCGGTGCGCGAAAGCGCTGACATCGGCCGCCATGTGGACCGCGTCCGCGCCGGTCTCCCTCACGATCCGGCCCACCTCGTCGACGACGTCACCCTCCCGGACGACCAGACGCCCGCCGCGCGCACGAAGACCCGAGTCCAGGTCCCGGAGGCAGTCGGCGAGGAAGGCGCGCCGGTTGGGCGCGCCGAACCCGGCGGCCTCCACCGCGTCGTCCAGGACGAACAGCGGAACGACCTCGTCCGCCGACGCGAGAGCCGCGTGCAGGGGCGGATGGTCGTGCAGCCGCAGATCGCCTGTGAAGAGGACCACCGCCACACTCACGATGCGACACCCGCCGTCCTCCTGGTCGCGGCCCGCGCGATGTTGCGGGCCATCCCGCCGAAGACCACCGCGTGGAAGGGGGACACACTCCACCAGTACGCGTGGCCGAGCAGCCCGTAGGGATGGAACACCGCCCGCTGCCGGTAACGGGAGCGGCCGTCCTTGCTCGGCTCGGCGTACATCTCCAGCCAGGCCAGGCCCGGCAGTCGCATCTCCGCCCGGAGCCGGAGCAGCCGCCCCGGTTCGATCTCCTCGACCCGCCAGAAGTCCAGCGAGTCGCCGACCCTCAGCCGTTGGGCGTCCCGTCTTCCCCGGCGCAGACCGACCCCGCCGATCAGCCGGTCCAGCCAGCCTCTGACCGCCCAGGCCAACGGGAACGAATACCAGCCGTTGTCACCGCCGATCCCCTCGATGACCCGCCACAGGGCGTCGGACGACGCGTCGACGTCGAGTTCCCGCACGTCCGTGTAGAGGCTCCCGCCCGCCCAGTCGGGGTCGGTGGGCAGCGGATCGCTGGGAATCCCCGGGGTGGAGGCGGACGACCACCGGGTCGTCACCCTGGCCTCGCGGACCCGCTGCAGGGCGAGCGAGAGGGCGGTGGCGAAGGAGAAGGGCTGTCCGGGTCCGTCGGGGACGTGCTCGGCGATGTCGTGCTCGTGGCACACGACCTCGTAGCGCAGGGACTCCGCGAGGGGGCGGGCGATCGACGCGGGGACGGGGGTGACCAGCCCGACCCAGTGGCTCGACAGGCCGGGCGACAGCATGGGCACCGGCAGGATCAGCCGGTGGCGGAGCTTGGCCACCTGCGCGTACTTCTGCATCATGTCGCGGTACGTCATCACGTCGGGCCCGCCGAGGTCGAAGGCGCGGTTCACCTCCGGGGGCATGTGGGCACTGCCCACGAGATAGCGCAGCACGTCCCGGACCGCGATCGGCTGGATCCGTGTCGATACCCAGCTGGGGGTGACCATGACCGGGAGGCGCTCGGTGAGATAGCGGAGCATCTCGAACGAGGCCGAACCCGAACCGATGATCACCGCGGCGCGCAGCGCGGTGGTCGGCACCCCGGACTCCAGCAGGATGCGTCCCACCTCGGCACGCGAACGCAGGTGCGGGGAGAGATCGCGCTCGGGCACATCGGGGGGAGTGAGCCCGCCCAGGTAGACGATGCGCCGGATACCCGCCGCTCTCGCCTGTTCGCTGAAGATGCGGGCCGCCTCGCGATCGGTCCTTTCGAACCCCGCTCCGCTGGTGAGGGCGTGCACCAGGTAGTACGCCACCTCGATGCCGCGCATCGCCGCCCGCACCGACTCCGCGTCGGTCACGTCACCTTTGACGATCTCGGCGTCGCCCGCCCACGGGTAGTCCCGCAGTTTGTCGGGGGTACGGGCCAGACAGCGCACCCGGTGCCCGGCGTCCAGCAGCTCGGGTACGAGGCGGCCCCCGATGTATCCCGTCGCGCCCGTCACCAGACACCGCAGTCCGCCGCTTTCGTCCTTGCTGTCCATGACCCCTCGCTCCGGCTCGTATGTCACTCGTCCACCGTGTCCCCGTGCCCGGCATTCCGCTTGCCGAAGGGCCCCTGACTCGCCGAGGCCCACCCCGCCGAGTGGCGAGGTGATAGAACCTCAGTGCGACTTCGTGACGCTCTGGCGGTTCGGCCGTTCGAGTGAGGCCGGGAAGGAGTGGCGGTTCAGTCCCGGCCGGTCCTCTCGGTAAAGGTGCCCTTGCGGGCACGCGGTCCCGCCTCACCGTCGTGCATGTCCGCCCGGCTGTCGCGTGACCCCTCGTGGCCGCCGTTCTTTGGCACCATCGTGGCGTTCCACTCCTTCTTCCGGAGGCGAGGAACGCGTCCGATCATCTCTACGGAACTGTAGAAGCATCGCGGCGGGATGGGCTGTGGGGCGGCCGTGGCGCTGCCCGGGAGGCGGGGCCGCGTGGGATGCCCGCGCCCTAGTATGGGGCGGTGAACAGTGCGGACGACTCTCGTGAAGGATCGGGCCCCGGCGCGACAGGGCTGGCGGAGTTGCAAGCCCTCGCTGTCGAAATGCGCCGGATGAACGGCGAGATCAACCGCTTGGTTCATGCCTTCGCGCATGCGCAGGGCCTTCACGCCACGGACGTACAGGCGCTCGGTGCCATCCTCGACGCGGACGTACCGCTGACCCCCGGCAGGCTGCGCGAACACCTCGGTCTCACGTCCGGTGCGGTCACCGCGTGTCTGGACCGGCTGGAGCGTGCCGGTCACATCCGCCGTGCCAGGGAAAGCTCCGACCGGCGTGTCGTGCATCTCTACTACGAGTCCGGAGCGAAGGCGGCTGCCCGGTCCTTCTTCATGCCCCTCGCCGAGGCGGCGGCAGGTGCGCGGTCCGCGTCCGAGCCGCACGAGCTGGAAGCGGCGCTCCGCTTCCTCGCACGGATGAACGGTGAACTCGCTCGAATGCAGGTTCCCCGGCGCTGAATCGCCGTGCCGGGGGTAAGGGAGTGGTGGCGAGCATGTAATCTCAATCATTGAGATACATCATGATTGAGAGATCGCGGCCGACCCAGGAGCGCCATGTCCACCGCATCGAAGCCGGTTCGCCGGCTGTTCCTTGTCCCTGTATTCCTTGTCCTCGCCTGGCTCGTCGTCGGCGGCGCGTTCGGGTCGTATGCCGGGAAGCTCGGTGAAGTAGCCACCAACGACCAGGCCTCGTTCCTGCCGCAGAGCGCGGAGTCCACCCAGGTCGTCGAAGCGCAGAAGGCGTTCAGCAAGCAGCAGACCGTCCCCGCCATCGTGGTCTGGACGTCCGAGGAGGACGGAGGGAAGCTCGACGCAGCGCAGCAGAAGGCGGCGACTGCCGCCCTCGCCTCGGTGGAGGACGGGCCGGGGGTGACCGGTCGGGTGAGTCCCGCGCTGCCGTCGAAGGACCGCCAGGCGCTGGAAGGCGTCGTCCAGTTGCGGCCGGACCTCGGCGAGGAACTCCCCGACGCGATCGAACACATCCGCAGTGCCGCGGAAAGCGTCCCCGGAACGGTGGTGGGGCTCGCCGGTCCCGCGGCCTCCCAGGCCGACCTGTCCGAAGCCTTCGCCGGTATCGACGGGCTCCTCCTGGGTGTGGCCCTGGTGACCGTGCTCGTCATCCTGCTCCTGGTGTACCGGAGCGTTCTGCTGCCGCTGATCATCATCATCGGAGCGGTCTTCGCCCTCGGGGTCGCCTGCGCGATCGTGTACGTACTGGCGGACAACGACATCGTGCGGGTCGACGGGCAGGTCCAGGGCATTCTGTCGATCCTGGTCATCGGCGCGGCCACCGACTACGCCCTGCTGCTCACCGCCCGGTTCCGGGAGGAACTGGGCCGGCATGACGACCGGTGGACGGCGATGCGGGCCGCGCTCCGCGAGTCTGCGGGGCCCATCACGGCAAGCGCCGCGACCGTCGCCCTGGGGTTGCTCGCGCTCCTGCTCAGCGATCTGACGAACAACCGCGCGCTGGGGCCCGTAGGCGCCATCGGCATCGTGTGCTCCGTCCTCAGCGCCCTCACCTTCCTCCCCGCCGTTCTGGTCCTGCTCGGCAGGACCGCGTACTGGCCGGCCAAGCCGAAGAAGGGTGACGCCGAGCCCGACGCCGGCTCGAAGGGCATCTGGTCCCGGATCGCGGGACTGGTCGACCGCTCCCCGCGCAAGGTGTGGGCCATCACGCTGATCGGTCTGCTCGCCTGTGCCGCCTTCATGCCGACACTCAACTCCAAGGGAGTTCCTCTCAAGGAGATCTTCGTCAACGACGCGCCGTCCGTCGCCGCTCAGGAGACGCTGGGCCGGCACTTCCCCGGTGGATCGGGCAACCCCGCCATCGTGATCGCCGACGCGGGCAGCTCGCAGAAGATCGTCACCGCTGCCGAGGACGTGCAGGGCGTCGCGAGTGCCGCCGTGGTGACGACGTCCGGCCGCCCAGGGGAAGGGGAACCGCTGGTCGTGGACGGCCGGGTACGTGTCGACGCCACACTGACGGACGCGGCCGACAGCGACGCCGCCAAGGCGACCGTCACCCGGCTCCGTGACGCGGTCCACGCCGTCCCCGGTGCCGAGGCGCTCGTCGGCGGCTACACCGCGCAGCAGTACGACACCCAGAAGACCGCTGAGCACGACCGCAACATCATCGTGCCCGTGGTGCTGGTCATCATCCTCGTCATCCTGATCGGCCTGCTTCGCTCCCTGTTGATGCCGCTGCTGCTCGTCGCGACGGTGGCACTCAACTTCCTCGCCACCCTCGGAATCGCGTCGCTTGTCTTCGAGCACGTCTTCGGTTTCAGCGGCACCGACTCCTCCGTGCCGCTGTACGGATTCGTGTTCCTGGTCGCGCTCGGCGTCGACTACAACATCTTCCTGATGTCCCGGGTCCGTGAGGAGTCCTTGATCCACGGCACCCGGCAGGGCGTGCTGCGCGGGCTGACCACCACCGGCGGGGTGATCACCTCCGCAGGTGTCGTGCTGGCGGCCACCTTCGCGGCCCTGGGGGTCATCCCGCTCGCCTTCCTGGTGCAGATCGCGTTCATCGTGGCGTTCGGAGTCCTGCTCGACACCCTCGTCGTGCGTTCGCTCCTGGTACCCGCCCTCGTCCGGGACATCGGGCCCACCGCCTGGTGGCCGGGCGTGCTCAGCCGGGGCGGCAAGGAAGGGCCGGAGGCGAGCGAACCCCGTTCGTAACCCGCACGCCCGCTTGCTGCGCTTCGGCTCATGCCGCGGCCGGACGCCCCCACGGACGGCGCGCCCGCTGTGGGCCTCGCAGGGGTGTCGGCCGCGAAGGCCCTCGGTGAGTGCTTCCGGAGCATTCCGGCGACCGTGTCCTGCCCGCACCGCCTCGGCGGTGCGGGCAGCGTCAGTCAGGTCCGGGTGTGAGGGGCCGCGTGTGCTGTGAGTCATGCACCAACCGTGGCAGCCGACGATGCGTCAGGCCTCCCTCGCCGGTGTGATCCGCCTCCCCCGGGAGAGGGAGGTCGAGGCGTACCGGGCGTGTCGCTCCCGCCGCTCGCGCCATCGGGCTGTCCCGGGCGCGCGCCGTTTCCGTGCGTCATCAGCGTCCTGCGCGTGGCCGGGGATCCACCGGGCCATCCCGCGGGCGACGCCAAAAATGTCGCCATGAGACAGAAGTCCCACTGCGACATTTAAAGGTGTACGATGCAATTATGAATCCGCAGGGGAACGGCCCGGACCGGCGCGGCCGCAAGGCGCGCAGGACCCGGGACACGCTGGCACAGCACGCGTTCGACCTCGTGCTCGATCGCGGTCTGAAGAACGTGACGGTCGAGGAGATCGCGCAGGCGGCCGACGTTGACCGGCGCACCTTCAGCCGGTACTTCCCCAGCAAGGAGGCCGCCGTCCTCGACGCAGTGCGAGGCGACGGCGACAGGATCAACCGAGCGCTCCGCGAGCGCCCCGTGACCGAGCCACCGCTCACCGCCTACCGTCTGGCCGTCCTCGACTGGCTCGGCGACCCCGAGGCCGAGCCCTGGCACCTACGGCCGCGCATCTTCGACCTGTTGGTCATGGCCGAGGAGGAACCGACTCTCTACGCGGCGTACCACCACATCCGTGTGGACGCCCAGGAGGAGTCGGTGCGGATCATCGCGGAACGTCTCGGTGTCGACCCGCGGCAGGACCTCCGCCCCGCCGTGGCCGTCGCCGCAGGAGCCGGAGCGCTCCTCGCGGCCCAGGCGGCATGGGTACGAGGCGGCCGTCCGGCCGCCTTGCCCGAGTTCGTCGTACATGCCTTCGACGCCCTCTCCGCGCATCTGCTGGAATCCCGGCAGGACGGGCCGGCGCCCCACAGCACCACGCAAGGAAGCACAGCATGAGCACCAACCTCCCCACCTCCTACGAGGCGGAATTCGCCGGCAAGGTCGCCCTCGTCACCGGCGGCGCGTCCGGCATTGGCCTCGCCCTCTCCAAGCGGCTCGCCGCGAGCGGCGCGGCAGTCGTCGTCGCCGACTACGACGAGGAGAGCGCCCGCAAGGCCGCCGACGAGCTGAAGGGCACCGGCGCCCGCGCCGCCGCCGTCGCCCTCGACGTCACCGACCCCGCCTCCGTGGAGGCCGGCGTTCGCTTCGCCGTCGACACGTTCGGCGCACTGCACCTCGGCGTCAACAACGCCGGCATCGGCGGTCCCGCGCAGACCACCGGCGAGTACGGGATCGAGGACTGGAACAAGGTCGTCGCCACCAACCTCAGCGGCGTCTTCTACTCGATGCGCTACGAGCTCCCGGCCATCCTCGCCGCGGGCGGTGGCGCCATCGTCAACATCTCGTCGATCCTCGGCACCAACGGCTTCGCGAACTCGCCGGCCTACGTAGCCGCCAAGCACGGAGTCGTCGGTCTCACCAAGACCGCCGCTCTCGAGTACGCCGCACAGAACGTCCGCGTCAACGCGGTCGGCCCCGGCTTCATCGACACTCCGCTGCTCCGCAACACCGACGGACCCGCCCGTGACCACCTGATCTCCCTCCACCCCGCGGGCCGCCTCGGTACGTCGGAGGAGGTCGCCGAGCTCGCCGCCTTCCTGCTCTCCGACCGCGCGTCCTTCATCCACGGCAGCTACCACCTGGTCGACGGCGGTTATTCCGCCTCCTGATCCCCGAGTGGCGCAACGCCACCACGAGGGTCACAAAGGGAGTACGGAGAAACGAAGGAGTGTCATGAAAGCCGTCCAGTACCGCACCATCGGCGCCGCGCCCGAGGTCGTCGAGATTCCTGAGCCCGTCGTGGGGCCCGGTCAGATCCTGCTGAAGGTCAGCGCCGCGGGTGTATGTCACTCGGACATCGCGGTGATGAGCTGGCCCGCCGAAGGGTTCCCGTACGAGCTGCCGCTCACGCTCGGTCACGAGGGCGTCGGCACCGTCGCCGCCCTGGGCGAGGGCGCCGAAGGCGTCTCCGTAGGGGACTCGGTCGCCGTCTACGGCCCCTGGGGCTGCGGAACCTGCGTGAACTGCGCGGAAGGCCGGGAGAACTACTGCCTGCGCGCGGCCGACCTCGGCATCAACCCGCCCGGACTGGGCAGGCCGGGCGCCATGGCCGAGTACATGGTCGTCGACGACGCTCGTCACCTGACGCCGATCGGCGACCTGGACCCCGTCAAGACGGTCTCGCTGACCGACGCGGGCCTCACCCCGTACCACGCGATCAAGCGCTCCCTGCCGAAGCTGCTGCCCGGGGCCACCGCGGTGGTCATCGGCACCGGTGGCCTCGGACACGTCGCCATCCAGCTGCTGCGCGCCATGACCGCGGTCCGTGTCATCGCCCTGGACGTCACCGAGGAGAAGCTCGCCCTGGCTCGTGCCGTGGGAGCGCACGAGACCGTTCTCTCCGACGAGAACGCGGCCGCCAAGGTCCGCGAACTCACCGGCGGCATCGGCGCCAAGGTCGTCTTCGACTTCGTCGGGGTGGAGCCGACGGTGAAGACGGCCGGAGCGGTCGCCTCCATCGACAGCGACGTCACGATCGTGGGCATCGGCGGCGGCCTGCTGCCGGTCGGCTTCGGAGTGCTGCCGTTCTCCACGTCGGTCACCGCGCCCTACTGGGGCTCGCGCAAGGAACTCGCCGAAGTCATCGAGCTCGCCCACGCCGGCTCCGTCGACGTGCACGTGGAGACGTACTCCATCGACGAGGCACCCCTCGCCTACGAGCGCCTCCACGCCGGCAAGATCAACGGCCGTGCGGTCATCCTGCCGAACGGCTGACCGCCACGGACGGTGAGCCGGTAAACGACTCGCCGGGACGCCTGAGCAGGCACCCCGGCGAGTCGTTTCCATGGGTCAGGAAGCCGTGGTCACCGCTTCCGTCCGGGTCAGCCGAACCGGGTCGGTACCGGACGCACTGTGCCGCTCCGCCCAGTTCTCCAGCGCCGTGCGGCAGGCGTGGTCCAGATGGTGCAGGCCGGACAGGTCCAGCGCGATCGGCCGGTCCGTGGGCAGTGCCTCCAGGCTGTCGAGTATCTTCGGCAGCCGCAGGAAGGTCGCGTTGCCCGACAGCCGGGCCCGGACACCCTCCGCGTTGCTGTCGACGATCTCCAGCTTGATGTGCGAGGCGTCCCAGGCCGCCTTGGCCACCGAGAGGGCCAGACCCGTCAGCACACCTTCGAACATGTTCACCGCGACGATCGTCACGGCTGTGACGATCAGGATCAGCGCCTCTCCTCGGTGCTCACGCCACAGCGTCACCAGCGCGCGCAGCGGAATCAGCTTCCAGCCGGCATGGATGAGGATGCCTGCCAGGGCGGGCAGCGGGATGAGCCCGAGCGCGGACGGCAGCAGCGCGGCGAACAGCAGCAGCCACACCCCGTGCAGCACCCGGGAGGCCTTCGTCCGCGCACCTGCCTGGACGTTGGCCGAGCTGCGCACGATGACTGCGGTCATCGGCAGCGCGCCCAGGAGCCCGCTCACGGTGTTTCCGGCGCCCTGAGCCATCAGCTCCTTGTCGTACTCGGTGCGTGGCCCGTCGTGCAGCCGGTCCACCGCGGCCGCGCTGAACAGGCTCTCGGCGGAGGCGATCAGCGTGAAGGCCGCCACGGTGCCGAGCAGACTCATGGTCGCGAGCCCACCGAACTCGGAGAGGGCTGGTACCTGGACGGCCTCGAACAGCCCCTGCACCTGAACGGTGGCGACCGGCAGGTCGAACGCGAGTGTGGCGAGCGTGGCGAGCAGGACGGCCGCGAGCGCGCCAGGAACGGCCCGCACCCGCTTCGGCATCCTGTTCCACAGGGCGACCAGGACGATGGTCGCCACTCCGACCGCCAGCGACGTGAGAGCCGCCGCGCTGGACGCTGCTTCGGCCAGGAGCCCCGGAACGCCGGCGAGCTTGTCCAGTCCGGTGAGCGGAGCCTCGATGCCGGCGGCTGCGTAGAGCTGGCCGGCGATCAGGACGAGCCCGATGCCCGCGAGCATGCCCTCGACGACGGAGGCCGAGATGGCCCGGAACCAGCGGCCCAGCCTCAGCGCTCCCATGGCCAGCTGGAGCAGCCCGGCGGTGATCACGATCACTCCGAGCGCGGGCAGTCCGAAGGACTGGACGGCCTCGAAGACCAGCACGGTCAGGCCGGCGGCCGGTCCTGACACCTGGAGACTGCTGCCGCGCATGCACCCGGTGACGAGGCCGCCCACGATGCCGGTGATGAGGCCCAGTTCGGCCGGGACACCGGATGCCACGGCGACACCCACGCACAAGGGCAGGGCGACGAGGAAGACGACGAGTGACGCGGCGAAGTCCTGCCGCAGGTGGGGGAATTTGGCGACGCGGTCCATGGTGGCCCTCATCCCGTGCGGAAGGGGGCGGAGCGCACGTCGCCGGGCGGGGGTGCCCACACGGCGCTGTCACTTGCTTGTAGTGCGTGAAGCGCGTGGTGGTCGGCGAGAGCTTGCATACCAGTTGTTCCTCCTGGCGCGCCGAGGACCGGCGCGTCGGTACGGGTGCGTGAACTGAGCGGCACGGAGGGCGCGGCAGCATGGCCCCGTGTCGGTGTGCCCGGCCGGGCCGGGGACAGGGGACGATTGCCGGGCGCCTCGGGTCAGCTCAGCAGCGGAACACCTGGAGCATGGGCGCGGAGTGCGTCGCCGAGGATCTGGCGGCGTGGTGCGCTCTGCCCATCGCGGCCACGACAGCGGGAGCGAGCAGTCCGCGATCGCCGGTCGTCAGCAGGGAACGTGACGGCGCGTCGGGTGCGGGAACGACGGTCGGACGATGGCGGTCACGGTGCCGCAGGAGGCCCTTCGACTCGCCGCCGCGATCGCGGGTGCCGTATTCCCCGTGCATTCCTTCCGGCGCCGCTCCTGGAAAGGCGGCCGCGTGGATTTCCGGGGTGCGTGCCTGGGCGTCAGGGAAGGCTGCGCCGGACGGCGGGAACAACGAAGCGCATAGGAGACTCATCAGGAGCGTCAGCACGAACCGGACTGCCGCTGCGGGCATTCTCGCCTCCTTCCGGACTGCATCCTTCCTTGGGACGCTAACAGGCCGGAGGGCTTATGAAGTTAACCCTTTGTGAAGAGTCCGAAAGTCACCGTAGAAACGAGCGAATTACGCCCCGGACCGGCTGTGGCCTGCGGATGAGACCGTGTTCGACTCTCAGGGGCCGGGACGGCCGTGTGAGGGTGACGTCGCATATGCCGCGCGGCCGAAAACAATGGCATTCGTACAGCGGTTCGGTCTGAAGGGGGTTCGGTAGTCCGGAGGGGACCGTATTGGTCGCTCCGGAAAGCGGGAGGAGCGCGGAGGGTCCTGGACGAACGTGCACCGGCACATGATGTTCGGGTGGTGTTCGGTCCCTGGGGGGATCGTGCAGCTGTTCCCGCGAGGCCCCGAACGCGACGCCCGTGGCGAATTTCATTCGCTGCCCGCCCGCGGACGCGACCGGGCAGCGCCGGTGCGGCTGTGCCGCACAGGCGCCTGCTCCCCGTTCGCGTCCGCCGCGGGGCAGGGGGCGAGTCCTGTGGCGGTGGTCAGTGATCGTCCCAGTGGCCGCCGTGCGAGGCGTGCCGGTGGCCGTCGTGGGCGTAGTCGACGTGGTCCTCGTGCGGAACGGCGACATGGCCGCAGTCCGGGCCGTGCTGGTGGTCGTGCTCCTCGTGCACGGAGTGCGCCGGGTTCACACACTCGTCCACATGGCCTTCGTGTGCGCGGTGCAGATGGGTGTCGTGCGCGTAGTCGACGTGGTCGTTGTGCGGGATCGCCACGTGGCCACATCCCGGGGCGTGCTGATGAGCGTGCTCGGGGTGGGGGTGGTGCGCCGTGGTCGTGGACATCTCGCTGACTCCTTCACGGTTTGCGCTGCCTGGGGGCGCCGGGTGCCGGTCGAGGAAGGTGGCGAGTATTTCCGGCATATCTGGCAGCGTAAGCCTCTCCGGCCCCGGACACCTCCGGTGCGCTGCCGATGCTCTGGCGGGTCACCGACGGCTCCCCGCCGTCACGTTGCGTCACGCGGGGCGGCTGCTCCGGGCCGAGGTTCACCTGAAGGAGCCGGAGTAGGGCAGGAGGGCCATCTCGCGGGCGTTCTTGATCGCGGCGGCGACCTGCCGTTGCTGCTGCGCGCTGACGCGGGTCACCCTCCTGCTGCGGATCTTGCCCCGGTCGGAGATGAACTTACGCAGCAGATCGGTGTCCTTGTAATCGATGTAGGTGATCCCGGCCGGGTCTAGCGGGTTCGGCCGGTGCTTCACGGGAGTACGGGGGTCCTGGCGGCGGGCCATCGGAATTACCTCGCGGTGTGGGTGTGCGGTGGGCGGGTCGGTCAGTGCACCGGGTCGAGGAGAGCGTCGAACGCGGCCGGCAGGTTCCTCCACGCGGCGCGGCCGGCCCGGTACTCGTCGTCGGTCAGGAGGCAGGAGTCGAGCAGGGCGGTCAGGCCGTCCCGGTCGAGGCCGGGGGAGACGAAGACCAGATGCTGGCAGCGGTCGCCGTGCTCGGAGTGCCAGCCCAGTGCCGCGGCCGCCCTCCGCATCGGCGAGACCATGTCCCAGGCGGCGTCGGGCAGGGACGCGAGCCAGGGGCCGTTGTTCTCGACACAGAGGGCCCCGCCCGCGGCGTCCCAGGACAGCAGGGTGTCAGGGCGGTCGGCGAGCCAGAACCTGCCCCGGCTGCGGGCGGCCGCGCACGCCACATCCTCCAGCGCGTCGTACAGACGCTCGGGGTGGAAAGGGCGGCGCCGGCGCCATACGAGCGTGCTGACACCCGCCTCCTCGGCCTCCTGCGGCAGCAGGGCGCAGGCCGGATGCTGGCCGGCACCGGCCGACTCCACGTCGAACCCCGCCAGGGCAAGTTCTGTCAGCTCCGGTGAACCGGACGCGGCCTGCGGTGCCGTCGGGTGCAACTGGCGGAGCAGGGCCTTGTCCTCGTCACCCGCCGTGTCGCCGTCCACCACGGCGACGACCGACGCGTACTCCAACTGCCTGGCCCATGTGTCACCGACGGTCCGCCCGTCGGTCGGGGCGGCGGCCAGGCCGGCCTCGGCGAGGTCGTCGCCGTTGGCGAGGCAGGGCAGTACGAGCGCGGGGTCCACGGCGGTGATCACGCTGGTCACCTCGATCAGGCCCCGGCCGCCGGCTGCGATGACCTCGGCCATCGCCTTCGGCTCGACGGAGTCCCAGAGTTCGACAACGGCCATGCTGGTCGCGCCGTCGGCGGCCAGCCGCTCCAACTCCGGCACCAGGTCCTCGCGCAGGGCGCAGCAGGCGCAGTCGTTCAGCAGCGGGGCGTCGCCGCTGGACAGTACGCCGGAGGCGTCGCGCACGGTCCGGCGCACGTAGCCCTGCTCGGCCGTCGAGAGGTCATGGTGCAGGGCGACGCTGAGGGGGGCTTCACTCAGCAGGCCCTCCACCACCTCGTGGCGCGCTTCGGAGTGCAGCCCGTTCACGATGACGACGGGAAGCATGTGCTGGTCCTTCATCGCCGGTCCTGGCCACGGCCGTAGCGGCGCTCGAAGCGTTCGACGCGTCCGGCGGTGTCCATGACGCGGGCGGTCCCGGTGTAGAAGGGGTGGCTCGCGGAGGAGATCTCCACATCGACGACCGGATAGACGTTGCCGTCCTCCCATTCGACGGTCCGGTCGCTGGTCAGGGTGGAACGGGTCAGGAAGGCGAAGTCTGCGGCCTTGTCGCGGAAGACGACGGGGCCGTAAGCGGGGTGGATTCCGGGCTGCATGGCGGTGTCCTGAGGGTCGGGTACCGGACGGGGAGTGGAGGGGGTCAGCGCTCTTCGCGGAAGTCGACGTGACGGCGGACGAGCGGGTCGAACTTCCGCAGGACCAGCCGGTCGGGGTTGTTCCGGCGGTTCTTGCGGGTGACGTAGGTGTAGCCCGTGCCCGCGGTGGAGCGGAGCTTGACGATCGGGCGTAGTTCGTTGCGAGCCATGCCGCTACTATATGGCAATGGTTTCCATTTTCAATACGGATCCATGTCGATGAGAGGCAGGTAACTCCATGTCCGCCCACTGCCAACTGACCGGCGCTCAGCCGGGCTTCGGCAACAACATCTCCCATTCGCACCGGCGTACGTCCCGCCGGTTCGACCCGAACATCCAGCGCAAGCGCTACTGGCTGCCCAGCGAGGGACGGCACGTGCGCCTCGTGCTGAGCACCAAGGCGATCAAGACGATCGATGTCATCGGCATCGAGGCAGCAGTCGCCCGCATCCGTTCCCGAGGGGGGAAGGTCTGATGGCGAAGAAGAGCAAGATCGCACAGAACGAGAAGCGCAAGGCCATCGTCGAGCGGTACTCCGCGCGGCGTGCCGAGCTGAAGGGCCTCATTCGCCGTCCTGGCACCTCGGAGGCCGAACGGGCTTCCGCAGTCGCGGAGTTGCGCCGCCAGCCGCGCGACGCCAGTGCCACGCGGGTGCGTAACCGTGACAGTGTGGACGGCCGTCCTCGCGGTCACCTGCGGAAGTTCGGACTGTCGCGGGTGCGGATGCGCGAACAGGCGCACTCCGGATTTCTCCCGGGAGTGACCAAGTCCTCCTGGTGATGCTCCGGTGTCCGTGAAGGGTGGTGGTACGGCCTGGGGGCCGTACCACCACCCTTCAGCGTTTCCCGGAACCCACGGCGAAGCGGCGGCGCCGGCCACCACACGAGGAGCGCGCCCCCGCCCGGCGGGAACGCGCTCCTCGTGCATCGGTGGCAGGTCAGTGCTGCTTGACGCCGCTCAGCTCGTTGGGGGCTTCGGGCAGCATCGTCGAGGCCAGCTGCTTGCCGGACTCGATGTCGATGGCCAGCAGCTTCTTGCTCGCCGGGTCCGAGACGTATGCCGTGTGGTCGCGCACGAACATCGCCGGACGCGGTTGCTGCCAGTCCAACGGCTCCTGCCACGGACCGAGGGCGGAGATCTTCTTGGTCACCTTGCCCGTGTCGGGGTCGATGACGTGGATCCTGCCGTCGGTGCCCAGGACGAGCGCCTCACCGTGCGGTCCCCGTGCCAGCGAGCGGAAGGTGTAGCTCGTACCGATGTCGACGAGCCGCATCGTGCCCGTCGCGGTGTCGATGAGCGACACCTGCTGCGGGCGTTCCAGCTCGGCGTCATTGTCCTTCTTGTAGTCACCGAGCACGACGGGCGACTCGTCGGACCCGGCCTGATTGCCTATCCGGCCGTACGGCGTGGGGCTCTTCACCTTGTTGACCGCGCCGTCCTTGTAGATCAGGACGCCGTCCTCGCAGCCGATGACGACCGCCTCCCCCTGCGCGGTCGCCTCTCCGTGGACGCCGGGGCACTCCTCGCTGCGGGTGATCTCCTTGCGGTCCTCGTCCAGTACGGTGATGCCGACTCGCTTCTCCTCCGTGCCGAGGGTGGTCACCAGCGTGTCGTCGGCGAGCTGGATGGCGACGCCGTGGTGCGGGGCGGCGGAGGTGTACGTCTCGGTCTTCGGTGCGGTGTCACCGAGGTCCTCGGGGTCGAAGACCGTGACCACGCCCGTGCCGTCGGCGAAGAGGACGGTCTTGCCCGCGTGGCGTACGACATGGCCCGGCTTGCTTCCCTCGAACTCGACGTCCGTGAGCTTACGGCCCGCCGCGTCCAGCACGCGGAATCCGGTCGCGGTCGAGACCATCACATGGCGGTCGCCGCCCGCGGGATTGACCCGGTTGAACCCTTCGAGGGGTATGTCCTCGGCGAGCTTGAGCGTCTTGCCGTCCAGGATGTACAGGCCCCCGTCGTAGGTGGTGACGATCGGGTCCGCGACCAGAGGCGCCTGCGCCTCCGACGGCTTGTCCGCCGCCTTGGCCGCGGGTTCCCCGGCGTCGCCCCCGCAGGCGGTGAGCGCGACGGAAACCGCGACAAGGGCGCTGACGGCAGCTGCCGTCCTCGGGCGTACTCCATGCTTCATGGTGTGTTGTCTCCTTTTCGTTGCCGTCGTCCGTGACGGGCGACGACGTGGCTATGCGGTGTCCAAGCCGGTGGCTATGGACGTGGTGTTGGCGCGCATCATTTCCAGGTAGGTGGCGGCTCCCTTCCCCTTCGCGGTGAGGGATTCCGAGAACAGCGGTACGACGTCGACGTCGATCCCGCTCTCCTGCTTGAGCACCCGGGCCAGCCGGTCGGGTTGCGAGGAGTCCGCGAAGACGGCCTTCACGCCAGCCGTTCTGACCGCGGTGGCAAGGGACTTGAGGTCCGATGCGCTCGGTGAGGCGAGCGTCGTGCCACTCGGGATCACCGCGCCCACGACCCGGAATTGGAAACGCTGCGCGAGATAACCGAAGACGTGGTGGTTGGTCACCAACTGGCGCTGGGCAGGCGGTATCTCGTCGAACTGCTTCCGCATCCACCCGGTGAGTTCGGTGAGTTGCGCCGCGTAGGCGGACGCGTTGCTCTCGATGGTGGGTCCGTCGACGCCCCGTACCTGCGTGGTGACGTCGTCCGCGATGAGCTCGACGGCCTTGCGGACCCGCTCGGGGTCGGTCCAGAAGTGCGGGTCGGGCTGGTCCGCGGACTCGCCCGCCGTGTAGGTGAGCGGGTCGACACCTTCCCCGACGGCCAGGGTGGCGACACCGGCCTCCTCCGCGGCCACCACGTGGCGCAGGACGTTCTCCTCCAGACCGAGGCCGTTGTGGACGATGAGATCGGCCTGCTCGATGGACGCCGCCTGCGGAGCCGATATGCCGAAGGAGTGCGGATCCGCGTCGGCCTGCATCAGTACCGTCACCTCGGCCTCGTCGCCGACGACGTTGCGGGTGATGTCACCGAGGATGTTCGTGGTGACGACCACGGAAGGCCGGTCCTTCCCGTTTCCCGCGCAGCCGCTCACCCCCAGGAGCAGTACGCCGGCCAGACAGGCGAGCAGGAGACGCCTGGGCGTCCAGCGCCTGTGGGCGCATGTGGCATCTGTGGCATCGACGTTCATCGGCCGGTCTCCACCATGTACGTCGGAGCGAAGTCGAGGGCGAAGGTGCGGGCGACCCGGAGCCGGTCGTTGTAGTCGATCTCGTGGACCTTGCGGGCGGCGGCGTCGTTGACGTACGCGCGAGTGGTGTCGACCTCGATGGCTACGGATCCCGGGCCCTCGGACTCGGCTCCCTCCGTCAGGAGCTGTTTGCGGGCGACGCTCCTGCCGGTGGCTGTGTCGTAGGCCGTGAGCACGCCGTCCGTGCCGAGCGCGAGCAAGGGGGCGCCCTCCCCGGCGGTGTTGGCGGACAGGACCGGGCCGGTCTCGACGCGTGTCCAGGTGCGGTCGGTGACATCGAGGACCCAGACGGCGTCATCGCCGGACAGCGCCGCGAGCGTGGTGCTGCCTGCCCGGTGGTGGAAACCGGCGGCCCGCTCCGACGGCTTCACCGCTGTGCCGTACGGGATCTTCTCGGCGTCGAACGTGCCCTTGTCCTCGCTGACCAGGAGAGCGCCGTCGGCACACCCGAACACCACGCCCCGCCGTGTGACGGCTGAGCCGCGTACCTGGGCGCACGGCTCCTCGAACGAGGTGACTCGTGTGCCCTGCCGGTCGCGGACCTCGACGGTGTCCTTCCCCGCCTCCACCGCGGTGACGAGCAGGTGTTCCTTGTAGGGGACGACGGGTCCGCTGCCCGCGCCGGTCACCGCGCGGCCGGCAGGGACTGAACCGGCCTCGAGTTCCGCGCGGTCGTACAGCTTCGTTCCGGCTGCGGATGAGACAGCGGTGAGGGCCTGATCGCTGTGGATCCGGACCGTGCCCGTCCCGGCGATGGCGCCCACATCACGGATGGCGGCGCGGTAGTAGTGGACGTGGTCGCCGTGGTCCACCGTCCAGGCACCGGAGTCGACCGCGTGCGTGGCCCCGGCGGCACTCACGTACGCGAACCGGCCGTCGGTGCGCAGCCCTTGTATGTCGTCGGCGCCGTCCAGCGGGGTGAGGTCCCCGGTGACCAGGTCCAGAGTCTCGACCCTGCCGGTGGCCGCGTCGGCGAGTACGAGGCGGGACTGCTGCTCGGAGGCTTCTTCGGCTCCCTCCACATATCCGTGGGGTTTCGCCGCGGCCTTCGGCGGGGCCTTCGCGTCGCCGCCGCTCTGGCAGCCGACGAGGAGTCCGAAGCCGGTGAGAGCCGCGAGGGAGAGTGCTGTGGTGGTTCGGATCTTCCTGGGTGTCATGACGGATGTCCGTATTCCCTGTGCTGGTGGTCGGTCGTGGAGGCGGGGCGAGAGGAACGCACCCACCGGGTGCGGAGCCCGGAGGCGGCGGTCGAGATCAGGAACTGGACGACAGCGGTTGCCGCGATGCTCGCCCCGGCAGCCGTGTGCAGGTGCCACGAGAGCAACAGGCCGATGAAGGTCGCGCAGGCTCCGAGGCAGGCGGCGCCGATCATGATCACCGGGATTCGCCGGGCCCACGGCAGCATGGCCGCGGGGGGAGCGATCAGCAGGCCGAAGACCAGCAGCGTCCCCACGACGTGGAACGACGCGACGATGGCCAGGGTGAGCAGGGCCAGCAGAGCCGCGTGTGCGAGACGCGGCCGAAGTCCGAGCGTGTGCGCCTTTCGCTCGTCGAACGCCAGGGCCACGAACGGCCGGTAGCCCACCACGGAGATCACCAGCGCGACGGCCAGGGCGGCCCCGAGGTAGGCCAGATCGGCACTGCGTACGGCGAGCACGTCACCGAAGAGGAAGCCGGTCAGGTCGACCGCGAACGACTGGGAACGCGACACGATGATCACGCCCAGCGACAGCATCCCCACGAAGAGCAGGCCGATGCTGGTGTCCTGCGAAAGGCGGGGGGAGCGGCCCACGACGCTGACGCCGAGCGCCATGACGGCAGCGCTCGCGGCGGCTCCGACGAGCAGATTGCCTCCCAGCAGCGAGGCGAGAGCGATGCCGGGGAGCATGCCGTGCGACATCGCGTCCCCGAAGAACGCCATGCCGCGCAGGACGACCCACGTGCCGGCCAGGGCGCAGATCAGCGACACGAGTATGCCGCCCCACAGGGCCCGCAGGACAAAGGTCACCTCGAAGGGGCCCGTCAACCATTCCATGGAGCGGGACACTACAATGAAAATGATTATCACTTCAATTTGCGCAGCGGGAAGAGGTTCACGGGATGCGGCGACAGGTAAGGCTCGACGGTGTGTCCGCCGGTTATGCGAACCGTGCGGTGCTTGATCAACTCACCTTGCAGATACCGGCGTTCACCACGACTGCCGTGGTCGGGCCGAATGGGTCGGGCAAGTCCACGCTGCTCGGGGTGATCGCGGGTGTGATCCGGACGACAGCGGGCGAGGTGCGGCATCGGACCGCCAGGCGCCCGGCGTTGGTGACGCAGCGCAGCAGAGCGGCCGATGCGCTGCCGCTGACGGTGCGGGACGCCGTGGCCATGGGGAGGTGGGGAGATCGAGGGCTGTACCGACGGCTGTCGCGCCGGGACCGGGAAGTGGTGGAGGCGAGCATGGACCGGCTCGGCATCGGTTCCCTCGCCCATCGGCAGCTGGGGGAACTGTCGGGCGGTCAGCGTCAGCGCGCGCTCGTGGCCCAAGGGCTCGCGCAGGAAGCGGATCTGCTTCTGCTGGACGAGCCGGCCACCGGCCTGGACGCGACGGCGCAGCGGCTGATCGCGGATGTACTGGCCGAGGTGACCGAGGAGGGGGTGACGGTCGTGCAGGCGACCCACGACCTCGGGGCGGCCAAGGGGGCGGGTCACCTATTGGTGCTCCAGGAGGGCCGGTTGTGGGGGGAGGGCGACCCCGGGGAGGTTCTGACCGGTGACGCGATCGAACGGATCTGGCAGCTGCCTCAGCGGGTGTGACGCCTGCCGGGCGCTCCTCGCCCTCCCGTCGATGGGGCGGAGGGGGTGCGGAGAAGCGGCGACGACCGGACGACGACTGGAATGGGCGATGCCCTGTCCGCTGCCGCCGTCCGGTTAAGTCCGTCCGTTGTCAGTGCGTTGCGTTTCAATGGCCCCATGGCGCACACCCCGTCGACGCTCAGTGACCTGCTGTCCGGACTCGCCGTCCCGCACGGGTATCTGCATCTGCCTCCGGGCACCGACCCGCACGCGCTCGTCAGGTCGCTGACCGGCCGTTACGGTGCCCCGCGCACCCTTGTCCTGGACGGCTTCGCCGACCCCACCGTCGACGAGGAGTGCGGCGCGGCGCTTCTCGCTCTCCTCGAAGGCCGGGGGGTGACGATACGGGCCTGGGCGTACAGGGACCGGTGGATCGGCGCGGGAACGGCCAGGGGTGCGGCAGGCGACACCCGGCCGGTGCTGGCGACCGTGCCGAGGCGGCAGCCGGCCTCCCTCGTGGCGGTGCCCGGAGAGGACGTGGACTGGGTCGAGCGGCTCATGAGCATCACCGCCTGGACCGCGCCCCCGCGACGGCCGGACGTCGACTGGGCGCGGACCGAGTCGCGACTGGGGACGCGCCTTCCGGGTGACTACAAGCGCATGGTGGAGACGTTCGGGGAGGGCGCGTTCGACGCGTACCTCGCGCTGAACCAGGAGCCGTGGACCGACCTCGCAGAGGACGGTCTGCTCGCATGGGCGGGCACCGAGCACAAGAACCGGTACTGCTGGCGGCCCGACGACGGCGATCCCGACGGCTGGCGAGTCACGGTCCAGACCTTCGACGGCGAGCTCGCCCACTTCGACTGCCCGGCCGCGGAGTTCGTCTGCCGTATCCTCGTCGACCGGCACCACCCGTTCACGATGGCCCGCTACTTCGACACCCACTGGTTCATGAGCTACCGGGAGGGCGAGTAGCAGAGTGCGCCGTCGCCGGGACGGGCAGGCCCACCTTGTCCGCCCGTCGTCCTCGCGTGATCGTGACCGCTGCGCAGAGTCCTTCCGGCGCGGACGGTTCGGCCTTCCCGGCCAGGGCAGGGAACGCATCAGCCGTACTCCGGCGGCCTTCCCGAGTCCTGGCGTCGCGCGAACCGGGCGCGAGCCGCTTCGTGAGCGTCGCGCAGGAGCTGTACGAGCGTGTCCGTCGTCCGCTCGCCGGGGTTGACGACCGAGATCCAGCCGAGCGCCCCGTACACGGGGTGGGGCATCACGCTGTCCACGGCGGCGTAGTCGCGGGGCCGTGTGAGGTCGCGCGGTTCCTCCCCCGTGAGCTCGACGAACGTCGCACGGCCGGTGTGGATGTTCACCCGCCGGCGGCCTGGGGTGTCCAGGTCGGAAGCGGTGTCGTCCGGGTAGTTCCTGCTGACGATCGTTGCGTACGGCTGGACATTCCGTGGCATGCGCCCGTCGGGAGCGTAGTAGATGAACGCGTCCCCCCACGTGATCTCAGGAAACGCGCTTCCCGGCTCAGGAGTGAACACGAGCGCGCCGTCGAGGGTGCGTGCGGTCGCGATGATCTGTTCCATACTCATGGTTCAAGTATCTGGTTCACGTGCTTATGTGGGGTTGGCTATGGATGAGCCGGTGGGCGGTCTCCGGCGGGTACCGCTCCGCACCGTCGAAGTGGCCAGGGAGTCGGGGTACTCGGTACAGCAGGTTCGCGACCTGGAGCGACTGGGGGTCATCCCGCCGGCCACGCGGTCGAGTAATGGCTACCGCTCCTACACGCCTCTGCATGTGCAGGCCCTTCGCGCCTACCGAGGGCTCGCGGGCGCCACCGGGCCCGTGGCGGCCAGGCAGTTGCTCGCAGGACTGCGAACGGGGACGCTCGCGGAGGCGGCATCGGCGGTCGGCGCCGTCCACGTCCGGCTCGCGCGGGAACGAGAGGAAGCACTCGACGCCCAACAGGCGCTGCGCGCGATCCAGTCCGAGGTGGACGGACACGGCTACGAGCCGGCCGGAGACGCGATGACGATCACCCAGCTCGCGGAAGCGCTCGACGTGCGTCCCTCCACCCTGCGGTTCTGGGAACAGGAAGGCCTCGTCACCCCCGAGCGGGTGACTTCACTGCAGGTGCGCCGCTACGGCCCCGCCGCCATCGGGGCGGCGCGCATCGTCGCGGCCCTGCGCGGGGCGGGGTACGGAATTCCGGCGGTGCGCGAGATCATGACCTCCCTGCACCGCCTCGACGGGCTGGAGAAGGCGGCGCTCATCCTGCATCAGCGGCTCGGCCAGATCGCCGCTCGGACCGTCGCGCTGCTCCGGGCGGGCGCGGATCTGGCTGCCGTCGTCACGTCCGTACAGGAAGCGCGACCCTCCAGCGGCGACTGAAGCCCACAATGCGCGGACCGCGTAGGCCGTCCGGCCATCTGTGAGCAGGGTGATCGCCGGGTCCGGACCGAGTGCCGCGGTTCGCTCTCCGTGCTCCGACCGCTACCGGAGCGAACGGCTCGCAGCGGGGTCACCTCCGGGGTGCGGAGGACCGCTGCCTCCGGGCGGCATCCGCCCACCGCGTCCCTAGGAGTCACGCCGCGTCGTACCAGGGGTTGTTCGCCGCCCAGTGCCGGACCCAGCCGGAGAAGCCGGAGGCGGCGGTGGTGTAGCCGAACTGCGCGCCGAAGGGGACCGCTCCGACGTCGGTGATCAGCCAGACGTACCCTCGGTGAGGTCCGCTGACGACGAGATGCCAGTTCATCGCGCACCCATCGGTACCGAGCACGACCGAGCCGTGGTTGCGGAGCTGCTCGATGAGCTCGTCGGGATCATCGAATCCGTCCGGGTCCTGAGCAATGCTCAAGACCTGTGGCGAAGAGGGCCCTGCAGGAGATCTACCACGCCGAGGACCGTGACCACGCCGCCAAGGCGGTCAAGGACTTCGCGAAGACCTGCGGGACGAAGTGGCCCAAGGCGGTCAAGAAGATCGCAGACGGCGAGGGCGAACTCCTCGCGTTCTACGACTTCCCCGCCGAGCATTGGATTCATTTGCGCACCACGAATCCGATCGAATCGACCTTCTCCACGGTGAAGCTCCGGACCAAGGTCACCCGCGGCGTGGGCAGCGCGGCCGCCACTCTGGCCATGGTCTTCAAGCTCGCCGAGTCCGCCCAGCAACGCTGGCGCGCGATCACTGCACCCCACCTCGTCACCCTCGTCCGCGCCGGAGCACGCTTCGAAAACGGTATCCTCGTCGAACGGACCGAGGAGGCTGTCGCATGACCGGCCCGCAGCACGATGGTGAACCCGCCGAGCACCACCGCTACGCGCACTACCTGCAGGCCCTCGACGCTGTTCCAGAAGCGGAGGAGGCCGATCTGGTGGCAACGGTGTTGCGCGACCAGGACCTGGCGATGGCGCAGGCCGCGGTGGTGCACCACCTGGACCGCCGGGCAGCACGGCTACTAGCCGACGCCGCCTTCCCCGCCTGGGCCCACACCATGGACGCCGTCGTCGGGGGCCGGAACTACCTCACCCGCCGCCTGCGCGAGTGGACCCTGCTCAGGAGCATCGCCATGGACGAACCATGGGCCGCCGAAGAACTCACCGCCGCTTCCGACTGGTTCCAGCGGACGGCCACGACCGCGCAGATCATCACCTCACCCGACGCTCTAGGCCTGCTCGCGGAACGGGGACGAACCCGGCGAGTCCGCAACGCGGCGAGCCGACGAATGCATCGGCTGGATCAACCGCCGAACTGATTTGATCCACAAGTCTTGACTATTGCTCCCGGGTCCTCCTCCCACACCACTGTGTAGGTCAGCGGGAACGCCTTGCTCAGATCGCGTGCCTGCTCTTCGCCGCCCCAGTCGTCGGGCAACTCGGCCACCGGCAGCAGCCCGTATCCGGGCGGTCCGGAGTACGCACCGTCCGTGATCACGGCCACGAAGGTCCGATACGGCTCTGGCAAACGATTCTGTGCTCCGCCTCGAAGGCGTGGCCCGCCTCCCAGCCGAGGGCCGACTCGCCTCCGTCGTCTGCGCCGAACGCCGCACGTAGTGCTGTCAGTTCTGCGGCGTCAGCTTGCTCGGTGTCCATGGCGCATTGCTATCACCCCGCTGCGACAAGGCCCCGGGGAGCCGGAACCCGGCGGGCCCCTCACACGTCCCATGCCCGACACTCCCGCCGGAGCGGTCGGCGTGATCCGGTCCGGCGGAGAGGGGCACCTACTGGAGGGGGACGTTCGTGAGCTGGTTCGGGCGATATGCGGACGGGCTGTCGGCGGTGGTCGTGGTGGTGACGGCAGCCGGGTGCACCGCCGACAACGGCGGCGGTGTGGAGGGGGCGGCGTCCTGTGCGTCGGAGTTCACCTACCAAGGGCGTACCTATAAGGACGTCGCGAATGCGCACTTCACGGTCACGGGCAAACTGGGCACCGCCACCCTGCCGCCGTGCGACGACACCGGTGGCGACGGGCAAACCGCTGAGGCCGGAACCACGGAGACCGCCTACGGGGTCGAAGGCGTCGCTCCTGATGTCGCGATCGCGGTGGGGAACTCACCGGACGACGTCGTGTTCGTCGTCTCCTACTCCGGCTCGACGCTCCCGCCCGAGGTGCGGAAACTGATCGACGCCGCATAGCAAGGGAAGACCCTCTGACGGGCACCCGCTGCCGGAGCAGGTGCAATCCGGTCAGGCGTTGCACAGCTGTGCGGTCAGGGACGCGCAGGCCCACTCCTCCCAGGCTTCGGGGGACCATCCCCGGTCGCGTACGAAGACCAGGTACAACTCCGGGCTGAGCAGGCCGTACAGCAGGTCGGCGGCGCGGGCGGTGTCGATGCCGGGATCCCGCCGCACCGCCGCGACGCCTACGCCGTCGGCCTCACCCGGCGTGCCGCTCCCGGCGCGCGGTTGCTGATGTTCGGGTACGGACCCGAGGCGTTCGACGACCCGATCTCCGGGGTGACCGCCGACGAACTTCGCGCCAGGTTCCCCGGCTGGCGGCTGACCGACGTGACCCCGGGAACGAACCCGGTCCCCACCGCCTGGTTCACGTTGCAACGCACCGCCGCCACGGAGTAGGTGGCCAGGGGCCGTTCGAGCCCGGTGACGGCACCCTCCGCGCGGATCCCCTGCCGCTCATCGACTGACTCGGTTCCGGCCCGCCCCGTCCCGGTGGCGGCCGGAACCGAGGCGGAGGGGCTGTCCAGCGCGTGGGCCCTGGGGCTACTCAGCCCGCGTCAGGCGCATCGATGATCTTGCCGTCCTTGTCGAGCGTGTGGGTGTCCCAGTACACGTCCCACTTGTCGTCGACTTGCTGCGGCACTTTGCCCTCCGGGTACCGCGCGAAACCTGCCGGCGGCTCCTCGTCGTCGGGCACGCACGCGGAGCCGGTGCCGCCGACGGACAGGACGGGGTACTCGCCGCCGCTGCAGATGGCCTCCCGGTACTCAACTCCCGCACACCCGGTGAGTGTCACGACCGCCGCCGCGCCCACAAGGGCGGCGAGGAGGCGCAGTCTCCTGGGGCGGACGGAGGCGGCGGGCCGGTTCGTTCTGCGGGACATGTGTGTGTTTCCTCTCCAGCGGTCTGGTCTGCCACCACCTTCGCCGCCGGAGGGGTGCCGTGGACTGAGTGCGCGTACTCAGCAGTCCATGCGCGGATACCCAATGTGAGTGAGTCCGAGGGAGGTCGAGGGGCGGACCGGTGAATCGGCGGTGGGCCGTGCTCGGCGCGGCTGGTGTTGGGGCGAGACGAGTACCGAGTCGAAGCCGCGGCTCGCCTCAGGTCCACGTTGCTGTCCGCGTCCACTGCGATGGCGCGGTGCTCCTGGTGCACGAAAAGGCTCCGCCCTGGGAGGGCGGAGCCTTTTCGTGGGGACGGGCGTCAGGTCAGGCGTGGCGGCGGTTGCCCGCGATGACGCGGTACAGCACCAGAAGAATGAGCGACCCGACGATGGCGGCGATCCAGGTGGAGAGGTCGAAGAAGCCGTCGATGGAGTCGACGCCGAAGATGACCTTGCCGAGCCAGCCTCCGAGCAGACCGCCCACGATGCCGATGAGCATGGTGATGATGATGCCGCCCGGGTCCTTGCCCGGCATGATCGCCTTGGCGATGAGGCCCGCGAGCAACCCGATGATGATCCAAGCAATGATGCCCATAATGCCTCTCCTACCTGGTGGTGTAAGGACGGTGTCAAAGACCGTCTTTACCGTCCCGGTGCTTTCAAACACTGATCGCACAGCCGGTTGTCGCGGTGAGCGGGAGAGGGTGCCGACAGTGAGGCCGGCTTCGGATCAGGGCCGCGGGCTGCCCGAGCGGACAGGATGCCCGAGCGGAGAGCGCGGCGGGGATTGCAGCTCTCTGACTTCTCTCCGACGTAACTGCTCGGCAGGGCTCGCTGGCTATCGTCATCCTGTGAAATCCGACGCTGAAACTTTCCCCCCTCACCCGATCAAAGGTGTGCGAGCCGTCTTCGCGAGGCAGGCCAGCTGCCCCTCCGACTTCGCGGAGGTCACGGTGGACTTCGAACCGTGGGAGGCAGGCGTCGTCTTCGAGGTGGCCGTTGATCTGGTCGTGCAAGGCGACGACGATCCTGAGTGGCAGGCCGACTGCCGGGCCGCTGTGGAGAGGGGGGTACGCGACGAACTCACCCAGTTGCAACTCGAGTTGCCTCCAGCGGTAGCGGTGGTTCTGCGGCGCATGCGCTTCCACCCGGTCGACTCCCACCCGCGGGCGTTCCTGCAAGCCGGCCGCCTCGCTGTCCGCAACGCTCTCGCAGAGGCCCGCCGCCCACCGAAGGAGGCACAGGAACGCCAAGGCTGACAGCAGGGTGGAGAGAAGACTGCTGTGTGGACAGGGACCGAGGTGTTTCTCGAACTTGTCGCAGTCGGTCTCGAGCATCGCCTCTTCCGCTTCCCATGACAGGTCGCCGTCGTCAAAGTGCAAGACGTCGTAGTCCTCGACTCCGCCGTCGGGAAGCTGGATCGCGCGCGGCCCGGCGTACCTGGCATGATGCGGCCGTGATCACTGGGGACGAGGACCTGCTGGCCGGTCTGGACGACGTCGACTGGACAAACCTGAGCCACGCCTACGGCACCGCGGACGATGTCCCTGGTCACCTGCGCGCCTTGTGCAGTCACGACGAGCGGGCTCTACGGCAGGCGGTGAACAGTCTGTTCAACAGCCTTGCGCATCAGGGCAACCGCTGTCAGGCGTCTCCGTACGTGGTGCCCTTCCTTGCCCGGATCGCGCGCCTGGGACCGGACCCGGCGCGTGAGCACGCTTTGCACCTGCTGACCGGCCTTGCGGTCAACTGGGACGAGGAGAGCGAGATCATCGACGGGGCCGACATCTCCGCCTGGCGGGCGGAGGCCGCCGAGAATGCTCCCGTCAGGCTTCTCCCGGCTTACGAGGAAGCACTGGCCACCGAGCGGGACGAGCAGCGCCGCTGCAACCTGCAACAGGTCCGGGACTGGATGGCGGCCGGCAACCCGATCGATGCCCGCGACTCCTCGATGCGCTCGTACGACGCCGTCCTGGCAGAAATTCCCGCCCTGCTGGGCCTCTTGCGCGATGAAGAACTCCGCGTCCGCACCCGGGCCGCCTACTTGCTCGCCTGGTTTCCCGAACTGTCGGACACTGCTGTACCTCTGCTGCGTGACTTTGCTGCGCACGAGCACGACAGCGTTGCCAAGGCGACGTCGCTCGTGGCGGTCGGCATCCTTGGCGCGCCCGATCTTGTGGAGGTTCTGGCGGATGATCTGAAGGCCGAGGACGCTCTCGTGCGCTGGGCTGCTGCCACCGCGATCGCCCAAACCGCCCGGAGCGGAGAGAAGGTCGAGGCCCCGCTCCTCGAACGGGCCGTCGCCGAACTCGCTGCCGCGGCCGCAGCCCCTGCGCCCGTGCCTGCGACCGACTACGGCAACGGAGACTTCCACGGCCTCACCGCCGACCTCCTCATCGCCCTCCCGACTTCCGCGGCCTCGCGCGATGCGGTGGCCGCCTGCCTGCCGTCCGTCGACCGTTCGCTGCTGGCGTTCAAGGCGAAGACGGTTCTGCCGTCCCTGTTTCCTGACCCCCTTTCCCTTCCCCGCCCCCTGTTCGCGAGCCTCCATCCCTCGCAGCAACAGTTTCTGTGCGCCCTGGCCGACCTCTACGAGGGATGGTGGAACACAGGGGGTGACATCGGCGCGATTCTCAATGCCTATGGGCTCCCAGCCACTCAAGCAGGGCTGCGCGTCTACACAGGGCTTTCCCCGGCGGTGCCTGAGTCGGCAACTGACCTCTGAGCTGACCAGCGATGGGGTCGACCCCTACCGAGCATGTCGGGTAGCGCCGCTGAATTGCTTGAGGCGCCGTTCTGCCGCCGGCACCGACTACGCGATGAGGCCGAGCCAGTGGCGGTACACCGAGGCGAAAGGTTCGGCGCCTTGTCCACTGCGACGGCCTGCCCACATCAACCACTCGCAGGTCCGCCGGGCCTTGTCGACCAACTCGTCGGGATAGCTATAGAGCACTCGGTGTCGGTCGAACTCGTCCTCGTCCTGTGCACAGGCCTCGCCGCCGTGAGACCGCACGACATCGAGATCGAGATCGATGATGCTCAGCTCGGTCCCCTCAGCGTTCCACTCGGGCACCGTGCAGACATCGCAGTACATCTCGGGGCCCGGCGCCGTACAGAACGTCGCCGTCCACCACTCGCGGCGCGGGACCAACATCACGTATGGGAACCGGGCCGTCCAGCCACCCGCGGCTGAACTCACGGGGGTGCCCCGCGTCGTACCCAGCCACACGCCGTGCGCGTCCTCGCCGAGCCGAGCGGCACTCCACAGCGCACTCGAGCTGCCGTCGTACTTCCGCACGTCGACCATCACCGGGTCACCATCAGTGGTCATGCCAGGACGCTAGCCCGACAGCGAAATGACCGAGCATCCACCAGAGCTGGCTCTCTTCAGGGCGCCGTACGCTGTAATGATCAACACGGCTCTTCGATGCGTGCTCTCCTCCATGACTCCAGGCGGACGAGTACTGCGGATTCGGCTCGGGAACCAGGTCCGCGCCCCGAGATGCCCGCCGCTTGGTCGTGTGCGCTATCGCGACGGCCGGCTGAAGAAGGTGACCGGCCGTTTCCGCCGCACTCCGTCCACGACGACGTCGACGGACTCGTCGTAGAAGGCCACCCGGTCCCTGATGATTCCTACCGAGGGCAAGGGGTCGGGGTAGCTCCAGGCGATGTCGGGCCGCACGTCGGCCTCGCCCGCCCAGGACCAGTACTCGCTCGCCACGCCCTTGTACGGACACCGGGTGCGCCCGTCGGTGCTGGTGAAGAGGTCGAGGCGGACATCCTCCCGAGGGAGGTAGAAGCGCACCGGCAGACCCGTCTCGAACAGCAGAATCGGCGCGTGCGTGTCCGCGACGACCGTGCCCTCGATCTCGACCTGGACATGTCGGCTGCTGGGCAGGGCGTCCACCCGTTTGTGGGGGTCGCGCGGGTGCACGAAGATCTCCTCTTCCTCCTCGTACCAGTGGTCCAGCATCTCGCGCCCGAACCATTCGAAGCTGATGTGGCCCGCCAGATCCGCCCCCGGGTAGGTCCAGGCGGCCGCGGGGACGGTCCTGTCGGGGAGCACCAGGTCGTAGAAGACCGTCGCACCGGCGTGGCGCCGCCGGGTGGGGGGCCGCTCCGTCCGCCGCAGCAGGTCCGTCCGGACGTCCCCGGCCGGAAAGGCGTAGAGGGGGACGGGGCGACCGGGCTCCCACACGAGGACCGGTTCACGGCTGTCCACGACCGTGACCTGCCCCGCCGTCGCGCGCACCCAGCGCTCACTCGGTTCCCAGAACACGCAGTCGCGCTCATCGTGGCGGCGTACCACGGGCACGGCTTCCGGGACGGGCTTCGGTGCGGTCATGGGTCTCTCCTCCTCGCTCCGGTTCTTGCCCCCGGCTGCCCGGACGGACCCGGATTCGCGGTACCGCGACAGCCGATTCCACACTCCTCCGTATCCCGGCTGGTGGCAAAGCCGGCACCTCGTGTCCGACTCCATCACGGGCGTCCGGGGGTGCCCTGGTGGCGGCTCTGGCCGGATGACGCCTCGGGGGTCGTGGTCCCCTCAGCCAGACTCGTTGTCCCACGCCACATACGCACCGCCACTGAGGTGGCCCGCGCCCAGGAGGCCCGTGATGGAGTCTGACGCGAGGCCGGCCGGAGACGAGGCAGCGGCAACGCCTGGACGGCAACGGCCTTCCGGCGACCGCGTCGCCCTGCGTGGTGACATGCGGGCCGCCCTGCCCGACGTCGCTGCGGCTGTGGTGGTCACGGTGCTGGTGTTCGTGTTCCTGCACGCGCGCATGGCATCGGGCGAGTCGGACACCGTTGCCGTCATGCCGTTCATGGACGATCCCGGTACCTACTGGATGTACCTGCTCAGCCAGGCATTCGGATGGTCGGGCCTGCTGTGGGCCTGGGGCACGGTCATGATCGGTCTGCTGCTGTCCGGGGCACACTCGACCCGGCTGCCGGTCTCGCGGCAGGCACTTGAGCGCTGGCACCGCACCACGAGCCTCACGACGACGGCGCTGATGCTCGCACACGCGCTGATGTTCGCGGCGGAACTCGTACGCTACGAGACGAAGGTGTCGTGGGCCGAGCGGTTGTGGGTGGGTTTCGCGGACACCTTCGTGCCGGGCTGGTACGACTCAGGCACCGGCCGGATCGCGATACCGCTCGGACAAGGGGCCGTCTACCTGGCGATTCCCTTGGGGCTGCTGTTCTACGTCCGGCACCGCATCGGTGCGAACACGTGGCGGCGCCTGCACCGTTTCGTGATCGTCGTGTATGTGCTGAGCGTGTGGCACACGCTGCTGTACGGAACCAACGTCTGGTACGGGGACTGGCCGCGCACCGTCCTGTGGTTGCTGCAACTACCGGTCGCGCTACTGCTGTTGCTCCGCCTGCTGCGACCGGCCTGTCGGGCCGAACGGCTGGGCACGCCGGGTGGGCGCAGGGGTGCCACCGGGGGGTGGTGGGTGCGGGCGGCGGGGCGGGCCGCCGCCGGAGCCGTGATCGTCGGGCTCGTCGTCGTGGTGGCGTCCGGCCGTGACGGTGGTCGGGCCCGGCCTGCTCACCCGCCGGCGACGGCCCCGCACGCGCAGGAGACGGAGTGACGGCCTGAACCATTGCCATGGGTCTTCGGGAGCGGTGTTCCCGAGGGCGGCGCTCCGGAGACGGTCGGGCGTGCAGGGCAGGCACGCAGGGGCACGTGTTACGGCAACGTAAATGCAAAAGTATGTAGTCGTGAGGTGTCCAGTAGCTGTCCAGAATGCGGATGACTGGCTGAACAGTGCGGCAAACAGGGTGATTTAGTCGGTTGTATGTCGTGATCGCTTGCTCTACCGTGGCGCGAAAGTGTACGGTTCACGGAATCTTCATGCATTGCCGGACTGCCTCGCACGGAGGGTCCGGACCACTCGGGAGGTCTGCCGGTATGGGATCCATGGCGCCGCGCGGTTTTCGCAGTGTCACCATGAACATGGGGCTCAAGGACGTCGATGACGACTTCGCCGCCGTGGTGTCCGAAGTGCCCGCCCGGTCCGCGGCGGTCTTCACCCGTTCGCGCTTCGCCGGCCCGAGTGTCGTCATCAGCCGTGAGGCCGCCTCCCGCCGGAGCGCCCGCGGCATGGTGGTGCTCTCCCGCAACGCCAATGTGGCGACCGGCAAGACGGGGGCCTCGCACGCCGCGGAGGTGCGGGCCAAGGTGGCCGAGGCCGCCGGGGTCGAGCCCGAGGACCTGGTCATCGGTTCCACCGGGGTGATCGGCCGGCCCTATCCCATGGAGGGCATCCGGGCCGGACTGGCCTCGCTCTCCTGGCCGTTCCCCGAGGCGGACTACGCCGCTGCGGCCAAGGCCATCATGACGACCGACACCCGGCCGAAGTACTTCACCGTGCCCTGTGGTGACGCGGTGCTCACCGGCATCGCCAAGGGTGTCGGCATGATCGAGCCGAACATGGCGACCCTGCTCACCTTCTTCTTCACCGACGCCGACATCCCCGCCGACCAGCTCGACGCCCTGTTCCGGCGCGTCATGGACAAGACGTTCAACGCGCTGAGCATCGACACCGACACCTCGACGAGCGACACCGCCGCGATCTTCGCCAACGGTCTCGCGGGGTCCGTCGACGTCGACGAGTTCGAGCGGGCACTGTACGAGTGCGCCCTGCATCTCGTGCGCGACATCGCATCGGACGGCGAGGGCGCCTCCAAGCTGATCGAGGTCCGGGTGACCGGTGCGCGCGACGACGCGCAGGCCAAGCGGGTCGGCAAGAGCGTCGTCAACTCGCCGCTGGTCAAAGCCGCGGTGCACGGCGCCGACCCCAACTGGGGCAGGGTCGCGATGGCGGTCGGCAAGCTCGACGACGAGACCGACATCGACCCCCCGAACGTCGGTATCCGCTTCGGCGACCTCGTCATGCACCCCGAGGAGCCGAGCGACGAGCTCCTGGCGGAGGCGTCCCGCTACCTGACCGGCGACGAGGTCGTCATCCGGGTCGACCTCGGTATCGGGGACGGGGCGTTCACCGTCTACGGATGCGACCTGACCGAGGGCTACGTGAAGATCAACGCCGACTACACCACCTGACGTCCGAAGGTCGTCGCGGACCACGCTGCCCGGTGCCGCGCACCGGGCAGCTCCGCGCGCCCGGAACGCGTCCGGAGGCAGCCCGCCGGGCCGGCAGCGGCGTACGACGCCCTCGCTTCGGGGCGTGCCGGAGAGGGTTCCGTCCGGTGGGTGGGAGACGGATGGACAGGGAAGACGCCGGGCATGCGGCCGTGGAGCGGGGCTGCGGCGCGCCACCGATCGGGGGGATATCCATGGCGGTGCCGGGGGACGGTGACCGAGAGCGGCCGGACAGCGCGGCGGCCCTCCAGCGCAGGGCGGAGCACCTGTTCAGGCTCGGTCACGCGGACGAGGCGCAGGCCGTCCTCATACGGGCGCTCGCCATGGCGGGCGACGGAGCCGACCATTCGAAGGCGGAGCTCCTGGAGCGCCTCGGGCGCTATCTGGACGCGTCCAGCTGCAGCTGGACGCACGACTACTTCGAGCAGGCGCTCGCCGAGCTGCGTCCCGACGAACCGTTCCACAGCAAGGTCAAGGTGCTGTGCTCGGTCGGCTTCGCCTATGTGCAGAGGGGGCGCACCGAGGAGGGGATGGGTCTGTTACGCGAAGCGTTCGACCTGGCACGGGACGTCGTGGACACCCAACTGGAGATGACCGTGCACACCGTGGCGGCCGAGGCCCTGCTCGCCCTCGGCACGCCGGAGGAGTCGATCGAACGCACCCGCCGGGCGCGGCGTCTCGGCATGGAGTCCGCCCAGCACCACATCGTGGTCCGCTCGTATCTCAACGAGGCGAGGGCCGCCTACCTGAGGACCGGGAGCGTCGGCGACGCCCTGCGGATCAAGAGGGTCGGGCTCCGGTACGCGAGGGACTTCGGTGAACTCGCCACCAAGGAGGGCGACACACTTCGCCTGTCGCTGGTGAAGGACCTCATCGAGGCGGGCCACTGGCCGGAGGCCGACTCGCTGCTCGGCCCCGCGGTCGCCGACGGGCGCCACGGCTCGATCAACGCCGTGGAGGAGACCCTGGTCCGCTGCTGGCTGACGAGCCGGCAGGGCCCGCGCCCCAGGACGGTGCCTCCGTTCGTCGAACTGGTCGAGTCGAGCAGTCCGACGCGCCACGCCTACCTGCTGAACATCGCGCTGGCCGCCGCCGTGCGGCTGGAGGACTACGCGAGCGTGGAGGAGCTGATAGGCAGGGCGCTGACACTCGCCGAGGGGATACTCGCTCCGTCCGGCTGCGGTCTGCACGTCGTGAACGCCCTCGCCTCGGCGATCGAGTCGCAGTGCGAGGGGCGGCACACCCTCATGCATCCCGACAGTTCGCCGACCCGGTTGCTCGATGTCATCGAACGCATCTATCCCAAGGTGCGCGGCCATGTGATCGCCACGTACGAACTCACCGACGGCGTCGTGGCGCAGGCGCGCGCCCGATGCGCCCCCGAACCGGACGACGCCGCGCGGCACTGGGACGAGGCGATCGTCGTCTTCCGCCGGACACATGCCCGTGCCCGCTTGGTCACGGCACTGCTGGGCAGGGCCGCGCTGTACGGGCCCGTGGCCCGGGCCCGTCTGCTCCTCGACGAGGCGGCGCAGATCGCCCGCGACATGCGGGCGGCGCCGCATCTCGAACGGATCGCGGCCCTGCGCGGTGCCGGGGCGGCGACGGCGGTGCATACCGCTCCGACCGTGGCGCTGACGGGGCGGCAGCAGCAGGTCGCCTCCCTTCTCGCCCGGGGGCGCACCGACCGGGAGATCGCCGGGGACCTCGGGCTCAGCGTCCGCACCGTCAACGCGCATGTCGTGCAGATCCTCGGACGACTAGGGGTCCGCAACCGCGCGGAGGTCGCCGCCTGGTACCACCGGTCGGGTCCGGCCCGGGAGGTGTGAGCGCCGCGGACCGCGGCGGCCCCGGCGCTCCCCGCGTGGCCTGCCGCCGCCCGGCGCTCGCCGCGTGGCCCGTAGTCGCCCGGCGGAAGCGTGCTCGGCGCCCGAGGGTTTTCTGCCGCACGCCGTCCGGGCTCCTGCGGCCTCTCCGGGTTTCCTGTGACTGTGACTTCTGGGGCTCCCGGGCTCCCGGGCTTCGAGGGGCCTCCCATCCGCCTTCGTACGCCTTCGTCACTTCGTGGCTTCGTGTGTCTCCGTGCGTCTTCCGGCGCCCCGGTGGGCCGAGGTGTGTCCACGGGACCGCGCATGTACGTCGGCTCGTTCGCGGGCAGTCGTCAACACATCCGAACGGAGGGTGTCGAATCCGCGGGTACCAGGCGCCTGAAGCGCATCGGTATTTCTACCTAGGTACCGTGCGGGAATGTCTCGTCATATGGAACCGTCTTGCGCGGGGAATGGTCGTGTGATTTCTTCGACATGCCCGGTCGCCGGTTCGGTTCGGCGGTCGTGTGTTCAAAGGCAGTGAGTGGGGGAAGCGCCTTTGCGGCGTCGGTTGTTCACGTTTTCGGGGGATGGGCGCGGCTTCGGCCGCTGCGGGGGATGACACGGCCACGCTGTTCACCAAACAGCTGATTCTGTGCAACTCGACTGCTGTACAAGCGGGTCGGGGATGCCGAACGCGGTCCGCGTAGTCATGCCCGGCGCCCTTGTTCCCCCGTGCGTGTGCGGCGCGGGGACGCGCCGGTGACCGGTCCCCGGCGAGCGGTCGAGCAATTCGTGCAGATTTCCGAAGAGAGTCGATTCCGCTGTGATCGCCTTCTCTCCTGCGTTCTTGGAGGGAATTGGCGGATGAATTGCCCTGCGTGTTCCACGATTCGCGGACGACGTCGTCCGCGGTTTTCCTGAAGTTCGGCAGAAATACCCTGGAGGAATCTCCGCCGTGACGCAGCACGCCGTGACGCAGCATGCCGGGGCCCGGTCCGCCGGCCCGGCGCCGGGCCGCGAGGGCGAGGTGTACGCGGGTTTCCGCGCCGCCGCCCTCGCCGCCCCCCGGACCCCTGCCGTGATCTCTCCCGACGGGGCCACCACGACGTACGGCGCACTCCTGGACGCGGTGGAGGCGGCGGCGGCTCGGCTGGCTGCCGCCCTCGGGCCCGGCGACGTCCTGGGCCTCGCCGTGGACGATCCGGTCGCCTTCGTCGCCGTCTACCTCGCCGCGTCCAAACTCGACCAGGTCACCGTGCTGCTCGACGGCCGTCTCCAGCCGCACGGGACGCCGCAAGGGACCGCGCGCTTCGACGTGACCGTGCTCGCGGTCGCCGACGGGGCGGGTTCGTTCGGGCTCAGCCCCGTCGCCGGGCGTGAACAGCCCGGAGGCGTTCCCGCCCCGGCGTATCTGCCCGACGACTTCGTCGTGCACTGCACGTCCGGATCGACCGGTGAGCCCAAGGGCATCGTCATGACCGAAGCCGCGGTGTCGGCCCGGGTGCGCCTGTGGGCGGGCGAGATGGAACTGACCGCCGCGGACACCGTGCTGTGCGCCCTGCCCCTGTGGCACTGCCACGGCATCGACGTCCTCACCCTGCCCGCCCTGCTGAGCGGTGCCACCGTCGTCCTCGCCCGGGGGGACCGGCTCACCGGCAGGGGGCTCGCCCGGATCATCCGGCGGCACGGCGTCACCGTCATGAGTGGACTGCCCGTCATGTACGGCATGCTCACCGGCGCGAGCAGTGCCCGCGCGGGGGACCTGTCGTCGCTGCGGCTCGCGATCTCCGGCAGCGCGCCGCTCGACCCCGCCGTCCAAGCCCTGTTCCACGAACGGTTCGGGCTGCCGCTCCGCCAGGTCTACGGACTCTCGGAGATCGCCGTCATCTGCTTCGACCGCCGGTACACCGGCCGCGGTTCCATCGGGCTGCCCGTCGCCGGCGTGGAGCACCGCCTCGAACCGGTGCCCGCAGAGGACGCCCACGAGGGCCCCGCGTACGAGCTGTACGTCCGCGGGCCCGGGCTCGCCCGCGGGTACTACAGCGACCCCGCGGCCACCGCCGAGATGTTCGAGGACGGCTGGCTGCGCACCCGCGACCTGGTGCGCGCCGACGCCGACGGCTGGTACGTCCTCGGGCGGCGTTCCACCTTCGTCAACGTGGCCGGGAGCAAGGTCGGGCCGCTGGAGGTGGAGGCGGCGCTGCGCGACTGCCCGGGGGTGCTCGACACCGCCGTGGTGGGCATCCCGGACGCACATACCACCGAGCGGATCGCAGCCGCCCTGGTGACCGGGGACGGCTTCGACCTGGCGGAGGTCCGCCGACGCCTCGCGGACCGGTTGCATCCACACCAACTGCCCCGGCAGTACCACGTGACCGCGGCTCTGCCGCGCACACCGCTCGGCAAGACCGACTACGCCGCTGTGAAGCGGCTGGTGCTCGACCAGGAGGGGGAGACCACGTGACCAGCACAGAGACCGGGGAAGCGGCCGTCGCCGATGCCGGGGCCCGGCTCGACGCCGTGGGGGAAGGGCTCTGGGAGGAGCTGTCGGCCACGCCGCCGGCCGGCCACGAGAAGGACGCGTCGGGCGCGTTCGCCCTCCTCAAGCGCACCCGCGCGACGGCGATGCTGATCCCCGCCGCCCTCGGCGGATCCGGCGCGACCGCCGCGCAGGCGGTGCGGTTCCAGGTCGCCCTCGGCTCGCTCGCACCGTCCGCCGCGATCGCGACGACCATGCACCACTACAAGATCGCCGCCCTCGGCAGAGTCGCCGCATCCGGCGACGAGCGGGCCGGCGCGATCCTCTCGGGAATCTCCCGTGGCGCCCTGCTGATCGCCTCCGGCGGCGCCGAGTCCACCCCCGGCCGCGATCTGCGCAGCCTCGGCAGCCAGGCCGTCCGCGACGGAGGCGAGTACCGCGTCACCGGACTGAAGCGGCCCTGCTCGCTGTCGACCAGCATGGACATGATGTCCCTGATGGTCGAGCTGCGGGCACCCGACGGCTCACCGGAGGGGTACGCGCAGGCATTCGTCGACGCCCGGGCACAGGGGCTGACCCGCAGCCCGTTCTGGCAGAGCCCCGTGTTCCTCGCCGCCGAGAGCCACGCCGTGCGGCTGACGGACGTACGGATCGACGCCGGGCAGGTATTCCCGCTCGTCGGCGACGCGGGACGCCGCTTCGCGAGCGACTGCTATCTCTGGTTCCAGCTGCTCATCAGCGCCTCCTACCTCGGCGTCGCCTCCTGCCTGGCCGACGCGACGCCCCCGGAGAGGCGCGCCTCGTCCCGGGGCCGGCGCGAGGCCGTGGCACACCTGCGCGAACTGGAGGGCGTCCTGCTGCGGGCCGCCGGAGCCGTCGACGAGGCCGCACCCGCCCGCGACCAGCTCAACCTCGCCGTGCGCGCCCGTGACCGGGTCGAGGACGAGATCGGCGCTGTCGGCGCCGCGCTGGTGCGCGCCGCGGGTGGCGGCGCGTTCGCCCGCGGCGACCTGTGGACGGGCCTCGCCGGCGCCGTCAACGCGATCGCCTTCCACCCGCCGCAGCGCGGCGCGCGCGAGGGCGTGGGCCTGGAAGAACTGGATGCCGACGTGAGGGACCGCGACTGATGTACACCAGAGACCACTTCAGCCTTCCGCTGCCCGCCATGTGCGAGTTCGTCCGCGCCAAGTCCTTCGGGGTGCTCGCCACCTCCCACGAGGGCCGGATGCACACCTCGCCGCTCCCCGTCGACCTGCGCGAGTCCGACGAGGGCGAACTGTTCGTCGCCGGGCACGTGGCCAGGGCCAACGCCATGTCCGGGACCTTCGGCGCCGGCGGCCCCGCCACCGTGACGGTCCTCGGACCCGACACCTACGTCCCCGCCGAGTGGTTCGGCACCCGCGACCGCATACCCACCTGGCTCTACTGCGCCGTCGAGGTCTCCGGCCGGCTGGAGCTCAGTGACCCCGCCCGGACCCGTGCCGACATCGAGGTGCTCATCGACCGCCTCCAGCGGGCCACGGTCGAGGGCCCGCCGTGGACACTCGACGAGATTCCGGCGCACCTGTCCGAGGTGTACCTGAAGGACATCGTCGGGTTCCGCCTCCGCGACATCGAACTCACCTCGTGCTTCCGCCTCAACCAGCGCAAGGGCGGGACGGAGAGCCTGGCCCGCGCCCTGCAGGACGACGGCGCCGGGGCCCTGCGGGACCTGGCCGGCATGGTCCTCGACCCGCCGACGACGAGCCGCGGGTGTCCGGCCTCATGAGCACACGGGACAACGGCACGCGGGACCGCGGCTTGCGGGACGACGCCACGCGGGGCGACGGCACACGGGGCGACGGCACACGGGGCAATGGCACGCGGCACGACGGCACACCGTACGGACGCACACAGGACGCCCTGGCCCGGATGCTTCGCCTCACCGGCGACGACCGTACCGCCCTCCTGTGGCGCGGGCGTCGGACCAGCTACGCCGAACTCGCACACGCTGCCGACACGCTGACGGACCGCCTGCTGAGCGCCGGCGCCACCGGCACCCACGTCCTGGTGATGGGCCCGCTGTGCCCCGCCTACGTGGTCGGGCTGCTCGCCGCCCTGCGCAGCGGCGCGGTACCTGTGCCGGTCGACGCCGGCCTGACCGCCGGCCGGTACGCGTGGACCGAGCGCATCGCCCGGCCGTCCGCCGTCCTGTCCAGCGACGTCTCCCCGGCCGGCCACTACCGCGGTGTCGGCGACCCGGACGAGCTGGTGCTGGACGCCGCCACCGGCCTGGCGGTCGCGGACGCCGCCGGTCCCCCCGGGCGCCCCGGCCCGCAGCGCCACACCGACCCCGACGCGGGCTACCTCATCCCGACGTCCGGCTCGACGGGGGAGCCGAAGGCAGTCGTCGGCAGCCGCCGGGGCCTGCACGCGTTCCTCCGCTGGTTCACGGCGGAGTTCGCGCTCACCCCGGCCGATGTGTGCGCCGCCGTCACCCGCACCAATTTCGACCCCTCCCTGCGTGAACTGCTGGCGGTGCTCACGGCGGGCGGCACCCTGAGCCTGCCCGACGTGGACGCGCAACTCGACCCGGAGGCCCTGGCCCGTCACCTGGCGGCCCACGGGGCCACGATCGCCTTCCTGGTCCCCTCCCTCGCCCGCCGGATCGGCGACGCGCTCGACGGCGCGTCCCCGGGAAGCCTCGACCACCTGCGGCTGGGATTCTTCGCCGGGGAGGTCCTGCCCCGCCGGGTCGTCGACCAGTGGACCCGGCTGGCCCCGGGGGCCGAGTTCGTCAACCTGTACGGCATGACCGAGGGCACCCTGGCCCAGCTGTACCGCCGGGGTATCCGCGGCACGTCGGGCCTCGTCGCCGACGGCGTCCCGGTCGGCCGCCCGAGACCTGGCACGTCCGTGCGCGTCGACGACCCCGGACCGGACGGCTCCGGCGAGGTGGTCGTCACCTCCTCGGCGCCCGCACTGGGGCTGCTCTCCGGCGAACCCGGTCCCGCGCCGGGGACGTTCCGCGTCACCGCACTCCCCGCCGACCTGCGCACCGGTGACACCGGACGCCTCGACGAAGCCGGCGAACTCGTCGTCGTGGGCAGACGCGGCAACGACCTGAAGGTGTCCGGCCGCCGCGTCTCCTACCACCGCTTCGTCGACGAGGTGGAAGGGCTGCCCGGCGTCCGCCAGTGCGCCGTCGTCGACCGGGACGGGCCGCACGCGTTCGTCGCCGTCGCCGATCCCGCGGCACCGGCGGCCCGGACGCTGCGCGCCGCCGTCGCGGACACCGCCCGGAGCCTCGGACTGCCCCGGCCGGCCGTCCACGTCCGCGGCGACCTGCCGCTGCTGCGCAGCGGGAAGGTCGACCGCACCGCGCTGGCCGCCTCCGCCCTCCCGGAAAGGACGACGGACCTCCCGGCCTCCGCTGCCCCGCACGCGGGCGGCACTGTCGAGGAGCAGCTGCGGGCCCTGCTGGGGTACGGGACCGGCACCGCGTCCACGACACCGTTCGTCGACACGGGTCTGACCTCCCTCGACATGATGGAGCTCGCCCCGGAGGTCAACCGGCGCTTCGCGACCGGCCTGTCGGTGAAGGACTTCTTCGGCCTCCGCGATGTCGCCGCCCTCGCCGAGGCGGTCGGCGCTACGCGGGCCGCAAGCGGAACAGCCACCGGGGCCGGGGCGGCCACCGCGCCCGGACCGGCCACCGCAGCTCCGACAGCCACCACAGCCGGTGCAGCCGCCTCAGCCGTGGAGGCTCCCGCCGGCCCCGCGCCCGTGCCGACGGCGGCGACCGGTGACACGTACCCCCTGTCGGAGCGCCAGCTGGCCTACCGGGCGCTGTGCATGGCCGACGGCAACGCCGACTGGTGCAACATCTCCCGCGAGATCCCCGTCGACGGCACCTTGCGTACGGACGTCGTACAGGACGCCGTCGACACCCTGGTGGCCCGCCACGACGTGCTCAGGCTCGCGCTGACCCCCGACGGGCTGCGGCAGCGGCACACGGAGGCGTCCGCCGTCCGGTGCCTCGTACGTCCCTGTGACGGGCCCGCGGCCCGTGGTGCGGAGCACCGGGCACGTGTCCAGGAGGCCCGTGTAAGCGCCGTCTCGGAGCTGATCGACACCGGCGCGGCACCGCCCCTGCGGGTGGTCACCGTCACCGGCGAGGACACCACCTCGGTGCTCCTCGTCGCGCACCACCTCTTCGTCGACGGCCTCAGCCTCGACCTCCTCGCCCGGGAACTCGGGGAGCTGCTGCACGGCCGCCACATCCCCGGCGCCCCGCCCGCGACCGGGTACCGGGACTACTGCGCGGCGACCGAACGCCGCGCGGTGGGCGATCCCGCGGACGCCGCGTACTGGGACGACCTGCTCGCGGGCGCCGGGCAGGTCGTCCTCCCTGAGGCCACCGGCTACGGAGCCGCCGCGGGGGAACTGCTGTCGAGGCCCTTCGGCGTCGCCGCGACGCGGGCGGCCAACCGGCTCGCCACCGCTACCGGGGTCTCGGTGTTCTCCGTCGTCCTGGCCGCGTTCGAACTCGCCGTCGCCCGCACGTTCGGGCTCGGGCCGCTGACCGTCGTCGTGCCCGTGCAGATCCGCCACGGTTCCGGAGCGCACACGGCCGGCATGTTCACCAGCCAGCTCGTCGTCCGCGGACGTGGCCCGGCCATCGTGGCGGAGCGCGCGGCGGAGTTCGCCGCGCAGGTCGAGGCGGGCCTCGCACACAGTTCACGGGAGTTCGACCAGCGCGCCGAGGCACTCGGCCTCGCCGGCACGGACTGCTTCCCGCTCTCCACCGTGCTGTTCAACCAGCACCCCCACCGCCGAGGGCTCCGCGCCGGCGACCTGGGGGACTGGCGGCCACGCCCCCTCGGACGGGCCCTGCGCTACCAACTGCAGGGCGAACTCCAGATGTCCGGCGGCGAGATGGCGCTGACCTACTACTACCGGCGGGGCATCACCGCGGACCGGGCCGACGTCGTCGACCAGGTCCACGCCCACGTCCTCGCCGTACTGCGCGATGCAGGAAGGACCCCTGGTGAGCACTGACACCGGCACCGAGATCAGTACCGAGACCGGCACGGCCACCGGTACAGACACCGGAGCGGACACCGGTACGGACAACGAAAGCAGCACCGGGAGGGGCGCCCCCACCCGAGACATCACCACGCCCACCCCCACCGACCGTCAGGCGCTGCTGCTGGCCCGGCGGGCCGGCGCCACGCCCGCGTACCTGTACGACCGCGGTGAGCTGCGGGCCGCCGTCGCACGGGTGCGCGCGGCGTCCATCGAGGGCGCCGGCCTGTACTACTCGCTGAAGGCCAATCCGCACCCGGGCGTCGTCAACGCGCTGGCCCCTCTGGTCGACGGCTTCGACGTGTGCTCGCGCGCGGAGATGGAGACCGCCCTCGACTCCGGGACGCCCGCTGACCGCGTGCTGTTCACCGGCCCCGCCAAGTCGCGGGGCGAGGCCGCGGCGGCACTGGCCGCGGAGGTCGCCGTGACCGTCGAGTCACCTCGCCAGGCCGCGCTGCTCGCGGCGACGGCCGGGGAACTCGGCATCGGGGGGCGCGCCGTGATCAGGCTCAACACCCCCTACCCGGCGCGCGTCCCGGGCGGCGAGCCGTCCCCGAACCAGTTCGGTGTCGACGCGGACGACGAGGCACGCGTGGTGGAGACGCTGCGCGCGGGTGGCCTCTCCGTATCCGGCCTCCAGATGTTCTGGGGCTCGCAGTACGCCGACCCCGCCGTCGTGCACGCCGCCCGTGTGGCCATGACCACCCGCGCCCTGGCATGCGTGGACAGGTTCGCCCTGGAGGTCGACTTCGTGTCCGTCGGCGGTGGCATCGCGATGCCCTGGTGCGACGCCGATCCGGACGTCGACTGGGCGGCCATGGCCACGCCGCTGTCCGCCCTCCCGGACGGCGCGGCGGGCCTGCCGCTCGTGTGCGAGTACGGGCGCTCCCTCGTCGGCCCGGCCGGCAGCCTGCTGACCACCGTCCTCGACACCAAGACCGTCGGCGGCCTGCGCCACGTCCTCGTCGACGCAGGGATGAACCACGTGATGATCGCCAGCCGCCTCGTCGCCGGAAACGGACGCGGCGAGGTGCGGGTCCGCGCCGTCGGGGCCCCGCCGGACGCGCCGACCGGGCCGGTCCGGGTGACGGGCCCGCTCTGCTCCCAGCTCGACGTGCTCGCCGACGGGGTGCTGCTGCCCGAGGTGGAGCCGGGCGACCTGCTCCTGTTCGAGGGGGTCGGTGCCTACGGCCCGACGTTCAGCCCCGGCGGCTTCCTCAGCCGCGAACCCGCACGAGAGGTCGTCCACGGCGATGTCTGACACCGCGACCCTGCCGAGGACCGCGCCGACGGCGCTCCCCGCCCTCGGCCCCATCCAGCGCGCCTACCTCGTGGGCACGCAGGACGGCCTCGAACTCAGCGGACCCGCACGCTACTACCTGAGCTGCGACCTGGACCCGGACCGGACCGCAGGCATCGGCGCGCGGCTGAGGGAGCTGGTGCGGTCCAACGACATCCTGCGCGTACGGGCCGACGCCGGACTGTCGCTCACCGTCCTGCCGCCCGACGTGGCCGGTGCCGTCGACGCGGATGTGCGCCGGGTGGAGGACGACGACTTCGACGCCGCCGACACCGAGGTCCGCCGCTCCTGCACCGACGACCGGTTCGCCTTCGGCGACTGGCCGCAGCTGGAGGTGACGGTGGTCCGGTCCGCCCACCGGGCACGGCTGCACCTCGTGTACTCGCTGTGGCTCATGGACGCCGCGTCCCTCGCCGCGTTCCTCACCGCCCTGGTGACCGACGGCGGCGCAGCGGACGCCGGGTCCGGCGCCGTCCCGCCCGTCCCGGACGTCACCGCGTCCAGCGCCGCCCCGTCCGCAACGCGCCGCAGCCGAGCCGCACGCGACGAGCGGTTCTGGCGGGAGAGGGCCGCCTCCCTCGCAGGCCCGGCCGAACTGCCCCTGCGCCCCGGATGGCGCCACACCGGCCCCCGCGTGTCGCACCGCATGGTCACCCTGGACCCGGCCACGGCGCAGCGGATCGAGGAGCGCGCCGCCGCCCGCGGGCTCACCCCTGCCATGGTCCACCTCGCCGTCTACGGCACCGTCCTGGGCCGCCTCGGCGGCGGCGCGGCCCACACGGTGACCGTGCTCCACTCCCGGCGGAGCGGGCCGGTCGGACCCGGCGGCCTCGGCAACCACGGCAGCAGCATGCCTCTGGAGATACCGGCGGCCGCCGGGTTCGCGGACACCGCCCGCGAGGTCCAGCGCCGCTACCTGACGCAGGCCGTGCACGGCTCGCTCGGCGGCGCCGAGATCATGCGCCTCGCCGATCCCTCGGCCGACCTCAGCCGCCTCGCCCATCCGTACGCCTTCACCGCGCTCGACGCCGACACCCGCGGCGAGTCCGCAGCGGGCCTGCGGCGCCGCTGGGAGGACGTACAGCTGCGTGTCCCGCAGGTTCTGATGGACCATCAGGCCGTACGAGAGTCCGACGGCAGCGTCCGGCTCGGCTTCGACTGGCGCACCGACGCGTTCGACCCCGGCTTCGCCGACCATCTGGTGGAGTGCTGCGTGCGGCTGAGCCGCGACCTCGCCGCGGACGACGCGCTGTGGGACGCGCCGCCGGCCCGGCGGCCCGCTCCCGCCCGCCGCCGCCCGCCCGGCCCCGCCCGTTCGGAGACCCTCCACGGACGCGTTCTCGCCACCGCCGCCCGCACCCCCGACGCGCCTGCCGTGCACGACGAGGACGGCACGCTCTCCTACGCCGGCCTCGTCGCGCTGGCCCGTGCCGCCGCGGACACCCTGCGAGGCGCCGGGGCACGTCCTGGCGACCGCGTGGCCGTCCATCTGCCGCGCGGTCGCGGACAGGTCGTCGCCGTCCTCGGCGCGCTGCTCGCCGGCTGTGTCTACGTCCCGCTCGACGACGCCACCCCGGACGGCCGCCTCGACGGCATCGCACGGCGCGGCGGCGTCCGGTTCGCGCTCACCGAGCCGGGGGACGGCGCCCGCTGGACGGAGCGCGGGGCCGTGCCCCTGCCGCTGCCCGGCGGACCGTCCCCGACCGCCCCGTCCCCGGACGGCGCACCCGGACACCCCACCGCCTACGTCATCTTCACCTCCGGCTCGACCGGCGAACCCAAGGGCGTCGTCGTCTCGCACACGGCCGTCCTAGGCACCGTCGACGCTGTCAACGACATGATCGGCCTGTCGACGGCGGACCGGGTGCTCTCGGTGTCCTCGATCGGCTTCGACCTCTCCGTGTACGACCTCTTCGGCCCCCTGCTGCGCGGAGGTGCGGTCGTCATGCTGTCGCCGGACAGCGCCAGGTCCCCCGCCCGGTGGGTGGAGCTCGTCCACCGGCACGGCGTCACCGTGTGGAACTCCGCGCCCGCCCTCGCATCGCTGCTCGCCGAGGAGCGCTCCGCCCTGCCGTCGCTGCGGTCCGTCCTGCTCAGCGGTGACTGGATACCCCTGTCCCTGCCCGGCGCCCTGTGCGAGCTGGCGCCCAGCGCCCGGATCACGAGCCTCGGCGGTGCCACGGAGGGCGCGATCTGGTCGATCGCCCACCCCGTGGGGGAGGAGGACTGCGCCGGGCGTTCCATTCCGTACGGCCGGGCCCTGCCCGGCCAGGAGATCCTGGTGCTCGACCCGCTCCGGGAGGTCTGCCCCGACTGGCAGGTGGGGGAGATCCACATCGCCGGCGCCGGGGTGGCCGACGGATACGCGGACGACCCGGAGCGCACAGCGGCGGCCTTCTTCGACGACCCTGTGTACGGGTGGACCTACCGGACCGGCGACCGGGGCCGCCGCCACCCCTGCGGGACCGTCGAGTTCCTCGGCCGCACCGACAACCAGGTGAAGCTGAACGGGCACCGCGTCGAACTCGGCGAGATCGAGCACCGCATGGAGCAGGCCCCCGCCGTACGGTCCGCCGCCGTGTGCGTGCGGGGCGACGGGCGGCGCAGGCGGCTCGCCGGCTTCGTCACCCTCGCTCCCGGCGCCCCGGCCGACTGGCGGAACGGCGTGACGGCCGGCCTGCGGGACACCCTGCCCGCCTACATGCTGCCGGACGTCCTCGTCGCCCTGGACGAGCTGCCGCTGAACGGCAACGGCAAGATCGATCGCCGGCGGCTCGCAGCGCTCCCGATCGCCCCGGAATCCGGGAGCGCCGCCCCGGACTCCGGGAACCTCGCCACGGACCACGGGAGCGGTGATCGGGCCGCCGCTCCGCCGTCCGGCCTCCACGGCCACGAGGTCGCGGCCTGCTGGCGCGAGGTGCTCGGCCGCCCCCCGGGCACCGGGTCCTTCTTCGACGCCGGAGGTACGTCCTACGACGCGATCAGGCTGCTCTCCCTGCTGCGCAGCGGCTACGGGCACGAGGTGTCCTTCGGGGACTTCATGGGCGACCCGACAGCGCGAGGGCTGGCAGCCCTGTGCCTGCGCAGCCGCCCCGCGGACCCCACCGGCGTGTGGACGCACCGGCCGAGGGTGTGCACCGCACCGCGCCTGCGGCTGGTCCTTTTCGCGCCCGTAGGCGGCGGTGTCTCCTGCTACACCGGTCTCGTCCGCGGTCTCGGGGACGACGTCGACGTGCACGTCGTCGGCCTCGACGCCCCCGCTGACGCGGCCGGCGCCGCGACCCTGCCGGAACTGGCCCGCCAGTGCCTGCGGAAGCTGCCGGCGGTGACACGCGGCGACGGCGTGCCGACCGTGTTCGCCGGCTGGTCCTTCGGCGGCGCCCTCGCCTACGAGGCGGCCTGCTCCGGCCAGGTCGGTACCGCCCGCGTCGTGGTCGTGGACACCCCGGTCGCCGCCGCGGCCAGGGCGGGCGGCGAGGCGACCTGGGAGGACTTCCTGCACGACGTACGGCAGACCGCCGGGGCCTCGGCCGTAGCAGGCGACGCCACCGAGGACCCGGCGCTCGCCGACCGGTTCGCGGTCCACCGGCGGAACACCGCGCTGCTGCGGACATGGGCCCCTCGGCCCTCCGGGCTGCCGCTCGTGGAACTGCGCGCCGCCGACGCGCCCGCCGAACCCGACGGCGCGGCCTGGGCACGCCTCGCCCACCGCGAGGAGTGCGCCTCCCTGGCCGGCGGTCACTTCCAGGTCTTCGACGGCGACAACCTGCGCCTGGTCCGGAACGCGATCGAAGGAGTGGCGTGCGGCGACGCGATCGAAGAAGTCACGTGCGGCAACGCGACAGAAGGAGAGAACCGCGATGACCGGCTCTAGTGCGACGACCGGCCCCGAGGTGCGTGGCGCGATCCACGAGGAACTCACGGCCCACGGATGCTCCGCCCCGGCGGACCGGCACGATCTCGACCTCATCGGCCTGGGCGTCAACTCGGCCGTCCTGATCCAGATCCTCTCAGCGCTGGAGGACCGGTTCGACATCGACCTCGACACGGAGCAGCTGTTCGCCGAGCCGCTGACGGTGGCCCGGCTGGAAGACGGCATCACCCGCGCCGCCGCGGCCGGCTGACCACGACCCGCCCGTACGACCACCGGCGCCCAGCCGGTGAACCGCCCGTGCACCACCGGCGCCGTGCCGGTGCCTCCACCGCCGAAGGGACCCCCATGTCCGAACAGACCGCACGCCGGCAGCTCACCCCGTCCGGGATGGGCTCGCTGCTCCCCTGCGACCCGCAGGACTCCGTCGAGGACCTCGCCCTGTCGGCCCGCCGGGCCGCCCTGGAGACCGGATGCGCGCTGATGCGCGGCGTACGTCTGGACGAGGACGGCTTCCGTCTCCTCGTACGCTCGCTCGGCGACACCGTCGACCACAAGTTCGGCGAGGGACAGGCCGACCTTCTCAAGCTCAACGCCTCCCGCGACAAGGACAAGGTGGTCACCGGACGCGGGGCGCTGCCCCTGCACACCGACGGCCTCCTGGTGGGGGAGCGGGTGGACCTGATCATCCTGTACGCGGCCGAGTTCTCCGACGTCCCCGGCTCCGGCGAGACGTACGTGAGCGACCAGCTGACCGCCGGGGACGAGATGCCGGCGCACCTGCGCCGGGTCCTCGACGAGCACGAGATCGAGTATCTCGTCACCGAACGCGGCTACTTCCCGACCGTCCCCGAGGACTGGTACACCATCCCCACCACCCGCGACTACGGCCGGGTGAAGTCCCTGAACCTCGCCACCGCCTTCGCCCCGGACGCCGAACCGCGTTCGTGGGACGTACGGGTCAAGGGCATGGAGCGCAGTGCCTCCGACGCGTTCTTCACCGAACTCGACACCTTCCTGCGCGGCGAGCGCTACGCCTACACCCACCGGTGGCAGGTGGGCGACCTCCTGGTCATCGACAACCAGCGCACCCTCCACGGCCGCACCGCCATCAGCGACGGCGGCATCCGCGTCCTGTTCCGTGGCCAGCTCACCCTGTCGGCCCCCGCGGCCTGACCTCCGTCCGTCACCCGGACAGACACCGCCCCGGCCACCCGCCGCCCCCAGCCCGCACCGCCTCCCGACAGGAGACCCGCATGCTCAAGACCCGCCGCCCCGCCCCCGAACTCGACGTCCCCCTCACCACCGGCGGGCGCTGGGTCCTCGCCGACCAGCGGCCGTCGACCTTCAGCCTGGTGGTCTTCTACCGGGGTGTCCACTGCCCCATGTGCCGGGCCCACATCACCGAACTCGACACCCACGCCGACAAGCTCGCCGAACTCGGGGTGACCTCCGTCCTCGCGGTGAGCGGCGACGACCGGGACCGGGCCGAACGCGCCGTGGAGGAGTGGGGCATCACCCGCGTACCGATCGGCTACGACCTGGGCCGGGACGCGATGCGCGCCTGGGACCTGCCCGTCTCCAAGGCGATCAAGGAGGGGCAGCCCAACGAGTTCAGCGAGCCCGGCCTGTTCCTGGTCCGCCCCGACACGACGCTGTACGCGGCCGTGCAGACCAGCATGCCGTTCCTGCGACCGCACCTCGACGAGGTCGTCGACACCATCCGCTGGATCAACGAGAACGACTACCCGGCACGGGGCGAACTGTGACCACCCCCGGGGCGCTCACCCCGCGTGAGCTGAAAGCGCTGCTGGACGCGGGCGCCCCGGTCGACCTCGTCGACGTGCGCGAACCCCACGAGTGGGAGACCGTCCGCATTCCCGGCGCGCGGCTCGTGCCCATGCCCGCCTGGCTGGACGGCTCCGCGCTGCCCTCCCTGCGGCCCGGCCACCGCCCCGTCTTCTACTGCCGCAGCGGGGTGCGGACCCTCGCGGTGCTCGCGGCCGTCCGAGCGGCCGGGCACACCGACGCCGTCCACCTGGAGGGCGGCGTCAACGCCTGGGTGCACGACATCGACCCCGGGCCGCCGTAGGCCTGCTTCGGCGCCCCGGATCCGACGGCGCCGGGCACCGCAGAACAGCCCGTTACCCACCGGCCGCGCACCCGCCCCGTGCGCCGCCCACCCCACCCATTCCCCTGCCCACGGAGGATCACGTGACGAGCACCGATACCGCCAACACGAGCATGCAGTGCGAGGTGCTGCCGGGCGCGGTCGCCCTGGTGGAGTTCTCGCAGGCGCACGAGCAGAACCCTTTCAGCCGCGCCCGCATGCGCGAACTGACCCAGCTGGTGCTGGACCTGGACATGAACGACGAGGTGCGTTCCGTCGTCCTCTACGGCGGAGCGGGGCGCTCCTTCGGCGCGGGCGGCGACTTCCACGAGGTGTCGGAATTCTCCGGTGGCGACGAGGTCGACGCCTGGATCGACGACATCACCGACCTGTACAGCACCCTCGCCGGCATCTCGAAGCCCGTGGTCGCCGCGATCGACGGCTTCGCCATCGGAGTGGGGTTGCAGATCGCCCTCTGCTGCGACGTACGGATCGGCAGCAGCGCCTCCACCCTCGTCATGCCCGAGTTCAAGGTGGGCATCGCCTGCAACTTCGGCGGCTACATGCTGGAGACGGTGGTCGGCCGGAGCGTGATGCAGAACATGCTCTACACCTGCGGCCCATGGCCCGCCGACCGTGCGCTCGCCGACGGACTGCTGCACGAGGTCGTCGAACCCGGCCTGCTGCTGGAGCGCGCCCTCGAACACGGCCACCGCATCGCCGGATACACCGCGGCCGCCGTCCAGTCCACCCGGGCACGCGTCAACGGGCCCTACGTACAGGGCCTGCGGCGCGTCCGCGAGGAAGGCAAGCGGTCCCACCGCACCGCCTTCTCGGCAGGCGAGGCACAGCAGCGCATGCGCCGCATCATCGGAAAGGCCTGAGCATGTTCCCCGTCAGCAAGTGGTGCGTCGTCACCGACACCCCCGTCCCCGCCCTCGCCGGCCTCGCCGCGCACGCCGACCTCGGCGGCCTCCACGTCTACCACCGTGGACCCGCCTCGGCGCAACTGCCCTCCGAAGCACCGTTCCTCTTCGACGTGGCGACCCAGGAACTCCTCGCCGCCGACACTCCGGCCGCCGCGCCGTGCACCCTGCACGTGGCCCCCGACGCCGTCACCGCGCGCACGTCCCCGCTCAACGAGAACCCGGTCTACTACGCGGCGGACCGGATCAGGGGCCGCTTCGCCTACTTCACGGACCTGATGGTCGCCCCGCTGGTCCTGCCCGCGCTGGGCCTGCCCGTCACCCCCGCCGACCTGCCCGGCCCCGACCACGCCACTCCGCTCGCCGGAGTCGTACGCCTCCGGCACGGCACCGTCGTCCGCACCCGGTACCGGCGGGGCCACTGGCTCACCGAGACCGCCGACGAGCCCGACCCCCTGGGCGGCTTCCACAGCCCCCACCGCAACGACCCGGCCGCCGCCGGCGAGGCACAACTCGACGCCCTGGCAGCGGAGATAGCCCGGATCGACGCGCTCGGGCCTGCGGGCACGGGCTACGCGACCCTGCTGTCCGGAGGCATCGACTCCGGCACCGTGACCCACCTGGCCGCCACCGCGGGACTCGACGTCACGCCGTACAGCGTCGCCACGCCGTGGGGCGACGAGCTCGCCGACGCCGCGGAACTCTGCGGGGAGCTGGGCATCGGGCTCGAAGCCGTACACCTCACCGAGGACGACATCGTCGCCTCCGTCCCCGAGGCCGTCCGCTGGCTCGGCGTCACCGACCCCGAGGTCGTGGAGGTGGCCCTGACCGCGACGGCCGTGCAGCGCCTCGGCGCCGTCCCGGCCCGGCGCGTCCTGCTCACCGGATACGGCAGCGACCTGATCAACGCCGGCCTCTACCGCCCCTTCGAAGCGCGTGAGGAGCTGATCGACCAGGTCCTCGGCGCCGTCGACCGCACCCGGCGCAGCAACGAGCTGTCCAACCGGATGCCGCTCGCCTACGGCACGGTCGTCCACCACCCGTTCTGGTCGTGGCCGGTGATGCGCGTCGCACTGGAGACCGCACCGGAGTGCAAGGTGCGCGAAGGGCGCGAGAAGTTTCACCTGCGCACCGCCATGGGGCGCCGGGTGTCCGAACCGATCGCGTGGCGGAAGAAGATCGCCGTCCACCACGGCGGCGGTCTCCAGGACGGGGTCGCCCGCCGGCTGGAGCGTGACACCGGCATCACCGACCGGGGCGCCGTCTACCGGGCCGTCTTCGCGGAACTCGTCTCCCTCGCGGGCCAGGGCGAGCTGGAGCCGGCCGACCCCGTGGCCGTACTCGACCGCGCCGTCGCACGCGTCCGGAGCCGCTGACCCACCGAGCTCCGGCGTCCCGCGGCGGCATCCCCGCGGGGCACCGGTACCACCCCGCGCCCACTCCCGCCGCCCACCACAGCGTTGTGACCGGGTCATCACGTCACCCACCACAGAAGGACCAGATGAGTCAGCAGTTCACGTCGCCGGGAGTCACTACGTCGTCCCCGGCGCCCGACGCGGCAACCGCCCGCGCCCGTCCACCGGCGGCCCCGGCAGCGGACTTGTACGACGTGCTGCGGCGGCCCCTCAGCACCGCCGAGGCCGACGAGGTCATGGAGCAGATCCGCCGCTCGTCCGCCATCACGGGTTACAGCGCCGCCGAATGGACCGGCGGGCGCGACACCTTCGTCCTGGTCGACAAGGCGACCGGCCGGCTCGCCGGCGCCCTGCTCGTGCACCACCTGCTGGGCCGGTGGAGCGAGATCGCGGTCGTCTTCGTCCTGGAGGAGCACCGGGGAAGAGGCCTGGGACGCCGGATGCTCCACGGGGCCCTGGGGAGTCTGCGGGCCATGGACCGCGACCTCCTGCTCTTCTTCTCCTCCGACACGATGGGCCGGATCTGCGCCGAGGCCGGGTTCGCCGTCTCCGCATCCGAGGCCGACTTCGTGCGCGGATCCCTCGCGCGCGCCTTCCACCTGAAGGTCGTCTACAAGATCCAGTGGCTCTCCAACGCCTATCGGCTGCGCGAGATGCGCAGGAAGCGCCGGGCCTTCCGGTGCTCCTTCGAATTCCGCGTGGCCGCTCTGACGAGTGAAGGAAACCGTTGACCATGACCGACACCAACCGCGACGACCAGATCTGGCAGGGCTGGCTCACCGGCGGCAGCTCACTGCTGGAGGAGGTCAACGCCTCCGTACGCTTCGACCACCGGCTCGCCCGTCAGGACATCGACGGCTCGATCGCCCACGCCCGTATGCTCGCCCGCTGCGGGGTCGTGACCGAGACCGAGGCCAAGGAGATCGTCCACGGCCTGGGCCGCATCCGCGAGGAGATCGAGGCCGGGGACTTCGTCTTCGACCCCGCCCTCGAGGACGTCCACATGAACATCGAGGCGCGCCTGCGGGATCTCGTCGGACCCGTCGCCGGGCGCCTGCACACCGCACGCTCCCGCAACGACCAGGTCGCCGTCGACGCCAAGATGTGGGTCCGGGCGGCGATCGACCGCCTCGACGCCCTGCTGGCCCAGGTACTGGAGATCATCGCGGAGCGGGCCGAGGCACACCACGCCGACGTCATGCCGGGCTTCACCCACCTCCAGTGCGCCCAGCCGGTGACCATCGGCCACCACCTGCTCGCCTACGGCGAGATGTTCCTGCGCGACCGCGACCGGCTGCGCTCCGCGCGCCGCCGCCTCGACGAGTCCCCCCTCGGCGCCGCCGCCCTCGCGGGCACCGGCTACCCGATCGACCCCTACGACACCGCCCGGCAGCTCGGCTTCGGGGGAGTGACCCGCAACTCCCTCGACGCCGTCTCCGACCGCGACTTCATCCTCGACTTCCTGTCGGCCGGTGCCACCCTCGCCGTCCACATCTCCCGGCTGGGCGAGGAGATGGTGATCTGGAGCACCCCCCAGTTCGGGTTCATCACCCTCCCCGAGGACCTCTGCGCCGGCTCGTCGATCATGCCGCAGAAGCGCAACCCCGATCTGCCCGAACTGATGCGGGCCAAGTCCGGCCGCATCTTCGGCGACCTGATGGCCCTGCTCACCGTCATGAAGGGGCTGCCGCTCGCCTACAGCCGCGACATGCAGGAGGACAAGGAAGCCCTCTTCGACGCCGCCGACCACCTGGAACTGAGCGTGCGGGCCGCGGGCGCCATGCTCCGCGGCATCACCTTCCTCCCCGAGAAGACCCGCCTCGACGCGGCGCTCGGCAACACCGTCGCCACCGACCTCGCCGACTGGCTCGTCGCCGAGCGGGGCGTGCCCTTCCGGGAGGCCCACAGCGTCGTCAAGGGCCTCGTCAAGTGGCTGGGGGTGCAGGACAGGGAACTGAAGGACGCCGCCCCGGCCGAACTCGCCGACTTCGACGCCCGGTTCGCCGACCTGCCCGCCGAGGTGCTCACCGTCGAGCACGCCGTCGCACGCCGCAACTCCCCGGGGGGCACCGCCCCCGCACTCGTCCGTGAAGCAGCCGTGGAACTGCGCCGGCGCAACGCCGCGCTCGACCGAGGAGAAGACCGATGACCAAGCGCGTAGTCCTTGCGTACTCCGGCGGAGTGGACACCACCGCCTGCATCCCCTACCTGCGCCACGAGATGGGCGCCGACTTCATCGTCGCCATGGCGGCCGACCTCGGTCAGGGCGACGAGCTGGAGCCGATCCGCCAGAAGGCACTGGCCGCCGGCGCGGACGTGTCCGTCGTCGTCGACGCCAAGGAGCGGTTCGTCACCGAGTTCGGCTTCCCCGCCGTCCGGGCCAACGCCCTCTACGACGGCCAGTACCCCCTCTCCTCCGCACTCGGCCGGCCCCTGATCGGCGAACTGCTCGTGGAGACCGCCCACGCCTACGCGTGCGACGCGGTCGCCCACGGATGCACCGGCAAGGGCAACGACCAGGTCCGTCTCGACCTGACCGTCGCCCTGCTGGACTCCTCGCTGGAGATCATGGCCCCAGCCCGCGAATGGTCGTTCAGCCGCTCCGAGACCATCGCCTACTCGGAGAAGTACGGCATCGAGCCCCACGTCACCAAGGAGAAGCCCTGGGCGATCGACCTCAACATCCTCGGCCGCAACGTCGAGGCCGGTCTCATCGAGGACCTGACCTGGGAGCCCACCGAGGAGGTCTGGAGCCTGACGACCGACCCCGAGGCCGCCCCCGACGTCCCCGTCCACGTCACCGTGGGCTTCCGGTCCGGCATCCCGGTCAGCGTCGACGGCGATGAGCTCGCCCCCCTGGACCTCCTGGCCCGGCTCAACACGCTCGCCGGAGCGCACGGCTACGGCCGGATCGACATGCTCGAGAACCGGGTCGTCGGCGTGAAGTCCCGCGAGCTGTACGAGGCCCCGGGCCTGCTCCTGCTCATCCGCGCCCACCAGGAGCTCGAGAACCTGACGCTGCCCGCCGACGTGCTCAACCAGAAGCGCCCGCTGGAGGCCGTCTACAGCAAGGCCGTCTATGACGGGCTGTGGCACGGCCCCCTGCTCGCGGCCCTGAACGCGTTCGTCGGCGCCACCCAGACGACCGTCACCGGGGAGATCACCCTCAAGCTCTACAAGGGCGGCGTGAGTGTCGCCTCCCGCACCGCAGAACGCTCGCTGTACCGCCACGAGCTGGTCACCTACGGCAGCGACTGCACCTTCGACCAGAGCAGCGCCGAGGGGTTCATCGACATCTTCAGTCTGCCCGGCAGGGTGTGGAACAAAGTGAACGGCTGACCATGCTGGAAGCATCATCGACCGCGACACGCCCCGGGGGACCGGGCGTCTTCCGTACCGCCGTGGGGCCGATCGCCGTCATCGGCGTCTTCGGTATGACCCTCGGCATCACCTACCCGCTGCTCTCCCGCATGCTGGAGGAGCGCGGCGTCTCAGGGACGGTGATCGGCCTCAACGGTGCGATGACCCCGCTGGGCATGGTGCTCACCGCCGTGGCCGTCCCGGCACTGGTGAGACGGTTCGGTGCCTGGCGGCTGATGACAGCGGCCTCCGCGGGCACGTCCGTGATCATGGCGCTGTTCGCGGTGACCGACAACCTCGCCCTGTGGTTCCTGCTGCGCGGTGTGCTCGGCAGCTGCGCCGTCGCGATGTTCATCCTCAGTGAGACGTGGATCAGCGAGAACGCCGGTGCGACCCACCGGGGACGCCTGCTGACCGCGTACACCTCCGTGCTCGCCCTGGGATTCTGCATCGGCCCCGCCGTCCTGAGCGTGTCGGGCAACTCCAAGCCGCTCGCCCTCACCCTCGCGGTCGTCAGCCCCGTGCTCGCCCTGTGGCCGCTGTGGACGGAGCGCGGACGCGTGCCGTCCATGCGCGCCTCCGGGCGGGTACCGGTGGTGGCGCTGGCACGGCAGCTGTCGGTGCTGCTGGTGGCGGTCCTGGCCGTGTCCGTCTTCGACGCGGTCACCCTCCAGTTCCTGCCGCTGTACGGGGACCGTTCGGGGCTCGGCTCCGGTCAGGGTGAACTCGCCCTGACGATGCTGCTGGTCGGCCAGATGGTCCTGCAGTTCCCGCTGGGCTGGCTGGCCGACCGCATCGGCGGCCGGGCGGCCCTGATGCTCTCGCTGACCGTGGGGGCGGGCGGTGCGCTGCTCCTCCCCACCGTCATGGACTCCGGCCCCTGGCTCTGGCTCGTGGTCGCGGTGTGGGGCGGCGTCGCCTTCTCCGGCTACGCGCTCGTGCTGAGCATCCTCGGCGCCAATCTCGACGGCGAGGACCTGCTCATGGCCAACACCGCCTTCGCCGTCGTCTGGGGCGTGGGCGGAGTCGTCGGGCCGCCCTACGCGGGCGCGGCGATGGACGTCTGGGGTGCGGACGGCATGCCCTGGTCGCTGGCGCTGCTGTGGATCCTGGCCCTGGTCACCGCAGCCGCGGCGCTCGCGGCCCGCACCCGCCGCCGCTGACCGGCCCCGCACCCGCCGTGCCACCGCCCACCGGGCGGTGACATGGCGGGGGCCGGTCGCGCGAGTTCTCCGCGAACTCAGCCGCCCCTGCTCATCGCCTTGCGCACAGCGTCCTTCGTGCGGTCCATCGAAGCGGCCAAGGGCCATTCCACACGCCCGGCCAGCCCTGGGGGGCCCGTAAGACGCAACACTCTCCGAGTGCCGAAGCGGGAGCCCTCGCCGGAGGGCGGAGCTCACGCGAGGAGAGCCTTTCGACGGGCGTGCGTGCCGATGGGAACCGGCAGAGCGCGCTTCCTGACCTGCGCCTTTGCGTATGGGGAGCGCCCGTATGGCGTATTTCGGGTGGGTTGTCATGATGGAAGTGGTGAGCCCGATACGGGCAGGGGAGTGAACTCCCCGCGCATGACGACCGAGGAGGAACGTTGAGCGACTTCGGCGGTGCGACCAGTCCGGACGATGACACAGCCGCGGCCGTGAAGCAGACGGCGCAGGAGAAGACCGGCGAGGGCATCGGGCTGGTGAGCGAGAAGGCGACCGATGTGGCCGGCACGGCCAAGGAGCGTGCGGGAGACCTGGCGGACGAGACTTCGTCGCAGGTCCGGGAGGTGGGGGGTGAGCTGCGGGATCAACTCGAGGATCAGGCGCGGACCCAGACTCAGCGCCTGGCTCGGAGCGTTCGTCAGCTGGCCGACGAGTTGAGCACCATGGGCGAGAGCGGTGAGCAGAGTTCGCCCGCGACGAAGGCGGTGCGGCAGATAGCTGACCGCGGCCACGATGTGGCGACGAAGCTGGAGGACCGGGGTCCGCGAGGACTCGTCAGTGACCTCCAGGACTTCGCACGCCGTCGCCCCGGCGTCTTTCTTGCCGGTGCCGCCCTGGCCGGTTTCGCGACGGCCCGTCTCGGTAAAGGTGTGAAGTCCGCGAGCGGTGGCACCAACTCCTACGCAGGTGACGAACGTAGCGGCCGTCCAGCGGTGGAAGCCGGTGGAAATGCCTGGCCCTCCGCTGCCGCGGACGATCACATGCCTGACGTGACGCGGCCCGCGAACCCGTCCGAGCAGGAGCGGACCACGCCCTCGTACGGCGGGGCGATCACGCCGCCGGGTCCGCTGCCCGTGAGGGACCCGTATCCCAACCCCGATCCGCGACAGCTGTAAGGGGGTGCGATCGTGGCCATTTCCACTTCGCGGAACGCCACCGCCCCGCAGGACGGCAGTTTGTCCGGCTCCCACCGGGCCCCTTCGCCGGACCCGTCCATCGGGGAACTGGTCGGCGAGATCGGTGACGACCTGACCCAGCTCGTCCGTGGCGAGATCGAGCTGGCGAAGGCAGAGATCAAGCAGGAGGCGACCCGAGCGGGCAAGGCGGCGGGGATGCTCGCCGGGTCCGGCTACGTCGGTCATCTGGTGCTGCTGATGGGCAGCCTGGCCGCGATCTTCGGCTTGGCTCACGTGGTCGACCTGGCCTGGGCCGCGCTCATCGTGACCGGGTTCTGGGCGGTGGTGGCCGCTGTCCTCTTCGTGATGGGCCGTAAACGCATGCGCGCAGTGCAGGTGAAGCCCGAGCGGACCGCCGAAACTCTGAAGGAGGATGCCCGATGGGCTCGGACCCGGACGAACTGAAGACCGAGGTGGAGGACACCCGCGCGCGCCTGGCGCACAACGTGGATCGCCTCGCGGACAAGGCAGCGCCCAGAAAAGTGGCCCGGCGTAAGGCGGACGCCGCGCAGCACCGGCTGACCGGACTGAAGGAGCGTGTCATGGGCTCGGCCGACCACACCCAGGACTCACCGGCCAGGCAGAAGGCGCACGATCTCGCGCAGGGCGCGGGGGACACCGCCGGGCAGGCCCAGGAGACCGTCCGGCACACAGCTGATCAGGTCGGCCAGTCGCTGAAGGAGGCCCCGGGGCAGGTGAGCAGGCAAGCGCAAGGCAGCCCTCTCGCCGCGGGGGTCATCGCGTTCGGCGCCGGCATGCTCGCCGCGTCCCTGCTCCCGGCTTCGGACGCCGAGGAGCGCATCGGTTCCCGGCTGCGCGAGCACTCCGACGAACTGCTCAAGCCCGCCAAGGAGACCGCGCAGGAGGTCGCGCAGGATCTCAAGGAGGGGATGCGCCAGCCGGCTGCGGATGCGGTGGGGTCGGTGAAGAGCACGGCGCAGCAGGCCGCCGAAGCCACGAAGGAGCAGGCTCAGACCTCAGGCGAGGAAGCGGCCTCGGGGCTGCGAGAGGTGGGCCAGGACGCTGCCCGGCAGGCCCGCGACCGGTCAGGCGGAGGACAGGCCTGAGGCATCCGAAGGGCCCGGGCCCTCCGCGGGCGGCCGGTGGAATGGCGTGATCCCTCATCAGGTCCACCGGCCGGCAGGGTCGTTCCGCGCGAGGCCTTCACTCCGTCAACAGCGGGGACACCCTGCTCGGCGGGGGCGAAGGGCGAAGGGCGAGGACCACGAAGCGTGGTGCCGGTCCACGCCAGGCAGGCCTGGGCAGGGCCTGAGCTGACGGGGATCGGCACCACGCGGAGGTGGTGATGGCGCTGACCTGCGGGTGAGCCTGCCGGGTCACGACCGTGGTGTCCGGTGTGCAGACGCAGCGGTGTGTCCGGCCGGAGAACCGGCGGAGGTCAGGCGGCGAGTGCCTCCTCGGCGGCTGCGGGCCGGGACTCGGGGTCGTGTCGGCGTAGGGCCACCAGGAAGAGTGCGCAGAGGGCGACGACCACGGCCGCGCCGATGTAGAGCTGCGTCGCGGAGGCGCCGGCGTCCTTGAGCATGCCTGCGACGGTCGGGGACAGGATGGCGCCGATGCGGCCCATTCCGAGAGCCCAGCCCATGCCGACGCTGCGTACGTTGGCGGGGTAGAGCGGCGGACCGACGGTGTAGGCGCCGGCGATGCAGCCGTTGATCAGCGCGCCGACGACGACGCCGATGGCGAACCCGAGCCACAGGGTCGACGTGCTCACGATGAAGACGATCATCATCGCGGCCGAGAGCAGGGAGAACCCGATCAGCACCACCCGCGGCGTGCGCACCCGGGCCACGACGCCGTAGAGCACCGAGCCGACCGTACCGCCGATCGAGATCGCCATTCCGGCGGTCACCGCCGCACTCTCGGACAGGCCCTCCTCGACCAGCAGCGTCGGCGTCCAGCTGTTGACGAAGTAGAAGCCGAACATGATCGTGATGAACGTGAGCCAGAGGAGGATCGTCGGGGTCAGCAGCTGCCTGAGCCAGCCCGAGCCGGCCCGCTCGGCAGCGGACCCGGTGGCGGCGGCCCGGTCGAGGTCGGCGCCGGTGACGGGTTCCATACGCATGCGGGCCAGGGTCCGGTTGATCCGCTCCAGCGCGTCGCCCGGACGTCGCTGCTCCAGGAAGGCGACCGACTCGGGCAGGACGACGGCGATCACGATCAGGGCGAGCAGTGTCCCGATGCCACCGGCGTAGAAGACGATCCGCCAGTCGCCGCCCACCACGGTCTTCGCGACCAGGCTTGCCGCGGTGGCGCCGATCCCGTAACCGGCGGTGTAGATGCCGATGGCGAGACCGCGGTTCCTGGCGTTGGAGAACTCGCTGGCGATCACGTTGGTGCTGGCCAGGATGCCGCCCACACCGATGCCGGTGACGAGGCGGAAAAGGCCCATCACCGTCACCGACGGCGCCGTCGCCGCGCCGAACATGCCGATCGTGCCGAGGACGAGACTGACCAGGATCAGAGGGCGACGGCCGATGAGGTCGGCGAAGGGCGCCAGCAGCATCGAGCCGATCGCCATTCCGATCAGGCCGAAGGAGACCAGCAGCCCGAACTCCGATCCGCTGAGTCCGAACTCCTCGGTGACCGACGGCCCGGTGAAGGCGACCGCCATGACGTCGAAGCCGTCGAGGCAGTTCATGAAGGTGCAGAGCGCGACGATCAGCCATTGGTAGCCGCTCATCGGTGCCTGCGAAATGCGTGCGGTGATGTTCATGGGTGTCCAGGTGGTGAGAGATCCGGGCGTACGCGGGTGCCCGCCGGGTCAGGTCAGGCGGAGAGAGAGAACAGCGGGGGTGTCCGAGCCGCTGTGGGCTGCCGCCGCCCGGGAGACGCAGAGGCACAGCTTGTCCGAGCGTTCCTTCTGGGCCTCGCTCAGGAAGACGTCGCGGTGGTCGACGGTGCCGGTGGAGTCCAGTACCTTCGCCAGGCACAGCCCGCACTCGCCCTTGCGGCAGTCCGACAGGGTCTCGACGCCTGCCGCCTCGAGGGCGTCGAGAATCGAGGTGCCGGGGGCGACGGTGACCTCGCGGCCGAGTTCGGGCAGATGGACGAGGAACTCCTCCGCCGGGTACCTGCCGCTGGAACCGAAGGTCTCGAAGCGCAGGTTGGTGGTGGGCAGCGCATGCTCGGCCCAGCTCCGGGAGACGGCGTTCATGAGCCCGATCGGGCCGCACATGTAGAGCTCTGTTCCGGGGGCGGAGGGCGTCCGGGCTATCCCGGCGACCAGGTCGTCGACCGCCAGGGGGGTGCCTTCGTCGTCGATATGGAGGCGGACCCGGTCGCCGTGCTCACCGACGAGCTCGTCGACGTACGCCATCACGGCGCGGCTGCGGCCGACGAGCCGCAGCTCGTAATCGGCTCCGCGCCGACGGAGCGCGGATGCCATCGCGACCAACGCGGTGACGCCGATGCCGCCGGCGACGAGTACGTACCGGGAGGCGCCGACCGCGAGCGGGAAGTTCTGCAGCGGGCCCGTGACGGTGAGTTCGTCCCCGGCCCGGAGCCGGTGCATCGTCGCCGACCCCCCGGACGAGGTGGGGGAGAGCCGCACACTGAGCGTCAGCCGGCGACCGTCGTCCTCGGAGCGCACCACCGAGTAGGACCGCACGCGGCTGACTCCGTCCCCGGTGCCGTCCCCGGAACCGATCCGGACGTCGACGTGCGTGCCGGGCGCGGCGTGCGCGGGGTGTTCCGGCGCCAGGACGATGCGGCGCACACCGTCGGCGACGTCCGAGACCTCGACGACCCGGGCCCGCTGCCAGCGGGTCTGTGTCTGCACTGCCATGTCAGCCCACCTGACCGGCGGCCGGCGCGGAGGAGCGGCGTCCCTCGGCCGCGAGCATACGGTCGAGGATCTGGCGCACCCACATACCGCCGGCGTCGATGTTGAGGCTGTAGAACTCGTGTTCGGGATTGGCGTCGATGGCGCGCTGCTGGGCCCGCAGCATCTCCTCGTCCTCGCCGAAGACGCCGTGCACGGCCTGGCGGAGCTGTGTGGTGATGGTCTGGCTGTCCAGGCGGTAGTTGCGCATGAACGCCCAGAAGTAGTGGGCGGTGCGGTCGGTCTCGGGGGTGATCGTGTTCATCACGTACCCGTTGACGCCATGGCTGCGGTCGCCTTCGGGTGCCCCGGTGCCTGCCTTCGCGACGCCGACGTCGATGCAGATGGTGCCGGGTGCCTGGAACGTGATGATCTGCCAGCGGTCGACCTTGCCGGAGAAGCCGGGGAACTTGTCCCGCATGTTCTTCAGCCAGAACGGAGGGGCGTCGATGCCGCGCATCCACCGGGCGACGGTGACCGTGTCGCCCTTGTGGGTCACGTCGAACTCGGCCTCGGACAGTTCCTCCTGCCCGATGCTCGAGGAGTGGACGAACTCCTCATGGGTGAGGTCCATGAGGTTGTCGAGGATGAGCTGGTAGTTGCAGTCGGCGTGGATCGTCTCCCCGTCGCCGGCCCAGCCCGGGTCGTCCATCTGGTGCATGTCGGGCACCGCGGTCGGGTCGGCGAGGTCGGGATCGCCGACCCAGACCCAGACGTACCGATGCCGCTCGACGACGGGGAAGGACGGGACGACCGCGCTGGGGTTGATCGTCTCCTGCGCGGGCATCCCGGTGCAGCGGCCGGCCGCGTTGTAGCGCAGGCCGTGGTACGGGCACTGCAACTCGTCGCCCAGGATCCTGCCCATCGACAGGGGAGCCAGCCGATGCCAGCAGGCGTCGGCGAGGGCGACCGGGCGGCCCTCGGTGGTGCGCCACAGCGCCAGCGGGACGCCGGCGATCGTACGGGCCAGCGGCTGCCTGCCGGTGACCTCGTGATCCCAGGCGGCCGCGTACCAGGCGTTGCGGGGGTAGTTGAAGATCTTCGCCGCCGCGGTGGAGGGCGGAGTGGTGACAGACATGGAAACTCCCTATGAAGAGAGGTATGTGTTGCGCGGGCCACAAACTAACTATCGATATAGTGAGATGGCAAGGGTGTGTAGCTTGGTGATCTCGGAGGGGGAGGTGCCTTGTCGCTGCGATACGCGCTCATCGCGCTGCTCACCGGTCGCCCCATGACCGGGTACGACATCTCGAAGAGCTTCAGCCGCTCGGTGGCCCACGTCTGGCACGCCCCGGACTCGCAGATCTATCCCGAACTCAACCGGTTGGAGCGCGACGGGCTTCTCAAGTCGGTCGAGGTGCGATGGGGGCAGAAGGGGACGAAGAAGGAGTACCACGTCACCGACGCGGGACTCGCCGACTTCCGGGGCTGGATGGAGTCCCCGCTGACGCCGCAGCGGCAGCGCGACCCCGCGTACCTGAAGGCGGCCTACTTCGACTTCGCCGACCCCGCATCGGTACGTGAGCAGCTTCGGCAGCAAGAGGCGTACTGGCGGGAGCAGTTGAGCATGCTCGAAGGCACCCGGGCCGCACTCGTCGAGCGCACCCACCCCACCTTGGCGGCTCGCCTGTCCAAGCTGACCGAGCGCGAGGCCGAGCTGGCGGTGCGGTACAAGGTGTACGCCTACGACGGGCTCATCGCCCGGGCCCGCACCGAGCTGGCATGGATTGCCGACGGCTTCGCCCTCGCCGACGAGTTGCACGGCCCCTGACCCCTCCGCCTGCGCGGCCGACGCCAGGGGCTGACCGTGACCACGCGCGGGTCGCCCGCAGGTGCGGGACGAGGAGGCCGGGGAACGCGGAGGTGCCGAGGTGGTCGATGCGGCACTGCGGGCGCCGCCATGGACGAACACCGGCGGACGAGAGCGCGGCGCCCCGGCCCGCCCAGGCTCACGGCGTGTTCAGGTCCATCCCCTGTCGTCGGCGCGGACCGCGGGCCACCTGCTTGCGGTACGGCCGTCGAGGAGCGCCAGTCTGCGCCCTCGGCCTCACCCTCGCCGTCTATGCCGCCGTCTGCGTCTCCGTCCTGCTGGTGCTCGGTCCCCTGAGGTCGTCGGTCGTCCCTTCCTGTGGCCTGCTTCCGGAGGGAAGCGCGCGGAGGCCGAATTCGACGGCTCCCGGGCCCTCCTGTTCACTCCGGGCCGGCGAGTCAAGGTGAGCCGATCGTGAAGCATCCGTTTGCGAGGCCATGACCGAGACCTGGTTCCGTACCCGCGATCAGGAAGGTTCGTCTGCCTCGTCTTCACGGGACCGCTCTTCGAGAACTCCGACAAGGGCCGAGGCGACGAGGGCGACAGCGGCGTCGTCGTCGTGGGCCAGTTGGCGCAGGACCTCCTGCGCGGAGGTTCCCGCGAGCTCGACCAGTGCCTGGGTGAGACGAATCCGCGTCGCGGAGTCGGCGGTGGGTACGGCCAGTTCGTCGACCAGGGCGGTCATGATCCGGTCCGTGCACCCGGGGTCCAGGGACAGCATTCCCAGAACCTCCGCGGCGTCCACGTCGTTGGAGCCCTCCACCACCATGCTGACGAGGGTGGGCACAGCCGCGGCCACGCCCCGACGGCCCAGAGCAAGAGCAGCGTGCCTGCGCACCGTTGTGTCCGGGTCCCCCAGAGCATCCGCGAGCACAGTGGTGGCACCTGGAGCCTCGGGCATCTCGGCGATCGCAAGCACCGCGCGCCGCCGGATGCCGGCGTCCTCCGAGCGCATGCCGGCGTGCAGCGTCGCCACACCGTCGCTGCCCGATCGGGCGAGCGCCCAGCGCAGGGCACCTGCGACGTGCGGGTCGGACTCGTTCAGGACCGCCCCGGCCAGCAGTTCGGCGGGTACCGGCACGTCCTCCGGGCGGGCCAGGAGAACCTGCTGTCTGCGCGCGGCGCTGGTCGAGTTGAGTTCTCGCACGAGTTCGACGATGCGCAGTACTTCCTGCCAGTCGGTGGGCGCCGACGCGTCGATGGCGCGTAGCCGCTCGAGCAGTTCCTGTTCTCGCGCGAGGCGGTCCTCCGTCTGCCGGATGAGGTCGCTGACCAGGTCGAGCGGTGTGAAGGCCGGATCCTCCAGCGCGCGCCCGATCTGCTTGAGCGAGAGCCCGAGGGACCGCAGGCTCTCCACGTGGAAGATCCTGCGGACATCCTCGGCAGAGTATTCGCGGTAGCCACCGACGGTGCGGCCCGTGGGCCGCACCAGCCCCAGGGCGTCGTAGTGCCGGAGCATCCGGGTGCTCACCCCGGAGCGGCGGGCCACATCACCGATCAGCACTCCGTGCCCCCCGAACCCTCCAGCTGCTCGGTCGTCTCCGGTGGCGCGGCGGTCTCAGCGCCGGCCGGCGCAGCCGCTGCGGCAGCGGCTCGTCCCGGGCCGAGTGCGACCACGCGCTTCGCCTCGTCGAGGGCCGCGTCGAAACCGGTCTCCGGGTCCTGCCGGAGCAGCTCGGTGGCACGCGCGTGCGCGGCCATCGCCGGGTCGGCGCTCTGCGCTGCCCTCTCCAGGGCGGGCTTGATCACGTCACCGAGGTCGACCAAGGCCCGGCTCAGACTCAGCTGCACATCTCGGTCGCCACGGCCGAGGTGCAGGACCAGTTCGTCGGACAGCTCCTTCTCCTCGTGCTCGGGCACGAGGACGACCGCGACGCGCCACGCAGTCCGCGCGACCTCGTCGTCGGCGTCCCGCAGCATGTCGCGGGTGATCCAGGCCCACGCACTCCTGTCGCCGATCTTGGAGAGTGTGTGCAGCGCCTGACTGCGGGCCTGGGGAAGCCCGGAGCCGAGCTCATCCCGGATCCGGGGCAAGGTGATCTCCGTCGGGAGACGGGTCAGCGCCCAGGAGAGCATGTCGCGTACGAAGAAGTCCGGCTCGACCGCGCACCGGTCGACGAGCACCTCCAGGAACACGGGGTCGGGGTTCGAGCCGACCGCCAGGGCCGCCCGAAGCCGGACCGGTGAGTCCTCGGATCCGAGGGCGTCGGTCACACGGGTGTTCTGCATGGTCACGTCGGTCGTGTTGATCGGGACCACCTCCTACGCCCAAGTGAAGACCTTGTCACCGTGTCAAGGTCAAGCTCATGACCGATGAGTCAGAGGAACCCCGTCGACACCTGTTGACCGGGGTACGCATCTTCCACGTGGTGCTCACCCAAGAGCATGGAGACGCTGAGAGCACAGCCGCCTGACCTGCACCTGCGCGTACTTCCCGGACCGCCGCTTACGCGTGGTCCGGTAGCGGCTCGTACGCCCGCCGGCACCTCTCCCGTCTACCTGGCTACCCTGACCGGGTGGACGATGAGGGGGACTTCCGGGTAGGTGACGTGCTGTCGGTCTCGTGCCCCTTTACGGTCACCCGCGTTGAGCGGGGTGTCACGTGGGGGCATGTGGCGGTGCGATGGCCATGGTGGGAGATCGACAGGACCGACGGGTTCGCGCAGTGGAACGGGATCGTGGCCCTCGGTGTGGACGACGGTCACGGAAGCGTTGCGCCGGAGGTGGCCGCGGAGTTGTTCCGGACGGATCCTCCGGCCGAGCAGTTGCAGGCCGGAGGCGTCTGCCGGGTCGGCGTGCCACCTACTGTGGTGCACGTAACGGCAGTGGACCACCATGATCCGCCGCTGGAGACGGTCTGGCTGCCGCATCCCACTCGGACAGTGACGGTGCTGCGCCGAGGCCTGTCCTACAGGGAGTTCCCGGACGAGAGTCATCTCGATGGCTCGGGATACACCATCCACCCTGGTGACGGTATCCCCTTCACCTTCGAGTTGCTGATGCGTCCCTACGCGTCTCTCCAGGCGGGCGACGAAATCGCCGACGCCGCCGGCCGGGCATGGCGTTTTGACGGCCCCTGGGAATGGGCCGCCTTTGATGGAGAGCCGGCCGGTGCGGGCCCTGCGTGGCCGCTCGTCCTGCTCAGCCGAGCAGGGGCACCGTGCTCCGTCAAGGATGCCGAAGAGGTGGCCGCGAGCACGGCGAGCGGGTCGCACCAGGACACGGTCCGGGAGTGGATGGCCCTCACCGACGCCTCGCCCACACCCTGATCCGTCGCAACGCCTGCGGATTTGTCCCGTGGCACGGGCCCGGACCAGCCCCTCCGGGTGCGGGCGTACGACGAGCCGAGAGCAGAGGGCCTCGGGCGGTGGTGGCCGCGCGGGCTCCCACAGGCCACTCAGAGGCGCCTCAGGACTGCGGCCTTTGCGGTGGCGAACTCCTCGTCGGTGAGGATGCCGGCCCCGTACAGCTCCCCGAGCTCGCGGAGTCTGCGCAGCAGGAGGTCATGGTCGTCGGCGGCGGGGGCGATCTCAGGGGCTGGGGGCGACAGGCCGGGGGGTGCGGCCTGTCGGGCGGGCGCCCGCAGCCGGACGAGCACGGCAGCCGCGACCAGGACGGCGGTGTACTCCCGCTTCGACAGCCCCCACAGCTCCAGGGAGTACGGATCGAATTTGGCCGGCGCGCTCGACACCGCTCCTGCCCGGTCGAAGCGCAGGGAGCCGTTCTCCAGCCCGATGGAGGGCACCCAGCGCACGCCCGTCACCTCCGACAGCGGGAGGGAGACCGTGCCGCCGGCCGTCTTGGACTCCTCGGCCTTCCAGTTCCAGGAGAGGCGGATGGTCTCGCCGTCGAAGGAGGCCGTACCGTCCCCGCCCCCGCCGGACACCGGCACCGACGGCCCCGGCAGCAGGAAGCGGTCCACCGGCCCGTCAGGCACCTGCTCGATCAGCAGGGCGTTACGTATCTCGTCGACGAGATACTCCGCCACGCCCGTGCGGCCCTTCTCCACCACCAGATGGTACGGATCGGAGGCATCCTTCAGCCGGCCGTCCGCGGCGCGCAGCACAGGGCAGGCTCCGGACCGCATTCGCAACCGCAGACGACCGCCCTTGCGGTCCGGCTCGAACGAGACCCCCGCCACCGCGTGCAGCGGGACGATGACCTCACCGAGGTCCTGACGCACCGGGTGCACCTTGCCGCCAGGCACGATCCGTATCGTGTCTCCGTCGAAGCTCCAGGTGCCGTCACGCGTGATGATGTCCGCCATACCCCGGATTCTGCCAGCCCGGTGACCTCGTCGAGCGGTGCGCGGGCAGTGCGGTGCAAGGTCCAGGGCCCTCCGCCCGCCGGATGTGCGGGCGGACGCTCAGGCGTCGGCGGCCGCCTTACGCCCAGGGCCGGGGTCAGCTGCCGCCCCGTGTAAGCCGAGGATTGGCGGGCAGGCGGGGACGACGTAGACGTTGCAGCAGATTGGCGGTGAAGGCAGCGTGAGCGACGAGCTTACAGACGTCCTCGTGATGGGCCTCCCGACGAGCGCGGCTGCCGCCCGCGAGCATGTCGATGCGCTGCTCCGTGCCCAGTTCTTTTCCGGCAACGAGGGAATTCGGGACGACATCGTGTGGGCCGATGCCCTGTTGGTCACCTCTGAGCTGGTGACCAACGCGTGCCGGCACGGCGGCGGCCTCACGGGTTTCTCCGCGAAAATCCACGGCGACGAACTCATCTTGTCAGTTGCTGATGCAAGCACCGAATTTCCCGTCGCTCGCCCGTGCCCTCCAGGCCAGTACACCGTCGGTGGTTATGGTTGGCCCATGGTCAGCCGTCTGGCGAAAAGTCTGGTGGTGATCTCGACCGCCACCGGAAAACGCATCGAAGCTGTTGTACCTCTCATGTGAGGCGCGACCCTGGAGAGCGTGGCGGTGAAGCTGGTGCTCCAGCAAGGCTGCGGGCATGTCCGCCGAAGCGCTGAGTGCTCAACGGCCGGCACGCATGATGGCCTCGCCGGATCCCCTGCCCGAGGCCGAATGAGCGTCTGGCGCAGCGAGAAAGCGGCCGGAGGTGTCCGTGGCCTCAAGGAGGCGGCGCACAGCCAGGGACGGTGCGGCCACGGCGACTCGGGCGCCATGAGAGTTGCAGCTGAGCAGCGCACGCAAGAAGGCGACATCCGCGAAGGTGACGGCGGAACAGTCGATCACGATGCGGGGATTCCCAGCATGGCACGCTCGGCTCAAGGCCTGGTCAAGGGCGCCGCTCGTGGTGGCGTCGAACACGCCCTTTGCGTACAGCACGTATCGGCCGTTGCTCACGTCGTGACATGCCGTGACCTCGGCCCGCCCGCTGTCGTGCTGGCCCGCGTGAGCTGTGAGCACTGCAGACCTCTCTCGGTGGGTAAATGACACGGTCGGCCTGCTGCGGCAGGCCGCTCGACTCGACGAATGCCCTGGTCCTCCACCTGCACACCCACGCATCCACGCTTCGCGGCCTGCGTTTCGCGGCAGAGTCTGCGGCCCTTCGTTTTCTGACCTTCCAGGGGGCCGTCAACGCCGCCACCTGCAGGATCACCTCTGCGGAGCGCCGACGCACCCGGTTCACCACCTCCGCGATGCTCGTGCCCGGGCCTGCACATTGCGCGTCGTACGATGTGGCAGGACTGCTGCGCCGCTGCGCGCACGGAGAGGCAAAGATGAAAACGGAGCGTTTCGACAGCAGAAGTCTGGAGGCGACGGAGGAGTTCTTGTCGCGGGCGTACACACCGATGCGCATCGGCGGCCGACCCAACGACACGCAGACGCAGATCGTGCGCAACGCAGCCGAGGGCCTCATTGTCGACCGCCTCACCTTCGGCTACACCATGTCCTACACCGCCAACCCGCTGGGCCTGATCTGCTTGATCGCTGTGCACAGCGGCACCATGGTCGACACCACCGAGGGCCGCTCCGACGTCTACGGCCCGGGCGAAACGTTTCTCATCGCCCCTCCCGACCGCCCGTACACCGGCGCACTGCACTCCGCGCGCTACACCATCACCATGTTCGACCCGACGGTGCTCGACAAGGCCGCCGCCGTCGGTGCTCAGGCCGCACCGGGGCCGGTCCGACTCACCGGTCAGCGCGCAGTCGACGGCGGAGCCAATCGTCGATTGGGCAGCACCATAGCCTTCCTTCGCGATCAAGTCCTGACAGGGCCTCCCGCCCCCGACCCTCTCGTCGTCGCCACCGCCACCCAACATCTGGCCGCCGTCGCCTTGGCCGCGCTCCCGAACACCACAGACCGGGAGGAGCACCACCGCATCGACAGTCGTGACGCGCACACCGACACCCTGCGCCGGGCAAGAACCTTCATCGAAGAGAACGCTCACCGCGCCATCGGCCTGTCCGACATCGCCGCGGCTGCATTCGTCACCCCCCGCGCTGTGCAGTACGCCTTCAGCCGGCACGCCGACACGAGTCCACTCGGCTACCTGCGCCATGTACGTCTTACCCGTGCGCACCACGATCTGAAGACCGCCGACCCGGCCACGTCCAGCGTGACGCAGATCGCGGCCCGCTGGGGCTTTGCGCATATCGGCCGCTTCGCAGCCGCGTATCGCCAGCTGTACGGCGCGACCCCCGCCACGACTCTTCGCACCCGCAGCTAGACCCGCTCCACATTCGTGCCCCGCGAGCACGCACACACGACTCGAGGCTCAACTGCCCAGTCGCAAAGCTCGGTAGCGCAGGTGATCCTTGCCATTCGACCTGGTGGGGCTCCTGGCGTAGGGGTGTGTCGGCGGTGCCCCCACTGGTCACCCAGTATCGGTCGACCGCCCCACCGCGGTCTGTGCGTCGGCAGCCGCGAGTACGACGTCAGCCAGCTCGGCGGCGGACCGTCCACCCCCGGCGTCGATGCGCTCCAGGCCGAGCCTGTCGACAGCCTCGATCATGAGTGTCTGGTAGCGCTCGGTGCGGGCCAGGAACTTGTCCATCAGTACCTGCTCCTCGTCCAGGGCTGTTTCGTAGGAGCCCGCCGCGTGCACGCGGGCGCGTACTACGGAGGCGTCGGCGGTGAGCCACACGGCGGCCGTGCGCGCGACCTGCAGAGTGGCGACGCGGACGGGCCAGAGCGCCGACCCCTCCAGAACCAGTCCTGCCGTGCCGCGGCCGTCGGACGCATGCGTGCTGATCAGGTCTTCGATGCGGGGCCACAGCCGATCGTAGTGCCCGAGAACGGACGTGATCAGTTCGTCGACCGCAAGTGATCCATAGTGCTCGGCGACGTGCGCCGGCACCTCCCTCTCCGGGGTTCGCCAGGGTCGTCCGGGGTGCCGGGCCAGCCCGTCGGTGCTCAGGCATGCGAACCCGAGCCTCTCCGCCACCACTTGGGCAACGGTCGACTTTCCGACGTTCGACGTCCCGCCGATGAGAACCACCCGTACGTCATGCACGCCGACGACCCTACTGATCCTTCCGGGCCCGTGCTTGCGGCCGACGGAGACAGGTGAGGCAGCAAACGTCCACCGACGTCCCCGCGGCGGGGCAGAGCCCGATCGGACGGATCGTCGACCGGGTGAGGTGCCGGACCCCGATTGCCGCGATGGGCAGCTGTGCCTCGTGCTGTGCCCTCACGGTGTCACGTCGTGGGTCGGCAGGGGGGCCATGGTTCTGCCGACCGTGATCGGTCACGCAGTCGATGACTGACGGTCCGCACGGTGGTTCTACGAGGTGCGGCGCGCAGTCACCTCATGCAACGGTCCTGACGCTCGCTCTTCAGTCCAGGGACCATCGCGGATTTCGTAGCGCGGACCGGCGCTGGGGTTCGTCCAGGGCGGCCACTGCCGCTTGCGCAGCTGATTCAGCGGTGGAGACCCGATCGGGTGGGGCGGCATCGCCGAGGTCCTGAAGCGTCGTGAGCCGGCAGAGCGCGGCAAGTGCGCGGCGGTGCGCGTCGCCCGCCTGTTCGGCGCGGTCCGCCGCGCGGGCGAAGAGGGTCGCGGCCTGGCCCAGGTCGCCTTGCGCGCGGTGCGCGTCCGCGAGTCCGCCGTACGCGGCGCTCAGACCGTAGGCGTCGTCCAGGGCTGTGAACTCGTCGACCGCGCGGGTGAACAGTTCGACGGCCTGGGGCCACCTCTGTTGCAGCGCGCGCACGGCACCCAGATGGCAGTGCATCCACGCCTGGCCGAGCCGGTGTCCTACGGCCTCGAACGCCGCCAGGCCAGGCCTGTAACACGCCTCGGCCTCGGTGAGCCGGTTCTGCGCGCGGAGGGAGGCGAGCAGATTGGCTGTGGCCCAGCCAGTCACGGTGCGGTCGCCGAGCCGGGCGGCGATCGCGGCCGCTCGGCGCAGGTGGACCGCAGCCTCCTCATAACGCTTGAGGCGGCGCAGGGTGTGCCCGAGGTTGTTGTGGGACTGGGCCAGAGCGTGGCTGTCTTCGCCGGTGAGGGCGTCGACGGCCAGGCTCAGGTGGCTGATGGCCTCGTCGTATCGTCCACGTTCGCGCAGGAGCATGCCGGACTGGAAGTGTGCCTGGCCCACCAGTTGCGGCTGTCCGAGGTCCTGGGCGCGGTGCAGGGCGTCTGCAAGACGGTGTTCGGCGCCGGCGTGGTCGCGCAGGAGGCGGCTGCGGTCGCCCAGGCCGAGCAGGAGGCGTACGGCGCAGGCTTCGTCACCCGAGGCGACGGCATGGTTCAGGGCGCTCTCGTACGCCCGCCGCCATGCCTCGTAGTGGCTGCCGGCTTCGAACCAGGGCTCCAGACTCAGGGCGAGTGCGACGGCATCGGCCGCGCCACCACTCTGGGCTGTCGACTGTTCCACGACGGCCACGAGAACCGCTCCTTCGGCGTCCAACCGCCGGCGGGCGCGGTCGGCCTCCGTCGTGTCCGGGGAGTGCAGTGCCTGGATGTTGTCGGTGGCGAAGGCGAGGGCCCAGGCGCGCAGCCGGGCCGTGGCCCTCCCGCATTCCTGCACGCCGTCCTCGTCCAGGGCCTGTTCCCGGGCGAAACGCCGTAGCAGGTCGTGGAGATGGAAGCGGTCGCCGTCCGGGCCCGACGGCTCGGCGAGGTAGGCGTCCAGCAGTTCGTCCTGGGCCTCCTCCACGTCGGCCTCGTCGAGGCCGGTGAGGGCGGCGACGCAGGGCACGCCGAGGGAAGTGGCGGCGACCAGCCCTTGAGCGCGGAAGACCCGGGCCGCGGTGGGAGAGAGGGTGCGGTACGAGAGAGCGAAGCCGGCTCGTACTTCGGTGTCGAACGCGCCGTGGCGTCGTCCCTCTTCGGCCAGCCGTCGCGCGAACGTCGTGAGGGAGCGGCGTTTCCCGGAGGGTGAGTTGAGTGCCGATGACGCCAGCTGGACCGCAAGCGGCAGACAACCGCAGGCACGGACCACGTCGAGGGCTGCTCGGGGCTCAGCCGCGCACCGTTCCGCCCCGATCTCACGTTCGAGCAGCTCCATCGCGGCGTCTTCGGACAGGCGGGTCAGATCCACGACATGAGCTCCTTGCAGCCCGACGGTCTGACGGCGAGACGTGATGAACACGTATGCCTGCGAAGCCGGAATGAGCGGAGCGACCTGCTGAGCGGACTCGGCGTCGTCAAGGACTATGACGGCGCGCATCTCGGCGATGGTGGAGCGGTACAGGGCGACACGGCGTTCCAGGTCTTCGGGGATGTCGCTCTCGCCGACGCCGAGAGACCACAGCAGATGCTGGAGGGCCGCTGCGGTGGAGAGGGTGCGGAGGTTCTCACCACCGAGTTTGAGGTACAGGTGGGCGTCGGGATACTGCTCCGTCATCCGGTGAGCGGCCCCGATCGCCAGCGCCGACTTGCCCACGCCCGCGCCGTCGCGTACGACGGCGACACGGGTGGCGTCGCCGGCCGGTTGCGGGCGGGTGAGGGCTGCGAGTTCGGCCGCGCGTCCCACGAGCTCCACGGCTGGGGGCAGTTGTGAAAGAGCCCGTACAGCGGTGCGCTGCGGCAGGACGACCGACAGGTCGCGGCCGGCGACGTACCGTCCGCTCTGGTGGACGTCCCGTCCTGCCGTGAGACCGGAGTCCTGGACGGTGGTGACGGGGGCGGTGGCGCCGGCTGGGGACGGCGCTGCCTCGGGTTTGTCGGTCACGGCTGTCCGCCCGGGTCCTGCGGCATGTGGTCACCGATGTGCAGGTCCCGGCCCGCCACAAAGCGGCCCCGCTGGGAGAAGTCCCGGCCTGCGACGGCACCGGCATCCGTGACACCACTCCCGCCGCCGGGCCCGTCGGCTCGGTTGAGCGCCTCAGCCACCTGGTCGGCGAACCTCCGATCCTGAGCGAGCATGTCCGCGAGGGCGGCGCGGAACGTGCTCTGCCACAGGGTGCTTTCGGGTTCCTGAGCCAGGCGGTCGAGCAGGAGCGCGGTGGCGGGCTCGACGTCGAAGCGTTCGCGGACAACGGCGTAGACGGGTTCGGCACCGGCCGGCACCGGCTGAGCGTCGCTCTCGTCGCCTGCCGTCTCCTCCCGTCGGCGTCCCAGGAACTGGAGCACCGGCCCCAGCATGGACGACACCGCCGTGACCATGGCCTCGATCTCCACCGATCCCCCTCCAGCGGACCGTGTCGGCCCTCGTAGCTGTCGCAACACCGTCCTGGTCACTGGCCGGACACAGAGCCCGCACCAGCGACCGCCGGATACCGCAATGTAGACCATGGGCCGTCAAGCCGACGTTTATGGCAGCGAGTTGAGCGCCCACGCAACGGCGGAGCTGCTCGCCGGGCGGCTGAGGCCAGGCGGCGGGGATCGGTACGCGCCGGCGGTGCCTTCCGCCTCGCGAACCGGTGGCCACGCTGCGAATGCGCAAGGAAGGCGCCCCCGGCGCAACCGGGGCGCATTGCGTTACGACCAGACGAGTCGCCCTTGGTCGACCTCGCAGACCGGATGGCTTCCATCGGCGATCTTCCTCAGCATCTCTGCCACGGAGTCGAAGTAGTGAGCCAGGGATTCGTACTCGCCCGTGGTCGTGATGTCACCCACGAACCACCTGCCGATCCGCCCGTCCCGCGCGTCGATGAACTTTCCGGTCCAGCCGTCCTGGTCCGACAGGAACGGGATCCACTCATTACGCCAGAACGGATTGTCCGGCTGGTCCGGAGGGTCGAAGCCACCGGACCTGGAGCGGTTGGCATAGAGCTTCTCCATCGCCCGGATGCCCAGAAAGAAGCTGCCCTCATCCGGGAACCCGGCAAAGCCGCAGCATTGCACATCGTCGTCCACATCCTCCGCAGGAAGATCCAGACTGTTCTGCAGCAGCCACACCCGAAGATCCGGGGGGAGGGAAATACCCATCCGTTCCTCGGCGGCCGCGAGCATCTGTTCCGTAGCGGGCCCCGGCAGATCCGCGTGTTCCACCGGGGCGTGCTGCTCCAGAAGACTCATCACGCGGGACCAGCTCTCCACCACACTCATTCCCTCTCCTCTCTCTGCACGGATGCCCCCGACAACTGCGCCTCCGTGGGGGTGCCGTTCGAAGCGTCGATGCCGGGCGTCGCAGGACCGAAGCGTGTGCGCAGAAACGTCACGTCGGGGAGCGCCGACCGGAAGCCTCGGCAGGGAGGGTACTCGGAGCAGGCCTCCTGCCCCGCCCTCCATGGCCCACCAGTGCCGGGCTCACGTCATGGAGACGACGACTTTTCCAGCCTTCGCGCGGCCCTTCTCGACGTACTCCATTGCCTGGAGGGTTTCGCCGAACGGGAAGACTCGGTCGACGACAGGACGGACCTTTCCGGTCTCGATGAGGGGGGTGAGTTCGCGCAGCTGGTCGCCGCTGGCCCTCATGAACAGGAACGTGTACGTCACGTCTCGGCGCTTCGCGCTGCGCCGGGTCTTGAAGCTGAGGGCGCTCATGGCCAGGCGGAGCAACGGGTTCGCGCCGAGTTCACGGGCGAAGGCCGGGTCGGGTGGGCCCGCGACGCTGATGGCCATGCCGCCGGGCTTGAGTACGCGCAGGGATTTGGCGAGGTTCTCGCCGCCGAGGCTGTCGAGGACGACGTCGAAGCCGTCGAGGACCTCTTCGAAGTCCTGGGCCCGGTAGTCGACGACGACGTCCGCACCGAGCTCCTTGGCCAGGTCTGCCTTGGCGGTGCTCACGGTGGTGGCCACGTGCGCGCCCAGCGCTTTGGCGAGCTGGACGGCGATGGAACCGAGGCCGCCGGCGCCCGCGTGGATGAGAACCTTCTGGCCCGGCTGTACGTGGGCCCGCTCGACCAGGGCCTGCCATGCGGTCAGCGCGACCAGAGGAAGGGAAGCTGCGTCGGTCATGGTGAGCGTGGCCGGTTTGGGTGCCAGGTCGTCCTGATGGACTGCGATGAGTTCGGCGAAGGTGCCGATGCGGTCCTTGTCGGGCCGGGCGTAGACCTCGTCGCCCGCCGCGAAGCGGGTGACGGACGGGCCGACCCGGACGACGGTCCCGGCGAGGTCGTTGCCCAGGACGAGCGGGAGACGATAGGGCAGGAACGCCTTGAAGTCCCCGTTGCGGATCCTGAGGTCCAGCGGGTTGACGCCCGCCGCGTGGATCTTGACCAGGACGTCGTCGTCCCCTACCCGGGGGTCGGGCAGTTCGACGGCGCGCATCCCGGCTTCGCCGCCGTACGTCTCGACCGTGAAAGCCCTCATCGTCGTCTCCGTTCCGTGTCCCGTCCGTGAGGACGAGGGCCGTGTTCGGTCCGGGATTCTCCCATTGCGAACCATTTCGTGGTGTCTTTGCGGGTGCGGTGCGGTGCGGTGCGGTGCGGTGCGGTGCGGTGCGGGTGCGATGTCCGGCCGCGTCGAGCGATCAGACCGTCGGCACGACCGGGGCGGCGATCCGGTCGGCGGCGCCTCCCTGGAGGTGCCGAGCGTGTCTCTGGGACGCGCAGTCCGGTCCGGTGGCCGAAGGTCCTGCAACCCATGAGATGTCCCTTGCCCGAGGGCGGGGAGGCGGTCGGGCCGGGGTAAAGGGGAGCCTCAGCCCGCGTCCGGCTGGGGTGCCGCGGACAGGCTCTGCTTGACGTACCGGCTGGTCTCGTCGGCGAGGATCTCGGGCAGGCCCGCCTCGATGCCGGCCAGGGCCTGGGCGGCGACGTCGGCGGCGGCGACCTTCTGGTCGGCGGGCACTGCGGCGGCCATGTCGGTGTCCATGTAGCCGACGTGCAGCGCCGAGACGGTGATCCCGCGCGGTGCCAGCTCCTCACGGGTCGCGTCGCTCAGCGCCCAAGCGGCGGCCTTGGACGCGGCGTAGGAGCCGAGGCCGGCCGGGTGGAACCAGGACAGGGCGGACAGGACGTTGAGTACGGCGCCGCCGCCGTTGCCCTCGATGACGGGGGTGAAGGCGCGGGTCGCGGCGAGCGGGCCGAAGAAATTGGTCTCCATCTCCCGGCGCACCTCATCCAGGTCACCTCCGATCAGCGTCGCTCCGGTGGAGATGCCGGCGTTGTTGATCAGCAGTGTCGCGTCGGACGCCGCGCGGGCGGCCTCCTGTATCGACGCCTCGTCCGTGACGTCCAGCCGCAACGGGATGACGCCCGGCACGTCGACGGTCTCGGGGCGTCGAGCCGCGCCGTACACCTTCGCGCCGCGCTCGACGAGCTGCGCGGCCAGGTGCCGCCCGAGCCCCCGGTTGGCGCCGGTGACGACTGCGACCGTGTTCTTCAGTTCCATGTTCGCTCCTGGTGCCTGGCGGGCGCCGTCTGCCACCCGCACGATTTAGATTATGTAGCCAATCTAAACACGGGTCTATGATAGATGCCAGCCGACATCCAAATGGGAGTGGTCATGGGCCGCGTATCGCAGGCACAGGCGGAGGAGAATCGCAGGCGGGTGGTGGACACCGCATCCCGGCTGTTCCGGGAGCAGGGCACGCAGGTCAGCGTCGCCGACCTGATGAAGGCGGCCGGTCTGACCCACGGCGCCTTCTACAAGCAGTTCGCCTCCAAGGAGGCGCTCGTCGACGAGGCCACCGCCCACGCCTTCGCCGACTTCACCGAGCGCTACAGCGCCGGGCTCGAGCGGCACGACAGGCAGCGCGAGGGCGCCCAGCAGTCGCTGATCGACACCTACCTCTCCGTCGAGCACCGCGACACTCCGGCGGACGGCTGCCCCGTCGCAGCCCTCGCGACCGACATCGCGCGTGAGGGAGCGGGGCACGAGGCCCGCCGCGTCTACGCCGAGGGAGTGGCCGACTTCGCCGATTTCCTCGCCACCGACGACGAGGACGGCATCGTCCGCCTCTGCACCCTGTTCGGCGCGCTGGTCCTGTCCCGGGCCACCGTGGGCTCCCCGCTCTCCGAAGAGATCCTCTCCGCCGCGCATGCGGCCCTGACAGAGGTGGGCTGATCAGGGGCACGGTGTGCGAACCCAGCCCGCCGGGGAACGGCGCCAGGCATCCGAGACGTCCACCGGTGCCGGCGCCGCGCGACGTCTGGCCCGGTCGCAGGCATCGAGGCCCGGCCCTCGATGAGCAGTAGGCCCGCGCCGTGGGCCTACTGCGTCACGTCACCGGAGGTTGGCTGGAGAAAGCCGGTGATGGCTGAGGCCAGAGCTCCGGGTGCCTGTTCCGCAACGTGATGACCGGCGTCGATGCCGTGCCCGCGGACGTCGCCGGCCCACCGTCGCCAGATCGCGCGAGGGTCACCGTAGAGGTCCTCCAGATCGTCCTGAAGCGACCACAGGACCAGGGTCGGACACCTGATCTGCGCGCCAGCCGCACGGTCGATCTCCTCATGCCTGCGGTCGACGGTCAACCCGGCGCGGTAGTCCTCGAGCATGGCCCGGACCACCTCGGGATCACGGGTGGCCTGCCGCCACTCGTCGTAGTTCTCCCCGCCCATCACCTCACGGTCCCCGTGGTACCAACTGTCGGGATCGGCGTTGATGACCCGCTCGGGGATTTCCGGCTGGGCGAAGAAGAACCAGTGCCACCACTGGGTGGCGAACTCGGCAGTGATCCGCGACAGATGCTCCGTCACGGGCAGGGCATCCGCGAAGACCACCCGCGTAACGCTCTCCGGGTGATCGAGTGCCAGGCGCAGGGCCACTGCCCCTCCGCGGTCATGCCCCACCAGTGCGAACCGGTCATGGCCGAGATGGCGCATCACGGCTGCCACGTCCGCGGCAACAGCTCGCTTCGAGTAGCCCGCGTGATCCGCAGTGAAACGCGGCCCGCGGGAGCGCCCGTAGCCCCTCAGGTCCGGACACACCACGGTGTGGCCGGCCTGCACGAGCAGTGGAGCAACGCGGTGCCACGTCGCTGAGGTGCGGGGGTGACCATGCAGGAGCACCACCGGCGGCCCGTGACCGCCGTAGCGGACGAATGCCGAAGCCTCGCCGATATCGATCTGCGCCGTCTCGAATCCCTCGAACACCTACGCCTCCTCGCGATGTTTTACACGCGGCACGTGGGCTGACCCCTGAGCGCGGCCACGACGACCGTGCCGTGGGAAGACGTATGCCCTCTCGGCGTAGCGCGTCGCCACTGCTCGCCCATTTCCTGGCCGGTTGATGGTCCGCTCGACTTCGTTGCGGCGTCAGCAGATCGTCTTGTCGATCCCTGTGGGCCGGCTACCTGTCGGACCCTGCCGCCCGCCGGCGTCAGCATCGCCAGTGGGCCAGATCTGGGCCTGCGTGAGCCGGATGGCCTCGTCGACGGGGAGGATCTCCGCATCGGTCTGGGTGACGGCGCTTGCCGAGGAGGGTCTCGGTGGCCGCGCCGTTTGCCGGCTGGGTCGTGTTGTCGAGGTGGTGGAGCCGACCGAGAGCGTGTGCACGTCGTGGTGTTCTCGGGGAACGCAGGCCAGGTCGATGGGCGCGCGTGCTGCCGCCGTTCGGGAGCGTGCGTACCGGATGTGGTGGCGCATGCTGAACGTGTGGACGCTTTCGCAAGGGCGGTGATCTACTTCGTGCCATGACGACTGTGACGAAGCTTCAGCCAGGCCCTGTCATCGACGAGACGGTCCGGCTTCTGACCGAGCACTACGTCTTCCCCGAGATAGCCGGGCAGCTCGCCGGCCTGCTGCAACGGCGCCATGCCGAGGGCGCCTACGCCGTTGACGACGCAGAGGAGCTCGCCCGGCTGGTCACCGCGGACCTGCGGTCCGTCAACGGCGACCGGCATCTGAGCCTGCAGTACCACGCCGAGCAGGTGCCCGAGAAGCAGGGGGCGGCGGTGCTGGAGTCCATCCGCGGGGACTTCGACACCTCGCTGGGCGGGGCGCCCCGGGTGGAACTGCTCGACGGAGGGGTCGCCGTACTGGAGCTGGCGCCGATGCTGTTTCCGCTGGACTGGGCCGCCGAACCGCTGACCGCCGCGCTCACCCTGACCGCCCGTGCCCAGGCGCTGATCCTGGACCTCCGGGCCAACCGGGGCGGCGACCCGGACACGGTCGCCTTCATCTGCAGCCACCTGCTGGACGAGCGCACCCACCTCAACTCCATGTACTGGCGCGACGGCGAACGCACCGAGCAGTCCTGGAGCCAGCCGCACGTCCCCGGCGCCCGTTTCGGCGGCAGCAAGCCGCTGTATGTGCTGACCAGCAACCACACCTTCTCCGCAGCCGAGGAACTGGCGTACGACCTGCAACAGCTCGGCCGTGCGGTGGTCGTCGGCGAGCCCACCCGGGGCGGCGCGCACCCTCGGGAGGGCTGGACGGTCCACCCGCATCTGGAAGCCTCGATCCCCATCGGCCGCGCCATCAACCCCGTCTCCGGCACCAACTGGGAGGGCGCCGGTGTACAGCCGGACATCTCCTGCGCTCCCGCCGACGCTCTGGACCGCGCACACGCTCTGGCCCGCGCCCGACTGGCAGGCTGACCCTCCGGCAGCACCACGCGCAGCGCCGCCCCGGAAAGCGCCGTCGGCCCCCCGTCCCGCCCTTCGAGGTGAGGGGGACGATTTTTGCTGTCCGGTCCCAGACCCGACAAGGACAAGGCCCATCCTCGATCGGCTGCGCCGCAGGTCGCGCAGAGGGAGCGCCGGGTCCGCGAAAGCAAAATCCTGCCGCGCCCTGCGCGAGTGGACCATTTCCGAGCGTGTTCAAATTGAGGCACTGGGCGGGCAGACCTGCCGCCCGGTGTCGGGGGAGGAGGCGCGTGGACGTGGGGGCCAGAACCTGGAGGACGAGGGGCGCGGCCGGAGGCGGGCGTGTCACCGTGCTCGTCGCAGCCGTGGCGGTGTTCGCTTCGGGGTGCGTCGGGCCTGGCGCGGTCGAGGTGGATCCGCGTGGCCTGCCCGGGACATACCGCGACGGCGAGAGGGGCGGAGAGGTCCGGCTGCACGCCAACGGGCGGTTCTCCGTCACGGGTATTCCGGCGAGCGACCTCTGGTGGCACGGAGGTGCCGCCTCCGTCGACTTCGGCGGTACCTGGAGTGCCGCTTCGCACTCGACCTTCGTGTACCTGGAGCCCGACGACTCGGGTGGCGGCCAGGACATGGGCGACATCCAGCTCTACACGGCCAGTCCGAGGAAGGTGTTCCTGCACCCGGACGTGGACGGACCGGTGACCCTGGAGCTCGTCAAGGTCACCAGCCCCTGCCCTGACCGGGGCGCACGGGCGTTCCTCTCGCCGCCGCCCCGATGCGAGGCCCGCGTCGGTGGCCCCGTGCCCTTCCAGCAGCACTGCGGGTCATCACGGAGGTCGTCAGCAGACATGGCATCCACGGCAAGGCCGCCGGACACAGCCGTCACCGGTCACCGGCCCGTGGACTGCCATTCGGGAGCAAGGACAGCCCAGAGCTGCTTGTCGTAGCGCGTGCCCTGGTAGGGCCACGCCTCGCGTCGCACACCCTCGAGTGTCATGCCGAGCCGCTTGGCGACCGCAGAACTGTGGTCGTTGTCGGCCCGGCAGTGCCATTCGGCCCGGTGCAGTTTCCGGGTGGTGAACGCCCACTCCAGCAGCGCGGCACAGGCCCGCGTGACGAGGCCGTGGCCCTCGGCGGAGGGTTCCAGCCAGCAACCGAGCTCGCACGAGCCGACCGCCGCGTCGAAGTCGGTGAACATGACGCCGCCGACCAGCGATCCGTTCCACCAGATGCCGTACAGCCGGGCACCGTCGGCGGCCTGGCGTTGTGCATACCGCTCGAGCGTGGCCCGGGCGCCGCCCACGTCCTCGGTGACGAACCCCGGCCCGACCCACGGGCGGATGTGTTCACGCGCCCGGTCCAGGTGCTCCGCGAACTCCTCGGCGTGCCGGACCTCCAACGGGGCGAGACGGGCATCGTCGTGCAACGGCAGCGAGAACATGAGCACCTCTCCATTCACATAACAGTCGTTACGATAAAGTAGCGTGGCGGCATGGCGCGTACCAAGGGTGATCACGAGGCACGCAGACGCGATGTCTCCCAGGCGGTCTGGCAGGTCATGGCGACGCGCGGCTTCGCCGGACTGACCCTGCGCGCGGTCGCGGCCGAACTCGGGGCGACGACCGGCTTGCTCACGCATTATTTCCCCACCAAGAGCGCGCTGGTGGAGTACGCCCTCGCCCTGCTCGAGGAGCGTACGTTCTCTCGCCCCCGCCGCGAGTCGGGCCCGGGGCTGGCCGCCGTGCGGGCCGCGCTGCTGGACATTCTCCCGCTGACTCCCGAGGCCACCGACAGCAACCGGGTCTGGGTGTCCTCCTGGGACGCCGCGCTCGCCGACCCCCACCTGAGCGCCGGCTACGCGCGCAAGTACGCCGACAGCCGTGCCAGGCTGACCGAGCGGGTGGTCGCGGCCCAGGAGCTGGGGGAGATGCCCCCCGGTGATCCCGCGGAGATGGCGGCCGGGGCCCAGTCTTTCGCGCTGGGCCTGGTGGTCCAGGCGCTGTTCGCCCCGGAGGCGTTTCCGCCGGCGCGGCAGGTGCGGCTTCTTGACGACTACCTGGCCGCCTTCGACCGCGCCGAGGAGAACGCGCCACCACCACCCTGACGCAAGGTGGCAGGTGCCACGGGGCCCGCGCGCGGATCCTGGCAAGGGTCATGGCCGGAGTGCGATCTTGACGGCTTGGCGCGGATCCAGGGCTACAGGGTCCACCTCGACCTGGCACGGCTCGGGCTCGGCCTGCGAGCCAATGCCTCGTCGCGCCCCCGGCACCGATCCGTCCGGAGCTCGCAGGCCATGCGCGAGCAGTTGCCGGCCATCGGGCGTCCGCCGGGCGGCCTTGCGCCCTCGACAGCGGGCGGGGCGAGGGGCGTCCGGCCACATCGGGAGAGCGCTGATCCGGCTCACGACCACCGAAGCGGGCGGTGCGTGCGCCGGAACGCATCGCCCGCGGTCGTGCTCCGTGCCGTCCGCGGCTTCGCAAAACAGCACGGACCGGGCTGCTTCGGCTACGACACGACGACGCCCGGCCTCAGCGCCACTCCGTCCCGGCTGCTGCTCCACCCGGACCAAAACCACGGCGCACCCCGCGAAGCGCGCAACTCGTCCGCGTCATTGCCGGGTCGGAAGACGATCGGGCACGGAGTCGAGAACCGCTGTCAGGAAGCGACGCACCGTCTGAAGATCTTCTGCCTCGAAGCCCTCGGCGACGCCCCGTACGTCGCTGATGACCGGTCCGAAAAAGGCCCAGCCGAGGTCGTGGGCCTTCTGCTCCACAGTGAGCAGCACGCGGCGTCGGTCAGTTGTGTCCCTGGTGCGCCGGATCAGTCCAAGTCGCTCCAGCCGGTCGACCAGGGCGGTCGTTCCGGCGGAGTTCAGGCGTAGTTGTTCGCCGAGCCGGCCGGGTGTGGCGCGGGTGCCCTCGCGTGCCGCATCCAGTAGATGGATCAGTGCCCGCACGTCGGTGGGGTGCAGCCCGTGGCCGGCGGCGAACTCGGCGCCGAGCAGGTCGAATCGCACGGTCACCGCGCGCAGCAGGTGGACCAGCTCCATGGCCGGGCTCTGATCGTCTTTCATGCACGCTCCCTACCTTCTCTTGCCTATTATCTCGCTGAACGAGATTATCGTCGAGCGAGGGGAAAGTCTGTGTCGCTGTCCGCCTTCGACCGTGCCTACGAGCAACTGCACTCCCGCTGGCCTGCCTTGACCGAGGCGCAGGACGTCCCCACCCCCTACGGTCCCACCCGCGTGCATGTGTACGGCCCTCAGGACGGCCGTCCTCTGGTGCTGCTGCCGGGCGGGGCGGCCACCGGACTGGCCTGGTTCGCCAACGCTCCCGCCCTGGGCGCGCGCTACCGGGTCCATGCCGTCGACCTGCTGGGCGACGCCGGCCGCACCGAACGGCGGGGTATCGCACTGAAGACCACCGCCGATCTGACGGCGTGGCTGGACGCCGTCCTGGACGGCCTTGCCCTCGCCCGCACGCACGTGTGCGGCCACTCCTACGGTGCCTGGCTGGCCGCCCACTACGCACTGCGGGCACCGCAGCGCGTCGACCGCCTCGCCCTCCTCGACCCCACCCAGGTTTTCGCCGCCTTCCGCCCCCACTACCTGCTGCGCGCGCTGCCCACCCTGATCCGTCCCAGCCAGGCCCGCGCTCGTGCGTTCCTGGCCTGGGAGACCGACGGCGCCCCGCTGGACGAGACCTGGCAGCGCCTCTACGCAGCAGCCACCACTCTCTCCGGCCGCAAGATCGTCACGGGCGCCCGCCCCCGCACCACCGGCCTGCACATGCCGGTCCTGGTCCTGCTCGCCCAGCACAGCCGCGCCCACCACACGGCCAAGGTCGCGGCCCGAGCTCGCCGGCGACTCCCGCACGCCGAAGTGGCCGTGCTTCCCGGAGCCACCCACCACTCCCTGCCCTCCGTCGCACCCGAGGAGCTGAACGACCGGCTGCTGCACTTCCTGCGCTGACGAAAGCCGCCTTGACCAACCCGGGTAACGCCCAGCGCCACGGTGCCGGAACAGCCTCCAGACCCACCGACCGTGGACCGTACGCGCTCAGGAGCCATGAGCCGCCGGCCTGGCAAGACGCACGCCTGCTCCCTCCTGCCCACGAGCGTGATGTACGGCGCCACCATGCTGTACGCGCTCGCCGCAGTCCTGGTGTGGAAGCCGGGCGGCGGCTCCCCCGCGATATCCGGCACGCCACCGGCTTCCTGATTCTTGCCTCCGTCCAGGTCGTCCTCGGCATCGCCCGCATCCCATCAGTCCACCTGCCCCTGGGCGTCCTGATGTTCGCCCTGAGCGTGCTCGCACTGATGCGGCGGCGCTGAAAACGGGGGTGGGTATTCCTGCCGTCCGCCCGGCGGCCAGGCCGGACGATGTCGGTGAGCTGGTGACCGCCGAGGCAGGAGGGGACCGGCCTCAGACCAGACGCGCCGGGTTGCCGTCGGTTCGCTCCGTCTCCAGCACCCACACCTCGTTGGCCCCGGGACGGAGTACGGGGCCGGGGACGAACAGGGCGGACTGGGGACCCATGGACCAGTACCGCCCCAGGCAGAAGCCGTTGACCCAGACGAAGCCCCTTCCCCAGCCGGGGAGTTCCAGCATCGCGTCCCCAGGGCTCGATACGTCGACGCCGCCCCGGTAGAGGCCCGGCTCCCCCTGCTCCGGGAGGCGGGACGGCAGCCCGGCGACCGCCTTCACGTCGTCGAACGCGTCCAGCCGCAGGCCGCGTGCGCTCACGCCGTGCAGGTACTGCCGCTCGTGCAGGATCCCGCCGGTCAGTCCCTTGGTCTCGCCCAGGTGGGGACCGTAGTTGACGCGTCCCAGGGACTCCACCCATAGTTCCAGCTCGGCAGGGCCCGCGACCGCCGTGCCGACCGGGGTGTCGATGCCGTCGACGGACAGCCGGACCAGGTCCCGTACACCGGGCAGGGACAGCGGCAGTGGGGGGCGGGGGCCGGGAACACGGACGCGGTAACGCACCAGGCCCCGGTCGACATCGAGGTCCTCGAAAGTCGGCGCCGTACCAAAAGCTCCCTCTGGTCCGCCGAGTGTGTCCATCACCTCGCCCAGCGGTGTCCACGCATCGAGCACGGCCGTGGCCGGCGCCGTGAGGACCGGCGGGGCTGCCGGCACGGGAGGCGGTGGGGTGTCGGCGAAGTCGGCGAGTACCTCGCGGAAACGCCGGAACAGTTCCGTGGGCCTGCCCCGTTCGTCGACGGGGGCACCGTAGTCGTAGGAGGTCACCGTCGGCTGGAAGGCGCCGTCGTGGAGGTCGCCCGCGCGGTTGGCGCCCGCCCAGCCGCCGAAGCTCGTCCCGCCGTGCGCCATGTAGATGTTCACCGACGCCCCGCACTCCAGGATCTCGCGCAGTACCGCCGCCGCGTCCCGGGCTTCGCGCGGCTCGGGCTCACCGGCGCCCCAGTGGGCGAACCAGCCGCACCAGAACTCCATGCACATCAGTGGGCCGGTGGGCTGGTGACGGCGAAGGGTGCGGAAGGCCTCGGCCGGGTCCGAGCCGAAGTTCACGGTGGCCAGGACACCGGGCAGCGAACCGCCGGTGAGCATGTGGTCCTCGGGCCCGTCGGAGGTGAACAGGGGCACCGTCACCCCGCCGTCCCGCAGGATCTGGGCAAGCTCGCGCAGGTATTCCTGGTCGGAGCCGTAACTGCCGTACTCGTTCTCGACCTGCACCATGATCACTGGGCCGCCGTGGTGGACCTGGCGCTCCACGACCTGCGGCAGCAGGCGGCCGAACCAGCGCCGCACCGGCTCCAGGTACGCCCGGTTCCTGGTGCGGACCTGCCCTGCCAAGCTGCCGGTGAGCCACTGGGGCAGCCCGCCGTTCTCCCATTCGGCGCAGATGTAGGGTCCGGGCCGGACGAGGGCCCACAGGCCCGCTGCGTGTACCGCGTCCAGAAACCTGCCCAGCGCCTCGGCGTCCCGGTACTGTCCGGGAAAAGGCTCGTGCAGGTTCCACGGCACGTACGTCTCGACGCAGTTGAGTCCCATCGCTCGAAGCATGTCCAGCCGGTGCGCCCACTGCGCCTCGTGCACCCGGAAGTAGTGCAGGGCGCCCGACAGCAGCCGCACAGGGCGGCCGTCCAGGGCGAATCCGCTGTCGGTCACGGTGAAAACGCCGTCCGCCGGTCGTTTGCTCATCGACGGTTCACCTTCGTCTCTCTCGTTGCGCACGGCAGCTCAGCCGACGTCCGCGTAGGCGGTGCCCACGCGCAGCCGGTCCAGTCGGTTCACGGCGTCGCTCTGCGGGGTGTCCCGGTCGTAGATGCCCCACTTGGGTTCGTTGGCGCTGTCCCAGGTGCGTGCGGCATAGCGGGTGCCGCCACCGGCGAAGGTCTGCCGGGTCCCGTTGAAGGACAGTTCCACCCAGCCTGATGCGGCCGAGGCAGAGGTGTGGATGCCGAGGGCGAACCGGTTCCACGCCCCGGCCGAGACCGGCGCCGACCAGATCAGGCGCCAGGTGGCGTCCGTGCCGACGTGGAAAAGGCGTATCGAGCCGTCCTTGACAGTCATGATCAGTGGGTAGTTCTGCGCCGCGTCGGGATACGACTTCCACTGCCACACCACGAAGTCCCCGCTGACGGTGGACAGCTGGGACTCCCAGCCCAGCCAGTAGGTGGAGCCGGGCGTGAAGGCGTACCGGGTGCCGCCCACCGAGATGCCCCGGGACTCACAGCGGACGAGACCACCGGGCTTGGTGAACCGGAAGACGGTCCCGTGGCCGTCCGGGTTGGCGGCGGTGACCAGGCTGCCGGGCTCGGCGCACTCCACGCTCCCGAATACCCGGGTGCCGCCTGCCGCGTCACCGTCCCAGACGGTTGCCGCACGAGCCGAGGTGGCGGAGACCAGGAGGCAGGCCAGCGCCGCCGGCACGGCGATGGAACGTCGTACCGTCGCCTTCATGCTGTCCTCACCGTGATCTTCTGCGTGGCGCCCGCCTCGGCGGTGAGATCCCCGAATGTGACGGTCAGCTTGCTTCCGGGTGTGGCCTGTTCGACCGTGGCGGGGCGGGAGACGACCGCGGTGATCCGGTGCCGCCACGTCACGGTCAGCGTGGTGAGGGTACGGGTGGGGTCGGAGACACAGACGACCGCGGTGCCGTCGGCCCGGTGCCGGATCAGCACCGAGCAGGGGGCGCTCACGGTGAGGTCGCCGACCGTTCCCGCTGCCCAGAAGTTGACAGCGGTGACGCCGAGGGAGGGGACGTGGACACCCTGGGCCCGTGATGTGTTGGCGAGTGTCCTGAGACGCCCTCGCGTGCTCGCGGCATGGGCCGCGGTACGGGCGGCACTGGCGCCTGGCAGCAGGACGTAGGCGTAGGCGCCGTCGACCGGGTCGATGCCGTGGTCAACGTACAAGGTGAGGTAGCGGTCGGTGAGGAGGGCGGTGGACGAGCCGGTTCTGATGTCGCTCCATCGGCCGGTGCGCTCCTCGCGCAGCGCCGTGATGCGGCCGCCGGCCGGGAAGACGTAGCCGCCATGGCCGGCGATGTGCGCCCAGCCGGGGTCGCTCAGCGTCTCCGTCCAGCCTTGGGCGCCGGGCTTGCGGTGGCGGTCCACGGTCAGGGCCTGGGTGCCGGCGGGGCCGAGGCGGCGGTTGTCGATCACGGTGTCGACCGCCTCGCCGTCCGTCGCGGTGACGCCGGCCCCCAGACAGACGATGCCCTCGTCCAGGAAGAACCAGGATTTGCGTGCCTCCAGCGTCGAGGCCAGACCCTTGAGGTGCTGGCCCACCGCGGCGTACGTGCCGTCGGTGGTGCCGCCGACCCATTGCACCGCGGGGCGTTCGGCGCCCCACTGGCCGCCCTGGCCGTCGGCAAGCCGCTTCCTGGAAGCGGTGATGCCGGGCAGCCGATTGGGGTCCACGGTGGCCCAGAAGGTCTGCGAGTACTGCTCGTTGGCGGAGTCGTCCCCCCACCAGGACAGCCAGCCGGCCCCGGTGTGGTAGCCGCGCAGGTTCTCCCCGTTGCCCCATTCGTAGTGCGCGATCCGGTCGGAGGCCATGGACAGGCAGGCGGCCCACCCGCGGCGGCGGTGCACCGCCCGGTCCTGGGACGGGAAGAGCCGGTGTGCGACCGGCTCGGGCAGGGGCTTGACCGAGGAGTCGTCCACGACGCTCTGGAGCTGGGCGAGCTTGTAGACGCCGAGCATGGGGTTGGTGTGCGGAGGGCTGAAGTACGCCCGCTGGATCCATCCCTTGGCCAGGGCACGCCAGCGCGCGTTCTGCTCGGGGCTCGCGGCGCGGCCCAGGGCGACGATGGAGGCGATGATCGAGTGGCCGCGCAGATGGTCGTCGTTGGCGCCGCCGGGATCGCCGGGCGGCAGACCCCGTGCGACGGCGCGTCCGGAGACGGCGTCCATGCACAGGCCGTTGTAGAGGAAGGGGGCCCAGGCCCGTTCGACGGCGTCGAAGTAGTTCTCCCGGGCCGGGTCGGTGATCTCCCAAGGGGAGTCGGCGAGCAGTGCGCACAGCAGGCTGAGGCCGGTGAACAGATCCGCGCCGTACGACCCGGCGTAGGGCACCCACGTGTGCTGGACGAAGGAGCCGTCACGGTAGAGGCCGTCCCCGGATGTCACGTAGGGGAAGACCGGGGACAGGGCCCTCGAAGCGAGGGCGAGCCGATCGGCGTCCTCGCCGACCAGGCCGCTGAGCGCGATCGTCCGGCACAGGTCGACGCGGTTGGCTCCGGTCGAGGTACCCGTGTACGAGGCCACCGCACTGTCCGGCACGAACGCGCGGACGGCTTCGGTGATCGTGGCGATCAGGTCGGCGTCCAGGTGCTCGTAAAGGATGGTCGCCGCGTCCAGCAGCGCGTGCGGCCCGCCGATCTGCCAGTTGTACCAGTTGCCGTAGCGGGCTCGACCTGCGTGAAAGACGTCGGTCACCACGTGCCGGATCCCGGTCACGACATCGCGAGCGAAGGCGTCGTCCCCGGTCAGACCCGTGGCGGGCTGGGCATAGGCCTCCGCCATGGAGCGCAACCGCTGAAACGTGAGCTGGATCTGCGCGGAGTAGGTGTACGACTCGGTGTCCGTGTCGGGATCGGGGTCCAGCCACACCATGCCCGGCCACAGGGAGCCCGGCGCGGGCAGCATCGCGGCCCGCCAGGCGGCAGCGTCCCTGCCCAGCCGGGCGAGCTTGGAGGCGAACGGCTCCGCGGTCGGGCTGAAACCGGAGCCGAGTATCAGGCCGCGCCAGGTGGCTCTGAGGCTTTCGAACTCGGCGGACGAGGCGGACGAGGCGGACGCGGCGTGGGCGGGCTCGGAGGTGGTCAGGACGGTCGCCGAGGCGGTTGCGGGAAGACCCAGCGCGGCGGCGGCACCTCCCGTCGCCTTGACGAATCCGCGGCGGGACCAAGGTGTGGGCATGGCGTCTCCAAGGACAGGGACAGAAGGGGGAAGACCGGAGGAGGAACGCGAGAGGGAGGAGCACGAGTGCGGTGGTGGGTTTCTAGCACGGTACGCACAAGATGCTCAATACGTAAGACTCATAAGAATCGATCACTAGAGTACGGTGGGACGTGCACCAATTGGGGGATCGTCAGGAGGACGACAGATGCGGTCGCATGTCAATCAGCGCCACGAACGGGTGCTGGAGATCGTGCGCAGGCGAGGCGGACTGCGGGTGACGGAGCTGGCGGAGGAGCTCGGAGTCTCGGCCGTCACCGTGCGGCGCGATGTCGAGACGCTGGCCGAACAGGGGCGGCTGATGCGGCTGCACGGTTCGGTCACGTGCCCTGAGCCGCCCGTCTCCGGCCCGGCCGCCGACGGCGTCGGCGTGGACGCCTCCGCGCCGTCGGCGCCCACCGGAGTCGTTCTGGGCATGGTGGTGCCCAGCATGGAGCACTACTTCGCGGAGCTGGTCAAGGGCGCTCAGGACGCCGTGGCGGCGCGCGGCGGCCGGCTGGTGCTCGGCATCGCCCACTGGCGGTCCGAGGAGGACACCGCGCAGATCGGGCGGATGCTCGACGGCGGTGTCGACGGCCTGCTGATCCAGCCCAGCTGGGAACGCGGCGTGCCCAGCCCCGAGCAGGAGCAACAGCTGCTGGCGCTCCGGGTCCCGGCCGTTCTGGTGGACCGGCGCGTCCCTCTCGGGGGCCGGCTGGCCGGACTGGACAGCGCGCGCTCCGACCATGCGCTCGGGGCCGCCGTCGCAGTCCACCACCTCGCCGGGCTGGGGCACGAGCGGATCTCCCTGCTCGCCCAGGACAACCCGACGTCACCGCAGGTCCGGGAGGGGTACGAAGCCGCCATGGCGGCGCGCGGACTCCCGGTGCCTCCGCCCGTGAACGTCGACCCGGATGACCCGGCCGGCCTGGAGGATGCGGCCCGGTCGCTGTACCGGTCGGTGGCGAAGGGCGGGGTCACCGCCGCGATCGTCCACAACGATCAGACCGCGATCGGCGTGGTGCAACGGCTGCGCGAACGCGGCCTCTCCCTCCCGGGTGACATGTCGCTGGTGGCATACGAGGACGAAATGGCGGCGCTGGCCGATGTGCCGCTGACCGCCGTGGCCCCGCCTCGGCAGGCAGTGGGGGAGAGTGCCGTCGAGATGATGTTCACCCGGCTCGCAGGAGGCCCCGGTGCCGCGGGGCCGAGCCGGCACCTCTCGCTGGTGCCCCGGCTCATGGTGCGGGCGTCCAGCGCTCCACCCCGGTGATCCCGGGCACCTGACAGTTGATTGTTTTGATCGAGTTGGTCATTTGCTCTTGACGGACGATCGTTCTGCGCAAAAGATGAGCGAAATCGCCTCCGATCGCTGAGGCGCCTTGCTCACCGAGGAGCTCGTGCAGATGAAGCCTGCCCACCGCATACCCCGCCTCGCGCTCACAGCATCCCTGGGCTGTCTGGCCCTCCTCGCCACCGCCTGCGGCGGGGGCGGCGGGACGTCCGGGGCCTCGGACGACAAGCCGGTCACCCTCACCATGTGGTCCTGGATGGTCGGCACCGAAGAGGTCGTCGAAAAGTTCAACGCCACCCACGAAGACATCAAGGTCGAGTACACCGAGATCACCGCCGGCACCGACGGCTATTCCAAGATCGACAGTGCGATCAAGGGCGGCAACGCGCCGGACGTCGTGGGCATGGAGTACGCGATGCTCCCCGAGTTCGCCAGCCAGGGGAACCTGGAGGATCTGACCGAACACTCCGGAAAGCTGGTCAAGTCGTTCCCCGAGAACCTCCAGTCGCTGGTAACTCCCGGAGGCCGTACGTGGGGCGTCCCCTTCGACGTCACCCCACAGCTCCTCTACTACCGGACCGACCTGTTCGAGAAGGCCGGCGTGGAGGTCCCGGGTACCTGGGCGGAATTCGGGGAGGCCGCGGAGAAGATCAAGGCCGCTGACAAGGGGGCCCGCATCCTCAACATCCCCAAGGGCGGCGACATCCCGTTCATCAACGGACTCGCATGGCAGGCAGGTTCGCAGGGCTTCGGCGTCCAGGGCGACGCCTGGACGGTGGCCGTCGACGACGAGCCCGCCCTGAAGGTCGCCGAGTTCTGGGACGGCCTGGTACGCGACGATCTGGTGCTCAACCACCCCGCATGGAGCGAGGAGGAGAGTACCGCCAAGAAGAAGAATCAGGTCGCCGCTTTCATCGGCGCCCCCTGGAGCGGAGCCGGCCTCATATCCCAGACGCCGGAACAGAAGGGAAAGTGGGCCGTGGCGCCGCTTCCCACATGGGACGGCACACCGGCCACCGGAACCTGGGGCGGCACCTCCTTCGCCGTACCCAAGGGCAGCGACCACATCGAGGGAGCGGCCGAATTCATCGAGTGGCTCACCACCGATCCGGCCGCGATGAAGGCCCGGCTCGCGGATGCCGAGGCGCCGAGCAGTGTTCTGCCCGCGGCCCCCGGTCTGCAGAAGGTCGCGGCGGCGGAGTTCGCCCGAGCGGCCGACGGCTATTTCGCCAACGACCTCTACCAGGTCGCCGCCGACCAGGTGGACACCGTCGTCGGCGGCTGGACCTGGGGCCCGGTGCAGGGTTCGGTGAACGAGGCGTTCGAGAGCGCCGTGCCCAAGGGCGGCTGGGAGGCCGGCTTCGAAGCGGCTCAGCGGGCGGCGCTGAAGGCCCTCGACGACCGCGGACTGAAGACGGTCGGCTGACCTCGTAGCGGCGGACCTGCGACGCGGGGGTACCCGTCCGCCCTCCCGGGCTCGACCTGGTGCGGTAGCCACTCGACGCGGGGCGGGCGCCACGGAAGGGCCCGCCTGGTGGACCGGTCCGGGGGCGAGCGCCGCGGAAGCCCGTCCGCCCCCGCCGGCACACCACGAAAGCCGCCATGCCCGGCGCCCTCAAGCGCGCGGACCCCCAGCGGCACACCACCGAGGCCGCCGTGCCACCCGATCCACCACTGTTCCGGCCCCGCCGCCCCGGGCGCCCCGGTCAGGAGAACCCATGACAGTTCCAGCCCCAGCCCCTGCCCGCCGTTCGACCGGCCGTGCCCGACAGCGCGCCGCCGCGGCCTACCTCATACCTTTCTTCACCCTCTTCACGCTCGTCATGGTCGCCCCCATCGGCTACGCGCTCTGGACGAGTCTGTTCAAGGAAGAGTCCTCCGGCCTCGGCTTCGGCGGCACCGACAGCGTCTTCGTCGGCCTCGGCAACTACGCCGACGCACTCGGCGACACCGCCCTGCGTGCCTCGTTCCTGAACGTCGCCGCCTACGTGGCGATCTACATCCCGCTCATGACCTGCGCGGCACTGCTGCTCGCCCTGCTCCTGGACTCGACCGTCGCACGGGCCAAGCGGCTGTTCCAGCTCGCCCTCTTCCTGCCCTACACGGTGCCCACCGTCATCGCGGCGATCATCTGGGTCTATCTGTACTCCCCGAGCCTCAGCCCGCTCATGGACTGGTTCGGCTCGGCGGGCGTCAGCGTGGACTTCTTCTCCGCGCCGCTGGCCGTGCCCTCGGTCGTCAACATCGTGACCTGGCACTACGTCGGGTACAACATGGTGATCCTCTACGCGGCGCTCCAGGCGATTCCCCGGGAGACGCTCGAAGCGGCCATGATGGACGGCGCCGGGGCAATCCGCACCGCGCTGCGGATCAAGGTCCCACACATCCGTCCCGCCCTGGTCCTGAGCCTCCTGTTCACCTGCGTCGGCGCCATCCAGCTCTTCAACGAGCCCTACATGCTCACGACCCAGTCAGAGGCCATCAACCGCGACTGGTCACCCGTGATGTACGTCCACAAGACGGCGTTCGTCGACCACCAGCACGGCCTCGCCTCCGCAGCGGCGATCCTTGTCGCTCTCCTGGCCGGCCTCCTGTCCTACGCAGTCACCAAGCTCGGCAACCGCTGGAAGGCAGCATGACCACGCACACCGTCACCGGGCAGCCCACCCCCCGCACGGCAGGCGAGGGGAGCGGGCCGAAGGTGCGAACCCGGCAGCCCCGCCAACGCCCTGACCGGCGAGGCCGCGCCCGCCCGAGCCGCTCGTGGACCTCCAAGGCCGTCGTCAACGGACTCCTGGCCCTCTTCGCCTGCTACACCCTGATGCCCCTGACCTGGCTCCTGGTCGCCAGCACGAAGGACCACGGTGATCTCGTCGGCACCGGCGGATTCACCTTCGCCGACTTCAACCTCTTCGCCAACCTCGGGGACCTGTTCACCTACGGCGACGGAATCTACGGGCGCTGGCTGCTCAACAGCATTCTCTACTTCGGCCTGGGCTGCCTGGCCTCCACATTCGTCAGCACGGCAGTCGGCTACGCCTTCGACAAGTACGACTTCCCGCACAAGGAGAAGCTGTTCGGCCTGGTGCTGCTCGGCGTCCTCGTCCCGAGCGCCGTCCTCGTGCTGCCCCAGTACCTCCTGGCCGGCAAGGCGGGCCTGGACAACACCTACTGGGCCGTCCTGGTCCCCCTGCTGGTCAACCCCTTCGGTGTCTACCTCGCCCGGGTCTTCTCCGAGGGGTACATTCCCGACGAGGTGATCGAGGCCGCCCGGATGGACGGCGCGGGAGAATGGCGCGTCTTCCGCTCGGTCGGCCTGCCGATGATCGCGCCCGGCTTCGTCACTCTGTTCCTCTTCACCTTCACGTCGAGCTGGAACAACTTCGTCCTGCCGCTGTACATGCTGAGCGACGACAAGCTCTACCCCGTCACCCTCGGCCTGGCGATCTGGAGCAAGTCCTCCCAGCAGAACCCGGAGTTCTACATGCTGACGATCGTGGGGGCCCTGGTCTCGGTCCTCCCCCTGATCATCGCCTTCGTCTGCCTCCAGCGCTTCTGGCGCTCAGGGCTCACCGCGGGCGCGGTGAAGTGACCATGACCGCACGGCACACCACGGCGCCGGCCGCCGAGGTCCTTCCCCCTACCGCGCCCGGACCGCCTCCGCGGCGTCCCCGCACAGCCCTCGCGATGTCGCGGGAGACCCGCGACGCCCTGCGCGACGAGGGTGCCATCGACCTGTTCCGCGAGGCGGCCGACCTCGATCCGGACCTGCTCGTCACCGACTTCGCAGACCCCTCGGTCGCCGAGACCCTCGGCCGGACGGAGGTGCTGATCACCCACTGGGGCTGCCCGCAGCTGACGGAGCAGGTGCTCGCGGCGATGCCCCGGCTGCGGGCCGTGGTCCACGCGGCAGGGTCCGTCAAGCACCATGTGACCGACGCCGTGTGGGAGCGCGGCATCACGGTCTCCAGCGCCGCGGCAGCCAACGCGCTGCCGGTCGCCGAATACACGCTGGCCGCGATCCTCCTCACCGGCAAGCGGATCCTGGAAAGCGCGCGTGTCTACCGTGAGCGGCACGCCGCGTACCCACTGCTGCCCTACTTCGCCGGCCACGGCAACTACCGTCGGGTCGTCGGCATCGTCGGCGCCTCGCGTACCGGCCGGCGCGTGATCGAACTGCTGCGGCCGTACGATTTCACCGTCCTGGTCCATGACCCCTATCTGGACGACGCCGGTGCGGCCCTCCTCGGGGCGCGGCTCGTCGGCCTCGACGAACTGACCCGGCTCAGCCAGGTCGTCTCCATCCACGCACCCCAACTACCCGACACCCATCACATGTTCGATGCCAGGCGCCTGGCCCTGCTGCCCGACGGTGCCACGCTGATCAACACCGCGCGCGGCTCCCTGGTCGATACGGACGCGCTCATCACCCACCTCACGTCCGGACGCATCCACGCGGTCCTCGACGTCACCGACCCCGAGGTACTGCCCCCCGAGTCCCCGCTCTTCCGGCTGCCCAATGTGCTCCTCACCCCGCACATCGCGGGCTCGCTGGGCGGCGAGCTGGGCCGCATGGCCGACTACGCAGCCGCCGAGATCACCCGCTACGCCCGGGGCATGCCCTTTGCCCACAGCGTGGAGCCCCAGGACCTGACCCGGACAGCGTGACGGCACCTTCCGAAGAGAGGCCAGGCTCCACCCGCGGTCCCCCCTCGATGCCCTCGAAGCGAGCTCAGCGCGTAACGTCCTTTCTGCATAGGCGAGTTCATGGCGGCGCACCACGCCACCATGAACTGCCATCTGGCGCCTGTGAAGACGGACGCTAGAGGGCGGCTCCGGCTTCGAGGTCGAAGGGGACGCCTGTGAGCCGCTCGCTCTCAGCCCACAGCCGCTTGCCCGCGGCGAGGTCGTGGGCGCCTGCGGGGAGCTTGGCGGGCCTGGGGGTGCCGGAGGTCTGGTCCCGTCCGGCGGGGCCGATGAACTGGCCCGACCGGACGTACGGGCTGGTCGCCGCGTACAGGGAGGGCCAGGCCGCACCTTCGGCCGAGCCCATGAGCAGGCGTGCGGCGATCGGGGTGATCATGCGGCTCAGAGCGCCGTTGCCGTGCTGCTGCAGACCGGTCATCGCCGACCCCGGGTGGACGACGAGTGCCTCGACGGGGCTGCTCGCGGTGCGGCGCGCGAGTTCGAGGGTGTAGACGACGTTGGCGCGCTTGGACTTGGCGTAGGCGCCCATGGCGCGGTAACTCTTCTCGCTCATCAGGTCGTCCAGTCCGCCCATCGGCCATCGCGCGGCGATGGCGCTGACGGTGACCACGCGCGGTGCGGACGAGCGGCGCACGGCGGGCCAGAGCAGGGCGTCGAAGGCGAAGTGGCCGAGGTGATTGGTGCCGACGGTCATCTCGAGGCCGTCATGGGTGGTCCGCCGCTCGGGCAGGTTCATCACGCCGGCGTTGTTGAAGAGCAGGTCAACCGTCTCGGTCTCGGCGATTCGGGTGGCCGCGTCTCGGACGGAGGAGAGGTCGGAGAGGTCGAGCAGGAGGGTGTCCGTCCGGGCCTCGGCGGTCGCGGTGCGCACAGCCTGCGCGGCCTGGTCCAGCTTGGTCTGACTGCGGCCGGCCAGGATGACGCGGGCCCCGTGGCGGGCGAGCGCGCGGGCGGTCTCGAGTCCGATCCCGCTGTTCCCGCCGGTGATCAGCGCCGTGCGGCCGCTCAGATCTGGGATGTCGTCGGGTGTCCAGTGGTTCACCGTTGTCACGCTCCTCGGATTCGCTGGTTGCTGCTCGGTCATGCGGCGCTCGGCGGTGTCGTGATACGAGCTGGAAGAACATGCCGAGGATGTCCTCGGCGAAGACGGCTTCGGCAATGACTCGGCCCAGATCGCGTCGTCCGCCCCGAGCCGGTCGGCAACGTCGAGGCAGCCCTTGTTGACGGCTTCGTCGATGAAGGGCGTCGGCCCTGGTGCCCAGCCCAAGACCTGCCCCCTTTCAGACCGGTGGTCTGTTCAGCTGCGACCCCAACGTAGGAGACCGCCGGTCTGATGTCAAAAGACCGGCAGTCTGTAAGCTGGGGGCATGACGAACTTCCAGCGCGCGCGCAGTGAGGAGCAGCGTGAGATCCGGCGCCGGGCCATCCTCGACACCACCGCCGCCATGCTGGATGAGATGCCCATCGGCGAGATCAGCCTGAACGAGCTGAGCCGGCGCGTCGGGCTGGCGAAGTCCAATGTGCTGCGCTACTTCGAATCACGTGAGGCGATCCTGCTGGAGCTGCTCGACCGTGCCTGGCGGCAGTGGGTGGCCGACCTGCCTGCCCTGGCGCACGCCGGCACCGACCAGGACGCTCCGGTGAGCCGGCGCGCAGAGCAGTTCGCCGCCGTCATCGCGGGCTCCCTCGCCCAGCGCCGGGTCCTGTGTGACCTGCTGAGCGCGCAGGCGGGCGTACTGGAACACAACGTTTCTCCGCAGGTGGCCGCCCGCCATAAGCGCGCAGCCGTGGCCAACGTCGCAGACATCGCGGCGTTGACCCACCAGCACCTTCCTGAGCTGGGTGACAGCGCACCGCAGTTGACCGCAGCCATGATCATGGCGGTCGGCGCCGTGTGGACACACGCGCGGCCCTCCCCGGCGATGCTCGCCGCCTACGAAGCCGATCCCTCACTCACCGCGTTCAAGCTGAACTTCGTGACTGCCCTGCAGGAGATGCTGGCCACGCTCACCGTGGGCACCATCGCCCGCGCCTCCGCCTGAGACCGCGTCGACCACGCACTGCACGGCGAGGGCCCCAGGGGGCGAACTGTCGGCTCGTGTGCCGTCCACGAATTCGGTGGGATCGCAGTGGAACGTGGGTACTTCACCCAGAAGCCGCTGACCGGCTTGCGGGGGCCCGCGCCGGAAGCCGCGGACGAAGTCGATCCGGACCGCGTGCCCGACGAAGAACCGGCGCGCCACCGATGGTGGCCGACCCTTGCCTGCGCGGGATGGCGTACTGCAGCATCTGTTCCGCTGCCCGAGCCGTGATGAGCTGGAGTCGGCGGCCGATGCCACGGACTGTGATGGGCCGGCGGCTCGTACACTGACGAAAATGGAGGACCACACGGCCACCGGGATCGGTGCACGTCCGGCGCACGCCTTACGGGAGTACGTCGACTCGTATGTCGGTTTCGACCTCCGCGGGTTCCCCACGGGGGTGCACTGCGGCCCGCCGAGCCGTGCGCTCACTGCGGTGATCAGCCTGTCAGACCCTTTGGAGGTGGCGGCGGGCGTCGACGACGGGTCACCGGTCACCCGATTCGGCAGCGTGGCCGGCGGTCTGATGTGCCGGTCCGTCGCGATTCACCACGACGGACGCCAGCAAGGTGTTCAGGTATCGCTGACACCGCTCGGCGCCCGGGCCATCTACGGCATGCCGGCCGCCGAGCTCGCCCACCGACTGGTCCCACTCGACGAGCTTCTCGGAGCGCATGCCGTCGAGCTGGCCGACCGGCTCCGATCGGCGACAACATGGGCGGCGCGGTTCACCGTGCTGGACGAATTGCTCCTCCGAGCTGTCGGCCGTGACGCCTGCGGCGACCGGGGGCGTCGGGTGCGCCCCGAGGTGGCCGAGGCATGGCGCCGCCTCGTCGCCGCGCGGGGTTGCGTCCAGGTTGGTGCGGTCGCCGCGGAACTCGGCTGGAGCCGTCGGTATCTCACCGAGCGGTTTCGCGGTGAGGTGGGCCTGTCGCCGAAGACCTTCGCCCGCGTCCTGCGCTTCGAGCACGCGCACGAACTGGCGGCGGCGCAGGACCCGCTCCCGTGGAGCGAGGTGGCAACCGTCTCCGGCTACGCCGACCAGGCCCATCTCGTCCGGGACTGGCGCGAGTTCACGGGCCGGCCGCCGACGGCCTGGCGCCGCGGCGAAGTCCTCCTCGGAGCCGGGTGACCGCCACCGTCTGCCCGTCGTGCCTGCTTCTCTTCCCTTTTCTTCAAGACCGCCCGGTCACCGGCGTGGACGATCGTCGGCATGAGACTCGTCCACAACGAACGCAATGCCATGGACCTGCGGAAGACCCCCGTGCACCTCGGACTGGGATCGAGAGCGAAACCCGTCGAGGGCTTCACCTGGGACCCGGAGGTGCTCCAGTCGTACAGCGCCGCCGTCGCGGCAGACGGCGCCGAGGGCCGGATGGTGATGATCTTCGACGGCGACGGGCCCGGCGACCACTGGGAGAGCCACCCCGCAGGCGACGAACTGGTCGTCTGCCTCACCGGTTCCGTGACGGTCACCCGCGACGTGGACGGGCTGCCCGACCGCGTTCTGCTCGGGCCGGGCGAGGCCATCATCAACCCGGCCGGGGTATGGCACGTGGTCGACATGGCGGGGCCGACGTCCATCCTGTCCATCACCGCGACCCTCGGCACCGACCACCGCCCTCGGACCGGCACCGACCCGACCGAACACGTCGGCACGCCCAAGCCGGAGGAAGCGCCGTGACGACGCGCGTCGCGTGCCTCGGCGACAGCCTCACCCGCGCCCAGTTCAGCGTCGACTACCTGGATCTTCTCGAACGACGCCGCCCTCCCGGTGACGTGCGGCTTGCCCGTTTCGGCGCCAACGGCGACTTCGCGTACAACCTCCTGCAGCGCCTCGATGCCGTCGTCACGAACCCACCCGATGTGATCACCGTGTTGATCGGGACCAATGACGCCCGAGCGAGCCTTGCCGGCTACCCCGTCGAGCAGGTCATGAAGCGCAAGCAGCTCCCCGTTCACCCGTCAGCAGGCTGGTTCCAAGAGTGCCTGGGAGCCGTCGTCGCACGGCTGCGAACGGAGACCGACGCGACGATCGGCCTGCTGTCGCTACCGGTACTCGGCCAACAACTCGACGCGGCAGCGGCACAGGCATCACAGGCGTACAGCCGGATGATCGCCGAGGTCGCCGCCACCAACAAGGTGGTCTACCTTCCGCTCCACGAACGCCAGATCGAGGAACTGCGCCAAGCGGACCCGCCGCCGACTTCATACCGGGAGGTGACACCCGCAGCGGTCATCGGCGTCCTCCTCCAGCACGCAGTGCTGCGCCGCAGCCTCGACACGATCTCGCGACGGCGAGGTCTCCTGCTCACGACCGACCACATCCACCAGAACAGCCGCGGCGCGACCCTCATCGCTGAGGTCATCGACGCCGGTCTGCTGACCCAGAGCGCGTAGCCGGTTCCGGCACGCGGTCAGCCGGATGCCCTCTACCGAGCGGAGGTGGTACGGCCTCGGGCAGCGGCTCGGTGCCGATCGGGAAGACGCCGGGTGCTGCTCGTCCGAGGCGCGGGTCGCAGATCACGGCGGCCGCTGGCCCTGACGGGACGACTCATATCGGCGGACGAGTCTGCGCCGTCGAGAACCCCGCGTGCAGAGCTGCAGGTCAAGGCGACCGGACGCCTGATCGCGCCCGGTTGATAGCGTCACCGACATGAATCTGGACCGTGTGCTCGAAGCGTTCCGTCAAGAATCCGGGGCGCTCACTGCTGCCGTGTCGGGACTGCCCGAGGCTGAATGGAGCCTCCCGACACGCTGCACCCCCTGGACTGTACGTGACCTGCTCGGGCACGTGTGCGTCGTGATCGACTGGCTACCGGGCATGCTGGACGCACCGGCCCCAGGGGAGGCCAGGATCTCCGCAGCGGAGTACTACCGACCGGATGACCGCTTTTCACCCCAGACCAACGGTGCCCGGATAACTCTGGCTCGGAACCGGGCAGCAGAGCCGGCTGACGGTGCCACCTTCGCCGAGGACTTCACCGCGACCTGGCGGCGGGTCGACCAGCTGTGCCAGGTCCAGCCGGCCGGCCGTACTGTGTGGACGCGTCATGGTGACGCCATGCTCCTGTCGGAGTTCCTGCTCACCCGAGTCGTCGAAGTCGCTGTCCACGGCATCGACCTGGCTGATGCGCTCGGCCGCGAACCCTGGCTCACCTCGGCAGCCGGTGACGCCGTGCTGGAGCTGCTTCTCGGCGCAGAGCAGACTGAGGCCGCCGTCGCGTTGGGTTGGAGCCGGGCGCGTTTCCTGCGCAAGGCTACCGGCCGCGAGCCGTTGGACGCGTCAGAGACTGCGAAGGTCGAACAGCTCGGCATCCGATGGCTGGCCCTGGGCTGACACCTGCGCGCCGCTGCAACGAGATCATCTCTGCCCGGAATGAGTGCTGCCAATTGTGAGAGTCCCACCGTCGCGAATGCACGAGCTTGAGTCTCCAGCAGGGGGAGACCGGAGGGTGGGGACATGAACGGCCACACGCTCCACTCGATCGGCGAGCTGGCCCGACGGACTGGTACCACGGTCAAGACCATCCGGTTCTACTCCGACTGCGGACTCATACCGCCCGCCGGCCGCAGCCCGGCAGGCTACCGCCTCTACGACAACGACGCCGTCGCACGACTGGGTTTGGTGCGGACCCTGCGCGACCTGGGACTGGACCTTGCCGCCATCCGGAAGGTCATGGACCGGGAACTCGCACTGCCGGAGGTCGCCGCGGTACATGCCGACGCGTTGGACGTCCAGATCCGAATCCTGCGGCTGCGGCGTGCGGTGCTGACCGCCGTGGCGAAGCGCGGGGCCACCCCCGAGGAGACACATCTGATGCACGAACTGGCCAAGCTCCCCGAAGCCGAACGCCGAGAACTGGTCGGTGACTTCCTCGACGCGGCCTTCGGCGGTGTGGGTACCAGCTCCATGCTCACGGGAGTCATGCGCTCGATGACTCCGGAACTGCCGGACAACCCCGATACGGAACAGGTCCAGGCGTGGGTGGAACTGGCCGAGCTGTCGCAGGACCCAGACTTCCGCGCCCTCGTACGACGTCTGGTCCAGGAGCAGACGGCCGGGTTCATCCAGGGTGGTCCACCCGCGCTGCACAACGATTTGGCGGCGATCGTCCGTGACCAGATCGCGCCGGCCGTGGCAGCGGGTGTCGAACCAGCTTCGCTCCAGGCCGATCCGATCGTCACGGTCCTCATGAACCGCTGCGCGCATCTCCTCGGCCGTCGTGACGATGCCAAGTCGCGGGAGCAGCTCCTGGTCCGGCTGGAACGTATGAATGACCCTCGCAGAGAACGGTTCTCCTCGCTGCTTGCGGTGATCAACGGCTGGCCGGGTCCGGAGAGCTTGCGGCCGGTGCTCGACTGGGCCGTCGACGCTCTGCGGGCTCGGACACAGGGATGACGGGGCGGCATGGACCAGCTGTCGCCGAGGTCAGACCGAGGCGCTGGTGCATATGATCCGGCAGCGGCCCGCGTGGTTCACCGCTGTCGACCATGCCCGGGACGCCCCGCAGATCTCTTGACGGGCCGGCCTTTGTCAGCGGCCGCCCGGCGGGCAGACCCGGTCCGGCAGCCAGCTGGGTAGGCCCCGGCGTTCCTCCTCGGAGAGGTCTCGGCCGAGGATGTCGCACAGCTCCTTCTTCCAGAGCGCCGGGTCGAGGTGGAGGATGCCCACGGTGTTCTCGTCGACGGTACGAAGCAGGGTCCTGCCGTCGCGGGAGACCGCCAGGAACTCCTGCTCCTCCGCGAACACGTAGGACTCGCCGCGGCCCTCGGGGTCCGCCGCGTCCTGGAACCGTATGAAGTTCCCGTTGGCGAGGAAATGTACCGAGCTGTCGTCCTGGAAGCCCTGCTGGTACTCCCAGGGGTTCAGGGGCCCCATCGGTCCGAGCACTCGCTGCGGGGGCCTTCCCGTTCGCCCGACCGACCACAGTTCCATCATGGACCCCTTGGTCTGAACGGCGGCGAACTTCCCGGTCCGGTCGAGAACGGCGGAGTCAGCCTCCGGACCCAGCTCGATGCGCAGTTTTTCGTTTTCCCGGCCTGTGCGGAGAGAGAACGCGCGGAGGAACCTGTCACCGCGCACCGAGAGCTGTACGTGACCCGGCTCCGGGTGGAAGGAGGCGGTGAAGTCCGGTCGGTCAGTCGCCGTGAGCCCCAGGTCCCGGACGTCGAGGGCTTTCGACAGGCGCCGGCCGTCCCGGGCGTTCCAGTGCTCGATGGTGGAGCCGGAGACGGTCAACAGCTCGTCCCCGGGCCCGAGATGCAGCCCCACACCTTCCTTCGGCGCATCGGGGCCGCCATCGGGAGGCGGCATGCGGACGGTGATGTCGGTGACGGTCCGCAGGGAAGGGAGCTCCCAGATGCGGACCTTGTTCCATCCGATGAGGTCGGCTGCCAGCGTCGCGGCCTGGTTCACCTCTATGCCGGGTGCGATACCGACGAACGTCGACGGGTCGTCCCTCGGCGGACGCCTGACCGTCTTCTCGAAGGTCGTCGAGCCGTCCGCGTCCATGCGTACGATGCCCAGAGTGTCGGCCCGGTCGCCCATCCGGACCAGCATTTCCTCCTCCTCGCCCCAGGCGGTGCCGCCGAGCAGCGCCGGAGGGCCGTCGGCGTTGAGCGGGTCCGTGATCAAGGGCCGCCCGATCACCGAGGTCTCGTCCCAGATGATCAGGACGGGGTTCGCCGGATCGCCTACGAGGGACAGGTCGTCGTCCTCCAGCTGAGTTCCGGGTCCTTCGATCTGCCGCACCGCGGCTCCGGGGCGTGTCCCGACCAGAGCCCACGCGGTCTGCAGTCTGCTCACCGCGAAGTGTTCCCCGGTCCCGTCGATCGCGATGGGCTTGCACGAGGTGCTGAACCTGCCCGGCCGGTACCGGGTCAACGCCTGTCCGTCCGCGACCCGGAAGGCCTCGTACGTGACATCCTTCCCCAGCCGCGACTCCCGGCAGACGACCAGTACCGCGCCGTTGCCGGACAGGGCGAGACGGGGAGACGTCGCAGGCACGCCGTCCGCCAGTTTCCGCGACCTTCCGGTCCCGGGGTCGATCGCCACGAGGGACGGCTCTTGCGCCGTGCTCTGCCCGGTGCCGGCCTGTTGCTGAGCCACGAGTGTGTTCCCGTCCGGCCCGAACCACACCCCGTCCACCGGGGGCGTCCGGCCAGGCAGCTTCCGCTCCCGGCCTGTCGCCAGCTCTCGAAGCTTCACGCGCCCGTTCGCCGACGTCACGACCTCACCGGCATCCGGGGAGAGATCCGCTCGGCCCAGGCCTGAGGAAAGCGCCGCCCCCTCGTACCCGAATTCAGCGCCGACGAGGCTGCGTTCCGGCCCCAGCACCGCCGCCTCGTTCTTACCCGTGCGGTCCACATCGTGCCAGAACAAGGTGCCACCGGCCTTCGTCGACAGGTAGGCGATCCTGCGGCCGTCCCGGCTGACCATCGGGAAGAAGGCGCCCTCGGCGAGAGGGAGCCGGGCGCGCACGATGCGCTCGCCCGCCCCCCGGACGAAGAGCACCACACCCCCCTTGGAGTTCCCCGACCCGCCGAGCCTGGTCGTCACGAGGACCACTCGGCCGTCCGTGCTCGCCGCCACCCGGTCCACCCGTGCCTCAGCCGGGGTCAGGGCCCACCGGTCCTGCACGAAGTGGTCGTAGCGGCGCAGCAGGGCGTTGCCGGCCTCCTGGGTGGGGGAGAGGTCGTGGGCCGCCATGGCGACCAGGGCGGCGCCCCCCGGGTCCCGCTGCGCCAGCTCGTCCGAGAGGGTCGCCAGCGACCGCGACCGCCCTTCCGCCTCCCGCTCCGCGCTGACCCGTGACTGCTGGACGAGGAAGGTGCCGAGCCCGGCGATGAGCACGAGGACCAGCGCGGCGGCGCCCCAGGCGACCCGCAGCCAGATCCGGCGGCGCCGCTGTCGCCTCGCAGCGAGGCCGATGAACGTGCGTTCCTCGAAGGACAGTTCACCTTCCCGTGCCTGTAACCGGCGTGTCAGCGAAGCCAGATGGATCGTGCCGGGCAGCAGATCCGGGGAGCGCCCCGACGCCTCCCACCGCTCGAGGTCGTGGCGCAGCTCCGCACGGGCCGCCAGCAGATCGCTGTCAGCGCGCACCTGGCCGGCGAGCGTCGGCCAGGCGCTGGTGAGGGCTTCGTGGGCGAGCTCGGCCGTCTGCGGCTCGCCCTTCTTCCCGCGCAGCACCAGCAGCCGCCGTTCGGCCAGTGCGCGGGCGATCCGCCACCGCGTCTCACCCGCCTCCTCGCGGGTGATCATGCGGCGCAGCGGGGCCTCGCTGCCGGGCAGCACGCGGACGAGCCCGGTGAGCAGCCGCAGCGCGTCGGCCTCGTCCTCCGGGCGTACACACTCCCGCCACGCCTGCTCCGCGTGGCGTGCCAGAGCGCCGGACACCCCGCCGATCTCTTCGTACGTCGCGAGGCGCAGTCGGCCCCCGGACTGCCGCTCCCACAGCCGGCCGAGGACGAAGCCGAGCAGGGGCAGGATGCCGGGCGCACCCCCGGCGTCCTTCCGGATGCGTTCCTCCAGCCCGGGGTCGTACGCCACGGACGACACCCGTCTGACCGGCTCGCCGATCACCTTCGCGAGCTGGGCCTCCGACATCGGGGTGAGCGCGACGAACCCGTCCCTCAACGCCGGTCCCAAGGCGGCATGGTTGAGCGCCGCGTCCACGAAGTCGGCTCGGAGGGTGAGCAGAACGCGGACGCCCTCCGGCCGGCCCTGCGGAAAGAGCAGGCCGACGGCCTCCGCCAGATCGGCCTCGGAACGGTCGAGAAGGGCTTCGGCCTGGTCCACGACCACGAGGACCCGGCCGCCGGTGCTCCCGAGAACGCGGTGGAGGACGTCGGCGAAAGTCCACTCGCCCAGCAGGGTCGCCACGTGCTCGGCGCTCCGCACCGCGGCGGGGCCGTCCGCCCCTTTCCCCCTCTCCGCCTCGTGGAGCTCGTACAGCCTGGTGGCAAGGGCGTGGCGGAGGGAAGAGATGTGTCCGGCGTTGACGACCAGGACGGCGTATCCCGCCTCCCGCATCCTCGGCACCACTCCGGCCAACGCCAGCGAGGACTTGCCGCAGCCCGAGGGGCCGCACAGAGTGACGGCCGGCCGGCTGCCCCGCAACGCGACGAGAACCTTCTCGATGTCGTCGTCCCGCCCGAAGAAGACGTCGGCGTCGGCCTCCTGGAAAGCGGCGAGACCGCGGAACGGGGTGGGCGGGGTGACGAGGGGGACGAGTTCGGGCAGCGCGTCCAGCAGCGTACGGGTCCGCAGGGCGAACGCCTGCTGGGCCTCGCGTCCGTGCTCAGCGGCCACCATCAGGCCGACGGCCGCGCCGAGTTCGTCGTTCCACACGGGACTGCCGCTGAAGCCCCGCTCGACGTAGACGCTCTCGCCGTCGCCCCGCGAGAGCTGGACCCATCCCTCCCGGGTCGGCCCCCGGAACGTCCCGCTGTGCCAGATGCCGCCGGGGTGGTCGTCGGTGAACCCCACCGCACGGGCGTGGTGGTGCCACACGCCCTCCGCGGGATCGGCCAGGGGCAGCGGCCGTGCGCCGGGTATCAGGTCCCGCAGCCGCAGGAGGGCCATGTCACCGGTCCGGTCGGGCGCGACGGGTATCCAGCGCCGCACTTCGGCCGTACGGTCACCGCCGTCGTACGCGCTCCCGGCGCCCCCGGCCAGCGGCAGGTCGACGGCGACCTCGGCCCCGGGCTCGACCGCGTCCTCCCGGGGCCGGTCGAGGGCGTCGGAGACCACGTGGGCGCAGGTGAGCACGAGATCGTCGGAGACCAGGAAGCCCGCACCGGCGACGACGCCGTCCCGGCCCTTGACGCGGACGACAGCGGCGGCGAGAGCCGACTCGGGGCCATACGCGGGGTCGGGGCGGCCCGCCGTGCGTTCCGGGGTCGCCCGGCGGTCGTCCCCGTCCCTGCCCCGCGGTCCGTGTGTCACTGGGCCCCCACCCGTATCAACTGTGCTGCTGTCCCACAGTATCGGCGTCCGTGCCCGCCCTGTCGCTCCTGTTCCAGGTCAGGGTGACGGAGAAATTGGCTGCCGTCGCGGTGCTGGCGATGACGACATCCGCCTCGGCGGACAAGGACACCCCGAACTCCAGGGTGATTTCGTCCGGGGCCTGCGCCATCCCGGAGAACCGGCCCACGAAGCTCTCCGCCACGGGACGTACGGTGTCCAGCATCTCCCCGAGCGTCCGCTCGGCCCGTGCCACGGTGCGGCCGCCCCGCCCCACACGGATGAGTGCCTCGTCCACCTCGCGGATCTGGACGCGGACGGTTCGGTCGTCGGCGCCGGCGCCGTTGCCCAGGGGCACTTCCACCGTGTGGACAGGCCGTTCGTTCATGGCGGTACTCCAATGTTCGGGAGTTGGAGATCGTAGCGAGAGCGGCCGAGGCGGTTCCCGAGGGCTGCCTAGTCGCGCTGGAGGGGGCCGGTTCGGCGCGTCCGCGACGCAGGGCAAGAAGCTGACCGCGGGCCACGGCGGGGCCGATCAAGCGCACACGTCGGCGTCGAACGGTCACGCCGCCGAGTTCAGCAGCACCAAGGCCAAGCGGCTCGCCGCCGACCAGGCGATCGCCTCGGTCGGACCAGAAGGTCCACTCCACCCCCGCCCGGGCCGACCCACCCCGGGCGGCCGATTCGACCAGGTGAACCTGCCGCTGAACGGCACGTTCCCTACCCGGACGCCGGTGGCGGCAGCGCTCAGCTCGACGTGCGTGTAGGCGGGTGAGGGTCAGCGGCGGCCGGTGGACAGGATGACGAGGAACTGGCCGCCGCCCGGCTCGATGTCGGCGGTCACCGGTAGCCCTGGTACCAGTCGGGAGAACCGGTCCACCAGCCAATCCGCCGTCTTCTGGGCGTCCCGCTCGGTCGGACAACGGCCCACCATCTCGCGGCCCCCCTTGCGCTCAAGCCTCCCGGCTACGGTGATCAGGGGCGCGGGTTCGACCACGTACAGGCTGTCCGGCCAGGCGATGGCCACCTTGACCGCGCCCTTGCGGGTGTTGCATCCACGGTGCGCGAGCCGCTCGACGACCTTGGCCTTCCGGTCGGCAGTCCGGCTGTCGACGCTGGGCCCTCGCGGGTCGTTCACCGACTCGTGGGGGTCGACCGCTTCGTCACACACCCAGCATCGCCAGCCGTCGCGTTCGGCCACATCATCAAGGAGACTCATCCGAGCAAACTAGCCTGCCCGGCCTCTGTCCCACGCACGAGGGCCGTGGCAAGGGCTCCATGCCCACTGTACGAACCCGCCCCCCACAGGCGCTGGCAGTCGTTGGATCTCGTCGCTGGTCACGGGGATTCGGCAGTCCGGAGCATGGTCCTGAGTGCGTGGGTCGTGGTGGCCGCAGGACGAATGCGCCGGCCGGGCAGGTGGCGCGGTTCGGGCATGGAGTGCCTCTCAGGGGCGAGGTGTGTGCCCCTACGCCCGACGGAAAGACCTTGATTCGCTGTGGCTTCAGGTCGGGGCCCGGTCCTGGGCCGCGGGCGCGAGGGTGTTCCTCGAAGACGGGGGTAGGTGGGTGAGGAGCGCCGACTAAGGGAGGGACGATGACGAAGGACACATCACTGCGCGCGGTGGGATGGGCTCAGTCGTTTCCAGTCTCGCAAGGTGTGCGGGCCGGCCGCCGGTGGACGCGTGAGCACCTGGCCTCCCTGGAATGGACAAGGGATGCCCCCGAGATGGTGGACGCGATACTGCTCAGTGTTTCCGAACTGGTCACCAACGCACACGTGCACGCGCACAGCGACGCCCAGCTGGTTCTGACTTGGGACAGCCACTGCCTGCATGTGAGTGTCCACGACTCCGACCCCCTGCCCCCCGCCAAGCAGCCCGAGGACCTCACGACGACCGGAGGACGCGGAATGGCCATCGTCGACGCGCTGTCCGACGGCTGGGCCACGCATCCGCAGGCGTCGGGCAAGACTGTCACCGCGTGCTTCGTGCCGCCGGGCGCTCCGAAGCCCGGGCATGGTGGGGACATCAGCTGAGCTGTGGGCGGAAGCGAACCATGGGTGGAGGACGAGGACGATCAGCCCGTTCGTCGCTGCGGACAGGGGCTTGACCTGGCTCTTTCCAGTAGGCTCCAGCGCTCCGAGAAGGCACCCGCCCCCGGGAAACCCCGGGTCGGGTGCCTTCTTCCGTGCTGTCAGAAGAAGCCGAGCTTCTTGGGGGAGTAGCTCACCAGCAAATTCTTCGTCTGCTGGTGGTACACGCCTCGCATGGCCCCTGACCAACGGAAACGGCCACTATGCGGCCAAGCTGCAGGCGGCTGGTCCGCGTATGGCCCGGATCTTGGTCGGCACGGAGTGGGATCTGACCGTCGGCCAGTGGCGGCGGCGAGCTGGCGGGTTGCTTCGGGACCGGCTTGGCGCCGCCTCGGCAGTCGCCACGTTGGCGACCGTTCCACCGCACCTTGTGACCTCCCGGAACGTGCCCGTGGTGGAGTGCGTCGTAACAGGCGGCCCGCCACCGCCCTCGGGTCCGAGGCGCAGGACCAGCAACCGTGATCGTCCCTGATGCCGACCAGCCGCTCCTTCTCCGCCTGGACCTGTCCTCCCCCTGAAGAGGCAACGGTGCAAACGCTCCCTGACTACGGCCGATGGCGGTGACAGCAACCCGGGCAAGGGCCACGCTGACGTCCCCGGCGGCCGGGTAGCGCTGTTCGAGGCCGGTGACGTGGAAGGCGAGGACGGTCGCCTGGTGGGTGCGTACGTGATCGGGATGTCCGATCAGTTGACGTAAGCGTCATGGGTGATCAGGTCTGCGGGGCGTACTGCCCTGTTGGGGGCGATGATCGTTTCGATCAACTCGTCGAACGGGGTGTCGCGCGGCTGCGGCCGACCCGGGGCCGACTCGGGGACGCGCTCATCGGCGTGGCCGAGTAGTCGCGGTTTCCCGGTGCCGGGAACGGTCCTCGTAATCGGCCACCTGCCTGTGTTGCCTGGGAGGTGACAACATCCGTCCCTGGAAACGTCGTTGGGAGGAGAGAGAAGGGCGCCCGGACGCCTACCGGGCTGCGGCCCGGGCCGCCACAATCTCGGTATGACGATCACGCCGGCCCCTCCGAGCGCACCGCCGACGCGCCGCACCCCCCTCGACCTCACCCGCGGGGTCCTCACGGGCGCGGTGATCGGGAGCTCGCTCGCCGCACTCGTCGTCGGCACTGTCCTCGAACGAGTTCCCCTGCTGGTCGGCGGCTTGGCCGTCCCCATCGCCTACGGACTGCTGGTCCTCGCCGCTGGGGCGCCCGAGCGCGCACGCGAGGCGAACATCGTCCCCCGTACCACGCTCGCCAAGATCGAGAGCCTGCGCGCCACCGGCGGGGAGACCAGCGACGTGCCCGTCCGCTTCGACCTCACCGTCGCCCCGGACGGCGGACCGGCGTACCGCGTCGAGTCCACCCAGTCCGTCAATCTCGTCGACCTGCCCGACTACAAACCAGGCGGCATCGTCGTCGTCCAGTACCCACCGCACCAGCCGTGGGCGGTGAAGCTGGTGAAGCGCCCGACACCGGAATGGGAGGACCGCGCGACCGCGGCCCGCATCGATTCAGCGCCCGGCCCGGCCCTGACCGACGAGCCGCCCCCGGACGGCACCTTCGGCGGCTACCTCACCCTCCTCGCCCTGCTGCTCGGCGCGGCCGGCGTGGTCTTCGTCTTCCGAGCCGACCTCTTCGGCCCGGACGACCCTACCGACCGGCCCCCCTCGGCCGCTGGGCCCGCCGACCCCGGCACCTCGTCCACCACGATCGTCTCGGCGGCGTCCGGCACCGTCGCCCTCGGCCCCGGACAGTCCCTGTTTGACGCAGGCCGGCTGCGTTTGGCGGTCGATTCGCTCACCAAGGGCGACGGCAGAAAGCGCGAGGCTCTCACCGTCGTCGTGCAGGACCGCCTGCTCACCGTCGTCTTCACCCCTGCGGGCTCGCAGGCACCCGGCTTCGACCTGGACGCGCTGCCCTACCCGCGCATCCCCGCCCTCGTCCGGGAGGCCAGAGCCACTCTCGGCGTCCGCTCCCCGCGGACCTGGCAGCTCACCGCCGAGAGCCTGTCCGGCGCCCTCACCCTCAGAGTCGGGGTGGCCGGCGCCGACGGCGCCGCCTCGTTGGAGGCGAACGGCCAAGGTGAGATCGTGCGGCGCGTACCGGCGCGCTGACAGACGGACGGGACCGGCGCCCGAACGGAACGGGTGAGCCGGACGGGGCAGGCTATGAGGACCAGGAGGAGCACGGATGGGCTGGCACGGATATCTGGCCTTGTGGTGCGTCGTCCTTGGCGCCGTCGCGCTCGTCGGATACGGACGGTCGCTGGCCGGGGTGACTCGCGGCCAGCGGGCGGTCCGCGTCATGGGCCGGATCGAACGGGTCACGGAGCCCCGGCACGGGAGCTCGGGACGCGAGGGGATCGCCGTGGTCGTCACCTTCCGCGATCCCGCCACGGGGCAGGAGTTCACCGTCACCAACGACGGCGAGTGCGGCGACCGAATCAGCACGGCCTGGACGGGCCGGGAGATCGGCATCCGCTACCCTCCCGGCCGCCCGCACGCCTACCGCTTCACCACCGACCCGGACGCTGGACGGAGCGGCCTCGGCTGGCCCAACTTCGCGGTCTTCCTCATCTACGTCGGGCTGGTCGTCGTCGCCTCGATCGACTGGGGCTGGCCGTGGGCCCTCGTCGGCTTCGGCGTGCCCTGGACGCTGCTGGGCGCGACCTACCTGCCCGGGGCCATACGCGACTCACGCCTACGCATCGAGGGCCTCGCCTCCGGCGGCCCGGTCCCAGGCCGCGTCATCGCCGTACTGAAGGACGTCACCGTCGAAGAGGACGGCGAAACCGCCACCAGCCACACCCCGGTCGTCGCCTTCACCACCCACGACGGCACCGCCGTCACCGCCTACCGCACCGTAGGGCTGAGCGATCCCGCCCGCTCGCGCGGCCGGGACCTCACGATCCACTACCGCCCGGACAACCCGGTCGTCTTCACCACAGACCTCGGCGCCGAGCACCGCTCCCACGTCGGCGAGATCGCGTTCGCTGTCGGGGCCCTTCTCGTGGGGGTCGCTGCGGCCGTGGCGGGAGGGATCCTGATCGCGGGCTGACGCCCACCGCCCCTGACGAGCCGGCCCCGCGACCGGTACGACGTCAGGCGGCAGCCGCCGCCGAATCGCCGGTCACTCCCTCGTCGTGCCGCAGAGCCGACGCACGGCCCGGGCACCCGTCGAACGGCGCAGGGCCCGGCTGAGGTCCTGGCGGCTCTTCCGTAGATCCCGCATCGGCCCCAACCGCATGAGCGTCATCACCAAAGCCGTCCTCACTCTGGAGCGGCACCGCAGACGAAGCTCGATGAACAACAAGAACCGACTTGCCGCCATCGAACGCAACACAGACGCAGCCTGAACTTGAGTTCGCGCGTCACTGGTGTCAGGCGATCTCCGGGCGCCGGCGCTGACCTTGCGGTGTGAACGTGAATCGATCGGCGAACGGGCCATCACCACAGCGGACCGCGAGAAGCAACGGGGCTTCCCGATCCGGGGGCCATGACGAGTCGGATCCAGGCTCGGTGCCGTTCCACAGGTGGAAGGAGATCATCGGCTCTGCGATGTCCTTGGTGACATAACCGAGGGTCTTTCCGTAGAGCGGGTTGGTTCCGCCGAACAGCACCGACGGAGGACCGAAGGCAGCAAGAACATCCGCCCACACTCGGTCGTGCTGGGCCCACGGACTGATGACGCTCCGCATTGACGCGTATGTCTCGGCGTCCAGCACTCGGTCGGGCTTGAGCCACCCCTGGCGCCATGCGAACTCCGCGTATACGGAGGCCACGCTGCCATCGTGGTCGGATGCAAGCAGACGACTGATGGCGCCTTTGACGCCAGTGGGGGGCCAAAGGCCTACTTCGCCCCAGGCGTGCTTCTGGTCACCCCAAACTTCGGGCCGCTGCTCAAGGAAGAGCAGATGGTCTATCGCCATCCAAGCGGCGAGCTCCACATCGCCGTACATCCCCGGCCTGCGCAGCACAAGGTTGAACTGATCGACGAGGTAGTTACGCATGCCGAACGATGATGCGAGCACTGTGTCTACGGCCATCCGGACAGTCTGGCCTACGGCGCCGGCAGACGGGCCAGCAGGCGGCAGAGGTCAGAACTCGACCAGAGCACTGGTGCACATACCTCTGTACTCCGTGGTGCAGCGGGAGGAGTACGCCGACAGGGGGTGACCGGCTGCGCGGGACGGTGGGCCATCAGACGGTCCTTGCAGTGCTCGCCGCGTGGCCGGCACAGGGTGCACGGCTGCGCGAGATCAGGCAGACCGCGGTCATGGCGCTGAGGGCTCAGGACCCGCCGGTCTCGTACCGGAAGATCGCAACCGCGCTGGGGATTTCGCTGGCGCGGGTGCAGCAGATCGAGGCGGGGGAGCGGGGG
>NZ_JBEXPD010000012.1:0-246498 GCF_040611875.1 Streptomyces sp. NPDC006516
TTCATCCGGCTCTCGACATGCCCGTACGTCGAGGTGAACCGGCCCGAGGTGTTCAGACGCGAGGACGTGTACTCACACCTGCCGTACCAGCACTGGTAGTTGCCCGGATTCTCCTTACGCGCGGTGATGACCAGATTGCCCTGGCCGTCGAGCGCGGCGTTGTCGGTACCCGCCGTGTAGTACTGCCGCTCGTGGTTGCTGACGTTGTCACCGGTCTCCGTCAGCCACTTGCCGCCGTCGACGCCGGAGCCCGCAGGCCCGTCGAACTCGTCGGCGAACGCCACGGCCTGCGCGTTCCTGGGAGCGGTTGAGGACGGAGAGTGCGTACAGCGTGGCGCGACGCCGCTCGGAAGGGCGGTGCGTCGCGCGGTGGGGGGATGGCAGGACAACTCATGCGCATCCGTATCGAAGTCGCCGCTCCCCTCGCCCTCGCCATGGCCGTCGCTCTGGCTGCGCCGGCCGGCGCAGCCCCCGTCTCCTCCGCCGGGGCCGTCGCCCCCACTCCCCCGAAATGCCTGGAGAACGTCCTGAAGGTCTCCGCCGGCCCTTCCGGACAGCCGGAGACCCTGCGGATCAGCGTCACCAACCGCGGTCGGCACTCCTGCGTGGTCGATCGTGTGCCCACGGTGGTCTTCGGTGATCTGGACGGCCCGGCCCTGCCGGTACCCGACACGGAGAGCGGCCTCTACCGGGTACCCGCCGGAGGTTCCGTGTACGCCGCGGTGCGCACCCTGGACCCTGCGGCCACGGAGTTGCGGGTGGTGGACCGGCTGACGGTCGCCGGGGACCCCGCTCACCGGGGCCGGACGTTCGGCGCCGCCTCGCTCGGGACGCCGGACGGGATCCGCGTCTGGGAGCCGGTCACCACCCGGTGGCACCGCTCGGGCGCTGCCGCCGACGCCGCGCTCGAACGGTATGCGGGCTGAGCGGCCTGCGCGCGTGCCGCCGCCATGCGACCTGCCCTCGGCGGCGGCACAGTGGAGACAGGGACTGTGCGGGCCCGCGTGGCCTCGGCCCGGCAAGGGCGCACCGTCCGACCGCACCGGCGGAAGGATCAGTCGTGGACAGTGAGAGCACACGGCGTTTCGTGGTGCAGATCCACGACGCCCGGCGTATGCATTTCGACTTCCGGCTCGAGGTCGACGGCGTCCTGAAGTCCTGGGCGGTGCCACGGGGGCCCTCGGACAACCCACGTGACAAGCGGCTCGCCGTGCCGACGGATGACCACGCCTTGGAGTACCGCGAGTTCGAGGGTGTCATCCCGCAGGACGAACAGGGCAGCGGCACCGTGATCGTCTGGGACCAGGGCACCTACCGCCCCACCAGTCACGACCTCACGGGCGCCCCCGTTCCGTTCGCCGAGTCGCTGGCGGACGGACATGCCACGTTCTGGCTCGACGGGGCCAAACTGCACGGCGAATTCGCGCTCACCCGTTTTCGCATCGACGACGATGACGGCGTCCAGGGCCCCGAGGCCTGGCTGCTGATCAAGGCCGACGACCGGCAGGCCGTCCACGACCGGCCGGGCACCCCCGATCCGTACCACGCGCGTTCCGCCCGCACCGGGCGCACACTGCACCAGGTCGCTCTGGCCGAACGGGAGGGCGCCGGCTGAGGACTCACGGGAACGGCCCGTCGGCGGCTCCGGTGAGCCGGTCCAGGATTTCGGTGTAGCGGGAGCGCTTGTCGGGCCTGGCCTGGCCCACGGCGTGCCGCAGAGCGGGGACCGCGGGTCCCCCCATCAGCAGCAGCCCCTCGGCGGCCTCGCGGCGGACCGCAGGATGCCGGTGTGCGAGCAGGGCGACCAGCGAGGGGACGACGGGTTCCCAGGCGGCGCGGCAGAGCGTCCTGATCGCCATGCGGCTGATGTCCGGCTGCGGGTCGTCCAGCAGGACGGCGGTGTGGAGCAGATGGGCCGGCCGGTCCAGCATGGCGCGCGAGGTCCGGTGGGCGTGCAGCCTGACCTTGGGCCTGGGGTGGGCCAGCAGTTCTCCGAGCACCTCCCTGAGTGCGGGATCCCGGTCCGGGGCTCGCCCGATGTGCTCCTCCGCCAGCCGGGAGAGGGCCCGGCGGATCTGCTCCGGGCCCCCCGTCCGGGCGAGGCGGAGAAGTTCGGCCCGCCCGGGCCGGTGGGCCGCGCCTGCTGTGACAGCCGTGGCAGCCGTGGCAGCCGTCCGGGGAACGTCGTCCGGGGTCGTCCGGTCCGCAATGGAGCCCGGCCCCTCTTCCAGGAGGAGCGTCTCGGCGAGGTCCTCGCGTCCTTCCGCCCGGAGCCGGTCCCGGATGCGCGTCAGGTCCGGGGAAGCAAGCAGCGGCAGGCCGGCCAGCAGGTCCAGGAAGCCCCAGGCACCCGCCTCCAGCCGGGGCCGGAGGTGATCTGCCAGCACTTCGGCGGGCGCCGCGCGCAGGGCGTGGGCGGTCTCGGACCTCAGGTCCGCAGGCCCGTGTTCCCACCGGTCGAGCAGCAGCGGGATCAGCGGCACGAGGTCCCAGGACCCGAGTTGCCCGGCCAGCCGGACCAGCCGGTCGGGCATGATCTCCTCCCCGGCCAGCTCGGCCGGATCGACCGTAACCAGTGTCCGGGCCAGGCGGGCTCCCGGCGGCAGGGAGACGCGCCCCCGGAGATACGCACTGAGGACCGCGCGGGCGGGCTCCGGCTCCGGCCAGTCCAGGAGCTGACGCGCGGCTTCCGCTCTCCTTACGGCATCGGGCGCGTCCAGCAGGGCCAGCAGCCGGGCGCGCAGGGCGGCGGAGCGCGGTCGGCCGTGGTCGCCGTCGTGTACGACTTCCGAAGCCGGGCACGCTGTCTCGGCGAGCGTCCACGGGGGCACGCCGAGCGGCTGAAGGTCCGTCATCCAGTCGAGCAGGAGGGCTCGCACGCCCTCGTCGACGGCTTCGGGCCAGGAAGCCATGAGGGCGGCGAGCCGCTGCCGCGAACCCGGCGGCGACGGGTTGTCCCCGTGCCGGAACTCCTCCAGCGCTCGTCGCGTGCGGAGGGCCGCGCGCAGCCCCGCGCGCCAGGCCTCGGCGTCGGGCGTGGAGGGGACCGGTGTGCCGAACGCCTCGCGCAGGACGGCCGTCCCGGCTTCCCGGCCGTCGGCGTCGAGCCGGGCCGCGGCCAGGGCCCTGTCGAGATCGGCTCTGCCCAGCACCGCGTCACAGGCACGGAGCAGGCGCAGCACCGGAACGTGCTGCGGGGGTGACAGGGCACGTACCGCATCAGCGATCGCCATGCGCTCCGCACCGGGCAGACCGGACGCCACCGCCTGGAGCACGGCGAGAAGACGGGGCAGATGCTCCGGCTCGCCTGCGAGCCCCTCGACCAGGACCTGGGTGGAATCCGAGAGGTGCGCCAGCTCCCCGGCCGACCACTCGCCGGGGCACATCCGCAGCACGAGGCCCAGGATCCCGCGCCGTGCGGGCTCCGGCGCGGCCCTGGCCAGGCGCAGCCAGTCGGCCAGCATGGGCCGCAGTTTCCACAGCAGGGCGTCCGGCAGGCCGTCCGCACGCTCCGCCATGCGCAGGGCGATCGAGGCGTTCCAGCCGCGGGCGACGAGCGCGTGGGCACAGGATTCCGCGTCGGAGGAGGCGGCGGACACCGTGATGCCATGCCCGGCCGACAGCTCGGCGAGATCGGAGACGGCGCCCGCGCCGAGACGGATCCGGCCGTCCGCGAGCAGGGCGAGCAGGTCGGACACCACCGAGGAGTCCTGGTCGGCGAGGGCGAGGACCGTGCGGGAGGCGAGGATGCCGTCGAGGCCCTGGAGCAGCAGCGTCCGCTCGCGGGGGTCCGTGGAGCGCTCGGCGGTGGCGAGCACCGTGGACGTGCAGGCGTCGCCCAGCACCGCCCGGAGTGCCGCGACAAGGCCGGTGCGCAGCCCGGGGTTTCCGGTGCGGCCGAGCGCCCGCAAAAGGCCGGGTACCGCCGCCGGTGTCCCGGCGCCCACCAGGGCCGCGGCGGCCGTCTTCCTGATGTTCATGGTGGGGTGGGAGAGCAGAGGAGTGATCGCCGGACACGCCCAGCGGGCCTCGGCCCGTCCGAGGGCCAGCAACGCCTGCCGCACGGTCTGGATGTCGTCGGCGCGGGTCAGCGCGATGAGCGTGGCCGACAGCGCCTGCGCGTCCTCGCCCTCCGCGCCCACGGCCAGGAGCGCGATCGCCTGCTTGCGTACGTGCGGGTCGTTGTGGCGCAGCAGCCGGTGCACGCGGGGGCGGGTCCGTGCGGACGGTGCCCGCCGGAGGACTTCCAGCAGGACGGACTGCTGAGGCGCCGACAGGCCCGGGCCGTCCAGCAGGTCCAGCACGGTCCCCGCCAGCAGCGCGTCACCTGCCTCCTCGGGGTCCTGGGCACCGAGCAGGCAGGAGGGCCGGATGCTGCGCCGCTCGTACAGCCGGCCGCCGAGGGCGCGCACGGCGTCCACGATCTCCTGGGGTACGACGGGTTCCTCGGCCCGGCCCGCTTGCGGCTCCGTCTCCACCGTCTCCCAGGACGCCGCCAGTTCCCGTACGACCCGCAGCAGCAGTCCGGCGATGGCGGGCAGGGTGGCTGTGCTGCCGTGGCCCGCGAGCGCGCAGAGCGCGGTGACCGGATCAGCGGGCGCCGGGCCTGCGGTCAGTACGGCCGGCTCCCGCTCGTCCGGGGCTCCCAGCCCGGCGGCGACGGCCGGGGGCAGAGCGGTGGGATCGAGGCGGGCCAGGATGTGGCGCCGAAGATCCGGGTCGGTGTCGAGCTGCCACAGCAGTTCGAGCGCCCGGTGGCGTACGGGGCGCAGGAACGGGGCGACGCCGCGCCCGTCGGTGTCCGGGCCGAGCGCGTCTTTCAGGGTGGTGACCGTGCGGGGTCCGCCGATGGCTTCGAGCGTGTCGAGAGCCGCCGCGGGGGCTTTCGGAAGGAGGGCGAGCACGGCCTCCTCCGCTTCCTCGTGGCGGAGTTCACGGATGGCTTCGAGGAACGGCGTGGGTATGCGCGCGGAGGGCAGCAGCCGGGTGACGGCCGCCCCGATGGGCAGGTCTCCCGTCCCCTGCCCGGCCAGGGCGACGAGCAGATCGAGCCGCCGCGGCCAGTCCGGCTCGTCCGCGGGGGCGTCGACGAGCAGGTCCAGCATCGGACGGCGGCAGGTGTAGAGGACGGTCGCGACCGTCCGGGGGTCGATCGAGTGATCGGCCAGTGCCAGGCCTACGAGGGCGGGTACGTGGGCCGCCGTGGGGAAGTGCCCTCGCCGGTGGAGACCTCGCAGACAGCTGACGGCTGGTGCGCCGAGCAGCAGCGGATCCTGGGCTGCGATGTCCAGGAGCGTGCCGATGTCGCCGCGCTCCGCCAGATCACCGAGGAGTTCCATGGCCAGCTGCCGCACCCTCGGGGGCATTTCGGGGTCGGCGGCCGTCCGTGGCAGCAGTGCGCCGTGGCCGTGCCGGGCCGCGGCCAGGAGGGCCGGAGCCGCCGTCGGTTCCGCGAGGGCTGGGCCCAGGAACCGGGCGAAGCCTGCCGCGGGCAGGGGGTCGGAGGCCGCCCAGGGTTCGGCCAGTTCCTCCAGAACGGCGGCGGTGACGACCGGGGCCGCGGGCTCGGCGGCGAGCAGTCCCGCCAATTGGGCCCTCGCTGGACCCGGCGCCAGCAGACCCGCGCGCAGGCCCTGGCGCATCAGCCGCACCGCCTCGGCCCGCAGGGCGGGGGCGCTCGCACCCACGAGTTCGGCCACGAGCAGGTCCGGGCGAAGGGCGTCCTCGGCATCGATCCCGCGCACGGCCTGGTACAGGGGCTCTTCCGGCTGCTCGGTCCGCAGCGCCGAGGGGTCGGTGAGGAGTTCGGCACGGAGCCAGGCGACGCGTACGCGTTCCTCCTGCGTGGCCGTGCGCCAGGCGGGCAGCCGTCGGTCCGGGAGGTGGATCCCGAGCCGGCCGTACAGCGCGGCCAGGAGCAGCGACTCGTCCGGCGACTCCGGCACGTCCCGAGGGAGCAGCCGCGCCAGTTCGGCTGCCTCCCCGGCCCCCCAGGGCCCGGCCACCCGTTCGGACAGCAGGGTGAGCCCCCGGTAGCGCGTACGGGCGTCCGTGTGTCCGATCAGAGCCTTGAGCCCGGTGGCCGGACTGTGGTCCGCCGCCCCGTCGTGCCCCGGGCCGCCGGTGTGTCGCTGCTGGGTCCGCGCGGCGGCGGGGGTCGTGGTCACCGTCGGATGGTAGAGGGGTGCGAAAGCGCTCAGCCAGCCGATAAACCGGCACCGTCAGCGGCCCGGCGGGGCCGCGCCCAGGACACGGGCGGCCGGGTGAGCACGGCCGAGGACTCAGCGACCGCGTGCTCCGGAACCGGACGGCCCGGAGCACGCGGTCGCTTCGCTCCCACCCGCGCGTCAGGGGCGGGCGCCGAGGGCACCTCGGTCAGGGGGTCTTCGCGGAGGCCAGGTGGGCGAAGACCACGACGTTGTCCTCGTAGTCCTTCTTCTTCTTGTCGTACACACCGCCGCAGGTGATCAGGCGCAGCTGGGCGGTGCCCTTGTCGGCGTACACGCGATCGTTCGGGAAGTCGGCCTTGCTGAACGTCTCGACCGAGTCGACCTCGAACGTGGCGACGACGCCGTCCTCACGGGTGATGTCCACCGTGTTGCCCGCCTTGAGGGTGCTGAGCAGCAGGAACACGGCGGGACCGGTCTTGGTGTCGACGTGTCCCGCGACCACCGAGGTGCCGCGTTCACCGGGCGTGGCACCGTTCTTGAACCAGCCCGCCAGGTTCGCGTCGTTCGCGGGTGGCGCGTCCAGCTGGCCGGAGGGGCCGATCGCCAGGGGTGTGAAGGGGGCGTCGACCGCGATCGACTTGATCGAGATGCGCTTCGGATAGGACGGGGGCAGTGCGGGCGGAGCGGTGGACGCGGATGCCGACGCCGAGGGGGTGGGAGCGGCAGGAGCGGACGCCGCGGGGAGGGAGACCACGGAAGGGGCCGGCGGGACCCCGGCCGACGCGTCGAAGGAGTTGTAGACGAGGAGGAATCCCAGCCCCACCGCCACGAAGGGCCACAGCAGGGAACGGCCGATGGCCGGGGAGGCGGAGTCTGGTTCGGACGGCTGCGGGGCGGCCATGCTCATGCTGCCTTTCGTGTGCGTGGGGCGAGAGCTGTACGGGAAAAACCCGCGCGGCCACCGCCCTGGGAAGGACGGCGGCCACGACACGATTCACTCAGCGGTACGGAACGCCGGTCAGGCGGCCGCGGCACCCGAGGCGTTGCGGCGGCGCAGCTTGTACGCGGCGGCACCGAGCCCACCGAGCATCAGGACCGAACCTGCGGCCAGGCCGCCGCCGGAGAGCGCCATCGCGCCACCGCCGGTGTGGACACCACCCTCGGGCTTCTCGTGCTTCCAGGTCTTCTCGCCGTCCGTGCCGCTGCCGGAGCCGGACTCCTTGTCCTTCTGCCAGTCGTCGGCCGAGACACCGGCGAGCGCACCGCCACCGGTGTGGACACCGCCCTCGGGCTTCTCGTGCTTCCACGAGTCCGGCTTCTCACGGTCGTCGTTGCTGCCGGAGCCGGACTCCTTGTCCTCTTCCTTGTCCTTCTGCCAGTCGTCGGCCGACACACCGGCGAGCGCACCGCCACCGGTGTGCACGCCGCCCTCGGGCTTCTCGTGCTTCCACGAGTCCGGCTTCTCACGGTCGTCGTTGCTGCCGGAGCCGGGCTCCTTGTCCTCTTCCTTGTCCTTCTGCCAGTCGTCGGCCGACACACCGGCGAGCGCACCGCCACCGGTGTGCACGCCGCCCTCCGGCTTCTCGTGCTTCCACGAGTCCGGCTTCTCACGGTCGTCGTTGCTGCTGGCGGAGGAGCCGCTGTCCTTGTCCCAGCCGTCCGCCGAGGTCACGGCGTATGCGGCGGGGACGGAGACCGCGAGGACCGCCGTGACGGCGGCCGATGCGAACAGGGTGCGGGCAGAGCGCATGGGTACACGATCCTTTCGCCACGCCCGCGCTGACCGACTGGTTGTCGGCTCATCGGATCACGGGTGCGACGTGATCCACCGTCAGCCGAAATCCGCAGGCCCACCACTCGGGAGGCCCGCATTCGAGGGACGGCGTGAGCCCATCGTGTGACTGGGAGCCAGATGTCACCCGTTGGACGGCACGCCACGCCGAGAGGAGGTTTGGGCGTTGACGATCATGGGTGTAAGGACGCCGGGCGATCCCGTACGAGAACGACGACCGGTGATTCGAGCTCGTCCGGTCCGTGCCGCCGCTCACCAACGGCGACGGGGCCCCGCTCGATGTCAGCGAGTTCGGCGAGGAGGACGAGCGCCCCACGACGACTCCGCCGACAGCGGTGGCCTGCGCCCCGGTGCTCGTGGGCCATGGCCGACCCCATGCGGCTGCGGAGGGCTCACCACCACCACACCGTGCGGGGAGCGCGAGGTACGCGCGTCCACCAGCCGTGACGGCGTCCGATGGTTCCGGGACGGCACCTGGACGCTGCCCGTGCGCGGGGCGCCGGAGATCGTCCTGGTCTCCCACAACAGGTCGGACGCGGCGGCGGACTTCGCCTGCGTACGGACGTATGCCACCCGGTGAACCCATCCGCCAACGCATGAACCCGGACACCGCCGATCTCACACTGCGTCACCGATGAGGACGATCGAGAGCGGTCTCCCCTGGAGCGCAAGTTTCAGTTCTTGTCGGCAACAGGCTCCGAGACACCCGTTGTTGCACATCTCTTGACGCGTTCGTAACAAGGGTGGAGTATCTCGCACAGCCAGAGAGAGCGCTCTCCGGCTGTGCGCGTCGTGTACCCGCCCCGCGACTCAGGAGACCCCCATGCATGCACCTCCGAACCTCCACAGACCCCTTGTCACGGGGACCGGCAGACGCAGCGGTGTGCTGGCCGTCATCGCCGGACTCGTCCTCTCCCTCCTGACCTTCCTCCCGCAGTCCACCGCGCATGCCGCGGCCACGCTGCTCTCCCAAGGGAAGACGGTCACCGCCTCCAGCCAGGAGAACGGCGGAACCCCCGCCGCGGCCGCGGTGGACGGCAACACCGGCACCCGCTGGTCGAGCGCCTTCGCCGATCCGCAGTGGATCAAGGTCGACCTCGGATCCGCCGCCTCGGTGAGCCAGATCGTGCTGCGATGGGAGGCGGCCTACTCCACCGCCTACCGGATCGAGTTCTCCTCGGACAACAGCAGTTGGAGCACCGCTTACTCCACCACCACCGGCCCCGGCGGCACCGAGACGCTCAACGTGTCCGGCACCGCCCGCTACGTCCGGCTCACCGGCACCGCGCGGGCCACCGGATACGGGCACTCCCTCTGGGAGTTCCAGGTGTTCGGCACGACCGGCGGGGGCGACCCGCAGATCCCCGGCGGCGGTGACCTCGGGCCCAACGTGCTGGTCTTCGACCCCTCGACCCCGAACATCCAGGCCAAGGTCGACGAGATCTTCAAGAAGCAGGAATCCGCGCAGTTCGGCACCGACCGCTACGCCCTGATGTTCAAGCCCGGTACCTACAACAACATCAACGCCCAGATCGGCTTCTACACCTCCATCGCGGGCCTCGGCCTCAAGCCCGACGACACCACCTTCAACGGAGACGTCACCGTCGACGCCGGCTGGTTCAACGGCAACGCCACCCAGAACTTCTGGCGCTCCGCCGAAAACCTCGCCCTCAACCCCGTCAACGGCACCAACCGCTGGGCCGTCTCCCAGGCAGCCCCCTTCCGCCGCATGCACGTCAAGGGCGGCCTCAACCTCGCCCCCAACGGCTACGGCTGGGCCAGCGGCGGCTACATCGCCGACAGCAAGATCGACGGCCAGGTCGCCCCCTACTCCCAGCAGCAGTGGTACACCCGCGACAGCTCCATCGGCAGCTGGGGCAACGGCGTCTGGAACATGACCTTCTCCGGCGTCGAGGGCGCACCCGCCCAGAGCTTCCCCGAACCCCCCTACACCACCCTGGACACCACCCCCGTCTCCCGCGAGAAGCCCTTCCTCTACCTGGACGGAAACAGCTACAAGGTCTTCGTCCCCGCCAAGCGCACCAACGCACGCGGCGTCTCCTGGAACGGCACCCCCCAGGGCGAGTCCATCCCGCTGAGCCAGTTCTACGTCGTCAAGCCCGGCGCCACCGCCCAGACCATCAACGCGGCCGTCCGGCAGGGCCTGCACCTGCTGTTCACCCCGGGCGTCTACCACGTGAACGAACCCATCGAGATCAACCGCGCGAACACCGTCGCCCTCGGCCTCGGCCTCGCCACGATCATCCCCGACAACGGCGTCACCGCGATCAAGGTCGGCGACGTCGACGGCGTCAAGCTCGCCGGACTCCTCGTGGACGCCGGACCGGTCAACTCCTCCGTACTCGTCCAGGTGGGCCCCGCCGGAGCATCGGCCGACCACTCGGCCAACCCGACCAGCCTCCAGGACGTGTTCGTCCGCGTCGGCGGCGCCGGAGCCGGCAAGGCCACCACCGGCATGGTCGTCAACAGCGACGACACGATCATCGACCACACCTGGCTCTGGCGCGCCGACCACGGCGAAGGAGTCGGCTGGGAGACCAACCGCTCCGACTACGGCCTCACCGTCAACGGTGACGACGTACTGGCCACCGGACTGTTCGTCGAGCACTTCAACAAGTACGACGTCCAGTGGAACGGCGAGAACGGCAGGACGATCTTCTTCCAGAACGAGAAGGCCTACGACGCGCCGAACCAGGCCGCCATCCAGAACGGCGACATCAAGGGCTACGCCGCCTACAAGGTCGCCGACTCGGTCACCACGCACGAGGGCTGGGGCATGGGCAGCTACTGCTACTTCAACGTCGACCCCACCATCCGCCAGCAACACGGCTTCCAGGCCCCGGTCAAGCCCGGCGTGAAGTTCCACGACCTGCTCGTCGTCTCACTCGGCGGCCAAGGACAGTACGAACACGTCATCAACAACACCGGATCCCCCACATCCGGCACGTCGACCGTTCCGTCCCAGGTGGTCTCCTTTCCCTGAGCCGGGATGAGGTGAGCGCAGTCCGCCCACCGCACGGCGGGGGCCCGGCATCCACTGCCGGGCCCCACGTCGTTTCACGTCGCGAAGAGCTTCCCCAGATGAGCGGAGATGCCGGGGCCGTCCACCTCGGTGGTGCGCAGTCCGAGATGACCGTCCGGCCGCACCAGGAGCGCTTCGCCGTCCCGCGCGCCGTACAGCCGGCGGAATTCGCCGAGGCTGTCGCGCACCGCGGGTATGTGCAGCGTGGGCGTCCGGACGTCGGGGGCGAGGACCGCGCAGGCGTTCAGAAGGCCGTACGCGGCCTGGGCGGATGCCGCCGCCACCTCGTCGAACCCCGCGGTCCGGTCCTCGTGCTCGGCGTAGAGCAGCAGGGTGTGTTCGCGTTCCCGCAGCAGGGTGAACAGCCGCACGGGGAAGGCCGCGAGGGCGTAGAGCAGTCCTCCGCAGTCGGGAGCACGGTCACCCGGGGCGGGGCCGTCGTGCGGAGCGCCGTCCGGGCCCACGATCGGGCTGCCCCGGTAGCCGACCAGGAGCTGGGCCTCGCGGAGCATGATCGTCACGGGGTCGTCCGGGTCGGAGGCGATACCGCTCCGCGCGTGCCGGAGCGTGCGCGCGACCACTTCCGCGCCGACCGGGTGGCGTTCGGCGCTGTAACTCTCCAGCAGCTCCGCTCCCGCCCGGCCCCGCACGGCGGTGGCGAGCTTCCACGCCAGGTTGAAGGCGTCCTGGACCCCGGTGTTCATCCCCTGCGCCCCGGTGGGCGGGTGGATGTGCGCGGCGTCCCCCGCCACGAAGACCCGCCCTCGGCCGTAACGGTCGACGATGCGGTGGCTGATCCGGAAGACCGAGGACCAGCGCAGCGAGGAGGCGGTGGTGGGGCGGGGTGAGAGCCTGTCGAGCACCGCCTGGATGTGCTCGAGCCCGGGCTGGGGTCCCTGTTCACCGGTGAGCCCGTGCGCCACCCCATCGGGTTCCGCGCGCCCCTCACTCCCGGCGCGGGAGAGTTCGGGCGGAGTCGGCATCGACATCCGGTAGCGATGGTCACCGGGCAGGGGGATGCACACCAGCATGTCGTCGGTGTGCCCGTCGACGACGTGCGAGGCTCGGACGCCGTAGCCGGCCGGCAGGTCCCAGTCGACCTCGACGTCTCCCAGCATGTACTCCTCGGGGAGTGCCCCGCCGTCGAAGGTCAGGCCGAGGCCTTTGCGTACGGCGCTGTGGGCTCCGTCGCAGCCCACGAGGTAGCGGGCCGTCAGTTCCTCCGTGCCGCCCGACGGCAGGCGGAGGACCGCCCTGACCTCGCCGGTGTCCTGCTCGAACGAGAGGAGTTCGGTGTCCCGTTCGACTCGCCCTCCCCAGCGGCGCAGCAGGTCCTCCAGGAGCCGCTCGGTCTCGTACTGCGGGAGGGAGGCGAAGCCGTAGGGCACCTCGGGAGGCAGTTCCAGATCGATCCGAGGGCCTTCCTCGCCGTTGACGTAGAGCAACTGCCCCTTCAGCGGGACCGCTGTCTCCACGGCCTCGCGGGCCATGCCCATCCGGTCCCAGATCTCCAGCGTCCGGGGCTGGACGCCCACGGCCTTGGCGTACGGCAGCCTCGCCGGGAGCCGGTCGACGACTCTGCACGACACACCACGCCGGCACAGTTCGGACGCGGCTGTCAGACCGACCGGGCCCGCCCCTGCCACCAGCACATCGACGTCGACCACGGGTACCTCCCAGGCGGTGTGCGTTCACTCCAATGCAGCACGCCCGGGGTGCTCTGTCCATTCGGCGGCACATGGCGCCGGTGCGGGGCCCTCTCCCCCCGCACCGGCGCGCCGGGCGTCAGCCCACGGTGCAGGCCTCACCTCCGAGCGTGAACCCGGCCGGTTCGCTGTTGCCGCCCGTCCAGGTGCCGGTGAAGCCGAAGCCGACCGACGATCCCGGAGCCACCGTGCCGTTCCAGCCGACGTTGGTCGCGGTCACCTTCGCTCCCGCCTGCTGGTGGGAGGCGTTCCACATCTGGGTGACCTTCTGGTCTCCCGGGAAGGTCCAGCCCAGCTTCCACCCGCTGTAGGCCGAGTCCCCGGTGTTGGTGACCGTCACGTCGGCCTGGAAGCCGCCGGACCACTGGTTGGTGACGGTGTAGGTGACCGCGCAGGCGGCGTCTCCGGGAGGATCCGTGGGGTCGGGGGTGGGTGTGGGAGTGGGGGTGGGTTCCGGGTCCGTGCCTCCGCCGCCGGAGTCCGAGGACTCGCCCACCTGGATCCCGCGCCCGTTCGTGGAGACGTAGACGCGGCCGTAGACCCGCGGGTCCCCGGTGATCGCCGCTCCGGTCCAGGCCCACTGATGCGCGTCGTCGTTGATCCGCGTCCAGTGCGCGCCGGCGTCGGTCGACCGGAAGATGCCCCGCACCCCGCCGATCTTCGCGCTGACGAAGACGGTCTGGTACGACGCCCCGGACGCGGCCTTGCCGAAGCCGACGCTGTCGGCCTGCTCCACGTTCGAGAACTTGGTGAAGCTCGCGCCGGAGTCGGTGGAACGCCACAGTCCGTACGAGCCGGTGGACGCGCCGCCCGCGAGCCAGATGTCACCCTCGGTGCCGGGCAGGGCCTTGAAGCGGACGTTCCCTTCGGCCGGGAGGCCTGTCGCCTTCGCGGTGAAGGAGGCGCCGCCGTCGGTCGAGACGTAGAAGGTGCCGGCCTTGAATCCGTAGAACTTCTTGGGGTTCTTCCGGTCGGACTCGACCGTCGCGCCTGCCGGGATGCCGGTCGACGCCGTCCAGGAGCTCCCGTATCCCGTGGTGCGGTGGACTGCCGCTCCATCCGGGCTCCAGACGAACCCGCTGCCGTCCGCCGCGGCCGCCACCGTGCCGCCCCCGGTGACCCCGGAGGGCTCGGAGCCCTGGAACCAGTTGGCGCCGTTGTCGGTGGAGAAGCCGATGTGCGGGGCGGCGTCGGCGTTGCCCACCCGGACGACCGTGCCGGGCGAGGCCTCCGCGAAGTCCAGACTGGTGGTCGTGTCCAGGTTCGGCGAGGTGAACATCATGGCGGGCACGGCGTCGAGGTCCGTGTGCCGGAAGCCTCCGATGTCACCGAGCGCGCTGAGCAGCGGAGCCCCCGAGGGCGGGCTCGCCAGGTCGTTGACGGCCGTCTCCTCCAGGCCCTTCACCATGGGCGTGATCTTGAACTGCCCGCCGGAGTCCCATGCGGTGAGGTTCTCGGTGCCGAAGACCGTCGCGCCCGTGCCGTACATCATGCGGTTCGAGTCGAAGGGGTCGATCTCCAGCGACTCGGTCATCCAGCCCAGTTTGGGGGCGGTCTCGGGCGGTGCCGGATTGGCACCCCAGCTGAGCCACGGAACGGAGGAGACGTCCTGCGTGTAGCGGTTCTGCCGGCTCGGGTAACTGCTGTAGTCCCAGGCCTTGGTCCAGGTCGCGCCACTGTCCGTGGACCGGAAGATCTGGGTGTCCGGCCACCATGCGCTGTAGGCGGTGGCCATCAGGGTCCCGGGCTTCTGCCGGTCGACGGAGAGCCCGCTGAAACCGAAGTAGGTGTCGGCCTCGGCCACGGGGCTGACGTCCTTCCACGCGCCGGACGCCGTGTCGTAGCGCCAGACCTGCCCCTTGGCCCCGTCGTACGGGCCTCCCGTGTCGCTCAGGGTCAGGTAGAGATGTCCGGTCGCGGAGTCGAGTACGCCCTTGTGCGCGAGGTAGCCGGTCGGCTGTCCGGCGATGCGCGACCAGGTGCCGCCGCCGTCCGTGGAACGGTAGACCGTGTTCTCCTTGTCGGCGACGCCGACGTAGATGTCCTGGGTCGCGCTGCCCGCGCTGCCGGAACGCTCGTCGAAGGTGACCCACACGATGCCCTGGTTGTCGTTGCCGTATCCGCTGGTGTCGGACGGATCCTGCGCGTAGTCACCGGGGTTGGGGAAGGCGGTCACCTCCGACCACGTGACCCCCGAGTCGGTGGAGCGCCACAGGCCGTTGCCGCTGGGGGCGCCCAGATAGAGCACGGAGTTCTTGTTCGGGTCGACCGCGAGCCGCTCTCCCATCCCCCGGCCCGGCATGTTGCCGCCGAGCTTGAAGGGCAGGGTGGCTGCCTTCCAGGAGGCGCCGCGGTCGGAGGAGCGCAGCACCGCTCCGTTCGTCGGGTCCCAGCTGTTGGTGTACGTCCCCACCGCCGCGTACACGTTGTCGGGATCGGCGGTGTCCGACGCGAGGCTCACCACGCCCGACCAGCCCCAACGGTCCCAGTCCACCCAGTCCAGCAGGGGCGTCCACTGCTTGCCCGACTGGTCCCATCGGTAGGCCCCGCCGATGTCGGTCCGCGCGTAGGCGAGGTTCTTCTCGGAGCGGTTGAAGACGATGCCGGGCACGAATCCGCCACCGTCGATCCGCGCGTTCTTCCAGCTGTAGGTGTCCGCCGCGATCGACACATCCGATGCTTCGGTAGCGGAGGGCCCTTCGTCGGAGCGTGCCACGGCCGGGCTGCCGGTGATCGACAACCCGGCGGTCAAGGCGAGTGCCGCCAGTAGGGCGGCGATGGGTCTGGCGCTCAAGCGCACGGAAACGTCCTCTCCGAGCTGGTCCGCCGCACAGCGGCGGTACGGGACTGACAGAGATGGGAGCGCTCCCATAGAGCATCCCGATGGTAGCGCCGCCTATCGCCCGAGAGAAGGGTGGTGCACGCGTTTCATCCGATGAATCAGGCGCGCACTCCCACGCACCCCATACACCGCACCTGCGCCGCCCCCACACACTCCACGCGACCGGAGGAACCGACACACATTCCCCACAGGCCCGGAGAAACGAAGACGCAGCACACACGGAGGACGTGGAATTACTCCACGAATACGCCGCCGGAGCCGGATTCAGCCCACACAGAAAATAGAGCCATACTCACCTTCACGCCCTCGTGAATACCGATACTTTCCGGGCGGCACCCGTGCACCCATTCACCACCGCGGGGAATTGCGCGACCGGACCGATCGAAGAACCTGCACACGGCATGCGCACACCGGTCACGCCCACCTGCACGAAATGCCAGGTCCGGGCGGTTCCGAACGGCGTACCCCAAGGTGCCGCACCATGGTTCGGTCATGTGCTTGCGACGGTGCGGAATTCATCCGGTGAAGCTCGTGAAGAAACCGCGTCACGACATGAACGATTCTGCACGTACGTCGATACGAGCGGCCCTGCAATCACCGGTGCGCCTCAGTTCGATTGGCTGCGCAAGGCGCAGGCATGCTTTGATCCTGGGCCATACGGAGGCCGCCACACGGGTTTCCGTACATAGTTAATTTCCATACGAAGGGCGCTCATCATGAACTACACCCCCCAGGTCGAGACCGCCGAGATCTCCGACGCCGACCTCGACAACGTCTCGGGCGGCCTCGTGGGCGGCCTCGTGGGCAACGTGGCCGGCACCGTCGAGGGCATCGTCCCGGTCGCGGGCGTCGTCGGCTCGGTCACCGGTCTCGTCGAGTCCGCCACCGGCGTGAACACGGGCGCGGTCACCGGTCTGGCCACCGGCCTGACCGCCGGTCTCTGAGAGACGGCAGTACCCCGCCGAGCCCCGGAACCACTGGTTCCGGGGCTCGGCGCCGACCGCTGAACAGGTGAGGAAAGAGTTCCGTGCAGTTCCGCCAGCAGGCCCTTTCCAAGCTGCAGTCGCCCGAACAGCTCGACCTCCCGGTGCGGTTCGCCCGCCCGCAGGGACTGCTCGTGCTGGCCCTCACCGTCGCCGTGATGGCCGCCGCCTGTTTCTGGGCGGTCACCGGCTCCGTAGCCGGCACGCTCGACGCGCCCGGCATCCTCACGCACACCCGCGGCAGTTACGTCCTGCAGAGCCCGGTCGCCGGGCAGGTGACCAAGGTGCTGGCCGACGAGGGCGCCTCCCTGCCTGCGCACTCGCCGCTGCTGAAGGTCCGCACGGCGCGGGGCGAACAGGTGGTGCGCACCATCGACGCGGGCCGGCTCACCTCGGTGACGGCCACGATCGGCGCGGTGGTCACCACCGGCACGGACGTGGCGAGCGTCGAGCGGATCGAGGGCTCCGATGACCCCCTGGTCGTGCTGCTGTACGTGTCGGGCGCCGCCGCGGCGGCGGTCCCGGTGGGTGCGCGGGTCGACCTCACCGTCCAGTCCGTGCCGGCCCAGCAGTACGGGGTGCTGCGCGGCAGGGTGGCCGCCGTCGGCAGGGCCGCACAGACCGAGCAGCAGATCACCCGGTTCCTGGGTGACGCCCAGCTCGGCGCCCAGTTCTCCGAACACGGACGGCCGTTGCCGGTCGTGGTGAAGCTCGAGCGCTCGGACTCCACGAAGTCGGGCTACCGCTGGTCCTCGGCCGACGGTCCCCCGTACGCGATCGGCTCCATGACCCTGGCCACCGGATCCGTCCGCCTCACCGACCAGCGCCCGATCGATTGGCTGCTCCCGTGACCGCACCGCACCCCTCCCCGGCCGCCCAGCAGTTGCCGCCTCCCGGCCGCGGCAGGCACCGCCCGGAGAGCGCGCCGGGCAGCGGGGGACGGCGCGGGCGTCCCGTCCGCAGGCCCGCCCGGACGAAGACCGTCCGCACCCCCACCGTGCTCCAGATGGAGGCCCTGGAATGCGGCGCCGCCTCGCTGGCGATGGTGCTCGCCCACCACGGCCGGCACGTGCCTCTCGAGGAACTGCGCATAGCCTGCGGTGTCTCGCGTGACGGTTCCCGGGCCAGCAACGTGCTCAAGGCCGCGCGCGGTTACGGCCTCAAGGCCAAGGGCATGCAGATGGAGCCCGCGGCACTCTCCGAGGTCCCGGCGCCCGCGATCCTGTTCTGGGAGTTCAACCACTACGTCGTGTACGACGGCATGGGCCGCCGCCTCGGACGGCGCGGCGTGCACATCAACGACCCCGACAAGGGGCGCCGGTTCGTGCCCGTCGAGGACTTCGACACGAGCTTCACGGGTGTCGTCCTCGTCCTCGAACCCGGAGAGGGTTTCCGGCGCGGCGGCCGGAAACCCGGTGTCCTGTCCGCGCTGCCGGCCCGGCTGCGAGGGACCACCGGCACCATGCTGGTCGCACTCCTCGCCAGCCTGCTGCTCGTGGCCGTCGGGGCGACGCTGCCGGCGCTGAGCCGTACGTACATCGACATGTTCCTGATCGGTGAACAGACCTCGCTGCTCGGAGTGCTGTTCGCCGCGATGGGCAGTATGGTCGCCCTCACCGTCGTCCTCACCTGGCTCCAGCAGGCGAATCTGCTGCGCGGACGCATCATCTCCTCCACGCTCGGCAGCGCGCGCTTCTTCCGGCATCTGCTCCGCCTGCCCGTCACCTTCTTCTCGCAGCGCAGCCCCGCCGACCTCGTCCAGCGGCTCCAGTCGAACGACGCGGTGGCCGAGACGCTCGCCCGGGACCTCACCGCGGCCGGTGTGGACGGCATCGTCGTCCTTCTCTACGCCTTCCTGCTCTGGACGTACGATCCGCAACTGACCGTCATCGGGGTGGGGATCGCGTTGCTCAACGTGGTCGCGATGCGCATCGTGGTACGGCTGCGGGCCACCGGCACCCAGAAACTGCGGGCCGACAGCGCGCGGCTGACGAACACCTCCTACACCGGTCTGCAGCTGATCGAGACGATGAAGGCCACCGGGGGCGAGGACGGCTACTTCCGCCGCTGGGCCGGCCAGCACGCGACCACACTGGAGGAACAGCAGCGCCTCGGGGTCCCCAGTGCCTGGCTGGGTGTCGTCGCGCCCGTGCTCGCGACGCTCAACAGCGCGCTGATCCTGTGGATCGGCGGGCTCCGGGCGGTCGAGGGGCACATCTCGATCGGCCTGCTCGTCGCCTTCCAGGCGCTGGTGACACGCTTCACCGCCCCGGTGACCCGGCTCAACGGCGTCGCGGGGCGCGTCCAGGACTTCGCCGCCGACGTGGCCAGGCTGAAGGATGTCGAGAACTTCCCGGTCGACCCGCTGTACTCCCGTCGTGAACCGGCCGCGAGCACCCGCCGTCTCAAGGGCCATGTGACTCTGGAGGACGTCACCTTCGGCTACAGCCCCCTCGACAAACCGCTGCTCACCGGCTTCTCGCTCTCCGTGGGACCGGGGCAGCAGGTGGCGCTGGTCGGCGGTTCGGGCAGCGGCAAGTCGACGGTCTCCCGTCTCATCTCAGGGCTCTACAGCCCGTGGGAGGGCACGATCCGCATCGACGGGCAACGTCTGGAGGACATCCCCAGGGGCGCCCTGGCCTCGTCCGTCTCCTTCGTCGACCAGGACGTCTTCCTCTTCGAGGGCACGGTGCGCGACAACGTGGCGCTCTGGGACCCGTCGGTCACGGACGAGGCGGTGGCGGAGGCCCTGCGGGACGCCGCCCTGTACGACGTCGTCGCCCGCCGTCCGCGGGGCATCCGCAGCCGCGTCGAGCAGGACGGCCGCAACTTCTCCGGAGGGCAGCGCCAGCGCCTGGAGATCGCCCGGGCCCTCGTACGGCGGCCCAGCATCCTGGTCCTGGACGAGGTGACCAGCGCGCTGGACGCCGAGACGGAACGGATCATCATCGACAACCTGCGGCGGCGCGGCTGTGCCTGCGTGGTGATCGCGCACCGGCTGAGCACCGTGCGCGACAGCGACGAGATCGTGGTCCTGGACCACGGGACCGTCGTGGAACGCGGCCGGCACGAGCAGTTGGCGGCCGCCGGGGGCCCGTACGCCGACCTGGTCAGGGAGCACTGACGTGGCATCCGTACATCCCCTGGCGGGCGCGCAGGCCCCCGGGCAGGACCCGGTCGTCGACGCGCTGGGAGCACTCGGTTCGCCCGTCGACTGCACCGGGCTGCGAAGCCTGTCGCTGGAAGGGCCGCAGGTGCTGTGGCTGGTCGTGGCCGGCGCCCTCGACCTGTTCGCGGTGGACGCCGTGGAGCAGGGGCAGTGGCACTTCCTGGGCCGTCTGGAGACGGGCGCTCTCGTGCTGGGTCCGGTCGAGGGGCCGCAGCACACCCTGGTCGGGCGCCCGCTCCAGGAGTGCGTGCTGCGCAGGATCCCGCTGCGTGAGCTGTACCGGCCGGACTACGCCGGACAGGGGGCGTACGAGGGGCAGTACCTCAGCCACTACGACACCGGGGACGCGGCACTGAGCCTGCTCGAGCACGCCTTCTCGCTCGGGGTGGGCCGCAGCCGGCGCGTGCTGTTCGAGGCGCCTCTGGACGGGCGTTCCGCCTTCGACGAGGCGGGGGGCGACGACGACGTCCTGTGGCTGCCGGTCGCGCCCGGCAGTGTGCAGTACGGCGCCGCCTTCAGCGCGGAGGCCGCCGGTGACCTGCTCGTGGACGCGGCCCTGTGGCAGGGGATGGTCAACCAGCAGTACCGCCTGCTGTCGGCGCTGGACCGCTGGATCGAACAGCTGGAGCGTGCCCACGAGGACCGGACCGCGGCAGGGATGAAGGCCGGCGAAGCCGTCCGCAAGGAGGCCGACCAGGCGCTGCTGACCTCGATCGGCCGGTCCGCGAGGGGCCTTTCGCGCCCGGCGGGGGCGTCGGACGACGCGGTGTACGCGGCGTGCCGCCTGGTCGCCGGGGACGCGGGCATCGTCCTCGCTGAGCCCTCTGCGGGCGGTGCGGTGAGCGACCGGATCGACCCGGTCGAGCGGGTGGCGGTCGCCTCGCGCATCCGCACCCGGGCGGTGCGGCTCGACGGACGCTGGTGGAGGGAGAACTCCGGACCGCTGGTCGGTCGCAGGGCCGCGTCAGGCGCGCCGGTCGCCCTGCTGTGGCGCCGGGGCCGATACGAGGCGGTGAACCCGCTGACCGGACGGCGCAGCCGGGTCGACGCCGGCTCCGCGCAGGAGTTCGACGAGCGGGCCGTGATGTTCTACCGGCCGCTGCCGGAACGGCCGTTGAGCAGGTGGCAACTGCTGCGCTTCGGCATGTTCGGCACCCGGGCCGACCTGCGCCGGCTGGTACTGGCGGGTCTGGTGACGGTCGCGCTGGGGTCGCTGGTACCGATCGCGACGGGCAAGGTGCTCGGCGTGTACGTGCCCACCGCGCGGACGGACCTCATCGTGCAGGTCTCGCTGGCCGTGATCATCACCGGTGTCGTGTCGGCGGCGTTCATGCTGATGCAGAACCTCACGATCCTGCGGATGGAGGGACGCATCGAGAGCACCCTCCAGCCCGCGGTCTGGGACCGGCTGCTGCGGCTGCCGACGACGTTCTTCACCGAGCGCTCCACGGGGGAGCTGGCGAGCGCCGCCATGGGGGTCAGCGCCATCCGCCGGGTGCTGTCCGGAACCGGCCCCGTGGTGGTGCAGGCGGGCACCCTCGGGGCGATGAACCTGGGGCTGCTGCTGTGGTTCAGCGTTCCGCTGGCGCTCGCCGCCGTCGCCATGCTGGTGGTCATCGCCGGGGTCTTCCTCACGATGGGCATGTGGGAGCTGCGCTGGCAGCGCCGTCTGGTCGAGCTGAACAACAAACTGAACAACCAGGCCTTCCAGACGCTGCGCGGGTTGCCCAAGCTGCGGGTCGCGGCGGCGGAGAGCTTCGCGTACGGGGCGTGGGCGGCGGAGTTCGCGCGCAGCCGTGAGCTGCAGAAGCGGGCCGGCCGGATCAAGAACCTGACGACGGTGGTCAACGCGGTCCACCTGCCGTTGTGTTCGCTGGTCGTCTTCGTCCTGCTGGCCGGCCCGGCACGCGGTTCCCTCACCCCGGCCGAATTCCTGACCTTCAACACGGCCGTGACGATGCTGCTGACGGCGGTCACCCAGCTCACCGGGGCGTTCGTGTCGGCCGCCGGGGTGCTGCCGATGTTCGAACAGATCAAGCCGGTGCTCGACGAGGCTCCCGAGGTGCGCGGCGCCAGTATGCAGCCGGGCGAGCTGTCCGGGGAGATCGAGGCCAAGGACCTCTCCTTCCGCTACTCCGATGACGGGCCTCTCGTCCTCGACGGGGTGTCGCTGACCGTACGGCCGGGCGAGTTCGTCGCGGTCGTGGGTCCGAGCGGCTGCGGCAAGTCGACGTTGCTGCGGCTGCTCATCGGCTTCGACAGGCCGGTCTCGGGCAGCGTCCTGTACGACGGTCAGGACCTGACGGCGCTCGACCCGGCGGCCGTGCGCCGCCAGTGCGGGGTCGTCCTGCAGAACGCACAGCCGCTGGCCGGCTCCATCCTGGACTGCATCTGCGGGGCCGAGGTCTTCACCCAGGAGGAGGCCTGGGAGGCCGCCGCCATGGCGGGGCTGGCCGAGGACATCAAGCGGATGCCGATGGGTCTGCACACGATGATCTCCGGCGGCGGCGCGATCTCCGGAGGTCAGCGACAGAGGCTGATGATCGCGCAGGCGCTCGTACGGCGCCCCCGCGTCCTGTTCTTCGACGAGGCCACCAGCGCGCTCGACAACGAGACCCAGCGCACGGTGATCGAGAGCACCAGGTCCCTGCGGGCCACCCGCATCGTGATCGCCCACCGTCTGTCCACGGTCATGGACGCCGATCGCGTGATCGTCATGGCGCAGGGGCGTGTGGTCCAGGAGGGTCCGCCCGCCGAGCTGCTGGCGGACACCTCCGGGCAGCTCCATGAACTGGTGCGGCGTCAGATGAGCTAGGCCTCATGCCTGGCGCAGGTGCCAGGGCAGGCGGACCGGTTCCGATCGGAGGACGCGGAGCCTCTGGACTTCGCTCCGGCTCGGGCCCCGCGTCCGAGGCGGGGCCCGATCGCGGGAGACGCGGGCCAGGGGTGTTCAGGCCCGGTGGCCGCCCGGCCTGGGAGGCTCCACCGCGTCACGGATGCTGCCCCGTGCCGCGGCGGCGACCGCTTCGGCGGTGAGGCCGAACTCCTCGTACAGCCTCTGGTAGTCGGCGGAGGCTCCGTAGTGCTCCAGGCTCACGATCCGGCCGGCGTCGCCGACCACCTCGCGCCAGCCCTGGCCGACCGCGGCCTCGACGCTGACACGGGCACGCACCTCGGGCGGCAGTACCTCGTCCTGGTAAGCCACCGGCTGTTCGGCGAACCATTCACGGCAGGGCATGGAGACCACGCGTACGGCCAGCCCCTCGTCGATCAGCAGCTTGCGCGCGTCGAGGGCGATGTGGACCTCGGACCCGGTCGCCACGAGGATGACGTCGGGAGCGGAGCCGGCGGCTTCCACGAGGACGTAGGCTCCGCGCGCGGCTCCCTCCGCGGGGGCGTGCACGCCGTCGTCGCGGTCGAGTACCGGCAGGTTCTGCCGGGTCAGGACGAGCCCGGCGGGCCGGTCTGTGTGCTGCAGGACGGTCCGCCAGCAGACCGCGGTCTCGTTGGCGTCGCCGGGACGCACGACGTCGAGGCCGGGGATCGCACGCAGAGCGGCCAGGTGCTCGACGGGCTGATGGGTCGGGCCGTCCTCGCCGAGGCCGATCGAGTCGTGCGTCCACACGTAGGTGGCGGGAAGCTTCATGAGTGCGGCGAGGCGGACCGCCGGGCGCATGTAGTCGCTGAAGGTGAGGAACGTGCCTCCGTAGGGGCGGGTCAGGCTCTGCAGGGCGATCCCGTTGAGTACGGCCCCCATCGCGTGCTCACGGATGCCGAAGTGAAGCGTGCGGCCGTAGGGGCCGCCCTTGAACTCCGAGGTCTGACGGTCGGCGGGTACGAAGGAAGGCTCTTCGTCCATGGTCGTGTTGTTGCTCCCGGCGAGGTCCGCCGAACCGCCCCAGAGTTCGGGCAGCACCGGGGCGAGAGCGGTGAGCACCTCTCCGGAGGCCTTGCGGGTCGCCATGCCCTTGGCGTCGGCCGGGAACACGGGCAGGGCCTCGGTCCAGCCGTCGGGCAGTTCCTGCTCCCGCAGCCGGTCCAGCAGAGCGGCCCTGCCGGGGTTCGCGGTCCGCCACTCCTCGTAGAACTGCTGCCAGCGCTTGCGCTCCGCCCTGCCCCGCTCCCCCACCGCCCGGGTGTGGGCCAGGACTTCGCCCTCGACGGGGAAGTACACCTCCGGGTCGAAGCCGAGGAGCCGCTTGGTGCCGGCGACCTCCTCGTCCCCCAGCGCGGCGCCGTGCGCCTTGCCGGTGTTCCGCTTCGTCGGTGCGGGCCATCCGATGATGGTGCGCAGCATGATCAGCGAGGGCTGGGACCGTTCCGCCTTCGCGGCCTCGATCGCGGTGAACAGCGCGTCGACGTCCTCGACGTAGTCTCCGGTGCGGGTCCAGTCCACGGTCTGTACGTGCCAGCCGTACGCGGCGAAGCGGGCCGGGACGTCCTCGCTGAACGAGATGTCGGTGTCGTCCTCGATGGAGATGTGGTTGGAGTCGTAGAAGGTGATGAGGTTGCCCAGCTGCTGGTGACCGGCGAGGGACGCGGCCTCGGACGCCACGCCTTCCATCATGTCGCCGTCGGACGCCAGCACGTACACGTGGTGGTCGAAGGGGCTCGTGCCCGGCGCGGCGTCCGGGTCGAGCAGGCCCCTCTCCCTGCGGGCGGCCATCGCCATCCCGACGGCGGCGCCCATGCCCTGGCCGAGCGGCCCCGTGGTGATCTCGACGCCCCTGGTGTGCCGGTACTCCGGGTGCCCCGGGGTCGCCGAGTCCCAGGTCCGCAGGGCCTTGAGGTCCTCCAGTTCGAGGCCGTAGCCGGCGAGGTAGAGCTGGATGTAGAGCGTGAGGCTCGTGTGGCCGCAGGAGAGGACGAAGCGGTCCCTGCCCAGCCACTGGTCGTCGGCCGGGTCGTGCCGCATGATCCGCTGGAACAGCAGGTAGGCGAGGGGGGCCAGGCTCATCGCCGTACCGGGGTGGCCGTTGCCGGTCTTCTGCACGGCGTCGGCGGCGAGCACCCGCACGGTGTCCACCGCCCGTACGTCCAGGGGGGTCCAGCCGACTCGGTCGGCGACGGGGAGGGCGAGGCCGGGGTCCCGCGTCCCCGTGCTGCCGGAAGTGGATCGCTCGGGCGCCATGGTGTCGTCTCCCTCGGATGTCGCTTCTCGGTACGCCGGAGCCGGCAGGTGCGGCTCACCATCCCTCGCATCCTCTGTTCCCTCGCCGCCGTCCGCACCCGGAGGGGGCCCGGCTGTGCGGCGGGGTCACGGTGCTCGCCGGACGGCGGACGTCCTGCCCGGTGACGGTGGCGCACCTTGCCGTCGACCCGTCGCCTACCCCCGCCGGCTCCCGTCAGGCCACCCCGCCGCGGGCGGTTCCCCCGCATTCACGGACTCCGGACAGCGAGGGGCATGGATGTGGCACAGTTCGTGCCGTGGACGAGCTGCGGCCTCAGGATCCCGCGCGCATCGGCGCGTACCAGTTGATCGCCAGGCTGGGAGCCGGCGGGATGGGGCAGGTGTATCTGGGCCGCTCCCCCGGCGGGCGGCTGGTGGCCGTGAAGGTGATCCGGGACGAGATCAGTGATCACCCGGAGGCGCTGGCCCGTTTCCGCCGGGAGGCCGCCACCGTGGAGGCCGTACGCAGCGCCGGCACCGCCCGGTTGATCGAGGCGTCGCTGGACGCGGCGCCCTACTGGCTGGCCACCGAGTACGTGTCCGGCCCCACGCTGCGCGCAGCAGTGCGTGAGCACGGGCCTTTCCCGCCTGGCAGCGCGCTGAAGCTCTTCGCCGCCCTCGCCGAGGGGCTCTCGGCGGTCCATGTCCACGGGGTCACGCATCGGGATCTGAAGCCGCAGAACGTGATCCTGTCGCCGCAGGGTCCACAGCTGATCGATTTCGGTATCGCCCGGTCACTGGGGCAGACGGTGCTGACGCGCGACGGCATGGGTCCGGGGACCCCCGGATTCGCGGCACCCGAGGTGGTCCTGCGCAACGAGGTCGGCCCGGCCGCTGACGTCTTCGCCCTGGGTGCGACGCTCGCCTACACGGCGACCGGGAGAGCGCCGTTCGGCTCCGGGGACGCGGCGTCGGTGAGCTACCGGGCCGTGCACGAGGACATCGACGTGACCGGCGTGCCCGCCGCGCTGGCGGAACTGATCCGGGACTGCGTCAGCAAGGACCCGGCCGCCCGTCCGGATCCAGCGTCGGTGATAGCACGGTGCGCGGTGGACTCGGCCCTCGTCACGGACGCCCACTACCGATCGCTGAACGGGGCCGGGGCCGCGGCGGTGCGCGAGGCCCGCGCCGCCGCAGCCGAGGACCTCGCGACGGGCGAGGACGTGAGGGGGACGGGCGAGATGGCCACGGCCGTACGCGCGGACGCCACGGCCGTACGGGACGACGCCACGGCTGTACGGGGGGACAACACGGCCTTACGGGAGGAGGCCGCGACCGCCTCCACGCGGGCCCCCGGCGGGGCGGAGCCCGACGCGTCCGCGGCACCCTCCGCGCCGCAGGGGGCCACTCCGTACGACGGCGCTGAGCGCCGTACGGCCGGATCCCGCACCGGCCGCCGTGGGGCGATGGGCCTCGCGGCGGTCGCCGCGGTGCTGGCCGCGTCCGTGACCGCCTGGCTCCTCTCGGGGCAACCGGACGGCGGACCGGACGGGGCGGGGCCGACGGCCGGGGCGGCACGGACCGCCGGTGCGGAGGGGCCGGGCAGCCCCACCACCGCCGCACCGGCCCCGGGACCGCCGGACCACATCGCCGGCGACCCTGAGTCGCAGGACCGCTGGACCTTGTCCGACGACCCCTGGCAGGCGGCCCAGGGCATCGGCTCCTGCGACCTGCCCGGCCTCGGCATGGCCTCGCTGCCGGCGAACCTGAACTCCTCCGTCTCGCACACCACCGGGTCCGACACCGCCTCGGTGCAACTGCGGCCGGAGAAAGCGGGGCGGGGAAAGCGGCCCGCGCCGTACTACGTGGCCGTAGGTGTGCGGCCTCCTCACGGGACCGACCCCGCCACGGGCCGCCCCACCCGGGCCGTCAGCAAGGGAATCGGCTTCACCAGCAAGCCCGTCGACGTCTTCTCGGAATGGTCCTCGGGCGGCACGATCACCTTCAGGTACCCCGAGGACTTCCGTGGCCATTTCGGCGACCGGACCGTCGACGCCATTCCCGTGGGCGACGACAGGGGTGACTGGACCGTGGTGCTGTACCACGTGGAGGGCGGGCCCTCCGATTTCACCTCCGTCGTGTGCAACGGCTTCCACGCCTGAGGTGGCGTCGGACCGGCGGTCACCCGAGGCGAGGCGCCCGGCGGCCTGTTCCTGAACACCCCTCACACCACGGCCACGTGGGTGTAGCGGGACGCGATGTGCAGTTCGGACTCGATGCTCTCCGCCGTGACGCGTAGTTGGGGCAGCACCTGCTCCAGGCACTCCGCGATGGTCCGGCTGCTGCTGTGCATCGCCACGTTGATCGCGGCGACCGTCGCACCGGCCCGGTCCCGGACGGGGACCGAGATCGAGCGCAGGCCGGCCTCCAGTTCCTCGTCGACCAGGGCGTACCCCTCGGCGCGCACCTGCTCCAGCACGGCCTCGAGTTCGGTGCGGCGGGTGAGCGTGTGCGGGGCCAGCGGACGCAGTTCGGCGTGGGCGAGGACGGACCTGAGCCCGTCGCCCGGCAGTCCGGCCAGCAGCACGCGGCCCAGCGAGGTGGCGTAGGCGGGGAAACGGGTGCCGACGGTGATGTCGACGTTCATGATGCGGTGGGTGGCGGCACGCGCCGTGTACTGCACCGAGTCGTCCACGAGGACGGCCAGGGAAGCGGAGTCGTGGATCCGGCCGGCCAGCGCGGCGAGATGCGGTTGGGCGATCCGGGGCAGGGTGATGCGGGAGAGCGACGGGTACCCGAGCGCCAGTACGCGCGGGGTGAGCACATGGCCGCGTCCGTCGGCCGTCACATAGCCCAGGTGTTCGAGGGTGATCAGCGCCCGGCGCGCTGAGGCACGGGACAGGCCGGTGGCGCGGGCGAGGTCGCTGAGGGTCGGGTCCGGGCCTGCCTCGTCGAAGGCCGTGATGACGGTGAGGCCCCTGGCGAGGGATTCGATGAACTCCCGGCCCAGCTCCTGCTTCGAGGCCGCCGTCCACGAGGCGAGGGGCCCCGGGGCGGACACGGAGTCCGGCGCCGGGGCGGGCGCGGGCTCCTCCCGGAGCCGCGACGCCATGGCCGCCGCGGCGTCGCGCAGCCGCGGCAGCAGGCTCTCGCGCAGCCCTCGCGCGGTGTGCCTGCTGGTGTGGCTGACCACGCTCAGCGCGCACACGATGCCTCCGGCGGCGTCGCGTACGGGTACGGAGAGGGCGAGGAGACCGGGCTCGATCAGCTGGTCGTCCAGCACCCAGCCGTCGCTCCGCGCCGCTTCCACCCGCTCCTCGAAGAGATCGTCCGCCGGAAAGGGACGCGCGGGAAGCGACGGGAAACCGGCTCCCTCCGGGTCCGCGGTCCGCCTCTCCCGCCAGGACTGCCACTCCTGCGGCCCCCAGAGGGTCGCGAAGAGCGTGCCGGGGCCCGTGCGTTCGGCGGGCAGCAGGTCGCCGATGCGGAAGCGCAGGGACATCGCCCGGCGCCGGATGGCCTGGTGCACGAAGCGGATGCCTCCGCCGTCGGGCACCGCGAGCGACACGGATTCGTCGAGCTCGCCCGCGAGGGCGTCCACCTCGGCGCCCAGGAGGCCGGGGACGCGGACCGAGGAGAGGTAGGCGTTGCCCAGTTCCATGAGGCGCGGGGCGAGCGTGACGGTCCGGCCCTCGATGCGGACGTACCCCGTGCGGGCCAGGGTGAGCGTGACCCGGTCGACGGTGGAGCGGGCGAGCCCGGTGGCCCGCTCCAGCTCGCTGAGGCTGAGGGAGCCGTCGGCGTCGGTCAGCCGGCGGAGCACGGCGATGCCGCGCATGAGCGGGGCGACGGCCTCCGGGGGCGCCTGGGCGCCCGGCCGTGACGTGCCGGTCGGTGCCATCTGTCTCTCCGTCGGGTGGGGGCGGCAAGGGCCAGGACCGTTGACAGGGCTCCGATCCGGGCGGCAGACTCCTCGCATCATAGTGAAGGAAACTTCACTATGCGAACACTAATGGATGGACGGTCCTATGGACAAGGTGGTCGCGTCTGCGGCGCTGGCCGTCGCCGACGTGCCGGACGGCGCCTCGGTGGCGGTGGGAGGCTTCGGTCTCAGCGGTGTGCCGAACGTGTTGATCGATGCCCTGTACGCGAGCGGAGTCAGCGGGCTCGGCGTCGTGTCCAACAACTGCGGAGCGATGGACTCCGGGCTCGCGGTGCTGCTCTCCGCCGGACGCATCAGCCGGGTCACCGGCTCGTACATCGGCGGTAACCAGGAGTTCGCGCGGCAGTACCTCGGGGGCGAGCTGGAGCTGGAGCTGATCCCCCAGGGCACGCTGGCCGAGCGGCTGCGGGCGGGGGGCGCGGGGATACCCGCCTTCTACACGCCCGCGGGTGTCGGCACGCAGGTCGCCGAGGGCGGACTGCCCTGGCGCTACGACGGTGAGGGCGGCGTCGCCGTGGCCTCGCCGCCCAAGGAAGTACGCGACTTCGACGGCACCGCGTACGTCCTGGAGCACAGCATCCGCACCGACTTCGCCCTCGTCAGGGCGGCGAAGGGCGACCGGCACGGCAACCTCGTCTTCAACAAGTCCGCGCGCAACTTCAACCCGCTCGCCGCCATGGCCGGCCGCGTCACCGTGGCCGAGGTGGAGGAGCTGGTGGAGCCGGGCGAGATCGACCCGGACCATGTCCACCTGCCCGGCATCTTCGTGCAGCGGGTCGTCGCGCTCACCCCCGAGCAGGCCGTGGACAAGAAGGTCGAGAAGCGGACGATCACCGAGCGGGAGGCACGGGACTGATGGCCTGGAACCGGAACGAGATGGCCGCGAGGGCGGCGGCCGAGCTGCGCGACGGCGAATATGTCAACCTCGGCATCGGGCTGCCGACGCTGATCCCCAACCACCTGCCCGAGGGCGTGCACGTCGTCCTGGAGTCCGAGAACGGCATCCTGGGCACCGGCGCCTTCCCGTACGACGAGGACGTCGACCCCGATCTGATCAACGCGGGCAAGGAGACGGTGACCGTCAGGCCGGGGGCCTCGTTCTTCGACTCGGCGCTCTCCTTCGGCATGATCCGCGGCGGTCACATCGACACCGCTGTGCTGGGCGCCATGGAGGTCTCCGCCCGGGGCGACCTCGCCAACTGGGCGGTGCCGGGAAAGATGGTGACCGGGATCGGCGGAGCCATGGACCTCGTGCACGGGGCACGCCGTGTCATCGTGACCATGACGCACACCGCCAAGGACGGCAGCCCGAAGATCGTCGAGGAGTGCTCCCTGCCGCTCACCGGCAAGGCGTGTGTCCACCGTGTCATCACCGAGCTCGCCGTGCTCGACGTGACCGAGGACGGACTGGTCCTGGTGGAGACCGCCCCCGGCGTGAGTGAGGCCGACGTGCTCGCGAGGACGGCCGCTCCCGTCCGCACGGCCGCGAGGATCGCGTCATGAGCTTCCGCCCGCGTGACGTGTACGTCGTCGACGCGGTCCGGACCCCGGTCGGCAGGTACAACGGGGCGCTCGCACCCGTCCGGCCCGACGACCTCGCCGCCCACGCCATCCGCGCACTGCTCGACCGCACCCCGGAGCTCGACCCGTCGCGCATCGGTGACGTGGTGCTCGGAAACGCCAACGGCGCCGGTGAGGACAACCGCAACGTCGGCAGGATGGCCGCGCTCCTCGCGGGTCTGCCGGTCTCCGTGCCGGGGGTCACCGTCAACCGGCTCTGCGCCTCCGGTCTGGAGGCGGTCGTGCACGCGGCACGCGCCGTGGCGCTGGGGGACCACTCGCTCGTGGTGGCCGGCGGAGTCGAGTCGATGACCCGTGCTCCTTACGTCCTGCCCAAGAGCGACCGTGCCTTCCCGGCCGGACACCCCGAGATGTTCTCGACCACTCTGGGCTGGCGCATGGTCAACCCACGGATGGATCCGCAGTGGACGGTGCCGCTCGGCGAGAGCGCCGAGCTGATCGCGGAGAAGCACGACATCAGCCGTGAGCAGCAGGACGAGTTCGCTCTCGCGTCCCATCGGAAGGCCTCGGCGGCGCGGGCGGCCGGACTGTTCGACGACGAGATCGCGCCGCTGGCGATCCCGCGCCGCAAGGGCGATCCGCTCGTCGTGGACCGTGACGAGTGCATCAGGGACGACGCCTCGCTGGAGGCCATGGCCAAGCTCCGTCCCTCGTTCCGTACGGAGAACGGGACCGTCACCGCGGGCAACTCCTCCCCGCTGAACGACGGTGCGGCTGCCCTGCTGCTGGCCGACGAGGAAGGGCTGCGGGCCACCGGCCGGGAGCCGCTGGCCCGGATCACGGCGTCCGCGGTGTCCGCGAACGAGCCCCATTACTTCGGACTCGCCCCCGTCGAGGCCGTGAACAGGGCCTTGGAGCGCGCCGGCCGGACCTTCGCGGATCTCGCGGCGCTCGAACTCAACGAGGCCTTCGCGGCTCAGGTTCTGGGCTGCCTGGCGGAGTGGCCCGACCTCGACCCGTCGGTGCTCAACCCGCGCGGCGGGGCGATCGCGATCGGCCACCCGCTCGGCGCTTCGGGAGCGCGCCTGGCCGGGTCCATCGCCCACCAGCTCAAGGCCGCCGGGGCCGGAGTCGGCGTGGCGACACTGTGCATCGGGGTGGGGCAGGGCTCCGCACTCGTACTGGAGAGGTGACCCCCTCAGGGTGAGCCGGTGCCGGCCGGGCGGAAACCCCGCCCCGGCCGGCACCGGCGGTTCCCGCCGGTGTGCGGGGCGCCTGTCTCCGTCCCGGCTGTGCGGGGCGAGGTCCGCGTGTACGGCCGCGCCGGACTCGATGAGCGCGCGCAGGGCGGACGGGCCGCCGTCCGGGACGGCGGCGACGATGGTGACGCGGTGCGGTGGGCACCGGTGCGCCGAGCAGGCCAGGTCCGGCCGCGGACGGCAGCCGCTCTCCGGTTTCCGTGCGCGCGGGCCGCTCCCCCGCCCCGGGTCCGTACAGCCGTGACGGCCCTGCCGAGCGGCGGAACGGGCGTACCGGATGAATGATGAACAGGTGTTGTGGTGCTGCGGGCGCCGCCCGGGTCCTTCGCCGGGCGGGTCCGGCCCGGCTCCGGTCACGAAGCGGAAGGCATGAGCGCATGGCCCCCCAGACGGCGTCCACGGCGGTGGACCAGGTACCGCAGGTGTGGCGACCGCCGGCACGGTGCGCTGACCACGTGGCGCCTGCGGGCACCGCTGCCTGCCCGAAGAGGGCGGGGGCCTTGCGGTGAGGTCCTCGGACGGGCTGCTGGAGACCGCGATGATGCGTACGGTCTTCGACAGCCTGGGCGCGGGCGTGTTCGTGACCGACACCGCTGGTCGGCTCACCGCCTGCAATCCCCGCTCGCAGGAGCTCCTCGACCGGCCGCAGGAGCAGCTGCTCGGTCAGGATCTGCACGATCTGCTGCACCGCGGTCGGGACGGTGGCCCGATCCCGCGCAGCGAGTGCGGCCTGCTGGCCGTCCTGAGGAGCGGGCGCCCGACCGAGGGCAGTGAGGAGCTCTTCCTGAAGGGGGACGGGAGCCTGGTCCCGATCATCTGGGCGGCCACACCGCTGCGGCACCAAGGGCGGATGGAAGGCGCGGTCGTCGTCTTCCACGACTTCAGCCTGCACCGCGACGCCGCCGAGCAGACCGCCGCCTACCTCGCCGCTCTCGAGGGCCTCACCGCCCGTCTGACGATGGTGGCGGAGGTCTCGACGGTGCTCATCTCCACCCTGGACACCACGGAGATGCTGAACAGGCTGATCGGTCTGCTGGTGCCGGACATGGGTGACTGGGCCGCGATCGACGCCTGCGCGGAAGGGGGGACGGGCGGGCTGCGTCGCGTCGCGGTGCGTGCGCCCGGCGACCAGGCGGCGGCCGAAGCGCTCACGGGCCCCCTGCCGCCCCTGGACGAATCCACCCGTTCGGCAGCGATGCGGGCCCTGCGCAAGGCGCGGCACGTCGTGCTGGACGCGAATGCCCTGGCGCAGGAGCCTGACAGCCCGCTCGCCCGCGCCCACCGGGCGCTGTTCGACCGGCTGGGCGGCAGCTGCGCGGTCGTGGTGCCCCTGCACACCCGCAGGCAGGTCTTCGGCGCACTGACCGTGGCGCGGGTCGCGCCGGGCTCCTCGTACACCGACGCCGAACTGTTCATGCTCACCGACATCGCGCGACGCGCGGGCCTCGTCATGGAGGCCGCCCTGCTGTTCGAACAGCAGCGGCACGTCGCGGAGACCATGCAGCGTCAGCTCCTGACTCCCCTGCCACAGGTCGACCACCTGACTCTGGCGGCCCGATACCGGCCGGCCCAGAGCGCCGCGGAGATCGGCGGGGACTGGTACGACTCCTTCCTCCTCGGCGACGGGGCGCTGACGATGGTCATCGGGGACGTCGTCGGCCATGATCTGAAGGCCGCGGCCCACATGGCGGAGGTCCGCAACATGCTGCGCGCCCTGGCCTGGGACCGGACCGAACCTCCGAGCCTGATCATGCGCCGGCTGGACGAGGCCATGACCCACACCAGCGACGCCCCCATGGCCACCTGCGTCTTCGCCCGCATCGAGGGCCCGGAGGGCGGACCCTGGCAGTTCCACTGGGTCAACGCCGGTCACCCCCCGCCGCTCCTGATCACCCCCGAGGGGCAGACCCGCTTCCTCGAAGGGGGTCACGGCCCTCTCCTCGGCCTCAGCTCGGCCCTGCACCTCGGGCTGAGCTGGCCCGACGCCCGCGCGGACCTGCCGCCCGGCTCGACCCTCCTGCTCTACACCGACGGGCTCGTCGAGAGCCGCAACCGCGACATCGAAGCCGGCTTCGCCTCCCTGCGCCGGCACGCCGGAGCCCTCGCGGGCCAGGACATCGAGGACTTCCTCGACGAGCTGCTGCGGCGGATGGACCCCGGTGGCGACGACGTCGCGCTGCTGGTCCTGCGCCTGCCACCGGCCGGGATCCCCGGCGACGACGAGGCACCGCCGCAGCACGCCCACAGCCCGGCTGCCACCGATCGCGGCGCACCCGGCTCCCGGATCGAGGACACCCCCGTGCGGGACACCTCCGAACCGGCCTGACCGCACGCTCGACGCCCCGGGCGCACGGAGGACTCGGCGCCACCCCCCGATCGAACCGCGTGGCTCCACCGCACCGCTGCCACGGTGGGAGCCGCCCTGCGTCACGTACACGGCGGGACTCACCACGCCCGCCGCCGTGCCCTCCGCGTCGCTGAGGGGTCCTCAGGTCCGTAACACGCGGGATACACGTGCCTGTTGAAGCTTTCTCCTGGTGATCATAGAATCGCTCGCCGTCGGCCCCGGTCCGCGTCCGTGACGGCGACCTCGCTGTGCGGACGCGCGCGACCACCGCCGCGCCCTCTCACCACGGGCCGGGGTCCGCTGCTCGGCCTGCACCACTGCGAAACCCCGTATCCACCCAGCCGGGAGAAGCATGTGAGAGCACGTCGCACGGCCAGATGGGCCACCTCGGCCCTGGTCACCACCATCGCGTTGACCGGCGCCCTCGCCGGGACCGCAGCCGCCTCCGGCCCCGCTGCCCCGCCCACCCGCGCGGTAGCGGTCGCCACCGCGACCGACCCCGTCAGCCACGAGGAGAACGACCGCGTTCCCGAGGGCTCGCTCTGGACGCAGCACTACTTCCCCTCGTCGGACCGGTCCGGCACCGAACTGCACGCCGACGTACTGCTTCCCGAGAACCTGCCCAGGCGGGCGAAGGTGCCCGTCATCCTGTCGGTCGGCCCGTACTTCGGGCACTCGGGGCAGTCCGCCGTGGAGGGCTGGACCCACACCGGCCCCTCCGCCCGCTTCCAGGACTTCATCGAAGGCACCGACCTGTTCGACCAGGGTTACGCCTTCGTCATGGTGGACCTGCGCGGCTTCGGCGGCTCCACCGGCTGCCTCGACTGGGGCGGCCCGGGCGAACAGGCCGATGTGAAGGCCGCGATCGACTGGGCCGCGAGACAGCCGTGGTCCACGGGTGCGGTGGGTCTGTACGGGAAGTCGTACGACGCCGTGACGGGGCTCATCGGCAACAACCTGGACCAGCGCGCGCTCAAGGCGGTCGTCGCGCAGGAGCCCCTCTGGGACATGTACCCGTACATCTACTCCAACGGGGTGCCCCGCCCGAACGTCACCGGAACCGCCAACGCCTACAACTCCATCGCCACGCAGTCCCAGATGGCGGACGACGACGCACGCTATCTGGCGAACTCGCGTTATGAGCAGAGCCATCCGGAATGCCTGACGGACAACGCCGCCGGATTCCGGATCGCCGACCGGGACGACGCGTTCTGGACCGCCCGCGACCTGGCGAAGTCGGCCAACGGCACCGACACCCCGCTCTTCGTGACCCAGGGCTTCATCGAGAACAACACGAAGCCCGAGGAGATGCAGGAGTACCTCGACAATCACAAGGGGCCGGAACGCGGCTGGGTCGGCCAGTGGGATCACGTACGCGGAGGGGACCGCACGAGCGACGGCAGACTGGCCATGGGCCGTGAGGGGTGGTACGACGAGACCCTCGCCTTCTACGACCAGTACCTCAAGGGCGTCCGGCCGGTGGTCCGCTACCCGGCCTACTCCGTCGAGGACTCCACCGGCGCCTGGCGGGCACAGAAGACCTGGCCGGTCGTGGACCGCTCCGTCACCCTCCCGCTCGGCGGCGGCTCGTACGTGGACGACGGCGGGGTCTCGGCGCTCGCGGCCCTGGCCTCGGGCGTCCCGGCACCGAGGGAGAGCACGCTTCCTTCGGGGCAGTGGGACATGGAGAACGCCCCCGCCACGGATCTGGTGGCTCCCGAGGGCCTCACCGAGGGGCTCACGCGACTCCAGGAGGCCGGTTCGGTCACATCCAGCTTCTTCGTGTGGTCGAAACCGGTCGAGCGGGCCGTGCGTGTCACCGGAACCCCGCAGATCTCCCTGACCGCCGAGGGGAAGGGCAACGTCATGGTCAAGCTGTACGACGTGGCCCCGGACGGCACCGCCGTCATGTTCGACGAGCAGGTGTCGCTGCTGACCTCCGGGCGGCTCCGGGTCGATCTCAAGGCGACCGACTGGACCCTGACGGCCGGTCACGTCCTGGCCGTGGAGATCGGTTCGATCAGGACCGGGTCCTGGCGTGACACGCCGTCCGGCGAGACCGTCCGGGTGGAGAACGGCCGGCTCCGGCTGGCCCTGGACGACCCGGCCGACGACGTGGCGACCGGCGGGGCCCGCTCCCCGTATCTGGACACCTATCTGCGCCAGTACACGGTGGACCTTCCGGCCGGAGCCCCCACCTTCACCGTGGTCCCGGGCGGTCGCCTCTGACTCCGGAGCTGGCCGGGGATGCCTCCGGAATGCGACACGGAACGTACTCCCGGCCGGCACGCCTCGTTGGCGTGCCGGCCGGGGCCGGTCCCTTCCCCCTGCCGGGGGCAGGGCCCGGGTCCGCTTCCCGGTGCCTGCCCCCTTGCCGAGGGGCCTGGGTCTACCTCCGGCCGGCGGCCGTCCGGGCACCGCCGTTGATGACGAACTGTGAGCCGGGTTCGATCACGACGTCGCCGTCGGCGGAGCCGGTGACGGTCACGTCGGTCAGGGTCGCGCTGCCCCGCGCTCCCCCGTGGGCCAGGATCCCGGATCCGTTGAGGGAGTCGGTGATCCGCACCCGCTGGATCTGCGCGCCGGGGACAGCACCTCCCCCGGACTTGAACTGGATCCCGTCGTAGGTCGAGTCATGGATGTCGGTGTCACGGATCGTGACACCGGGGATGTCCTGCCCGGCCGCGAACAGGGTGATGGCACCGAATTCCTGGGCCTCGCCCCAGAACGCGCCGCCCGTGCGATGGAGCGCGTTGTTGGCGATCAGGGTCTGCCCGGAGAAGGGCAGCGGGTCGTGGTCCGTCGCCAGCATGATGCCGGGGTAGTTCATCGTGTCGGAGATGATGTTGTTCTCGATGGTGTTGCCGTAGCCTCCGTAGACCGCGATTCCGTTGGCCCGCCAGGGCAGTTGGATCGTGTTGTTGCGGAAGTGGTTGTCGTGGCCGATGTCCACCGACGGATCCTTCACGTACTTGCTCGACCAGACGGCCAGGGCGTCATCGCCGGTGTTCCTGAAGGAGGAGTTGAAGACCGTCGAATTGCGGGTGCCGTTGGCGAAGTTGATGCCGTCCGCATAGGTGTTCCGGATCCGCATGCCGGTGAATTCGAGTCCGTCACCCGGCCCCCAGAGCTCCTGGATGTTGGCGTAGTCGCGGCCCGCCCACACACCGACGTTCGCGTGCTCCAGCCACACGTTCGTGATCTTGGTGTCCTTGCCGAAGCGCCCGTTGAGGGCAACTCCGCCCTCGGCGTTGCCGTCCCCGCCCCGGATGGTGCCGGAGCCGAAGATCGCCAGGTCCGAGATCTTCGTGTTGTCGTCGATGTCGAAACCGAAGTTCCCCTCGTGCGGGTGGTTGATGCCGCCCGCGTCCTGGGGCGGGGTGAGGGTGTAGAGCTGGGAGTGCCACATGCCGGCGCCCCGTATCGTGACGTCCCGGATGCCGACCTGGTTGAACTCACCCCGGTTCAGGGGGTCGTCGGTGAGGATCTTCTGCTCCTGCCGCCACTGCCCCGGCGGGATCCACACACAGCCGATGTCACCGTTCTGGTCGGCTGTCACGGCGCGCTGGAGCGCGTCCGTGTCGTCGATGCCGTCGTTCGGAACCGCCCCGTAGGCGGTGATCGAGGTGCAGCCGGCCGGCTGGGCGGCCGCCGGCGCCACCTGTTCCAGGTCGACGAGGTCGATGATGTAGAAGGACGCGGAGTCGCCCGCGTCGCGCTGGAGACGGAACGTGGTCCCGGCGGGGTAGGTCCGGCCGAGCAGGGCGCTGGACTCGTCGAACAGCCTGCGGGCATCCGTCTGAGGCTGGTTGGTCAGGCCTTCCGGGCTGTCCGTGTCGCCGTAGAGCCAGCTGTGTTTGGAGGAGAGCGTCAGCTTCCTGACGAAGGTGTCGTCGATGTACAGGCTGATGGTGGCCTCCGCCCCGCCGCCGCCGGAGGCGTCGGGCACGGAGTTGCGTACGACGATCGAGTTCGAGGGGACGGTCGAGGTGATCTCGACGTACTGACCGGTGCTGTTGAGCCGGACCGACTCGCGACCCGAGGACTCGGTGGCGAAGTTGGTGTGCCCGAAGGTGCGTTCACGGTCGGCCTTGAGCAACGTCCCCTGGTAGGAACCCTTTTCGGCCTCGTACTCGGTGTACGGGACCGCGGCGCCGCGGCCGACCACGATGGCGCGCGAGAAGACGTTGTTGTTCTCGTCGGTCTCGGTGAGCAGCCCCGTCGCGTCCGCGGTGGCGGTGAGGTTGGCGCCACCGCTCTTCGCGGTCCAGCTCCCGCTGACCGGCACGGACACCGTGCCTCCGGCGGGAATGGCGCCGGTGGTGCCGTTCAGCGTGGTGGTCTCCACCAGGAGACGGGTGACCGTCGAGGACGTCACCGCCGTGGTACCGCGGTTGCGGACGGAGACGGTGAACGTGACGGCCGCGCCCACCGCGGGATTCGACGGGCTGGACGTGATGCCGAGCACCTCGAGGTCGGGACCGGGGCTCTGCCCGACGACCAGCTTCGAGGACGCGGTGGCGCTGTTGTTGCTGTTGTCCTTCTCCACGATCGTGTCGGTCGGGTCGACGGCAACCGACACGCCGTACGTACCCATGGCCCGCCTGCCCACGTCGACCCTCACCGTGGCCGAGCCTCCGGCGGCGAGGGCGGCCACGGGCGCGCTGCCGGCGACCACACCTTCGAGGCTGACGGCGACCGTCGTCGCGGCGGCGGACGCCGTGCCGATGTTGCGCACGGTGGCGCTGACGGTGACGCTGTCCGCCGACGACGGGGAGGCGGGTGACCAGGTGGGTGCGGAGACGGTCAGATCAGGGTTGGGGGCGGCGGTTCCGACCACCTGGATCTCCGCCACCTGGGCTCCGGGAGCACCGGTGTTCGAGAAGAACTTGAGCTGCACGTCCGCGTACCGTCCGTCGACCGGGATCGTCACCGTGTTCTGGTTCCCGGAAGGGCTGAACGTGCGGTCGGCGCGCTCCACCACCGAGGTGAAACCGGTGGCGGACTGCGCGCGGCCGAGCACCTGCACGCTCTGCGTGCGGGTCGACCACGCCGGGTCCGGGGAGAGCTTGACGACGACGGCCTCGACATCGGCGTCGGCACCGAGCTTCACCGTCAGCGTCGCGGGGTACCCGCCCGACTCCCAGTACGTTCCGATCCTGCCGTCGTTGGCGTTGGCCGCTACGTAGGTCTGCGCGTACGACGAAGCCTCGATCGGTTTGTTCAGCGCCAGGTCGGAGCCGCTCGCGGGCGGCGGGCCGGTGTCCTCGTCGCCGTGAACCTCCAGTTGGGAGAGTTGCGCGGCGTTCCAGCCGGTGTTGGCGGTCACCTGCACACGGATGTACCGCACCTGCGCCGTGGTGAATCCGACGGTGACGGTGTTGCCCGTGGAGGGGGTGAACACCCGGGCGGCGGAGGCGGCCAGAGCGCTGAAGGCGCTGCCGTCGGTGCTTCCCTGGATGGCGAGGGTCTGGGTTCGCGCCTCCCACGTGGCCGGCAGTTTCAGCACCACCTGGTCGACGTCGAACCGGCCGCCCAGGTCGATCTGTACCCACTGCGGGAAGCTGCCGGGGCTCTCCCAGTACGTCTGCTGGCTGCCGTCGGTGACGTTCGACGCCGGATAGGCGCCGTGCGCCCCGCTGGTCGTCGCCGGCTTACCGAGGGCCAGGTCCGTGCTCCGGACGGCCGCCGCCGCGGTGACCGGCAGGAGCCCGACGGTCATCAGCGCGGCTGTCACCGCACCGGCGACGAACCGCCATCCGAGTTGTTTCCATCTCATGCTGTCCTCTGTTCCGTGGGACTCGGCGCCGGCAGGACGCGCGGGCTCGGAGCCCGTCGTCCGGACGCGCGGGCGTCGGAGGGCGGGCGTGGGCCGGTACGGGCTGCCGGTACACCGATGGGGGGAAGATCCGGGACGCCGGCAGGAGGGCGAGCATCGACCTGCCGGGAACTCGCGCGTATAACCTAGAATTTTGAGCGATCCGGTCAATATTTTGCGGTGCCGAGGTGACAGGTTTCTAGCAGGGCACAGTTTTGTCAACGGTCCTCACAGCAGCACCACATGCGCGTCCACTGTCCGCGCAGCTCAGGGGTGCCACGCGTGTCAGGGCACGTGCCGGGGACGTGCAGAAGCTCGAGCAGCGCCACGGTCGCCGCGCGGGACGCGGACGCGGGCGCGCTCAACGAGGCGCGATCGCCGGGCGGCGCGGGGCGATCCGGCTGCCCTACGGGCAGGGCTCACCAGGCCTTCACCCCCAGGGAGCGACACAGAGAGACGGGCGTCGGCACTGTGCACGGATGTGCGGACAGGACGGGCCGCCGCGTCGGCCGCGGGGGCCGCTGCCGGGGTCCCAGTCCCGAAGGGCGACCCGGAGGGCGAGAGAACTGTCCCAGGCGGTGAAGAACCGGATGCGCCGGTCCAGTCCCGTCCGCGTTCGGCGAGGACGCGGCCGAGGTCAGGCCGTCGCACCGAACTCGATTGGCAGGATTCAGTCACCGGGCGACTACGCCATGGCTAAGCTCGCGGCGGCTGTGGCACTTTCGCACGCATGGGGACGGTGGGGGATGAAGTTTCGCATTCCGGCAAACGGCGACGAGGAAGCGCTCGTCGATCTTCAGGACTGGCTGGCCACCGATCCCGGTACCGCCCAGGTGCAGGTCACCGCGGTCGGTGGCGACAGCGGCCCCACCATGAACGTCCTCGAAGCCGTTGACGTGATCCTCGGCAACGCGGTCGACATCGCGAACTTCGCCCTCGCCTACGTGACCTGGCGCTCCGTGAGGCGCGACGAGGCACCGGTGCGGAGCGGCGGCGGCGGCGGCGGCGGCGGCGGCGGCGGCGGCGAGGAGGCCGGTGGACAGCGCCTCGTGCACGGAAACGTCAGCGTCGACATCAGCCATCTCTCGTCCGAGGAACTGGCCGATCTGCTGCGCCGCCTGCACGACGCTCCCGCTGTGGGAGCCGCCGAATGACCTCTCCTCCCAGCCGGTCCAGAGCAGTCCTTTTCGGGGTCCACGAATTCGGCGAGCTGACTCAGCTCAGCGGCGTACAGCACAACGTTCCCGCGCTGCGTTCCCTACTCACCAGCGAGGACGTCGGCGGGCTGGCCGAGCAGGACTGCACGGTGGTGCCGCCCGACGGCACACAGCAGCAGTTGCTCGACACCTTGCACGACGCGGCCGAGGAGGCCACGGATCTCCTGCTGTTCTACTACGCGGGACACGGGCACTTCGGCGGCCGTGATCGCTCGTTCTTCCTCGCCACCCACAACAGCAGTGGGCGACGGCCGTACCACTCGGTGAAGTACAGCGACATCCGTGACCTCGTCGCGGGGTCGCGGGCACAGCGGAAAGTGGTCGTCATCGACTGCTGCTTCAGCGGCCGGGCACTGCCGATGTCGGACGAACACACCCCGACGCAGCTGGACATGGAGATCACCGGCGCCTGCGTCCTCACCTCGGCCGCCGACACGGAGCGATCTCTCTGCCTGCCCGAGGGCAGTGTCTTCACGCTCGAACTGACCGCTCTCCTCAGCGACGGGCTCCGGGGCGAACTGACCGGCGGACGGCAGGGCGAGCACCTTCCAGACCTCACCATGACCGATGTCTTCAACGCCCTGCACACCAGGCTGCACGGCCGGAAGGTTGAGGGCATCCGGGTCCCCCGGCCCAGGATGAGCACCCGCGACCTCGGCCATCAGATCGTGCTCGCCCGGAACCGCGCGTACACGAGCACCCCGGAGGGCGGTGCGGGCTACGGAGCCGAGGCGCAGACCGAGGACCACGAATGGGTGACCGCGGCGCGCGACCACCCGCTGTGGAACTACGTGGCCGACGAGCGTGGACTCTCCCTGCTGCGCGACACCGCCACCGCCCTCGCCGCAAGGGCCGCCGCCGCTACGACGTGGGACAGTGCGGCCTGCGCCGGCGATCCCTGGTACTCCCTGTCGTACGCCGACCGGGTGGCCGAGTGGACCGACAGCCTGCTCCTCGACAGCAGCGCACGCCCGGAGGAACTGGAGCTCTCCGCCGCAGAGGTGTTCCTCCTCGTCACCCACCCCTATCTGCACGCCGCCTTCTGGAAGTACAACGCGAGCCGCTACAGCGCGATCGCTCCGACCGACCTCACCGATGTGGAGAGCACGTCCCCGGGCCGGAGGAGTTACGAGGCCTTCCTGCGGGGTCAGCCCCGGTTGATGCGCCGCGCACTGCGGAACAGCGACGGCGCCTCCTCCGACGCCATCGGCTGGTGGCTCTTCCACCGCTGGCTGGTACGGCAGGTCCGGCTCTACGAGCCCGCCTCGGTCGAGACCCTGCTGGACCACCTCGCGGTCCCGTTGGGAAAACGGTCGCCGAGGGAGAAACGGCTCGTGGAGGATGTGCTGGAACCGCGGCTGCTGGCCCAGCTCTTGCGCTCACCCCAGCTCCCCGGCAGGCCCGAGGATGCCTCCGTGGGACCCCGCAGCGTGGGGGTCGCGGAGACCGCTCAGCGGGTGCGCGTGCACCAGCTCGCCGAACTGCTGCGTATCGCGCATCTCTTCGCCGTCGACCCCATCACCCTGTCCGACGTGGTCGTCGACCACATCGGCATCGGATACGCCGTAGATCTCCCAGGGCTGCACGACACGCTGGCCGATGTCCGCTGGGAGTCGAGCGGGCGGACCAGGGTCCTCAGTGCCACCTGCGGCCACCTCGCGGTCGACCTCGGACTACGCCAGCACGCGGCGGCGCTCGACACTCTGCTGGCCAGGATCGACATCAGGACGGGGGACGAGGAGCGGCCGGCGCTGCTGCGCAATCTGCCGCTGCATGTCACCGCCGAGCGTGTGACGCCCGCCGTCGAGGAGAGCGGCCGACTGGCGTACGAGTCCACCGAACTGCGTTTCCGGCTCGCGGACGACCGCATCCAGGAACTGCTGATGGGCGAGGAGCTGTACGGAGATCCAGCCCTCGCGATACGTGAGCTGTACCAGAACGCCCTGGACGCCTGCCGGTACCGGGACGCGCGTACGCGCTACCTGCGGGCCACGGGATCGCAGGTGGCCCCGTACAAGGGTCACATCACCTTCCGTCAGGGAGCCGACGAGGCCGGCCACTACTTGGAGTGCCGTGACAACGGGATCGGGATGGGGGAGGTCGAACTCCGCGATGTCTTCTCGCACGCCGGCATGCGTTTCGCGGACCTGCCGGAGTACATCGAGGAGCGGGCTCGATGGCAGGAGCACGACATTTCCATGCACCCCAACAGCCAGTTCGGTGTGGGGGTTCTGAGCTACTTCATGCTGGCGGACGACATCACTGTCACGACCTGCCGCCTCACCCCTGAGGGGCTGCCGGGCGAGCACCTGCGGGTCGAGATCGCCGGCCCCGGTTCCCTGTTCAGGATCCAGCGCCTGGAGCGCAGCACCGAGGCCTATACCAGCGTCCGCCTCAGGCTCCGGTCGCCGGAGGTCGCCTCCTGCGTCGACGTACTGCGTCGCATTCTGTGGCTGTCCGACTTCGACGTCACGGCCGAGGACGACGACGGCCAGTCGCTGACCTGGGAGGCGAACCGCCTCTGCGACGAGGCTCCGCTCGGCTCGGACGATCCCCACCTGCCCACCAGCCTGCGAGAGGAGGGCGTGGTCACTCTCGCCGGTTCGAATCCCGCTGTCTGGTGGTGCAACACCGGCGGCGCGGTGCTCGCCGACGGCCTGTGGGCCGGCGAACACCGCTTCGGGGCAGTGGTGAACCTGTCGGGAAGTCACACGCCGCGGCTCACCGTGGACCGGCGGAAGATCATCGACCCGGACACGGTCGAGGTCGAACGGTTGCTCCGCCAGGAGATCCCGGCCCTGCTCGCCGCGAAGGACGCCGTGTTCCAGCACGCCTGGCTCGCGGGGGTGCTGGAGGAGAGCCCTGCGCTCGCCGATCAGATCTTCGCCGAAGCGGTACGCATCGGCTTCGCGCCCTGGCGGATCGCGGGTCAGGAGGTGGACATCACCAAATCGGGATTCTTCGCGGAGGACGAGGCACTGAGCCGTCCCGCCGACTATGACAGCGATTGGGCGGCAGTTCAGTCCAACCCCGGCGTGGGAAGGTTTCGGGAGGTAGCACTGACGGACGCGGGCTACTTTCCTGGGTTCGTCACGTCGAGATCCTCATCCAGAAATCTCCCCATCCCCTCCGACATCTACCTGCTCATGCCTGGATGGCCGGGTCAGATGAGGCAGTCACGGTGGGTAGGGTCAGCCTTTTACCACGACTCCACCATGAGCATCGGCCATATCGCGCAGGTCACCCGAAAGACCGGACTGTCCGCCGAGGAAGTAGCCTCGCGACTACAGGAACTCGGCCTGAACGTACCCGCCGCGCCTCTTCCCCAGTTGGAGGACGGCGACCTCCACTTCATCAGCGAAAGCTTCGGAGGGGGAACTCCTCCGTGGCTCGACACAGCCAAAATCGTCGACCCTGCGCGCATCATCCTAACGGCGCGGCTGACAGGTCACAGGCCGGCCCACATCACTGGGCGTCTGACCGAACTCGGCTACCGCACACTCGTCGACCCGATGCCGACGGACGAGCCCGACGACACGGTCATCCTCAGTCGTGATCTGGACGCACGGGGCCCCTGGCTGAACCCGTCAGCTGGGGTCAGCGTTGCGCACGTCGCAAAAGCAGTCGCCAAGACGAAGCGATCCGCCGAGGAGATCAACGACCGGCTCGCCGAATTCGGCTTCCGCACCCCTGCCGTGCCTTTGCCGCAACTGACAGCCGCGGACTTCCGCATTCTGAGTGAAAGCCAAAACGGGGAGGCGCCCTGGCTGAGTCCGGACAGGACCATCAGTCCTGGCCACATCGCCCAAACCGCAGCTCACATGGGCTGGTCCGCAGAGCGTCTCACCCGCCGTCTGACCGAGCTCGGCCTCCGCACACCCACCCATTCGACATCCGGGGACGAACCAGGCGATTTGCGCATTCTCAGTGTCAACTGCAACGGCCGGGCACCATGGCTCGACATCGACGCGCCAGTTCATCCCACGCATATCGCCATGGCTGCCTCCGCCACCGGCTACACATCGGACCGAATCGTCTTCCGGCTAGCCCAGTTCGGGTACCGCATCCCTCAGACCCGCCTGCCACCGCTCGAACCGGGCGACCTGCACATTCTCAGTCGCGATCTCGACGCCGTGGCCCCCTGGCTCGATCACCACGAGCCGGTTCCGCTGTTTCACATCTCGCTGGCCGCCCAAAGCCTCAAGCTGACCCCTCACACGGTTGCCGCCCGGCTGCTCGAACACGGCTTCAGACTGCCCGACTTCGTCACCTTGAGCCCCACTCCCCCCACCCTCCCGGTGTCGAACACCTAGCGAACCGGGCGTGTCCCACAGCAGTCGCGGTTCAGGCAGCGCCGCTCCCCTCAGAGCCTCCCCGCCGCACGGAGCGCTCCGTCGGTGGGCAGGCCGAGACGGGCGGCCAGGGCGAGGGCGTCCTCGTAGGTGACGTCCGCGCCGGCCAGACGGGCCGCGGCCGGCGCGGGCGGGACCTTGCCGTGGTCGAGCAGCGCGGCCCACTGCTGCCGGTCGAGCGCGAGGTAGCGCAGGTCCGGGAGGTCCGCGAGGACGGTCAGGTCGGCGGCCTCGCATCCCGCGAGGTCGAGACCGCGCAGATGGGGGACGGTGAGCAGCGGCGTGAGGTCGGCCGGGGCGGTGGTGCGCAGGTCGAGGGAGGAGAGGTGGGGGTGGCCCGTGAGCGGGGTGAGGTCGCCTCCATGGAGAGTTACGCGCAGTGACTCGACCGGCAGGTCCCGCACGGGCGTCAGGTCGGCCGTCACGGAGCGGTTGAGGTGCAGCCGGCGCAGGCGGGGTGCGGCGGTGAGCGGGGCCAGGTCGACCGGTCCGGTGGCGTCGTTGATGTGGATGGCCTGAAGGCTCGGCGGAACCTCGTCAGGTATCCGGCCGACGATCTGCCGGCCGCCTGAGTCCTCGCCGTCCCTGACCAGGGAGATGTGGTCGTCGTACGTCTCGTAGCTGCCCTGCTCCAGCAGTTCCAGCTGTTTCTGGAGCAGGGAGGTGAGTGAGTCAGCGACATGAGCGGGGCCTTCGTCGTAATCGCGGCCGGTGGCGATGACCTGGCCGGGGCGCCCGTCCCGGGCGGGATCCATGTCGACGGCGAGGTAGTTGCCGTCCTCGGAGGTGGCGAAGCGGATCCAGCCGGGGTGGCCTCCGCAGCGGCGGACGGTGTCGGGAGGGGTGGCGTCGAAGACCACCGCGTCCCATTCGTGGTCCCAGCCGTACCAGGGGCGGTTCTGCCACTCCTGTTCTTCGGTGTACTCGGCCACCAGGCTCTCCAGCGACAGCCAGGAGTTGTTCTCGATCAGCCCGCAGTGCCGGTGTTCGATGCCGTCCCCGTCCGCCGTCAGATACAGCGCCCGCAGGTCGGCGGGGAGCGGACGGCCGATACGGTGCTCGGCGTCGTCGAGTTGGGCGACGGTGACGGGAGGCGGCAGTTCCTCCTGGTGCCCGAGGACGGTGGCGCGCCGCTCCAGGTACGCACGGAGCGTCGCGACAGCCAGGTCCGGGTCGCCGGCCGGGGTCGCCGTACCCGCCTCCTGGTTCGCGCCGGCCTGGGGCAGCCGGTAGCCGGGGTCCAGTTCGATCTGGTAACCGCCGGCGGCCTCGAAGACGCGGCCGACCCGCTCCGTGAAGGTGACGAGGGTGTAGGCGCCGGTGTTCCGGCAGTCCATCTCCCATCTGATTTGATCCCAGCCGCGCTCGCCGCGTACGGCTTCCGCAAGTCGCGTCAGCACGGGGTGCAGAGGGGGAAGCCCTGGTGAGTAGCGCCTTCCGGGGACCGTGTAGCCGCCGGTCATTCCGCTGCCGCCACCGCCCGCGTGGCCCGAGAGCAGTGCCCTGGTCCAGCCGTCCGGCGCATGCGCCGCGATCTCCTCGGCCATACGACGGGCTGCCTGCTCAACCATGTCCTGATGCTCCTCGTGTCGGCGACGAGGATCATCCTGGCAGCAGCCTCTGACACTCCCGCGAACGCCCGCGCCCTTGGGGGGCAGTCGGCGTCGCGGATCAGTAGAAGTGGGTGATGCAGAATTCGTTCTCCTCGGGGTCGGCCATCACCAGCACCACTCCCTCGTCGTACTCATGGCGTTCGCCGGTGAACCGGCCGCCGAGGGCGATCACTTGAGCCGTTCCCTGCTCGGCGTCGTCGACCACGACGTCCAGGTGCAGCCGCACCTTTCCCTGCTTCGGTTCGGTCACGGGCTGGAAGACCAGGCGTGGCTGCGGGTCGCCGAGCTCACCGAGATAGACCCAGCCCGGCATGGACGGGCCCTTCGGCCGGTCCAGCAGCGCGCTCCAGAAGCGCGACACGCGTTCCACGTCGATGCAGTCGACCGTCACACCGGCCCAGCGGTTCGCCACGGTGCCGGTCCCCCTTTCCTGTGGGCAGGCGGCGGGCCTGACGCCGCCCGCCGTCCATGAGCCCGGCCGCCCCGGGCCGCGCCGCCCTCGAAATTACTCACGGAACCGGCCCCGCGCTACCCTCGACCCGGAGAGATAAGTTAGGTTAGGCATACCTAAGTAATCGCCATGAGGTCTCCCCACCCCGCTCCCCTGGAGAACTTGGATGCGTCCTTTCAACTCCCGCGCCACGCAGCCGACCCCGGCCGAACGAGTGCTGTCCGTCCTGATGGCGGCCCACTCAATGACGGTCGTCAGTGACGGGCTCGACCCAGTCGAGATCCACCGCCTCGACGGCACCGGCGCGATGGGCCACATCCACCTGCACGAACCCCAGGAGTCCGGCCCTGCTCACGCCGGCCCCCGCATCCCGGTCCGGCTGGAGTTCACCGACATCGCGCCCACGCCCGTGCGGGACCGTATGCGCGCCCGTGTCACCGTGACCGGGCTGCTCTCGGCGCCGTACAGCACGGAGACGGCGGAGAGCACCTGCATGGAGTTCGGCCAGGCCGTTCTCGACGACCACACGGGACGGACCTTCGTCACGCTGGACGCGTTGCAGGAGACCGAGCCGGACCCGATCGCCACCAGCGAGGCGGGGATGCTGACCCATCTCGTGGACGAGCACGGCGAACTCGTCCCGCTGCTTCTCCGCCTCGTGCAGCCACAGCCGGCGAAGGGCGTCGTGCGCGTCCTGCCGCTCGCCATGGACCGTTACGGGGTGACGCTGCGTTTGGAGTACCCCGGCACCCACCGCGATGCGCGCCTGCCGTTCGCGAAGGCCGTGTCCCGCATCGACCAGGCAGGGCCCCAGATCCACGCCTTGCTGGCGGCCGCACGTCGCGCCTCCCACCGCAATCAGCTGCTGGCCTGATCGTCCGCAGGCGGACCGGAGGCCGCCCGCGCGTGGCGGTGACTTCAGGCCATCCGCACGCGAGGACGATCAGCTCCGGACCGGGCCCGTCCAGTGGTGGTCACACCCTCCACGAGTGCAACCGCACCGATCGTCCAGCCGTCCACGCGAACCGATGCCCCCAGCCATCGGGGCAAGCAGGCTCGATTCGGCTGTAGCCGCGACTCGTACGGCCTGCCGGCTTCCCGGCCCCAGCGACGGTGAGACGTCCGTGGGGAACGGAAGTACATGACCTCCCCGGCTCCCGCGCCCAGAATTCCTCCGCTGTGGGTTCCACTTCCCCCGGGCATGCACCCGAACCGGCGTGAGATCGACGCGAACTCGTCCGCCTGGCTCGACCGGTTCGGCTTGTACTCCGACCTGACGCCGCCTGCTTCCGGGCGTACTCGCAGGGCCAGGTCTGAATGGCCGCCGACAGCGCCCTCCGGGAACACGACGTCACGTCGTTACCCGCGAGACAGGCCGGCAGCCACTGGCCGGACGTCATCTCGTGACAGGTCCGCACCGCCGGGCGCCTTCGCGGGACCGCGAGCACTTCCTCGCAGGGATTCGTCGCGTCATCGCCGGCACACCTCCCCTACAGCGCCCCGAGAGGCACCCCCTCCGCAGGAACGCGTCCGGGGGGCGGCGCACGCCACCCCCCGACGCGTCGGCGCGTCCTCAGGTCTGCGGACGGCTGCCGTGGTTCGCGCCGTTCTTGCGGCGGGCCTTCTTCTTACGACGTCGCTTCGAGGACATCGATCCCTCCTCATCTGTTGCTTTGCGTTCTATGCGCCGGATTGTCGGCTCCGGCGGCCAACCTGCCCCTTACCCATCGGCGGGGCGGCAAACACCCTGCACCGACCCGTACGGGTGGTACGCATCACAGTGCGTGACGATCCGCACGCGGATCGCGCGGGAGGACCACCCCGCGCGGGGTGCCCGCCGAAGCCGCACAGCGGCGCCCACCCTCCTGCCCGCGGCCCTGACCGAGGCGGTTCGCAACTGCCACCCGTTCGCAGGTACGGGCGGGGGCCCGCTTGTCACCGTCCACGGCCTGGCACTAGTGTCACCACGCCTTGGTGAACGGGAAATCGGTGTGATGCCGGTGCGGCCCTCGCCACTGTGATCGGGAAGTCCGGCTCCAGCCCTCACGGGCAGCCACTGGGTCCTCGGACCCGGGAAGGCGGAGCACGGGCGGTGTCACCCGTAAGCCAGGAGACCGGCCAAGGCATTTCAACCATCCACGAGGTGCTGGAGAGGGTCTGCTGAGCCATGCACATAGCCGAGGGTTTCCTCCCCCCTGCGCACGCGATCGCCTGGGGTGTCGCGTCCGCGCCGTTCGTCGTCCACGGAGTCCGTTCACTCACGCGTGAAGTCCGGGAACACCCCGAGAGCACGCTGCTCCTCGGCGCCGCCGGTGCCTTCACGTTCGTCCTGTCCGCCCTGAAACTGCCCTCGGTGACGGGCAGTTGCTCGCATCCCACCGGCACGGGGCTGGGTGCCATCCTGTTCCGCCCACCGATCATGGCGGTGCTCGGCACCATCACCCTGCTGTTCCAGGCCCTGTTGCTGGCCCACGGCGGCCTGACCACGCTCGGCGCCAACGTCTTCTCGATGGCGATCGTCGGCCCCTGGGCCGGATACGCGCTCTACAAGCTGCTGCGCCGGTTCGGCGTCCAGCTGATGGTCGCGGTGTTCTTCGCCGCGTTCGTCGCGGATCTGTCCACCTACTGCGTCACCAGCGTGCAGCTGGCGCTCGCCTTCCCCGACCCGGGCAGCGGATTCCTGGGCGCGCTCGGCAAGTTCGGTTCGATCTTCGCGGTCACCCAACTGCCGCTCGCGGTCAGCGAAGGGCTGCTCACCGTGCTGGTGATGCGTCTTCTGGTGCAGTCCAGCAAGGGCGAGCTGACCAGGCTCGGCGTCTTCCTCACCGGCAAGGGTGACAAGGCCCGCAGGACCGAGACGGAGGCGGTGGCGTGATGACCAGGAACACGAAGATCAACGCGCTGCTGCTGCTCGTCGTGGCCGCGCTGGCGGTCCTGCCTCTGGCCCTCGGCCTCGGCGACGACGAGAAGGAGCCGTTCGCGGGCGCCGACGCCCAGGCAGAGACGGCGATCACCGAGATCGACCCCGGCTACGAACCCTGGTTCTCCCCGCTCTACGAACCGCCGTCCGGTGAGATCGAGTCCGCGCTGTTCGCCCTCCAGGCCGCTCTGGGGGCCGGAGTGCTCGCCTACTACTTCGGTCTGCGGCGCGGCCGACGGCAGGGCGAACTGCACGCCAGGGCTCAACTCGACGCGGCCCATGGCGCGAGCGGTGCCGGAGAGTCCACGGCCCAGGGGGCCTGAGCACACGTGCTGCCGATCGACGCGGCGGCGCACAGCAGTCGCTGGCGCCGCCGCCACCCCCTGGACAAGGCCGTGCTCGGTCTCGGACTCACCGTGCTGGCCGTCTCGCTGCCGCCCTGGCCCGGCGCCGCGCTCGTCCTCGTCACCGCGCTCACCGCGCTCCTGGGCCCGGCAGGGGTGCCCGCCCGCCGGCTGTGGCGGGCGTACCGGGTGCCCCTGGGCTTCTGTGTCACCGGGGCTGTCACGCTCCTCGTGCAGGTCGGGGGCCCCGAGGGGTTCGTCTCCCCGGCCGCCGGAGGGCCGGCCCGCGCCGGGGAGTTGCTGCTGCGGACCTCGGCCGCCTCGCTCGGCGTCCTGCTGTTCGCCTTCACCACTCCGATGTCCGACCTGCTGCCCCGCTTGGTCCGGGTGGGGGTGCCCGCGCCCGTGGTGGACGTCGCCCTGGTGACGTACCGCATGAGTTTCCTGCTCCTCGACGCGGTGCGCCGGATACGGGAGGCCCAGGCGGCGCGGCTCGGGCACACCACCAGGGCCGCCGCCTGGCGGTCCCTGGCAGGCCTCGGGGCGACCGCGTTCGTCCGGGCCTTCGACCGCGCGGCGAAGCTCCAGGCGGGGCTGGCCGGACGCGGATACGACGGCACCCTGCGTGTCCTGGTGCCCGAGGCTCGCGTCTCCCCCCGCTTCGTGGCCGTGAGTGTCGCCGTCCTGGCGGCGCTCTCCGTCCTGACCTTCGCACTGGAAAGGCCGCTCTCATGAGCGATTCGGCACTGCTCGCCCTGCGGGGTGCGTCCTTCGCGTACGAGGACGGACCACCCGTGCTCAGCGGTCTCGACTTCGAGGCGCGCGAAGGCCGTGCGCTCGCCCTTCTCGGCCGCAACGGCAGCGGCAAGACCACCCTGATGCGGCTCCTCAGCGGCGGACTGCGCCCGTGCGAAGGCCGGTTGACGGTCGAGGGCCATCCGGTGACGTACGACCGCAGGGGGCTGACCCGGCTGCGTACGACGGTGCAGCTGGTGGTGCAGGACCCGGACGACCAGTTGTTCGCCGCGTCCGTGTCCCAGGACGTGTCGTTCGGGCCGCTGAATCTGGGCCTGCCGGACAGGCAGGTGCGGGACAGGGTGGCCGAGGCGCTCGCCGCCCTCGACATCACCGCCCTGGCCGACCGGCCCACCCATCTGCTCTCCTACGGACAGCGCAAGAGGACCGCCATCGCGGGGGCGGTGGCGATGCGGCCGCGCGTGCTGATCCTCGACGAGCCGACCGCCGGGCTCGACCCCGACGGCCAGGAACGGCTGCTCGCCACGCTCGGTACCCTCCGCGAGAGCGGCACCACCGTGGTGATGGCGACCCACGACGTCGATCTCGCACTGCGCTGGGCCGACGACTGCGCGGTCCTCACCCCGGCCGGTGTCCACTCCGGGCCCGCGCCCAGGGTGCTGGGCCGTGTGGATCTCCTGCGGGAGGCGGGCCTGCGACTGCCATGGGGCATCGCCACCGCCCAGCTGCTGCGCTCCCACGGGCTGCTGGACGCCACGGCGCCCGGCCCCCGCACCCCCGAGGAGCTCGCCGCGGCATATGTCTCCCCCGCCGCCGTCGAGCGGACGCCGGCTGACGGGTGACGGGTGACGGGCGGGGGCTGAGGGGCGAGGCATGACGGCCGTCGACGCCAGATCACGCGCGCGGCCGGTGCCGGGCGGCGCGACCGCCCGATACGGGTTGTAATTGCGGGTGGGGAAGCCGGCACGTCCGGCAGCGCAGCACACGGAAGAACCTCCGGCAGACGACGCGAGGAGAACCCATGGCCGCCCGTCAGCACCTCGTCCCGCCGTGCGGGCGCCGTCCCACCGGCCGAGGGGAGGCGCCGTGCCCGATGCCGTGGTGATCGGAAGCGGCCCCAACGGCCTTGTCGCGGCCAATGTGCTCGCCGATGCCGGATGGACCGTGGAGGTCCTGGAAGCCCAGGACGAGCCGGGCGGCGCGGTGCGCAGCGACCGCGGGGTCCATCCCGAGTACGTCAACGACTTGTTCAGCTCGTTCTACCCGCTGGCCGCGGCGTCTCCGGTGCTGTCCGGGCTGGATCTGCACCGGGAAGGGCTCCGCTGGAGCCACGCCCCCCATGTGCTCGCGCACCCGTTGCCCGACGGCCGCTGTGCCGTGCTGGACCGTGCCCGGGGGGTGACCGCCGAAGGGCTCGACGGCTTCGCGCCCGGCGACGGGGAGAACTGGCTGGAGCTCTGCCGTATCTGGGACCGGCTGGGGGACGACATCGTCCGCGCCCTGTTCTCGCCCTTTCCACCGGTCCTCGCGGGAGGCAGACTGGCGGCGCGGCTGAGGGCGGCGGGCGGACTGAGGCTCGCCCGCAGTCTGATCCTCCCGGTGCGCAGGCTCGGCGAGGAGGAGTTCACCGGGGAGGGAGGGCGGCTGCTGCTGGCCGGCAACGCCCTGCACGCCGACCTGGCTCCCGAGGCCGCCGGCAGCGGTGGCTACGGCTGGCTGATGTCCATGCTCGGCCAGGCTCACGGCTTTCCCGTTCCGGTCGGCGGGGCAGGTGCCCTCACCGCGGCTCTCGTGCGGCGGCTGCGGGGACGCGGGGGAACCGTACGGTGCGGGCAGCCGGTGACCGAGGTCGTCGTACGGCGGGGCCGTGCCGTGGGGGTCCGCACGGCGCCCGGGGACGCGGTTCCCGCGCGCAGAGCGGTGCTGGCCGACGTGTCGGCCCCCTGCCTGTACGGGTCGCTGGTCGCCCCGGAACATCTGCCGCCTGGGCTCATCGACGACATGCAACGCTTCCAGTGGGACTTCGCCACGTTCAAGGTCGACTGGGCGCTGAACGGGCCCGTCCCGTGGAACGCGCGGGCGGCCGTCTCCGCCGGCACCGTTCATCTCGCGGACGGGGTGGACGACCTGACGCGTTTCGCCGCTCAGATCGCCCGGGGACTGATCCCCGACCGGCCGTTCCTCCTGGTGGGGCAGATGACCACCTCGGACCCGACGCGCTCACCGCTGGGCACGGAGTCGGCGTGGGCCTACACGCACGTGCCGCACCGGGTGAAGGGCGACGCCGGTCCGGACGGTCTGTCCGGCGGGTGGGGCGCCGGGGAGTGCGAGACGATGGCGGACCGGGTGGAGGAGCAGGTGGAGCGTTACGCACCGGGCTTCCGCAGCCGTGTCCGCGCCCGGCGCATCCTGGCGCCGCCCGCGCTGGAGGCGGCGGACGGCAACCTTCGTAACGGTGCGATCAACGGGGGCACGGCCTCGCTGCACCAGCAGCTGGTGTTCCGGCCGGTGCCCGGCACGGGCCGTCCGGAGACGCCGGTGAAAGGGCTGTACCTGGCCTCCGCCTCGGCGCATCCGGGCGGTGGCGTGCACGGTGCACCCGGTGCCAACGCGGCCCGTGCGGCGATTCGGTCCACCCGCGGAACCACCGCGGCGCTGACCGGCGCCCAGCGGCTGCTGAACCGTCGGGGCCGCGGTGGTTCGAGCGCCTCCGGCACCTCATGAGGTCCGCCGGGACGCACCGGGCACCGGTCACCCGAGCGCCCCGCCCCGCAGGCGCCGCGCCCGGCGGGCCGGAAACATGTGCGCCGACGGGCGCCGGGCACACGGGGTACCGGTCGTTCCGGCCTCTGACCGATCCGACGACTTCCCAGGGAGTTCCGGTGGGCGCTGACAAGCACGTTCTGCGAGACCGCACCGTTGTGGTGACCGGCGCCGCCCGAGGGGTGGGGGCAGCGGTCGCCGGACGACTGGCCGAGCGTGGTGCCCGCGTCGCACTGCTCGGGCTGGAGGAGGAGGTGCTCGCCGAGGTGGCCGCCGGACTTCCTACAGAGGCCCACCACTGGCACGTGGACGTGACGGACGACGCCGCGATGAGGGACGTCGCGTCGGCGGTACGCCGCCGGCTCGGCCCCGCCTCGGTCGTGGTGGCGAACGCGGGGGTGGCCGACGGCGGTCCCTTCGCCGACTCCGACCCGGCCATCTGGCGCCGCGTGATCGAGGTCAATCTGATCGGCAGTGCCGTGACGGCGCGGACGTTCCTCCCCCAGCTGCTCGACACCCACGGCTACTACCTGCAGATCGCGTCCCTGGCGTCGATCGGTGCGGCGCCGATGATGAGTGCGTACTGCGCCTCCAAGGCCGGGGTGGAGTTCTTCGCGCACTCCCTGCGCGCCGAGCTGGCCCCCAGCGGGGTGGGCGTGGGAACGGCGTACCTCAACTGGATCGACACGGACATGATCCGCGACGCCGATCGCTACGCCGTGCTGCGTGAGCTGCGGGCCCACATGCCCCCGCCGGCACGGAAGGTGTACCCGGTGGGGCAGGTGGCCGATGTGCTGGTCGGCGCTGTCGAGCGACGCGCGCCCACGGTGTACGTCCCCGGGTGGCTGCGCGGGGTACAGGCCGTACGCGCTCTGCTGCCGGGCCTGGTCGCACGGGTGGCCCGGCAGGAACTGATGCGCTCGGAGTTCACCTCGACCGGCCTCCTGGGCGCGGGCGGGCGGGCCGCCGCGGCCTCGGGCCGGGACACCTGAGCGGGCGACGCCCCGGCGCCGGGCGTCCGGGTCACGCCTCCGGAGGCGGAGCACGCGGGGCCGCGGCGCGGACGGTCCGGGTCACGCCTCGGGAGACCGTCACGCGTGCCCTTCCGACGGGCCCAGATCACGATTGCCGGGGCGCTCTGCCCGTCGTCCCACCTGGTCCGTGCCGGGCGGGGCGACGGGAGCCGTCGGGTTCCTGCGGTCAGAGCGACGTCATGACGTGCTTGATCCGGGTGTAGTCCTCGAAGCCGTACGCGGAGAGGTCCTTGCCGTAGCAAGCCTTCTTGAACCCCCCGTGCGGCATCTCGGCGACCGGGGCCATGTGGGGGTTGATCCACACACAGCCGAAGTCGAGCTTCACCGCAGGGACGCCCGCTGCTGCCGGGCGTGCCCACCCCCGGCCCCTGCGTCCTGCCCGCTTCCGTCGACGCCCCACCGACGGTGCCGGGCGGCTTCGTGCTCCCGGTGCCCGCGCCCGGCGGACCGGCGGGATTCCTCGTGGCGTACGAACGCCAGGGCGCCCAGCCCGCCGGACTCGCCGCCGTACAGCACATCGCCACCGTGGCGGCGCTGGCGGCTGGCCATGGTGCGCAACGAGCGTGAGGTGCTGCGCCGCGACCGCCGCACGGAGACAGCCGCGACCGCGCTCCACATCCACCCGGACACCATCGCCTACCGGCTGCGCCGCTTCGGCACCCTCGCCGACCGCGACCTGACGTCGACGAGCGCCCTGGCCGAGGTCTGGCTGGCGATCCAGGCGGCGGGCGCACTGGGCCTCACGGACTGACCTGGGCTCCCGCGTGAGGCCGCTTCGCGGCCATCGCGAACTGGAGCGCTCGGGGGCGCTCCAGGGGCCCTTCGCGGGCGCTCAGGACGGGCCGGGTCGTGAGAGGCGCGCGCTCGCCCACCCGCTTTCCAGCCGCTACCGGGACAAACATCAGGCGGACGCGATCATCGTATCGAGTTAATGTCGGCAACTTTCCTTGGTGCGGGGGCCGAAGGGGCCATTAGTGTTCAACTGGATCTGGACGGATTCCCCTCCAGATACCCCCTATCCCTCCCTTTGCCCGAGGGTGCCCATGTTTGCGCCTCACCGCCCTGACCAAGGAGAGCGTGCCCGATGACTGTTGGCTCGACCCCGGAAGTGCGACCGGAGCCGCCCCGCCAATCCAGCCTGAGCACGACGGCTGCCCGCAAGCTCGCCCACACGGCCAAGTCCGCCCCGCAGATGCAGGAGATCACCTCTCGCTGGCTGCTGCGCATGCTCCCCTGGGTGGAGACCCAGGGCGGGGCCTACCGGGTGAACCGTCGCCTGACCTACACCGTGGGCGACGGGACCGTCGAGTTCGTCCAGGACGGCGCCCACGTCCGGGTGATCCCCCGTGAGCTCGGTGAACTGGCCCTGCTGCGCGGCTTCGAGGACGTGGAGGTGCTGTCCGCCCTCGCCGACCGGTGCGTCCAACGCGACTTCCGCGCCGGGGAGACACTGGTCGAGCGTGGGGCGCCGGCGGACAAGCTCCACCTGATCGCCCACGGACGCATCAGCCGTACCTCCGTGGGGAGTTACGGTGACGAGGTCGACCTGGACGTGATCGCCGACGGGGACCGGTTCGGGGAGAACGCCCTGCTGGACGAGGACGCTCGGTGGGACCACACCGCCACCGCCGAGACCTCGGGCACACTGCTCACCCTGTCACGGCCCGACTTCGCGGCCGTGCTCTCCACGGCTCCGACCCTCCAGGCCCACGTCGACGCGTTCTCCTCGCTCTCCCAACAGCGGCAGAACCATCGCGGCGAGGCGGAGATCGCGATGTCCGCCGGCCACCTGGGCGAGCACCAACTGCCCGGCGCCTTCGTCGACTACGAACTGAAGCCGCGCGAGTACGAACTCTCCGTCGCCCAGACCGTTCTGCGGGTGCACACGCGGGTCGCCGACCTCTACAACGGGCCGATGGACCAGACCAAGGAGCAGCTCAGGCTCACGATCGAGGCGCTGCGTGAGCGCCAGGAGCACGAGCTGATCAACAACCGGGAGTTCGGTCTGCTCCACAACGCCGACTTCAAGCAGCGCATCCAGACGCACTCCGGGCCGCCGACCCCGGACGACCTGGACGAACTGCTCTGCCGTCGCCGCGGCACCAAGTTCTTCCTCGCGCATCCCCGGACGATCGCGGCGATCGGGCGTGGCTTCAACGCGCGCGGGGTCTACCCGGACCATGTCGACCTGGGCGGCCAGCAGGTCCCGGCCTGGCGCGGGGTCCCGATCCTCCCCTGCAACAAGATCCCTGTCACGAAGGAGAAGACCAGCTCGATCCTCGCCATGCGTACGGGCGAGGAGAACCAGGGTGTCATCGGTCTGCGCCAGACCGGGCTGCCGGACGAGTACGAACCGGGGCTGTCCGTCCGTTTCATGGGCCTCGACGAGAAGGCGATCACGTCCTACCTCGTCAGCACGTACTACTCCGCCGCCATCCTCGTGCCGGACGCGGTCGGCGTGCTGGAGAACGTGCAGATCGCCAACTGGCCCAGGTAACGCGCCCGCTCGAAGGGGCCTGCGCGACGACCCTCAAGCCTTCCGGGTTGGTCGTGCATGCCCCGGAAGGGTTCGGGACAGCCGCAATCCACCAAGGAGTCACGCATGGCCACGTCGTCGCTGGGCACGGGGGTCGAGGACGCGTTCATCAGCTCCTACAGTGACGAGTCCTTCCAGTACCTCCTCATCGCGGCGGGCCGGGTCTGACCCACTGACCGGGTCGGCCCGCCCCGACGCGCGCTTCGGGCGGGCCGTCCCCGTGCTCGTATGTCGAACTTCCCGGGCCCTTCCCACCCGGCGCCCGTGACCGGCGGACCGTCGCCCCGGCGCCCACCGGGCATCAGCTCAGCCGGAACACCGGCCCCTGCGGTGTGAACGGCAGGCCGGCGCCCTGCGGGATCAGGAAGGCGTGCTCGCGCCGGATCCGCAGCGTGTCGCACCGGCCGTCGGTGATGACGAGCACCGGGGCCGCCGCGGGGAAGTCGTCCGCCCTCCGCAACAGGTCGATTCCTGGCTGCAGTTCGGTGCCGCCGCGGCCACGCACCCGTACCCGGCCCGCGATCTCGGCCGGGTGCAGGTACCCCGCGTCGTAGGGCGCGGCGTCGCAGAACACCACCCGCACCGCCGGTACGTCGCGTGCCTCCGCGTACGAGGCGATCGCTCCAAGAGCCTTGCCGAGCAGGGTGCTGTTCATCGAGCCGGAGGTGTCGAGTACGACTCCGAACGTGCAGCGGACCGTCTCCTCGGGTGGGAAATACCTGCCCGCCCGCGGGATGTCAGGGGTCGACGCCTGCCGGCGGGCAGGGCGGGCGTAGGAGCGGACGGCTTCGGGCCGCGGCACGTACTCGTCGAACCAGCGGGCGAGTCGCGCGTCCCACGGCACGGGCGGGTGGGCGAGCGCCCGGATCTCCTGGATCAGCCCGGCGGGCAGCAGGCCTCGCTCGCCGTACTGGTGGAGGTCGAAACCCTGGAGCAGGCCACGCCGGTAGAAGCCGTCGAGGTCCGTGTACGGGCGGGCACCGGCGTGCGGCACCGGCTCGCCGAGGATGTCACCGACCCCCTTGCCCCGCAGGGTCGCGAGCCTCCGCCGGCGGCGCAGGTCACCGGCGATCCGGTCGTACACCTCCTCCGCCGACAGATCCCGCAGCTCCGGGTCGTACAGCACGCCTTCGGGCATGTCGCCGACGCGCATCTGGACGAGCCAGTCGTTGACGACGTAGTCGGCGGCGACGTTGAAGAGGAACGGGTCGCGGCCACCGCGGCGTTCGCCGTGCCGCAGGGCGGCGTGCAGCATCTCGTGCGCGAGGACGAAGCGCCACTGCTCGTCGGTGAGCGGGCGCAGCGGGTTGACGTATATCTCCCCGGCGGCGGAGCTCACCGCCGCGATCGCGATGCCCTGCGCACGGGCCAGTTCCTCGTCGGCCACGACGGAGAGCCCCGCAGCGAGTCCGCCCAGCAGGGGGTAGGAGGACACGAACCAGTTCAGGGCGCGGTCCCAGGGCTGCAGCGGAGCCAGTTCACCGGTCTCCCGGTCGCGGCGGCCTCCCGCCGTGTCCATGGCGGCGGAGACACTGCGGGTGAGCGCGCGGGCGAAGGCGGTCTCCCAGTCGGGGACGGCGGAGTTCCACGCGTTGAAGATCGTGAGGATCTGGTCCGGATGCCCGCCCGCCGTGCCGCACTGCTCGTAGGCGGCAGGGATGCCGTCGCGTCGCCAGCGGGCCGCGAGCTGCTCCTCGTCACCGGCCGGGTATGCCGTCGGCAGGTGGTCGGGAGGACGGCCCATCGGGAAGGTGAGCAGGAAGCGGTTGACGACCGTGCAGCGGGCCGCGAGCGCGTACCGGTCGGGCTGCACCCGCGGATCGTCCTTGGACGCGGGCACGTGGCCGAAGCCCAGATGCAGCACGCAGTGGGCAAGAACCCAGGCCCATTCGGCGGGCTCCGCGCGCTTCGTGGGGTGCACGTGGACGATGCCGCCGGAGGTGACCGCGGCCAGTCCCCCGGGCGGTGTCAGGGAGCATCCGGTCTTCCGGCAGACGGAGAACGTCAGCGCGCCGAAGGCCGGGTTCCGGTTGAGGAGCACGAGGCCCGCCGCGAACGCCTCGGCGGCCGGATCGGGCTGGTCGCCCTTGCCCTTCCCGCCCTTGCCCGCCGTCGTCCTCACCGCCGGGCCTCGACGAGCCGGGGCATGTCTCGGGCCGCCTCGACGAGGAACCAGGCAGGCAGCACGGGCCGCCCGTCGGCGTCGTCCGCGATCACGGTCTGCGCGACCTCGACGGAGATCTCGGCGAGGCGCACGAGCAGCGACTTGGCCCGGTAGGCGGTCTGCCGCATCGACTCGGACACGTGTTCCTTCTGCCGGGGGAGCTCCTTCACCAGCCGTCCGCGGAACGCCTCGGCCAGGTAGTACAGGAGATCGCGGTCCTCGAGCCGGGTGGGCCAGGAGGCCTCGCCCTTGAGGATCGCCTCGATGCCGAAGGTGTGGCGCACGATCTTCGCGTAGCCGCAGAAGGAGACCGCGTGCGCGGGCGTCAGCGTGCCGTGCACGACGACCTTGAGCGTGTCCTCGTCGATGTCCGGGCCGAAGGAGTGCAGGGCGTCGGACAGCATGTGCCAGGAACGGGGCGTGGAGAACGGCTCCTCCGTCTTGGGCGGCTGCGACCACAGGTGGTCGGGGCGGTCGGTGACGTAGTCCGTCACCCAGGGGTGGATGCCGTTCTCCCCCGCCCAGACCAGCCAGTCCGCGGCGGAGGCCCGCAGGTGGACGTGGGTCAGTCGGTTGACCAGGGCGGAGGCGACGGGCCTCGCGAGCGCGTTGTCCGTCGCGCGGTTGCCGGCCCCGATGACGATCGAGCCGGCGGGGAGCTCGTACGAGCCGATCCGCCGGTCCAGGATCAGCGAGTAGAAGGCCTTCTGGACATCGGGGGTGGCGGCGTTCAGCTCGTCGAGGAAGAGGCAGTACGGCTCGTCGCGCGCGATGCTCTCCGGCGGGCAGAACACCGAGCGCCCGTCACGGATCTGGGGTACGCCGATCAGGTCCTCCGGGGCCAGCTGCGTCCCGAGGAGACTGACGCACTCCAGGCCCAGCGACTCGGCGAAGCCGCGTACGAGCGAGGACTTGCCGATACCGGGCGCTCCCCAGATGAACACGGGCCGCACGGTGGCGAGTCCGAGCAGCAGATGGGGAATCCGGGCGGGGGTGACGGTGACAGCGGCCTGCACGCGGAGGTGTCCCTTCGGGACGCGGAAGATGGAACCCGCTCAGTATGGGAGGCCTCCTCCGGCTGTCGCAGCTGAATTAACGACCGTGGCCAAGGGCCGGTGTCCGGGGGCATCCGCCCTGTCGGCCCGCACCTGACGAAGCCTCTCGGCGCCACCGCGGCACCACTCGGTCCACGGCCCCGCACCGTCGCCCGCAGTCGCCCGGGGGCAAGGCGCGACCCCCGTCCGCGCGGGTTCCTAGCCCGGCTGCTTGATGCTCTCGATGATGCGGGCGAAGCCCTCCTCTCCGTGCCCGGCATCGATCTGGCGCTGGACGAGCCGCTGGACCATGCTGACCACCTCGGTGCTGATGCCCTGGCCGGAACTGGCGGCCAAGAGGTGACCGAGGTCGGAGAAGTGAAGACTCTGCTGACCTTCCACGGTGTAGTCCCCACCATCGATGACCGCGGCGAACTCTTCGAAGGCGCCGGTCATGGCGGTCAGCCACGGAGCGGCCCTGGCGGCGAACTCACCCGCTGTCACTCCGGCCGGGGCGACCATCGCGGCACCGTGCATGAATCCCGCGAACATGACGTACATGCCGGCGAGCAGAGCGAGGTCGTACAGGGACGCGAGCCCGGCGTCCTCACCGAAGTAACTGCTGTCTCCCCACAGGTCGAGCAGCGGCCTGTACTGCTCGAAGACGTCGGCTGATCCGCTGTAGAGGACCGACGCCCCGGCTCGGCCGATCATCTGCGGTACGGCCATGATGCCGCCGTCCAGATACGCGACTCCCGCGCGGGCGGCCCACTCGGCCAACTCCCTCGACTGGGAGGGCGATGTCGTCGTCACGTTGACCAGGGTCCGTCCGGCAAGTTCGCCGGAGAGCGGATCGAGCACCTCATGGACCGAGGCGTGGTCCAGCAGGCACACGATCACCAACGGCCCGGCCCGGACCGCGTCGCGGGCCGTGTCGGCGGCCCGGGCGCCCTGCGCGACGAGGCCGTCCGCCTTCCCCGGTGTGCGGTTCCAGCATGTGGTCGCGTGACCGGCCTTCAGCAGGGCGCCCGCGAGCGCGCTGCCCATCGCCCCCAGCCCGAGAACACTCACGTGGACGCTGTTGTCGGTTGTCATTTCCGGCTCTTCTCCCTCGTGTTCGTCCTTCGGATCGATCCTCACCGCAGTCGGCGGAGTTGACCAGTACGGACTAATTGGTCGGGTACGCACCTGTGAGTAAGCCATGGCCCCTGATCGTCCAGCACGAGCCGTCCCACTCCTGGGCGCTCCCCCACGCCGCTCACCGCGAGCTCCTAACCTCATCCCATGAGCAGCGATTCGGGCAGTCTGGCGGAGCGGCTGAGGTGGGCGCGGGAACGGGCCTTCGTGGGGCGTCGTGAGGAGCTCGCGATGTTCCGCGATTCCCTCTCAGGAGTCGCGGGCGCTCCGGCCGTTCTGCATGTGCACGGCCCCGGCGGGGTCGGCAAGTCGACCCTGCTGCGTCGTTTCGCGGACGAGAGCCGGGACGCCGGGCGCCCTGTGGTCGAGGTGAACGGACGGCTGATCGATCCGTCCCCCAGCGGCTTCCGGGCCGAGGCGGCTGCGGTCGGCGCCGCCCCGGACACCGTGCTCCTCGTCGACGCGTTCGAACACTGCCAGGGGCTGGAGGGCTGGCTGCGCGATCGCTTCCTGCCCGCGCTGCCCGACCGGGCCCTGGTGGTGATCGCCGGACGGGAAGGCCCCAGCCCGGCCTGGAGCGCCGACCTCGCCTGGAGCGAGGCGCTGGCCGTGGTCCTGCTGTCCGACCTGGCCCTGGCGGACGCCGAGCGACTGCTCGAACTGCGGGACGTGGCACCCGCCGTGCGGGATCAGGTACTCGCCTTCGCCGGGGGGCACCCGCTCGCCCTCAGCCTCGCCGCGGGTGTCACGGCGCACCGCGAGGACACGGGCTGGGCGCCGACGCCGGAGGTTCTGACCGCGCTGCTCTCACAGATGGTCGGAGAGGTGCCCTCCGCGGAGCACCGGCTCGCCCTGGAGATCGCGGCGCATGCGATGACGACCACCGAGGGACTGCTGCGGGTCGTGCTCGGGGCCGAGCGGGGCGCCGAGCTGTTCACCTGGCTGCGCCGTCTGCCGGTCGCCGACTGGGGCCGGCAGGGTATGTTCCTGCACGATCTCGTCAGTGACGCCGTCGACGCCGACCTGCGCTGGCGCGATCCGCAGGGATACGAGGAGATGCACCGCCGGGTCGGCCATCATCTGCTCGCCCAGGCGCGCACCGCGTCGCCGGCGGAGGCCCTGGTGGCGATCCGCGAGCTCAGCTACCTCAAGCGGTACGGGCCCATGGGCGAGTACTTCCAGATGCGCCGCGAGGGCGATTATCACGAGGACGTCCTGCGCCCCGCTGACCACGACGCCGTACGGCGGCTGATCGCCGAGGCCGAGGGGCCCGAGTCCGCCGCGATCGTCGGCTTCTGGCTGGAGCGACAGCCGGAGGCGTTCTGGATGTACCGCGATTCCGCGACCGGCGAGCCCGTGGCGTTCATGACCTGGCTGCGGCTGTCCGAGCCCCGGCCCGACGAACTCGCCGCGGACCCGGTCCTGGCACAGGCGTGGGAACACACCCTGCGCACCGGCCCGTTGCGGCCGGGCGAACACCTGCTGCTGGCCCGGTTCCTCATCCACCCGCCGGCCTACTACGAGATATCCCCGGTGCTGCATCTGATGCAGCTGCGCATCTGCGCCGACTGGATCCGCTCCGGGGCTCTCGCCTGGTCGTTCATCATCAGCCCGTTCCCGGAGCAGTGGGAGACCCTGATGGAGCACCTTGGGCACGAGCAGGCCACCGCTCTGCCCTGGCACAACGGACACACCTACACCCTCTTCGCCTGCGACTGGCGGGTCACCCCGCTGTCGATCTGGTTCGACCGCACCCAGCCGGGCGCCCTGACCGAGACGCCCACTCACCCCGCCGGTACCGGCGGTCCTGCCGCCCCCCTGGCCCGCGTCGACTTCGACGCCGCCGTACGCGACGCGCTGCGTGACTGGCACCGGCCGGACGCGCTCGCGTCCGGCCCGCTGTGCGGCACCCGGATGGTCACCGGCCAGCCCGGTTACGCCGCCGAGCACGCCGGGGCGATGCTGCGGGATCTGCTCACCGACGCCGTGGACGCACTGCGGGCAGATCCGCGGGACGCCAAGCTCCACCGGGTGGTGGCCACCACCTACTTCCACCGGGTGCCGGGCCAGACGGTGGCCGCCGAGCGGCTGGGCCTGCCGTACAGCACCTACCGCAGGCATCTCCAGCGTGGCTGCCAACGGGTCTGCGACATCCTCTGGCAGCGGGAGACCGTCGGCCTGCCGATTCCCGCGCCGCACGTCTGACGTGGAACTGAGCACCGAACGGACAGCAGGTGAGCACCGAACGGACTGGTGACTGAGCAGCGGTCGACGCCAACGTGGCCTCCGACGGACTGAGGTTCAAGGAGGCTTCGAATGCCGGGACGACCGGAACAAGACGTGATCGTGATCGGCGCGGGACCCGTCGGACTGGCGACGGCGCTGTCGCTGGCCGGGCAGGGACTGCGTGTCACCGTGCTGGAGCGTGACGCGGACACCGTCGGGGAGGGCCCGGACCTCGCCGACCGCGCGTGGGAGCAGTGGCCCAGGCCAGGCGTGACGCAGTTCCGCCAGCCGCACATCCTGCTGCCCGCAGGGGCGGCGCTGCTGCGGTCACGGCTGCCGCAGGTCGTCGAGGCGCTGGAGGGGGCGGGTCCGCTGCGGCTCAACATAGCCGGTCCCGTACGGGAGTTGCCGGGCATGGGCGGGACACGGGACGGTGACGAACGCTATGACACGCTCACCGCGCGCCGGCCCGTCCTGGAAGCGGCGTTCGCCACGGCCGCCGCGGCCACGCCGGGGCTGGAGGTCCTCCGGAGCACCGAGGTGACCGGCCTGCTCACCGGGGCCGAAGAGCTCGAAGGGCGCCCCCGGGTGACCGGGGTGGTGACCCAGGACGGCGAGGAGTCACGCGCCGCGCTGGTGGTGGACGCAGGCGGCCGGAACTCCCCTGTGTCCGCGCTCCTCGCCCGGCTCGGGGGGCCGCCGCCCGCCGGCGAACGGGCCGAGGCCGGCTTCGTCTACTACGCGCGGACCTTCCGGGCCCCCGGTGGCGCGCCCGCCCAGCCCGACTGGCCCCTCGTCCACCATGAGGGCGTCTCCACCATCGTGATCCCCGCCGACCACGACACGTGGTCCGTGTGCCTGGTCGTCTCCAGCCGCGACCAGGCTTTCAAAGCCCTGCGTGAGCCCGCAGCATGGGAGCGGGCGGCACGAGTGATCCCGGAACTGGAGGGCCGGATCGAGGGCGAACCGATCACCGGGATCCAGGCCATGGCCGGCCTGCACAGCCGCATCCAGCGAACGGTGGTGGAGGGACAGCCGGTGGTGACCGGGCTGGTCCACGTCGGCGACGCCTGGGCCTCCACCGACCCGCAGTTCGGACTCGGCCTGTCGATGGGGCTGTTCCACGCCGCCGCACTCGGCGACGTGGTCGCCAAGACCGGGCTGTCGGACACCGTCGAACTGGCGCTGCGCTTCGACGAGGTGACCGAACAGACGCTCACACCCGTCTACGGACGGCTGCGTGAGTGGGACCGGCACCGGCTGGCCGAGATCGACGCCGCCGTCGCCGGACGCCGCTACGAGACGGACGACCCGGGCTGGAATCTCACCAACGCGCTGGACGGTGTGAAGCTCTCCGACCCGGACGTCCTGCGGGCCATGACCGAGGTGGCTTGCATGCTGGACACCCCGGAGAACGCTTTCGCAGCCCCCGGCCTGGTCGAACAGGCACTCGTCCTGAACGGCGGACCCGACTGGACGTGGCCGGGCCCCTCCCGCGCAGAGGTACTGGCCGCGGTGGAGGCCGGGTAGCACGATCACGCCCCCCGCGCCCGTCCGGGGAGCACGATCACGCCCCCCGCGCCCGTCCGGGGAGCACGATCACGCCCCCGTGCCCGACCGCGGAGCACATGCCTGGGGTTCTTCGCCGGGTCCTGCCACCGAACGCGGTGGCCGGACCCGTCGGCACCGTGCACATCACGCATCCGAGGCGTACGCATGCCGAGCATGCTCGCCGGGCCGGTCCATCGCGCGTCAGCCGTCGTGGGTGCGGTGCCCGTGGACGAGGTCGGTGGTCGCGGTCCATGGTCGAGGTCGACGGCGTCCATGATCACGCAACCTGGTGTCTTCCTCGCTCCGGCGAAACCCCGCCGGTCGGCGGGGTTTCACGGCAGACGCTTCGCCATCTCCTCCACCGGAAGTGCCGGGTTGGCCGCAGCGGCCTCCACCACCTCCTGGTCGTCGTCGGCGAGGAGCCCGACGATCGACCTTACGGGCAGATGGGGGTGACGGGCGGCCACGACGCGGGCCCGCTGGTCGCCGAGGCAGGCTTCCAGGGCCCCGGCCGGTGCCGCGGGATGCTGCGCGATGACACGCAGCGCCCTCCGGCCGGGGGGCAGTTGCGTGGCGAGGTCCGCCAGCAGCCCGGGCGGGGCGCCGGGGTTGGCTGCCACCTGGGCCGCGACCCGCACACCGTGCCGTTCCACCAAGGTGCGCAGCTGTGTCTCGGTCAGGCCGGGGTGCGGGGCGATGTTCTTGAGCACCTTGGCGTCGCGGTCGCCGGCCAGCATGTCGCGTACGCCCGACGGGAGGTCGCGGCGTGCCGCCACGAGCATCCTGACCGCCGGATCCGGGGAGGCGGCCAGCCGTGCGACGTCCTGGACCGACGCACGGGCGATGCACGGCAGCAGGGCGGTGCCCACCTTGATGCGGCTCGCCAGTCCGCCGAGCAACTCCTGTGGCAGGTGGGGGTGGTGCGCGAGTTCCCGGCGTACTGAGGGGTCGATGTCGGCTGCGAGCGTACGCATGACCTCCTCGCCGATCGTGGGGTTCCTGGAGAGGGCCGAGCGGACGCCGGGGGACGGGTCCTCGGCCAGGAGCCGGCAGACCTCCGGGGGAAGCCCCGGCCGCTCGGCGACACGCGCGCGTATCCACCACACGGGATCACCGGCGAACCGTACGGCCGCGGCCACCGGTACGGCCGGATTCCGCAGTGCCCTCTCCCGCATCCGGAGCACCGTCGACCCATGGGTCCCGTCACACGCCGCGCCCGGCAGCAGTTCGCAGTCGGTACGCGGGCATGCGGGCGGGTGGACGAACGGGATCGGCTCCCGGTCGCAGACCGAGCAGTGCAGCGCCGGTGGCAGTCCCTGCCCGGTGAGCAGTGCCTCCAGGACCTCCGCGGGTGTCGCCTCGTTGTCCGCCACGGCGGAGCGGACGTCGGCGTGCGGATGCCGGGCGAGCCGGACCGTCACGTCGGCCGGAGCCCACAGGGCGAGCTCCACGACGACTTCGACGTCCGGGTCCTCGACGAGCGTATCCACCACGTCGGGCGGCAGCCCGGGGCAGGCCGCCAGTCTCACCCGGCGCCGCACGTCCGCGTCCCCGGCGAAACGCCGCGCCCACTCCCCCGGCCCCACGCCTGCGTCGAGGAGGGCCAGCGCCGCCTCAGGCAGCAGGGCAGGATCGACCTGTTCCACGGTCAGCGTCCCCTCGTGGGCCAGGAGGACGGCCGTCTCGGGAAACCGTGCGACCAGGGCGGACACCTGGGCCGGGGCGAGGTCGGAGCGGTGCGCGAGCTCCCAGGCGATCTCGTCGTCGGCCGCTTCGATCAACCGGCCGATGAGTTCCGGCGGGAGGGACGGGTTGGCGGCGAGGCCGGCCTGCACTGCGTTCACGCCCTGACCCTGCCGCAGCCAAGGCCGGCAGCGCCAGTGAGTTCGGCCGGACCTCCGGCACCAGCAGCCCGGGCCCGCTTCCCGTCACCGTGGGAACGTCGCACAGGACGGGGCACGCACTCCCTGCATGCGGGTACGCCGGTCCCTACGGCCCGTGTGCGAGATCAGCCGGACGGCGCGGCCGGAGCCCGCACGCCGAGCCACTGCTCGGCGCCGTACTCCTCGAACCGCTCCACCTCGGTGAACCCCAGCCGCTCCGCGAGACGCATCGCGCGGCGATTGGCGGTCCGGGTGCGGAGCACGACGGGCTCCCCGGGGGACTCCTGGGCGAACCAGTCGAGTACCGCTGCACACGCCTCGGCGGCGTACCCACATCCCCACGCCTCCGGCAGGATCATGTAACCGAGCTCGGCCGCCCCGGCGCCGGAAGGGGCCTCCCCCGGACGCCCGGCATCACTCCGGTCGATCGAGACGGTGCCGATCATCGCACCATCGGCATCGATGACGAAGACACCGGGGCGGCGCCCAGGTACGTCAGGCATCGCACGTTCGAGCTCCTCGCGCGGCCGAGGGCCACCCAGGTAGGTGTGCACCTCCGGCGACGCGAACAGCTCGACGAACGCCGGGCGGTCGCGGGCTTCGGACGGACGGAGCACGAGCCGCTCGGTCCGGATCGGGGCGGGTGGCCAGGCCATGTGTGCGAGGTGGGTCATGACTGCGGCGGCTTCCGTGCGTCGAAGGCGAACAGGGTGTTCTCGGCCGCGGCCACGATCAGGGCACGCCCCGCGACGGTCACGCGCGGGCCGGCCCCCTGCTCACCCGTCAGCCCGTCGGCCTGCGGGTCCGTGGCCCACAGGAGCGCGCCGTCGTCCGGCGACAGCGCGACCACCCGGCCTGAGGCCGAACTGAAGTACAGCGCGCCCGCTCCCGCGACAGGACCCGAGGCGCCCTCCACGCTCGTCTGACGCGACCACTTCTTCCTGCCCGTGACGGGGTCGAGCGCCGTGACGAGGCCGGTCTGCCCGCTCACGTAGACGGTGCCGTCCACCATGCCCGGCGTCCCCGCGTAGGTCTCGGTCAGCCGGGAGTACGTGACCTTCCGCGAGGAGGGGTCGACCCGCGCCACGCCGTCGTAGCCGGCCAGCGCCGGTCCCTCCCTGTACTCCTGGAGGAGCACGAGCCTGCCGTCGGCGACACCCATCGGCACGGCGGGGCCGTCGACCGCGATGGGCCTGCCCAGGGCGCCCGAGGTGCTGTCGATCATGTACAGGACGGGGCCGGCCACCTCCAGGGCATCCATCTCCGCGTCCGTCGCGCACATCGCGGCGAGCCGGTCCCCCACCGGCACGGGCGCGCATCGCGTACCCGTGGGGAACGACGCCGTCCAGACGACGTCGCCGCTGTGCGCGTCCCGTGCCTCGAAGCGGGAGTTGGACGCGTCGACCGTCACGACGGAGGAGCCGGCCACCACGGCGTCCCGGGTGCGGCCCGTGACGGCCGTCGACTGGGCGCCGGACGGCACGGACCACAGCTCCCGGCCGGTGTCCGCGTCGAGCGCCACCACCTCGCTGGGAGGGTCCTGCGGGGCGTCCTCCGCGGCGAAGCGGTAACCGAGCACCGTGTCGTCGGTGGCGCCCACCAGGTGCATGCCCTGGACGGGGACGCCGGGGCTCTTCGCCGTCCAGACCCGCGATCCGTCCCCGGCCCTGATGCGTGCCGCGACGACACCCCCGCCCCCGCAGAACAGCGCGTCCCCGTGCGTGACGCAGCGCAGTTCGTCGGGGATGTCCTCGCGCCCGCCCAGCACGGTCGTGCGCCACGGCCGGAAACCGTCCGGGAGTGCCGGGCCCGGCGTCGCGACGACGCTGTCGCCCTTGTCGCCACCGCTGTCACCCCCGAAGCCGCCCGCCTGCAGCGCGGTGACTCCTCCGCCGATCGCAGCCACCGCGACCGCGGCCGCCAGCACAGGGCGCCACCGGCGCCGCAGACGACGGCCGATGGGGGCGCGCGCATCCCCCGTACCGGAACCGGCCGGTTCGCCGGGCGCGGGGGTGGCCGGCCTCGCGGGATCGTGCTGGGTGACCGTGTCGCGGGTGCGTCCGGCGCCGGCGCCGTCCGCACCGGGCCCACCGAGGTCGGCCGGCAGGTCCCGCAGCAGCACGAGGAGTTCGTCCGCCGACGGGCGTCCCTCGGGCTCCTTGGCCAGGCACGCCTCGACGACCTCGCGCAACGCCACCGGCACGGCACCCAAGGTCGGTTCCTCGTGCACGACCTGATAGGCGGTCATGTAAGGGCTGTCCGCGTCGAACGGCCCGTGGCCCGTAGCCGAGTACACCAGCAGCGTCCCCAGCGAGAAGACGTCGGAGCGCGGTCCGACGCCACGGGGCGCCTGCAGCTGCTCAGGCGACATGAAGGGTGGCGTACCGATGACCCGCCCCGTCATGGTCAGCGTCTGCTGGTCCACGGCGCGCGAGATGCCGAAGTCGATGACACGCGGACCCTCCGGCGAGAGCACGACGTTGGAGGGCTTCAGGTCACGGTGGACGACCCCGACGCGGTGGATGTCGCGCAGGGCCTCCGCGAGCCCGATCGCGAGCTTGCGCAACTCCGCCCCGTCCAGGGGGCCCTGCGCGGCGATGCGCTGGCTGAGCGTGGGCCCTTCGATGTAGGCCGTGGCCATCCAGGGCTGTTCCGCCTCAGGGGCGGCGTCGACCACGGCGGCGGTGAAAGCACCACTCACCCGCCTCGCCGCCGCCACCTCCTGCCGGAAACGGATGCGGAACTCGTCGTCCCCCGCGAAATGCTGGTGGATCAGCTTGACCGCGACAGGCCGCCCCGAACTCGTACGGGCCAGAAAGACCGTGCCCATGCCACCCGAGCCGAGCCGCGCCTCGAGCGGATAGCCGCCGATCTCGGCTGGATCACCTGCGCGCAGCGACACTCTTCCCGACCTTCCGTTCCCCGGGCACCTCTGCCGCCACGGGCCTGCATACCTGTCCTGCACACAAACTAGTCGCAGGGCGGTGCGGCGGAGCAAAGCGGGTGACGACCAGGGATCCTCCGGGGCCGCTCTCCGTGCCGAGCGGGCCGGAGCCCGCCACGCGTTGCCGCCTTTTCGGAACCCAAGACTGTCATGACCCTGGCGGACCACGCGCTCTACCCGCACAATGCCGATGGGAGCGCTCCCATCGTGCGGGACATGGATCCCCCATGTCCCGCACGTCCATGGCTCCCCACGCCCCTTGCCTCTGTCGACGAAAGGCCTTTCGGTGAACGCCTCACCACTTTCCGCACGGCCCGTGCGCATCCGCCCCCGGTACGGGCAACGCGTGTTCGGGATGTCGGCCGCAGCCTTACTGTTCGCGGCGGCCCTGGCGGTGCCCGGGACGGCCGGTGCGCTGGAAGCCGAACCCGGCCCCGAGCAGATCTCCAACGGCGACTTCGCCGCCGGCACCGCCCCCTGGTGGTGGACGGCGAACGCCCCGTCGGCAGTGTCGGACGGCCGACTGTGTGCGGAGGTGCCCGCGGGTACGGCGAACGCCTGGGACGTCATCATCGGCCAGAACGACGTCCCGATCGTCGCGGGCGAGAGCTATGAGCTGTCCTACACGGCCAGTTCCGCCGTCCCCCTGACCGTCCAGACCCGGGTCCAGCAGGCGGCCGAGCCGTACACGACCGTGCTCGCCACCGCGGACCCGGTGGGCACGGAGGTCACCGAGGTGACGCGTACGTTCACTGCCTCGGTCGACCTGCCGGCCGCGTCGGTGCAGTTGCAGATAGGCGGCGGTGAGCGGGCGACGACCTTCTGTCTGGACGACGTGTCGCTGCGGGGCGGGGCCGAACCGCCCGTGTACGTACCCGACACCGGCTCGCCCGTGCGGGTCAACCAGGTCGGCTACCTGCCCCACGGCCCCAAGAACGGCACCGTGGTCACCGAAACGGACGAACCGCTGACGTGGGCGGTGAAGGCCGAGGACGGTTCGACGGCCGCCACCGGCAAGACGGTGCCGCAGGGCGAGGACCCGAGCTCACGTCAGCGGGTCCACACCTTCGACTTCGGCGGTCTCACCACGGCGGGCGACAGGTACACCGTGGAGGTGGACGGCGAGACCAGCGAGCCGTTCTCGATCCGCGGTGACCTGTACGACGGGCTGCGCTCCGACGCGCTGGCGTACTTCTACCACAACCGCAGCGGTACCCCCATCGAGGCGGACCTCGTCGGTGAGGAGTACGCGCGCCCGGCCGGCCACATCGGCGTGGCGCCCAACAAGGGCGACACGGACGTCCCCTGCCAGCCAGGGGTCTGTGACTACCGGCTGGACGTGTCAGGCGGCTGGTACGACGCGGGCGACCACGGCAAGTACGTGGTCAACGGCGGCATCTCGGTGGCTCAGCTGATGTCCACGTACGAGCGCACCCTGACCGCCCCGGACGCCGAGTCGGCGGAGCTCGGCGACGGCGCGCTGCGGGTGCCCGAACGGGACAACGGAGTGCCGGACATCCTGGACGAGGCGCGCTGGGAGATGGACTTCCTGATCAAGATGCAGGTCCCCTCCGGCGAACCGCTGGCCGGCATGGCGCACCACAAGATGCACGACGCCGAGTGGACCGGGCTGCCGATGAAGCCTCATCTCGACCCGCAGCAGCGCGAGTTGCACCCCCCGTCGACGGCCGCCACGCTGAATCTCGCCGCCTCGGCGGCCCAGTGCGCCCGGCTCTACGCCCCCTTCGACGAGGACTTCGCGGACCGTTGCCTGCGGGCCGCCGAAACCGCGTGGGCCGCGGCGAAGCAGCACCCGGACGTGCTCGCCGATCCGAACGACGGCACCGGCGGCGGCGCCTACAGCGACACCGATGTCTCGGACGAGTTCTACTGGGCGGCGGCCGAACTGTTCACCACGACGGGCAAGGACACCTACCGCCAGGCAGTGCTGTCCTCCGCCCTGCACGGTGACACGGACGCGGTCTTCCCGGCGGGCGGCGGAATCTCGTGGGGGTCCACCGGTGGACTCGGGGTCCTCACGCTGGCCACCGTGCCGAACGGCCTGACGGCGGCCCAGCTCGGCAAGGTCCGCTCCGTCGTCACCACGGCCGCCGACCGCTACGCCGCGCAGTCCCGCACCCAGGCGTACGGACTGCCGTACGCCCCCGTGGGCGAGGACTACGTCTGGGGATCCAACAGTCAGGTCCTCAACAACATGATCGTGCTGGCCACGGCCCACGACCTGACCGACAAGACCGTCTACCAGGACGCGGTACTGCGGGGCACCGACTACCTGCTCGGCCGCAACCCCCTCAACCAGTCGTACGTCACCGGCTACGGTGAGCGGGACTCCCACAACCAGCACCACCGCTTCTGGGCGCACCAGAACGATCCCGCACTGCCGAACCCGGCCCCCGGTTCGGTGGCCGGCGGGCCCAACCTCACCGCGATCGCGTCCGGCGACCCGGTGGCGGCCGAGAAGCTGAGCGGCTGCGCACCGGCGATGTGCTACGTCGACGACATCGGCTCCTGGTCGACCAACGAGATCACCATCAACTGGAACGCGCCGCTGGCCTTCATCGCCTCCTACCTGGACGACGCGGGCGAAGGAGGCCCGTCCGGCGCGGCCCGTACCTGTAAGGTCGCCTACTCCTCTCACCCGTGGAACAGCGGCTCGACGGTGACGGTCCGGGTCGAGAACACCGGGCCGGAGCCGGTGTCCCCGTGGACGCTGACCTGGCTGCTCTCCGGCGACCAGCGACTGAGCCACACCTGGAGCGCGGAGTTCACCCAGTCCGGCCGCACGGTCAGCGCCAGGCCGCTGTCGTGGAACCGGACGCTGGCCCCCGGGGGGGCGATCGACTTCGGCTTCAACACCTCGGCCGCGGAGGCGGCACCGGATCCAGGGGCGTTCAAGCTGAACGGCCGGGCCTGCGCGTCAGGATGACTCCACCGTAGGTGTCGTACGGGCCCGGGTGCGGTCGCCGTTCGCGGTACCCACCCGGGCAGGTGACGGGCGGGCTCCGCGGTGCGCCTCCCCACCCGGGCCCGTACGTCCCTGGCACGATCACCGCCGGTCCGGGAGGGCCACGCGGGCCGACCGCGCCGAGCGGCGCGACGACAACCGGCAGGACCGGCGCCGCAGCGCCCGCCGGTAGAGTCGGCCCGAGGAACATGGTGATCGGGGGGATCATGACGGCAGCGGGCGCACCGCCCATCGTCCTCGTACACGGAACACGGTTCAGCGCGGGCCAGTGGAGCCCTCAGCTCGCCGCGCTCCAGAAGGACTTCCTGGTGGCCGCCGTCGAACTGCCGGGTCACGGCGCCCGATCCGCTCAGCCCTGGAGCCTGGACGCGGCGACGGAGGTCATCGCTGCCGCCGTGGACTCGCTCGCCGGCGGACCGGCTCTCGTCGTCGGCCACTCCCTCGGCGGATACGCCTCGCTGGAGTTCGCCCGGCGACACCCCGCGCGGTTGCGAGGGCTGGTCCTTGCCGGAGCCAGTGCCTCGACGCGGGGCCGCTGGGCAACGCCGTACCGGTGGGTCGCCGGGCTCGTCCCCCGCGTCCCGGCGGCCAGACTGGCGCGGTGGAACGACCGGTTGCTGCGCCGGCTCCATCCACCCGAGGTGGTGGAGGCAACGATCCTCGCGGGCTACGCCTTCCACACCCTGCCGGCCGCCTGGGGCGAGGTGCTGGGCCGCTTCGACGCGAGCGCGATGCGTCATGTGACCGCTCCCGTTCTCATCCTGAACGGCGAGAAGGACACCGTCTTCCGCTCCGGCGAGGCGGACTTCGCCCGTGCCCATCCGCAGGCCCGCATCGAGCTGATCCCCCGAGCCGGCCATCTGGCGAACTTCGATGCTCCCGATGCCTTCACCGACGCCGTCCGCCGCTTCGCCCGAGAACTGCCGGCGCTGCCCGCTCGCGACTGACGGCGTCCCGTGCGGGCGGTGGGCACGAGCGAGCGGCATTCCGCCCGCCGGGTGAGGCTCCCGTAGTCCAGTGGAATGACCCTGGAGGCCGAACGAAGCGCGGCCTCCACCCGGTGGGTGGCCCTCCGGCCTAGCGTGAGGAGCCCCTTTCCGAGCGATCCGACGGAGCACCACATGGCCACGCCTGCCCTCGCCGATCTGACCGGCACGTACGTGCTGGATCCCGCGCACACCCGGATCGGATTCGTGGCCCGGCACGCGATGATCACCAAGGTCCGGGGGGCGTTCCACGAATTCGAGGGCACCTTGCTCCTGGACGGTTCCGACCCGTCCAGGTCGAGCGCGTCCGTCTCCATCAAGGCGGACAGCATCGACACCGGTAACGCAGACCGCGACGGCCACCTGCGGACGAACGACTTCCTGGACGCGCCCACGTACCCCACGATCACCTTCACCTCCACCAAGTCCGAACAGGTGGACGACAGCCACTTCCGGCTGACCGGAGATCTGACGATCAAGGACACCACCAAGCCGATCAGTATCGACTTCGAATACACCGGCTCCGCCCGGGACCCGTTCGACAACCAGCGGGTGGGCTTCGAGGGCGCCATCACGGTCAGCCGCAAGGACTACGGCCTGACGTGGAACGCCGCTCTCGAAGGAGGCGGAGTCCTGGTCGGGGACAAGGTGGTACTGGAGTTCGACATCTCCGCGATCAAGCAGGCCTGACGGGAGAACCTCGTCCGGATCCTGCGGTGTCGGTGTGCTGACGTATCCTTCCGGCCACCGCACACCGACTCGAAGGGCCAGAAGAGTTGTCTGACCTGTCTGCTTTCCCGCTGCCCTTTCATGCCTCCCGTTCCATATCGTTCGCGCCACCCCGAACGCTGCGGGAACTGCACATGATGCGGTGCAGCGCTCACATCCGGGCGAAGCCCGGGTGGTTCGACAAGATGAACGACGCCGAAATCGTCGCCAGATGGACGCAGGAAGCGGTCGCCCAGGGCCTCACCGAGGCGCAGGTCAGTCATGTGCTCGCCGAACTCGTGCACTACGCGACGCTGCGGGACGCCCGGACGGGCATCGAGGTGTCCGCCGTCGACGGTGTGTGGCAGTCGGACACGCTGATGGACGAGGCGCTGAGGTCCCGGCTGCGCGAAGCCGTCCGGGTGCTGGAGCAGGTCCCGGAAGCCGAACAGGACTGGCACCCCGGATCCGGCGGCCAGGTACTGGATCTGGTGCACCCCTCACTGTTCTGCCTGGTGAGAGACGTGAGTGGTGGGCCCGAGCGGGCTTGGCAGAACCGGACGGACCGCTACTCGGCATACGAGTTCTCGAACAGGTTCCAGTGGCTCCCCACGGACGTGGACGTCAGTGCCGAGGGCGATGTCGCCTTCCGGTCGTACGTCAACAACGTCCACCCCGAGACCCATCACGAACTGGCCTCGGTCCTGCCGGACTTGTTCGCCCGCATGCGTCCCCTGCTGGAGAACGTGCTCACCGATCTGCGCCATCCGCGGCCCTTGCGGATCGAGGCCGATCCGTACGGGTGGTACGACTCGGAACCGGAGCATCCGGACCGGTCCGCCTACAGTGACGACGAGGCCTACGCAGAAGCGGTGAGGGCGTGGGAGGAGGCGCAGGACGACTGGTGGGAGAACCGTCGCCCCGTCGTCCCTGACGCCCCCGCCTTCACCCCGCCGGAGTTGCCCGGCGAATCCGCCCGGGTCGATCTACGAGGCCGCGGCCTCCAGGTCATCGTCAAGCTCGCCACCATTCATCTCACCCCGGAGAAGCCCGAGTACCCCGGTGGTTCCTGGCATGTCGAGGGGATGCTGAACGAGCGGATCGTCTCGACCGGCATCTACTACTGGGACAGCGAGAACATCACGGAGAGCCGGCTGAGTTTCCGGGCGGCACTCGACGACCCGAGCTACGAACAGAACGACGACAACGGTCTGCGCGACGTCTACGGCTTGGAGGACGAGGACGCGCTGAACCAGACGCTGGGATCGGCATCGACCCCGGCCGGCCGCTGCCTGGCGTTCCCGAACATCCTCCAGCACCGCGTCGGCTCGTTCCGCCTCGCGGATCCCACCCGCCCGGGCTGTCGCAAGATCCTGGCGTTCTTCCTGGTCGACCCGTCGGAGCGCATCGTCTCGACATCCGACGTGCCCCCGCAACAACCGTGGTCCGAGACCTCGACGATGACGCGTGAGCAAGCCGAGGGCTATCGCGAACAACTCATGCAGGAACGCAAGTTCTTCGTGGACGAGCACAACGAGCAGGTCTACGAGCGCGAATTCTCCCTCTGCGAGCACTGACCCTGTTCCGTCCTGCGCGTGCACAGGCCACAGGGACGGTCCGGAACGGCCCCCGTTCCGCAGGGTTTCGCGCTGGACCCGGCCCTTCGCCTCCCAGCTGCGATCCTGGGTGTCGTACACGGCCGCGGCAACGGGTGCTGGCCGTGTCCCTGCCGCACGCCCGCCGGACAGAACCCCAGGAGGGGAAGCGTGACCGAGACCAGCGACACCAGATCCGCCACCGGTAAAGCGCCCGAGGCGCCACCGAGCCGACTGCAACGCCTGATGCGCTACATCCCTATGATCGCCCCCCTCCTGCTGTGGGCCGTGCCGTGCCTGGTCCTCCTGCACACCGGCCAGCACTGGCCTCTTCCTGTCTCGCTGGCCGGCACCGCCCTCTTCTGCCTCGGCGTGCTCGGTATGCCGCTCGCGATGGTGCGCGGCCACGGACGGCGCCAGCAGGACACGTGGGCGATCGTCGGTGACACGCTCCTGGGCGGCATCTGGGTCCTGTTCACCTGGTCCGTGCTGCTCGGTGTCCTGCTGCGGCTCGCACTGGCCGTGGCCGGTGTCGGTGACGGACAGGGCCGGGCGCGCGTCGTCACCTGGGCCGTGCTGGGCGTAGCCGCCGTGCTGCTGGCCTGGGGGTACGCCGAGGCCCGGCGCGTGCCACGCGTGCGCCGGCTCGACGTACCGCTCCCACGTCTGGGCGCCGGGCTGGACGGCACCCGAGTCGTCCTGATCACGGACACCCACTACGGTCCGCTCGACCGCGCCCGCTGGTCGGCGCGGGTCTGCGAGACGGTGAACACGCTGGAAGCCGACCTGGTCTGCCACACCGGCGACATCGCGGACGGTACGGCCGAACGCCGCCGTGCCCAGGCAGTCCCGCTGGGCACCGTGCAGGCGACGCGGGCCCGGGTCTACGTCACCGGCAACCACGAGTACTACAGCGAGGCCCAGGGCTGGGTCGACCTGATGGACGAGCTGGGCTGGGAACCGCTGCGCAACCGGCATCTGCTGCTCGAACGCGGCGGCGACACGCTCGTGGTCGCCGGTGTGGACGACGTCACCGCCGAGTCCTCCGGCCTGGCGGGCCACCGCGCCCATCTCGCCGGAGCCCTCCACGGCGCCGACCCCGAGCTCCCCGTGCTCCTCCTCGCCCACCAGCCCAAGTTCATCGACCGCGCGGCAGCCCAGGGCATCGACCTCCAGCTCTCCGGCCACACCCATGGCGGCCAGATCTGGCCCTTCCATCATCTGGTCCGCCTCGACCAACCAGCCCTCGCCGGCCTCAGCCGCCACGGCACCCGCACCCTGCTCTACACGAGCCGCGGCACCGGCTTCTGGGGGCCGCCGTTCCGCGTCTTCGCGCCCAGTGAGATCACCCTGCTCGTACTCCGCTCCCCGCAGACGTCCACCACTCGCTGAGGCAGCGTTCCGGGCGCTGAGCTCGCCCGGAACCCGGCCGGAGGCGGAGGATCAGCGCAGTCCGGCGAAGAGGTCGTCCTCCGGCAGGGGCGCGCCGGTGGCGTCCTTGACACGGACGAAGGTCTCCATGCCCATCAGCTCACCGAACTTCTCCTTGCCCATCTTGAGGAAGAAGATGTTCTCGCCCTGACTGGCGTGCGCGGCGAGCGCGTCGAACTTCTGCCCGCTGAACGCGGTGGTGTCCACCCATGTGGTGATCTCGTCGTCGGGGAGGCCGATCTCGGCCATCGCGGCGGCTTCCGCAGGATCCGGCTCCGGCATGTCCTCCCCGAACTCGCTCATCGTCTCGCCGAACCGCCGCATCATCGACCGGGGCATCGTCGTCCAGTACACCTTCGGAGTCAGCCCCGTCAGCTCCAGCGCAGCCGTCGTGATGCGGTTGGCCTGGATGTGGTCGGGGTGGCCGTAGAAGCCGTTCTCGTCATAGGTGACGACCACATCGGGCCGGTAGTGCCTCATGAGTTCCGCGAGTCGGGCAGCGCCTTCCGCCACGGGGGTCCGCCAGAAGGATCCGGGCGCGTCGTTGCTGGGCCAGCTCATCATCCCGGAGTCGGCATAGTCCAGCATCTCCAGGTCACTGATCTTCAGGACGGCGCAGCTGGCCTCGAGCTCCTGGCGGCGCATCGAGGCGACGGCCGCCGGATCGTGCCCGGGGTCCCCCGGCTTGACACCCCCCGGGCCGTCCCCGCAACCGCCGTCGGTACACGTCACGAGAACGGTGCGGATGCCTTCCGCCGCATACCGCGCGAGGACCCCTCCGGTTCCTGTGGCCTCGTCGTCGGGGTGCGCGTGCACCGCCATGAGCGTCAACGGCCGCTCGGTCATGAACCATCCTCCTGCATGCATACGTCCTGGTCCGAGTGCGCGGCTGGAGCACCGCGATCTCGGAGCCGGGTCCTGGTGGGGCGACCGGCCCGGGAATCCAGATGTTCTCCGCCCGAACGGCGCCCGTATCTCGACCGATGCAACCATGCCGACCCGGCCGGCTGTTCCCGGCGCAGCGGATCAGTTCGGAGGCGTCAGAGACTCGCTCTTCCACGAACGTCCGGCTCTGACGCCGGCCCGGCCCGGACGAAGTCCGAACCGGCTTCACTCACCGCCCTCCCCCGGTGCTGCAAGGGGGCAGAGGTGGCCGCGAATTTCCTGGAGGACGGCCTTGGGCCGCAGCACCTCGCCGATGGATTCCTCGCGCCACTGCTCGAGCAGTTCGTGGAACGCGAAGGCGCCGTGGGGGTAGGCGCTCGCGGTGTTCGGGCGGCCGAGCCCTTCGCGGTTGTAGTAGCCGGGGGTGCACTCTGCGTGGAACCACTCGTGGTCCGCGGCGTCCTCGGCCAGAACTTCCAGCCAGGCGTCCTCGGCCTCGGGGGACGGTTCGATGAGGGCTCGACCGGATTCCGCCGCGGCCACGAGAGCGGCGGCGTGGACGGCCTGCTCGTCGAGTATGTGCGTGAAGTTGACGCTGCTCGCGTTGTGCAGGGACCCCATGTGGATCAGGTTCGGGAAGCCGTTGCCGGTGAAGCCGTGCAGAGTCCGGGGGCCCTGCTGCGCCCAGGCGTGCAGGAGCTGGGTGCCGCCCCGGCCGTGGACGGGCAGCTTGCCGGAGAGGATGCCGGACACCCCGACGGAGAATCCCGTGGCGAAGATCAGGCAGTCGAGCTCGTAGGTGTCGTCGCCGACGACGGCCCCGTGCTCGGTGATGCGCTCGATGCCGTGCGTGTCGGCGGTGTCGACCAGGGAGACGTTGCTGCGGTTGAACGCCTCGTAGTACGTGTCGGAGAAGGTGGGGCGCTTGCAGGCGTAGCGGTACCAGGGCTTGAGCTTCTCCGCGGTGCCGGGATCGGTGACCGTCTGCCCGACACGGGCGCGCAGTTGGTTCATCTTCGCGGCGTCGGCGAGTTCGTAGGCGGCTTCGAAGGACTGCCCCTGCTCGTCCCGACGGAAGCTGGGCAGGAGCTTTTCGAGGAGAGCGGCCGAGGCGGTCCAGCCGTCGGCCACGAGGTCCTGGTCGGCCGGCTCGCCGGAGACGATGCGCAGGAAGTTCTGACGCCGCTCGAGCGCCCAGCCCTCCCGGTCGGCACCGACATCCTCGGCGGTGGTGCGGCGGTTGGCGCGCACATCGACGCTGGAGGGGGTGCGCTGGAAGACGTAGACGTGCTCGGCGTCCTCGGCCAGCATCGGGATGGCCTGGACACCGGTGGCTCCGGTGCCGACGATGCCCACACGCTTGCCGGCGAGGCCGGTCATGCCGCCGTCCGGGGTGCCGCCGGTGTAGGAGTAGTCCCAGCGTGACGTGTGGAAGGTGTGGCCCCGGAAGGTCTCGATGCCGGGTATCCCGGGCAGCTTGGGCTCGGACATGGTGCCGGTGGACGTGACGACGTACGTGGCGTGGAAGGCGTCACCGCGGTCGGTGGCCACGATCCACGTCTCGGACGCGTCGTCCCAGGTGAGCGAGGTGACCGCGGTGGAGAACAGGGCCTCCGGATAGAGGTCGTACTTCTCGGCGATGCGCACCGCGTGGCGGCGGATCTCCTCGCCGGGAGCGTACTTCCACTCCGGCACGTAGCCGGTCTCGTCGAGCATCGGCAGGTAGACGTGCGACTCGATGTCGCAGTGGATGCCCGGATAGCGGTTCCAGTACCAGGTGCCGCCGAAGTCGCCGCCCTTCTCGACGATCCGCACGCGTTCCACGCCCTGCTGCCGCAGCCTCGCCCCGGCGAGGATGCCGCCGAACCCGCCGCCGACGACGGCGACGTCCACGGTGTCCAGCAGCGGCTCACGCCCGGCCACGTCCTCCGCGTAGGGGTCGGCGGCGTAATAGCCGAACTCGGCTTCTGTCTGGCGGTATTGGCGGGCGCCGTCGGGCCGTACCCGCCTTTCACGTTCGAGGCTGTAGCGCTGCCTGAGGGCGCACAGGTCGTTGGGGTCCGTCACCTGAGTGGGTGTCATGTGGGGGGTCTCACTCCAATCGGTCGGCCGCGTCGGATCGGGCGGCCATCCGTTACGGTAGCAACTACCGGACAGGGTTGTCCGGTTGCGGCACGGGTGAACCACGACACGCGTGCAGGGCGCCTCCGCTCCCCGTCCCGACCACGCGAACGGCGTGGCCCGACGGCAAACCCGCAGACAGGAAGAGTGATCCCCTCATGCGACGACTCGCGGTCCGGTCCCTCGCGGCACTCGCCACCGCCGGCACACTGGCCCTCACCGGGTGCGGTACGGAGACCAGCGGCTCCGCCGTCGGTGCACCGGCCGCCCGCGCCGACAGAACCATCCGCGCCCACCAGGTCATGCGGCTGACCGAGGTGCACGAGGAGACCGGGATGACCCTGCTCGAAGGCCCGACCTTCGACGCGGACGGCACACTGCTCGTCGTCGACGTCACCGCACCAGCGGGAGAGCCGAAGGTGATGCGGGTCGACGTGAGGAAGAAGACGTCGCAGCCCGTCCACTCGGACGACCGAGGGGCCTACACCTCGGCGCAGTTCAGCCCGTACGACGGCCGGCTGTACCTGACCGACTACGCCCACGGCGAGGTCGTCAGCCTGGCCCCGGACGGAAGCGACCCGCAGACCTTCTTCTCCGGGGAGGTCGACGGAGCGCGGATGAACCCCGACGACATCGCCTTCGACGAGGAGGGCAACCTGTACGTCAGCGACTCACGCAGCCTTTCCGCAGGCGACGCCCAGGGGCGTGTGGTGCGCATCGAGCGGGACGGCAAGAAGTCCACCGTCCTCGCCGGCGGGCTCGCCGCGACGAACGGGATCTCCTTCGACGCGGACCACCAGGGACTGTGGGTCAGTGAACTCACGCAGAACCGGATCTCCTACCTCCGCCTCGACGGAGAGGGAGAGGTGACGTCACGGCACACCGCGATCCGCGTGGACGGCGGGATCGCCCAGACCGACTCGATCGCCGTGGACGCGGAGGGCAACCTCTACCAGGCACTCCACGGCCGAGCCGCGATGGCCGTGTTCAGCAAGCACGGCGAACGCCTGGCGACGGTCGAGATCCCCGACCGTGCCGAAGGGCTCGAGTCCGCGACGAACGTGGCGATCACGCCCGGCGGGACCAAGGCGTACATGACCGTCAGCGGACCGGCCGGCGGTTACCTCTACACCTTCGACGCACTCGGTAAGGGCACCCGGCAGTCCAACGGCGGCTGAGGCCCCCGGCTCTCATCCCTCGAAAGGCCGGACCGGCCCCACTTCGACACCGAGGAGCCGCCATGCGGCCTTCGCCCGGCGTTCCCGCACCTCGCGGGTCGGACCGTTGGTGGCGCCGGACACCATGGCCACGGCCACCATGAGGTCGTCCGAAGCGCCCAGGCGGTGCCTCTCGGGCAGACGCTGCCGCAGGGCGGACTCGACCCGGCCCGAAAGGACCAGGGCGTGCGCGAGCGCGTCCGAGTGGCCGGTGGCCCCGTTGCTGTGCAGCAGGCTCAGGAACGCGGCCGACTCCGTCAGGTGCCAGGTGAGAACGCCGAGAACATCGGCGAGGAGCGCGCCCTCGGCCTCGGCGGCCTGTTCGACCTGCCGCACGTTCTCCTCGAGGACCGCGATCGCCACGGCCGCCCGGTCGGGGAAGTGCCGGTACAGGACGCCTTGCCCGACCCCCGCGCGCCGCGCGATCGCGGAGAGCGGAGCGTCCAGCCCGTCGGACGCGAAGATCTCTCGCGCGGCAGCGATCAGGGCGTCCCGATTGCGGGCAGCCACCTTCGGCCCTTGATTCGCCGGCCGCCGCTCGACGGGCATAAGGGGTTGGGTCATCCCGAAAGGGTACCGGCGGACCGAGCCGGCGCGGGCGGGGGCTGTTCCGCCGCCGGGCCTGCTGTGACCCTCGCAGCGGATCCGGCGAGTCGTGCAGACCCTTTCGCGAAGCCCGGAGGCACCCGCCCGTCGCCTGCCGCCCGGTCGAGCGCCGCGGTCGCGAGACGGAGGTCAGCCCGCTGCGGTGGCCGACGGCGCGCACCGGCGGCGCTTGTCGGGAAGCACCTGGGTGATGCCCTGGCCGTCGCAGTGCTCCAGCAGGGGGACGGTGACGCGTCGGGTGGTGTCCAGGGCGCGGCTCGCCTCCCCCACGGTGAACGGCCGGTCGAGTTCGCTCAGCCGGTCGGCGGCCAGGCGGGGAGCGTCCGGCAGCAGCACCACGTGCTCCGCGAGCCGCAGTATCGCCCCGTGGCGGGCCGCCGCGGCGAGTTCACGGCGGCCGAGGCCGAGTTCCGCGAGTCTCCGGGCGGGGGGCGCGGCGAAAGGCCGCCCGTCGAGTTCGGCGGTGAGCCGGCGCACCGCGGCCGTCACAGGGGCCGGCGGTTCCCCGGATCCGGCGGTCACACGCCCGTGGCTCAGCCGCAGGGGTGGCGTGACCAGTGCCTCCACGAGAGAGACGGCCGGCAGTCCCAGCCGGTGCCGGGCGGCCTCCACCGGTACGCCGTCCTCCGTGGGCCGCTCACGGAGGTACGCCGCCACCAGCTCGGCCAGCCGGGCACGCAGGGCGGCCCAGTGGGCGGGGTCGGCGAGCCAGTCACCCGCCACCGGTGCGGTGTGGACGGCCACCCCCATCGCCGTCAGCTCCCCGCGTCGGACCAGCAGTCGGCGCCCCAGCTCGGATGTCTCGCACGGGGTGCCGTCGGCGGGGCTCAGCTCGGCTGCCCGCCGTACCGCGGCGCCCCGGCGCCGCAGTTCGGGTGGCTGGGGGTCGAGCACCGTCAGACCGGCGAGCACCCGGCGCAGGCCCGGATCGCGCAGCACCGCGCGGTCGCCGATGCGCAGCGGCAGCGGTGCCGGGAGGGTCAGCCGGGCGGTCCCCTGGCCGAGTGCCCTCACACGGACGGGCACGGCCGCCGAGCCGATGTGGGCGACAGCGGTGCGGGGCAGTTCCGCCGCAGGGGCTCCGCCGTGCACACGTACGTCGCAGCGCAGACAGGGGAGGAAGCTCTCGGGCGTGAGAAGGGCGTCACCACGGCCCGTCGACTCCTTGTCGAGGCCGCGGAGGTTGACGGCGACCCGGGCGGTGGCCCGTACCAGGCCGGTCTCCTCGCCCAGTGCGTGCAGCGCCCTGACGCGCACGGACCGGCCGGAGCGGGCGGTCACCAGGACGTCGCCCCTGTGGATCCGCCCCGCCCCGAGGGTGCCGGTCACCACCAGTCCACTGCCGCGCACGGTGAAGGCCCGGTCGATCCACAGCCGTACCGGGGAGTCGGCGTCACCGTCCGGCAGCCGCTCGGCGAGCCGGCCGAGGGCGGCGCGCAGTTCGGCGAGTCCCTCGCCGGTGCGGGCGCTGACCGCCACGGCCTCGACACCGGCTAGGCTGCTGGACCCGATCCGGGCGAGGGCCTGCGCGGTGGCGGGGCCCGGGTCGGCCAGGTCGCAGCGGGTGACGACGAGCAGTCCGTGCCGTACGCCCAGGGCGTCCACGGCGGCCAGGTGCTCGGCGGACTGGGCCTTCCAGCCCTCGTCGGCGGCGACGACGAACAGCACGGCGGGCACCGGCCCCACACCCGCCAGCATGGTGGGCACGAACCTCTCGTGCCCCGGTACGTCGACGAACGCCAATCGTTCGCCCGAGGGCAGGTCCGTCCACGCGAAGCCGAGGTCGATGGTCAGCCCACGGCGGCGCTCCTCCGCCAGCCGGTCGGGGTGGGTGCCGGTCAGGGCCTGGATCAGCGTGCTCTTTCCGTGGTCGACGTGCCCCGCCGTCGCGATGACCCGCATGATCACCGCCCGGCCGCGCGCAGCACCGCTTGGAGGATGTCGCTGTCGCACGCCTCCGGCACGCACCGGAGGTCCAGCAGCAGCCGTCCGCGCAGCAGCCGTCCGAGGACGGCGGGTTCACCGCTGCGCAGCGGTTCTGCCAGGTCTGCGGGGAGGCTGAGCGCGCAGGACGGCAGAGCGGTCCCGGGCGCACCGCCTCCTCCGACCACCGCCTCATGAGGTACGACGCGCGCGTCGAGCCCTCGGCTCGCGACGTCCTCGGCCAGCCGCAGGGTACGGATGCGCAGCCGCGGCAGCGGCATGTGCACGGCCGTGTGCACGGGTGGCTCGGGACCGCGCAGGGTCGCTTCCAGCGCGGCCAGGGTGAACTTGTCCACGCGCAGGGCGCGGGCCAACGGGTGGCGGCGCATCCGTTCCACGACGGCGGCGCTGCCGAGGACCAGCCCCGCCTGCGGCCCGCCGAGCAGCTTGTCGCCGCTGGCGGTGACGAGGGTGGCTCCGGCGCGCAGAGCCGTAGCCGCGTCGGGCTCGTCCGGCAGCACCGGATCGGGCGCGAGGAGGCCGGAGCCGATGTCGACGACGACGGGCAGGCCCAGGGACGCCAGCTCCTCGGCCTCCACTCCCCCGGTGAAGCCGCTCACCGTGAAGTTCGAGGGGTGGACCTTGAGGATGAAGGCGGTGTCCGGGCCCGCCGCGTCCGCGTAGTCGCCGAGCCGGGTCCGGTTGGTGGTGCCGACCTCCCGTATCCGGGCGCCGCAGGAGACCAGCAGCTCGGGTATCCGGAAGCCGTCGCCGATCTCCACGAACTCGCCCCGGCTGAGCAGGATGTCGCGCCCCTGGGCCAGTGTGACGGCCGCCAGGGCCAGGGCGGCGGCTCCGTTGTTGACCACGTGCACAGCTTCTGCGGCCGGCACCGCCGCACGCAGGGCCGCCATGGCACTGCGGCCGCGCGGCGCCCGTCTGCCGGTCGAGAGATCGAGCTCGACGTCCGTGTATCCGCCGGCCGCCGCCATCGCCTCGAGCGCCGGCTGCGAAAGCGGCGCCCGTCCCAGATTGGTGTGCAGCACCACGCCGGTCGCGTTGTGCACGGGGCTCAGTCCCGCCGCGTGTGCGGGCAGCGCGTCAAGAGCGGCCCGCACCGCGTCGCCCGGGCCGATCCGTCCGTCGCGTACGAGTTGCTGAGCGGCGCCGACCGCTGCCTTGACGACGGCCCTGCCCAGCCTCGCGGATGCCTCGCTCAGCCGGGGGTCGCCGAGGAGCACCGTGGTGCTCGGCACCTTCCTCCGGAGGTCTGCGGGCGGCTCGCCCGTCAGGTCCGTCACCCGCGCCACCCCGATCGAAGTCAGCGGAGGCGGACGGGAATCGAACCCGCCTGGTCCGGATTCCGGACCACACCGATTTTGAAGATCGGGAGGGGCACCAGCCCGCCCAACGCCTCCGGAGCAAGATTGTGGTCCCCGCACACTGCCGGGGCAAGAGGTGAAATCATCGCCGTATGACGACAGTTGGCGCCACCGATGGGCCGGCCGCGCCCCTGCGGCTGACCCGGTTCGCACACGGCGGCGGCTGCGCCTGCAAGATCCCGCCGGGGGAACTGGAGGCGATGGTCGCGGGACTGCTGCCGCAGCGGATCCCCGGACAGGCCGATGGCAGCGACGAGGACCGGCTGCTGGTCGGACCGGGTGACGGCGACGATGCCGCGGTGGTGCTCACCGGTGACGGCACGGCACTGGTGTCGACTGCCGACTTCTTCACACCCGTCGTCGACGACGCCCGCGACTGGGGACGGATCGCCGCGGCCAACGCCCTGTCCGACGTCTACGCGATGGGCGGCCGGCCTGTCGTCGGGCTCAATCTGCTGGGCTGGCCCCGTGACGTCCTGCCCGCTGAGCTGGCCCGGGAGGTCCTGGCGGGCGCGCTCGAAGTGGCCCGCGAAGCCGGCTGCTTCGTCGGCGGCGGCCACAGCATCGACAGCCCGGAACCGCTCTACGGAATGGCCGTGACGGGTCTGGTGGATCCGGACCGGCTGCTGCGCAACGACACCGGCCGGCCGGGCGTGCCGCTGACCCTGACCAAACCGCTGGGCGTCGGGGTACTCAACAACCGCCACAAGCGGACCGGCGAGGTCTTCGCGCACGCCGTCGCCAGCATGGCCGCGCTCAACGACAAGGCCGCTGCGGCTGCCCTGGAGGCCGGGGCGGTGTGCGCCACCGATGTGACCGGATTCGGGCTGCTGGGCCATCTGCACAAGCTGGCGAGGGCCAGCGGTGTCACGGCCGTGGTGGACGCCGCCGCCGTCCCCGTGCTCGACGGCGTCTGGGAGTCCCTGCGGGCCGGGTACGTCAGCGGCGGCACCCGGCGCAATCTCGAATGGGTGCGCCCGCACCTCGACGCGGGACGGACGAGTGAGGACCGGCTGCACCTGCTCGCGGACGCGCAGACCTCCGGCGGCCTGCTGGTCGCCGGAGAGCTGCCCGGGCATCCGGTCATCGGGGAGCTGGTTCCCGCCGTGGCCGGAACCACGCTCGTGATCCGCTGAGCGCTGAGGACGCCGCGGGTCCGCGGGCGGGGCCCGGGTCCCGCGGCCGGCTCGTTACCGGTAGCGGATGTGCAGGTGGTTGTCGTGGTTGGCGTAGCTCGTGGTCAGCCCCTCCGAGATCAGCTGCGGGTCGTTGAAGAAGATCAGCTGGACATGGCCGGGGGCCTTCGCCCGGATCTCCTGTACGAGCCTGCGGGTGGCCGCGCGGTCGTAGGTGCTCGACTGCCAGGTGATACGTCCCGCGGTGCACTGGGCCGAGTCGGTGCGGGCCGGCCATACGTCGATGTCCATCCCGACTTCGTGGCTGCCGTGGCCGGGTATGTCGCCACCGTGCTCGAAGCCCGCGTCGCCGACGGGCAGTCTGCCGTTCCCTGTGGCGGCGAAGGTGGCGGCGGCGGCCTCCAGCTGGGCCACGGCACCGGCTGTCGCCCAGTGGGCGCCCGCATTGCCGTCGGGACTCTGTGCGCACATCGTGCTGCCGCCGAAATTGATGTTCTCGTAGTGCCACAGCAGGTTCTGCCAGGTCGTCGGCCCGACGACGCCGTCCGCGCCGATCCCCGCGTGGGACTGGAAGGTGCGGACGGCGGTGCCGGTGGCGGGCCCGAAGGCCCCGTCGGCCGAGAGTCCGGCGCCCCGCTTGGCGTTGAGCAGCGACTGGAGGGCCGTCACGGCCGGCCCGTTGTCGCCCTGTCGGACGGTGACCACGAGCGCGCCCCAGGTGGCGGGGCCGACGATGCCGTCCGCGCTCAGGCCCCTGGACTGCTGGAAGCCCACCACGGCGCTCTGTGTGCTCGAGCCGAAGACGCCGTCCACCGACACGGAGCGGCCGTGCGCGGCCAGCAGGTGCTGCAGCGCGACGACGTCGGAGCCCCGGTTGCCGTTACTGGTCAGCGGGAACGCCGCCTGCGGGAAGGCGTGCGCGGGGACGCCCAGTCCCAGGAGCAGGCCCGCCAGAGCGGTGAACAGCGTGATGACGCGTGCGAATCGTCTCACGGCTTCTGCCTCGTCTTCCTCTTCATTCCCCTGCTCACTTTCCGGACTGGAGTGCGCCCCAGGTGGCGGGGCCGACGATGCCGTCGGCACCCAGCCCGCGTGAGGACTGGTAGTCGCGTGCGGCCTGGGCGGTGCCCGAACCGAAGATGCCGTCGATGGACACCGTCCGGCCGAGCGCGGCGGTCAGGGCGCGCTGCAACCGGGTGACTGCCTCGCCCGTCGAGCCGCTCTGGACGGTCGGGGTGGATCCGCGGGACAACAGGGCCGTCCAGGTCTTCGCGCCGACCACCCCGTCCGCCGTGAGCCCCTTGCTGGACTGGAAGTTCCGGGCGGCGGCGGTCGTATCGGGCCCGAAGACCCCGTCCGGGGTGCCCGGGTCGAAGCCGGCGGCCTTGAGCAGGCACTGGGCGGCCTTGACCCGGTCTCCCGTCGAGCCGCTCCGGACGGCGGTGTACTCGGTGAAGTCGAGGTTCGCCCCGGTGCAGGTGGGCGTGGGCGTGGAGCCGTTGCCGACGTCCAGGTAGTCGCGGTCGATATTGATCGAGTAACCGCCGTAGGACTCGGTGACCTCGCCCGCGTACTGGTGGATCCGCTGGTGGTCGGACCAGTAGGAGGACGGCACATAGGTACCGGTGTTGGTGTCGGCGGCGCCGTTCCACCACGCGTAGAAGAGGTGGTCGACCCGTGTGTAGGCGCCGTTGTCGTACTCGGCGGCAGCGTCCTTGATGCCCGAGGCGGCACTGGAGTAGAAGCCCGACAGGTAGCCGCTGCTGTGCAGCCGTTCGGTCCAGCCGGACAGGTACGACAGCACGGCCGCCTTGCAGGAGGCCGTGGAGGTGTACGCCTCGATGTCGCTGTAGATGGCGCTGCCCGCCGGGATGCCGAGGTTCGACGCGGCGGTGATGGCACCGGCGGCCGCGGTGACGCCCTGGGACTTCGCCGTGGCCGGGTCGGTGGACATCTTCAGCGAGTAGCTGGTGCACGGCGCCTGGCGGCCGACGTCGATGGGAAACAGGCGCCATCCGTTGCCGGTCTGGCTGGTCACCCAGCTCGCCGTCAGATTCGGCTGGGCGCAGCCGCGGAAGGATCCGCTGATGTAGACACCGACCGCGCTGTACGGCGAGCCGGCCTGCCAGGCGTTCATCGCGGCCTGCGAGGGCGCGGTGCAGGCGTCGAAGCCCTTGCCCTGGTAGCTGCCGGGTTGCGGTCCGGCCGCGGCCAGGGGGGTGGCGTCGGACCGCTGGGCAGCGCGGGGCAGCGCGGTGCGCTCGGCGCCCTCGGTGAGCTCGGCGGAGGCGAGTACGCCGCGTACGAGGACCTCGGTGTCGGGTGTGTGGGCAGCGGTCACGAGGACGCCGGCGTCCTCGACCGCGATCTGGATGGTGTCGTTGCTGGACGCGGCGGACGGGGCGATGGCTGTGCCTCGCTGGGTCCGCGCGGTCGCCGCCGTCGCCTGGCCGGCGGAGCGGGCGGTGATGGGCTGCACGACGATGCCCGCCGAACGGCCGACGACTCGGGAGGGGCAGTCGTTCTGCTCGGCGGGCTCGCCCAGGTAGACGGCGGGTCTGTCGAACCGGAGGCAGGCACGCGGGTTCTCGGCCAGATCGACCACCTGCCATTCGGCGGGCACCTCGATGCGGTAGCCGTGGTAGGTGACGCTCTGCGGGCTCTCGGGCGCGGACTCTGCCAGGGCGGGGACGGGCGCGGCGAACGCGCCGATACCGGCGAGCACTGCCAGCAGGGCCGTTCCGGCGCGGGCGCGCCAGGGGATCCAGGACGACATCGGTTTCACTCCTGCTCGGAAGTGAGGGGAGGTGCGGGAGCGGCGCGGCAGGTCCGGCCGGTTCGCCACGCGCTGCGCGGCCCGTTGCCGGAACCTGCTCGGCCAAGGACTGTGCGGGCCCGCGCTCCGGGCCGGAGGCCGGCCCGGGAGCGCGGGCTGCTGTGCGGGTGCGTGAGGCTCGCCGGTCAGATGCCGCAGTTGGGCGCGGACCAGGAGCGGCTGGTGCGCCCGTCGACGTGGGTGTGGTCGTTGTGGTCGGGGTAGCCGGGGCCGAAGATGCCGCCGAAGCCGTGCGAGCGAGCCCGCTGGGCGAGCGCGCAGAACGACGGGCTGCCGACCAGGTCAGCGGCGTCGCCGTACAGGTGCCGGCTGTTCGAGGCACCGCCCGCCGCGTTGTTGCAGGCCGTCGAGCGGAATCCGCTGGACACGACGATCGGCACATCGCCCATCGCGTGCCGCAAGGCCTCCAGCTTCCACATCGTGCGCAGACCGTTGGACTTGGCCGTTGCGGCGCTGACCGCACCACCGGACCAGTCGGAGTTGCAGTTGTTCAGCTCGGCGTAGGTGAAGTGGACGGGCGTGCAGTCCGGGTCCTGCAGTGCGTAGATCTTGGTGAACGTCTGGGAACCCGCGATGCCGTCCGCTCCGAGACCGTACGCCTGCTGGAACTTGGTGACCGCGGCCTTGGTCCGCGGACCGAAGTTGCCGTCGACAGAGAGGATCTCCCCCTGGTCGACATGCCCGGCCACCCGGATCTGCAACTGCGTCACGTCTGCGCCGGACATGCCCTCGGACAGGGTGCGGCCCCAGGTGTAGCACTCGTCGGCCTGGGCCGGGGCGGCCGTGGCCAGCACTCCCCCCACGGCGGTAGCCATGATCATGACAAATGACAGAGCGAGTTGGATCGTACGCCTCAACATGGCGCCTCCGTTGTGAGTCCTTCCCGAATCCCCGCTAGAGGGCTGAGGCGAGTTTGACGCGCCCTTCCTCTGCGTGTCCACACCGGCACCATCTGCCACAGGACCAGACCTCCGGCACAACTCCCTTATGGCCAGAGGGCGTTGACTCACCAGCTGTGATTCGGTGCCGGAGGTTCGCCCGGAGAGGCGGGGACGCCGCTACCGGACCCCGCAGGCGGCACCGGCGATCAGCACGGAACACACCAGGGTCACGCCGCGCAGCCGGCCCGCGAGCAGGTCGTCCCAGCGCTCCCCGTTCCCGGAGAGCCTGCGCAGCGCAGGGGTGAGCGCCCGGCCCGCCCCGAAGCCGAGCCCGGCGGCCAGGGCGGGTGCGGGGGAGCCCCCGGACAGCAGCACCGCCACCGCCATCGCGTACGGCGCGCTCGCCGAGACGTAGGTGCGCACGCCCGTACCGAGCTCGAAGCCGAACTGCAGGGCGCCGCGCACCAGATGACGGCGCAGGACGTCCTGCGGTATCTGCCGGGCGTTCTGCGGCAGCCTCAGCGAGAGCGTTCCCGCGTCACGCAGCACGGCGAGCAGCGCGACGGCGACGATCAGCCCTTGCCTCACGCCGGCCGGGAGCGGCGTGAAGAGACCGGACAGGAGCCACAGCACCCCGGCCGTCAGCACCCCGCCGGCAAGCAGACCGCAGGTGAACACACCGAGGACCAGCGTCTGTCTGTACGTTGCCCGCCAACCTGGCGAGGCCAGCGCGAATGCGCTGTTACGCGTTCAAACGGATCCGGAGAGCGAGTAGCCGGCCAGACCACCGGTGATCGCCCAGGTCAGCACCGGCGCATGGAGGACGGCCGCGATCACCGCGACCCCCAGCGCCGCCACGGGCAGAACGGGATCGGTGAGCAGCGCCCGTACCGCACGGGCGCCGCTCGGCCGGTCCGCGGGGCGGACGGACCCGCCCACCTAGACCGTCCCGGTCAGTGTCAGCCAGGTGTTCGGGCCGACCACGCCGTCGGCGGCGAGGCCGTGCAGGGACTGGAACGCGATGACGGCCTGCCGTGTGAGCGAGCCGCAGTTACCGTCGACGGTCAGCGCGTAGCCGTGCTTGTTGAGCTGCCGCTGCGCGCCCCGCACGGCGTCGTTCACGCCTCCTTGGCGCACGGTGACGACCAGGACGGGCCAGGTGGCCGCGCTGACGCTGCCCGTGGTGCCGAGTCCGTTGGCCGACTGGAAAGCCTCGACCTGAGCCTCGGTGTCCGGCCCGAAGATGCCGTCGACGTCCGTCGGATGACCGTGGTGGGTGAGCAGATGCTGGACGGTGTGGACGTCGGGGCCCGTGGCGCCCTGCCCGACGGTCGGCCAGCTGACCGCGCCCGGGCAGTCGCAGCCGGTGGTCCACCGGCAGATGGACTTCACCCAGCCGGAGCCCGTGTTGCGGTAGCCGTCGTGGCAGCGCCGCTCGATGCCGCAGCCGCAGCTGCCGCAGGCCGCGCTGTATCGCCACAGCCAGCCGTCGTAGGTACCGGCGTAGCACTGGTTGGGACGCAGGGTCCAGGTGACTCCGTCGGTCCGGTGGAAGCCGGTGTTCGTCCCCGATGTCACGCACGCGTCGGCGTAGACGGTGCTGGGCCCGCAGCCCGGGGAGCAGTTGTGGTCCTCGGCGTAACTCGGGCACGCGCCGGTCCAGATGTCGTATCCGTCGGCGTACGCCTCCCTGGCGGCGGAGAAGACCCCCAGCGCGGCGAAGCCCAAGGCGGTCGCCGACTGCAGCACGGTGCGCCTGGACGGCGCGAAGGAGGAGAGCGCCCCGCGCCCGGTCCGTGATCGGCGGCCACCGGTACCTGAGCGGCGCAGCATGGGCACGTCGTCGAGCGGGATCATGGACGGCTCCTCGGCGTTGCGGGTGCGATGTCGTCGAGCAGCCGCAGCAGCGCGGTGGGGGAACCGAGCGGCTCGGCGCGCACGACCCGGCCTTCCGGATCGATGACCACCGCGTAGGGGGTGGCGGGGATGTCATAGGCCGCGAACAGCTCCGGACGGTGGTCCCTGACCGGGACGGCGCCCTCGTCCGCCCTCGGCCCGGCGCCCGCATCGGCACTCGGCCCGGCATCCGCATCGGCGTCCGGCCCGGCGTCCGCGTAGAGCCCGAGCACCTGCGGGGTGGCCGCGTCGCCCTGACGGGTCGTCCAGGCGCCGGCCTCGGCGAGCACCTGGCCGCAGGTGCGGCAGTCCGCGTCGAGGAAGAGCAGCAGCGCGGCGCGGCCCGGTGTCAGGAGGTCGTCGAGTCCTGCCGGATCGCGCCGGGACGCGTGGAGGCCGGGAGCGTGCGCGCCGGGCCCGAGGCCCACTCGCCCAGGGCGGTGCGGTGGTGTCCGTGACAACTGGTGCACCTGCCTGATCAGCCCCGAGACGACCAGCGCGAGCAGCGCGATCGCGGCCCACGAGGCAATCACAGCGCTGGTGGTGAAGTCCATCGCGTCGGCACTCCTTCGGCGGTCCGGTGGACGGTATGGGCTGGATCGTGGGCAGACGCCCTGGCCGGCGGGTGGGCGGCGGGTGCTGGGGTCGCCTCATGCATGGCAGCGGGCAGGGACCACAGCAGCGCGGTGCAGGCGGAAGCGGCGAGCATCAGCGTGACCAGCTCCACCGTGGAGTGAGGTTGTACGGGTCCTGCCCCGACGACGGCGGCGCCCGCCGTCGCCAGCACCGCGAGGGCCACCGCCCTCCAGGTCACCCAGCGGCTCAGGGGCAGATCCTGACCGGAACAGCCGCACGGTCCCCCGTGACCCAGGGCGAGGACGTGCCGCGTGTAGCCGGCGTAGAGCCCGAAGAGCGCGGCCCCGGCGGCGAGTACGGCCTGAAGTACTCCCTGGTGGCCCGTCAGGAGCGCCGTCGCGCCGATCACCCCCAGGGCACCCTCGGCGACCGGCACCACGACGGCCGCCGACCGGCGGAGCCGGGGGCCCAGTACGCCGTGCGCCCACAGCGCATCACCGAGGGCAGCCGGACTGGCGGCATGGGAGCCCGCGCCCAGGAGCAGGGTCAGGATGACGACGGAGGCTGTCAGCCCCCCGTAGAAGCCGATCACCGGCGGATCACCCGGCGCACCGCAGGGTGATCCGCCCCACGAGTTCGGGCACCCGCTCGACAGGAGTCGACGCGAGTGGCACCAGCGTGGCCCAGACCTCGGTGGAGGAGAGCACGAAGAACGGGCTGCCGTCGGAGAGCGTGTCGCGGAACAGCTCTCCGGACGCGACCGCCACTCCCTTCCAGGGTGGGAGCTGGGCGGTGTGTTCCTTCGTGCGCCGGGACAGCTCCAGCAGCCCGAGGCCGGGGACCTCCTTGATCACCGTCGCGGGCCGCGCGAAGGCACTTCCGGCCGAGGGATCCGGTTGCAGGGTGAGCCCGTGCTCGCTCTCCGCGATACGGACCGACCGGAGCAGCCCGAGCACCGCGGCCACGTCCAGGCCGTACAGCCGGGTCACGAGTGAGTGCCGCTCGCCACGCCACACGACGAGCGCCGGCCGCTCCACGAGCCCGGACCGCGGCTCGCGCTCCACCGACCGGAAGATGCGCAGAGCGCCCTTCTGGAAGGTGAGCTCGGATTCGGGTGACCCGATACCCAGGGAGGCGGCGACGTCGTCCCCCAGAGAGGCCTGCCCGGCGGTGAATTCGACCAGCCTGCCACCGGCCACCACCTCGACGGCCGACGTGCACGGGGCCTGGAGGTCGATGCCACCCCCCAGGTGGTACGTGCCTCCGTCGAGTGCACGATGAGTGACGAACGATGCGGCCATGTGCATCCTCCCGGGGGGCGGGGGTCCGGTGCGACACCGCAGCCGCTGAGGAAACTAGGGAAAAGTCATGCCCCTGTCAATGACGCGCATCGTCCGCAGCCGGATCGGCGTAGGGGCAATGCGGGTAGCGTGATCGACTGCCGCATGGAATGTCCATGTGTCCGGCCTGCCCCTGCGGGATTCCGGTGGCGAGTGAGGGGACCGTGATGAGCGAACCGAGGAAGCCCGCAATCGAGGTTCCGGAGGGGGACGCGCCCACCGAGCTGACGGTCCGTGACCTCGTGGTCGGGGACGGGCCCGAGGCGCTGCCGGGCAGGGTCGTCCAGGTCCACTACGTGGGGGTCACGTTCGCGTCCGGGCGGGAGTTCGACTCCTCCTGGGAGCGGGACCGGCCGTACAAGTTCGCCGTGGGTGGCGGCAAGGTCATCAAGGGCTGGGACCGGGGGGTCAGGGGGATGAAGGCCGGCGGCCGGCGCGAGATCATCGTTCCCCCGCGCCTCGGTTACGGAAAGCAGTCGCCCTCGTCGCTGATCCCGCCGGGCTCGACGCTGATCTTCGTCGTGGACCTGCTCACGGTGGCGGGCGGACCCGCCGGCCCGAGGCCCGGCCCGACCGGCCGGGCCTGAACCCGGCGCGCTCCCGAGAGGTCGGAGACGCCTCTCGCTGTCACGTGAGGACAGCCGCACTCACCGGCGGGGCGGTCGCTGCGCACGCACCGGGCCGGCGACGCGCGGGAAAGCCGCCCTTGGCCGGCCCGCGCGCCGGCACCACGGCGTCCTGCGCGTACGAACTGGTTGTCGGCCCACTCACTCGTTCTGGTAGCTGAGGTCTCCTCATCGTCCCGTTTCTCCCCCTGCGCGGTTACATAGGAGCACTCATCGAGCCAGGTCCGGGATCGAGGGACCGTAGGAGAGAAGTGATGGACATGCGAACTGAGGCCACCGAGAGGGCCGAGCTGGTCTTCTCCCTCTTCGACGCCAACGGCAACGGGGTCCTCGACTCCGAGGACTTCGACCTCATGACGGAACGTGTGCTGGAGGTGGCGGTCGCATCGGACGACGGCGCCAGGGAGGCCATCCGGGCCGCGTTCCGCCGCTACTGGACCACACTGGCCACAGAGCTGGACGCCAACGGCGATGGTGTGATCTCCATCGACGAGTTCCGTCCGTTCGTGCTCGACCCCGAGCGCTTCGGTCCCACGATCACCGAGTTCGCCGAGGCGCTCGCCGTACTCGGCGATCCCGACGGTGACGGCCTGATCGAGCGCCCGCTCTTCCTGTCGCTGATGATGGCGATCGGCTTCGCGGAGGCGAACATCCATGCGCTTTTCGACGCCTTCGGCCCGGACGCAGAGGACCGCATCACCGTGACCACGTGGGCCAGGGGCATCGAGGACTACTACGCGCCGGACCTGGGGGGAATTCCGGCTGACCAGCTGGTGGCCGTCCGGGCCGTCTGACACGGCGCGGGGACGCCGCCGGCGGGACCCCGGATCGCCCCCACGGGCGCGGGCATCGGCCCCGGTGAGGTCAAGGCGGTGCCGGGCCCGTGCTGACGTCTTCGTGAGCGGACGTCAGGATCGGGACTTGTGCGCGAAGACCCACCGGTTCCCCTCCAGCGCGTCGTTCGGCTCGGGAAGGGGACCACGTCCCCACTGCCGGGTGAAGTCGAAGGGCGTGTGCACCGAGGTGGACCAGCCCTTGGCCGCCAGGTCGCCCGCGGAGTCGGGGCGCGGTCCCCTGTCGAAGAGGTCGAGCAGATCGATGCCGATCTGCTCTCGCGTCGCCGTGTAGATCGGGCTGTCGCGGTACGCGAGCAGGTCCTTCTCCAGCTTGGCCTCGAAGGCCAGGGCGCTGCCCCCGGTGGTGAGCCGGTCCACCGTGTCGATGAGATACGTCTCGGCGGGGGCCGGTAGGTAGAAGAGCAGTCCTTCGGCCAGCCAGACGCTTGGAGCGGCCGGATCGAAGCCGACAGAGGTCAGGGCGGTGACCCAGTCGGCGCGCAGGTCGACCGGTACCGGGATCCGCTTCGCCTTCGGGGCGGCCGACAGGTCCGAAAGCACCTGTTCCTTGAAGGCCAGCACGCCGGCCCTGTCGATCTCGAAGACGACGCAGTCGGACGGCAGGTCCAGCCGGAAGGCGCGGGTGTCCAATCCCGCCCCCAGCAGGACCACTTGGCGAACGCCCGTACCGACCGACCGGTGGAGGAAGTCGTCGAGGACTGCGGTCCGCAGACCGAAGTAGCGGGCGAACCTTCCCCACAACGGGTTGTCGTCCCCCTCCGGGACCTGCTGGATGGTCACCGGCCAGTCCGCACAGGCGGGGGCGGCACGGACGAAGTGCTCCGCGTAGACGTCCTGGGCCAGGCTGTCGTGGCGGTGGGTCTCGATCGCCCGTGCGGCGGCGACCAGGAGGGCGGTCAGTCCCACGCCTGCGTCCACGCCTTCCGCGCCGGTCCGCCGCGTCGCCGTGGTGGTCGTGTCCCCTTCGGCGGAAGCCAGGAACTCGAAACGGCCGCTGGTGGGATGGCGAGGGTCTCCGGCTGTGGAGGTTTCACTCATCGGTCTCTTCTTTCCGGCAGCAGGACGGGCTTGATCACGCGTCCGGCGTCACAGTCGCGTTCGGCCTCGTCGATGTCGGCCAAGGGATAGGTGCGGATCAGTTGGTCGAAGGGGAAGCGGCCGGCCTGCCACAGACCGATCAGCCGGGGTATCAGCAATTCGGGTACGGCGTCCCCCTCGCAGATGTGCCGGATACCGCGGCCCCCCTCGAGCGTGCCCGGTTCGAGCGGCAGTGCGGTGTGGAGGCGTGCCACGAGACCGAGGGTGCCGGTGGGGCGCAGCGCGCGGAGCGCGTCGTTGATCAGCGGGGCGGAGGCCGTGGTGTCCAGGGCGTACTGCGCGCCGCCGTCGGTGTGCCGACGGATGCGCTCGGCCAGTCCGGCGGTCACGGCGGGCAGCGGGACCGCACCAAACCGTTCGGCCAGGTCCAGGCGCCCCGGATGCCGGTCGACGGCCACGGTCCGTACGCCGGCGGCGGTGGCCGCCATGACCGCGGCCAGGCCCACCGCTCCCGCGCCGAGTACGACGAGGGTGTCACCGGGGCCGGCACGGAAGGTGTTCAGCACGGCTCCGGCACCTGTGAGGGCGCCGCAGCCGAGCGGACCGAGCAGTTCGAGCGGCAGGGCGGGATCGACCCGGACGGCGTTGCGCGCCGGGACGAGGGCGTATTCGGCGAAGGAGGACTGGCCGAACCACCGAAAGGCCAGCGCTCCCCCGACGGCGTCGGTGAGCCTTGACGCAACCTCCTCGCGTCCCCCGAAGAGGTTGAGTGAGGCGAAGGAGTCACAGTAGGACGGGGCCGCGCCACGGCAGTTACGGCAGTCTCCACAGGAATCGAAGCTCAGCACCACGTGGTCACCGACGCCGATCCCACTGTCCGGGCCATCGCCCGACGCCACCACGACTCCGGCCCCCTCGTGGCCGAGGACCGCCGGCAGCGGGGTGCGGCCGGCTGATCGCCGGACCGCGAGGTCGGTCCGGCACATTCCGCATCCCGCGATCTCGACGAGGATCTCACCGGCGGCCGGGCCGGTGCTCAGGACGACCTCCTCGACCGCGAACGGGGTCTCGTAGGAGCGCAGCACGGCCGCTCGGAACCTCATCGCCCTTCCTCCCTCGGCCGGTGCACGACGAACGGACGGAGGTTGCCGTAGAGGCCCCACGGTCCACCCGCGACGCCGACCCCGCTGTCCTTGATGCCTGCGAAGGGCTGGGCAAGGGAGAGTTCGGCGTGGTGGTTGATCCAGGCCGTGCCGCATTCGAGCCGCTCGGCGGTCACCGTCGCCCGGTCGAGATCGGTGCCCCACACGGAGCCGCCCAGCCCGAAGCCGGTGCCGTTGGCCGCTTCGACGGCTTCGTCGAGGTCTCGGTACGGCAGCACCGGCAGGACCGGTCCGAACTGTTCTCCAGTCACCACCGGGTCCTCGGGAGGGACGTCCGTGAGGATCGTGGGAGCGAAGAAGTAGCCCGGTCCGTCGAGCCGGTGACCGCCGGCCGCCGCCCGGGCGCCCGCCGCCAGCGCCCGCCGCGTGACCTGCTCGACCCGGGCCAGCTGGGGAGCGTTGTTGACCGGCCCGAGCCGGGTGGCCGAGTCCAGGCCTGGCCCGACGACGACCGTCTTCGCGCGGTGTGCGAGGGCCTCGACGACCTCGGCGTGGAGCCGGGCCGGTGCGTAGACGCGTTTGACCGCCATACAGACCTGCCCGCAGTTACGGAAGGCGGCCCAGAACAGCCGGTCCGCGATCCGGTCCACGTCGACGTCGTCCAGGAGGACGGCCGCGTCGTTGCCGCCCAGTTCCAGGGTGACGCGGGCGAGGGAGGTCGCCGCAGCTGCGGCGACGGCCCGCCCGGTCGGCGCGGAGCCGGTGAAGGTGACGTGGCGGATACCCGGGTGGGAGACGAGGCGCGCGCCGAGGGGTTCCCGGCCGGTGATGACGGTCAGGACGTCCTCGGGCAGGGCTGTGGCGAGGACGGCACCGAGCAGTCGGGTGGCAAGCGGCGTGTAGGGGGAGGGTTTGAGGATCACGGTGTTGCCGGCCGCGAGTGCGGGCGCGAACTTCGCCGACGCGAGCTGGAGCGGGAAGTTCCACGGTACGATCGCGGCAACGGGGCCGAGTGGGCGCCAGCGGATCTCGCTGTGCACGGGGCGGCCGTCGTCGATCCGGCGGGTGCGGGGAGCCAGATCGGCGAAGTACCGCAACCGGGCCGCCGTGCGGGCGACCTCGGCGTACGACTCGGCCAGGGGCTTTCCCTGCTCCCGGGTGAGCAACGGAGCGAGGCCGTCTCCGGCAGCCTCCACGGCGTCGGCGGCGGCGTTCAGAGCGGTGGTGCGGGCGCCCGGGTCGGCACGCCATCCGGTCCAGGCGCGCCGGGCCCGGTCGACCGCGTCGTCCAGTTCGTGCGGCTGCTGGTCGGGGGTCTCGTCGAAGGTCTCCCCGGAGGCCGGGTCGATGACAGGGAGGCCTGGGGCGCGGTGTCCGGGGGGGCGGCCGGCTTCCGGTGTCGGCATCCCGGTGGTCAGTTCAGGGCCGGGACGTCGGCGGCATGCTCCCGGGCCTGCCGGTCCATCTCCGCCCGGAAGGCGGCGACCAACTGTGGCTGGATCCTTCCGGCATTGCGGTCACCGCCCGAGCAGACCGCTCCCCGCACGCCCACGATGTCCGTGCCGATACGGGTCAGCGGACCGAGGTCGGCCTGCTTGACGCTGCCCGCGAGGGCGGCGAGCAGACCGGACGCGTGGGCGCGGCGGACGAACTCGGCGCAGACGTCCGGCGGAACGTGGTCGAACAACCGCGTCCCGTCCTTGATCGCGGTGTCCAGCATGGCCGCGTCGGCACCGGCGCGGGCCGCGATGTCGGGCAGGGCGAGCGGATTCACGCAGCCGACGCGATGGGCGTCGGCGTAGCCCGAGGCGACGACCAACGCGTCCGGGCGGTGGTCCTTCACCGCCCGGACGACCGCCCTCATGACCTCGACGCCCTGCTCAGGAGTCGTGCATCCGTACAGGCCCACCTTGATGTACGTGGCGCCGGAGACGGCCGCGCCGAGCGCAGCCTGCGCCACGGTGCCGGGCTTGTACGGCACGTCGCCCACGGTGGCGGACACCGGTTTGTCCGCAGGTACCGCGTCGCGGATCTCCCGGATGACCCAGGGGAAGTTGGCGCCCAGAGAGCCCTCATCGGGCTTCTTGACGTCGACGATGTCGAGGTGCTCCGCCGCTTTCGCGCAGGCGAGCGCTTCCTCGATGCCGTCCGGGGAGATGAGAAGCAACACCGTGAACTCCTTCCGCCGCGAGTCCTCCCGGCCGGAGGACGGGGCACTGCGGATCACCTGGTTCATGTGCGGTGTGCTCATCCTTCCCAGTGCCCGCGCGCACCGGTAGGGCGTGCGGAGTTCTCCGGGCGGCGCGTGCACGCACGCGTATGACTCCGTGTGTACCGGCGCGAATCAGAGCCTGCTGAGCCACACCGAAACCGACCGCCCTCCTGGGTGCGCCCGGGCGCGCCCCCCAGGCCCTCCAAAGACCCCACCGATGCGACCCACTGACCGACGAAGCAGATGCCGACGGCACGGCAGCCGTGGCTGCCCCGTTCGGGCAGGCGTCGGCGCCCATCGGACGGTGGGCCGGATGCCGGGGTGGGTGAGTACGCGAAGGGCCCCGGCGCTTTCGCGTCGGGGCCCTGATGAGAGGGGTGCGCCGATCCGGAACGGCGCACCGCTGGGTTTCGGCGGTCCGCCGTCCTTCTCTAAACGAGCGTCATAGCGTAGATCTCGACGCGGGAGTCGTCCGGCAGCGAGACCGAACGGACCGTCTTGCCCCCATCGAGCTCGGCGGCCGTACCGAAGAGCCGAATGGACGGCCCGTCGACACCGCTGCCCCGCTTGATGCGGTGCGGCATGTCGAGGACGACCGTGCTGCCGTTCGGCGCGGAGCCCGCCCAGTCGCCGAACGTCACCGGTGCCTCCGTGCTGCTGCCGTCCGTGTAGTGCACGGTCAGTGTGGTGGTCACAGGACCGTTGTGCGCCGAGCCGACCAGCCGCAGCGCACTGTGCTGTCCGGCGGGCAGCAGGAGGGCCTGCCCGCTTGCTTCGAGGAAGTTGTTCGCCGTGCCGGTGGGGTCCGGCGCGTCGTACGTCACCCCGTCCCAGGTGACCGGCCCCGCCTGGGGCAGCAGGTCGCCGTCATAGCTCCAGCCATGCCCGTCGAAGTCGCCCTCGTCGGATTTCGCCACCGTGGCCGTGCCGTCGTGGCCGAGCTCCGTGCGCAGGTCCACTGCGCACTGCCCGTTCGCCTCACTCGCGCAGGTCGTGGCGGCTCCCACCGTGACGGTCGCCTTCCGGGTGACCGAGTTCGTCCCGCGGCCCGCGACCTTCACCTCCACCGGGTAGGACCCGGCCACGACGCCCGGGGGCACGGTGATGTCGAGCGACACCTTCTTCTGGACCGGAAGGTGACCGGAATCGATCACCAGTGGTGAACGCTGTGCCGTCGTGGCCTTCCAGCCGCTGGGCACCTTCGCCGTGACCGACACGTTCAGCTTGCCGGGAGCCTGCCCGAGGACGTCCAGCGTGAACTTCGCGGTCTGTGCGGCGTCACCCGTGGGGACGACCGCCGAGGCGGGACGCAGCGACGCGTCGACGTGCTTGCGGCTGTCGGGGGATGCCTGGTTGACGGAAGGCGGCTGGGCGCCCTTGCCCGTGCCCCAGGAGGAGGGGGAGGTCCCGAGCCGGTGGGCAAGGGTTCCGCCGTGCGCGAGCTTGTTCCAGCTCAGCCAGGTCTGGGGTACGTCCCGGCCGTTCAGGGCCACGCTCTGCACGTACCGCTTCGTGTCGCTCGCTCCGGGTGCTTCGATCGTCAGCGTGCCGCCCTGGCCCTTGGTGCCGGACGCCTTGGGATAGCTGCCGATCCGGACGGTCGCCGATTCGAACTGCGGGCTGGACACGGCCAGGAAGTCGCCGCCGCTCATCGTCGGGTAGAGGCCGAGGGAGGAGAAGACGTACCAGGCCGACATGGTGCCCAGGTCGTCGTTGCCCGTCATCCCGTCCGGCCCGTTGGTGAACAGCGTCATCGCCGCACGCACCACGGTCGCGGTCTTCGCCGGGGCGCCGACCCAGTTGTACATGTACGGGGCGTGCAGGTCAGGCTCGTTGTTGGGGTTGTACGTCGGCTTGCCGTAGTAGTCGTACGGCTGCGAGATCCAGTCGTTCCGGGCGGTGCCCGCCGGGTCGGTGAGCAGCTTGTCGTGGACGAAGAAGGAGTCGAGCCGCTTCTCGGTGGCGGTCCGGCCGCCCATCAGGCTGACGAGGCCGGCCGGGTCCTGCGGTACCAGCCACTGGTACTGGTACGCGCCGCCCTCATGGAACTGGTGCGCCGCCTCGACCGGGTCGTAGGGCGTGAGCCAGGTGCCGTCGGCCGTCCGCGGCCGGAACTGCTGGATCGAGGAGTCCCACAGGTTCCGGTACCACTGGCCGCGCGCGGCGAACATCTTGGCGTCCGACTTGTGTCCGAGCCGGTCGGCCATCAGCGCGAGCGACGCATCGGCGGCGGAGTACTCCATCGTCGCCGACGCCGGGTGCTTGCAGTCGTTGTCGCCGCCCTTGTCCGCGCAGTCCTTGCCGAGTTCGAGACCTGACGGGATGTAGCCGCGCTCGGTGTAGTGGTCCGATCCCGAGCGTCCGTTGTACGGCGAGTCGGCGGGCGGGGTGCTGGTCGCGTTCTTCTTCAGCAACGCATAGGTCTCTGCCTCGTGTCCGGCGAGCAGACCCTTTGACCAGGCCTCTACGAGGAAGGGCGTGACCGGGTCACCGGTCATGATGTTGGTCTCGCTGTTGGCGAGCGCCCAGCGGGGCAGCCAGCCGCCGTCCCGGCCGGCGGCGACGACCGACAGCGCGACGTCCCGGGCGACCTTCGGCGCCAGCATCTGCAGAAGCTGGTTCTGCGGCCGGTAGGTGTCCCAGAGCGAGAAGTTCTGATACGGCGTGTAGTCCTTTGCCGTGTGCGTCTTGTTGTCGAACCCCTGGTACGTGCCGTCGACGTCACCGGCGAGGTTCGGGTGCAACTGGCTGTGGTAGAGGGCGGTGTAGAAGGCCTTCTGCCGGTCCGCCGCGCCTCCGCCGACCCGGATGGAATCCAGCTGCTTCTTCCAGGTGTCCTGCAACGCCGCACGCGTGGCGTCGAAGTCGAAGGACTCCTTGGTCTCCGCGGCCAGGTTCTTACGGGCGCCCTCCACACCGGTGTAGGACAGCCCCACCTTCAGGACGGCGTCCCGGTCGGTGGTCGCGTCGAAGGTCACCCAGGCCCCCTTCTGGCCTCCTCCCTCCGCGTCGCGGGTACCGGGCTCGGGGTCTGCGCCGTCCCACGTGCCGTAGGCCTTGAAGGGCCGGTCGAAGGTGGCGCTGAAAAACACCGTGTGCTCGTCGTGTCCGGCGCAGAAGCCCCCGGCGTGTACCCGGCCTTCGATGGTCCGGTCGCCGACGACGTGCACCTCGGAGTCCAGCACGGACTGGTTGGCCCTGCCCGTGTTGAACAGGACGTTGGCCGAACCGGTGGAGGGGAAGGTGTAGCGCTGCCACCCGGTGCGCTCGGTGGCGGTGAGTTCCGCGTCGACGTCGTACTTCTTCAGCCCCACCCGGTAGTAGCCGGGACTGGCCTGCTCGTCGTCGTGGCTGTACGGGGAGCGGTAGGCGTTCGGGTCCACGGAGTCGACTGCACCCGTGGTCGGCATGATGGGCAGTTCGCCCATGACGCCGCAGCCGACGCCGGACAGGTGCGTCTGGCTGAATCCGTAGATCGAGTCCTGCTTGTAGTCGTAGCCGCCTTGGCCGCCGGTGTCCGGACTGACCTGGACCATGCCGAACGGCGCGCTCGCCCCGGGGAAGGTGTTGCCGAAGTTCTGGGTTCCGACGAACGGATTGACCAGGTCGATCGGTTCCGCGCCCGCGGCGGCGGCGGGCTCGGCGATGCCGACCACTCCACCACTCACGAGTACGGCGGCCATCAGACCGGCTGCTATACCGGAAGCACGGGGACGGAACGGTCTGAAAGCAAACCGCATGGGGTATTTCCCTTCGAGTCCTGCTCAACTGACAACGTTGTCACTCTGTTCGTTCGCACCATAATCCCCGGCCGCCCCGGATGTCACTGGGTGAGCGGGCAATTCTGACGCGCTGCATCGATTCTCCGGAGTGGGGCGTCGACAAGCGACCTGCCTGCCCTGGCGCGGCCTGCGGGGCGGATACGCCACCCAACGGCACACGGAGATGGGCGTAACCCTCGCGGCCGGAGAGGAACCGCGCGACGGCTTGGGCCGAGACCTCGTCGGGCACGTCGAGGTACAGGGTGGGACGGAATCCCCAGGCCCGGAGCGCCAACCTGTAGCCGCGGGCGAGCGGAACAATTCGTGACACCCGAGATCCGGCTCCGTCGGCTGCTGAACGCGCATCCGAGCCAAGTCGGCGGAAAACAGGGCGGGGTTGAGCAGCTGTCGCTGCCAGGTCCGTCTGATCAGGTTCGTCGTACAGCCGGGTGTGGCACTGCCCGCACCGGGCGATCTTCGTCAGGAGATATTCACGATTCGAGTTGCGCATCAGGTAGCCATGTGGCTTCCCGCGGGTTGACCCGATCTCCGTTCGGGACGAAGAAGTCGCGGGTTCGAATCCCGCCGTTCCGAAAGCCGAAATACCAGGCCAGAGGGCCCAGTGTGCAAGTTGCACCGGACCCTCTGGCGTTGCTGCGTGACTACCGCTCGTGATCGCCCTCGAAGAGGCCGTGCATGACCACGGCCCGGCCTGGATCACGGGGCGGAGCTGCTGCCGGTAGACCTCTTCGGCAACGGAACGGTCACCTGTCCTGGCTTCGGTGCCGAAGCCCTCCGATCTGCCGCGTGGACCGTCAGTGGACGGCGTCGAGCCGGGCTCGCTGATCAACTGTCAGCTCCAGGTCCACCGCGGCCAGGTTCTCCTCCAGTTGCGCCAGGGACGACGCCCCGGCCAGCGAGATGACCGGCAGCTCGCCGCCGATCTGCCAGGAGAGGACGACCTGGTTGACGGTTGCGCCAGTCTCCCGGGCGACGGAACGCAGCTCGGCGAGCCGGGCCGGGGTGCCCGGGTGGTCGTAGTCCGGCGGCAGCGGCTTGTCCTCGCGTACGTACGCACCGGCGAGCAGCGGAGAGTAGGCGACGAGGGTCAGGGCGGGCTCAGCCCGCAGGTAGCCGAACAATTCGGGGCCGGCGTGGCCGAGGCTGCCGTCCGGGAAGAGGTCGCTCGGCACGTCGAACCGGGGGCGCAGGTGACTGTGCTGGTACTGGAGCACCTCGTATCCGGGCAGCCCGGCCGCAGCGGCCAGCGCCCGGGCCCGTTCGACCCGCCACATCGCCTGGTTGCTGGCGCCGAGGAGTCCGACCGTGCCCTCCGCGGCCAAGGCGCCGAATCCCTCAACGGTCTCCTGCTGCGGTACGGAATAGTCGTCGATATGTGCGTACAGCAGGTCCAGCTTGTCGACACCCAGCCGTTCCCGGCTGGCCTCGGCCGCTTCGCGGATCATCTTGGCCGACAGACCCTCCGGGTTGTCGATGAAGCCGGTACCGGGAGCCAGGGGACGGGCGCCGAGCTTGGTGGCGATGACGATCTCGTCACCGACGCCCCGGCTGCGCCGCCACCGTCCCAGGACGTTCTCGCTGTGACCGCCCTGTCCCCCGTCGGTCCAGAAGGCGTAGTTGTCGGATGTGTCGATGAAGTTCCCGCCCGCTTCGGCGTAGCGGTCAAGAAGGGCGAAAGAGGTCTTCTCATCGGTGAGCGAACCGAACAGCATCGCGCCGAGCGCGAGCACGCTCACCTCACGCCGGTGGGCAGGGTCGGTGCCTATGGTGCGGTATTTCATGGTTGTCCTCCCCTTCGGCCCGGTAGTCCGGGCTCGATGGGGAGTCTGCATTTTGAAGTGCACTCCAGGTCAAGCGTTCCGGGGCTCCCCAGGGACGGAATCTCCGGACGCCCCGGCGGCGGAGGTCAGCCCACTGCCAGCAACGGCCTGACAAAGGTCAGGCCCAGGGATTGTCGGTCAGCACGCGTTCGATGCGGGTGATGCCGAGTTCCTTGCGGATGACATCCTCCCCAGGCGCACTTCGCCGCGCAGCACTGCTCATCCAGCCCTGCCCGGAGCCGGGCCTCCCTCACTTGGCGCGGCCGGACATCACTCCTGCAGTGACGGCAGACGCAGCCCTACCCGAGAAATGACAGGCGGACCTGACGGTTCGCATTGTCGCGATTTGTATCCACGAGACAGACCGATTGCCACGTCCCGAGTTCCAGCCTCCCCCCGATCACCGGCAAGGTGGCATGCGGCGGGACCAGGGCGGGGAGCACGTGGTCGCGTCCGTGGCCCGGGGTGCCGTGGCGATGGCGCCAGCGGTCGTCGGCGGGAAGCAGGGTATGCAGGGCGGTGAGGAGGTCGTCGTCGCTGCCCGCCCCGGTCTCCAGCACGGCGATCCCGGCCGTCGCGTGGGGCACGAAGATGTTGAGCAGGCCGTCCCTGCCGTGGGAGGCACGGTCGAGGAACTGCGTGCAGTCGTCGGTCAGGTCCAGGACCGTCTCGGTCCGTCCCGTGGTGACGTGCAGCACGTGGGTCGCGAAGGTGTCGGGCATGGCCCCATTGTCTCGCCGACTCGGCGGATCGCGCCTGGGAAGATCCGTAGCCTCTCAGGGGTTAGTAGAACCGTGAACGATTTCGGGACGCGCGAGTTCGACGTGGTGGTCATCGGTGCCGGGCAGGCGGGGCTGTCCGCCGCCTACCATCTGCGGCGCATCGGCCTCCGGCCCGGCGAGAACTTCGTCGTCCTGGACCACGCGCCACGGCCGGGCGGAGCCTGGCAGTTCCGGTGGCCCTCGCTCACGTACGGCAAGGTGCACGGTATGCACTCACTGCCCGGTATGGAGCTGACGGACGCCGACGACGACCGCCCCTCCTCCGAGGTGATCGGCGCGTACTTCGAGGCGTACGAGCGCCGCTTCGGCCTCCAGGTGCACCGTCCCGTCGAGGTGAGCGCCGTGCGCGAGGGCGCGGAAGGCCGGCTGCTCGTCGAGACCTCTGAGGGCACCTATGCTTCGCGCGCGCTGATCAGCGCCACCGGCACCTGGGACCGGCCGTTCTGGCCCCGCTATCCGGGCCAGGAGACTTTCAAGGGCCGGCAGCTGCACACGGCGAACTACCCCGGCCCCGAGGAGTTCGCCGACCTGAAGGTGGTGGTGGTCGGCGGGGGCGCATCGGGCACTCAGCACCTGATGGAGATCGCCGAGGTGGCGGCGGAGACGTACTGGGTGACACGGCGGCCCCCGGTGTTCCGCGAGGGACCGTTCGGCGAGGAGCAGGGACGCGCCGCCGTGGTCATGGTGGAGGAGCGGGTACGCCGTGGACTCCCGCCCCAGAGCGTGGTGAGTGTGACCGGACTGCCGCTCAACGACGCCGTCCGGCGCGCTCGCGAGCAGGGGGTCCTCGACCGGCTCCCGATGTTCGAGCGGATCACCCCGGACGGGGTGGCCTGGGCCGACGGCCGGTCCGTCGAGGCCGATGTGATCCTGTGGGCGACCGGCTTCCGGGCCGCCGTCGACCATCTGGCGCCGCTGCGACTCCGCGAGCCCGGCGGGGGCATCCGCGTCGAGGACACGCGGGCCGTACGCGACGGGCGCGTGCACCTCGTCGGCTACGGCCCGTCCGCCAGCACCATCGGAGCCAACCGCGCCGGCCGGGCGGCCGCGCGTTCGGTGAGCCGCCTGCTGGACCTGGACGGAGTGCCGGCCTGACCAGCGACCGGGCCCAGCAGCCCGGTGGGCAGAGCTCGATGGCCCACGTGCGCGGCCGCTCGGCCGAGCGGAGCTATCGCACGGCGCCGCCGCTTCCCGTCCCACGGGGGCGGCGGCGCTGTCGTGCGGGCTCGACGCGTCAGACCCAGGCCCGGCGCGTCACGCCCGGGCCGGCGGGCCGGCGAACGGCGGCAGAGCCGCGAAACCCGGGTCCACGGTGACGGCCTCCGCGAGCGCGTCCAGCGTCCGGCGCACCCGGCTCAGCGGGTGATCGGGGAATTCCGCGTCCCACTGGGCGTGGTCCGCCGCGTGGAACGGAAGGCCGCCCTGCACCTCGGGTGCGTAGGGGTGCGGCCGGAAGTACGAGTCGGGGCCGACCTTCCCCATGACGACGGCTTCCCGCATCCCCGTCATACCGCGCTCGGGGGCCTGGATCTTGACCACGGTGCTGCATCCCTGGCGCGGCACCGTGAAACTGCCGATGAAGACCTGCCCGCTGGGTTGCCGGGGCAGTGGCACCTTGAGTATCTGCCGCAGGGCGGGCAGTTCACCCAGTCGTTTCACCGTGGCCTCGATCAGCCCGCCGCCCGCCTGAGCCGTCCAGTGGGTGAGGGTGTGACGCAGGGTCGGGCCGTCGTCCAAGGCCGCCGGAAGATCCGGCGGCAGTGCGAAGAAGTGCAGGGACAGCACATCGCCTTCGTCGTTCGTCCAGGCGTCGCCGTGCTCTCCGCCACTGTTGTCCAGCGGCCGGTATCCGGGGAGTTCGACCCCGAGCAGTGCTCTCATGGGCCGCGATCATGCCGCACTGCCGCGCAGCCGCGCAGCCCGGTCCGCCCTTCAGGTCGCCGCGGGTGCCGCCACGCTGCTGTCGCGGCGGATCAGAGCGGCGTAGCGCCCGTCCAGGGCGAGCAACTGCTCGTGCGTACCGCGCTCGGCCACCCTGCCGTCGTCGAGGACGACGATCTCGTCCGCGTCCCGGACGGTGGAGAGCCGGTGCGCGATGGTGAGCGTGGTGCGCCCCTTCGACAGGGCATCGATGGCCTGCTGCACGGCGTGTTCCGTACGGGTGTCGAGAGCACTGGTCGCTTCGTCGAGGATCAGCACGGGCGGGTCGCGCAGAATCGTGCGTGCGATCGCCAGCCGCTGCTTCTCGCCCCCGGAGAAGCGGTACCCGCGCTCACCGACAAGGGTGTCGTAGCCGTCGGGCAGGCCGGCGATGTGATCGTGGATCTGCGCGGTGCGGGCGGCGGTCTCGATCTCCTCGTCGGTGGCGTCCGGCTTCGCGAAGCGGAGGTTCTCGGCGACCGAGGCGTGGAAGAGGTAGGTCTCCTGGGAGACCACGCCGACGGCCCGGGCGAGCGTGTCGAAGTCCAGGTCCCGCACGTCGACCCCGTCGAGGGTGACCCGGCCGCCGGTGACGTCGTAGAGCCGCGGCACCAGATAGCTGAGCGTGGACTTGCCGGATCCGGTGGGCCCGACGACGGCCAGACTGTTCCCCGCGGGCACGGTCACATCGATGCCGCTCAGCGTCGGCCCGCTCTTCTCGTCGTAGCTGAAGGTGACGCCCTCGAAGGCGATCTCGCCCCGGACTTCGTCCAGCCGGACGGGCTTCTCGGGCTCGGTGATGTCCACGTCGAGGTCGAGGTACTCGAAGATGCGTGCGAACAGAGCCAAGGACGTCTGCATCTGCACACCGGTGGAGAGCAGGCTCACGGCCGGCCGGAACAGCCCCTGCTGGAGCGAGACGAAGGCCACGAGGGTGCCGAGGGAGACGGCGCTGACTCCTGACTGGAGGGTGAGCCCCGCGGCCCAGTAGATGACGGCGGGCATCGCGGCCATCACGATCCCGATGGTCGACATCCTCCAGCGTCCGGCCATGTTGGAGCGCACTTCGAGGTCGACCAGGCGCTCCGACTCCTCCGTGAACGTCTTGGTGAGGGAGTCCGAGCGCCCCATGGTCCGGCCGAGCAGGATGCCGCTGACCGAGAGCGATTCGGTGACCGTGGCCGCCATCGCCGCCATCTGACGCTGGCGCTGGGTGGTGATCTTCTTGCGCTCCCGGCCGACACGACGGCTGATCCAGACGAAGACGGGGAGCAGGAGCAGGGAGACGACGGTGAGCCGCCAGTCCAGCGCGAGCATGGCGACCACGGTGGCGACGACCGAGGTGAGGTTGGAGACCAGCGAGGTCGCGGTGGAGGTGACTGTCGCCTGCATCCCGCCGATGTCGTTGGCGATGCGGGACTGGACCTCACCCGTGCGGGTCCGGGTGAAGAAGGCGAGCGGCATCCGCTGCAGCTGGGTGTAGACGGCGGTACGCAGATCGTGCATGACGCGCTGGCCGACCGTGGTGGAGATCAGGGTCTGCAGGACGCCGAAGACGCTGGTCATCACGGCGGTGAGGATCATGCCGAGCGCGAGCAGCGTGAGCAGCCCCGTGCGCCCCTGCGGAATCGCGGTGTCCAGGATCTCGCGGAGCAGGAACGGGGAGGCGACCGTGACCAGCGAGGCGGCGCCGACCAGCAGCCCGACCACGGCGAGCCGGCCGCGGTACGGACGGAAGAGCCGGAAGATGCGGCGCAGCTCGGCGGGCGGCTGACCGGCCTCCGCCGAGGGGGGTGTCCAGGTGGGTTCGTCGGGTTTCATGGGCTCCTTCGACTGCGTGCGGGAGGAAGGGTGCGCGGCTGCGGCGGCTCCCGTGGCACGTCCGGGAGCTGACGGTTGGGCTGCAGGTGAGCCGGCAGGTGAGCTGACCTTCGAGAGCCTAGCTCATTGTTACCTCTACTCACAATGAACGGGATCCTGATATTGTTCCCTCATGGACTCCCCCGACTCCGACGGCATGCTCGCCGAACAGCTGCTGCGGCTCACACGCCGCCTCCAGCGCATCCAGAGCCGGCAGCTGGAGCCGATCGGCATCACGCCGGCGCAGTTCCGCCTCCTGCGCACGACCGCGCACTACGACGGCCCGCCACGGATGGCCGATCTCGCCGAGCGGCTGGACGTCGTCCCCCGCGCGGTGACCACTCTCGTGGACGGCCTGGAGGCCGCGGGCCGGGTGCGCCGCGCCCCGGATCCGACCAACCGCCGGGTGATCCGGATCGAGATCACCGAGGAGGGCCGTTCCGTACTCCGTTCGATGCGCGACGCGCGCAAGGCCGCCGCGGAGGAGATCCTGGCTCCACTGAACGCCGATCAGCGCGAGGTGCTCGGCGGTCTGCTGAACGCTCTGGTCGACGGAATGCCGGAGCGCCGCCGCTGCTGAGGCGTGCGGTGCGGCCACCGCACCGCGCCGTCGAGGGGACTGTGACATGCCGCTGCTGGAGCCCAAGCCCGAGGCCCTGCGCCCCCGCGCGGCGCGGGCGCCGTCCCCCGATCGGGTGCCCGACCGGAAGTCGTCCGGAACCCCCGCGGAGCTGCGGGCCGCCCTGACCGCCCTCCTCGGCCCGGAGAAGGTGCTGTGGAAGGTCTCCGACCTCGTGCGGTACGCATCCGACGCCAGCCCCTACCGCTTCCTGCCGCAGGTCGTGCTGGTCCCCGAGGACCTGGACGACATCTCGGCCATCCTCTCGTACGCGCACGGCAACGGACGCGACGTCGTCTTCAGGGCCGCCGGCACCAGCCTCAACGGCCAGGCGCAGGGCGAGGACATCCTCGTGGACGTGCGCCATCACTGGCGGGGGATCGAGGTGCTGGACGGCGGCGCCAGGGCCCGGATCCGTCCCGGTACCACCGTGATGCGGGCCAACGCCGCACTCGCCCGGCACGGCAGGATCCTGGGCCCGGATCCGGCCAGCGCCATCGCCTGCACCATCGGCGGCGTCGTGGCGAACAACGCCTCCGGGATGACCGCGGGCACCACCCGCAACTCGTACCGCACGGTCTCCTCCCTGACGTTCGTCCTGCCGAGCGGCACCGTGGTGGACACGGGTGAGACGGAGGCCGACGAGCTCCTGCGCCACGCGGAGCCGCGCCTGTGCGACGAACTGCTGGCCATCAAGGCGGCCGTCGAGGCGGACGAGCGGCTCACCGCCCGGATCCGCGCCAAGTACGAGATCAAGAACACCAACGGCTACCGCCTCGACGCCTTCCTCGACGGATCGACGCCCGTGGAGATCCTGCGGGGACTCATGGTCGGCTCCGAGGGCACCTTCGGTTTCATCTCCGAGGTGGTCTTCGACACCCTGCCCCTGGAACGCCTCGTCTCCTCCGCGCTGCTGTTCTTCCCCTCGCTCCCGGCCGCCGCCGCGGCGGTCCCGGGGTTCAACGAGGCGGGCGCGGTCGCCGTCGAGCTGATGGACGGCAACACGCTGCGCGCCTCGGTGCGCGTCCAGGGGGTCCCCGCGGACTGGGCGGGGCTGCCGGAGGGGACGACGGCGCTCCTCGTGGAGTTCCGTGCGCCCGACGAAGCCGCCCTCACGGCCTACGAGCGGGCGGCAGCCTCCGTCGTCGCGGGCCTCGACCTGGTGACACCCGCCGTGTCCGTGACCAACGAGTTCACCCGGGACGCCGCCACCGTCTCCGGGTACTGGAAGGCGCGCAAGGCGTTCGTGACCGCCGTCGGCGGCTCCCGGCCCTCGGGGACGACGCTGATCACGGAGGACTTCGCCGTCCCTCCGGCCCGTCTCTCCGAAGCCTGTGAAGCGTTGCTCGCCCTCCAGGCGGTCCACGGATTCGACGCCGCCGTCGCGGGTCACGCCGCACACGGGAACCTGCACTTCCTGCTCGCCTTCGACGCCGCGAAGCCCTCCGACGTCGAGCGCTACGCCGCGTTCATGGAAGAGTTCTGCACGCTGGTCGTCGATCGGTTCGACGGTTCCCTCAAGGCGGAGCACGCGACCGGCCGCAACATCGCGCCTTTCCTGGAGCGGGAGTGGGGGGCCGAGGCGACAGCTCTCATGTGGCGTACGAAGCAGGCGATCGACCCCGACGGCGTACTTGCACCGCGGATCGTCCTCGACCGCGATCCGCAGGCGCATCTGCGCGGCCTCAAGACCATCCCCAAGGTGGAGCCGGTCGCGGACCCGTGCATCGAGTGCGGGTTCTGCGAACCGACCTGCCCCAGCGAGGACCTCACCACCACCCCCCGTCAACGGATCGTGCTGCGGCGGGAGATGATGCGGCAGCCCGGCGGCTCCCCCGTGGAGGCCGGCCTGCTCGACTCCTACGGCTACGACGCCGTGGACACCTGCGCCGGGGACTCCACCTGCAAGCTCGCGTGTCCGGTCGGCATCGACACCGGGGCGCTGATGAAGAGCTTCCGGCATCTTCGCCACTCGCCCCGGGAGGAGCGGGTGGCGGCGCTGACGGCCCAGCACTTCGGAGCGGTCGAGGCCTCCGCCCGGATCGTGCTCCGGGTGGCCGACGCCGTCTCCCGCCGGGCCGGTGACCGTCTGCCGGCCGCCCTCACCCGGCTCGCCCGCAAGGCCGTGCGGCCGGACCTGGTGCCGGAATGGCTGCCCGAGATCCCCGGGGCCGCCTCCCACGCACTGCCTCCGACCTCGCGGGCCGGGGCGAGCGCCGTCTACTACCCGGCCTGCGTGAACCGTATCTTCGCCGGCCCCCCGGACACGGGGACACTGTCGCTCGCCGAGGCGGTGGTCTCCCTGTCCGCACGGGCGGGCAGGCCCGTCTGGATTCCCGAGGACGTCTCCGGGACGTGCTGCGCGACGATCTGGCACTCCAAGGGGTACGACATCGGCAACGCGGTCATGGCCAACCGCATCGTGGAGGCCGCCTGGGGGTGGACCGCCGGGGGTGCGCTCCCGCTGGTCGTCGACGCCTCCTCGTGCACGCTGGGCCTCGCACACGAGGTGGTGCCGTATCTCACCGAGGACAACCGGGGGCTGCACCGCGAGATGACGTTCGTCGACTCGCTCGTCTGGGCCGCCGACGAACTCCTCCCCCACCTGACGGTGTTCCGCAGGACCGGATCCGCCGTACTGCACCCCACCTGCTCGATGGAGCATCTGGGTGATGCCGACCGTCTGCGTACGGTGGCCGAGGCCTGTGCCGACGAGGTCGTCGTGCCGGACGACGCCGGCTGCTGCGGATTCGCGGGCGACCGCGGCCTCCTGCACAAGGAACTCCCGGACAGCGCCACGGCCAGGGAGGCGGCGGAGGTCAACACGCGGGAGTACGACGCGTACCTGTCGGCGAACCGCACCTGCGAGATCGGGATGGACCGGGCGACGGGCCACCACTACCACTCGGCGCTCATCGAGCTGGAACAGGCGACCCGGCCCGTCCTCTGAGCCGGTCGGGAGACGAATAATCGGTTGCCTCGGCGGGGGGCGGGACGCGAACCTTGCACGGTTTGGTCCCCCACCACGAGGCCCGCAAGGATCTCGCGCGCAACAAGGTCCTTCCACGGACCCGCTCCACGAGATCCGTCGCCGGATCTCGCGCTCCACGAGGTCCGTTCGCGGATCTCCTTGTTCCACGAGGTCCGTCATGGATCTCCGCCGTCCGATCCTTGGGATGTCATGCAGATTCGCGATCTTCCGTACTCGGATCCCGGCGATCCCGATGTCCGTTCGGGTCCCCGTTTCCTGGTCTGGCTCGGCCGCAGCCAGCTCACCGGTCAGCTCAAGTCCCTCGCCTGGGGGCTGCTCCACCACTGCGCGATCGCCGGTCTTCCGCTCGCCGTCGGGCTGGCGGTGCAGGCCGTCGTGGACCGGTCCGGTCAGGACCTCGCCCTGGCCGGTGTCCTCCTCGTCCTCCTCGGCGTCCTCATCGCCGTGGGGGACACCATGCTCCACCGCACGGCCGTCACCAACTGGATCACCGCAGCGGCCCGCGTCCAGCAGCTGCTGGCCCGCAGGACCGCCGAGCTGGGCTCGGCCCTCACCCGCCGGGTGGCGGCCGGTGAAGTGGTGTCCGTATCCACAGGTGATGTCGAGAAGATCGGCTGGTTCGTCGAGGCTCTGTCCCGCTTCGCCGCCGCCGCGACCGCGCTCGTGCTGATCTGCGTCGGGCTGGTGATCTACCTGCCCTCCCTCGGCGTGCTGGTCGCCGTCGCCACCCCGATCCTGGCGCTGGCTGTCCTGCCCCTGCTCCCCCGGGCCACCCGCCGGGCGGACCTCCAGCGGGAGAAGGCGGGCCGCGCCACCGAGCTGGCCTCCGACACCGTCGCGGGACTGCGGGTGCTGCGCGGCATCGGCGGCGAGGATCTCTTCCTCGGCCGCTACCGGCGCGCCTCCCAGGAGGTCCGCAGGGCCGCCGTCCGCAGTGCGCGGATGTGGGCCCTCATCTCCGCGATCCAGGTGCTGCTTCCGGGACTTCTGCTGATCTCGCTGGTCCTGTACGGCGCGACGCTCGCCCGCGACGGCCGGATCGACATCGGCCAGCTGGTCACCGTGTACAGCGCTGCGACGCTGATGCTGTTCCCCCTGCGCAACGTGGAGGAGATCGCCATGGCGTACTCCTTCTCCCGCCCCTCCGCGCAGCGCGCCGTACGGGTCCTGGCCCTGCGACGTAGCGCCGGCCCCTCGACGCTCGATGCCGAAAGCCCTCGCGGCGACCTCTACGACCCGGTGACCGGACTCATGGCGCCGCAGGGCCGGTTCACCGCCGTGGTCTGCGGAGATCCCGACGAAGCGGGCCGGCTCGCGGAACGGCTGGGCGGCCATGCCGAGCCAGAGGACCCGTCGGCGGCGGCCCCGTCGGTACTGCTCGGCGGTGTGGCGCTGGACGAACTGCCGCTCGCCACGGCGCGGACCGCTGTGCTGGTGCAGGACAAGGATCCCGTACTGCTCTCCGGGACGCTGCGGGAGCTGCTGGACGTGCCGTCCTCGGGCGGCGTCACAGCGGAGGAGGCTCTGGCCGCCGCCCAGTGCGGTGATGTCCTGGACGCGCTGGCCCAGGCGTCCGTCGACGCGGACGGTGATCCGATGAACACCAGGATCACCGAACGCGGCAGGTCACTTTCCGGCGGCCAGCGGCAACGGCTCGCGCTGGCCCGTTCCCTGGTCACCGATCCGGAGGCGCTGGTGCTCGACGAGCCGACGTCCGCCGTCGACTCGCACACGGAGGCCCGGGTCGCCGCCGGCATCCAGCGGCTCCGCCGCGGCCGTACGACGGTGGCGTTCGCCTCGTCCCCCTTGCTGCTGGACCTGGCCGACCGCGTCGTGCTCGTCCACGGAGGCACGGTCGTGGCGGCGGGCTCCCACCGCGAGCTGCTGCGGGACGAACCGCGCTACCGGGCGGTCGTGACCCGTGACACCGAAGACGAGACCGCGGCGACGGACGGGTTCACGGCCGTCGACGGGCTGCCGCCGGCCCGGGCGATCGAGGAAATCGAGGAGAAAGCATGATCGGCCTGGCACCCCCGGCCTACGACCCGGCGGCCCCGGAGTCGGCGACGACCCTGCCCGTCGGTACACCGACGACCGTACGGGCCTATGTGCGCGGACTGCTACGGCGCCACCGCAAGCCGTTCGCCGTGCTCGTCGCGGCCAACGCGGTCGCCGTGATCGCATCGATCACCGGCCCCTATCTGCTGGGCGGACTGGTCGAGGACCTGTCCAACGGGGTCACCGACCTCCATCTGGAGCGCACGGCCGCCGTGTTCGCGGTGGCACTGATCGTGCAGACCGTGTTCACACGGACCATGCGTGTGCGCGGAGCCATGCTCGGCGAGGAGATGCTCGCCGACCTGCGCGAGGATTTCCTCGTACGGTCGGTCGGGCTGCCGCCCGGTGTACTGGAGCGGGCCGGCACCGGGGATCTGCTGTCGAGGATCACCACGGACATCGACCGGCTGGCCAACGCGATGCGTGAGGCGGTGCCCCAGCTGGCGATCGGCGTCGTCTGGGCCGGACTGCTCCTCGGCGCGCTCACCGTCACCGCCCCTCCCCTGGCACTCGCCGCGCTGATCGCGCTTCCCGTGCTGATCATCGGCTGCCGCTGGTACTTCCGGCGGGCGCCCTCGGCGTACCGCTCGGAGTCGGCAGGCTACGCGGCGGTCGCAGCGGTCCTCGCCGAGACGGTGGACGCCGGGCGGACCGTGGAGGCACACCGGCTGGGCGACCGCAGGATCGCGCTGTCGGACCGGCGGGTCGAGCAGTGGACCGCGTGGGAGCGGTACACCCTCTTCCTCCGCTCGGTGCTCTTCCCCGTCATCAACACCACGTACGTGACGATCCTCGGCGCGGTCCTGCTGCTCGGCGGCTGGTTCGTGATGGAGGACTGGCTCACGGTCGGGCAGCTGACGACGGGGGCGCTGCTGGCGCAGATGATGGTGGACCCGATCGGCCTGATCCTCCGCTGGTACGACGAACTGCAGGTCGCGCAGGTCTCGTTGGCCAGGCTCGTCGGCGTACGGGAGATCGAGCCCGAGCCGGGCGACGACCTGATCGCTCCGGAGGGCCGCGAGGTACGGGCCGACGACGTGCGCTTCGGCTACCGGGCAGGGGTGGACGTCCTGCACGAGGTGTCGCTGGACGTGGCCCCGGGGACACGGCTGGCCCTGGTCGGCCCGTCCGGTGCCGGCAAGTCGACACTGGGAAGACTGCTGGCGGGCATCTACGCTCCCCGCTCGGGTTCGGTGACCCTGGGAGGTGCCCAGCTGTCCCGTATGCCTGCGGAGCGGGTGCGCACCCATGTCGCCCTCGTCAACCAGGAGCACCACGTCTTCGTGGGCTCGCTCCGGGACAACCTCCTGCTCGCGCGTACGGATGCCGAGGACGCGGAGCTCTGGGCGTCCCTCGCCGCGGTGGACGCGGACGGCTGGGCGAAGGCCCTGGACGAGGGGCTGGAGACCGAGGTCGGCTCGGGCGGCCTGGCCCTCACCCCGGCGCAGGCGCAGCAGATCGCCCTGGCGCGCCTGGTCCTGGCGGATCCGCACACGCTGGTGCTGGACGAGGCGACCTCCCTGCTCGACCCACGCGCGGCCCGTCACCTGGAGCGTTCGCTGGCGCGGGTGCTGGACGGCCGTACGGTCGTGGCGATCGCCCACAGGCTGCACACCGCGCACGACGCCGATGTGATCGCGGTAGTCGAGGACGGGCGGATCAGCGAACTGGGAAGCCACGACGAGCTGGTGGCCGCGGACGGCGCGTACGCGGCGCTGTGGCGCTCCTGGCACGGCTGAGCAGAGAGCGCTGGGCACCGGGCCTGACAGGGGGCCGGTGCCCAGCGCGGCAGGTGGTGAGCCAGTACGCGGTCCACCCCAGCGAGCCATTCGTCGAGACGGGAGGCGCGGCGGGCGTCCGGTCGCCGGCGGACCGATGTGCCGTCATGGCACCGGACGGTCGGTCCGAGCCGCACGGCGGGCTCCTCGGCGTACCGGACGGCGGCGGTCTCCGTCCAGGTGGGTTCGACGCTCGGCCAGGTGTCGTCGATCGCGACGCCGTCGCCGTCGATGTCGACGCTGTCTCTGCCGTCCGCCTCGACCTGCGCGGCGGGTCCGGTCAGGTGGTGGCGTCCACCGCACAAGAGGCGAAGTCCGTCCCCTCCGGTGAGGATGAGGAGTGACTGGCCCCGGATACGGGGCAGGCGAGCGATGACCGCGTAAACCCGAGAAGGGACGCACACCGTGGCACGACCCAGGATTCTCGTTGTCGGCGCCGGCTTTGCCGGGGTCGAGTGCGTGCGCCGGCTGGAACGCAGCCTCGCCCCCGGTGAGGCGGACATCGCGCTCGTCACCCCGTTCTCGTACCAGCTGTACCTGCCGCTGCTGCCCCAGGTCGCCTCGGGGGTGCTCACACCCCAGTCGGTCGCCGTCTCCCTGCGCCGAAGCCGGCGTCACCGCACCCGGATCGTGCCGGGCGGGGCGATCGGGGTGGACACGAAGGCGAAGGTCTGTGTCGTCCGCAAGATCACCGACGAGATCGTGAACGAGCCGTACGACTACATCGTGCTGGCCGCCGGCAGCGTCACGCGGACCTTCGACATCCCGGGGCTGGTCGAGAACGCCAGGGGCATGAAGACCCTGGCCGAGGCCGCCTACATCCGGGACCACGTCATCTCGCAGCTCGATCTCGCAGACGCGAGCCATGACGAGGAGGAGCGGGCGTCCCGGCTGCAGTTCGTGGTGGTGGGCGGTGGGTACGCCGGCACGGAGACGGCCGCGTGCCTGCAACTGCTCACCACCAACGCCGTCAAGCACTATCCCAGGCTGGATCCCAAGCTGATCAAGTGGCATCTGATCGACATCGCGCCCAAGCTGATGCCGGAGCTGGGTGACAAGCTCGGCACCAGCGCCCTCGAGATCCTGCGCAAGCGCGGCATCGAGGTCTCCCTGGGTGTCTCGGTGGCCGAGGCAGGCCCGGACAAGGTGACGTTCACGGACGGCAGGGTGCTGCCCTGCCGGACACTGATCTGGACCGCCGGCGTGGCGGCGAGTCCGCTCGTCGCCACGCTGGGGGCCGAGACGGTACGCGGGCGGCTCGCCGTGACGCCGGAGATGTCACTGCCCGGGATCGACAGCGTGTTCGCGCTCGGCGACGCGGCGGCGGTGCCCGATCTGGCCAAGGGGGACGGGGCGATCTGCCCGCCCACCGCGCAGCACGCCATGCGCCAGGGCCGGGCGCTGGCGGACAACATCATCGCGCGGCTGCGCGGCCGTCCGTTGCGTCCGTACGTCCACAAGGATCTCGGGCTCGTCGTGGACCTCGGCGGCCGGGACGCGGTCTCCAAGCCGCTGGGCATCGAGCTGAAGGGCCTGCCGGCCCAGGCCGCCGCGCGGGGCTACCACTGGGCGGCGCTGCGGACCAATGTCGCCAAGACCAGGGTCATGACCAACTGGCTGCTCAACGCGATCGCCGGCGACGACTTCGTCCGCACGGGATTCCAGGCACGCAAGCAGGCGACCCTGCGCGACTTCGAGTACACCGACGCGTATCTGACGCCGGAGGAGATCCGGGCGCACACCGCCGGCGCGGGCGCCCACGGCTGAGCCCGCCTCCCCGGCTCCCTCTCCCGGCCCCCTCCCCCGGCATCCGCCGCGCGGGCGGGGGCCGGAGGCATACCCGGCGGGGGCCGGATGCCGGGCAGGGCGTCACGTCCGGCGGGAGAGCACCGTCTCGACCGTGTCCGCCTCGTCGGCCCGCTTGTCCTCGCGATAGCGCAGGACGCGGGCGAACCTCAGAGTGACACCCTCCGGGTAGCGCGTGGAGCTCTGGAGGCCGTCGTAGGCGATCTCCACGACCAGTTCCGGGCGTACCGTCACCACGTGTCCGTCGTCGGCGGTGGCCAGCTCCCGGAGGCGTTCGGTCTGCCAGGCGAGCATGGTGTCCGTGAGTCCCTTGAAGGTCTTGCCCAGCATCGCGAACGTGCCGTCGTCCCTGCGCGCCCCCAGATGCAGGTTGGAGAGCCGCCCGGTGCGCCTGCCGTGGCCCCATTCGGCGGCCAGCACGACGAGGTCCAGGGTGTGTACGGGTTTCACCTTCAGCCAGGCGGCGCCGCGCCGGCCGGCGCTGTAGGCCGACGCGGTTCCCTTGACCACGACACCCTCGTGACCGCGCGCGAGGGTTTCCTCGGAGAACGCCACCGCGGCCGCCCGCGCGGTCTCGTCCCCGGCGTCGTCCACGACGTGGCGGCGCACGCGCATCGGTTCGGGAACGAGATCGGCCAGCTCCCGGTGGCGTTCGGCGAAGGAGAGGTCGAGGAGGTCACGTCCGTCCACGAAGAGCGCGTCGAAGAAGACGGGGACCACGGGGACGGCGTCCGCCGCGGTGGCGACATCGCGCCGGGACCCCACCCGGCCGGCGGTCTCCTGGAACGGCCGGGGTCTTCCGTCGGGCCCGAGGGCGATCACCTCGCCGTCGAGGATGAACCGTCCGACGGGGAAGCCGGTCACCGCCGAGGCCAGTTCGGGGAGCCGGTCGGTGATGTCGTCGAGGGTGCGGGTGTAGACGCTCACCCGCGGCCCGTCCCGGTGCACCTGGACACGGATGCCGTCCAGTTTCTCCTCGACGACGCAGGGTCCCCCGAGCCGTTCGATCGCTTCGGTGACCGAGCGTGCGGTGTGGGCGAGCATGGGCTGGACCGGCCGGCCGACGGTGAGCCGGAAGGCAGCCAGGGCCCCCGGGCCCTCCGCGAGGAGCGCATGGGCGACGGGCCCGAGCGACCCGGCGAGCATGACGGCCCGCCGCACCTTGGGACGCGGCGCCCCGGCGGCGTCCGCGAGTGCGTCGACGGCGAGGGCGTCCAGGGCACCCTGGCGTACTTCTCCGGTGAGCAGTCCGCGCAGGAAGTACTGTTCGTCCGCCGTGGCCGCGCCGAGCAGCCGGGACAGGCGCTCCTTCCGGGCGGCCTGCGAGCCGGGACCGGACAGAGTGCCGATCGCGGTCAGCTCCGCGTTCGTCTCCACCACGGTCAGCGTGGGTTCCTCGGCCGGCGTCACCGGGACGCGCAGGGCGCTCCATCCGATGCCGAGCCGACCCTGCGGGAGGCGGCCGGCCAGGTAGGGGATCACGACCGGGACGTCGTCCGGCTCCGCCTCCCGGAAGAGTCCCGCGAGCAGGGCGGTCTTCCGGGTACGGGCCGTCGTCGCGGCGACTTCCAGGGACACGTGGGCGAGCCGGGCGAGCAGCATGCCGCCATGGTGCTACGGCGGCGGGCTCGCCGCCCCCGGAAACGCCCGGCCGTCACACGGACCCTGGCGTCCTAAGCCCCCGGGCGTCGGACGACCTCGGGCGTCATATGACGTTGAGCGCCGCCGCCCCGCCCAGGCCCCCGAGAATCATGAAGGCGGGCATCAGCACCTTGAGCTCCACCCAGCTGCCGGCCCGGAAGCGCATGGCCTTCGGCGGCCCCAGCGGGTACCAGCGCTTGCGCCCCAGCGGGATGGGCCACAGGATCGGGCAGCCCGAGACCGTAAGGGCGTCGCCGATGTCGTGGACGAGGGCGCCGAGCACGATCGGGAGCCCGAGCCAGAGGTATTCCTGGCCGGGCGCGGCGAACAGCCAGTCCGAGCCGTTGCCCGGCTGGTCCAGGACACCGGCCAGGATCCAGGCGCTGGTCGCGCCGAGCAGCCATACGAGGACGTCGCTGGAGACCCTCGCCGCCCGCCACAGCAGACCCTCGACGGCGAGGACGAGGTGGACGAAGAGGATCGCCAGGACCGCCCACCGGCCACCGGTGACCGCCGCCACGGAGGCGGCTCCCCCGGTCAGCACCGCCCAGAGCCAGGTGTGCGTGAGGGTACGGTGACCACCGGTCCTGCGCGGGTCACCAGGTCCCTTTGTCGCTTTGTAGACCGCGTAGGAAAGTTTGTCGACGATTTCACACACGCCCTTGGAGACCGGTCCGAACGCGCGCGAGATGGTGGCGGACTTGTGGTCCAGGTCGGGGGCCAGCGCGGCTCCCGCGGTGATCAGGGCCCCGACGACCAGGACGGGCCAGGGCATGGTGTGGCCCGCGGCAGCCGCCGCGGCGCCCACCCCCAGCCAGGCCGCCGCCCCTGACAGAGAGTGTGCCGGTCCCATCATGGCTGTTCCCGCCCCCATCGTGATTCGGCCGCGCGTGCGACCTGGCCGCCATTGCCTGTGCGCGACAGCCGAGTTGAGTGGGCAGCGTATCGTCCGTGATCTTCCCCAGATCCTCCGGTTCCCTCATCCGGGCGGGAGGCAGGCAAGATGGGGGCGTGACCCTTATCGATCAGCTGCCCCCGACCGCCGACCCGGACGCCCTCTTCGAGTCCTTCTCGTCATGGACCGAATCGCAGGGCATCACCCTCTATCCGGCTCAGGAGGAGGCGCTGATCGAGGTGGTCTCCGGGGCCAACGTGATCCTTTCCACCCCCACCGGCTCCGGCAAGAGCCTGGTCGCCGCAGGTGCGCACTTCACGGCGCTGGCCCAGGACAAGGTCACCTTCTACACCGCGCCGATCAAGGCACTGGTGTCGGAGAAGTTCTTCGACCTCTGCAAGCTGTTCGGCACGGAGAACGTCGGCATGCTGACCGGGGACGCCTCGGTCAACGCCGACGCCCCGGTCATCTGCTGCACCGCCGAGGTGCTCGCCTCGATCGCGCTGCGTGACGGCAAGTACGCCGACATCGGCCAGGTCGTGATGGACGAGTTCCACTTCTACGCGGAGCCCGACCGCGGCTGGGCCTGGCAGATCCCGTTGCTGGAGCTCCCGCAGGCTCAGTTCGTGCTGATGTCGGCGACGCTGGGCGACGTCTCGATGTTCGAGAAGGACCTGACCCGCCGCACCGGCCGCCCGACCTCCGTGGTGCGTTCCGCGACCCGGCCGGTGCCGCTGAGCTACGAGTACCGGCTGACGCCGATCACCGAGACCCTCACCGAGCTCCTGGACACCCGGCAGTCGCCCGTCTACATCGTGCACTTCACCCAGGCGGCGGCCGTGGAGCGGGCGCAGTCGCTGATGAGCATCAACATGTGCACGAAGGAGGAGAAGGAGAAGATCGCCGACCTGATCGGCAGCTTCCGCTTCACCACCAAGTTCGGCCAGAACCTCTCCCGCTACGTGCGCCACGGGATCGGGGTGCACCACGCGGGCATGCTCCCCAAGTACCGCCGTCTCGTGGAGAAGCTCGCCCAGGCGGGTCTGCTGAAGGTGATCTGCGGGACGGACACGCTGGGCGTCGGCGTCAACGTCCCCATCCGCACGGTGCTGTTCACCGCGCTCACCAAGTACGACGGCACCCGGGTCCGCACGCTGCGCGCCCGCGAGTTCCACCAGATCGCGGGACGCGCCGGGCGTGCCGGGTTCGACACGGCGGGCTTCGTCGTCGCCCAGGCGCCCGAGCACGTCATCGAGAACGAGAAGGCCGTCAAGAAGGCGGGCGACGACCCCAAGAAGAAGCGCAAGGTGGTCCGCAAGAAGGCGCCGGAGGGCTTCGTCGCCTGGTCCGAGACCACCTTCGACAAGCTGATCCAGTCCGAACCCGAGCCTCTGACCTCCCGCTTCCGCGTCACGCACACGATGCTGCTCTCGGTGATCGCCCGCCCGGGGAACGCCTTCGCGGCGATGCGGCATCTGCTGGAGGACAACCACGAGCCTCGTAAGGCACAGCTGCGGCACATCCGGCGGGCCATCGCGATCTACCGCTCGCTCCTGGACGGCGGTGTCGTGGAACAGCTCGACACGCCCGACGCGGAGGGCCGGATCGTGCGGCTGACGGTCGATCTCCAGCAGGACTTCGCCCTCAACCAGCCGCTGTCTACCTTCGCGCTGGCCGCCTTCGACCTGCTGGACGCCGAGTCGCCCTCGTACGCCCTGGACATGGTCTCGGTCGTCGAGTCGACGCTGGACGACCCGCGGCAGATCCTGGCGGCCCAGCAGAACAAGGCACGGGGCGAGGCCGTCGGGCAGATGAAGGCGGACGGCGTCGAGTACGAGGAGCGGATGGAGCGGCTTCAGGAGGTCACGTATCCGAAGCCGCTGAGCGAGCTCCTGTGGCACGCCTACGACGTCTACCGCACCAGCCACCCATGGGTCGGTGACCATCCGGTCTCCCCGAAGTCGGTGATCCGGGACATGTACGAACGGGCCATGACCTTCACGGAGTTCACCTCGAACTACGAGCTGGCCCGCACCGAGGGCATCGTCCTGCGGTATCTGGCGAGCGCGTACAAGGCCCTTGAGCACACCATCCCCGACGACCTGAAGTCCGAGGACCTGGAGGATTTGATCTCCTGGCTGGGCGAGATGGTGCGTCAGGTGGACTCCAGCCTGCTGGACGAGTGGGAACAGCTGGCGAATCCGGAGGTGGAGACCGCCGAGCAGGCGCAGGAGCGGGCCGACGAGGTCAAGCCGGTCACGGCCAACGCCCGCGCCTTCCGGGTCCTGGTGCGCAACGCGATGTTCCGCAGGGTGGAGCTCGCCGCCCTGGACCGGGTGCGTGAGCTGGGTGAGCTGGACGCCGACGCGGGCTGGGACGAGGACGCGTGGGGCGAGGCGATGGACGACTACTGGGACGCGCACGACGACCTGGGCACGGGCCCGGACGCGCGCGGACCGAAGCTGCTGAAGATCGACGAGGACCCGGAGCACGGTCTGTGGCGGGTGTGGCAGGCCTTCGCCGACCCGGCCGGGGACCACGACTGGGGAATTCGTGCGGAGGTCGATCTCGCGGCCTCCGACGAGGAGGGCCGGGCAGTCGTCCGGGTCACGGCCGTGGGCCGGCTGTGACGGCGCGCCGGCCAGGAGAGTGGAGAAGAACCGCATGACGAACCCCGCCGACAGCCTGGTCGACCTGCTCGACCTGGAGCGGATCGAGGTCAACATCTTCCGTGGCCGCAGCCCCGAGGAGTCCCTGCAACGGGTCTTCGGCGGGCAGGTCGCGGGCCAGGCGCTGGTCGCTGCCGGCCGCACGACGGACGGGGATCGCCCCGTCCATTCGCTGCACGCCTACTTCCTGCGGCCCGGGCGGCCGGGCGTGCCGATCGTGTACGACGTGGAGCGGGTCCGGGACGGCCGGTCCTTCACGACGCGCCGGGTCACGGCCGTGCAGCAGGGCCGCACGATCTTCAATCTGACGGCGTCCTTCCACCGGCCGGAGGAGGCGGGCTTCGAGCACCAGCTGCCGCCGGCCCGTGTCGTGCCCGACCCCGACGAGCTGCCGACGGTCGCCGACGAGGTGCGGGAGCACCTCGGCGGACTCCCGGAGGCGCTGGAGCGGATGGCGCGGCGTCAGCCCTTCGACATCCGCTACGTCGACCGGCTGCGCTGGACGAAGGAGGAGATCAAGGACGCGGACCCGCGCAGTGCGGTGTGGATGCGCGCGGTCGGCCCGCTGGGCGACGACCCGCTGGTGCACACCTGCGCGCTGACGTACGCGAGCGACATGACGCTCCTGGACGCGGTACGGATCCCCGTGGAGCCTCTGTGGGGGCCGCGTGGCTTCGACATGGCCTCGCTGGACCACGCCATGTGGTTCCACCGCCCGTTCCGGGCGGACGAGTGGTTCCTGTACGACCAGGAGTCACCGATCGCCACGGGTGGCCGAGGGCTGGCCAGGGGCAGGATCTACGACCGCCAGGGGCAGTTGCTGGTCTCAGTGGTGCAGGAAGGGCTGTTCCGCAGGCTCGACGGCGCGTAGCCGCCGGAAGGTGGTTCAGGTGCCCGGGATCGGGTCCTGTTCCACCTCGTGGCGGCGGGTGCGGATGTCCGGCCCCGGCGGATGCAGTTTGGCGTCGCAGGCGGGGCCGAGACCGGCACGGCGTGAGTCGGCGCCGGTGAGAGGCCGCCCGCACAGGGCGCAACGGACCGGCTGGCGGCTCTCCGGCGGCTCCGGCCGGGCCGGTGGTTCGGGAAAGTCGGGAAAGGGCTCGGGGGACTCCACGGGAGGATCCTCTCAAGCCTGTGCGGAGGAAGGCGAAGGCATGTGCGGTACGGCGGAGGGGATCGGCGGTTGAGCAGCGTACTGAGGATGGGGCCCGCTCTCCGGGACCCCGGACCGGCGCCGGGGGCCGGAGCGCCCGCTCCGGTGGGCGATGTGGTGCGGCTCTCGGACGGCGCGGGGAGCGACCGCGTGGTGGCGTACGTGGAACGGGAACTGCCGCCGGGCGGGATTTCCGCCTACCGGGCGGCGCGGGGCGACGGGACGCGCTCGTTCGCACTGTGGGCGGACGAGCAGCGCCGGGAGCGGCTGGCCACCCTGGTGACGGTGTCGGCCGGGAGCGGAGTCGCGCACTACCAGGTGATCGGGGCGCGCGGCGAGCTCATAGGCACGGTCGTCCGTGAGAAGGCGCTGCGCGGCAAGGGCCTGCGTACCCGCTGGACGGTGACGCCGGCGGGGGGTCCGGAGGCGGTGGGCTTCAAGGGCCGGATCTGCTGGTGGTACGTGTGGTGGCTGCTGTCACCGCTGCAACTGCTGGTCATCGTGATGAGCCTGCTGAGCGGTGACGGCGACGCGGCACGCGGGCCGCGCCGCATCGTGTGGCGTGCGGGCGGTCAGGCTCCGCTGGAGTTCAGGTCGAAGGACGACGCGGTGCTCCTGCACGCGCCGGGCTACGACTGGCGGCTGGGGGCCGCGCTCGTGGCGGTGCTGGGCACGTTCGACAGCTGGCTGCTCGGCAGGGAGTGGGACGACAGGAAGGAGTGACGACCGGCCCGGCGGGCGCCTTCCGCCCCCGGACCGCGCGCTGCTGTGGGAAGGTATCGGTCCATGACCGTCCGATCACTGTCATACCCCCGCAGAATCCGCTTTCCGTCACTCCGGTGCGGGTCGCCCTCCTGGCCGGGCAGGGGCGCCGGATGGACATGATCCACGTCCGCGTCGTCAGCCCGGCAGACCTCACGGACCAGGTCGAGGGGATCCTCGCCGGCAGCCCCTACGTCCTGAACCTGATCGTGCAGCGGGGCGCGGCACGCAACCCCGACGGGGACGCCGTGGCCTGCGACGTGGTCGGCGGAGCCGCGAACGAGGTGTTGCGCGGTCTGCGTGGCCTCGGGGTCGACGTACGGGGAACGATGGTCGTCGAGCCGGTCGACATGGCCTTCACCGGGCAGGCCTCGGAGCGTGCGGTCCGCCGGCTCGGAGCGTTGGCGAACGCCCCGGTCTGGGACCAGGTGGAGGCGCGCATCAGGTCCGAGGGCAGGTATGCGCCGAGCTTCTACCTCTACCTCGTCATCGCGGGTCTCATCGGGTCGGTCGGCATCGTCACCAACTCCCAGATCCTGATCGTCGGGGCGATGGTCGTCGGCCCCGAGTACGGTGCGATCGTCGCGGTGGCGCTGGGCATCGACCGGGGTGAGCGGACCATGATCCGCAGGGGACTGACCGCGCTGGGGGCGGGCCTCCTGCTGACGATCGCCGTCACCTTCCTCTTCAGCCTGCTCATCCGGGGGTTCGGTCTCGAGTCGAAGGCATTCCAGAAGGGGCTACGGCCGGTGTCCGACCTGATCAACACCCCCAACTTCTTCTCCGTCGCGGTCGCCGCCCTGGCCGGTGTCGTGGGCATCGTGTCGCTCACCGAGGCCCGCACGAGCGCCCTGCTCGGGGTGTTCATCTCGGTCACCACCATCCCGGCGGCGGCCGCCATCAGCGTCTCCACGGCCTTCGCCAGCTGGTCCGAGGCGCGGGGTTCCCTCATCCAGCTGCTGGTCAACATCGCGGTGCTCATCGTCGTGGGAGCGGCGGCGCTCCGATGTCAGCGGGCGCTCTGGCGGAGGGTGGCCCTGCGCCGGGCGCGCCAGACCTGACCGCCCTGCCCGCCGGCGACGGGCCGGAAGGCGGCGGAGCCGTAATGATGGGAAGGCAGGCCCACATGCCGGCAGCCCCGGCAGTCAGGAGGGTCCACGATGGCCCAGGAGACCCCTTCCCCGCTCCGTGCCGTACCCGGTTCGACGCCCGAGGAGCGGACCGCGCTCGGCAGAGCGGCCCGCCGGCAATCCCCCCGCTCCAGCCATGGCGTGTACGAACCACCGGGTGACCGGCCCGATCCGCTGGCGGTCCTGGAAGTCCAGTCGGCGGCCAGGGTTCCCGAGCTGGTGCCGATCCGCTACGGGCGGATGACGGAGTCGCCGTTCCGTTTCTACCGGGGCGCCGCGGCGATCATGGCGTCCGACCTGGCCGGGACGCCGGACAGCGGAATCCGTGCGCAGTTGTGCGGTGACGCCCATCTGCTGAACTTCAGGCTGCTCGCCTCCCCCGAGCGCCATCTGCTCTTCGACATCAACGACTTCGACGAGACGCTGCCCGGCCCCTGGGAGTGGGACGTGAAGCGGCTCGCGGCCAGTCTCGTCATCGCGGGGCGTGCGAACGGCTTCTCGGACAAGGAGCGGCGCGGCATCGTGCGTGACACGGTGCGCTCGTACCGGGAGTCGATGATCCGGTTCGCGGGCATGCGCAATCTCGATGTCTGGTACACGCGGACGGATGTGGACCAGCTACGGGCCGTGGCCGCGGACAGGCTGTCCCCCCGAGGGCGCAGACGTCTGGCCAGGGCGACCGAGAAGGCCCGCAGCCGGGACAGTCTGCAGGCCTTCGGCAAACTCACCGAGGCCACCGAGGGACGTATCCGGATCGCCGCGGACCCGCCCCTGCTCGTCCCGCTGCGGGATCTGCTGCCCACCCCGGAACGTGGCCTGATGGAGGCGCAGCTGGAAAAGCTGCTTCGGCGCTACAGCCGCACCCTCCCCTCGGACCGAAGTTCCCTGCTCGCCGACTACCGGCCCGTCGACATGGCCCGGAAGGTCGTCGGCGTCGGGAGCGTCGGGACCCGCTGCTGGATCATCCTGCTGCTCGGCAGGGACGGCGGTGACCCGCTGTTCCTCCAGGCCAAGGAGGCCGACACCTCGGTGCTCGCGCCGCACGTGGGAGCGAGCGCGTACCGGAACCAGGGCGAGCGGGTGGTGGCCGGCCAGCGCCTGATGCAGGCGGCGGGCGACATCTTCCTCGGCTGGCAGCGGGTGGACGGGATCGACGGGCGGCGCCGGGACTTCTACGTACGGCAGCTGCGCGACTGGAAGGGCATCGCCGAGCCGGAGCAGATGGTGCCGCGCGGCATGGCCACCTTCGGTGAGATGTGCGGGGCGACCCTGGCCCGCGCCCACGCGCGGTCCGGTGACCGGATCGCGATCGCCGCGTACCTCGGGAGCGGCGACGTGTTCGACCGGGCGCTGGCCGCCTTCGCCGAGCTGTACGCCGACCAGAACGAGCGGGACCACCGGGCGCTGACGGAGGCGGTGGCGGCCGGCCGCCTTGCCGCGGCCGAGGCGGGCGCGAGGTGAGACGGCGGCCGAAACGTCAGAGCTCCACAGCGGGTACATGACGGACATACCGCCACATCGTGGTATCACCGTGTGGATCCCGGCGGGCCAGCGTATTCCCGCCGGGACCCGACGCTGAGGAGATCATGACGATGTCGGCCGAACCCGGCGCAGCACCCGGGCCCGAACACCCGGATCCACTCGCCGTGGTACGCACGCGGGGATACGCGGTCCTTCTGATCATGGTGGCGATCCTCGGGGTCCCCATCTCGGCGCTCGCGTTCGGCTTCCTGGCCCTCGTGCACGAACTCCAGACGCTGACCTACGAGGACCTGCCCCGGGGGCTCGGTTTCGACACGACCCCCTCGTGGTGGCCGGTCCCGTTGCTCGCCGTCGCGGGCCTGCTGACCGCGCTGACCGTCCGCCACCTCCCGGGCACGGGCGGGCACAACCCGGCGGAGGGCATGTCGCACGCGGGGCCGCCGGCGTCGGTGGAGCTGCCGGGTATCGCGCTCGCCGCGCTGACCTCGCTCGGACTCGGCGCCGTGCTCGGGCCGGAGGCGCCGCTCATCGCCCTGGGCGGCGGTCTGGCCCTCTTCGCGGTGCGCCTGGTCAAGCCCGGCATCGCACCGAGCGCGGGCGCGATGGTTGCGGCGGCCGGGAGCTTCGCCGCCGTCAGCACCCTGCTGGGGTCGCCGCTCCTCGGCGCGTTCCTGCTGATGGAGACGTCCGGACTGGCCGGGATGACGCTCGGACTGGCGCTCGTCCCGGGCCTGCTCGCCTCCGGCATCGGCTCGCTCATCTTCATCGGCCTGGGCTCGTGGACGGGGCTGGGAACGTACTCGCTGACCCTGCCGGGCGTGCCGCACGCGGACGACCCGACCGTGGGCGCGTTCGGCTGGGCGATCGCCCTGGGAGCCGCGGCGGCCTTCGCCGGCGCGGGGATCAAGCGGCTCTCCCTGTCGCTCCAGAAACACACCGGACGGCGGACGGTGCCGTCCGCCGTCGTGATGGGTCTGGTCGTCGGTGTGCTGGCCCTCCTGTACGCGGAGAGCACGGGCCATGACGCGTCCCAGGTGCTCTATTCGGGCCAGGACGCCCTCGGCCCGCTGCTCGCCACGGACGCGGGACTCTCGGTCGCCACCCTCGTGATCCTCATCGTGTGCAAGGGACTCGCCTACTGCGTGTCGCTGAGCACTTTCAGAGGCGGGCCCATCTTCCCGTCCATGTTCATCGGAGCGGCGGGCGGGCTGGCCCTGTCGCATCTGCCCGGGCTCGACCCCACCTCGGGTTTCGCGATGGGGGTCGGGGCCATGTGCGTGGCGATGCTGAAGCTTCCGATGACGTCGGTGCTGCTCGCCACCCTGCTGCTGGGTTCCGAAGGGATCACCGTGATGCCGCTCGTCATCGTGGCAGTGGTGGTCTCCTATGTCCTGACGCTCAGGTTCGACCCCGGTGCGGCCCCGCACACAGCGCCCAGATGACGAAGACGTTGATGGCGATGAGCACCAGCGACCAGAACGGATAGTAGGGGAGCCAGAGGAAGTTGGCGATCACCAGGAGGCCGGCCAGCAGGACCCCGACGGCGCGTGCCCAGAGAGCACCGCTGAAGAGCGCACACCCGGCGAGGACGACCACGATCCCGAGGATGAGGTGCACCCAGCCCCAGCCGGTCAGGCTGAACTGGAAGACGTAGTTGCGCGTCGAGACGAACAGGTCGTCCTTGGCGATGGCCGCGATGCCCTCGAAGATGGCCATGGCCCCGCCGAAGATCATCATCACCGCCGCGAAGACGGTCCAGCCCGACTGGGCCCCACTTCTGCCCGTCGCGGTGTTCCCCTCTCGGGTTCCGCTCATACTTCCAGCCATGTCGGCCTCCTCGAATTCCAGCCGATCGGCGGCTCGGGCGAGCCGCTATGCGGCTTATATTCCTTTTACAGCCTGACACGGCATCACCTGATCGGCACATCGGCCCCCCTCGCCCCATTTCTCTGATCTGAGATAGAATCCTTTATATGAGAGAACTGGAGGCGCCGGCCTCCGTGGACGCCAGGCTGGCGGCCCGGCTGGGCATGCTCCGCACCGAGCACGGCTGGTCGCTCGACGAGCTGTCGCGCCGCGCCGGTGTGAGCCGCTCGACGCTCTCCCGGCTGGAGCGCGGCGAGCTGAGTCCCACCACCACCGTGCTGGGCCGGCTCTGCACCGTGTACGGGCGGACGATGTCGCGCCTGCTCATGGAGGTGGAGGCGGAGCCGCCGCACCTGGTTCCCGCCGCACAGCAGCCGGTGTGGCGGGACGCGCGCTCCGGATTCGTCCGGCGCTCCGTCTCGCCGCCGCACGCCGGACTGCGTGCGGAGATCATCGAGGGCACACTCGACGCGGGCACCGACATCGCGTACGAGAACGCGCCCGTGCCCGGTGTCGAGCAGCACATCTGGGTACTCGAAGGCACGGTCGAGATCACCGTCGACGGCACGGTGCACACCGTGCGCCAGGGCGACTGCCTGCGCTTCAGGCTGCGCGGCCCGTCCCACTTCCACTGTCCGGGCCCTCACCCGGTCCGCTACGCACTGATGATCGTCCTGCCGTGAATGTGAAAGGACCCCGCTCCATGACCGAGATCGTCCCCGTGTCCGGCCCCGAACTGGTCACCTACGCCGATGAACTCGCAGCCCTGCTGGTCGAGGCCGTGGAAGGCGGGGCGTCCGTGGGGTTCCTCGCACCGCTGGACCGGGCGGACGCCGCCGTCTGGTGGCGGGAGCGGGCCGCCGCGGTCGAGGCCGGGAGCCACCAGGTCTGGATCGCCCGCGACGACGAGCGGGTGGCGGGCACGGTCGGCCTGGTCAAGGCACCCCTGCCCAACGCACGCCACCGCGCGGAAGTGGCCAAGCTGATCGTCAGGCCCTCCGCCCGCGGCCGGGGGGTCGGCCGCGCACTGCTCACGGCCGTCGAGGAGTGGGCCGCCGAGGAAGGGCTGACGCTGCTGGTCCTGGACACCGAGACGGACAGCCTCGCCGAGCGGCTCTACACCGCGGCGGGCTGGACGGCGTGCGGCTCCATCCCCCGGTACGCGGCGGACCCCTCCGGCGCACTCAGAGGAACGACCCTCTTCTACAAGGAGCTCGGCCACCCCGCCGCCGGCGAGGAGGGCGCGTCACAATGACTGTGACGCCACACGACCGAGGAGATCACGCATGACGCTGCACGACATCCCGCTCCGCACCCTGACCGGCGAGCCGACGACGCTGGGGGCCTACGAGGGCTCGGCCGTCCTCCTGGTCAACGTCGCCTCCAAGTGCGGGCTCACGCCCCAGTACGCGGGCCTTGAGCGGCTGCAGAAGGAGTACGGAGACCGCGGGTTCACCGTGCTCGGCGTGCCCTGCAACCAGTTCGCGGGCCAGGAGCCGGGCAGCGCGGAGGAGATCCAGACGTTCTGCTCGACGACGTACGGCGTCAGCTTCCCCCTGCTGGAGAAGATCGACGTCAACGGCGAGGACCGCCACCCTCTCTACGCCGAGCTGACGAAGGTCAGCGACTCCGAGGGCGCGGCAGGTGACGTCCAGTGGAACTTCGAGAAGTTCCTGATCTCCCCGGCCGGCGAGCCGGTCGCCCGGATCCGCCCCCGGACCGAGCCGGAGGCCCCGGAGGTCGTGGCGGCCATCGAGGCGCAGCTTCCGCGGTAGCCGCGAGCGGTACGGACGGCACGCGGGGCCGGACCGGCGCACGGTCCGGCCCCGCGTCATCGCCGCCCCTTCGTCCGGAGCGCGCCGGGCCCCGGCATGCTCCGGACGAGCGGCCTCAGCGGATCGGCATGCCCGACAGGGTGCGGGCGATCACCAGGCGCTGGATCTCGCTCGTGCCCTCGAAGATGGTGTAGATCGCGGCGTCGCGGTGCATGCGCTCGACCGGGTACTCGCGCGTGAAGCCGTTGCCGCCGAGGATCTGGACGGCCTGGGCGGTGACCGACTTCGCCGTCTCGCTGGCGTAGAGCTTGGACATCGAGCCCTCCGCCGCGGTGAAGGGCTTCCCCGCGCTGGCCATCCAGGAGGCGCGCCACACCAGGAGCCGCGCGGCGTCGATCTGCGTACGCATGTCCGCCAGCTGGAAGGCGACGCCCTGGTTGTCGATGATGGGGCGCCCGAACTGGCTGCGGGTCTTGGCGTAGTCGAGGGCGACCTCGTACGCCGCGCGCGCGGTGCCGACCGCCATGGCACCGACGGCGGGGCGGGACGCCTCGAAGGTGGCCATCGCCGCGTTCTTGACGCGCTCGCCGCCGGACCTGGCGCGCTCGCGGGCCCGGGCGAGGCGCTCGTCGAGCTTCTCCTTGCCGCCCAGCAGGCAGTGACCGGGGACGCGGACGTCCTCCAGGACGACCTCGGCCGTGTGCGAGGCGCGGATCCCGTGCTTCTTGAACTTCTGCCCCTGGGAGAGGCCGGGCGTGGCGGGCGGGACGATGAAGGAGGCGTGCCCCTTCGAGCCCAGCTCCGGGTCGACCACGGCGACGACGACGTGGACGTTGGCGATGCCGCCGTTGGTCGCCCAGGTCTTGGTGCCGTTGAGCACCCATTCGTCCTTGGCCTCGTCGTACACGGCGCGCGTACGCATCGAGGCGACGTCCGAGCCGGCGTCGGGCTCGGAGGAGCAGAAGGCGGCGACCTTCACGTCGGACGCGTCGCCGTACATCTGCGGGATCCAGGTGCCGATCTGCTCCTCGGTGCCGTTGGCCAGCACACCGACGGCCGCGAGCCCCGTACCGACGATCGACAGGGCGATGCCCGCGTCACCCCAGAAGAGCTCTTCCATCGCCACGGGGATCCCCAGGCCCGTAGGGTCGAAGAACTGCTGGGCGTAGAAGTCGAGGGAGTAGATGCCTACCTTGGCCGCCTCCTGGATGACGGGCCAGGGCGTTTCCTCACGCTCGTCCCACTCCGAAGCGGCCGGCCGGATCACCTCGGCGGCGAATCCGTGCAGCCAGTCACGGACCTGCTTCTGGTCGTCGTTGAGCTCGAGCGTGAACTCGGCCATGTTCCCTCCATGCACTTCCGGATAACCCGTTACTAGCGGTAACAACAGTCTGTTACCAGCAAGTAGCTTCTGTCAACCGGTCAGCTGGGGATCCGCGCACGGCAGAGCAGGGTGTTACGTTGCCCGGGCGTGACGAGATCGCAGGACAGCTGGGTGGGGCGGGAGAAAAGACATGGAGACCGCACGAGGGGCCGAACGGCAGCGGACGGCGGCCGAGAGACGCCGTCGGGAGCTGCTGGAAGCCGCGGACCGAGTGGTGCTCAGGGACGGCCCCAAGGCCTCGATGAACGCGATCGCCGCGGAGGCCGGGATCACCAAGCCCATCCTCTACCGGCACTTCGGCGACAAGGGCGGTCTCTACCGCGCGCTCGCCAAGCGCCACACCGATGCGCTGCTCAGCGCCCTGCGGGCCGCGCTCGACGCGCCGTCCGAGCGGCGTGCACGGGTCGAGTCGACGCTCGACACCTACCTCGCCGCGATCGAGGCACGTCCGCAGGTCTACCGCTTCCTGATGCACCCGTCCGACGACGCGGCCCCCTCGCCCGAGCAGGGTTTCGACGTCGGCCGCCACTCGGCCCCACTGCTGCGCCGGCTGGGCGAGGAGCTCGGCAAGGTGATCGTGGAGCGGGTGGACCTCGGCCCGGACGGCGAGCAGATGGCACGCATCTGGGGCCACGGCATCGTCGGCATGATGCACGCAGCCGGGGACTGGTGGCTCGGTGACCGGCCGTGTTCGCGCGAGACGCTCGTACGCAGTCTCGCCGACCTGCTGTGGGGCAGGCTCGCCGAGGCGGGCGACCTGCCGGGCGGCCCGGGGTTCTGAACGCCCGCCGGGCCGCGATCGCCGCCGTGCTCACGCGGCGCGAGCGGCACGGGCCACGCGTTCCCGGGGGCGTGCCCGGCCTCAGGCGGTGACCGTGCGGCCCCAGGGCGCCCGCCGGGCGGCACGGAGCGCCCTGGCACGCCGCAGGCCCGTCAGGCGGTCCGTGTAGATCCGGCCTTCGAGATGGTCGCACTCGTGCTGCAGGCAGCGGGCGAACCAGCCGTTGCCCGTGATCCGCACCGGCTCCCCGGTCACGGACCGGCCCTCGACGACCGCGTGGTCGAAGCGCGGGGTGCCTGCTTCCAGGCCCGGAAGTGAAAGGCATCCCTCCGGTCCGCGTACGGTGATCCCGTCGGCCTCGACGAGGACGGGGTTGACGAGGTGGCCCACGTGCCGGACGTCGTCGTCGTCCGGGCAGTCGTACACGAACACCTTGAGCGGTACGCCGATCTGGTTGGCGGCGAGTCCCACTCCGTTCGCGGCGTACATCGTGGCGAACATGTCCTCGACCAGGCGGGCGAGGGAAGGTCCGAAGTCGGTGACGTCGTCACAGGGACCGTGCAGCACCGGGTCACCGAACAGGCTCATGGCACGGACGCGTCCGGAACTGCCGGGGATCGGGCGGTTTCGCATGGGGAGAAGCGTACGTTCCACGTGACCTCCACCTTCCCCGTGGTGCCGAGGTGCGGTCGCCGCGCCGGACATCGATAGGCTGGGCGCGGACTTACGCAAGGAGGATCTAGGACGATGGCAGGCAACACGGAGCCGTTGTCGCCGCGGGCCAAGCTCGCCGTGACGGCGGGCAAGGCCGCGGCGGCGGTGTCGCGCGCTGCGGGGCGCGGCAGCGGATCGGTGATCGGCGGCCGGGTGGCGCTCAAGCTCGACCCCGACCTGCTCGGGCGGCTGGCGCAGCACCTGGACGTGATTCTCGTGTCCGCGACGAACGGCAAGACGACCACCACCCGGCTCATCGCCGAGGCGCTCCGGGCCGCTGGGCCCGTCGTGTCCAACGCCCTCGGGGCCAACATGCCCGCGGGGATCACCTCCGCGCTGGCGGGCGGCTCGGACGCGCGGTACGGCGTGATCGAGGTGGACGAGAAGTACCTCGCCGGTGTGGCACGCGACACGACCCCCAAGGTGATCGCGCTGCTCAACCTCTCCCGCGACCAGCTGGACCGCGCGGCGGAGACCCGGATGCTGGCGGAGAAGTGGCGTGAGGGGCTGTCCGGCTCCAAGGCCGTGATCGTGGCCAACGCCGACGACCCCCTGATCGTCTGGGCGGCTTCCTCCTCCCCCAACGTGGTGTGGGTCGCCGCCGGACAGGCGTGGAAGGACGACGCCTGGTCCTGCCCGTCCTGCGGCGGTGTGATGCAGCGGCCGGGCGACGACTGGTTCTGCGGCGAGTGCGGCTTCCGCCGCCCCGCGCCGAGCTGGGCGCTGAACGGCGACTACGTCCTGGACCCGCACGGTTCCGCGTGGCCGATCCACCTCCAGCTGCCGGGCCGTGCCAACAAGGCCAACGCCACCAGCTCGGCCGCCGTGGCCGCCGTCTTCGGTGTGCCGCCGCAGGTCGCGCTGGAGCGCATGTACCAGGTGCAGGCCGTGGCCGGCCGCTACGACGTCGTCACCTTCCTCGGCCGCGAGCTGCGGCTCCTGCTGGCGAAGAACCCGGCGGGCTGGCTCGAGACGTTCTCCCTGATCGACCCGCCGCCGACCCCCGTGATCCTCTCGGTGAACGCACGCGGCGCCGACGGCACGGACACCTCCTGGCTGTGGGACGTCGACTACACGCAGCTCTACGGGCACCCGATCTTCGTGCTCGGCGACCGCAAGCTGGACCTCGCGGTCCGGCTCGAGGTGGCCGGACTGGACTTCCGTGTCTGCGAGAACCTCGACGAGGCGGTCCAGATGGCTCCGCCCGGCCGCATCGAGGTCATCGCCAACTACACCGCCTTCCAGGATCTGCGCCGTCGTGTCGGCAACTGACCCCCGCGCGGGCAACCCCCGGAGAGGACGAAGCATGAGCAACAACAGCCTGCGGCTGGTGTGGGTCTATCCCGACCTCCTCAGCACCTACGGCGACCAGGGCAACGCCTTGGTGGTGGAGCGCCGGGCACGCCAGCGCGGCCTGGACGTGTCGCGTGTCGACGTGCGCAGCGACCAGCCCATCCCGACGTCGGGCGACATCTATCTGATCGGCGGCGGGGAGGACCGGCCCCAGCGGCTCGCCGCGGAGCGGCTGCGCCGTGACGGCGGGCTGAGCAGGGCCGCGGCCAACGGCGCGATCATCTTCTCGGTCTGCGCCGGCTACCAGATCCTCGGCCACGAGTTCATCAACGACCTCGGGGAGCGGGAGCCCGGCCTCGGGCTGCTCGACGTCGTCTCCACCCGGGGCGAAGGCGCCCGGTGCGTCGGTGACGTGCTCGGCGACATCGACCCGAACCTGGGTCTGCCGCCGCTGACCGGCTTCGAGAACCACCAGGGTGTCACCCACCTCGGCCCGACGGCCCGCCCGTTCGCCCGGGTCCGGCTCGGCCGGGGCAACGGCACGGGGGACGGCACGGAAGGCGCGTACAACGACACCGTCTTCGGTACGTACATGCACGGGCCCGTGCTGGCGCGGAACCCGCTCATCGCGGACCACCTGCTCAAGCTGGCCCTGGACGTGAACGCGCTGCCGCCGAGCGACGACCGGTGGTACGAGGCGCTGCGCGCCGAGCGGATCGCCGCGGCGACCCAGCCCGCCTGACGTACTTCCCACGGACCGGCCCGTTCCACGGGCCGGTCCGCAGGTGTGAGCGGCCGGTGTACGTCCGGTGGACGTCCAGCAGTCGGACAGTGGGTTCGGTCCCGTCACCCAGCGCCGGTAGGGTGGCGGGGATCCAACCGGACGACGTGGTCCGGCGTCGGCCCACGTTGCAAAGGTTTCCCGGGCAATGCGAATTGGTGTGCTCACCTCCGGCGGCGACTGCCCCGGCCTCAACGCCGTCATCCGTTCCGTCGTGCACCGTGCGGTGGTCGACCACGGCGACGAGGTCATCGGCTTCCACGACGGCTGGAGGGGCCTCCTCGAGTGCGACTACCGCAAGCTCGACCTCGACGCGGTCGGCGGCATCCTCGCTCGTGGCGGCACCATTCTCGGCTCCTCCCGCGTCCAGCCCGCGCATCTGCGTGACGGCGTCGAGCGGGCCAGGGGCCATGTCGCCGACCTCGGCCTGGACGCGATCATCCCGATCGGCGGCGAGGGCACGCTGAAGGCCGCCAACCTGCTCTCCGAGGCCGGCCTGCCCATCGTCGGGGTACCGAAGACGATCGACAACGACATCGCCTCCACGGACGTGACGTTCGGCTTCGACACGGCTGTCGGAGTCGCGACCGAGGCGCTCGACCGGCTGAAGACCACGGCCGAGTCGCACCAGCGCGTGCTGATCGTCGAGGTCATGGGCCGTCACACCGGCTGGATCGCACTGCACTCGGGCATGGCGGCCGGCGCGCACGCCATCGTCGTACCGGAGCGCCCCTTCGACATCGACGAACTGACCGATGTGGTCGGCCGGCGCTTCTCCGACGGCAAGAAGTTCGCGATCGTCGTCGTGGCCGAGGGCGCGAAGCCGCGGGAGGGCTCCATGGAGTTCAACCAGGGCACGAAGGACATCTACGGCCACGAGCGCTTCGCGGGGGTGGCGACGCAGCTCTCCGGTGAGCTGGAGCAGCGCCTGGGCAAGGAGGCCCGCCCGGTGATCCTCGGCCATGTGCAGCGCGGCGGCACCCCGACCGCGTACGACCGCGTCCTCGCCACCCGCTTCGGCTGGCACGCCGTCGAGGCGGCGCACCGCGGTGAGTTCGGCATGATGACGGCACTGCGCGGTACCGACATCACGATGGTGCCGCTGGCGGCGGCGGTGGAGACCCTGAAGACGGTTCCCGACGAGCGCTACGCCGAGGCACAGGTCGTCCTCTGACCCGCCACACCGTCCGCTGAACCGCCCCCGGCCGCACTCGCGGCCGGGGGCGGTTCTACTCTGGTCCGGACAACCGGCACGAATCGGGGACGTCCCCGGCGGGAGTGAACAGATGGATCACAGCGGGCACGGCATGAACATGGATCTGCCGCCGTTCACGCTGGGACGCGGACTCGAATTCTCCGCGGACCCGTTCTTCCTGGTCGGCTGCGTCGCCGCGCTCGTCCTTTACGGATACGCGGTCGCGCGACTGCGCGGCCGGGGCGACAGCTGGCCGGTCAACCGGATCGTCTTCTTCGTCCTGGGCGTGCTGACCATCGCCCTGGTGATGTGCACCGGTCTCAACGACTACGGCATGGTCATGTTCAGTGTGCACATGGTGCAGCACATGGTGATCAGCATGGTCTCTCCGATCCTGCTGCTGCTGGGTGCCCCCGTCACGCTCGCGCTGCGAGCGCTGCCGGTGGCGGGCCGGGACCGTACGGGCCCTCGCGAGCTGCTGCTCAAGCTGCTCCACAGCCGCTACCTGCGGATCATCACGCACCCGGCTTTCACGATCCCGCTCTTCATCGCGAGCCTCTACGCGCTCTACTTCACCCCGCTGTTCGACTTCCTGATGGACTCGAAGCCCGGCCACATCGCGATGATGGTGCACTTCCTGGCGGTCGGCCTGGTGTTCTTCTGGCCGATCATGGGCGTCGACCCCGGCCCCCACCGGCCCGGCTACGTGATGCGGATGCTGGAGCTCTTCGCGGGAATGCCGTTCCACGCCTTCTTCGGGATCGCGCTGATGATGGCGAGCCAGCCGATGGTGAAGGCGTACGAGAACCCCCCGGCCTCCCTGGGCGTCGACGCGCTGAGCGACCAGTCCGTGGCGGGGGGCATCGCCTGGGCGTTCAGCGAGATCCCGTCCGTGCTGGTGCTGATCGCTCTCGTCTTCCAGTGGTACCGCTCCGAGCAGCGGTCGGCGAAGCGCACCGACCGCGCGGCGGACCGCGACGGCGACCAGGAGCTGAAGGCGTACAACGCCTATCTCGCCTCATTGCAGACACGCGGGCAGTAGCGGTGGGTGCGCCTCAGGGGTGACCATGGCTCCAACGGCCGTGCGGCCGGGTGAGGAGCGTGTGCTCATGCCTGGATCCACGAAGACCATGGGGGTGCTCACCGTCGGCGCCCTGATCGCGGTGACGGCGTACACGGTGGCGCTGGGAAGCAACGGCTGGCTGTGGTTCGGCTGGGTGGTGCTGGGCTTGGCCACCCTGGGGATGGTCGCCACTCGCGACACCTGAACCGGCGGCGGACGGGGCCTCGGCGAGGACTCGCCCCGCGCTCGGCTCGGCACCGGAGGAGGCGGGGCGCGTACCGCCACGCCGTCGCGGTCGGGCGGCGGGGCGGTAGCTGTGGGCGTTCAGGTGTGCGTGGTCGCGCGGTCGTCTGCGCTCTGTCGACGTGGCCATTTCTGCCTGGCCGACGCGGGTCGTCCCTGTGTTGCGGCGCGGTCAATGCTGCGTGGCCGGGCGACTGATCGCGATCATGGCCGTGTCGTCGCCCAGCCGGCCGCCGACGTGGTCCGATGCGGTAGCGAGGGCGCGCCAGGTCGCCGAGGCCCAGCGGTGAAGCGTCAGGCGGGGAGGGCGAGCGCGCGCAGACCGTCGTCCAGCAGCCGGATCAGCTCACCGACCCGTCCTCCGCCGCTCGGCGCAGCCGGGAAGCGCTGGAGCACGTCGACGACTGCCGGAGTCGCGCGGCGCACCAGCTGCCGGACGTGGTCCGCACCGATGCTCCGGTCGTCGCCGGCGGCGAGTTCCACCGCTCGGGCGGCGTAGGCGCCGGCGCCGAGGATGTGCTTGACCTGGGTGGCCTTGGCGAGCGGATGCAGGTAAGCGGAGCCTGCCGCGGACATGGCTGCCCATGCCGCCTCGTGGGCTGCCGCGGTCTCCGCGCTCTTGGCCGCCTTGAGGGCCGCCGACGCGGTGTCGCGCAGAGCCTTCCCCCGCTCCCCGCCGCGAGCGAAGTCCCACGCGGCACCGACAGCGTCTCGAGGCCGCGCGTCGTCCGGCTGGTCCGCCTCGAAGATCGCGAGCACAGCCTCCGCGCAGGCGCCGGCGAACGCGGCGACCTCACGGAGATCCTGCTTGCTCACAACAATCCCGCCCACGTCTCCCGCGTACCCCGCGTCCCCAGTCATGCATCCATCTTGCACGGGGGCACGGGGACACGGGGACACAGGGGGCACAGGGGGCACAGGGGCACAGTGCCGGCACGCGGCCGGGGAGTGTGTGCCGCCGGTGTTCCAACCGCTCGCGGGGGCAGCAGAGAACGCAGGCAACGGGCCGGCTCGGCGATCCGGAGAACGCCCGGCCCAACGCGCACCGCTCCGGACCCTCGGTGGGCGGCCGAAACGGGGCTACGATCGATCGTTCAGGAGTAGTACCGAGTTCGAACGGTCTGCCGACTGATGGCGCGTCAGGTAAGTCGGTCAAGAGCGACACCGTCATGTGTGATCCGGCAGAACGCGGCAACCAGCCCGGTCAGAAGGCTAGGAGAGAAGCTGTGTTCTATTACGTTCTGAAGTACGTCGTCCTGGGCCCCCTGCTCCGGCTGGTGTTCCGTCCTCGCATCGAAGGGCTGGAGCACGTTCCCGACGAGGGTGCGGCCATCGTCGCGGGCAATCATCTGTCCTTCTCCGACCACTTCCTGATGCCCGCGATCATCAAGCGCCGCATCACGTTCCTCGCGAAGGCCGAGTACTTCACCGGCCCCGGAATCAAGGGCAAGCTGACGGCCGCCTTCTTCCACAGCATCGGGCAGATCCCCGTGGACCGTTCGGGCAAGGAGGCGGGGCAGTCGGCGATCCGCGAGGGGCTGGGGGTGCTGAACAGGGGGGAGCTGCTCGGCATCTACCCGGAAGGCACCCGTTCGCACGACGGACGGCTGTACAAGGGCAAGGTCGGGGTCGCCGTGATGGCGATCAAGGCAGGCGTCCCCGTCGTCCCCTGCGCGATGGTCGGTACGTTCGAGATCCAGCCGCCTGGGCAGAAGGTGCCCCGGATCAAGCGGGTCACGATCCGCTTCGGGGAACCGATGGACTTCTCCCGCTACGCGGGCATGGAGAACGAGAAGGCGGCGATCCGCGCGGTGACGGACGAGATCATGTACGCCATCCTCGGTCTCTCGGGGCAGGAGTACGTCGACGAGTACGCCGTCAAGGCGAAGGCGGCCCAGGCCGAGCAGCCCAGGAAGTTCCCGCGGCGGTCACGCTGAGCGTGGACTCTGCCGACGGCAGATTTGCCTGTTCCGGGGGCTGGGGCGGCCGTAGCGTTCGGTGCATGACCGGAGGACGAGCGTTCGTGCTGGGCGCGACAGGACAGATCGGCAGGGCCGCGGTGCGGGCCCTGACCGAGGACGGCTGGGAGGTCACGGCGGCCTCACGCGGAGGCGGCCGTGACGCCACATGGAGCGGTGGAGTGCGCGCCCTCGCGCTCGACCGGGAGGAGAAGGGGGCACTCGCGGCAGCGCTGGGCGACGGCTGCGACGTCCTGGTGGACATGGCCGCCTTCGGCCAAGATCACGCCGCCCAGTTGTCGGGGCTCGCGGACCGGATCGGTTCCGCGGTCGTCATCTCCAGCGGCGCGGTGTACGAGGACGACCGAGGCCGGAGTTTCGACACCCAGGACGAGCCGGACGGCTTCCCGCTGTATCCGGTGCCGATCCCGGAAACGCAGCGCACCGTGGCCCCGGGGGAAGCGACGTACGGGACGCGGAAGGTCGCACTCGAACAGGAACTGCTCGCGGCCGGCGAGAGGCTGCCGGTGACGCTGCTCCGGGCGGGCGCGATACACGGCGAGCACTGCCGCACACCACGCGAGCTGTACTTCGTCAAGCGCCAGCTCGACGGCCGGGCACGACGGGTTCTCGCCTACGACGGGCAGAGCCGCTTCCACCCGGTCCACGTGACCAACCTTGCCGAACTGATACGTCTCGCGGCCCGCCGTCCGGGCTCCCGGGTGCTCAACGCGGGTGATCCGCAGGCGCCGACGGTCGCGGAGATCGCCGCCGCCGTCGACGACGTGCTCGGCGTGAGGACCGAGACGGTGCTGGTGGCGGGTCCGCCGCCCGAGGGAGGTGTCGGGGAGACACCGTGGTCGGGTGCCCGCCCCGTGGTCTACGACATGTCGCTCGCCGATCAGGAGCTCGGCTACCGCCCGGTGACGGACTACGCGGAGTCGCTCCCCGGGACCGTCGAGTGGCTCGCGGCACAACTGCGCGGCCAGGACTGGAGGCAGGCCTTCCCGAAGATGCTGCGCAACTACGGCGAAGGCCTCTTCGACTACGTGGCCGAGGACGCCTGGCTTGAGCGGTACGACCGCGGACGCGAGAGCGGGCGGCCCTGAGAATCCCGGCCGCCCGCTCTCTCTCACAGGGTTTTTACGGCTTCGGCGTGGCGTGCGGCGTGCACGTCACATCGCGCCGGTCGGTCTTCCCGGTGAGCAGGTAGGTGTCCACCCGCTCGTTGACGCAGGGGTTGACCAGGCCGGTGACACCGTGCGAGCCGGCGCCCTCCTCGGTGATGAGACGGGAGCCCTTGAAGCGCTTGTGGAGCTCGACAGCGCCTTCGTACGGCGTGGCGGCATCACGCGTGGACTGCACGATCAGCACGGGAGGGAGCCCCTTGCCGGTGCGCACGTCCAGCGGCGTCTGCTGCTTGGACGGCCAGGTCGCACAGGGCAGGTTCATCCAGGCGTTGGCCCAGGTCATGAACGGGTACTCCTGGTGCAGCCTGGTGTTGTCGCGGTCCCACTTGCGCCAGCTGGTGGGCCACTTGGCGTCCGCGCACTCGACCGCGGTGTAGACGGCGTTGCCGTTCTCCGAGCTGATGTTGCCAGCGGTGTCCGACAGGTCGGGTGCCGCGGCGTCGATCAGCGCCTGGGTGTCGCCGCCCAGGTAGTCGCTCCAGATCTGGGCGGTGGGCGCCCATGCGGAGTCGTAGTAGGGCGCGCCCTGGAAGAATCCGATGAGCTCGGCGGGTCCGACGACGCCACCGATCGGGTTCTTCTTGGCCGCGGCGCGCAGGGTCAGCCACGCCTGCTCGACCTTCTCCGGCGTGTCACCGATGTGGTAGGCGGCGTCGTTCGCGGCGACCCACGCCTTCCAGTCGTCCCAGCGTGTCTGGAAGGCGATGTCCTGGTTGAGGTTGGCCTCGTACCAGATGTTGTCCTTCGCGGGGTTGACCACGCTGTCGACGACCATGCGGCGCACGTGCGACGGGAAGAGCGTGCCGTAGACCGCGCCCAGGTAGGTGCCGTAGGAGACGCCCAGGAAGTTGAGCTTCTTCTCACCGAGCGCGGCCCGGATGACGTCCAGGTCGCGTGCGGTGTTGGGCGTGGTCATGTGCGGCAGCATCCAGCCGCTGCGCTCGGCGCAGCCGTCGGCGTACTCGGCGGCGAGCTTGCGCTGAGCACGCTTGTCGGCCTCGCTGTCGGGGACCGGGTCCGCCTTCGGGGCCTTCACGAACTCCTGCGGGTCGATGCAGGAGATCGGCGCCGAGTGGCCGACACCGCGCGGGTCGAAGCCGACGAAGTCGTATGCCTTCGCGGTCTTCGTCCACAGCGGGTTCTTGTTGACGATGCGCTTCGGGAACGCCATACCCGAGCCGCCGGGGCCTCCGGGGTTGTAGACGAGCGCGCCCTGGCGCTCGTCCTTCGTACCCGTGCTGATGTGCCGGTCGACGGCGAGCTTGATCTGCTTGCCGTCGGGCTTGCTGTAGTCGAGCGGCACCGTCACCCAGCCGCACTGGATGGGCGCGGCGATCGCCCAGTCGGCCGGACAGTCCGTCCAGTCGATACCCTTCTTCGCCGCCCGGGCCGCGGCGGTCTGGACACCGCGCGCTTCCCGGTCACCGTGGTGGCGGCTGTCGGCGCCTGCGGCCGGTGCGGCTATCGCCCCTGCTATGAGCGTGCCCGCTATCAGAGTGCCGGCCGAACCGAGCACCGCTGTGCGTCTCAAGTGGAACCTCCCCCTGTGTGATGCGCCGCCGGTGGCGGCGCGTCGTTCGTTCGTCCCGTGGATCCTTTCGCCTGTGAGCCTGCTGAGAACAGGGCGTACACATGTTTCTTTACCGAACCAATAACCGGTGTCACTGTCCCGCTGAGCGAACTCACGCCCGCCCGTGGGCCCTTGTCCCCTTCATAAGGCCCTCCAGGGCCTCGTCCAGCACCGCGCGGAGCAGCCGTGCGTCGGCAGCGAGCGCCGTCACCAGGACGGCGGGGCCGGCCAGCGGCGCCAGCACGGCGGTGGGACCGAGGACGCGGGCTGCGGGAGCTCCCTGGCCGAACGCGGGATCGACGACGAGCAGTTGTCCCACCGCCCGATGGCCGCCCAGGACGGCCGCCCCGTCCCAGCCGCCGGGGGCCCCCGGGCCGTATGCCAGCTGCTGGTCGAGCAGCGGACGGCCGGCCCTGCGGACGATCAGACGGGTGGTGAGCCTGCCGGTGGATTCGCCGTGGCGCCCCAGGACCTGTTCCTCCCGGAGCACCAGACGCGCGGTGGGCGCGAGTTCGGCGCGAGTGGTCATGTCGAGGTCACTGCCGTGCGCGGAGACGAGCGGTTCGGGGAGCCAGCGCAGCTCGGCCTCCTCTCCCACGCTCAGCCGCACGTCGTACGTGGCCGGTCCCGCGTCCGGGTCGGCTCCCGGCAGCGCCACGGTCGCGGCGGCGGAGTCCACGGTCAGCCGCGCGCCGTCCTCGGCCCGAACCTCGACGGCGAGCCGGTCGCCACCGAGGGGGGCACTCATCGCGCCGACCACGGTGACGCGCGCGTACGCGGTGTCGGGGGATCTGGTGCGGCGTACGGCGAGGGGGCCGGCGCTCTCGAGCACGGGCAGCACCGTGCCACCCGGCCCGCCGGCTATGGCGGTGATCCGGGCGGTGGCCTCGACGCTCATGCGGCCCAGGCGGCGAGCTGTGCCCGCACCCAGTCAGCGACGGGTGCGACACCGTCGGGACCGGTCAGGGAGGTGAACACCACGGGGAGTTCGCCCCGTTGCGCCGCGGCGTCCTCGGCCATACGCCCCAAATCGGAACCGACGTAGGGCGCGAGGTCGGTCTTGTTGATGACGAGCAGGTCGGCGGTGGTGACGCCGGGCCCGCCCTTGCGCGGGATGTCGTCTCCGCCCGCCACGTCGATCACGAAGATCTGGGCGTCGACGAGGCCCCTGGAGAAGGTGGCGGTGAGATTGTCGCCGCCGGATTCGACGAGGATCAGGTCCAGGGGCCCCACGGAGTCCTCGAGGTCCTCGACCGCTTCGAGGTTGGCGGAGATGTCGTCCCGGATCGCGGTGTGCGGGCAGGCGCCGGTCTCGACGGCCTGGATGCGCTCGGGGGGCAGTACGGCGTTGCGCAGCAGGAAGGCGGCGTCCTCACGGGTGTAGATGTCGTTGGTGACGACGGCGATGGAGATCCTGTCGCGCAGGGCCCGGCAGAGTGCGGCGACGGTCGCGGTCTTGCCGGAGCCGACCGGCCCGCCGAGGCCGATGCGCAGAGCGCGCCGGGTGCCGTCGGGACGTGCGGCGTCGGCGCTGACGGCTGCGGGCCCGTTGTGGGCATGGTCGAGGTGCATGGAATGCGGCTCCTGGTGTCGTCTGGTGCGGTCGGAGGGCTGGGTTGGGTTCAGGACGCGAACAGGCGGACCGGCCAGGCAGCGTGGGCCTCGGCCGAGATGTCGAGCAGCGGGGCCGAGGCGGCGGGCAGGGCCTCGAGGCCCTTCCGTGCGGCTTCCGCTGCCTGCTCTGCGACCTGGTCGAGTGCGGGGGCGAGCCGGGCGAGGACGGCGGTGGCCTCGAAGGGGTCGAGGGAGAGCAGCCGGACCACCGCGGTGGCCGGGCCACTGACCGTCTCGTAGGCGACGCAGTGCGCGGCGTCCTCGGGGCCGAGACCCGCCGCCCGGGCCGTGAGGCCGAGAACGACGGGCTGGTGGGCACCGCGGGGCCGGGCTTCGGCCAGCGCCGCCAGTTCGGGGCTGGGCCAGGTGGCCCGGGCGGCCCTCATCAGCTGGCGTCCGAGCTTGCGCGCGACGTTCCTGAGTGCGGGTGAGGGTGTCCGGGCATCGGCGGCCTCGTCGAGCGCGAGCGGGTCGAGGCCGTGGGCCGCCGCGGCGGCGAGTGCGGCGGAGGTGAGCCCGGTGGTGTGGAGACGGCCCAGGCAGAAGGCCGCCAGATCCTGGGCGTTGCGGATGTGTCCTGCCTTGACGGCCGGTTCGGCGCCACCGGAGTGGGCGTGACCCCCGGCGGGGAACCGGCCGTCGGCGAGGACCAGCAGGGCTGCGCGTGTCGTCATGAAGTGCTGTCCTGCCCTCAGAAGAGGAAGTACCGCTGCGCCATGGGGAGTTCGGCTGCGGGGGCGGGTTCGACCGGATCACCGTCGATGGTCACGGCGAAGCTGTCGGGGTCGACCTGGACCCGGGGCAGGGCGTCGTTCTCGCGCATGTCCGCCTTGGTGACGCCTCGGGTGCTGCTGATCGGTACGAACGCTTTGCCGAGGCCCAGGCGTTCCGGGAGCCCGTCCTCCACGGCCGAGGCGGACACGAAGTTCAGGGAGTTGGCTGCGGGCGCCCTGCCCACGGCCCCGAACATCGGGCGGGGCATGACCGGCTGCGGAGTGGGGATCGAGGCGTTCGCGTCACCCATCTGCGCGTACGCGATCTGGCCTCCCTTGATCACCGTCTGCGGCTTGACCCCGAAGAAGGCCGGGTCCCACAGGACGAGGTCGGCGAGCTTGCCGGTCTCGACGGATCCGATCTCCCGGTCGAGCCCTTGGGCCACAGCCGGGTTGATCGTGTATTTGGCGACATAGCGACGTGCACGGTGGTTGTCGGCGCGGCCGTCGCCCGGCAGGGCGCCGCGGCGCCGCTTCATCACGTGAGCTGTCTGCCAGGTCCGCAGGATCACTTCACCGATGCGCCCCATGGCCTGCGAGTCGGAGGAGATGATCGAGATGGCTCCGAGGTCGTGGAGGATGTCCTCGGCCGCGATGGTCGAGGGCCGGATCCGGGACTCCGCGAACGCCAGGTCCTCCGGCACCGCGGGGTTCAGATGGTGACAGACCATCAGCATGTCGAGGTGTTCCTCGATGGTGTTGACGGTGTGCGGCCGGGTCGGGTTGGTGGAGCTGGGCAGGACGTACGGTTCCGAGACGACGCTGATGATGTCGGGCGCGTGCCCTCCCCCCGCGCCTTCCGTGTGATAGGCGTGGATGGAGCGCCCCGCGATGGCGGCCAGGGTGTCGGCGACGAAGCCGGCCTCGTTGAGCGTGTCCGTGTGGATGGCGAGCTGGGCGCCGGTCTCCTCGCAGACGCTCAGACAGGCGTCGATGACCGCGGGAGTGGCACCCCAGTCCTCGTGGATCTTGAATCCCAGCGCACCGGCGCGCAGCTGGGAACGCATGGCTTCGCGGGACATCGTGTTGCCCTTGCCGAGCAGCCCGATGTTGACGGGGTACCCGTCGAGCGCCTCGAACATCCGGGCGAGGTGCCAGGGCCCGGGGGTGATCGTCGTCGCCTTGGTTCCCTCCGCCGGCCCGGTGCCGCCGCCGACGAGCGTGGTGATGCCGGAAGCCAGGGCCTGATCGACGAGGGTCGGCGAGATGAAGTGGACGTGTGCGTCGATGGCTCCGGCGGTGATGAACTTGCCGTTGCCCGCGATGATTTCCGTCTCGGGTCCGATGACCAGGTCCGGGTGGACACCGTCCATGGTGTCGGGGTTTCCGGCTTTCCCGATGCCGGTGATCCGGCCGTCACGGATGCCGATGTCGGCCTTGACGATGCCCCAGTGGTCGATGATGACGGCGCCGGTGACGACGGTGTCGGGCGCGCCTTCCGCTCGCGTGGTGCGCGCCTGGCCCATCGACTCACGGATCACCTTGCCCCCGCCGAACACGGCTTCGTCACCGGCGTGTCCGGGCCCGCCTGACCTGTCCTCCTCGATCTCCACGACGAGATCGGTGTCCGCGAGCCGGATGCGGTCGCCGGTGGTGGGCCCGAACAGATCGGCGTACACGGCACGGCTGAGTTCAGGCATCGAGGGGACCTCCGGTGTCGCCGCGCAGTCCGGGGACGATGCGCAGCCCTGCGAGCGGGACGAGTTCGACGTCGACGGGGATGCCGGGCTCGAAGCGCACGGCGGTTCCCGCGGCGATGTTCAGCCGCAGCCCGTGGGCGGCGCCGCGGTCGAAGTCCAGGCCCGGGTTGGCCTCGGCGAAGTGGTAGTGGGAGCCGACCTGGACGGGCCGGTCGGCGGCGTTGAGGACGGTGAGGCGGGTGACCGGGCGCCCATCGTTGAGGGGCACCGGACTGTCCGCGTACAGGATCTCTCCAGGGATCATCAGCCGATCCCCCGTCAGACGATCGGGTCGTGGACGGTGACGAGCTTGGTGCCGTCCGGGAAGGTGGCCTCGACCTGGACGTCGTGGATCATCTCCGGGATGCCTTCCATGACGTCCTGCCGGGTGAGCACCTTCCTGCCGGAGGCCATCAGTTCGGCCACGGTGCGGCCGTCGCGCGCCCCTTCCAGCAGGTGCGAAGTGATCAGCGCGATCGCCTCGGGGTGATTCAGCCGCAACCCGCGCGCCCGACGCTTCTCTGCGACATCGGCCGCCACATGGATGAGCAGGCGTTCCTGTTCGTGCGGAGTCAGTTGCACGCTTCCACCCTCTTCGTCTTCCGCCCGGTACCTGCCCCGGGCGCAGCGGGACCCTATCCCGACTTCAACACTCTGTTGAACGATGAAGAGGATTCCGCGGCCAGGTATTGCACGTTAGGGCGGAAGTTTTTCCGGCGCGTTAACTGATCTTTTGCGGATCCATGGTCATCAGCCCGCGCAGCCCGTTCTCCAGGACCTCGGGCTCGGCCCGCCGAACGGCGCCTCCTGCGCCAGGAAGCCCTGCGCGGTCGCGATCATGATGCGGGCGACCTCGTCGGCGGGCACACCGGGCGGCATGAGACCCGCCGCGCGGGTAGGCCTGTACCAGTGCCCTCCAGGCCTCACGCATGCCCGCGAAGCCCTCCCCAAGGGTCTGTGCCAACCGGTCGTCCCGCACACCTCGGCCCGCACCTGACCATGAGCGCGGCACACTCGCGGTGCCCGCGAGGAGTGGCGGGCGCGGCACGGCCGGCCACGGAGCAGCTGGAGAAGCAGTCAGAGAACCGGGAGGGCACCTTCGGGTTCACCGGTACGCCGACGCGGACGCCGCCCGCGCCGCGATCGAGGACCGGGCCGTATACGGCGGGGTCGCGGTCCCGGCCGAGGGTCCCGCCCGCTCACCGCCTCGGCCGCGAGTCCCGTCGTCGCACCGTTGCTCACGGAGGCGGTCACACAGGCGGCACCAGGCAGAAGCGCGGCACCGGTCACGGACGCCGCCGCCCCCGACACCGATCGCGGGCGGAGTGCGCGGCCGTCACTCCGCCCGCCCTGCGCCCGGTCAGTCGTCCTGGTCGTGACCGCGGTGTTCCGCGGCGATCCCGAAGCGCCGTCGTTCGCCCTGAGCAGATGCCGCCGAGTGGATCGACGAGACGGAACGGATCACCTGCTCCTCGGCCTCCTGCTCCTCGTTCTCGAGTCGTTGCAGATCAGCGGCGGAAACCAGCGCCACGAGCGGCTTGCCATGGCGCGTCACGACAACCCTCTCGCCGCCGTACACAACACGGTTGATCAGCTCGGCGAGCTCTGCGCGGGCTTGCGTCACCGGAATCTCGTAGGCCATAGTCCCCATCATAACCATCTGTACGTCCTGTACATTTTTTACGTACTGCTCGTACGGACCGGTTCCGCCTGTGGGAAATCAGAGGAGAGGGCCCGCCATGTTCCGTCCCGCCGCCCGCCATGTCCTGCCCGAGTTCACCGAGCGCACCGCCTACGGGCCCCGGACGATGGATCCCTACGCGAAGCTCCTGTCCGAGCGCATCGTCTTTCTCGGCACTCCCGTCGACGACACCGCGGCGACCGATCTGATCGCGCAGTTCATGTACCTGGAGCACGCGGATCCGGACCGTCCGCTGTCCCTCTACGTCAACTCGCCCGGTGGCTCCTTCAACGCCATGACGGCGATCTACGACACCATGCGCTACCTGGCGTGCGAGGTGGAGACCTTCTGTCTCGGACAGGCGGGGTCGAGTGCCGCCGTACTCCTCGCAGCCGGTGCGCCCGGACGCCGACATGCCCTGCCCGGCTCCCGGGTAGTCATCCAGCAACCCGCCCTGGACGAGCCGTTGAGGGGACAGCCCTCCGATCTCGAGATCGCGGCCTCCGAGTTGCTGCGCGAGCGCGAACTGCTCACGGCCATGCTGGCGCGTCACACGGGGCGGTCCGTACGGGAGATCAGCGCCGACATCGACCGGGACACCGTTCTCGACGCGCCCGCCGCCCTGGCGTTCGGGCTGGTGGACCACGTCGTGGAGAACCGCATGCCACCCCTGCCGCCGCATCTCGCGAGGTGAACGCCCGATGCTTTCGCCCCAGTTCCCGCCGCTCCCCGCACTGACCCGCGCCGAGGCCGAGTTCATCGACTGCTACCTGGAGGCCCTCGACCAGCTCGGCCGCATCAACCCGGCGCGCGGCAGCGACACCTACGGAGCGCTTCGCGCCGCTCAGGCGCTCGCCTCCCGCGCCACCGCCCTCCGTGACGCACTCACGCTGATGCACGAGCGGGGCGAGTCACAGATCCACGCGGCCACGCTGGCCCGGGCGCTGCGACTGCTGGACGGGGAGCGGCGTGCCGGACGCGTCGCGCTGCCTCCGGCCGCGTCGAGTTGACCGCGGACGACGCCCGACTCCGGCGTCCGGCCGGGCTTTCGGCGCCCTCACACGACACGCCCGGCCACGTGATGAGTTTTCCTCGCTCGTTCGGCTCAGGGGCTCCCCCGCCCGAGGGACGGCTCAACTTGCGCAACAGATGCGGACGCTGAGCGGAATTCGTCGTTCCGTCGCTGGTACGCGGCTGGTCGGGCGGCAGCGCCGGGCCTTCGGGCGCACCCCGTCCACCCGAACGGATCAGTGGTGACGACTCTCACATATCGGAACTTCGACGAGGAAAAGGGACGGTTCGTGCGTAAAGATCCCTGGGACGACAAGCCCCCGCCACCGCGGCGGGGCGGTCCGGGCGGACGCCGAGTCCTGCCGCCGTCCGGATGCCTGGTCGACAGGAGTGGATCGGCAGGAGTGGAGGACCCGAGCACAACGGGCCGACCGGACATCCGGACAGCCCTCGGGGTGAAGCCGCTTCGCGCGGCCGGGCAACTTCGCCAGCCCGAACCCGACAGGTCACCCTTCACAGGCGGCTGACGAAGGGTTGCGCATGCCTGCGCAGGTTCATGTCCCGTCTCTCATCGCCCGGGTCGGTACGGCCTCGGTTCTCACATTCGCCGTCGGCACCACCATGCTGACCCCCGGTCTCGTGAACGAGGCCGAGGCCGCGGGCCATTCGACGAGGGCGCTGGACATCGCGGCCTCCAAGAAGGGTGCACCGTACAGATGGGGGGCCACCGGCCCCCACAGGTTCGACTGTTCCGGCCTCACGCTCTACGCGTTCAAGAAAGTGGGCAAGAAACTCCCCCGCACGGCCCAGCAGCAGTACAACAAGACCCGCCATATCTCCAGGTCGCAGCGGAAACGCGGCGACCTGGTCTTTTTTCACGCGGGCCGCAGCGTTTACCACGTCGGTATCTACGCCGGCAACGGAAAGATGTGGCACTCACCGAAGACCGGGGCCGTGGTCCGGCTGGAGCGGATCTGGTCGAACAGCGTCTGGTACGGGAGGGTCCGCTGACAGCTCTCCCCCTCCGGTTCAGCGCAGCAGGGGCCCTGTCACCAGGACGAGTCCCAGCGCGGTGAGCGCCGTGCCGCTGCCGCCCTCGATCGCACGGGCGGTACGCGGCCGGCGCAGCCACCGGCCCAGCCGGTCCACCAGCAGCGCCACGGCCGGGAACCAGATGAGCGCGAGCAGCACGACCACCGAGGCCAGCAGCAAGGTCCTGGGCAGCGGCGGCGAGCCGTCGGGAACGAACTGGGGCAGCAGGCTGAGGAAGAGGACGGGCGCCTTCGGGTTGAGGGCGTTCGTCAGAAAGCCCTGGCGCAGGGAGCGGGCCCACGTCGTCGGTGCCCCGCCTCCCTGTCCCTCCCCGGCCTCTCCTTCCCGGACCGCGTTTCGCCGCAGCGCGTACAGGCCGCTGAGTCCGAGCCAGAGCACATAGGCGCCGCCGAGCAGCTGAACGGTACGAAACAGGACCGGCATGGTCACGAGCACGGCGGCGAGCCCTGCGACGGCCAGCGCGGTGTGTACCAGCAACCCTCCGGCGACCCCCACCGCGGAGGCGAGACCGGACCGCCGGGAGGCGAGTGCGTTGCGTACGACGACGGTGAAGTCCGCGCCGGGCAGCGCGACCATACCCGCGGCCACGGCGACGAAAGCGAGCAGTTGTGCGTCCATGGGTCCACCTTGAACGCCCGGAGCCTTTAGCGTGTACTTGCAATCTTCTGGGTCCGCCAAAAGGAACGCTTAATGTACGACCCCACACGGCTGGCCGCGCTGGTGGCGGTGGCCGAGGCCGGCTCGATCACACGGGCAGCGGCTCGGCTGGGCTACACCGCGCCCGCACTCTCGCAGCAGCTGGCCAAGCTGGAGCGGGAGGCCGGGGCCGCCCTGCTCGTGAGACACCATCGTGGAGCACGGCTGACGGCGGCCGGCGAGCTCCTGGCGGGGCGTGCCAGGCGCGTCCTGGACGAGATGGACCAGGCGCGGCACGAGCTCGCCCGGCTCGCCGGGCTTTCGGGCGGCCGGCTGCGCGTAGGGACCTTCGTCACCGCCGGGATCCACCTGCTGCCCCCGGTGCTCACCGCGTTCCGCCGTGCCCACCCCGACGTCGAGCTGGCCGTCACGGACTACGAGCCGCCGGCCGGGGTCGCCGCGGTGGCGGCGGGGGACGTGGACCTGGCGTTGACCCACGCGTACGAGCCGGCGGCCCCTGATCCACTGCCTGCGGGCGTGTTCTCGGAGCCGTTGCTCGTCGAGGAGCTGGTGCTCGTCACCGCCGTCGGCCAGATGCTCTCCGAGGGAAGCGGTCCGCTGCCCGTGTCCGAACTGGCCGGCCGGCCACTGATCAGCAGCGCGCCGGAGCACCCGCCCAGGCGCGGGGTGGAGCGTGCGCTCGCCGAGGCGGGGGCGACGCCCGCCGTGGTGTGCGAGTCGCCCGGCTACGCCCTGGTGTGCGCGCTGGTCAGTGCGGGCCTCGGCGTGGCAGTCGTGCCGGAGATGGTCGCGGCGATGTCCCCGGCACCACTCGCCGTACGGCGCCTGGAGCCGGCGACGTTCCGGCGGACGATCTCGGTGGCGCACCGGGGGACCCGGAACACGGCGGCCTCGGAGACACTGACGGCGCTGCTGCGCAGCGGATTCGGCCGTACCACCACGTCGTAGCTGTCGGGCGGGCGGCCCGGCGGGGCAATCGTCGCCTCGTCCCGGTGCGGCGGCCCACCCGTGGAATCTCAGGCCTGCGTGGGAACGGCCCAGGGAAGCTCGATCGCCACGGTCTTGCCCCCGTCCGGAGTCGGGCTGACGCTGAGCCGGCCACCGCGTTCCTTGGCGAGCGCCCGGACGATCACCATGCCGCGGCCGTTGTCCTGCCGTACAGCCGCGGGCAGGCGCTGGGGCCAGCGGGGGTGGCTGTCCGTGACCCCCAGATACAACTCGACGTCACGATCCAGGCGCAGGTCCACGGTGAAGGTGGGTGACTGGCCGAAGGTGTGCTGGACCGCGTTCGTCGCGAGCTCCGAGACGATCAGCTGGATGGCGTCGGCGGTCTCGCTCCCGTCCGCGAGACCCCACTCGGCGAGTACGCGCGCCACGTGTCTGCGGGCCCGGGACACCGAGACCGGGTCGCTCGGCAGGGTGACAGTTGCTTCTTGCTGGTCTGCCATGGCGACGCCGTCCCTTTCCCGCCTGACCGACCCGCGATCGGCCTGGATTGTGCTTCGCGCCAGAGTGCCACCGATACGGCCCTCGGTGACGGCGATCCACCAAGATGTGCATATATCTGCCGCCCAATCCGGTGAACTCTCCCCCGTAGCCGTACACAAGCGTCACACTGGCCACTTTCCGAGCCGCCGCCGCAGAGGCTCTCCGCGGGAGGAGAGGAGCCGACATGCGCCACGGCCCGCTGGTACGCCGACGCAGACTCGGGGAGGAACTGCGCGGCCTGCGCCATGCCGCCGGGCTCACCAGCCGGGAGGCCGCGGACAGGCTGGGCTGGCACCAGTCGAAAGTGAGCCGGATCGAGACGGGCACGAAAACAACTGGCGTTCGCTGGACCTCATCGCCGCAGCAGGCCGCAGCGGTCAGGCGGAACCTTCAGACTGCCCGAGGGGGCGCGATGTCCGACCGTCCCGCACAGCCCGGCCCCAGCTGGCGGCGCAGCAGCCGCAGCACAGGGATGAACAACTGCGTGGAAGCCGCACCGCTCGGCGAGGACCGACTGGCCGTGCGGGACTCCAAGGACGTGGCCCTGCCACCGCTGCGCTTCTCGGCGGAAGCCTGGACGACCTTCGTGGCCGGACTGCACGGGCCCCTGATCAGCTGACGGGCACGGGTGCCGTCGCGACGACCGCCCCTACGGCGAAAGCGATCTGTTCCTCCGTGAGGTCCGCGCGCGCCGTCAGCCTGAGCCGCGAGATCCCGTCAGGCACCGACGGCGGCCGGAAACATCCCACCGCCAGGCCCGCGCCGCGGCAGTCGGCCGCCCAGCGCACCGCGGACTCCGCCGAGGGCGCACGGACGGAGACGACGGCGGCGTCGGGGCGTACGGCGGTGAGCCCGGCGGCGGTGAGCCGCCCGTACAGCTCGGCCGCGACCCTCCCGGCTGCGGCCGCGCGTCCGGGCTCCCGGCGCAACAGCCGCAGGGCGCCCAGCGCTCCACCCACCGCGGCCGGAGCGAGCCCGGTGTCGAAGATGAACGTACGGGCGGTGTTGACGAGATGACCGATGACGCGGGCCGGGCCGAGGATCGCACCGCCCTGGCTGCCCAGCGACTTCGACAGAGTCAGCGTGGCGACGATCCCCTCGCCGCCCGCGAGCCCGGCGGCGGCGAGTGCGCCTCGCCCGCCCTCACCCAGGACGCCCAGCCCGTGCGCGTCGTCCACCAGGAGGGCCGCCCCGGCTTCGCGGCAGACGTCCGCGAGGGCGGGCAGGGGGGCCGCGTCGCCGTCCACCGAGAAGACCGAGTCGGTCACGGCCACCGCCCGTCCACCGTGTGCGCGGAGCGCCTTGCGTACGGCTTCGGGGTCCGCGTGCGGTACGACGGCGACGGCCGCCCTGGAGAGGCGGCAGCCGTCGACGATCGACGCGTGGTTGCCCGCGTCGGAGACGATCAGTGAATCCTGTCCGGTCAGCGCGGTGAGAGCCGCCAGATTGGCCGCGTAGCCCGAGGAGAACACGAGGGCCGCTTCGAATCCGCAGAAGTCGGCGAGTTCGCGCTCCAGCTCGGCGTGGAGTGCGGTGGACCCGGTGACCAGTCGCGAACCGGTGGAGCCCGCGCCCCACTCCCGCGCGGCCTCGGCGGCGGCCGAGGTGACCTCGGGGTGCCGGGTGAGCCCCAGATAGTCGTTGCCGGCGAGGTCCAGCACATCCGTCCCGGAGGGCCTGGGGCGCAGGCTCCGGACGAGTCCGGCATCGGCCCGGCGGCGCGCCGCGTCGTCGATCCAGTCGAATGGGGCGTAGGACATGAGCGGGTCCCTTTTGTAGGCAGCTCACAGACCCTAACCGGGTGCGCAACAGGCCAGGGTGTGGCAATACACACAGCATCGGCCGGCTCTCCTGTCCGGTTCCTCCTTGGCCGATGGCGGTGCCGTACGTCAGGATCAAGCCCATGGACCTGCTGAACACGCTGGTGGACAAGGGGCTGCGGCGCGAACTGCCGACCCGTGACGAGGCTCTCGCCGTGCTGGCGACCTCCGACGACGAACTGCTCGACGTGGTGGCCGCGGCCGGAAAGGTGCGCCGCCAGTGGTTCGGGCGCCGCGTCAAGCTGAACTACCTGGTGAACCTGAAGTCCGGGCTCTGCCCCGAGGACTGCTCCTACTGCTCGCAGCGGCTCGGCTCCAAGGCCGAGATCCTCAAGTACACCTGGCTGAAACCTGACCAGGCGACAAAGGCCGCCGCCGCGGGAGTGGCCGGTGGCGCGAAGCGGGTCTGCCTGGTGGCGAGCGGCCGTGGGCCGACGGACCGGGACGTGGACCGGGTGTCTCGGACGATCGAAGCCATCAAGGAGCAGCACGAGGGCGTCGAGGTGTGCGCCTGTCTCGGTCTGCTGTCGGAGGGCCAGGCCGACCGGCTCCGGTCGGCGGGCGCCGACGCGTACAACCACAACCTCAACACCTCGGAGGGGACGTACGGGGACATCACGACCACCCACACGTACGCCGACCGGGTGGACACCGTGCAGCAGGCCCAGGCTGCCGGCCTGTCGGCCTGTTCCGGCCTGATCGCCGGGATGGGCGAGTCCGACGCCGATCTGGTGGACGTCGTCTTCTCGCTGCGTGCCCTCGACCCCGATTCGGTGCCGGTGAACTTCCTGATCCCCATGGAGGGGACACCGCTCGCGAAGAAGTGGCACCTCACGCCCCAGCGGTGCCTGCGCATCCTGGCGATGGTGAGGTTCGTCTGTCCCGACGTCGAGGTACGGCTCGCGGGCGGGCGCGAGGTCCACCTGCGCTCGATGCAGCCTCTCGCCCTGAACCTGGTCAACTCCATCTTCCTGGGTGACTATCTGACCAGCGAGGGACAGTCCGGCCAGACCGACCTCGACATGATCGCGGACGCGGGGTTCGAGGTGGAGGGCGCGGGGACGACCACGCTGCCCGAGCACCGCGTGCAGTCGGCCGGCGGCTGCGGATCGCACGAGGGGGGCTGTGCTCCGTGCGGCGACTCCGCTGAGAGCGGCCCCGCCGCAGCGAAGACGGTGGGGGTTCCTGCGGCTCAGGCGGCGGAAGCCGTCGCGGCGCGCACGGACCTGGTGGCGGTACGCCGTCGTGGTGCAGGGACGGATCTCGCACCCAATGCCTGATCCGCTCCGCCCCGCCGACCTCCTCGCCCTGGACCGGGCCCATGTCTGGCACCCCTACGGCCCGATGCCCGGGCGACAGGAGCCGCTGGTCGTGGAGTCCGCGTCCGGTGTCCGCCTCCGGCTCGCCGAAGCCGCGGAAGGGCAGACGGAGTTGGTGGACGGCATGTCCTCCTGGTGGTCGGCGGTCCACGGTTACAACCATCCGGTCCTCAACGAGGCGGCCCGCGCGCAGCTGGACCGGATGAGCCACGTGATGTTCGGCGGGCTCACCCATGAGCCCGCCGTCCGGCTGGCGACCCGGCTGGTGGAGATCACCCCGGAGCCACTGCGGCACGTCTTCCTCGCCGACTCCGGCTCCGTCGCGGTCGAGGTCGCGGTGAAGATGTGCCTGCAGTACTGGCGTTCGGCCGGCCGGCCGGGCAAGCACCGGCTGCTGACCTGGCGCGGCGGCTACCACGGGGACACCTGGCAGCCGATGTCGGTGTGCGACCCCGAAGGCGGGATGCACGAGCTGTGGTCCGGCGCCCTCCCCCGGCAGGTCTTCGCGGACGCCCCACCGGACGGTTTCGACGCCGAGCCGGACGAGGCGTACGTGACGCACCTGCGCGAGCTGGTGGCTGCCCACGCCGACGAACTGGCGGCGGTGATCGTGGAGCCGGTGGTCCAGGGCGCGGGCGGAATGCGCTTCCACTCGCCCGCATATCTGCGGGTGCTCCGCGAGGTCTGCGACGCCCACGACGTCCTGCTCGTGTTCGACGAGATCGCGACGGGCTTCGGCCGCACCGGCAAGCTGTTCGCCGCCGGGCACGCCGGGGTGTCACCGGACGTGATGTGTGTCGGCAAGGCTCTGACCGGTGGCTATCTGACGCTTGCGGCGACGTTGTGTACGTCACGGGTGGCAGAGGGCATCTCGAGCGGAGAGGTGCCGGTGCTGGCGCACGGGCCCACGTTCATGGGGAACCCGCTGGCCTCGGCGGTGGCCTGCGCTTCCGTCGACCTCCTCCTGGGCCAGGACTGGGAGCGGGATGTGGAGCGTATCGGCGCCGGCCTGCGGCACGGTCTGGCCGAGGCCGCGGAACTGCCGGGCGTGCGGGACGTCCGGGTCCTGGGCGCGATCGGGGTCGTCCAGCTGGATCACGAGGTGGACATGGCGGCGGCAACCCGGGCGGCGGTGCGGGAAGGCGTGTGGCTTCGCCCGTTCCGCGATCTCGTGTACACGATGCCGCCCTATGTGACCGGTGACGACGATGTGGCACGTATCTGCCGGGCCGTGTGCGCGGCGGCGAAGGAAGGCTGAGATGACGATCCTGGTGGTGACCGGTACGGGCACCGAGATCGGCAAGACGATCGTGACGGCGGCGGTGGCAGCGGCCGGCCGGGACCGCCGTGTCGCGGTCCTCAAGCCCGCCCAGACCGGCCTCGGTCCCGGTGAGGCGGGTGATGCCGCAGAGGTGGCCCGGCTGGCCGGCGCCCATGTGACAGCGGTCGAACTGGCCCGGTTCCCCGAGCCGTTGGCACCCGAGACCGCGGCGCGCCGCGCCGGCCTCGCACCCGTACGCCCGTACGAGATCGCGGATGCCGCCCAGAAACTGGCCACCGAGCACGATCTGGTGCTGGTCGAGGGCGCGGGCGGCCTGCTGGTGCGCTTCGACGAACAAGGGGCCACGCTCGCGGACGCAGCACGGCTGATGTCGGCGCCCGTGCTGGTCGTGGCCCCCGCGGGCCTGGGCACGCTCAACGCCACCGCTCTGACGACGGAGGCCCTGCGGGCGCGCGGACTCGTCTGCCCCGGCGTGGTGGTGGGCAGCATGCCGGCCGAGCCCGACCTGGCGTCACGGTGCAACGTCGAGGACCTGCCGGTAGCGGCGGGTGTGCCGCTCCTGGGTGCGGTTCCGGCCGGAGCAGGCGCGCTGCCCCCCGCCGACTTCCGCGCGAGAGCGGCGAGTTGGCTCGCGCCCGAACTCGGCGGAAACCGGGTCGGTGGATGAGCGGCTGAGCGGGCCCGTACGGGGGAGAATGCAGGAGGAGCGGTATCCCCCTGCGTGAAGGAGGCCCCTCATGAGCCGGCGCAACACGAGAACCTCGCGGGACGCGGTGCACCACCCCGTGTTCGCCCGCTTCTACGCCAGGATGAGCGTGACCGCCGATCTCAAGGGCGGCATCGCGGCTCATCGCGAGGAGCTCCTCTCCGGTCTCTCGGGACGGGTCATCGAGATCGGCGCGGGCAACGGCCTCAACTTCGCGCACTACTCGGGAGCCGTCTCGGAAGTGGTGGCGATCGAGCCCGAGCGGAACCTGCGCCGGCTGGCGGCGGGCGCCGCGCTGCGTGCGGAGGTGCCGGTCGATGTGGTGCCTGGCACCGCGGAGGCGCTGCCGGTCAAGAGCGAGGCCTTCGACGCGGCGGTGGCATCGCTGGTGCTGTGCACCGTGCGGGACCTCCCTCGGGCCCTGGCGGAGATCAAGCGGGTGCTCAGGCCGGGGGGCGAGCTGCGCTTCTTCGAGCACACCCTGGCGGAGGGCCGGGCCCTGGCGACGGCACAGCGCGCGGTGGACCGCACTTTCTGGCCCCTGCTCTTCGGGGGCTGCCACACCTCGCGCGACACGATCACGGCTCTGGAGGAGGCGGGCTTCGAGCTGGGGGTGTACCGCAGGTTCCGCATTCCCGAGCACGGCGTGCAGCTGCCGACCACCCCGTGCGTGCTGGGCGTGGCCAGGCGGTCCGCGGTGGTGGACCGGTCGGACCCGCCCCACTAGAGCGGGCTCGGGCTCCCTCGGCGGATGCCCCGAAGCCGCCCTCAAGGCTGCCCGTCAGAGCGGTCCGGGCGCCCTCACAGGCTCCGGACGGCGTCACAGGCTCCAGCGGCGCAGTTCGTCCGCGATGGCCCTGACGTCCGCCTTTCCCTCCTTCACGAGCCGCGCGAGGTCGCGGACCTGCTCGGGCGAGGTGATGATCTTCATTCCGGAGGCTACGAGATAGCCGTAGGCGACGGCGGAAGCGAACATCGCGTTCGAGTGCTCGAGCGCGGGCACGTGGAGAAGCAGCTGCAACAGGGCAGCCGCCCGGGAGTGCGGGTCGCTGTAGACGGGACTGCCGAAGATCTCTGCCTCGTGCCGGCTGACAGCGGCGACCAGCGCGCCCCAGTCGACGACCTGTGGATCACCGGGCGTCTTGTGCTCGGCGACCATGAGCAGCCAGGAAAGGTCGATCTGCAGGTTCAACGGGTGCCTTTGCGCTCCGTGCCGAACTCCTCGGCGAACACCGACTCGTACTGCTTCATGAAGTCGGCCGCGGCCTCGACGAAGGTGTGTCCCACTTCGCCCGCATCCTGTTTGACGAGCTCCTCTATGTAACGGTTCACGCTCATCCCCCGCTGGAGGGCACGCTGTCGCGCGGCCTCGGCGGTGGCCTCGTCCACTCGAACGTTCAGCTGAGTCTTGGGCACGCCCTCACGCTAGCGCGTGCGCGCTAGCACCCGCAAGAGGAGCGGAGGCGCGTACCGTTCCCCTCACGCGGTCTGATTGGCTCTGGCCATGACCGACCTCGAAATCCGCCACGCCACCCTTTCGGACATCGACGCCGTACTGCGATTCTGGCGCGAGGCCGCGGAGGGGACCAGCATCACGGACGACCGCGACGGAGTCGCCGGGCTGATCGACCGGGACCCCGAAGCCCTGCTCCTCGCCGTACGCGACGGCCGGCTCGCCGGGACCGTCATAGCGGGGTACGACGGTTGGCGCTGTTCCGCGTACCGGCTCGCCGTTCATCCGGACTTCCGTCGGCAGGGCATCGCCCGGGAGCTGATGGATGCCGCGGAGCGGCGTTTCCTCGCCCTCGGCGGGCGGCGGGTGGACGCCATGGTCCTCGAGGTCAACACTCAGGCCCATCACACCTGGGCAGCCGGTGGCTACCATCGCGAGGACCACTGGCGGCGCTGGGTCAAGCCCCTCTGAGCGGGTAAAGGGCTGCCAGAGGCCGTTGACCAGCCGCTCGGCCTCTACCGCGAGCGAATTTTGCCGATCCTTTACTATGTAATCTCGACCGTCCGACCCCTTCGAAAGGTGTGAGCGTCCGCCCATGGGCGAGCCCCCCAGTAGTAGATACCGCCGACATCGCGCGATCCTCCTGCCCCTGCCCGATCATGGGACGGAGGTGAACCGATGACCGAAGTGCTTCTGCTTCTCGTGGCGGTACTGCTCTCCCTCGCCTGCGGGGCGTTCGTGGCGGCCGAATTCTCCTTGACCACGCTCGAGCGCAGCGACCTGGAACGGGCGGTCGAACGAGGCGAGCGGGGTGCGGCGGGGGCCCTCAAGGCCGTACGCAGCCTGACCTACCAGCTCTCGGGCGCACAGCTCGGCATCACCGTCACCAACCTGGTCGTCGGCATGCTCTCCGAGCCGTCCATCGCCAAGCTGATCCGGGGACCCGTCGAGGCGATCGGGCTGTCGCCCGGTGTGTCCTCCTCACTGGCCCTGGTGATCGGGACCGCCCTGTCCACCGTTGTCCTGATGGTGGTCGGCGAGCTCGTCCCGAAGAACTGGGCGATCTCCTCCCCTTTGGCGGTCGCGAAGGTGGTCGCCACACCGCAGCGGATGTTCACGGCCGTCTTCCGGCCGTTCATCAGCCACCTCAACAACACCGCCAACCGGATCGTGCGCCGTTTCGGCCTCGAACCGGCCGAGGAGCTCGCCTCCGCGCGCAGCCCCCAGGAGCTGGTGGCCCTCGCACGTCATTCCGCGAAGGAGGGCGCGCTCGAGGCTGACACGGCCGAGCTCTTCGTCCGCACCCTCAACCTGTCCGAACTGACCGCGGAGAACGTGATGACACCCCGCGTCCAGGTCACGGCCCTGGAGGTACAGGCCACCGCCGAGGACGTCGCGAACGCCACCCGGGCGACCGGGCTCTCCCGCTTCCCCGTCTACCGGGGAAGCCTCGACACGGTCGTCGGCGTCGCGCACATCAAGGACGTACTGGCCGTTCCGGCGGACCAGCGACCCCGTAAGCGCGTGTCGGAGATGCTGCGTGAACCGCTGCTCGTACCAGAGACGCTGACCGTGGACCGGTTGCTGGACCGGCTCTCCGGCAAGCTCGCCATGGCGGTGGTCATCGACGAGTACGGCGGCACGGCGGGCGTCGTGACGCTGGAGGACATCGTGGAGGAAGTCGTCGGCGAGGTGCGGGACGAACACGACCCGCACGAGACCCCCGACCTGGCACCCGCCGGTGAGGACGCCGACGGCCGGACCCTCTGGTCCGCCGACGGGGCGGCCCGCACGGACCAGCTCCGCACCATCGGACTGCGCGTCCCGGACGGGCCGTACGAGACCCTGGCCGGCCTGATCGCGACGGAGGTCGGGCGCATCCCGGTGGTCGGCGACACCATCGAGCTCACGGACTGGCGGATCGACGTGGTCGACGCCTCGGGTCACCGCGCGGCGCGCGCGTTGCTGCACGCCCCGGTCGCGGTGGACGAAGAGTCGGCGGAGGCTGAGCGATGATCGCGATCCAGCTCTTCATCGGCCTCCTGACCCTGGTGGTCAACGCGTTCTTCGTCGGCGCGGAGTTCGCTCTGATCTCCGTACGGCGCAGTCAGATCGAACCTGAGGCAGAAGCGGGGAACCGCAGGGCACGCAGCGTCATCTGGGGCCTCGAGCACGTCTCGGCGCTCCTTGCCGCCGCACAGCTGGGCATCACGCTCTGCACGCTGGTGCTGGGCATCGTGGCCGAGCCCGCGATCGCCCATCTGCTGGAACCCCTGTTCGACTCGGTGGGCGTGCCGCACGGTCTGGTGCATCCGATCTCGTTCGTCATCGCCCTCACGGCGGCGACGTATCTGCACATGCTGCTGGGCGAGATGGTGCCGAAGAACATCGCGCTCGCCGAACCCGTCCGGACGGCGTTGCTGCTGGGTCCGCCCCTGGTGACCCTGGCCAGGGCACTGCGCCCGGTGATCTTCACGATCAACGCCTTCGCGAACACCCTGCTCAAGCTCCTGCGGGTGGAGACGAAGGACGAGGTCGCGGCGACGTTCTCCGACGACGAACTGGCGCGGCTCGTCAAGGACGCCGAGGACTCGGGGCTCGTCGACGACCGCTCGGCGGACCGGCTGCGCCACGCTCTGGAACTGGGCCGCCGACCGGTCAGGGACGTGCTTCTGCCGGTCGACCGGGTGCTGTACACCAGGGTCGGGACGACTCCGGAGGAGTTGGAGCGGCTCTCGCACGAGTCCGGCTTCTCCCGCTTCCCGGTGATGGACAGCGAGCAGCGGATCATCGGCTACCTGCATGTGAAGGACGCCCTGGACGCTGCGCCTCGCGATCTCCCGTTCCCGGTGACGGCTCTGCGGCCGATCGCGCGGGTGCGCGCGGCAACGCCGCTGGACGACGTGCTGACCGCTCTGCGGCGGAGCCGTACGCATCTTGCGGCCGTGCTGGACGAGGACGGCCGCCTGGCCGGCATGATCACGATGGAGGACGTCCTGCGTGAGCTGGTGGGCAGGCCCCAGAACCGCTGAGTGACGGCGGACGCCGGAGAGGGACGCGACCGCGGTCGCGTCCCTCTTCCCTGTTTGCGAGGGCGGGGATCTCGCAAACAGCCCCCTGGAAAGCGCTCTGGCGCGCTGTGGAGACGTCACGCCCAGCTGACCTTCAGGTGACGCCGCCCTCAGGCGGCCTCCGCCCCAGCCGTCTCGTGACGTCTGGGGCCTCGGGGCCCGTCGCGGTACGATCGGCAGCGCCATGGAATTGAATGCCTCCTACACCAGTCTCGTCGCGGTCGGCGACTCGTTCACCGAGGGCATGTCGGACCTGCTGCCCGACGGTTCCTACCGCGGGTGGGCCGATGTCCTCGCCTCCCGGCTCGCGGCCCGCACACCGGGATTCCGGTACGCCAACCTCGCCGTGCGAGGAAAGCTCATCAGCCAGATCGTGGACGAACAGGTCGCGGTCGCAGCGGCTCTGCAGCCGGATGTGATCACGCTCGTCGGCGGGCTGAACGACACTCTTCGGCCGAAGTGCGACATGGGCATGGTGCGGGACCGGCTGGAGGAGGCCGTGGAGCGGCTGGCTCCGTCCTGCAAGACCTTGGTACTGATGCGCAGCCCTGGCAGGAACGGCCCCGTGATGGAGCGCTTCCGCCCTCGCATGGAGGAGCTGTTCTCGCTGGTGGGCGATCTGGCCGAGCGCCACGGCGCACTGGTGGCCGACCTGTACGGCGTTCCTTCGCTGGGCGATCCGCGGATGTGGGACGTCGACCGGCTGCACCTGACGGCCGAGGGGCATCGCAGGGTCGCTGAGGCTGTCTGGCAGACGCTGGGGCTGCCGGCGGAGGACGACTGGCGGGTCCCCATGCCTGTGACCCCGCCCGCGCGGTGGGCTCAGCGACGGGTCGAGGACATCCGCTTCGCCCGGCAGCATCTGGTGCCCTGGATCGGGCGGCGGCTCACCGGGCGCTCGTCCGGTGACGGGCGCGCCGGAGCGCAGTTCGACGCGGCACTCGGAAAGGCCTTCTGGATCACTCCCGGGGACGCGGCGGCTCCCGGGCCGGTGACGGGCTGGCGTCGGCTGGACAGCTGACCGGTCGCGGGGCGCCCGCCGGCAGCTCGCGGGAGACAGCCCGCCGGCCGCAGGCGGCTTTTCTCACTGCTGCCGCCTGCTGCTCCTCACTGCCGATGCTTACCGGTGGGTGTCCGGCCGGGCCTTCGCGCCGCCGGTGGGCCTGAGCCGGCCGTTCAGCGGCTGGGGCTTCATGGCCGCCGGCTCCGTGCGGACCGGGGCGGACCAGGCTTGCGGACCGGAGCGGACCCAAGCCTCCGACCAGGGCGGACCAGGGCTTGTAGGAACGCACAGACCGGCCCGCGGCGCGGACCTGCAGAAACCGCCAGTAGAATCCGGACACGTGACTGCTGTGTCTGCGAAGCCTCGCATCCCCAATGTCCTGGCCGGCCGCTATGCCTCTACGGAGCTGGCCGTCCTCTGGTCCCCCGAGCAGAAGGTGAAGCTGGAACGTCAGCTGTGGCTGGCGGTGCTGCGCGCTCAGAAGGACCTCGGCATCGAGGTGCCCGACGCCGCGCTGGCCGACTACGAGCGTGTGATCGACCAGGTGGACCTTGCCTCCATCGCGGAGCGTGAGAAGGTCACCCGGCACGACGTGAAGGCCCGGATCGAGGAGTTCAACGCTCTCGCCGGCCACGAGCAGGTCCACAAGGGCATGACCTCCCGGGACCTCACCGAGAACGTCGAGCAGCTGCAGATCCGGCTCTCGCTGGAGCTGATGCGTGACCGCACCGTGGCCGTTCTGGCGCGGCTCGGCAAGCTGTCGGCGGAGTACCGCGAGCTGGTCATCGCAGGCCGCTCACACAACGTTGCCGCTCAGGCGACGACGCTCGGCAAGCGCTTCGCGACCGCGGCGGACGAGCTGCTGGTGGCGTACGGGCGGCTGGAGGATCTCCTCGGCCGCTACCCGCTGCGTGGCATCAAGGGGCCCGTCGGCACGGCGCAGGACATGCTCGACCTGCTCGGCGGCGACGCGGGCAAGCTCGCCGAGCTGGAACAGCGCATCGCCGGTCACCTCGGCTTCGCTCACGCCTTCACCTCTGTCGGTCAGGTCTACCCCCGCTCCCTCGACTACGACGTGGTGACGGCGCTGGTGCAACTGGCCGCCGCACCGTCGTCGGTCGCCAAGACGATCCGGCTGATGGCCGGACACGAGCTGGTGACCGAGGGCTTCAAGCCGGGACAGGTCGGTTCCTCGGCCATGCCGCACAAGATGAACACGCGCTCCTGCGAGCGCGTCAACGGCCTGATGGTGATCCTGCGCGGTTACGCCTCGATGACCGGCGAGCTGGCAGGCGACCAGTGGAACGAGGGCGACGTGTCCTGTTCCGTGGTCCGCCGTGTCGCGCTGCCGGACGCCTTCTTCGCGTTCGACGGTCTGCTGGAGACCTTCCTCACCGTCCTCGACGAGTTCGGCGCGTTCCCCGCGGTCGTGGCGCGCGAGCTCGACCGCTACCTGCCCTTCCTCGCCACGACGAAGGTGCTGATGGGCGCGGTGCGGGCCGGGGTCGGCCGCGAAGTCGCCCACGAGGCCATCAAGGAGAACGCGGTCGCCTCGGCACTCGCCATGCGGGAGCAGGGCGCGGAGCGCAACGAGCTGCTGGACAAACTGGCCGCCGACGAGCGCATCCCCCTGGACCGCGCGGAACTCGACGCTCTGATGGCCGACAAGCTGTCCTTCACCGGCGCGGCGGGCGATCAGGTCACCTCCCTGGTGGCCCGGATCGAAGAGATCGCCAAGCAGCACCCCGAAGCCGCCGGTTACACCCCCGGCTCCATCCTCTGACGGCGTCCTCCCCTGTGCGGATGACGCCCGAGAAACTCCAGGCCGCTCGCGACCGCGTCGTACCCGACGTGGCCGCGGGCGGTCTGCGTGTGCTGTTCTGCGGGATCAATCCCAGCCTCACGACTGCGGCTACCGGGCACCACTTCGCGCACCCGGGCAATCGCTTCTGGCCGGTGCTGCATCGGTCAGGTTTCACGCCCAGGCAGCTGAAGCCGTCGGAACAGGACGAACTGCTGGGATACGGCCTGGGCATCACCAATGTGGTGGCGAGGGCGACGGCACGGGCGGATGAGCTGCATCCGGACGAATTCCGTGAGGGCGGCAGGCTTCTGTCGGCCAAGGTGGAGGCACTCGGTCCGCGGTGGCTCGCGGTCGTCGGTGTCACTGCGTATCGCACCGCCTTCGGTGAACGCCGTGCCCTGATAGGGCCGCAGGACCGCGTCATCGGCGGTGCAAGGGTCTGGGCTCTGCCCAACCCGAGTGGCCTGAACGCCCACTGGACGGTGAACTCCATGGCGGACGAGTACGCCCGGCTGCTGGCGGCGGTCGGCCATGACTCCTCCGCCTGGACGAGCCCCACGACCTCCTGAGGCCAGCGCGAGCATGTTGCGCCGGGAGACCCGTGCATCCGCCGCACCGGGGGTTGAGGCGTCGTCCGGACTCGCTCAAGGCGGGTCGACCACCGTCACCAGAACTCCCAACTCGCAGCCCGGCCCCTCGTCCTCCGTGTGGAGCACCACTGCTATCCATCGGTCCTCCGCGCGCCACAGCTGGAGGTACTCGCAGCTCGCGACCGCTTCGGACCAGGGTTCGGCTATCGCCTCCCCGGCCATCATCCGTTCCTGTGCGCTCCACAAGCTGACGACCTGCGGTTCGCCCCAGCGCAGTGTGAGCAGCGTGATCAGGGCGTCGTGTTCGGCCAGGCACCGCGCCCGGTGCTCGACACGGTCCGCCTCGTCCCCTTCCTCTTGGCTGTCCTCGCCGTGGAGGATTGCGGTGTGGTAGCCGGGTCCGCTGACTCCCGAGCCCGACGGAAGGCGCTCAAGGGGAAAGTCCCTGGTGCGCATCCCGTCGATGAGGCGGAGGTGATGTGCGGTGGTCATACCGTCAGTAAACCGTCCCCCACTGACACATGGCCCCCCGCAGACCGCCCCCCGCGCTCCTGGAACGCTGCCGGCCGGTGCCTGGGTGTCCGGGCCCCTTGGGGTGCCCTGTCCACGAAGGCCAGTCAGGCGTCGCGTTTCCGAAGAGCCCACCAGCCGGCGAGCAGGGCTGCGAATGTCCACCCGGAGGTGACTGCGAGCCCGGTCCACGGCCCGAGGCTTCCCGGATGCTGCCCATGGAGCATCAACTGCCCCGCGCGGTCGGGTAGATACTCGGCTACGCCCCCTGCTATGTCTCCGATTACGAAAGAGACGATCAGGATGAAGGGGATGAGCAGGCTGAGCACCGCGGCCGCGCTGCGCATCACAGTCGTAAGCCCTGCTGCGAACAGCGCCATCAGCGCGAGATAGACACCGCCGCCGAACGCGGCGCGCAGCACCCCGGGATCACCCGGACCGATCGCGTACTCCCCCATGAACGTCTGCCCCACAACCAGCGTGGCGAAGCTGGTGGCCAACCCGACGACCAGAGCCAGTCCGCCGATCACCGCCATCTTGGCCGTGTACAAAAGCCCTCGGCTGGGAACAGCCGCCAGCGATGTCCGCAACGCGCCGTTCATGAATTCCGTCGACACCGCGGTGGCGCCGAATCCTATCGCCGCGATCTGACCGAAGTTGAGCCCGTAGAACGCGGAGAAGAGGGGATCACTGTCCGCTTCACGCGCCTCTGCCTGTCCTACGGTGGCGAACACGAGAACGGTGACGGCGAGCGTGACAGCGAACACCGCTGCGAGCGAACCCGAGACAGCCCTCAGCGATTTGATCTTTATCCATTCGGACCGCACCACTGCCGTTTTCGTCAGAGTCACAGCGCTCAGACCTCCTTGCGGGTGCTCGATGAGAGAGTCGCCGCGAACTGCACAGCATTCGTGGTCAGATCGAGGTATGCCTCCTCCAAGCTCGGCCGTATGTCACTGAGTTCCAGGAGAGGGATGCCCTCCGCCGCCGCGGTGGCCCCGATCTCTCCCGCCGTGGCCCCTTCGACGATCCAGCGTCCGTCCTCGCTCTGCTCGGGCTCGTAGCCCCTGCGGATCAGGACATCTCGCAACCGTGCGGCTTCGCTGGTGCGCAGACGAACGGCCGGCCGGCTGCGGGAGTCGAGGAAATCCTGCATAGGGAGGTCGGCGAGGAGCCGGCCTCTGCCGAGGACGATCAGGTGATCGGCGAAGGAAGCGGTCTCGTTCATCAGGTGACTGGAGACCAGGACGGTCCGGCCGTCGCGCGCCATGCTGCGCATGAGCTCGCGGATCCAGATGATTCCTTCCGGGTCCAGGCCGTTCGAGGGTTCGTCCAGCATCACCACGTCCGGCTCACCGAGCAAGGCTGCTGCGATGCCGAGCCGTTGCCGCATTCCGAGCGAGAACGTCTTGATCCGGTGTCGACCGACGTCCGCGAGGCCCGCTTCCTCGAGAACCGCCTCGACCCTGCGGCTCGCTACGCCGTTGCTCGTGGCGAGCGCCAGCAAGTGATCGCGAGCGGTGCGCGAGCCGTGTGCCGCACGGGCGTCGAGCAGAGCGCCGACGCGGCGCAGCGGGTCGGGCAGCGATGTGTAGGGCCGGCCTCCGATCGTGGCTGTGCCGGCTGTGGGTCTGTCCAACCCGAGCACGAGCCGCATGGTGCTCGACTTGCCCGCGCCGTTGGGACCCAGAAAGCCCGTGACCCGTCCAGGCCTCACGCTGAAGGTGAGCCCGTCCACGGCACGTGTGCGGCCGTAATCCTTGGTGAGTGCGTGTACGTCGATGCTGGTCATGAACCGAGCATGGCCCTCGCCCCTCATCCGTGACCTCCCTCCTCCGAGGGGATCGTCTCCCTCGGAGGAGGGAGCCGCTCACCGCCGGACGCTGACACGATGGCGGGCATGCGCCACTTTCTCGGACCGATCGCAGCGCCAGTCACCTACAGCCGCTGGCTGCATCTGCTCATCCCGGGTGCCGTTGTCAGCGTGTGGTTGTTCATTTCCATGGACACCCCGTGGGTGCCCTTCGTCCTCGCAGTGCCGGCCGGGCTGTTGCCCGTGTTCCGCCTGGCCGAGGGAGTACAGGCGCAACTCCTCCTCACCCCCGCTGAGCGTGGCCGTCCTGATGCCTCCATCTCCGCCGCGCCCGCCGCCACGTGGGCGGAGCGCTGGCGCACCGTGGCTTGGCTCCAAGTGCGGCTGCTGCTCGCCACAGCAGCCGGGTTCGCGACCGTATGGCTGCCTGCGACGACCTACGACCTGGTCTGCGCCGCGACGGGGGCAGCCACTGACATGGACTGGGTGACCGGCCTGTTTCCCTCCCGATGGCTGTACTGGCCGGTCGCGCCGCTTCCGCTCCTGGTACTGCTCGGGCTGATCGTCCTGTGCGGTGAAGTGGCCACGGCTGCGGCCCGAGGGCTGCTGGGGCCGTCGCCGGCCGAGCGGCTCACCGCGCTGGAGGAGCGCACGGAGCAGCTGCTGGAACGCAACCGGATAGCGCGCGAGCTGCACGATTCGATCGGGCATGCCCTGACGGTCGCGGTGGTGCAGGCAGGGGCCGCCCGGACCGCGGGCGATCCGGATTTCACCGCGCGCGCACTCGCCGCCATCGAGGAGACGGGGCGCAACGCCCTGGATGATCTCGAACGTGTCCTGGGAGTGCTGCGGGAATCGGGCCCCGCCGCCAGCAGACGTCCGACCCTGGTCGAGGCTGATCGGCTGCTGGAATCGGCCCGCGGTTCCGGGGCGAAGATCGACGTTGCGATGACCGGCCCGCTGAAGCTGGTGCCCGGCCCCGTCTCCCGGGAGGGGTACCGGATCCTGCAGGAATCGCTGACCAATGTGCTCCGTCATGCCGGTGCTGTTCCCGTACGGGTGAGGCTTGCCGTCGTGGGCGAACGGCTGGAGCTGGAGGTGACCAACCCTCTCGGCGGATCCCCGCACGGCAGGGGCGGCGGCAGCGGGCTGAGAGGCATACGGGAGCGGGCCGCGCTGCTGGGCGGCGAAGCCGTGACCGGACCGTACGAAGGCGAATGGAGGGTGCACGTGAGCCTGCCGATGGACCACATACGCTGACCGGATGCCGGTTACCGTTCTTCTGGTCGACGACGAGCCCCTCGTGCGTGCTGGACTGCGCGCGGTCCTGGAGGCGCAGCCCGACATCGAGGTGGTGGGTGAGGCCGCCGATGGTGCGGCGGTGATCCCCCTGGTGCGCCAACTGCGCCCCGACGTCGTGGCGATGGATGTGCGCATGCCCCTCATGGACGGCATCGAGGCGACCAGGGCGGTCCTGCGCACCATGACCGACCCACCGAAGATCCTGGTGGTGACGACGTTCGAGAACGACGAATACGTCTACGAGGCCCTGCGCGCCGGTGCGGACGGGTTTCTGCTGAAGCGGGCCCGGCCGACCGAGATCGTGCACGCGGTGCGGCTGGTGGCGGAGGGCGAGTCACTGTTGTTCCCCGCTGCGGTCCGGCAGCTCGCCGCGGACTACGGTACGACCGAGGCGCGGGCAGCGATGGACCGAGCTGCGCTCACGGAGCGTGAAGCGGGGGTGCTGCTACTGATGACGCAAGGGCTGTCCAACGCGGAGATCGCCGCGCAGCTCGTCGTCGGCGTGGAGACAGTGAAGTCCCATGTCAGAGCGGTGCTGGCGAAGTTGGGAGCCCGGGACCGCACGCAGGCGGTCATCGCCGCCTATGAGTCCGGCTTCGTGGCTCCACGCTGAACCGAGGCCCCACACGGCGTCGCGGCTCGCTCCGCTTGCCATTGTGCGGGGACCGGTCGCCGCAGTGGGGACCAGCGAGTACGATCCGGCAGACACGCGCACGACCTGGGAGGACACACCGTGAGTCGGCTGACCGGTGGGGACCCGTCTCTGCTGCGGCGGATCAATTCCGCTGTGGTGCTGCACGCCCTGCGAGGGGCGGACTCACCTACGCTCACGGATCTGACCCGGATCACGGGCCTGTCGCGCCCCACGGTCGAAGGCGTCGTGGAAGGGCTCTTCGCCGCCGGTCTGGTGGTCGAGGCTCTGCCCGACGAGAGCGGCACCCGGCGGCAGGGACGTCCCGCCCGGCGGTTCAGGTTCCGCGCGGAGGCCGGCTATCTCCTGGGCGTCGAGATCGGCCCGCACCGGGTCTCCGCTCTCCTGTCCGGGCTGGACGGCCGGATCATCGGCGCGGGGTCACGTGACGTCTCCGAGACGGCCTGCGCGGACGACCGGCTCGACTCGGTCCGAGCCATGATCGCCGATGTGCTGCGTCGCGCCGGGGTACAGCGGAGCAGCCTGCGGGCGGTCGGGGTGGGCAGTCCGGGCATCGTCGAGGCAGACGGCACCGTACGGCTCGGTACCGCGCTGCCGGACTGGACAGGCCTCGCGCTCGGCGACAGACTGCGGCGGTCCTTCCGATGTCCGGTCCTGGTGGAGAACGACGCCAACGCGGCAGCGGTGGCCGAGCACTGGAAGGGAGCCGCTACCGAGTCCGACGACATCGTCTTCGTCCTGGCAGGTCTGAGTCCGGGCGCCGGATCGCTGATCGGCGGGCGACTGCACCGCGGGTTCGGCGGTGCGGCCGGGGAGATCGGCGCGCTGCACCTGCTCGGCCGCGATGTCACCCCGGAACACCTGCTCTCGACGACGGACACCCCGCTGGACCCTCTGGACGAGCAAGCCGTCGCCGCGGTGTTTGCCAAGGCCAAGCACGGAGACGCCGGGGCACAGGCCGCAGTCGCCAGGTTCATCCAGCGGCTGGTGCACGATGTGGCCGCACTGGCGCTGGCGCTCGACCCGGAGCTCGTCGTGGTCGGAGGATGGGCCGCGGGCCTCGACGGTGTCCTCGATCCGCTCCGCGACGAACTCGCCCGCTACTGCCTGCGTCCCCCTCGGGTGGCTCTGTCACTCCTGGGAGAGGCTGCCGTCGCCACAGGAGCACTACGGCTGGCCTTGGATCACGTCGAGGAACAGCTCTTCGCCGTAGAAGGAACGGTGACCACCCGTCGCTGACGACGGGGGTCATGAGCTACGGGCGGGGGCGGAGCGGCGAGCGTCAGGAAGGCCACAGGCTGCGGGCTGCGGGCTGCGGACTGCTGAAGTGCGTCGGTGTATGCGTCTACGCGAACGCCCGCGGCACAGAGGCGCGTTGCTCCACAGCATGGTCACCTGCGCACGCACAGCTCGGAGGACGTTGCCGCGGCCTCGGCGAAGGCCTCGCCGTCCGACAGCGTGCCGTCCTCCCGTACGTCGAAGACCCGGACGAGACCTGCCCAGGTCGGAGACGAACAGCCGCTTCTCGTCCGCCGAGAAGACCAGTCCGTTGGGAGCGCCGAAACAGTCAGCGACCAAGCGCACATCGCCGGTGGACGGGTCGACGCGGCAGACGTTGTTGGAACCGCTCTCGCTCTCCGCGCGATAACCCTCGTAGTCGCTGGTGATGCCGAAGTCCGGGTCGGAGAACCAGATCGAGCCGTCGGACTTCACAGTGGCGTCGTTCGGGCGGTTCAGGCGTCGGCCCCGCCAGCGGTCGGCCAGAACCGTCACCGTGCCGTCGTGTTCGGTCCGCGTCACCCGCCGGTTGCCTGCTCGCAGGTGATGAGCCGCCCCTCGCGGTCGAGGGTGTTGCCGTTCGTGTGCCCGGCGGTACGGCGGAAGACGCTCACGGCGCCGGCCTCCTCCCAGCGCGGCAGCCGGTCGTCCGGGATGTCGCTCCAGATCAGGTGCCGCCCCGCGGGCACGTGGACGGGGCCCTCGGCCCAGCCGCATCCGGTGTACGGGACTTCGAGGCCGTCGTCGCCGTTCATGCACCGCCCCGCGCGGAAGCGGTCGGGAAGCTCTCGTACAGCCCGGGGTGCTCGCTGGTCATGGACATCCGTCCCTTCGGCAGACACGTTCTGCCGAAGGGATGGATGCGCGCACGGAAGATCAAGAGGAGACCTTCGACACACCGTCCGGGTTCCGGGATGCAGGGGTGGCCGGCACATGTTGGCGAGGGATGAACCTGCCCCCACCCTTCGAACAGGACACGCAGTGACAGACGAGAACGCCCGCCGCGCAGCAGCCGCCCTCTCCCGCCCCTTCACGGTCCGCGGACTGACCTCGCGCAACCGGATCGCCATGGCACCCATGACCCGGGACTTCTCCCCGAACGGTGTCCCCGGACAGGACGTGGCGGACTACTACGCCCGCCGGGCCGCCGGTGGTGTGGGGCTGATCATCACCGAGGGCACCTACGTGGACCACGCCTCCGCCGGCACCAGCGGCCGGGTCCCGCTGTTCCACGGCGAGGAGGCGTCCAAGGGCTGGGCGGGTGTCGTGGACTCCGTTCACCGCGAGGGTGGCGCGATCATCCCGCAGCTGTGGCACGTGGGTGTCACCCGCGCCGAAGGTGCCCCGCCGGTGGCGGAGGCGGAGCCGGTCGGCCCCTCGGGCGTGACCCTGGCGGGCGAGCCCAAGGGGCGCGCCATGACGCAGCGGGACCTCGACGACGTCGTCGCGGCGTTCGCCGACGCGGCGGCGAACGCCGAGCGCCTCGGCTTCGACGGGGCCGAACTGCACGGGGCCCACGGCTACCTGATCGACCAGTTCCTCTGGGAGGGCAGCAACCGCCGCACCGACGCGTACGGCGGCGACATCCTCGCGCGGACCCGCTTCGCGGCGGAGATCGTGACGGCGTGCCGCGCCGCCGTGTCCGACTCCTTCCCCCTCTTCTTCCGTATGTCCCAGTGGAAGATGGACGCGTACGAGGCGAAGCTCGCCCGGACCCCCGAGGAGCTGGAGACCCTCCTCACGCCGCTGGCCGAGGCCGGCGTCGACGTCTTCCACGCGTCCACCCGCCGCTACTGGCAGCCGGAGTTTGACGGCTCCGACCTGAACCTCGCCGGCTGGGTGAAGAAGATCAGCGGCAGGCCGACGGTCACCGTCGGCTCGGTCGGCCTGGATGGCGACTTCTTCAGTGCCTTCCGGGGCAACAGCTCCTCCGTCACCGGCATCGACCAGCTGCTGGACCGGCTGGAACGCGACGAGTTCGACATGGTCGCCGTCGGCCGTGCGCTGATCGCCGACCCCGAGTGGGCCGCGAAGACCCTGCGCGGGCTCACCGAGGACATCACGCCGTTCTCGGCGGAGATGCTGAAGACCCTGCGCTGAGGCCCGGTCCGGCGGCCGGGCCGGAGCGCCCCCTCAGCGCATGAGCCGCAGGAGACGCGGCGGGACGGCCTCCGCCATCGCCTTTGCCCCGGTGTCGTCGGGGTGGGGGCCGTCGCCGCTGTCGTAGCGCGCGAGGAGGGCTGCGGGCCGGAGGGGTCGCGCAGCGCCTTGTCGAAGTCGATCACCCCGCCGTACTCGCCGCTGGTGCGGATCCAGCGGTTGAGGGTCTGACGCGCGGCCTCGTTCTCCGGGCTGCAGAAGCCCAGGGTGTGGCCCTTGAAGGGCAGGGCCGTGCCGACGTAGGCCGCCTTCAGGCCCCGGTCGTGGGCGGGGGTGATGATCTGGCGGTGGGCCTCGATGAGGTCCGCCGCCGTGACCCGTTCGGACTCGGGGGCGACGGTGCCGGGATGGCCGAGGTCGTCACGCCCGGGAGCACGATCAGGTGTTCGGCGCCGGGCTGGGACGCGGCGTCGCGGGCGAAGCGGCGCAGTGCGCTCCGGCCGACGTGCGCCGCGAAGTCCTCGACGTCGGACCCGGCGGGCTGCCGATCGCCGGGTCGCGGGAGGCGAAGAGCGCGACCGTCTTGTCGACGGCGGCATCGGACGGTGCCAGCGGCAGCATCATCGTCCGATGGACCGCGAGCGGCTCCTGCCGGGCCCCGCCCCGTGCTCGCCGTGCCGCTCGGAACCGCAGGAGGCCACGGTGCGGGCCGAGAGGGCCACGGCGATGTCCGACTCCACCGCGCGGCAGCGCAGCCACACCGCGGACTCGGGCTGCGTGCCGTTCTTCCATCCCGTGAGGTTGCGGTCGGCCACCTCACGGTAGCGCGCGACCCCGATGTTGCGGACGTCACCGTCGATCGAGGACTCCACCGCCGGCTCCCCCGACCGCCCCTCGGCGGTGAACACCGTGTGCAGCGCGGCGAGATGGGGGTCGCCCATGTGCATCAGGCGCCCCTGCCCGACGGTCAGCCGCCGGCCTTCCCGTCCTCGTACACCGACTGGCGGCCCAGCGTCCCGCCGCGCGGGTCGAGCGACTGGCGCTGTTCCACGAGGGAGACGTAGTCGGGGGTCAGCCACGGGCCGGGGCAGGCGTCGGCGGGGTGGATGCGGCAGCGCAGCGGCAACAGTTGAGGCCGCTACCGGAAACGGACCTAACGCCCTCTGAGAGCGGCCCCGGGCCGGCCTGAAGCTGTCACGCAAACGGGTCTGCGCCGCTCAGCTGAGAGCGCAAGGACGGTACTGGAGTACCTCGCTGCGCAGGTCCACCTCGAGCGCGCAACCCCGCGCGTGTACCGGCTTCCGACGGCAGGTGCGCGGGCGCGCGTACCGGCTTCAGGAGGCCTTGCGCTCCTGCTCCTCGTCGCTGATCTCCAGTGCTCCGGAGTCACCGAACGTGAGACGGCAGGTGTCGGCCCGGTATGTGGCGACAGAGACAGCAGCCGTTCCGGCGGCGGCGAAGTACCGGGTCGTGACCACGAGTACCGGTGCTCCCGGAAGCCTGTCGAGCTCCTTGGCATCGTCAGCACGCGCAGATCCGAGCTCCACCGAGCGGTCCTGGCCTTCGAGGCCACGGCGGTGCAGCTCACGCATGACGCTACGGGCCCGGGCGGGTCCGGACGGCGCGTCGATCGCGGACAGTTCGGGCACGGACGCTGCGGGAACGTAGAGCAGCTCGGCCGCCACGGCCTGTCCATGGGAGACCCGGATACGGCGTACGACGTGCACAAGTTCGTCGGCGCCCACGTCGAGAACAGCGGCAACCGATGCCGGAGCGGTGGCACTGACGCACTCGACGGGCTGCCACGCCTCGTCCGATTCCCCGCCCGCCCAGCCGTGCTGAGCCGTGGCGACGGCCACTCCGACGCGCGGTGGGGCGACGGTCGTACCGACGCCCCGGCGTCGCTGGAGCCGGCCTTCGAGCTCCAGCTGCTCCAGAGCCTGGCGAAGCGTCGCACGGGCGACCCCGAAGCGCGCGGCGAGTTCGCGTTCGTTGGGCAGAACCTCTCCGACCGCGAAGTCCGAGTCGAGTGCCTCACTGAGCACGGTCTTGAGGTGCCAGTACTTCGGCTCCTGCACCGATTCCAGCTGCGTGGTCCCCACCCTGTCCTCGCAATCGCTCGGCGGCTTTTCCGCGACGTTATTTATTAAAGGTTCCTGCCTTAACGTTCAGACCATAGGACGGCGCAGGACCTTGGTCAAGACCAATCCTCACCTGTGACAGAGCGGCACGACTCACTTCCGCAGAGCGTTCACGGGACGTTCGTGCGCCCGTGAGGCCAGGCAACATGGAACCGTCGCGCCCCACGGTCGGCCGCCGCCTACGAGCACACCGCCCCGGTGTCAGACGCTCCCGGTAGCGTGCGGACAACGCCGATCCGACTCCTCTCCGGGAGCACCACCGTGGACATCCTGCTCATCGCCGGCCTGTGGCTCGACGGATCCGTCTGGGGCGACGTCGTACCCGAACTCACCGCGCTCGGCCACCGCCCCGTGGCGCTCACCCTCCCGGGCCAGGGCGACGGCAACAGCTCCGCGACTCTCGACGACCAGCTTGCGGCAGTACTCGCCGCGGTGGACGCCGCGCCTCAGAAGCCGCTGGTGGCAGGGCACTCCGCAGCGTCGACCCTGGCCTGGCTGGCTGCCGACGCACGACCGGAGAAGGTGGCCAAGGTCGCCTTGATCGGCGGCTTTCCCGCCGCCGACGGGCAGGCGTACGCGGATCACTTCGCGATCGAGGGCGGTGCCGTGCCCTTTCCGGGTTGGGCTCCCTTCGAGGGCGCGGATGCCGCCGACCTGGACCCGACGGCCCGGGACCGCTTCGCGTCCGCCGCCCTCCCCGTCCCCGAGGCCGTCGCACGGGGAGTCGTGCGACTGACGGACGAGCGCCGCTTCGGCGTCCCCGTGGTGGTGGTCTGCCCTGAGTTCGGCCCCGCCCAGGCCGAGGAGTGGGTGGCCGGCGGCGAGAGTCCTGAGCTCGCCCGCGCCACCCACGTCGAGTACGTGGACCTCGAGTCGGGCCACTGGCCGATGGTCACCCGCCCCTGGGAGCTCGCCCACGTCCTGGCGAAAGCCGCCACGCCATAGGGGGCCCGCACGGGCGACCGGATGCCGCTACGAGATGGCGGATGCCCGGGCCGGCATGCGGGCGCACCCCCGCAGGTGGCCGGGCGGGCGGGTGGCCGGGCGGGTCGTCGAAAGCCGGTGAGCGAGTGGTCGGAAGGCAGTCGGGCGCGCGGTCCGGCCCCGTAGTCGGACAGGGCCGAACCACGCGAATCGGTCCGGACGGCGCCACCTCCTCAGTCGACCGCCAGCGCGCCCAGCTTCTCCGGATTACGGAGGATGTAGACGCACTGGATGACCCCGCCGTCGACCTCCGCCTGCACGACCGTGTCCGCCTTGCCGTCCACGCTGAAGACCAGCGCCGGGGCGCCGTTGACCTCCAGCATCCGGACGTCGGGCGCCCCGCCCCAGTCCTGCCCGACGGCGACGAGGAAGCGGCCGACCTTGCGCGCGGTCTCGATGATCCGCCGGGGTGCCTTCGCGTTGCCCCCGCTGTCACCGACCAGCCGCACATCGGGAGCCAGAAGGCTCAGCATCTGCTCCAGGTCTCCCCCTGCCGCTGCGGACAGGAAGCGCTCGGTGAGATCGCGCCGTACGGCAGGATCCACGTCGTACCGCGGCTTGCGCTCCTCCACATGCCGCTTCGCCCGACCGGCCAGCTGGCGCACCGCCGCCTCCGACCGGTCCAGGGTGGCGGCGATCTCCGCATAGGGGAAGCCGAAGGCCTCGCGCAGGACGAAGACCGCACGCTCCAGCGGGGACAGTGACTCCAGCACGACGAGCACGGCGAGAGACACGGACTCGGCGAGCACCGCCCGCTCGGCCGAGTCGGGCACCGTCGTGCCGAACTCGGTGACCACGGGTTCCGGCAGCCAGGGCCCCACGTACGCCTCGCGCCGGGACCGCAGGTGGCGCAGCCGGTCGATGGCCAGGCGCGTGGTGGTCCGCACGAGGAAGGCCCGCGGCTCCCGCACGTCCCCCCGGTCCGCGGACGACCAGCGCAGCCACGCCTCCTGCACGACGTCCTCGGCGTCGGCGACACGGCCGAGCATGCGGTAGGCGACCCCGGTGAGGACGGAACGGTGTTCTTCGAAGACATCGGTCACGGTGTCGGCAGTCACCGCCCCATCCCAGCCGACGCGCCCGGTGGTGTCCAGCGGGAATCGCACTCCCCCCGCACGCCGGGAACGCGCCGAGGACTCACCCCCTTGAACTGCAAGCTACTCGGCGGTAATCATTGTCGACGGACAGTCTCGTTCTCTCCTTGTCCGGCCCGCAGATCGTCCCGAGGAGCAGCATGGCCACCACGGTCTCGTTCGCAGTCGACTCGCCCGCCGGCCGTCGCGTCGTCAGCGTCGCGTACGAACGACGCGGCTCCGGTGAGCCGTTGGTGCTGCTGCACGGCATCGGTCATCACCATCAGGCGTGGGAGCCCGTCCTGCGCATCCTGGCGTCCGAGCGGGACGTCATAGCCGTGGATCTCCCCGGATTCGGCGCCTCGCCGGCACTGCCGGACGGTCTCGGGTACGACCTGCACACCCTGGCCCCGCTGCTCGGCTCGTTCTTCGAGACGCTCGGTCTGGTTCGCCCGCATGTCGCAGGCAACTCACTGGGAGGGCTGATCGCTCTGGAGTTGGGCCGGCGAAACCTCGTTCGTTCGGTGACTGCCCTCTCCCCCGCCGGGTTCTGGACCCAGGGTGAGCGCCGCTACGCCTTCGGGGTGCTGCGTGCGATGCGCGGAGCGGCACTCACGATGCCGATGCCCCTGATCCAGCAGCTCTCGAAGAGCGCTCCCGGGCGTACGGCACTGACGAGCACCATCTACGCCCGGCCCGGCCGCCGTTCACCCGGCGCGGTCGTGTCGGAGACCGTCGCCCTCCGCGAAGCCACCGGTTTCCGCCAGACGCTGGAGGCCGGTCTGTCCGTCGCGTTCACCGACGACGTACCCGAGGTGCCGGTCACGGTCGCCTGGGGTACCAAGGACCGGCTGCTCCTTCGCCGCCAGGGTGTCCGGGCCAAGCACACCATTCCGGGGGCCCGCCTCGTGCGCCTGCCCGGCTGCGGCCACGTTCCGATGAACGACGACCCCGCCGCCGTGGCTCGGGTGATCCTCGACACCAGTCGTCGGCGAGGCGGGGCGCTTCCGCCCGAGGACGCCTGATCCGAGCGCGACCCCCAGGCCCACCAAGAGACTCCCCGCGCCCTGGCCGATGCCGTACGTCCCGGTGCCCACCAGAGGCGCGGTCAGCGCGGCCGACACGGGGATGAGCCCCGAGAAGAGCGCGGCGCGCTCGGCACCGATACGCCGCATCCCGCTGTACCAGCACACGAAACCGATCACCGTGACCACAGCCGCCTGCCAGAGCAGTGCGACCGTCTCCGTGGGCGTGGGGACCCGCAGAAAGCCTCCCCCGTCGAGCAGTACGCCGAGTAGCGCGGACTGCGCGGCCGCGACGGCGCACACGGCCGCGGACAGCGACTTCGGGCCGAGGCGGCGCAGCAGCGGCACGGCCAGGACCGCGAAGCCGACCTCTCCCGCCAGCGCGCCCAGCGAGTAGAGGATGCCTGCCGGGTCGGTCCGGCCCCACCCCTGGACCGTGAACGCTCCGGCGGCGACAAGGCCGGCGGCCCGGAGAACCCCGGCGGACGGCCTGCGCCCTTCCATCGCGGGCACGAGGACTCCCACGACGATGGGCGCACATCCGACGAAGACCCCCGGAACCGCCGGCTCCGCCGTACGTTCGGCAGCCAGGACGGCCAGATTGAAACCGACCATCCCGATGGCGGCGAGAGCTCCCAGCCGGCCCCACTCCCGGCCGGTGAGCGCCCGCGGAGCAACCGTCCCCCCTCTGCCTCCCCGGTCGAGGAACGGCAGGAGCAGCAAGGCCGCGAGGCCGTACCGCAGAGCCTGGCCACCGGCGTACGGGTAGTCGCCGAGCACGCTGTTGGCGGTGAAGGATGCTCCGACCAGGGTGCAGGCGAGTGCGGCGAGCAGGGACCCGCGCAAGGAAGTTGCGTTCATGCGGACGACGCTAGATTTCCCGGTGGACCCGCTTAAGGTCCACTTCCATGATGTCTACGGGGACCAATTCGCAGCCCACCACTCCGGCGACGGAAGACGGCCCACCCGCGTCGGCCGCATGGGAGTTGCTGCTCCCCGCCGTGTCCGCGCCCCCACGCCGACGCGGTCGGGCCTTGCAGTCGGCGTTGCGCGAGGCCGTGCGTTCTGGGCGGCTCCCGGCCGGAACGCGTCTGCCCGCGAGCCGGGAACTGGCCGCCGATCTCGGGGTGTCCCGCGGACTGGTGACCGAGGCGTATGAGCAGCTCACAGCGGAGAGCTATCTGCGTGCCGGCCGGGGCTCGGGCACCTGGGTGAGCGACACCGTGCGCCCCTCCGCGGGGAGGGCGCGGAACCTTTCACCGCGTGCGCCGGGCACACGGGTGGACTTCCGGCCGGGCACTCCGGATCTGTCGCTCTTCCCCCGGAGCGCCTGGGCCTCGGGGCACCGCGCGGCCCTGGACCGGCTGCCGCACGTCGCTCTCGGATACCCGGACCCGCGAGGCCTCCCGGAGCTGCGCACGGCGCTCGCCTCCCTGCTGACCAGGCGCCGGGGGGTGGTGGCCGATCCGGAACGGTTGGTGGTGTGTTCGGGAGTGGCCCAGGCGACGACACTGCTCGGCTTCGTCCTGCGCGGACGCGGTGAGACAGCGGTCGGCGTCGAGGACCCCGGAAGCCCTGAGCATGCCTCCCTGTTCGGCTCCACCGGGCTGACAACGGCCGCGCTTCCGCTCGACGGCGAAGGTCTCGCCATGGGGCCGCTGCTGAGTTCCGGGGTCCGCGCCGTGGTCACCACACCGGCTCATCAGTTCCCCACCGGCCTCGCCTACTCCGCCGAGCGACGCGGCGCGCTGCTCGACTGGGCCCGGGAGACGTCGGGGGTGATCATGGAGGACGACTACGACGGCGACTTCCGCTACGACCGGGCACCGGTGGGGGCGCTTCAGGGTCTGGACCCGGAACACGTGGTGTACACCGGCTCGGTCAGCAAGTCCCTCGCGCCCGGCCTGCGGCTCGGCTGGCTCGTCGCACCGGCGTCGATGACCGACGAGATCGTCGCGCGCAAGCGGACGATGGACCTCGGCAATCCCTCCCTCGACCAGGCGGTGCTCGCCGACTTCGTCGCCGGCGGGGGGTACGACCGTCAACTGCGGCGCTGCCAGCGCGCGTACAGGGAACGCCGGGACGCCTTGACGGGTGCACTCGCCGCGCACTTCCCGGGGACCGAGGTCAGCGGAATCTCCGCCGGCCTGCACATCATCGCCCGGTTGCCCCGGCGGTACGGCCCGCAGGACGTCTTCCTGCGCCTGGCGGCCGCGGCGGGTGTCGCGCTGCGATCGCTGGACTCCTATGCGGCAGCGGCCCCCGGCCGAACCGAAGGCACCGAGGGCACTGGCGGGACCGAAGGGCCCACGGACACCCCGGCCACCCGAGGCACCACAGGAACCACAGGCACCCCAGCCACCGGCAGCGGCGACAAGGACGCAGGGGCCGGCACGGTCCGGCTGGTACTCGGATACGCGCATCTGCCCCCTTCCGCCATCGAACACGGCGTGGGCCTTCTGGCGGACGCGGTCCTGGCGCGGGGACGGCGCGACCGTTGTTCACCTCCGGTTGGGGTGGCCGCTGCCACCGGGGACTAGGTATGGGTGCGCAAGAAGCCTGCACGGAAACGCCGTTCCGGCAGCCCCCGCTCGCCCTTGGAGGCGCATCGATGCCGAACCGTCCCCGCATCCCGGCCCCGGGCCGCCGCACCGTTCTGCGCGGCTCGCTCCTGGCCTCGGCCGCGGCCGTCGTGCCCGCGACGCTCACCACCGCGCCCGCGTTCGCGCTGTCCGGCCGCCCGAGCGCGTCGTGGGGCGTACAGGTCGGTGACGTCACGACCTCGTCCGCCCTGGTGTGGGTACGTTCCGACCGCCCCGCCCGGATGGTGGTCGAGACGTCCGCGACCGGTTCGTTCCGCCGCGCCCGCAGGTGGCACGGCCCTCTGATCGGCGCTCTCACTGACTTCACCGGCACGACCCCGCTGTACGGGCTGCCTGCGGGTGAGCAGGTGCACTACCGCGTCATCCTCGAGGACCCGCACGACCCCCGCCGTACCGGCAAGCCGGTCCACGGCACCTTCCGCACCGCTCCGGCCACCCGCCGGGACGGGGTGCGGTTCCTCTGGTCCGGCGACATCGCGGGCCAGGGATGGGGCATCAACCCGGACATCGGCGGCTACCGGGTCTACGACGAGATGCGCCGCCTGGATCCGGACTTCTTCCTGTGCAGCGGCGACAACATCTACGCGGACGGGGTGCTCGAGCCCAGCGTGACCCTGCCCGACGGGCGGATCTGGCGCAACATCACGACGCCGGAGAAGTCGAAGGTCGCCGAGACCCTGGACGAGTACCGCGGGAACTTCCGGTACAACCTGCTCGACGACAATCTGCGGGCGTTCAACGCGCAGGTCCCCTCCATCATCCAGTGGGACGACCACGAGGTGCGCAACAACTGGTATCCCGGGCAGATCCTGGACGACGCCCGTTACACGGAGAAGAACATCGACCTGCTGGCCGCGCGTTCGATGCGGGCGTTCCGCGAGTACTTCCCGGTCCCGACGCTTCAGGGCTCGCCGGAGGACAGGCGCATGCACCGCGTCGTGCGCCACGGGCCGCTGCTGGACGTGTTCGTCCTGGACATGCGGTCGTTCCGCGACGCCAACTCTCCCAACCGGCAGTCCGACGACACCACGGGCATCCTCGGCGCCGAGCAGCTGCGCTGGCTCAAGCGCGAGCTCTCGCGGTCGCGTGCGGTGTGGAAGGTGATCGCCGCCGACATGCCGCTCGGGCTGGTGGTCCCCGACGGTGCCACGGACTTCGAGGCGATCGCGCAGGGCGATCCCGGCGCGCCGCTCGGACGAGAGCTGCAGATCGCCGAACTGCTGCGCCACATCAAGGACCAGCGGATCACCGGCACCGTCTGGCTGACCGCCGATGTGCACTACACCTCGGCTCAGCACTACGCGCCCGAGCGCGCGGCGTTCAAGGACTTCGCGCCCTTCTGGGAGTTCGTGTCCGGGCCGCTTGCCGCCGGAGGCTTCCCGGCCAACGCGCTGGACGGGACGTTCGGGCCCGAGCGTGTCTTCGTCCGGGCACCGGACCGGACGAACGTGTCCCCGATGGAACAGCCGCAGTTCTTCGGGGAGGTGGACATCGACGGCGGGAGCGGCGAACTGACCGTGCGGCTGCGGGCCCAGGGCGGCACGGTCCTGTTCTCCAAGGTGCTGCAGCCGGGGCGTACCGGACAGTGACCGCCGGCGGCCCCCCCAGCGCCGCCCCGTCCCGCCCCATGCCACACCCCGTGACCGGATCACCGACCGGATCGGCGCACACCCCGTAACCGGGAGGGCGCGCACGTCGAGGCCGGGCGGCTCCGGACCGCGCCGGCGGCCTCGGGCACACGCGAAAAAAGTACAGAAGCCGACCAGATCCACACGTAACCCATCGGTCACAATCCGTTCGTGATCAGGCAACACCGTTCGGTCACAGTAGGGACATGACTGATGTGACATCCGCGAAGAGTGCCCGCCGTCCGCACCACTGGCGGCGGGACCTGATCGAGCTGGCGGCACTGTTCACGGCCGTTGCCGTGGCCGACGCGATCGCCAATCTGATCGGGCACCAGCCCGACGGCCCTTATCTCCTCGGTGCCTCGGCCGTGGCCCTGGTGGCCACGGCCGCGTTCCACACATGGTGGGCACGCAGGCACAGTCACGCCCCGCCGCCGGATACCGGCGCCGGTCCCGATGGCGGGTCCCCGTCCGCTGACGCCGGTACCGACGCCGACGAGGTGACCGAAACGGTGCTGTGGCGGATGCGGACGACCGTGCGGGACGCCCCCGGCACCCTGGCCGCCCTGTGCATCGCCCTTGCCCGCCACCGGATCGACATCCTGACCCTGCAGACCCACCCGCTGGCGGAAGGCACCGTCGACGAATTCCTGCTGCGTGCCCCGGCGGCGCTGCCGGCTCAGCAGCTGACCCGGGAGATCTCCGCCGCGGGCGGCTCCTCGACCTGGATCGAGCGCGCGGACGCCCACGACCTGGTGGACACGCCCACCCGGGTCCTCGGCCTCGCCACCCGCACCGCGCTGGACGCCGCCGAGCTCCCCCTCGCACTGCGTCAGCTCCTCGGCCGGTGCACCATCCACTCGTTGCCGGCCCTCTCCGTCACCGGACGCCCCACCGGGGAGAGCGCGCCCGTGGAAGGCGTCCTGGAGGACACCGTGATGCGGCTGCGCGATCCCTCGGGCGGCGTGATCACCGTGGAGCGGCCGTATCTTCCGTTCACCCCGACCGAGTTCGCCCGCGCCCGTGCCCTGGTCGAGCTCGACGCCCGGCTCGGCCCGCGCGTCCCGCGCAGCGAGGACGTGCTCACGCTCCCCGAGGGCAACGAGATCACTGTCCGCCGCGCGGACCGTGCCGATCTCGATGCCGCCCGCGCCATGCACGACCGCTGCTCCGACCGCACCCTCGGTCTCCGCTACCACGGCCCGGTCCGGGACGCCGACCGCTATCTGGACCACCTGCTGAGCCCGCGCTACGGCCGCACACTCGCCGTGCAGACGGCCTCCGGCCGGCTGGTGGCGCTCGGCCACCTGCTCTGGGACGGGGACGAGACCGAGGTCGCCCTCCTCGTGGAGGACGACTGGCAGCGCCGTGGTATCGGCTCCGAGCTCCTCGGCCGGCTGGTCACTCTGGCCGTCGAGGCCGGTTGCGACAGCGTGTACGCCGTGACGCAGGCCCACAACACCGGCATGGTCGCGGCCATGCGGGCGCTGTCGCTGCCTCTCGACTACCAGATCGAGGAGGGCACCCTCGTCATCACCGCCCGGCTGAACCCGTCGGCCTCGCAGCCGGCGGACGGGTCCGCGGCGCCGGTGTCCCAACCGCAGCCACAGGCCGGACAGGCGCAGCAGCTTCGTCGCTGAGCGCCTGACACAGGTCGGCCCAGAGGTCCTCGACGTCCTCGAGGCCGACCGACATACGCAGCAGACGGTCGCCGACCCCCGCGGCCCGCCGGTCTCCTTCAGCCACGATGCGGTGGCTGATGGAGGCCGGATGCTGGATGAGCGTGTCCACGCTGCCGAGGCTCACGGCGGGAGTGATCAGCCGGACGGCGGAGATGATCCTGTGGGGGTCCCCGAAGACCTCGAAGGACACCATCGCGCCACCCACGTCCGGGTAGTGGACCCGGGCGATGCGGGGATCGGCCGAAAGCCTGCGGGCCAGTTCCGCGGCGGAGGCCGAGGCGGCCCTGATCCGTACCGGCAGCGTGGACAGACCGCGCAGGAGCAGATAACCGGCCATCGGATGCAGGACTCCCCCGGTGGCGAAGCGCACCTGGCGCAGGGTGGCGGCGAACTCCTCGTCGCAGGCGACGACTCCGCCCATGACATCCCCGTGGCCACCGAGGTACTTGGTGGCGCTGTGCAGCACGATCCGGGCGCCGTGTTCGACGGGCCGCTGGAGCACGGGCGTCGCGAAGGTGCTGTCCACCAGCAACGGCACGGATCCGCAGGAGTGCGCGACAGCTCGGATGTCGATCTCGGCCAGCGTCGGATTGGCGGGCGTCTCGACCATCACCAGACCGGTGTCGGGCCGGATCGCCTCGGCTATGCCCGCCGGGTCCGTCCAGGTCACCTCGGTGCCCAGCAGCCCTGCGCCCAGAAGGTGGTCGCTGCACCCGTAGAGCGGGCGCACCGCGACGACATGCCGCAGGCCCAGGCTCGCGCGGGCCAGCAGCACCGCGGTGAGCGCCGCCATTCCGCTGGCGAAGGCGACGGCGCTCGCGGTGCCCTCCAGACGGGCGAGGGCCGTCTCGAAGCGAGCCGTCGTCGGGTTGTCCAGCCGTGCGTAGACCGGCGGACCGTCCGGCTTGGCTCCGGTGGTGGCGAAGGCGTCGATACGCGCGGCCTCGCCCCGCGAGTCGTACGAGGGATAGGTGGTGGACAGATCGATCGGCGCTGCGTGCAGCCCGAGAGAGGCGAGATCGTCGCGTCCCGCGTGCACGGCTTCGGTGGCGAGCGCCCTGGACCGGAAGGGTGCCGGGGGTGTCGGTGAGGTGGCTTCGGTGTCCATGGCAGCCAGCTTGAACATCGACCGGGCTTCCATGCCCCCAAGCCGTGCTACGTTCGCCGAATGCCTGAATCCGTCGCTCTCGATCCGGTCGATCTGCACATTCTGCGATTGCTCCAGAACGATGCCCGGACGACGTACCGGGAGCTGGCCGCCGAGGTCGGGGTGGCCCCCTCGACCTGCCTGGACCGGGTGGCGCGGCTGCGTCGCTCGGGGGTGATCCTCGGGCACCGGCTGCGCCTCGACCCGGCGAAGATCGGGCGCGGTCTGGAGGCGCTGCTGCTGGTGCAGGTCCGCCCGCACCGCAGGGAGCTGATCGGACCGTTCGTCGAGCGGATCCGGGCACTGCCGGAGTCCCGGGCGTTCTTCCACCTCACAGGACCCGACGACTATCTGGTGCATGTGGCCGTGGCCGGACCGTCGGATCTGCAGCGTCTGGTGCTGGACGAGTTCACCTCCCGCCGTGAGGTGGCGCGCGTGGAGACGCGGCTGATCTTCCAGCAGTGGGAATGCGGTCCGCTCCTGCCACCCTCGGCAGAGGCGCGGACACAGGGCGGGGCCCCGGAGCCGCCACCCGGTACCCCGGCTCCGTAACGTCTCGGGCCCTGACGGGAAGTCGATTTCCCCGTGACGAACAGGCCGTCGCCGTACGAGGATGTCCATATGTCAGACACTTCGAGCAGCGCACTGCCGCGCCAGGTCGCCGACGCGTACGTCGACGCATACATCGAACTCGACCCCATCACCGGTACCTACCTCGGTGTCGCGGAAAGCTCCCGCCGGCTGCCCGATTTCTCGCCCTCCGGTCAGGCGGCCTCGGCCGAACTCATCCGCCGCACCCTCGTGGAGCTCGACGCCGCGGAGAAGGTGCCGGGGGCGGAGGCCGAGGAGGAGAAGCGGTGCGCACGGCTGCTGCGGGAACGCCTGACGGCCGAACTCGCCATCCTCGACGCCGATGAGGGCCTGCGGGCCGTTTCCAACATCCACTCCCCGGCCCACAGCGTCCGGGAGGTGTTCACCGCGACACCGACCGCGACGGACGAGGACTGGGCGGCGGTCGTGGACCGCTTGCGGGCCGTGCCCGCCGCGCTGGAGGGATATCGCGCCTCGCTCGCTCTCGGGCTGGAGCGCAAGCTCTACGCGGGCCCGCGCCCGACGGCGACGTTCGTCGGACAGCTGGGCACATGGGCAGAGGGCGAGGGCGGCGGTCCGGGGTTCTTCCAGGACTTCGTGGCCGGGGGCCCGGACTCCCTCCGCACGGAGCTGGACGCAGCCGCCGGAGAGGCGGCCGCGAGCCTCCTCGCGCTGCGGGACTGGATGAGGGACGTCTACGCCCCCGCCGTCGAGGGCGCCCCCGACACCGTGGGCCGCGAGCGCTACGCCCGCTGGTCGCGCCAGTTCAACGGTACGGATCTGGATCTGGACGAGGCGTACGCGTACGGCTGGTCCGAATACCACCGGCTGCTGGCCGAGATGAGGACCGAGGCGGAGAAGATCCTTCCGGGCGCCGGGCCGTGGGAGGCGCTCGCCCACCTCGATGTGCACGGCAAGCACATCGAGGGCGTGGACGAGGTGAGGGTCTGGCTGCAGAGCCTGATGGACGAGGCGATCGAGGCGCTCGACGGCACCCACTTCGAACTCGCCGAGCGTGTGCGGAAGGTGGAGTCCCGCATCGCCCCGGCGGGCGGCGCCGCCGCTCCGTACTACACCGGGCCGTCGGAGGACTTCTCGCGCCCCGGCCGCACCTGGCTGCCCACGATGGGCGAAACCCGCTTCCCGGTGTACGACCTGGTGTCGACGTGGTACCACGAGGGCGTGCCGGGCCACCATCTGCAGATCGCGCAGTGGACACATGTCGCCGAGAGCCTCTCGCGCTACCAGGCATCGATCGGACACGTCAGTGCCAACGCCGAGGGCTGGGCACTGTACGCCGAGCGGCTGATGGACGAGCTGGGCTTCCTGCCCGACGCGGAGCGCCGCCTCGGCTATCTGGACGCGCAGATGATGCGTGCCTGCCGGGTCATCGTCGACATCGGCATGCACCTGGAGCTGGAGATCCCCGCGGACTCGCCCTTCCATCCCGGAGAGCGGTGGACGACGGATCTGGCCGAGGAGTTCTTCGGCAACCACAGCGGCCGGCCCGCCGACTTCGTGGAGAGCGAGCTGACCCGCTACATGTCGATGCCGGGGCAGGCCATCGGCTACAAGCTGGGTGAGCGGGCCTGGCTGCTGGGCCGGGAGAACGCCCGTAAGGCGCACGGTGACGCGTTCGACCTGAAGGCCTGGCACATGGCTGCCCTGTCCCAGGGTTCGCTCGGCCTGGACGACCTGGTGGACGAGCTGTCCCGGCTCTGATCCCGGGGTGCCGGGGACCGGTGGGCGGCCACCGGCCCCCGGCTCGCCCCTCACCCGCCCGCCCGTCTCCGGCACGAAGGACGAGTCCCGCATGACCACGCCCGGTTTCCTGTTCTGCCGCGACCCCCTGCGGCCCGGCGGTGTGGATCCCCAGTTCGCGCCTGAGGCGGCCGTGCTGCGGCGGACCGGTGCGCGTGTGGTGCTGGTCGACCACGACGCGTTGCTCGCCGGGGACGCGGGGGCCGCCGTGGAGCGGGTACCGCGGGGCTCGGGGGCCTACCGGTACCGGGGCTGGATGGTGCCCGCCGCCCGTTACGAGGAACTGGAGCGGGCTCTCGTCGCCCGTGACTGCGTCCTGCTCACCGACGCCGCCGCTTACCGCTCGGCCCATGAACTGCCGGGCTGGTACGAGACGTTCGCCGGCCTCACACCTCGTAGCGTCTGGCGCGCCCTTTCCCCGGGAGATCCGCTGCCGGACCCGTCGGTCTGGGCCGGCCTGGCCTCAGCTCTCGGCTCGGGCCCCGGCATCGTCAAGGACTTCGTGAAGTCCCGTAAGCACGAATGGCACGAGGCGTGCTTCGTCCCTGAGCTGACGGACGCGGAGCGGCTCGCCGCCGTCGTCGGCAGGTTCGTCGAGCTGCAGGGTGAATTCCTGGCGGGCGGGGTGGTGTTGCGTGCCTACGAGCCCTTCGTCGCGGGTGGTGAGGCGCGGGTGTGGTGGGTGGACGGCGACCCGGTGCTGGTGACGGCCCACCCGGACAGCCCCGGCCAGGTGCCGGCGCCCGGTCTCGACGACGTCGGCGAGGCCGTGCGCCGCCTCGGCTGCCGCTGGGTGACCACCGACATGGCGCTGCGCGAGGACGGGGTGTGGCGCGTGGTGGAGGTGGGCGACGGTCAGGTCAGCGGCCTGCCCGCGGGGGACGACGGCCGGGACCTCTTCGGCGCGCTCGTCGGCGGCGGGAGCGTCTGAGCCGCCGCCGCTCCGGCCCCTGCCGGGGCTCGAAGCCCGGTCAGCCGCTGAGCGTGCCGGAGACCCGATGGCGGACCGCGGAGCCGTGACGCTCCTTCACCACTTCGAGCTGGGCGGGAATGCGCCGGCGCAGATCGCCCACGTGGCTGACGATGCCGACGCTGCGGTCGCGTTCGCGCAATGAGTCCAGGACGTCGAGGACCTCGTCCAGCGTCTGGTCGTCGAGGCTCCCGAATCCCTCGTCGATGAACAGGGTGTCCAGGCGTACGCCGCCCGCCTCGTCCGTCACCACGTCGGCGAGACCGAGTGCCAGCGCCAGGGAGGCGAAGAAGGTCTCGCCGCCGGAGAGGGTGGCCGTGTCGCGTTCTCGCCCCGTCCAGGAGTCGACCACGTGCAGGCCGAGGCCCGCCCTGCGCCCTCCGCTGCGCTCGTCGGAGTGGACCAGGGTGTAGCGGCCCGAGGACATCCGCTGGAGGCGGGCCGTCGCGGCGGCGGCGACCTGTTCGAGCCTGGCCGCCAGCACGTATGCCTCCAGCCTCATCTTGCGCTCGTTGTCGGCCGAGGTCCCCGCGGTCAGACCGGCGAGGCGGGCCACCCTCTCGTATTCCTGGCGCAGTGGCCCGAGTGCGCGTACGTCGTCCTCGACGCGGCGGGACAGCCGGTCGAGCTCCGCGCCACGTTCACGCGCTGCCGAGTGCGCGGCGGCGCTGTCCCGCAGCACCTGCACGGACTGTTCGTACGCCGCCTGTGCGGCGTCCGGCGTGGCGGGCGGGCGGGCTGCCGCGTCCCTGGCGTCGGCCTCGGCCAGCCGGTCGGCGATGGTGGCGGCCTCCGTCTGCCAGGCGTCGATCCGGTGCTGGAGCTCCCGCTGTGCCGTTTCGCCGAGGAGCTTCGCCGCTGCGGCCTGCGGAGTGTCGAATCCCGCCCGGAAGGCGGCGTCCGCCAGCCTGCCGTCGGCCTCCTTGAGCCGCCGGGCGGCGCTCTGCTCGTCGCGCAGCGCCTCTGCCGCACCCGCCAGCAGCCCGGCACGCTGTTCCAGCAGACGCGCGTGCGCGGCGACGGACCCGCCGGCGCCGCGTGCCTTCGCGAGTTCGGCTTCCAGTGCCGCCTGCTCGCGGTCGAGCGCTTCGCGCTGCGAGGTGCGGGCAGCCGCCCGCCGCTCCGCCTGCTGCCGGTCCTCGATCCGGCCGAGGTGCTCACGTTCGGCGACGGCGAGTGCTTCCCTGGCCGCGTGTGTGCCGGCGGCGAGGCGGTGCGCGTCGGCGTGCTCCCGGGCCAGCCGGTCGGCGATCTCCTGGAGCGCGGCCACCGAAGCGAGTCCGTGCCCCTCCGGGGCGAGCGCACCGGCGCCGTCCTCCGCCCCGCCGGATCCGGGAACGCCGGCGAGCTCCTGTGGGTCCTCGGCCTCGGCACGGGCCGCCGCCAGGCGCTCCCGCAGCACGCCGAGTTCCGCCTCGGCCTCCGCGCGCGCCTGGCCTGCTCGCTGATGGGCGGCGAGGGCCGCCTCCTCGGTGGCCCGGTCCACATGGCCGTCCTCGGCCCGGGCGGGTTCCGGGTGCTCGGCGGAGCCGCACACCGCGCAGGCGACGCCGTCGACCAGAGCACCGGCCAGTTCCGCCGCGATGCCGCGCAGCCGCTGCTCCCGCAGTCCCAGCCACTTCTCGTGTGCGGCTGCCGCGCGCTCACGCGCCGCGGTCAACCCCGCAGCGGCGGCCTCCTCCTGCGCGGAGAGGGCGTCGCGCCGCCGCGCCGCGTCCAGCCTCCTGCGCGCCGGGCCGAGCCGGCCGGCCAGCTGCTCCGCCAGGGTCGCCGCGTCCTGCGCCGCCTCGATGCGCGCCCTGAGTCCGCGGTGTGTCGCGTCCCAGCCCGCCAGCCAGGTCTCCGCCTCCTGGATCAGCTCGTCATCGGCACGCGACTGCCTGTCCAGACCGGCCCGTTCGGCGTCGATGTCCTTGCTGCGCTGTTCCGCACGGCGCGCGGCGTCGAGGGCGCCCAGTTCCGCCCTGATCGCTCGTTCCCTCTCGGCAAGCTGCTCGAATCCCGCGTCCGCCAGCTCGGGCGGCAGCCCGGCGAGGGAGCGCTCGCGGGCGACGACGGCCGTGCGGTGGGCGCGCTCCGCCTCGTCCCGCAGCTCGAGTGCGGGCGCGACCAGATCCGCCTTGCGCGCGCGGGCCAGTTGCTCGTGGCACCGGTCGCGTTCCGCACGGCGCTCCTCCAGGCCCGCGGCACGGCGCCGGGTCTCCTCGTACCGCTGCTGGAGCCGGGCGAGTTCGCGCTCGGCTTCGACGGCGTGGCGAGCGACGGCGTTCCGGCCCTCGGCCTCGGCCAGGACGCACTGCGCGATGTCGAGGCGCTCGCGGGCCCCGCTGCGGGCGACGGCCGCCCACCGCAGGACACCGTCGGCCAGCCCGGGCTCGCCGGGGCGCTCCCCGGGCTGCGGCATCTCGTCCGCCGCCGGGCCGGCTGCCTGCGCGATGCGCTGGGCGAGGGCGAGGATCTGCTCGTCCGCCGCCTTGACGCGGGCCTCCGCGGTCCGGCGCAGCTCGGCCAGGCGTTCCTCGACGGCGGCGAACCTGCGGGTGTCGAAGAGCCTGCCGAGCAGCTTGCCACGCGCCTCGGCGTCGGCGCGCAGAAATCGTGCGAAGTCGCCCTGCGGCAGCAGCACCACCTGGCAGAACTGGTCCCGGCTCATGCCGATGAGGCCGCCGATCTCCTCACCGATCTCCTGGTGGGAGCGGCTCAGCGCCTTCCAGCCGTGTTCCGGGTCGTACTCGCGCAGCCAGCTCTGCGCCTTCTCCGTGGTGAAGCCGCCGCCCCGCTTCTTGGGCCGGGGCTGGGCGGGCCGCCTGGTGATCTCCAGCCTGCGTCCCCCCACGGTCAGCTCCAGGCACACCTCGGTCGGCCGGTCCACGGCGGCGTGGTCGCTGCGCAGAGAGGTGCCGGGGCTCTGCCGTGCGCCGGGCACCGCTCCGTACAGGCCGTAGCAGACGGCGTCGAGCACCGAGGTCTTGCCCGCGCCCGTAGGTCCGTGCAGCAGGAAGATCCCGGCGGAGGAGAGCGCGTCGAAGTCGACCTCCTGGGTGCCACCGAAGGGCCCGAAGGCGGTCAGGGTGAGCTTGTGCAGCCTCAACGGGACACCTCGTCCACCGCGTCGTCGACGCGTACGTCGTCGAAGGCGGCACGCAGCACCGCCCGCTCCTGTGTGCTGGGGCCGCTTCCACCGCGTACATGGGCCACGAAGTCCTCCGCGATCTGGTGGTCGTCCCTGCCCTTGAGCCGCTGGGCGTACGAGGCGGAGGGGTCCTCGGGGGCGCGCTCGGGCTCGAAGACCAGGCTCAGGGTATGGGGGAAGCGTTCGAGCAGCCGGGCCATCGGGTCGTCCGGCCGGACGGGATCGGTGAGGGTCGCCTCGACCCAGGAGTCCCGGTGACGTTCGGCGGCGGGGTCCTCCAGGAGCGTACCGAGGCGTCCCCTGAGGCGTGCGAGCGGACGCGGTACCGGGCAGTCGACGCGTTCTGCCACGAGGTCCCCTCCCGCGCCGAGGTCGATCAGCCACATGGTCTTGCGGTGGGTGTGCTCGGAGAAGGAGTAGGCGAGAGGGGAGCCCGAGTAACGGACGCGTTCCGTGACCGTCTGGCAGCCGTGCAGATGGCCGAGCGCCGCGTAGTCGACGCCGCCGAAGACTCCGGCGGGGACGGCCGCGACGCCGCCGACGGTGATGTCGCGTTCGCTGTCGCTGGGTTCACCGCCGGCCACGAACGCATGGGCGAGGACCACCGAGCGGGTGCCTCCGGGGCGGGAGGCGAGATCGGCACGCACCCGGTCCATGGCCGCCGTGAGGACCGCCTCGTGCCCCGCCTTCGACGCGCCCAGGGTGTCCTTGACGAGGGCGGGTTCGAGGTAGGGCAGCCCGTAGAAAGCCACGTCACCGTGGGTGTCGTGCAGCACGACCGGGGTGGCGCAGTCATGGGGGTCGGTACGCAGATGGATACCGGCCCGCGCGATCAGCCCGGCACCGACGCCCAGCCTGCGGGCCGAGTCGTGGTTCCCGGAGATCATGACGGTCGGAACACCGGCCGCTGCGAGCCGGTGCAGTGCGTCGTCGAACAACTGGACGGCCGACAGCGGCGGCACCGCCCGGTCGTAGACGTCGCCGGCCACGACGACCACGTCGACCGCCTGCTCCCGCACCGTCTCCACGAGGTGGTCGAGACAGGCGGCCTGGGCGTCGAGCATGGGGACGCGGTGGAAGGACCGCCCCAGGTGCCAGTCCGAGGTGTGCAGAATCCTCACGACATCACTCCGACGGCTACGACCGGCATGTTCCACTTCCTCCGCCCCCAGGACCACACAGGTCCGGCACTCCGCCCGCCCTGGATTCCGCTGCGGACCGGACCACGCTAATGCCGCGGGGCCCCGGATCCCTCATCGGCCCCGGACGTCCCCGTACGCCTCGCCACCCAGTTCGAGTGTCGCGGCACCCGCCGTGGCGTCCGCCAGCCAGCTCCTGAACCCGTCCACGTCGGAGTCCGGCAACCCGATCCCGATGGTCACGGCCTCGGCGTACGACACCTCACGCACATCCACACCGGTGGCGCGCAGATCGTTCTCCAGCTTGCCCGCCCGCTGGTGGTCGACGGTGACGGTGGCGAGCCTGAAGCGCCTGCGGGTGGTCGTACCCAGCGCGTCCAGCGCCTCCCCGACCGCTCCGCCGTACGCCCTGATCAGGCCGCCGGCTCCGAGCTTGACGCCGCCGAAATAGCGGGTGACGACGGCGACGACGTACCGCGTCTCGCGGCGCAGGAGCATCTGGAGCATGGGGACACCCGCCGTCCCGCCGGGCTCCCCGTCGTCCCCGGCCTTCTGTACGGAGGCGTCGGCGCCGATCACATAGGCGAAACAGTTGTGGTTGGCGGTGGGGTGCTCCCTGCGGACACGGGCGACGAAGTCCTGCGCCTCCTGCTCGGTGGCGGCGGGGGCCAGCGCGCAGAGGAAGCGTGATCGGTTGACCTCGGTCTCGTGCACGCCCGCGCGGGCGACTGTCCGGTACTGCTCCTGCATCGCCCCAGCCTATGCGCCGGCGCGACGGCACATTCACCCTCCCGTGGGGAATGTGCCGGGCGGGCCGTCCGTTGTCCGGGCATGTACGCAGACGACGAGACGGTCCGCAGGATTCTTCTGGACTCGGGCGACACCTGGGCGGTGGTCGGCCTGTCGGGCAATCGCTCCCGCGCGGCCTACGGGGTGGCCGGGGTGCTCAAAGCCTTCGGCAAGAAGGTGGTGCCGGTCCACCCCAAGGCGGAGACGGTCCACGGCGAGAAGGGTTACGCCTCTCTGGCGGACATACCCTTCCCCGTCGACGTGGTGGACGTCTTCGTCAACAGCGCCCTGGCGGGGGCCGTCGCGGACGAGGCGGTGGCGGCCGGGGCCAAGGCGGTCTGGTTCCAGCTCGGAGTGATCGACGAGGAGGCGTACGCGCGCACCCGCGGGGCAGGGCTCGACATGGTCATGGACCGTTGCCCGGCGATCGAGATTCCCCGGCTGGGCAGCCGCGCCTGACCGGAGGAGGGCCGGTCCCGGCGGACCACCCTCCGCGCGCGTCACCGCCGCACCCTGTCCTGAAGGTGTGGTGTCACGGTGCCTCCCCGGCAGGGACAATGTGCGCTGTGACACAGCATCTCCTGAGGCCCGGTGCGCGCACCGTCACCCAGCTGGACGGCCTGGGCGTCCGGCGGGGCGGCGTCCTGCTGGTGCATGCCTCGATGCGTTCCGCGGGTGGTGACGCCGGCGACCTGGCCGCCGCCCTTCGACGGGCACTGGGGCCGGAAGGGACCTTGGTCGTCCCGGCCTTCACCCCGGAGAATTCGGACACCTCCCGCTCCTACCTCGACCGTGTCCGGGGCCTGAGTGAGCAGGCGCGCGCCGCCGTGCGGGCGGCGATGCCCCCGTTCGACGCGGCGACATCGCCCGCCCACGCGATGGGCGTGCTCGCCGAGACGGTGCGGCGGACGCCGGGCGCGCTCCGCAGCGGCCACCCCCAGACCTCCTTCGCCGCGATCGGCCCGGCGGCCCGGGCGCTGCTCCGCGACCACCGGCACGACTGCCATCTGGGCGAGGACTCCCCCCTGGCCCGGCTGTACGAAGCCGACGCGCAGGTCCTGCTGCTGGGCACCGGTTTCGAGAGCTGCACGGCCTTCCACCTGGCGGAGTACCGCGTTCCCGCCCCGGCCCGGCGTCGTTACCGCTGTGTGGTGGCCTCGGAGGGCACGCGCCGCTGGTGGGAGTACGAGGACATCGAGCTGGACGACGGCGACTTCGCCGCCCTGGGAACCGACTTCGTCCGCCGCATGCCCGCAGGATCGGTACGCACGGGTCCGGTGGCTTCGGCGCCGAGCCGGCTGTTCGGCTTCCGCGCTGCGGTGGACTTCGCCACAGGATGGTTCAAGGACCATCGGCCCGGCGGTAGTTGAGCAGCCCCCTCAGGGCGCCGGGTCCGCAGCCCTGCCCGTGCGCCACTCCGAGTGGCGGACCCGGCCCGCCCCGGACGGCGGGCCGGGCCTGTTCCTGAGGGCCGGCCCACGACAGACCTGACCCAGCGCGCCCTCACCGTGCGACCGCCTGGCTCAGACCCCGAGGCCCTCCACCAGGACCGCTCCCGGCAGGGCCGCCAGAGCCTTGCCCGGGACGATGAGCTTGCCGCGGCGGCGGCCACTGCCGATGAGGACCCATTCCTCGTCGGCCACCACGGGGTCGAGCAGCAGCGGCCAGGCTGCGGGGAGGCCCACAGGGGTGATCCCGCCGTACTCCATACCGGTTTCGCCGATCGCCACGTCCATCGAGGCGAAGGATGCCTTGCGGGCGCCGAGATGCCTGCGCACCGCCCCGTTCACGTCCACGCGGGCGCGCGAGAGCACCACGCACGCGGCGAGCGTGACGTCGGACCCCCGCTTGCCCGCGACCACCACGCAGTTGGCCGACCGGTTGAGCAGTTCGGGTCCGTAGTGCTCGGCGAAGACGGCCGTGTCGGCCCACTCGGGGTCGGTGTCGACGTGGACGAGCGACTCGGCGGGAACGCCGCCCCAGCCCTCCGCCACGGCCTTCGCGACAGGCGCGGGGAGCAGGTCCAGCCGCTCGGCGGCGGGAGAGGCGTCGGTGAAGGTGCCCAGGGGTGCGTGCATGCCGTCACGCTAACAGCCTCCGGCGACACCTCACTTGCCCTCTCCGCGCACGGGCGGTACCGATACGGCCATGGTCATCTCGGCCGGTTCGGTGCCGTCGTTGCGGTAGATGTGCGGCACATGCGCCTCGAACGTCGCGGAGGTCCCGGCCGGGACCTCGTGGGCCTCGCCGTCGACGACCAGGGTCAGTTCACCGGCGGTGACATGGAGGAGTTCCACCGTCCCCACGGGGTGGGGGTCGGAGGCGCTGCTGTCGCCGGGCATCAGGTGCCAGGACCAGAGTTCGATCGGTCCCCGGGCCTCCGTGCCGACGAGGAGCGTGGTCGAACTGCCGGCCTCCGTCGACCACAGCCGAACCGCCTGGCTCTCGGGCACCAACCGCACCTGGGGGCCCTGCTCGAAGTCGAGCAGGGTGGTGATGCTGATGCCCAGCGCGTCGGCGAGCTTGACGGTGGTGCCGACACTCGGGTTCGTACGCGCCTGTTCGATCTGGATGATCATGCCCCGGCTCACGCCCGCCCGGGCTGCGAGCGCGTCCAGGGTGAAGCCGCGCTCACCCCGCCAGCGCTTGAGGTTGCGCGCGAGCGACTGGGTGAGCTGATCGAGGTCAGACACGTTCCGTCCAATATCATGGATGACAGGGTTCAAAATATTGCACTACGGTGTGGTGTACCCACCCGAGCTCCCGACTGTACTGCGAGGCCCCGATGACGGCACTGTTCGCCCTGGCCACGAGCCTCCTGTGGGGCCTGGCCGATTTCGGGGGCGGAGTGCTCACCCGGCGGGTTCCCGCGCTCACCGTCGTGGTCGTGTCGCAGTGCATCGCCGCGGCGGTGCTGGGTGCCGTCGTGATCGCGACCGGCGGATGGAGCGAGGCCGGCGGACGGCTCTGGTTCGCGGTGGCGGCCGGCGCCGTCGGACCGGTGGCGATGCTCAGCTTCTACAAGGCCCTGGCCCTCGGCCCCATGGGCGTCATCTCGCCCCTCGGGTCGCTCGGGGTCGCCGTCCCGGTCGGCGTGGGCCTGATCGTGGGCGAGCGGCCCGGCCTGCTCCAGGCCGCGGGGGTGGCGGTCGCCGTCCTGGGCGTCGTACTGGCCGGCGGCCCGCAGTCGCGCGGAGCGCGGGTGCGGCGCCAGGCGGTCTTGCTGACCCTGCTGGCCGCCTTCGGGTTCGGGGCCGTCATGGCCCTGATCGCCGAGGCGTCCACGACGGTGACGGCGCTCTTCCTCGCCCTGTTCGTCCAGCGCGTCACGAACATCGCGGTGGGCGGAACGGCGCTGTACCTCTCGGTGCGCCGGGGCGGCCACGCGCTCCCCGAGGAGGGAGGAGCCCTCGCGGTCCGGGCCGCGCTGCCCGCGCTTGCCTTCGTGGGCCTCGCCGACGTGGCGGCCAACGGCATGTACGCGGTGGCCGCGCAGCACGGCCCTGTCACCGTGGCCGCCGTCCTGGCGTCCTTGTATCCGGTGGTGACGGCGCTGGCCGCGCGGGGCGTACTGGGCGAGCGGATGCGCGGAATCCAGGCGGCGGGCGCCGGTCTGGCCCTGATCGGAACGGTTCTGCTGGCGACGGGCTGAGGGCTGCCTCCCACCGGTCGCGGAGGGCGGGCTGTCAGGCCCTGTCGGCCGGTTCCTCCGGGAGCAGCGCGACGGCGGCCAGTTGTTCCGGCGTGACCCCTTCGGGGATCGGTACGGGCGCGGGCGTGCGCAGCGGCGGCTGCCAGCCCTCCTCCGGGTCCCAGCTGCGCACGACGCGGGCCGGCGCCCCCGCCACCACCGCGTGGTCGGGTACCTCGCCGCGCACGACAGCCCCTGCCGCGACCACGACGTTGCGCCCGAGCGTGGCCCCCGGGAGGATCACGGCGCCGGTGCCGATCCAGCACCCGGGTCCGATCACCACGGGCTCCATGCGGGGCCACTGTTTGCCGACCGGCTCGTGGGGATCGTCGTAACTGTGATTGGTCGACGTGATGTAGACGTACGGACCGCAGTACGTGTGCGAACCGATCGTCACCGTCGTGTCGGCGATGACATGGCTGCCCCTTCCCAGCACCACCCCGTCACCCAGGGTCAGGATGGGCTCGGATCCGAGGTCCAGATCGGGCATCAGGCCCGCCGTGAGGGTGACCTGTTCCCCGATGACGCAGTGATCGCCCAACTCGATCCACGGCTCCCCGAACACCGTGCCCTGCGGGAAGGCGAGCCGGGTCCCGGTGCCGATGCGGCCGAATCGCAGACCCCCCGGATGCTGCGCGGTGACGGCCCCGGTCTCCTGCACCCAGGCCCAGACGCGGTGGACGGCGCGGGACATGACACCACGCCGCCGGAGGGTCAGGGAGGAGAACATGTTTCGGTTCTTCGGCACCCGCTCACGGTAGTCGGCCCCGTCACGGCGGGCCCGCGCGGCCGGCTGTGATGTTCACCCCACCTGACCGGGCCCGGGAGACGGTCGATTAGGTTCGTCCGGAGCGCGGGACGCCGCGCACCACATCACACCGGAGGAGCAGGCGATGGCAGAGCAGGCATTGGTCACCGGCATCGGCGGCAAGGAGCCGGACGTCGATCCGGACGCCTTTCTCGCGCCGACGTCCGTCGTCATCGGTGAGGTCTCACTGGCCGCGGGCGCGAGCGTCTGGTACCAGGCCGTGCTGCGCGCCGACTGCGGCCCGATCTCCCTCGGTCCCGACAGCAACATCCAGGACAACTGCAGCGTGCACACCGACCCCGGCTTCCCGCTGACCGTGGGCGCACGGGTCTCGGTCGGGCACAACGCCGTCCTGCACGGCTGCGTCATCGAGGACGACGTCCTCGTGGGCATGGGCGCCACCGTGCTCAACGGCGCACACATCGGAGCGGGTTCACTGATCGCGGCGCAGGCACTGGTGCCGCAGGGGATGCGGGTGCCGCCGGGTTCGCTGGTGGCCGGCGTGCCCGCCAAGGTCAAGCGGGAACTGACTGCGGAAGAGCGCGAGGGCATCGCCTTCAACGCGGCAGGTTACGTCGAGCTGGCGAAGGCGCACCGCGCGGCGCACGAGGGCTGACAGACCACTGCCGAGGGGCGCCGCCCCCGCCGGGCCGGGCGCCACGGGAGGACCGACGCGGTGGGCACGGACCGGTTCCGCACCAGGATCAGTCGGTCGCGGGAACCGCGTCCGGCTCGGCCAGCGGCGCCGGGTGGCCTGCCTGCTCCGCGGCCTTCTTGGCCCGGTTCTTCAGTACGAGCATCGAGACGAGCCCGATGAGTACGGCCGCCAGCAGCCCCAGCCACGAGAAGCGCTTGAGCCACGCCTCGGCGACGACTCCCACCGAGTAGACGACGGCGGTGGTACCGCCGGCCCAGACGATTCCGCCGAGCACGTTGGCGATGAGGAACTTCCAGTAGGGCATGCGCAGGACACCGGCCAGCGGTCCGGCGAAGATGCGGAGCAGCGCGACGAAGCGGCCGAAGAAGACCGCCCACACGCCCCACTTCTCGAAGGACCGCTCCGCCATCGCGATCTGGGGCGCCCCGAAGTGTTTCGGGAATTTGCCGCCGAGCCAGGCGAGCATCGGTCGCCCGCCCTTGCGGCCGATCGCGTACCCGATCGAGTCACCGATGATCGCCCCGGCCGACGCGCAGGCGCCGAGCACCACGGGGTCGACTTCGCCGTGCTGGGAGGCGAGGAGCGCCGAACTCACGAGGATGATCTCCCCGGGCAGCGGGATCCCCAGACTCTCGAGTCCGATGACGACCCCCACCAGGAGGTAAATACTGACCGCCGGTACGGTCTCGAGCCACTCCTGGACGTGCAACGCCGGTCCCTCCGGTTGGAAATCTGCCGCCGGGCACGACGACGGTGCCCGGCGGCAGCCTACCCCTCCGCACGGTCCGGTTGGCCGCGGCGGGTTCCGGGCCGGGGGCGCCACCGCTTCGCCCGGTTGCGCGCGGACGCGGCGGGCCGCTACCGGTAGCGCGGGACCGGACCGGAATCAGCTGTTGGGGCGCAGGGTCCAGACCACGCTCATCTCGCTCGTGACGTCGCCGTCCGCGCGGCGGATCTCGACCTTCACGGGGAACTCCGGACGCTTGCCCTCGTCGAGCTCGGCGACGACCTCGGCGGCCGGGCGGGCCAGCACCGCAGTGGCGGTGAGCTCGCCCTTGGCCACCTTCTTGAAGGCCATCTCGGTGGTGACGGGCAGCGGAACGGCCCGATGCAGCTGGTCACCGAAGGCCGCGACGACGATCGCGCCGCTCGCCGACTCGGCGAGCGTGAACATCGCGCCGAAGGAGGACAGCACGCTCCGCGGTCGTCTCCAGGTAGGTGATGCCGAGGGTCCTGACCATCGGGACGCTCGCGGACAGCATGTCGCCGACCGTCATCTCTTCAGTGCTCATGGGTACGATGTTACTAGCGAGTAGCAGGCTTTGACCATCCCCTCACAGGGGCGGCCGTAGCAGGGGGCGCCCACCCCCCTCTATGGTTACTGGCCATGTGGCCAGGACAGCAGCCGCCCGGGGGCGAGCAGAACCCGCAGGACCAGAATCAGAACCCGTACCAGCAGCCGGGGTACCAACAGCCGAATCCCTATCAGCAGCCGGGATATCAGCAGCAGGGCCAGCCTGGGCAGCCGGGCTGGCAGCACAACCCGTACCAGCAGCCGACCGTGCCGCAGTACGCCGTGCCCGGCGGGCCCGGTGGCCCGCAGCCCGACGACAAGAAGAAGACGACGGTCGTCGCGGTCGTCGCGGCGACCGCCGTCGTCGTCGCCGCTGTCGTCACCGGTGTCGTGGTCATGAACAAGGACGACAAGGGCGGGTCGACCGTGGCCGAGGAGAAGTCGTCCTCGTCACCGTCCGCCAAGCCGTCCGAGACCTCCTCGTCCCCGGCCGCGAACCCGCGGGGCGGCGAGGAGGCCGCGCCGTCGATTCCCGGCTGGAAGGTCGTGACCAACCCCAAGTGGGGCACGCAGTTCGACGTGCCCGGCGACTGGGAGGTCGCGGGCACCGGCGTGTTCGCCGGCTTCGAGGACGCGAAGAACCCGACCGGTCCGCCGGCCGCCGGCTTCTCCGCTCCGGCGTACTACAAGAGCAAGTGGTGCGTGGACGATGCCGACAAGGACGGTTCCAAGGAGGACACCGGCCTCGCGGGCGTCGGCACCAAGGGGGCGCAGGGCGCCAAGAGCACGGACGAGGCCGCCACCAACGAGGCCGCCAACTGGGTCTGGGCCGCCTACGCCCAGGAGGACCCCAAGGAGAAGGTCAAGATCGGCAAGGCCGCTCCGTACACGACCAAGTCGGGTCTCTCCGGCAGCGTCGTGACAGCCACCGCCACCGGTCTGGCCAACAAGAACAAGTGCGACACCGACGGCAAGTCGACGGCGTTCAGCTTCAAGAACGGCAAGGGCGAGTACTCGACCTGGGTCCTCTACGCCAACGCCGGTGTGGACGACGAGCTGCCGGACGCGACGATTCAGAAGATCCTCAGCACGGTACGGCTCGCGGAGGGCGCGGAAAGCACCTCCTGAGCCCTTGCGGCCGGAGCGGAGGCCGTCCATTTGGCGACAGGGGGCCGGGACGGGGATAGTCCCCTGGTGACTTCCGCCGTGTCTTCCTCCTCCCCCGCCTCCGGCCCCGCACGGGCCGGCCGCAATTTCGGTCTGCTGACCGCCGCCGCGATCATCACGAGCCTGGGTACCCATGGCGCACTGATCGCGGCGGCGTTCGCCGTTCTGGAATCGGGTGGCGACGGAGGAGACGTCGGTCTGGTGGCCGCGGCGCGCACCTTGCCGCTGGTGCTCTTCCTCCTGATCGGCGGGGCGGTCGCCGACCGGCTGCCGCGCCACAGGGTCATGGTGGCGGCGAACACGCTCAACTGCGTCTCTCAGGCGGTGTTCGCCTGGCTGGTCCTGACCGGCGGCGCCGAGCTCTGGCAGATGATGCTGCTGACGGCGCTGTGCGGCACGGGCCAGGCCTTCTTCAGTCCGGCTGCCGAGGGCATGCTGATGTCGAGCGTGACCGGGGAGCAGGCGGCCAGGGCCTTCGCGTTCTTCCGGATGTCGATGCACGGCGCGGCCATCGGCGGCGCGGCGCTCGGCGGCGCCATGATCGCGGCGATGGACCCGGGATGGGTACTGGCCGTCGACGCCGCGGCGTTCGCCGTGGCCGGTACGCTCCGTGCCTTCCTCGACGTGAGCCACATCCCCGCGCGTGCACCCGGCAGCGGTCTTCTCGCCGATCTCCGCGACGGCTGGAAGGAGGTCGCCGGGCGCCCCTGGCTCTGGGCGATCGTGCTGCAGTTCTCGGTGGTGGTGGCGGTGGTAGGAGCCGCCGAGGCGGTGTACGGCCCCCTCGTGGCCCGGGACGAGCTCGGAGGGGCCCGGCCCTGGGGGTTCGCGCTGGCCGCGTTCGGGGTGGGCACGCTGGGCGGCGCGCTGCTGATGATGCGCTGGAAGCCACGGCGGTTGCTGCTGGCAGGGACGCTCTGCGTCTTCCCGCTGGCGCTGCCGTCCGCCGGGCTCGCCGTGCCACTGCCGGTGGCCGGCCTGTGCGCGGTCATGTTCGTCACCGGGGTGGCGATCGAGGTGTTCGGCGTCTCCTGGATGACGGCGCTTCACCAGGAGATCCCGGAGGAGAAGCTGTCCCGGGTCTCCGCGTACGACTGGTTCGGCTCCGTCGCGATGGTGCCGCTGGCCACGGCGGCGGCCGGCCCGGTGGAGTCGCTCGTCGGCCGCAGCGAGGCCTTGTGGGGCTGCGCCGCGCTGATCGTCCTGGTGACCGCCGGCGTACTGCTCGTCCCGGACGTACGGAATCTGACGCGCCGCAGCACGGTGAAGGGGGCCGGCGTCCCCCCGGCCCGGGAGTCATCCGATGCTGAAGGCGCCGTCGGGAGGCTGGGGTGAGGCGACGGCCTCGCTGTCCCGCACGGGCCTCGCACTGCCGACGAGCCGGGTGAGCGACGCACCGTACTCGACCCGCGCGGGGAAGGCGTCGGCGGCGCACAGCCTGGTCAGCGAGGCGATGTCGAGGGGTGCGCGGGAGGCGACGAGCACGGCGTTTCCGAAGCGGCGGCCCCTCAGCACCGCGGGCTCGGCGATGAGCGCGAGCTCCCCGAAGACCTCGGCGAAGTTGGCGATCTGCGAGCGCAGGAAGGTGAAGGGCGCGCCGTCGGCGAGGTTGGCCGCGTAGATCCCGTCCGCCCGCAGCACCCGGCCCGCGGTCCGCGCGTACTCGACGGACGTGAGGTGCGCCGGGACCCGGGCGCCGCCGAACACGTCGGCGACCAGGAGGTCGGCGGAACCCTCCGGTGCCTGTCCGAGCCACTCCCGGGCATCGGCGCCGTGGACCGCGATCCCGGCGCCCTCGGGCAGCGGCAGGTGCTCACCGACCAATTGGACGAGTCCCCGGTCCGCCTCCACGACGTGCTGCCTGGAGCCGGGCCGGGTCGTGGCCACATAGCGCGGCAGGGTGAGCGCCCCGCCGCCGAGATGTACGGCGTCCAGCGGGGCACCCGGCGCGCCCGCCCGGTCCACGACGTGGCCGAGCCGTCGCGCGTACTCGAACTCGAGGTGCTCCGGCTCGTCGAGGTCGACGTACGACTGCGGGGCCCCGTCGACCGTGAGCAGCCAGGCCCGGTCCCGGTCGACGTCGGGCAGCAGTCTGGCGGTGCCGCAGTCGGTGTCGCGGATGACGGGTATCTGCTCGTTCACTCCCCCATTGTGACGGGCTCCGCCCCCTGTTCCGACCCCACCCGCCCCGACGGAGTCAGCCGTTCCACACCGCGGCGACCGCCTCCGTGTGCGCCACGGACTGGGCGAGGCCGGCCCTCGCCGCGGGAGCCCGCCGGGCTGGGTCCAGCGAGTTGCGGCCGATGGCCTTCCGCGCCCCCGCGTCCGGGGTGATGACCTCGACGCGGGCTCCCGCCGCCTCCAGTTCGGCGGCCTGCGCCCGGGGCGAGACGATCACCTTGCTGCCGCCTGCGGTGGGGGCGATCACGACCACGCGTTCGTACCCCGCGGCGAGATGGGCGTTGGCCGGGGAGTGCACGCCGCCGTCGATCCAGCTCCCGCCCCCGGCGACGACCACCGGCCAGACCGCGGGGACCGCGCAACTGGCGGTGACCGCGTCGGCGAGGGGGACCGTTCCCGTCCTGTCGAAGGTGTGCAGAACCCCGGTGGAGGCGTCCACGGCCGTGATCAGCAGGTGCCGGTCCGGCCACACCGCGGACGGCAGGCGGCCGGCGATCATCTTCCGGCGCTCGGACGCTGTCGCGCCGGCCCGGCTGTCCCGGGCCAGGGCCCCCAGTCTGCGGCCGTACTCCTCGGGCGTGCGGGAGGACAGCACGGCGCGCGCGTACCGCAGGACGGTGACGGGGCCGAGCCGTGCCACTGGCTCGTTCTCGGTCTGCGGATCGGCGAGCTGGCGCTCGTAGAGCTCGCCGACGGGGACGGCGCCCGACGCGAGCTGTGCCCCGACGATCGCACCGGCCGAACTTCCTACGATCAGATCGGCGGTGGAGAGGTCTACGCCCGCCTTGGCGAGTCCGTGCAGGATTCCGGTTTCCCATGCGGTGCCGGTGACGCCTCCGGCACCCAGTACGAGAGCTGTGTCTGCCATGGACCCAGTCTGCTGCACAGCGCACGGCGCGCCTCCCCGAGGGCCGGGCAGGCGCGCCGCACAACAGCCGTCAGAGCAGGCCGGTCACCGTACCGGCGCCGACCGTACGCCCGCCCTCGCGGATCGCGAAGCCGAGGCCGGACTCCAGCGGCACGTCACGGCCGAGCTCGACGGTCATCGTGACCGTGTCCCCGGGCCGGGCCACCGCCGCCTCCCCGAGGTCGACGTCGCCGACCACGTCGGCCGTCCGGATGTAGAACTGCGGGCGGTACCCCGTGGTGACCGGGGTGGTGCGCCCGCCCTCACGGGCCGACAGGACGTACACCTGCGCCGTGAAGCGCCTGCTCGGCGTGACGCTGCCGGGGGCCGCCACCACGTGACCCCGGCGGACCCTGTCGCGCTCGACACCGCGCAGCAGCAGCGCGACGTTGTCGCCCGCCTCCGCGGACTCCATCGGCTTGCCGAAGGTCTCCAGACCGGTGACGACGGTCTCCACGTCCGCGCCGAGCACCGACACGCGGTCGCCGACACGCACCGTGCCGCGCTCCACGGCCCCGGTGACGACGGTGCCGCGACCGGTGATCGTGAGCACGTTCTCCACGGACAGCAGGAACGGCGCGTCGGTGTAGCGGACCGGCATCGGTACGTACGTGTCGACGGCGTCGAGCAACCCCTCGATGGACGCCGTCCAGCGTGGGTCGCCTTGCAGCGCGCCGAGCCCCGACACCCGTACGACGGGCACGGTGTCCCCGCCGTATCCGTGCGCGGAGAGCAGCTCGCGGACCTCCAGCTCGACCAGGTCGGTGAGCTCGGGGTCACCGGCGTCGGCCTTGTTGAGGGCGACGACGATGTGGTCGACGCCGACCTGACGGGCCAGCAGCACGTGCTCCGCGGTCTGCGGCATGATGCCGTCGAGCGCGGAGACGACGAGGATCGCCCCGTCGAGCTGCGCCGCTCCGGTGACCATGTTCTTGATGTAGTCGGCGTGTCCGGGCATGTCGACGTGCGCGTAGTGCCGGGTGTCGGTCTCGTACTCGACGTGCGCGATGTTGATGGTGATCCCCCGCTGCGCCTCCTCCGGCGCCCGGTCGATCCGGTCGAACGGCACGAACGTCCCGCTGCCGCGGTCGCTGAGCACCTTGGTGATGGCGGCGGTGAGGGTGGTCTTGCCGTGGTCGACGTGGCCCATGGTGCCGATGTTGAGGTGCGGCTTGGTGCGCACGTATGCCGTCTTGGGCATGGCTGCTTTCCTTGGTGTTCGAAGCTGAGAGAGAAGACCCCAGGGCCCCGCCGACCCTCCCCTTGCGGGGTCCGCCGGACGGTCGGGGGAGGGTCAGCTTCGGGCGCCGCCGAAGGGCGCCGCCGCAGCGGTGAACGCTGCGTCAACTGCTGCTGCTGCGGCTGCGACCGCAGGGCTCGCGGCAGCCTTCGGCGTGTCCGCGACTGCGGACTGCGCTGCGAGGAAGGCGTACCGGAACATGCCCCTGATGATGTCCGAGCTGTGCGGCGCCGTCGAACGGTTTTCGTGGAGCTCGTCCCCTTACCGGACCCGAGCACGTGGCCCGGCCCGGTCGAACCGGCCGAGCACGTGGTCCGGCCCGGGGCGAACCGTTCAGGATCGGGTGCCGTTCCCCTCACCGAAGGCCCACGCCTCGATGTCGCGGTAGTGGATCGGCCCTCGGCTGCGACCGGCGTTGCTGCCGACCAGGTGCAGCCGCTCGGCGGGCCATCCGCTGCCGGAGAATCCGGCGAGCCCTTCGGCGATCTCCGCCGCCGAGGACCGGTCCCCCCGGCGGGCCCGAGCCAGCGTCAGATGCGGGCGCAGGGGCCGGTCCTCGAAGGCGATGCCGCAGTCCTTGACCACTGTGCGTACCTCCGCCGCCAGCATGTTCAGCTCGTCGAGCTCTCCGTCGATGCCGCTCCACAACACCCGGTCGTCGAAGACCCCGCTGCCGCGCAACGCGAGGCGGACAGGCCGGTGGTCCGCGGCGAGGCCGGCGAGAGGCGCGCGCAGGAGCGGCACGGTGTCGGCCGGCAGCTCACCGAGAAAGGCCAGGGTGATGTGCCAGTCCTCGATGCGGTTCCACCGCATGCGAGGGTGTGTGCCGTAGGCGTGGCGTAGCTCCCGGGCCAGTTCGTCCTTCGCGTGGTCGGGCGGGGCGAGGGCGATGAACACGCGGACGGTGGCGGCGGGCTGGGTCTGATTCTCCACATCGGACTTCGTACCGCATCGGCGTGGACGAGCGGACGGCCGGGTCACGCGGGAGAACGGCAGGCAGCAGGCGGCGGGGCCACCGGCGACGCGCACAGCCGCCGCGTCCGCCCCCGGCCGTCACGCGCCTGTCGTACGGCTGTTGCATGCTTGCCGCACGCACATTACGGCGATCACACACCCATTTCGGTTACGCTCCCCAGATGTTCGACCCCGTCCCCGCAACACGGCCTTCCGGCGGCCTCGCAGTGCGCTGTACGAGGGCACTGCTGTCCCCCTGGTCCCGTCTGTCCCTGCTCGTGGCAGTCCTGCTGGCCGCGGCGTTCACCATGCTGCTGTTCGAACCACAGCGGTTGCTCGCCTCCGGCTGGCCGTCCGGGCTGACGGGTTCGGGCGCCGCGATGCTGTTCGGCCTGGTGTACGGCGTGTGCACCGTGGCTTTCGTGCCGCGTCCGCTGCTCAATCTCGCCGCCGGCGCGCTCTTCGGCTCGCAGACGGGCCTGGTGGCGGCTCTGGCGGGCACGGTGCTCGGCGCGGGTGTCTCCTTCATGCTGGGCCGGGTGCTGGGCCAGGACGCGCTGCGCACGCTGCTCCGGGGGAAGTGGCTGAAGGCCGCGGACGGCCTGCTGAGCCGGCACGGCTTCCGCTCCATGCTGGCGATACGGCTGTTCCCCGGCGTCCCGTTCGCCGCGGCCAACTACTGCGCGGCGACCTCACGGATGGGGTACCCGCCGTTCCTGCTGGCGACCGGGCTCGGCTCCATTCCCAACACGGCGGCGTACGTCGTCGCCGGCAGCCAGGCCACCTCACCGACATCGCCCGCGTTCCTGGCGGCCATGGGCTTCATCGTGCTGTCCGGCGCGGGCGGCGCACTGGTCGCTTGGCGCAGGCGGCATCGGCTGGGCGGCGGCTCCTGAGGGAGCGGCCCCCTGAGCCGGGGGCAGCGCAGGCCCGTTCACCTACAGGCGATACGCTGCGCGCGACCGACAGAGGATGTTGGGGCCGTGACGTCCCGTCCCCCTTTTCTGACCACATCCGCACACAGCCGACGGTTTCCTCGACCGTCGGCCGTTGCATGAGCACCTCCGGGATGGCCAAAGCCCCATGAGCTGGTTCGAATCATTCGTCCTGGGCCTCGTTCAGGGACTGACCGAGTTCCTTCCGATCTCCTCCAGCGCGCATCTGCGGCTGACCGCGGCGTTCGCGGGCTGGCACGACCCGGGAGCCGCGTTCACCGCGATCACCCAGATCGGTACGGAGGCAGCGGTCCTCATCTACTTCCGCAAGGACATCGCCCGGATCATCTCGGCCTGGTCCCGTTCGCTGACCAACTCCTCGATGCGGTCCGACCACGACGCCCAGATGGGTTGGCTGGTCATCATCGGCTCGATCCCCATCGGTGTGCTCGGCGTGACGTTCAAGGACCAGATCGAGGGTCCCTTCCGCGACCTGCGCCTGATCGCGACGACTCTGATCGTGCTCGGCATCGTCCTCGGCATCGCGGACCGTCTCGCCGCACGCGACGAGACCGGCGGGAAGCACCGTGTGGTGCGGGAGCGGAAGTCGCTGAAGGAACTGGGTGTCAGGGACGGGCTGATCTTCGGCTTCTGCCAGGCGATGGCCCTGATCCCGGGCGTCTCGCGCTCGGGTGCCACCATCAGCGGTGGCCTGCTCATGGGTTACACCCGCGAGGCCGCGGCCCGCTACTCCTTCCTGCTGGCCATCCCCGCGGTGCTCGCGTCGGGCGCCTTCGAGCTGAAGGACGCGGGCGAAGGCCACGTCTCCTGGGGACCGACGATCTTCGCGACCGTGATCGCCTTCGCTGTCGGATACGCCGTCATCGCCTGGTTCATGAAGTTCATCACGACGAAGAGCTTCATGCCGTTCGTCATCTACCGTGTGCTGCTCGGCATCCTGCTGTTCGTGCTGATCGGAGCCGGTGTGCTGAGCCCGCACGCGGGCGAGTCCGCCGGCTGACGGTTCCACGGGAGGCGCCTCTGACGCGAGGCGGGAGCCGGTCATTTCGCCGATGACGTGGGTCCCCGGCGGCGGGAGGTTGGACACGGTCGCCGCGGTCGCGCGGCGGCCGTGCACCCGCCCCTTCCGCCCCAGCCCCGGGAGAACCCATGCACCTGACCCGACCCGTCGGCGCCTCGCTCCTCGCCCTCGCTCTCGCCTCGGTCCCCGTGACCGCCGCGCAGGCCACGACGGCGGCCGACGAGGTGCACTACGTGGCCCTCGGCGACTCGTACGCCTCCGGGACCGGAGCCGGGAACTACTCCGACGCCCTGTGCACACGCAGCCGTAACGCCTACCCGGCGCTGTGGGCCGGGGCCAACGACCCGGCCTCGTTCTCCTTCGTCGCCTGCGGCGGTGCGAAGATCCCCGATGTCCTCGACGACCAGGTGAGCGCTCTGGACGAGGACACCACCCTGGTCAGCCTGAGCATCGGCGGGAACGACTCCGGGTTCGCGTCGACGATGCTGAGCTGTCAGTACTCCACCCAGTCGGCCTGCGAACGGGCGCTGGCGACGGCCGGGCAGTACGTAGTGAACGAGCTGCCCGGTGAACTGGACAGCCTCTACGCGACGGTCCGCGCCCAGGCACCCCGCGCCGACGTCGTCGTCATCGGATACCCGCACCTCTACAAGGAGGGCGGCCTCTGCCTGGGCGGGCTCAGCTCGGCCAAGCGCACGGCGATAAACAAGGGTTCGGACCTGCTCAACGAGACCATCGCGGGGCGCGCCGCGGCGGCGGGCTTCGCGTTCGCCGACGGCCGTCCGGCCTTCGACGGGCACGAGATCTGCACCGGCGACGCGTGGATCAGCAGCACGAACGTCCACCCGACGGCCGAGGGCCACGCCTCCGCGTACCTGCCGGCCTTCACGGCGGCCGTGCCGAGGAGCTGAGACCTCGCGCGGCGTCGAGGGGCGGGCCGCCGGGCCGCCGGGCTCAGTACACGTCGCGCACGTACCGCTTGTCGGCGGCGAGCTGCTTGACGTAGACGGCGGCGGCGTCCTCCCGGAGTCCCCCGTGGGCCACGGCGATGTCCCGCAGCGCCCGGTCCACGTCCTTCGCCATCCGGGAGGCGTCGCCGCAGACGTAGAAGTGGGCACCGTCCTGGAGCCAGGACCAGAGCTGGGCGCCGTGCTCGCGCATCCGGTCCTGGACGTAGATCTTCGCTCGCTGGTCCCGGGAGAACGCGGTGTCGAGGCGGGTCAGGGTGCCCTCCCGGCGAAGGGAGTCGAGTTCGTCCCGGTAGTAGAAGTCGGTGTCCTTTCGCTGCTCGCCGAAGAACAGCCAGTTGGCGGCCCGGTGGCCGAGGGCACGCCGCTCGTCGAGGAATCCGACGAACGGGGCGACTCCCGTGCCGGGGCCGACCATCACCATGGGGGTGGCAGGGTCGGCGGGAGGACGGAAGTGAGGGGCGCGCTGGACGAAGAGCGGGACGGAGCTGCCTTCCGGTGCGTCGGCGAGGAAGGTGGACGCCACACCCTTGCGCAGGTGCCCGTGCCGGTTCTCGAACCGGACCACCGAGACGGTCAGCCGGACGAGGCCGGCGTCGGTGAGGGGACTGGAGGATATGGAGTAGAGCCTCGGCTTGAGACGCTTGAGGACGCCGGCCCACTCGGCCGCCGTGGCACGGGCGGAGTGCTCGGCGATGACGTCGACGGCCTGTCGTCCCCAGGTCCACTGGGCGAGTTCGCCCTTGTTGTCGGGGCGCAGGAGCTTCTTGAGGGTGCGGTCCTGCGTGCGGTCGCAGACCAGACGCAGCAGGCCCGGCGTGATCCGGGCGATGTCCAGGTGGCGGTGGAGTGCCTCGCCCAGGGGGACGGACCCGATGCCCGCCACCTCGACCGGGTCCGCCGGGTCCAGGCCCGTGACGGCGAGCCATTCCGCCACGAGCTCGGGACAGTTCAGCGGTTCGACCCCGAGAGCGTCCCCCGCCTCGTACGTGAGGGGCACAGGGCTCTCTCGTGTGTCGAAGGTGAACTGGCGTACCTCCTTGGTGGCCCCCGGGAGGCTGAGCAGGGTGTTGCCGACCAACCGCCCGACGGCGGTCCTCGTGGAGCGGGCGGTCAGCGGTGCGACGGCGGGAGCCGCCCGCACCGCGGGGGCTCCCAGGGCGGCTGGGGCGGTCGAGGGGACTGCGGGGGTTCCCAGGGCGGCGAACACGTCGTCGAGCCACCGGTCCGCCGGCTCCTCGTAGTCGGGCTCGCAGTCCGTGCGCGGTACGAGGCGTACGGCGCCCAGTTCGCCGAAGCGCTCGTCGAGCCGTCGGCCGTGCCCGCAGAAGTCGCCGTACGAGGAGTCCCCCAGGGCGAGCACGGCGTAGCGCACGCCGTCCAGGCGCGGGGTGTCGGGCGCGTTGAGGGCTTCCCAGAAGCCGGAGCCGTTGTCGGGTGCGTCCCCGTCGCCGAAGGTGCTGGTCACGACGAGCAGATCGGCGGTCCGCGGGAGCTCGTCCAGGGGGCTGTCGTCCATCCCCGCGAGGGTCGCCGCCCGGCCTTCGGCGGTCAGCCGACGTGCTGTCGCCGCGGCTACCTCCTCGGCGTTGCCGGTCTGCGACGCCCACAGAACCACGATCTGCCGGCCAGGTGCGGCATCGGGGGCGGCGGCGCCGGCGTGCTCGTCGGCCGCGTCGGCCGGGATCCGGGAGAACATGCCGGCCAGCACCCCGTTGACCCACAGGGCGTGCTCAGGGGCGAACGGCGCGTGCGCTGGCAGCACGGGGGTTCCTCCGGACCGCGTGGAGAGCCCGGCGAGGAATCCCGACAGATAGCGGCGTTCGTGCTCGGCCAGTACGGGCGGGGCGGTCTCGGCGATACCGAGGACCCCGGCGAGGGCGCTCGCCGAAGGGGAGGTTGCCCCGGACACCCCCGCGAGAACGGCGGGCGCCTCCACGGGCGCGCGGACCACGGCGGCGACCTTCGCCAGGGTCACGGCGCAGACCTTGAACTCGGGCTGGAGGGAGATCGGGTCGACGGCGTCGTTGGTGACCGCGTTGACACTGAGGTACTCCCCGAAGAGGTCGTTCCAGTGGAAGGGCGCGAAGCAGTCACCGGGCCGCACACGGTCGGTCACGACGGCGGGCAGGACGGCACGGCCACGCCGCGAGGCGACCTCGACCGAGTCGCCCTCCCCGATCCCGAGGGCCTCGGCGTCCTGGGGGCTGATCTCCACGAAGGGGCCGGGGTTCAGCCGGTTGAGCTTGGCGACCTTGCCGGTCTTGGTGAGGGTGTGCCACTGGTGCTGCAGGCGGCCGGTGTTGAGTACGTACGGGAAGTCGTCGTCGGGCATCTCGGCGGCCGGCATGTGCGGCCGGGCGTGGAACACCGCGCGCCCGCTCGGCGTGGGGAAGGCCAGCCGGGGCACGCTCCCGTCCGGGCGAACCGTGAGGGTCTGGCTGACCCCGTCGTTGAGGTAGCGGACCGGATTGCGGGCGGGGCCGTCCGGGTCGGCACTCGGCCACTGGACGGGTGTCCGTCGCAGCCTCTCGTAACTGATCCCGCGCAGGTCGTAGCCCGTGCGTGGGTTGTGGGCGCGCTTGATCTCCTCGAAGATCTCCTCCGCGTCGCTGTAGCCGAAGGCCTCCTCGTACCCCATCTCGCAGGCGATCCGGGCGATGATCCGCCAGTCCGGCCAGGCTTCTCCCGGCGCGTCGACGGCCTGCCGGGCGAGGGTGAGACTGCGTTCCGAGTTGACCATGACGCCCTCGGCCTCACCCCAGAGCGCGGCGGGCAGGGCGACGTCGGCGTAGGCATTGGTCTCGGTGTCGGCGAAGACGTCCTGGGTGACGACGAACTCCGCCGCTTCGAGGCCCTCGATGACGGTTCGCCGGTTGGCCACGGATGCCACCGGGTTGGTGCAGATGATCCAGCAGGCCCTGATCTGCCCGTCCGCCATCCGCCGGAACATCTCGACGGTCCCGGCACCCGCGGTGTCGGTCCGCAGGGTTCCGGGTGCGAGGTCCCACAGCGCCTCGACGTGGGACCGTTCGTCGTCGGACTGCAGGGCGCGCTGTCCGGGCAGTCCCGGGCCCATGTAGCCCATCTCGCGACCACCCATGGCGTTGGGCTGGCCGGTGAGCGAGAAGGGGCCGCTGCCGGGCCGGCAGATGGCGCCGGTGGCCAGGTGGAGGTTGATCAGGGCGTTGGTGTTCCACGTGCCGTGGGTGCTCTGGTTGAGGCCCATGGTCCAGCAGCTCATCCACTCGCCCGCCTCGCCGATCCAGCGGGCGGCGAGACGGATGTCGTCCTCGGGGATGCCGGTGATCTCCGCGACGGCGGCGGGCGTGTAGTCCCGCAGGAAGCCGGGCATCGCCTCCCAGCCCTCGGTGTGTTCGGCGATGAACTCCGGGTCGGTGTGGCCGTTCTCGACGAGGAGGTGCATGACTCCGTTGAGCAGTGCGAGATCGGTACCCGGGCGTATCCGCAGGAACAGATCGGCCTTGTCGGCGGTGGCGTTGCGCCGGGGGTCGACGACGATGAGCTTCGCGCCGGCCTTCACCCGTTCCATGAGGCGGAGGAAGAGGATGGGGTGGCAGTCCGCCATGTTCGAGCCGATGACGAGGAAGGTGTCGGCGTGCTCGAAGTCGTCGTACGATCCGGGCGGGCCGTCGGCGCCCAGGGAGAGTTTGTAGCCGGTGCCGGCGCCGGCCATGCAGAGCCGGGAGTTCGATTCGATCCAGCTGGTGCGGACGAAGCCCTTGGCCAGCTTGTTCGCGAGGTACTGCGCCTCCAGCGTCATCTGTCCCGAGACGTAGAGGGCCAGGGCGTCCGGCCCGTGCTCGTCGACGATCGCTCGCAGCCGCCGCGCGGTCCGCGATATCGCGGCCTCCATGGCCAACGGCACCGGTTCCTCGCTGCGGTCCGCACGCACCAGCGCCGTCGTCAGCCGGCCGGGAGCGGCCAGCATCTCGGCGCTCGTAGCCCCCTTGGTGCACAGCCGCCCGCGGTTGGCGGGGTGGGCCTTGTCGCCCGCGGCCTTCAGGACGGTGCGCCGTCCGTCCGGTCCCTTGCCGATGTCCAGGACGATCCCGCAGCCGACACCGCAGTATGAGCAGACCGTCCGCACCTGGGCGGGAGTGTCCGGCTGCGGGTTCGGCACGCTCATGGACGGCCTTTCATGGGGGACGCTGACACCGCGACGGTACGAAACGTCCGTTTCCCGGGTGTCACGCCGGACGATCAAGCGTGGTTACGTCCGCTGCACAGCGGCCAGGACCGGGCGGTGAGGCCCGCCGAGCCGGGCCCACGCGGCCGGGCCATAATCGCGACGGCGGGCCGACCGCCTCGGCCCGGGAGCTCTCCGACCTCCCTGGAGGATTCATGACCGCCGACGCCCTTCCCGTGATCGCAGCCGTGGACGGTTCCGCGCACAGCTGGGAGGCGCTCGACTGGGCCGCCTCGGAAGCCGTGCTCCGCGAGCTGCCGCTCCTGATCGTGCACGTGCGGCCACCCACTCGGCGCAAGGACGAGGAGGGCGTGCTGCGGGAGGCCGAGGAGCTGCTCGCGCAGGGTGTGCTGCGGGCCTCGCGGCTGGCGCCCGGACTGCGCACCTCGACGCTGACCCCGCTGGACTTCCCTTCGGCCGCGCTGATCTCGCTGAGCCGGGACGCGTCGATGGTGGTCGTCGGGTCGCGGGGGCTGGGCGGGTTCCGGTCACTCATGATCGGCTCCAACAGCCTGGCCACCGCCTCGATGGCGCAGTGTCCGGTCGTGGTGGTGCACACCGGCCGGACCGACGAGAGCGAGGGGGAAGCGACGGAGAGCTTCCCCGACATCGTCGCCGGAGTGGCCGCCGACGAGAGCAGTGGGGCGGTCCTGGACTTCGCCTTCGAGACCGCCGCGTCGAGACCGGGCGCGCGGCTGCGCCTGGTCCACGGGTGGACGATGTTCTCGTCGATGCTGTCCGGTGGCCCGGTGTTCGACACCGACGCGGCAGCGGCCTCGGCGGAGCGGGCCCTGGCAGAGCTCACGGCTGGCCGGCGCGAGAGGTACCCACAGCTCGAGGTCGTGCGCGAACCGGTACGGGGCTCGGCCTCGCGCACGCTGGTCACGGCGTCGGCCACAGCGGCGCTGACCGTGGTCGGGCGGCGCAAGGGCGGTGAGTCCCTGGGCCTCGGGCTCTCCCCCGTAGCGCAGACGACGGTGACGCACGCCCTGGGCCCGGTGGCCGTCATCCCCACCTGAGCGTGCCGCGGGGGCCGGTCCCGAGTCCCCTTGCCGGCGCAGGGCGTGCCGACGCAGGGAGTGTCGGAGCAGGGTGTGGCTGTGCGCGCGAGGAGTGCGCCGGTGCGCGGCTCTTGGCCTGCCGCTCCCAGGGGACGAGACTTGGGCGATGACACAGCGCGTGGCTCTCGCGACGGTGATGGACCGGCTCTCCATCGATGCGGTGATCACCGATTACGCCGCCGCGGTGGACGACGGTGCCTGGGACGACCTGGGCGCCCTGTTCACATCGGACGGGCGCTCCGACTACCGGGGGGCGGGCGGGCCCGAAGGGCCGGCCGCCGAGGCCGTGCGGTGGCTGTCGGAGAGCCTGCGGCCCTTTCCCGTCCGTCAGCACCTGATCGTCAACCGCCGCCTGGAGCTCCAGGATCTGGGCGGCTATCCCGGCGACCTGGCCCAGGTGCGGGCCGACTACCTGAGCCCGATGGGCCCGGAGGCAGGTGCCGGCGGGAGCGTCCCCGCCGTGGTCACCGGCGGTCGCTACGTCTTCGATCTGCGGCGTACGGAACCGGGCTGGCGGCTCCTGTCCGTCACCGCGCTCCGCACGTGGCGGTACTCCCCCGGGGCGCCCATCGCGGGCTGATCCACCGCCCGCCGCGCGACCCCGGGCAGCCGATGCCTGCCCCGGTGGCCCGGCACGCCCTCTGGGCGCTGCTGATCTTCTGCACCACACTGGGGATCAGGCGCAGAACCGGCGAGAAGGAGATGCGTGCCGATGCGGGTCGGGCGGCTGGCGGACGGACGGCGGGGCGAGGGAGGCGTACGGCCGGGCGAGCGGCTGCTGAACTCGCGTGCCGCCCGGGGCGCCGCTGCGCTGTGCGCGGGCGCCCTGCCCGCCCTGGCGTTTCCCGCGCCCTCGCTCTGGTGGTTCGCCTACGTCGCGCTGGTGCCCTGGATGCTGCTGATCCGGTCGGCGGGCACCTGGCGCCGTGCGGCGGCCGACGGCTGGCTCGGGGGCATGGGATTCATGCTGGCCGTGCACCAGTGGCTGATGCCGAGCCTCCATGTGTTCATCGTGGTCCTCGCGGCCCTGTTGGGACTGCTGTGGGCGCCCTGGGGTGTCCTGGTGTCCCGGCTCGTCGGCGGGTCGCCGTCCGTCCTGCGGTCCGTGGCCGCTGTGGGCGTAGTGCCCTCCGGATGGCTGATGATCGAACTCGTCCGTTCCTGGGAAGGGCTCGGCGGCCCTTGGGGGCTGCTGGGCGCCAGCCAGTGGGAGGTTCCGCCGGCGCTGCGGGTCGCTTCGGTGGGAGGCGTGTGGCTGGTCAGTCTGGGAGTGGTGGCCACGAACACCGCGCTGGTCCTGCTGTTCGCCGTCCCTGCGGCCCGCAGGGCGGCCGGAGCGTGCCTGGTGGCGGGGGCGGTGGCCGTGGGGGCGATGGTGGTGTGGGCGCCGCGGCCCGAGGAGAGCGGGTCGGTCCGGGTCGCCGTGGTTCAGGTGGGTGTCGTCGAAGGGCCCGGCAGCATCGAACGCCGGCTGACGCACGGCGAGGAGCTCACCCGTGGCCTGGCCGGCCGTGACGTGGACCTGGTGGTCTGGGGCGAGAGCAGTGTGGGGGTGGACCTCTCCCGGCACCCGGAGGCGGCGGACCGCGTCGCGGCGCTTTCGCGCCTGGTCGGGGCTGATGTGCTGGTCAACATGGACGCCCGGCGCACGGACGGCCCGGCGCGGGCCGGAATCTACAAGTCCGCGGTGCTGGTCGGACCGGACGGCCCCACCGGGGACCGCTACGACAAGATGCGCCTGGTGCCGTTCGGTGAGTACGTTCCGGCGCGTGCGCTGCTGGGCTGGGCCACTTCGGTGGGCAAGGCGGCGGGCGAGGACCGGCTGCGCGGCAGCGAACCCGTCGTGATGGACCTGCCGGACGGGCTGCGGCTGGGTCCGCTGGTCTGCTTCGAGTCGGCCTTTCCCGACATGAGCCGGCAGCTGACGAAGGACGGGGCCCAGCTGCTGGTGGCCCAGTCGTCCACCTCGACGTTCCAGCGCAGCTGGGCTCCCGCGCAACACGCCTCGCTGGGCGCGCTGCGCGCGGCCGAGACGGGCCGCCCGATGGTGCACGCGACGCTCACCGGCGAGAGCGCGGTGTACGGCGCCGATGGCGCGCGCCTGGGCGCCCCGCTCGGCACGGACGCGAGCGAGGCCGCCGTCTACGACGTCCCGCTCGCCCGGGGCACCACCCTCTTCGTGCGGCTGGGTGCCTGGCCCGTGTACGGCGCGCTCGCGGTGCTGGCCGTCTTCTTCGGCGCGGCGGGAGTGCGGTCCCTCAGGACGCCTGCTCCAGAGAGTCCAGAACCACGCGCTCGCACAGCCGGTGGGTCTCCAGAGCGTCCCGGGCACTGAGCAGCACGCCGGAACTGACGGCGTCCAGGAAGGACAGCACGCTCTGCTCGATGCCCCGCTGCCGGGCCACCGGCACCCAGTCGCCGCGTCGTCGCAGGGTCGGCTGGCCCTTGTGGTCGATGACGTCGGCGAGGTTGAGCACCTGCCGTTTGGTGTCCTGGCCCGAGACCTCGAGGATCTCCTCGGTCGATCCGTTGAGCCGGTTCATCATGCCGATGGCGGTGAAACCGTCTCCGGACAGCTGGAGCACCACGTGGTGCATGAGCCCCTCGGCGATCCGTGCCCGCACGGTGACGTGCGAGACGGGGCCGGGCACCAGGAAGCGCAGGGTGTCGACGACATGGATGAAGTCGTCCAGCACCATGGTGCGCGGGTCCTCGGGCAGCCCCACCCGGTTCTTCTGCAGGAGGATCAGTTCGCGCGGGTGCTCGGCGCACTGTGCGTACGACGGGGCGAGCCGGCGGTTGAACCCGACGGTGAGCGTGACGCCGAGCTCCTCGGCGAGGGCCACCAGCCGCTCGGATTCGGCGATTTCGTAGGCGAGGGGCTTGTCCACGTAGGTGGGGACGCCCGCTTCGAGCAGCCGGCGGGTGATCTCGGCGTGCACGGCGGTGGGCGCGTGCACGAATGCGGCGTCCAGCCCTTGGTCCAGCAGCGAGTCCAGGTCCTCGTGGCACCGGTCCGTGGGGATGCGGTAGGCGCCGGCGACGGCCGCCAGCGTGGCGGGGGTCCGGGTCTGCAGATGCAGTTCGACGCCGGGCAGGGTCGTCAGTACCGGCAGATACGCCTTCTGCGCGATGTCGCCGAGCCCGATGCAGCCGACCTTCACGAGGTTCTCCCTGTCGCTTCGACCAGGGCACCGTCACGGTCGCGTCGTCTGTTCCTCCCTGGTCCCGGCAGCATACGGGCGCCGGGGCGGCTGCCAGTCGGCGATACCGTCGAAGGTGCGGAGCACGAGCCCTGGACCGAGGCGGGAGACGGTGGACATCAGCCCGTCGCGGAGGGCGACCGCCGGGGCGCCGGACAGCTGCATCATGCGGGAGAGCCGTGCCGCCTTGCGGACGATGGCGGTGGTGCGCGGCTGCCGTGCGGCACTGTACGCGGCGAGTCCGGCGCCGAGGTCGGCCGACGGTGTCACGTGGTGGGCGAGCACGATCGCGTCCTCGATGGCCTGGTTGCCGCCCTGGCCCAGGGTGGGAGCCATGGCGTGGGCTGCGTCGCCGAGGAGCGCGGTGCGGCCCCGGTGGTAGGCGGGCAGGGGCTCGGTCATCTGGTGCACGTCGTGGCGCAGGACCTGGGCGGGCTCGACCGCCCCGATGATGCCGGGCACCGGGTCGTGCCAGTCCCCGAACCTGCGCAGCAGCTCGGCCTTCTCGTCGTCCGCGGCACGTGCTCCGGCCGGGGCGGTGGCCGCGGCATAGGCGTAGGTCCAGCCGTCCTTCAGCGGGTGGCTGCCCCACAGCGAGCCCCGGCCCCAGGTCTCGTGGGAGGTGAAGGTCCGTCCGAGCGGAGGTGCGAGGACGCGCCAGGTGGTGAATCCGCTGTACGACGGTCCGGGGTGCCGAGGGAAGAGCGCGGTACGGACCGACGAGCCGATTCCGTCGGCGCCGACGACCAGATCGGCCTCGATGTCCCCGGACGGCGTCCTGACCACGGCCGGGCTCCCGCCCACGCGGCCCGGATCGAGGAGCTGCGACGCGGCGCCGGTACGCACGGTGGGCTCCGGGAGCCGGGCGCGGAGCAGATCGATGAGCGCGGAGCGGCGCAGGAGGACGAGCGGCCCTCCGAAGCGTTCCGCCGCGGCGGCGCTGTCGGTGCGGGCGAGCCAGCGCCCGGAGGGCGTGCGCATGCCTCCGTCGCCCTGCCAGGCCGCGAGGGATCTGACCGCGTCGCCCACCCCGATGACGTCGAGGGCGCGCTGGGAGTTGGGCGCGAGGCTGATGCCGGCCCCGATGGGTTCCAGTGAGGATGCGCGTTCGAGCACGGTGACGTGCCACCCGCTCCGGTGCAGCGCCGCGGCGACGGTGAGCCCGCCGATTCCGCTGCCGATGACCACTGCTCGGGACGTCGTCATGACTGAACCCTCCTCAGGACTACATCTGTAGTAACACTCTCACGTTACTACAGATGTAGTGATGCGGGGTAGATTGTTTCCATGTCCACACGCCCCACTCCGAAGCACCCCGCCTCGTTGGCCACGCCCAGGCCCTCCGCGACCTCTCGGCCCGAGCTGATCGCCGACGCCGCGCTCGCGCTCCTCGCCGAGCGCGGCATGCGCGGCCTCACACACCGGGCGGTGGACGAGAGGGCCGGACTCCCCCAGGGGTCGACGTCCAACCACGCCCGCACCCGCGAGGCCCTGCTGGAGGCCGCCGTGCGCCGGCTCGCGGAGCTGGAGGCGCGGGTGCTCGCCCCCGGGGCGCTCCTGGCGAGCGGTGATGCGGACGGAGCCGCCGCAGGGCTGGCGGCAGCTCTGCACCGCTATCTGACCGGCAGCCCCGAACTCCTCGTCTGCCGCTACGAGCTCGCCCTGGAGGCCACCCGCCGCCCCGCTCTGCGGGCGTTCTACGACGACGCGGGCAGGCGCTTCCGTGAACCCCTGACGGCTCTGATGGCCGCGGCGGGTTCGGCCGACCCGGAGCGGCACGCGCTGTCGGTCGTGGCCTGGGCGGAGGGAATGATGTTCGCGTGCGCCGTGGGTTCCTACCACCGGGCCGTACCGTCCGAGGAGGAGTTGCGCACGGGCTGCGCCGAACTGCTGCGCGGGATGCTCGGAAGAGCGCCCCGCTGACCGCTGGTGGCGCTGCTCGTCACTGCGCGAGGATGATCCGCATGACGACAGAAGAACGCTCCGCTCCCGCACTCGACGCGGCCGAACGGCAGATGCTCGAAGGCTGGCTGGACTACCACCGCGCGACTCTGGCCATGAAGTGCGAGGGACTCACCGACGCCCAGCTGCGGGAGGCCTCCGTACCTCCCTCGGAATTCACCCTGCTCGGTCTCGTACGGCACCTGGCAGAGAACGAACGCGGCTGGTTCCGGGAGGTGCTGGCCGGCGAGGAGCTGCCGCCGATCTACGGGACGGACGAGGATCCCGACGGGGAGTTCCACCTCACCGAGGCGGACACCTGGGACGAGGCCAGGACAACCTGGCTCGCGGAGATCGAGGCGGCCAGGGCCAATGCCGCGCAGGTCGAACTCGACGGCCTGTCCGTCGGCGTGGGCAAGCAGGGCAAGCCGTTCAGCCTGCGGTGGATCTACACGCACATGATCGAGGAGTACGCCCGGCACAACGGTCACGCCGACCTCGTACGGGAACGGATCGACGGCGCGACCGGAGAGTAGAGGCCCGGACGGGTGGGCCCGGGCGGCGCCGGGACGCGAGACCGCCCGAGCCCGCTCCCCCGGCCACGCGGGGCCCCGGCCCGATCCCCCGGCTCACAGGGCCGCCCGGTCTGGTCGGACCGCCGGTCCCGCAGTGCCTGCGGGCCCCGCACCGCCCTTCAGGGCCCTTCGGCGCCGCCCCGCAGCCGCTGCTCCATGCGCCCGATGGCAGCGCGGACCGATCCGCCGTAGTCGTCCCGCTCCAGCACCCCGGCCGCGTCCCACGCCCGGTCCAGATGGAGCCGTGCCGCCTCGAAGCGCTGGAGCTTGAGGTAGTCCGCCGCGAGGTTCAGGTGCAGCGAGGGGAAGAAGGCCCGCACGGCGGACGCGTCAGGATGCTCTCCGGCCGGCTCCGGGGCCGCTCCCTCGCTCAGCCCCTGCGCGGCTGTCAGCGCCCGGAGGTCCCAGGCGAGCTCGTCCCCGGGATCGTCCTGGGTGTCGGCCATGTAGTGCGCGAGGGTGCAGCGGTGCAGGGCGTCACCGTCTTCCCCGATCTCCGACCAGATGACCCCGAAACGATTGCGGGCCTCTTCCCTGTCACCTGCGTGAAGCAGCATGATCGCCTGGCCGATCCTGGTCATGACGACGTCCCCCGACGCTTCCCGCTGCTCCACTACAGAGGTCTCCCTGATCACCGCCGGCCTGTTCCGGTCGCTCAGACGCTAGCCGCAGCCACCGGCAAACCCGCTCAGGCGCGGGCCTGAGCCGTCGGCCGGTTCGCCTGGAGGCCCAGGTCCGGGATACGCCAGTCGATGGGCTCGTGGCCCTGCGCCGCGACGGCTTCGTTGATCTGGGTGAAGGGGCGGGAGCCGAACCACTTCTTGGCGGAGAGCGGCGAGGGGTGCGCGCCCTTGACCACCACGTGACGGTCCTGGTCGATCAGCGGGATCTTCTTCTGGGCGTAGTTGCCCCAGAGGACGAAGACGGCCGGATCGGGCCGATCCGCGACGGCGCGGATCACGGCATCGGTGAACTTCTCCCAGCCCTTGGCCTTGTGCGAGTTCGCCTCGCCCCCGCGGACCGTCAGCACCGCGTTGAGCAGCAGGACGCCCTGCTCGGCCCACGGCATCAGATATCCGTTGTCCGGGACCGGCAGGCCGAGCTCGTCGTTCATCTCCTTGTAGATGTTGCGCAGCGAGGGGGGCGTCCTGACGCCGGGCCTGACCGAGAAGCACAGACCGTGCCCCTGGCCCTCGCCGTGGTACGGGTCCTGGCCGAGGACGAGCACCTTCACCAGGTCGTACGGCGTGGCCTCCAGGGCGGCGAAGACCTGCTCCCGCGGCGGATACACCGGCCCTCTGGCCCGCTCCTCCTCGACGAAGTCCATGAGCTCCTTGAAGTAGGGCTTCTGCAGCTCTTCGCCGAGGACGCCGCGCCAGGACTCGGGCAGCAGGTCGGTGTCGGTCACGTCCACAACCTCCGGTAAGCAATCGGTTCTTGACCACAGAACCTACCGGCAGCCACTGACAACGCCCCCGCCGAGCCTGCCGCCGCCCGCCTACCAGCTGGTCTTGCGGTACAGCTCCCACATCTGCATGACGGTCTGCGGGTCGAGCGCGCGCTCGCCGCCGCCGATGTCCTCACCCGCCGCCACGTACAGCTTGCCCTGCCACAGCGGCAGCAGCCGGACGTCCTTGACGAGGATCTCCTGGGCCCGCCGGAACTGCTGGGAGACGGCACCGCGGTCGCTCTCCTTGCGGGAGGAGGGCAGCAGGTCCTTGGTGATCTCGTCGGTCAGGTAGGGGGTGCCGGTGACACTGTCCTGGCCCACGAAGGGTGCGATGAAGTTGTCGGGGTCCGGGAAGTCGGGGAACCAGCCTCGGCCGAAGACCGGGTAGTCGCCCTTGGTGAAACCTTCCTGGAACGTCTTCCACGGCGCGCTCTTCAGCGTGATCCGGAACAGGCCGGACGCCTCCAGCTGGCGCTTGAGCTCGGCGAACTCCGGGGCGGTGGAGGAGCCGTAGCGGTCCGTGGTGTACCAGAAGGTCATCTCGACGGGCTCGGTGATCCCCGCATCGGCGAGGATCTTTTCGGCCTTGGCCGTGTCGGGGTCGCCGTACGAGTCGAAGAAGCTGGTGGTGTGCCCGGCGATGCCCTTGGGGACCATCGAGTACAGGGGTTCCGCCGTCCCCTGGTAGACCTTGGCCACGAGGGCGTCGCGGTCCACCACCTGGGCGATGGCCTGGCGGACGGCGAGCTTCCCGGAGGCCGGGTCCTTCGGGTTGAAGACGAGGAAGCGGATGTCGGCACCGACCGTCTCGACGATCTGCAGCCCGTTGTTGTCCTCTTTCTTGTCCTCGAGGCCGATGACCTCCTCCGCGGTCAGACCCCGGTAGGTCGCGTCGATCTTCTTGTCCTTCAGCGCCTCCACCATGGGGGCGGAGTCCTCGAAGTACCGGATCGTGACCGCGTCGTTCTTACGGTCGGCGAAGCCCTTGTAGGCGGGGTTCTTGGTGAGCTCGGCCTTGCTCCCCGGTTCGTACGAGTCGAGGACGTACGGCCCCGAGCCGGTGACCTTGCCGTCGTCGCGGATGCTGTCCGCCGGGTACTCACTCGCGGGGACGATCGACATGGCGGGAGTGGCCAGGATGAACGGGAAGGTCGCGTCCGCCTTCGAGAGGTGGAAGATGACCGTGTCGTCACCCTTGGTCTCCACCCGGTCGAGAGACCCGAGCAGACCGGCCGGGCCGCCCTTGACCTTGATCTTCGCGATCCTGTCGATGGAGTACTTGACGGCCTCGGCGTCGATGCTCTCCCCGTTCGAGAACTTCAGGCCGGAACGAAGGGTGCACCGGTAGGCCATGCTCGTGGCGTCGGTGAAACGGCATTCCTCGGCCGCGTCGGGCTCAGGGCTGGTGCTGCCGGTCGGGAAGCTCACCAGGGTCTGGAAGACGTTCCTCATCAGCTCCCAGGAGCCGTCCCACGCGGCCGCGGGATCCAGGGTCGAGGGCGAACTCGTCGTTCCGACCGATATGTGCTGGTCCGTCTCGGAACTGCTGTCGGACAGCAGTCCGCAGCCGGCCAGCACAGAAAGGGAAGCAAGGGCTGCAGCAGCCTGCAGACTGGCCCGGTAGAACACGTGCACGCTCCTCGATCAGCCTTGGGGTCGGCAGACCATACCGCAGCGCCCCACCGGATCAATCCGTTGGCCCGGCGGGGCACTTGAGTCAATCAGGGCCAAACTGGCGCAGGCCTACCTCAGGACACGCCCGCGTTCAGGAAAATACCGCCGTCGACCACGAGCGTCTGCCCCGTGACCCAGTCGGACTGCGCGGACGTGAGGAAGGCGGCGGCTCCGCCGATGTCCTGCGGGACGCCGAGCCGGCCGAGCGGATAGGCAGCGGCGGCCTCGGCCTCACGGCCCTCGTACAGCGCCTCAGCGAACTTGGTCTTCACCACGGCCGGGGCGATCGCGTTGACCCGGACCACCGGCGCGAACTCGTGCGCCAGCTGGAGGGTCAGGTTGACCATGGCCGCCTTGCTCATCCCGTAGGCGCCGATGAACGGCGACGCGGAGACACCCGCGACCGAGGCGATGTTGACGATCGCCCCGCCGTTCTCCTTCTGCCAGGCCTTCCAGGTCTGCTGGGCGAAACCGAGCGCGGAGATCACGTTGGTCTCGTACACCTTGCGGGCCACGTCGAGGTCGAGCTCGGCCATGGGCCCGAAGACGGGGTTCGTGCCGGCGTTGTTGATCAGGTAGTCGACCCGGCCGAACGCCTCCATCGCGCGCTCGACCGCAGCCGCCTGGTGCGCCACGTCGTGCGCCTTGCCCGCGATGCCGACCGCGCGGTCGGCGCCGAGCTTCTCGACGGCCTCCTTCAGCGCGTCCTCGCCGCGTCCCGTGATGACGACCTTGTCGCCCCGGGCGACGAGCGCCTCCGCGATGCCGTAGCCGATGCCCCGGCTCGCGCCCGTGATGAGCGCGACCTTGCCACTGTCCTGCACAGTCATGTTGTCCGTTGCCCTTCCGGGGTCAGTTGAGGGGTCCGCCTGCGACGTACATGACCTGCCCGGAGACGAAGCCCGCGTCGTCGCCGGTGAAGAAGGCGATGGCGTTGGCGATGTCCTCGGGGTGCCCGACACGCTGCACCGGGATCTGCGTCGCGGCGGCGGCCTGGAACTCCTCGAAGCCCATGCCGACCCGCGCGGCCGTCTGGGCGGTCATCTCGGTGACGATGAACCCGGGGGCGACGGCGTTGGCGGTCACGCCGAACTTGCCCAGCTCCTTGGCGAGGGTCTTGGTGAAGCCCTGGAGGCCGGCCTTCACGGCGGAGTAGTTGGCCTGGCCGCGGTTACCGAGCGCCGAGGAGGAGGAGAGCGAGACGATGCGGCCGAACTTGGCCTCCACCATGTGCGACTGGACGGCCTTCGCCATCAGGAACGCGCCCTTGAGGTGCACGTTCATCACGAGGTCCCAGTCGGACTCGCTCATCTTGAAGAGCAGGTTGTCGCGCAGCACACCCGCGTTGTTGACGAGAATGGTCGGGGCGCCGAGCTCGGCGGCGACGCGCGCGACGGCGGCTTCCACCTGGGCACTGTCCGACACATCGCAGCCGACGGCGAGGGCCTTGCCCCCGGCGGCGGTGATCTTCTCGACGGTGTCCTTGCACGCGGCCTCGTCGAGGTCGAGTACGGCGACGGCGCGGCCCTCGGCCGCCAGGCGTACGGCGGTGGCGGCGCCGATGCCCCGTGCCGCTCCCGTCACGATGGCGACGCGCTGCTCGGTGGTGGACATGCTTGGTTCTCCTCGCCCTTGGATAGCGGCTCAGCGGACGTCAGGAAGTTCCCGATGACTGAGCAACCGCTTAGTACCTTCAGCAGACGAGACGCTAGAAGCCCTGGCACCCGGTGTCAACGGCACACGGGGGCACGGGCGCATGTCACACCGGACGGCGCCGCGGCCCGCGCGTCGCGAGCGGCGGCGCCGTCCGGGAGATCAGCGCACCAGCAGGTCGAGCAGTCGCTCGACCTCGGCAGCCGGGTCGGCCGTCAGACCGCTGTGCACGACACCTGGCTGGACGACCGTCGAGCGAGGAGCGATCAGCCAGCGGAAGCGCCGTCCGGGGTCGTCACCGCCCGCCTGGCCCGCCGCTGCACCGCCTGTACAGACCCCTTCCACCGCACGCAGCGCGGCACGCACCCCGAGCACGTCCGCCTGCGGGTCGAGCGCCTTGAGCTTGTGCTCGTCGAGATGGGTCCGCGCGGCCACGAAGGACTGGGCGCGGCAGTAGACCAGCACGCCCGCGTTGAAGCACTCCCCGCGCTCGACACGCGGAACGACGCGCAGGACCGCGTACTCGAAGACGTCCCGCCTGCTCATCGGCCACCCTCCTCGGCGCCACGCCCGGCGTCCGCCTGGGCGGCGCGCTCCTTCTTCGTCGGGTGGGGCCACGGTGCGAGGTGCTCGGTGAGCCAGCCCGGCGCCTGGGAGGGCCGGGTCGTGGTGGGTGCTTCCATGACGATCCGCTCGTGGATGCCCTCGGCGCGTGCCAGCAACGGCTCCACGTAGGCCCGGCGCAGTTGGTCCGTGGTCTCGAAACCGGGTTCACCGGCCAGCCACTCGTCGGGCACGGCGGCGGCGACCTCGGTGAGGAGTTCCTCCGTGACGAGCGGGGCCAGCTCGGCTGCGGCAGCCGCGATGTCCGGACCGAACGGAGCAAGGACGTGGTCGGAGGCGTTGTACGGCTTGGCCGCGGAGGCCTGCGCACCCGGCCAGTTGTGGTGCCAGATCATCGTCGCTCCGTGATCGATCAGCCACAGGTCACCGTGCCAGACGATCATGTTGGGATTGCGCCACGAGCGGTCCACGTTGTTGATCAGCGCGTCGAACCACACGATCCTGCCCGCCTCCGCCGACCCCACCTCATAGGCGAGCGGATCGAAGCCGAGCGAACCGGGAAGGTAGTCCATTCCCAGGTTGAGCCCGGCGCTGCCCTTGAGCAGCTCCTGGACCTCCTGGTCCGGCTCGGCGAGACCGATCACAGGGTCGAGCTGGATGGTCACCAGCTCCGGCACCCGCAGCCCCAGCCGGCGGCCGAGCTCGCCGCAGATGACTTCGGCCACGAGGGTCTTGCGGCCCTGCCCCGCTCCGGTGAACTTCATGACATACGTGCCCAGGTCGTCGGCCTCGACAATCCCGGGAAGCGAGCCACCTTCACGCAAAGGCGTGACATAGCGGGTCGCCACGACTTCTTTCAACACTTTCCCAGGCCACCCATCTTTTCAGCCTTACGATCCACGGAAGATATGTCCGGGGCGTGGAGGCAGGAATCACCGGTCAACGGCGCTGGGGAGAATCTGGGGAGTCTCGGCCGGCAGGCCGGTCTCCCCGCTCCCCGAGCAGACCGTCGGCGGTGCCGCGCCCCTCGCTCCCAGCTTCCGGCATGAAGTGAGCATAGTAACCGAGGGTGATCGCGGGCGAGGAGTGTCCGACCCACCGGCCAGGGTCACGACGGACTCTTCGGCTTCCCACATGACCGAGGCGCAGGGGTGCCGAAGCACGTGAACGTCGGCCTTCGGGGCCGCCACCCACTGCCAGGGTTTCGCCCCCTCGGCACGTGGCGGAACGACGCCCGCCTCACAACCCACTGCGGGCACCGAGCCTCTCTCGCCGGAGCGGTCTGCCAGCTGCCGAACGCAGGGCACCCGCCCGGCGAACGTCGCAGGGCGGGTGCCGAGGGTGTGCGGCCTCAGGCCGGGGTGATGTTCTCTGCCTGGGGGCCCTTCTGGCCCTGCGTGACGTCGAAGTTCACCTTCTGGCCTTCCTGGAGTTCACGGAAGCCGGAGCTGGCGATGTTGGAGTAGTGGGCGAAGACGTCGGGGCCGCCGCCGTCCTGTTCGATGAAGCCGAAGCCCTTTTCCGAGTTGAACCACTTGACGGTTCCGCTGGCCATTGTGCCCTCCAAGGGGACTCGAAGTCGGCTCCCGCACCGTGCGGGAACCGGAGGTGATCGCCCTGGTCCTCAGAGACTGTGAACAGCAGAATCGCCCATGCTCATTGCTCACGGGCGACCGGTACTTCGGAACCACGACAGCTGACCCCGACGCTACACGGTGAGGTCCCTCCACACCGAGAGAACGCTCAGGTCACCAGCGGCCCGAGTCATCCGTTCAGCCCCGCGCTTCGGCGGCCACTGGACGTGATCCTCCGCGGCCGTCATCCTTGCGCACTTCGCAGTACATCAGTTGCCCGGCAGGGCGCTGAGGCTGTTCAGCACGACGGCGGTGTGCGGCGCCGACAGCGGCCTGGCCGGCCATGTCAGCGGGTCCTCGGGGGTCGCCGGTCTCCCCGTCGGCTTCTGCTGCGGCCTTCAGCGGGCGGGCGGGCCAGTTCCGTCAGCCAGCAGGTCCCAGCCAGGCACCGGGCGGCAGGTGCAGCCGCGCGTCCAGTCCGGCCGCGAAGTGCCACGTCAACTCGACACTTCCTTTGGGGGTCGTGGAGTTCGACGGCAGCAGCGATGTAGGGGCACAGGGGGGAATGTCGAAGGTGGCGAGGAGCCGTTCGCGGGGCGTGAGGTTATGTTCGCCGCGATTCCCAGATCATCATGTCCGCGGCCTCACGCCGAAGCCGCACCGGAGTGCTCCGGTGCGGCTTCGCCGTCTCACGGATCCGGGCAGAGATCCCTCGCGGTGACTTCTGTGAGCATCTCGCCAGGCTGTACGGCGTGAATCCCCGGAGATGGGGGGCGCCCGGCGGGGTACCCGGGTGCCGCGTTCCAGCCGCCTCACCGGGTAACCGGCACCACACCCGGCGCACCTCGGAGGAAAGCCGGGAGACTCCTCGTCCCCGCACGGAGGAAGGCTTTTGACGGCCGGTCGTACACCCGGTCGCGGCCTCTGTTCCTGTCGGCGGGTCTCGCATACAGCCGCGCGCCCATGAAAGACGGCCGCTGCCCCACAGCGGGTGGGGCAGCGGCCGCAAAGCCCGCTCGCCTTCTCAGCTCTTGGTTCCCAGGGGGTTCGCAGTCTCGGGAGCGACAACCGGCCCGTCCGGCTCGTCCGCGGCCTCGGACGCCCCCGCCACGGCCGGTCCCGCGGCACCGCGCAGCAGCAGCACGACCAGGAGGGACGCGAGCAGCAGGACACCCGCTCCGGCGAGCGCCGCCGCGTTCAGGCCGTCGGTGAAGGCCTCACGTGCCGCGGTCAGCAGCGCGTCTCCCGTGGCGCCGGGGAGTTCACCGGCGACCATGACGGCCGCCGCGAGGGTTTCCCTCGCGGCGTCCTCCGCCACGGCGGGCAGGCCGTCGGGCACCGAGCCCTCCAGATTGTTGCGGTACACCGCGCTGCCGAGCGTGCCGAGGGTCGCCAGACCCACCGCGCCACCCAGTTCCTGTCCGGTCTGGAGCGTGGCGGAGGCGATACCCGCCTTCTCCGCCGGAGCGGAGCCGACCACCATGCCGGTGAGCAGGGGCATCGTGGCGGCGACCCCGGCGGACAGGCCGCCCGCGCCGACCAGCACCATCCACAGCGGGGAGTCCGCACGGACCTGGGTGAGGAAGAGAAGACCGCCGGCGGTGAGGACGAACGCGCCGCCCACGATGAACGCGTGGTCCACGCGCTGCGCCAGCCCCGTGGACACCCCTGTCGCGAGGAAGATTCCGACCGACGGGGTGAGACTCCACAGAGAGGCCTCCAGCGCCGACATCCCCTGGACCGACTGCAGGTACTGAGTGGTGAAGATCGCGAAGCCGATCATCACCCAGGAAGCGATCATCGCGAAGACCACGCCGCCGCGGAAGGCGCGGGTCCGCAGCAACGACAGGTCCAGCAACGGTGCGGCGGCCGCGCGTTGGCGCACCACGAAGAGGGCGGCGACGACCAGGCCCACCACGATCGCCACCACAGGAACGACCTCGAAGCCGTCCGTCCCGAGCTCCTTGATCCCGTAGATGACCGGAAGGATCGCGCCCAGCGACAGCAGACAGCCGATCGCGTCGAACGGTCCCGGATGCGGGTCCTTGAACTCCGGCAGGAGGCGCGGCGCCAGGACCAGGAGGAGCACCATCACCGGAGCGTTGATGAGGAACACCGATCCCCACCAGAAGAACTCCAGCATCACCCCGGAGAGCACCGGGCCGAGGGAGACACCGGAGATCAGCACGGCCGACCAGACCCCGAGGGCCTTGGCCCGCTGGGTCGCGTCGGTGAAGATGCTGCGGATCAGCGAGAGCGTGGACGGGAGCAGGCAGGCACCACCGACGCCGAGGAGGGCGCGGGCGCCGATCAGCATGCCCGCGCTCGAGGCGTAGGCGGCGATCAGCGAGGCGCCACCGAAGAAGACCGTGCCGGCCATGAGCAGCTTGCGCCGGCCCATCCGGTCGCCGACCGACCCCATCGTGATGAGGAGCCCGGCCAGGACGAAGGCGTAGATGTCGAAGACCCAGAGCAGTTGAGTGCCGGTGGGCGACAAGTCGGCGCTGATCGCCGGTACGGCGAAGAAGAGGATGGAGATGTCCATCGACACCAGCAACAGTGGCAGCGCAAGGACCGCGAGCGCCAGCCATTCTTTGCGTCCTGCGAGGGCAGGCTCGGTCGTCATCGCTGTACCTTCCTGATGAAAACGGTACGGCAATCGTCTCGTCCGCACCCACGGCCCGACACCCCTAGGGCCCCCTAGGGGCATGGTAGGACAGAGTTCCCGGAATGCCCGGCTTGCCGCAGCCGCGAGTTCCTCGACCCGCCGCGCCGCCGGGCTCTCAAAGCGTCCCTGCGCCCTTTACGCCATTGCGCGACATGCCCGACGGCTGAAAACAAACCTAATTTGGCTGGCAGTCGGCGTCCGATTCGAGAAATTCCACCGGAATCCAATTGGTTACACCCCGGCACTTTCGGCCAGCATGCGTGATCCGGCCACTCTCCGCACCGTTTCGGGCCGCGCCCCGAGATGGCTGCCGCCCGTCACCACGGGATGTCCGGAAGGACCCTGGCCCTGACGGACAACGGGTCACTCGCCCAGGGCGCATCGGCAGCCGGCCGGATGCGCCCGGACGGCGATCGGTCCTCCGACCTGGGACGCGTCACGGTGACGGCCCCAGACCACCACGCGAAGGACGCTCACGCCGGGGCCGGCACGAGCGACTTCACGCCAGGCTTTGAACGGCAGGCCGTATACGTACGGGACCGCCCTGCCCCATCCGATCGGGACACCGGGACCACTACGAGGACCGGCCTCCGGCGGACCGGAACCCGACGCATCACCACAGGGCCACCGCGCACCCTGGAACGGCCGGATATCCCCGGGCGCAGAGGACCTCGCGCGCCGCGGAACCGATTGGGCCCGGTAGCCATCAAGCGTAACGTGGCCTTCACTTTGCCGTCGTACTCCAGCACCGAATGTGGTGCTATCGTCGGCCGCTGAGTGCCGGGGGGCCGTTACTCGAACTGACGGACAGTCCTTGCTCAGCGCAACACAGAACCTCGTGTGCGAACCATTTCAGTCAATGGTGAAGGCGATAGGCAGCAGCCCGGTGAGACTTATCAGAGCTCGGGTGTGGAACGGGGGTACCACCGATGCTTCTCGAGTACGTCGACGCACTGCGCCATCTCGGCGACCAACTCACGGATACCGCGGCGGGGAGGGGACGTCTGCTCATTGTCAACGGCGGGCTGACGAGCGGTAAGGCCGAGCTCCTGCAGGAGTTCGCGGCGCGGGCGGACCGCGTGGGCGCACTCTGTCTGACCGCGACCGCCGCACGCGGCCTCCAGTCGCTCCAGGCCGATGTCGTCGACCAGTTGTTCCACTCCCGGGGGCTTCCCGCCGAGACCACCGAGCACGTCTCGGCCTTGCTCAGCCCGGCTGTGGTCGCTGCTCAGCCCGGAAGCCCGGACCTGGAGTCGTTATCCGGAAGCGGCGCACGAGCCGTGCGCGACACCTGTGCCGAACTGCTGCAGCTCTCCCGGGAGCGTCCGTTGGTCATCGGTGTCGACGACGTGCAGTTCGCCGACGCCTTCTCCCTCCAGCTGCTGCTCTACCTGAGCCGCCGCATGGAGTCGGCCAGGATCATGATCGTGCTGAGCAAGTGGGACTGGGCCCAGCCCACTCTGCCGCGCTTCTACGCCGAGGTCACCCGGCTTCCTCATGGCCTGATCCGGCTGGTGCCGCTCTCCGAGCACGGTATCGCCGAACTGATCACTCAGCGCACCGGGGTGCAGCCCGACCCCGGACTGGTCGCGGCCTACTACGAACTGACCGGCGGCAACCCCAAGTTGGTCGACGCCCTGCTGGAGGACCAGCGTACGGCGGACGTCGAGTCCCCTGGATTCGGCCCGGCAGGACCGGCGGCGGTCGGGAGCCACTATCAGCAGGCGGTGCTCGCCTGTCTCTACCGTTGGAATCCCCAACTCCTCGAAGTGGCAGAGGCGTTGGCCGTTCTTGGCGACGAAGGCGCCGCCGGTCCGCTGAGCCGGCTCAGCGGTCTCAGCGTGGACACCACGGAACAGGTGCTGCACACCCTGGTCGCGGAGGCGCTCCTCACCTCGGGTCCGACTCCGGGCAACTACCGGTTCCGCCATCCGGCGATCGCCAAGACGCTGCTCAACAGCCTCTCCACGACCGAGCGCACCCGTCTGCATCTCCAGGCGGCCAAGCTCCTGCACCAGCAGGGCGTCGGCCCCCGCCCTGTCGCTCGGCACCTCGCCGAGGCGGGCATCGTGGTGGAGAGCTGGGCCACGGGTGTCCTGCGGGCCGCAGCGGAACAGGCGCTCGCCCACGACGACTCCGGCACCGCCGTCCAGTACCTCGAACTGGTGATGAACGCCAGCACGCCGGGTACCGAGCACAACAGCGCGCGGCTCGCCCTGGTCCACGCTTCCTGGCGGACCAGCCCTGCGATCTCCGCCCTGCACCTGGCCCTGCTTCCGGAGGGCCCCGACGTGGAAACCCTCAACCGCAGGGACACCGCCACACTCGTCCGGCACGCTCTGTGGCAGGGCGACACCGAGACCGCGGCGCTGGGGCTGAAGGTGCTCGAGGCGTCCGGTGGAGCCGTCGACGACAGCACGATCGCCTGCCTCCGACTGGCCGAACGATGGGTCTACGGACCGACGGTGGAGGAATGGCGCCGCCCCGACACCAGACCCGAGCACAGCGCGGAGCCGACCGGCGGTGGGTCCTCCAGCTGTGCGCATGCCGTATGGGATCTCGCCGCACTGTCCACCCGCACCGGCGCGGACCACGCCGCCGCCAAGGCCCGTCGCGTGCTGGAGAACTGCGCACTCGACGACGTCTCACTGGAGACAGTCGTCGCGGCGATCCTCGCCCTGATGCACCACGGCGAGACCGAGGCCGCGGTGAGCTGGTGCGACATCCTCCGTGAGGAGGCCGCTCGCCGGCTCGCCCCCACCTGGCTCGCGCTGCTGGAGTGCCTCCGCGCCGCGATCGCCCTGCGGCACGGGGATCTGGCTACTGCGGCGAGGCTGGCCGCCACCGGCTACGAACGTCTTCCCGCATCTGCCTGGGGCGTGTTCATCGGCTATCCGCTGAGCATCCTGATGATGGTGGACACCGCTCTCGACAACCACGAGGCGGTGGCGGAGCACCTGCGCCAGGTCGTGCCGGAGGCGATGTTCGCCACCGTGTGGGGGGCGCACTACCTACGGGCTCGCGGCCACCACTTCCTGGCCACCGACCGAGCGTTGTCCGCCGTCAGCGACTTCCGGGCGGCCGGGGGCCTCTCCGAGCGGCTGGACCTGGACTTCCCCGCGCTCTTCCCCTGGCGGGGAGACCTCGCCCTGGCCAACATGCGGCTCGGCCGCACGGTCCTCGCCCATCGGCTGCTCACCGAGGAACTGGAGCACCCCCGACTGGACCTCCGCGCGAAGGGGGTCGCCCTGCGGCTACTGGCGTCGTGCAGCGATCCGAGCCGACGCCAGGTTCTGCTGGAACGCGCCATCGACCATCTGGAGCGATCCGAGGACCGGCTCGAACTGTCGCGTGCCCTCAAGACGTTGAGCCGCGTACTGCAGCAGTCCGGTCAGAACGAGCAGGCGCGTTCCACCGCTCGTCGGGCGGCCCAGGAGGCTCGGATCTGCCGCACCGGGAGCGAGGAGCCGACGGAGCGGGAGAGCCCTGAACCGGACCCCACGGTGCCGGGCCCGAGGGTGGCCGCTTCATCGGTCCGCGAGCAGCTGAGCGAGGCGGAGCAAAGGGTTGCCACCCTGGCCGCGCGCGGTCTCACCAACCGGGAGATCAGCGGGCAGCTCTTCATCACGGTGAGTACGGTCGAGCAGCATCTGACCCGCATCTACCGCAAGCTCGGGGTGACCAGGCGCAGCAATCTGCCCACCCACCTGGCCGACCGGCGGAGTGCGATGGAGGGCCGGGCTCAGGGCTGAGCCCTTTGGCGCATGCGCGTACCCGCAGGTCCCGTTCCGCCGTACGGCTGACGGGACCTGCGTGCGTCGTCACCTGTGGCTGAGAGCAGCGCAGGGGTGGCGGGGCGGATGCCGCGCGTCAGCCAGGAGCACTGCCACCAGCCCGCACCGGTGCTGTCCCGCACGCAAAGGAAGCCGGGGGGCGCCGGCACCGGACGTTGCGCTCTGCCGTGGCCGTCCCGGAGCCGACCGCAGCGCAGGCCGGAGGATCGCGTACCACATGCCCGTGGTGAGCGATCCCTGGAGCGACGCCCCCGCGCGGTCACCCGGCGGGGCCGGGTCCTCAGGTGGAGGACGAGGCACCCGGCAGCGGGCGGCCCTCGCCCTGCTGGGCGGGCGACGGCGCCCGGCCGGCCGGGCCGGCACCGCTCCCCTCGTCCGCGGCGGCCGGCTTCTCGGCTCCGGGCACCCAGAATCCGAAGCCGAGAAGCATCGGCAGAGTCGGCAGCTCGGGAAGATCGGCGAAGGCGGGATCAGGCGCGCGGCGTACGGGTGCCGCCGCGTCGTCGATCAGCGGGTGCGGCGCCGGCCGGGAGGCCCTCCCGGCGGTCGAGGCCGCGTCGGCCACCGCCCCGCCGCGCCTGGCCGATCGGCGGGAGCGGCGCTCGGCGGCGACAGTCGCCAGGGACACGGTTCCGCTCGGGGCGGACCGGGTGTTCGGAACAGTCTTCTCGGCGACCATGAGGGCCTCCAGAACCTCGGTGTCACGCTTCGGACCGTCGAGCCCGCCTTCCGAGCCGATTGCGGACGCTCGGAGGGCGGCGCCGTACGTCGTTCTCCGCGACCGCCCGCTCACCGCAGGGGGATGGCAGCGCCTCTGTCCGCGGGCTTCACGGTGTCGGTGAACGCGCGTATCTCGCGCAGGACTTCGGGGGCCTGGGCGACGAGATAGAAGTGGCCGCCGGGGTAGGTGCTGAGCCGGAACGCAGCGTCGGTGTGACGCTCCCAGGCCTGTGCCTCCTCAGGTGTCACCTGCGGATCGTCCCCGCCGACGAGCACGGTGACCGGGCACTTCAGCGGTGGCCCCGGACGGTGCTGGTACGTCTCCACCGCCCGGTAGTCGCTGCGCACCGCGGGGAGGATCATGCGCAGGACCTCCTCGTCCGCGAAGACCTGGTCGTCCGTGCCCTGCATGCGCTTCATCTCCGCGACGATGCCCTCGTCGTCGGCGGCGTGGACGTTCTCGTCGCGATAGGTGGAGGGCGCACGACGGCCTGAGGCGAGAAGGCCCGCCGCGGGCGCCCCGCGCTCCTGGAGCCGGGTGGCCACCTCGTAGGCGACCATGGCCCCCATGCTGTGGCCGAACAGGACGAGCGGCCGGTCGGCCCAGCCTGCCAGCAGTTCGTCCGTCACCACGTCCGCGAGCGCGTGGATGGAGTCCACCGGCGGTTCCGTGTGCCGGTCCTGACGGCCCGGATACTGCACCGCCAGGACGTCCAGGTCCGGGCTCAGGGCACGGGCCACGGGGAAGTAGAAGGTGGCGGACCCACCGGCGTGCGGGAAGCAGACCAGTCGGACGCCGGCGTCCGGGGCGGGGTGGTACCGCCGGGCCCAGACATTGGATTGCGCCGGTGCTGCGGTCATGGCAGTCGGATTCCTCTCGGGCGTGGACCGTTGCGACGGAAGCCGCGCGCTGATGCCACGAGTATGGACTCGGCCCTTTCGAAGTGGCCAGAATCGACCACCCCTGAACTCCCGTGATACCCCCCTATTCTTGGCCAGCCATAGGTGAGCAGGTAATGCCCTGGTAACACTGTGTGCAAGCCGGTTGCAGGGCCGTCGCGCTTCCGGAACTGCGGACGTGCACCATGCTCGTGGGCCCGGAGCCGCCGCAGGCTCGTGGCCGAGCGTCAGGAATCGAAGGGTATGTGTGATGGGCCAGAGATGACGCCGCCGAAGGCATAGAGAATATCCGCCCGCGCCAAATGCGTCGCACAATTCCCGGAGGACAAATGAAAACCGACGACCGTCATCCACCGCCCTTCCGGCACCGCGTCATGGTCACCGGAACCGGTGCGGTCACGCCGTTGGGCGAGGGAGTGGCCGCTCTCCACAACCGGGTGGTGAACGGAGAGTCCGGGCTGACGGACGGGGAGGGCCACTGTCAGACGTTCGACCCGCACGCGGTGCTGAGCCGCAAGGGGATCCATGCCACCGACCGCTTCAGCCAGCTCGCGCTCGTCGCGGCCGAGGAAGCGATCCGGCAGGCCGGCTGGTCCAACGGCCTGCCCTATGCCCCGGAACGCGTCATGTGCGTCATCGGTTCCGTCGCCGGCGGCGTGCTGACCTTCGAGGAGCAGCTGACCACCATGCGGCGCAACGGAACCGACGCCGTATCGCGTCACGCCGTGCCGATGATGGCTTCTCATTCGGCCGCTGTCCAGATTGCCGTCCGGCACCGGCTGCGCGGTGAGACGTACTGCGTCACTTCCGGCTGCGCCTCCGGAACACAGGCCATCGGCCTGGGTGTCCGGGCCATCCGCAGCGGCGCAGCGGACGCCGCGGTGGTGGGCGGAGCGGACGCGCCACTGACCAATTTCATGCGCTCCGCCTACCTGAACGCCGGGGTCATGTCTCCCACCGGGATCTCCGTGCCGTTCGACGAGGGACGTGACGGCTTCCTGATGGGTGAGGGCGCGGGCGTGCTGGTCCTGGAGTCCGCGGAGAGCGCCGAACGGCGCGGCCGGCCCGTCCTCGGCGAGATCCTGGGCTACGGCTCCAGTTGCGACGCGTTCCACGTGGTCTCCCCCGCCGAGGACGGGGTCGCCGCGATGGGCGCCGTCCGGCACGCCCTCGACGACGCGGGCGTCACTCCCGACGCGCTGAGCTATCTCAACGCGCACGCCACCGGCAGCGCGCGGGACGACCGACTGGAGATCGCCGCGATGCGCGGTGTGCTCGCCGACGCTCTGGAAACCCTGCCGTTGTCCTCCACCAAGGCCGCCACCGGCCATCTGATGGGAGCGGCCGGCGCTGTCGAGGCCATCGCCACGCTGATGGCGCTCAACGCGAAGGTCGCGCCGCCCACCGTGGGACTGCGGCGGCCGGACACCTCGCTCGGGGCGCTGCGGCACGTCCTGCACGCCGTGCCGCTGACCGCAGCTCCGGGCCGGCGCCCCGTAGGGATGTCCACGACGTTCGGGTTCGGCGGGCACAACGCGGTCCTGGTACTCGAAGGGGCCACGGGCTGAACGGCGGACACACGGAGCAGGCCTGCCGTCCTGCGGCTTAGGGGCGGCTAGGGGTGCTGTGCCCTCGCCCGCAACGCCAACACTGTCGCCATGGACAAGGAGACTCGCACGGGCCATGCCGTGGTCTTCCCGGGGATGGGACCCACCCGGTTCGAGGACGTGGCCCGATTCATGGTGATCAACCCGCAGGCCCGGAAGTTGGTGGCCGCGGCCGACGATCGGCTCGGCTACTCCCTCATCGACCGCTTTCGCGACACGGAGGGCGACTACTCGGAGTACGCCCAAGTCGCCTTCCTCGTCAACAGTCTGGCGCTCGCCCGGTGGGCCGAGGCAACGCTCGGCTGCGAGGCCACCGTATGCGTGGGGCCGAGCTTCGGCAACAAGGCGGCCGCTGTCCACTCCGGGGCTCTCGACTTCGCCGACGGTGTGACGATGACCGCGCGCTTCGCCCGGGTGCTGGACGACTACTTCGCGACGGAACACCGTGAAGCGGTCACGCTCTCCTTCGCCCGGACCCCGCCCGAGACGCTGCGTACCGTGCGCGACGAGCTGGACGCCATGGGCGAGTGGCACGACATCACCTGCCAGGTCGACGACGACTTCGCCATGCTGACGCTGTCGCGGTCCCGCCTGGAGTGGCTCCAGCTGCGGCTGCGTGCCCTGGGCGGGCTGCCGCTGTACGTGATGCACCCGCCCATGCACTCGCCGGCCTTCGCCGGGCTGCGCCGCCGCATAGAGGACGAGGCGCTGGCGGGGCTGCGGTTCAGTGATCCACGGCTGCCGGTGGTCTCCGACCACGACGGGAAGCTGCTGACCACCGGGGCCGAGGTGCGCGAGCTGATACTCGACGGCTGCGTCCGCGCGGTCCACTGGCCGGACGCCCTGACCGCGCTCCGCGAACGCGGTGTCGGCCGCCTGTTCGTCGCCGGCCAGGACGCGCTGTTCGGACGCGTGTCCGTCGCCACCCGCAACTTCGAGGTCACGGCGGTCGACCCGCGCCTGGCACTGCGCCCGCAACGCCGCGGCGGGACCCGCTGAGGCGAAGCCCCGGCGAACCCCGCCGCACACGCACGGCCGACTCCGGTCAGCCGTGCGTGACCTGCGTCAGCTCCGACATCTTGGCCCAGAGCACGCCGGGCGTCGCGAAGGTCTGCATGCTCAGTGCCTCGTCGACGAAACGGACACCGTAGGAATTCTCGAGCGCGCTGAGCAGCTCCACGGTTCCCATCGAGTCCAGGCCGAGATCCCGCAGTCCGGCATCCTCCTCCAGCGGCTCGTCCGCCGAAAGAAACGGCAGATAGCCGCGGATGATTTCTTCGAATTCCTTGTCCCAGGTACTCATGTGTTCGGGCCCCATTCCGGTTCCGGCTTCAACAGCGGAGCTGCCTAATGGGTGGTGACGCTAATCGCCCTAGGAGAACCCGAACAACCGCTACGAACCCCTGTCCCGCTTAACGCGTGCAGGGAGACCCCTGTCCGTGGCCGGCAGCCGGGATCACGGTAATGCGCGGCCTGCGGGAAACGACCACCCACAGGAGGAAGTATGTCCGGCACCGTCGAGCACGCGCTCCATGCCCGCTTTCTGCGCGGCCTGGAGATATCCCCTGACGGCACGGCGCTTCGGCTCGGCAGCACGTCCGCACTCAGCTACCGCGAGACCCACCAGCTCGCCCTCTCCTGGGCCGGCGCGCTGTGCGCGGGCGGCACCCGGCCCCGCGCGGTCGGAGTCCTGGCGGGCAAGACCGTTCCCGCTTACGTCGGCCTCCTCGCCGGGCTCTACACGGGCGCCACCGTGGTGCCGCTCAACCCTGATTTCCCTGCGGAGCGCACCCGCCGGATGCTGGAACTGGCGAGGGTCGAGGCGATCGTCGTGGACGAGGAGGGCGCGGCAGCACTGTCCAGGCTCCAGCTCCAAGCCGCCGGATCGGACCCGGCCTCCGCCCCCCGCGCGGCAGTGCTCGCGGCCTCGGCGGACGGCACCGTCCTGACCGACGCCGAGGCGGTGGCGCCCTGGCCACGGGTCGTCGTGGACCCCGCGGCGGCGCTGAGCGCCCCGCGAACGGTCTCTGCCGAGGACACGGCCTACATGCTCTTCACCTCTGGCTCCACCGGCAACCCCAAGGGGGTGCCCATCAGCCACGGCAGCACGTACCACTACTTCCAGCTCCTGGACGAGCGGTACGACTTCACGGAGCAGGACGTCTTCTCGCAGACCTTCGACCTCAACTTCGACTGCGCGATGTTCGATCTGTTCTGCGCCTGGGGGGCCGGCGCCACCGTCGCAGTCATCCCCCCGCACAGTTACCGCCGGCTCCCCGACCACCTGCGCGAGGAGGGCGTCACGGTCTGGTTCTCCACGCCCAGCGCGATCTCCCTCGTCCGCCGCACGGGACAGCTGTCCCCCGACTCACTGCCCACACTGCGGTGGAGCTTCTTCGCGGGCGAGGCGCTGCACTGCAAGGACGCCGCCGACTGGCACGAGGCCGCCTCGGGCTCACTGCTGGAGAACATCTACGGACCCACCGAGCTGACGATCACCATCACCGGCCACCGCTGGGACCCGGTGGCCTCGGCCGAACACGGCGTCAACGGCCTGGTCCCCGTCGGCGCGGTCCACTCGGGCCACGACCACCTGCTCCTCGCCGACGACGGTTCGCTCGCCGACGACGAGGGTGAACTCTGCGTCACCGGACCGCAGATGACCATCGGCTACCTGGACCCCGCGGACGACGAGGGCCGCTTCCTGGAACGCGACGGACGCCGTTGGTACCGCACCGGCGACCGAATGCGCCGACTGCCGGACAGCGACGAGCTGATCTACCTCGGACGGCTCGACTCGCAGGTACAGCTCCAGGGCTGGCGCGTGGAGCTGGCCGAGGTCGACCACGCCGTACGCTCGTGCCCCGGGGTGGAGGACGCCCTCACGGTGGTCCAGCAGGTGGAGGGCGGAACGGAGCTGGTGGTCTTCTACACCGGCACCCGCACCTCTCCGGCGGCGCTGGCCCGGGGCCTGCGGGAGATCCTGCCCGCCGGAATGCTCCCGCGCCGGTACGAGCACCTCGGAGAGTTCCCCCTCAACTCCAACCGCAAGATCGACCGTAAGGCCCTCACCACGCGCGCCACGGCACTGTTCGGCGCCTGACGGCACAAAAGGGCTGGGGTGTGGGAACGGGGACCGCCGGTCGGCGGTCCCCGTTCCCAGCCCTGTGCCGATGGGCCAGGCCTTCGTGCCCGCCCGTGGTCAGGCCCTTCGCGCCGGCCGGTGGTCAGCGTCGCTCGCGCAGATAGCCGAGCATCACCTCGACGAACCGCTCGGGCTCCTCGAGGTGGGGCAGGTGGCTGGAGTCCTCGAAGATCTCCCACCGCGCCTGCGGGATCAGCTCCGCGTAGGGCCGCACCGTGGTGGGCGTCGCCTCGTCGTGGCGGCCGGAGAGTACGAGGGTCGGCACCTCGATGTCGGTGAGTCGGTCCTCCACGCCCCAGTCGCGCAGGGTGCCGATGACGTGGAACTCGCTGGGCCCGTTCATCGCGAAGTAGACCGTGGGGTCGTTGTACACCTCGTAGAACGACGCCTGGTAGTCCCGCGGCCACGGCTTGACGCGGCAGACATGACGGTCGTAGAAGGGGCCCATGGCCTCGTAGTACTCGTTGCTCCCGGTGGTCCCCGCCGCCTCGTGCCGCAGGAGCGTCTCGTTGACGCCCGGCGGCAGCTGGGCCCGCAGAACCTCCATCTCCTGAAGCCACAGCGGGTAGGAGGCCGGCGCGTTGGCGATGACCAGTCCGCGCAGCCCGGCGGGCTTCCGGGCAGCGTGCTCGGCCACCAGCAGTCCGCCCCAGGACTGGCCGAAGAGGACGTAGTTGTCGGCGACACCCAGCTCGCCGAGCAGATTGTCCAGCTCGGCGAGAAAGAGATCCACGGTCCAGAAGTCCGTGCCGCGGTCGGGCAGATGGGTGGAGCCGCCGTTGCCCAGCTGGTCGTAGTGGACGACGGGCCATCCGTGGTCGGCGAACACCGCCATGTTCTGCAGGTAGTCATGGGTACTGCCCGGCCCGCCGTGCACCACGACGAGCGCGGGCTTGTCCGAGGTCACATCCCCGGTGACGCGGTACCAGGTCCGGTACTCGCCGAACGGCACAGTGCCCTTGGTCACGGCCCGCTGGGACCCGGCGGCCACACTCATGTTCGATCACCCTTCGTCGGTCGCTCGGTCGGAGATTCATAGATGGGTCGGGGAGCGCACGGGCACGGTTCGGCTACCTCATGCTCCCCTGGCCGGAGCGGTTCCGGGCGCCGTGACCACGGCGGATCCCGCGGTCACGGCGCCGGTGCCCGGCGTACGTCAGTCCAGCGTGCCGATCCAGTCCTCGATCGCCCGCGCACAGTCCGCGGCACCTTCTTCCAGCATGGTGAAGTGGTTGGCTCCCACTCCTCGTACCGTCTGGGTCGCATTCCAGGGCGCGGCCTGCCAGGCGTCGCCAGGGCCGTCCGTGTCCGCGCCGGGGAAGGGCCTGGCGCATTGCAGGAAGAGCACAGGGGCTCGCAGCCCCTCCAGGGGGAACGACCCCAGCATGTTGCTGTAGCGGCCCATGGAGGACAGCCGGGCGCTGTCGAACCCGTCGAAGGTCTGCTCCATCTCCAGCATCGTTTCCAGCAGGCCGTCGAGCAGCGCGTTGGAGACGTCGGGCAGGTAGGAGTCCATGAGTACGACTCCGGCAGGACGCACGCCGCGCTGTTCGAGATGCATCGCGGCGGCGTGGGCGAGGATGCCGCCCGCCGAGTAGCCGGCCAGCACGAACCGTTCGCCGCCTGCGGCCTCGAGGGCGGCCTCCGCCAGCACCTCGGCGGCGGCGTCGTTCGTGGCGGGCAGGCTGTCGCCCCGCACGAAGCCCGGCAGCGGAATGCCGGCGACCCCGCGGACGCCCTTGAAGTGGTTGGCGATGTGCGCGTGCTGGTAGACCCCACTGGTGGCCATGGGCGTACTGAGGCAGATCAGCCGCGTACTTCCGGCGGGCCCCTCCATGAGCCGGACCGGTACCGGGAGGGCGGGGATGTCCGCGGCCGAGGTGAAGGCGGGCCGCGTCTCCGCGACCGCGTTCAACATGGTCATCGCCTTCTGGAGCGGGCCGTTCTGGAGGGCCTCGCGGAACAACTGGCTGAGGGTGTCCGTCGCCGCGCCCGACGGGCGTCCCGCACCCGTGCCCGCCTGCTGCGCACCGTGGGTGGCCGCTGCCCCGGAAACCGGGCCGGCCACGGAGATCTCCTCCTGGAGGAAGCGGGCCAGAGCCGCCGCACTCTTGTGGTCGAAGACCACCATCGACGGCAGCCGCAGCCCGATCGCCTCGCTGAGAGCGGACCGCAGTTCCATCGCCATGAGCGAGTCGAAGCCCAGCTCGAGGAAGTCGCGTTCGGGGTCGATGCCCCCGGCGTCCTGATATCCGAGCAGGTCGGCGGCGAGGCCGGTGACCAGTTCGCTGAGCAGCGTGTGCTGCCCCTCCGCGTCCAGCGCATCGAGCCTACGGCGCAGGGCGCCGGGATCGGCCTTGCCCGCAGCGGAACGCCGCCGGGTCGGCGGGGCCAGGGCGTGAAGGAGTTCGGGGAGGTTGTCGGGGGCCTGGCGGAGGGTGGGCAGGTCGAGCTGGATGGGAACGAGAGCCGGATCATCCAGACCCATCGCGGTGTCGAAGAGCTCAAGCCCACGCTCGGCCGACAGCCCCTCGATACCGACCTGCTTCATCCGCCGCAGATCAGCCCCCGACAACTCACCCCCCATCCCGTCCCCCGCAGACCACAACCCCCACGCCAACGCCTTACCCGGCAGACCCCGAGCACGACGATGAGCCG
>NZ_JBEXPD010000013.1:0-235274 GCF_040611875.1 Streptomyces sp. NPDC006516
GTCATCGAGGAGCTCGTCGACGACGGCGACTTCCTGGAGGTCCACGAACGCTGGGCCCGCAACATCGTCTGCGCGCTCGCCCGCCTCGACGGCCACGTCGTGGGCATCGTGGGCAACCAGCCCCTGTCGTTCGCCGGGGTGCTGGACATCGAGGCGTCCGAGAAGGCCGCTCGCTTCGTCCAGTTCTGCGACGCGTTCAACATCCCGCTGGTCACCCTCGTCGACGTACCCGGCTTCCTGCCCGGCGTCGACCAGGAGCACGGTGGGATCATCCGGCACGGCGCGAAGCTGCTCTACGCCTACTGCAACGCCACCGTGCCCAGGATCTCCCTGATCCTGCGCAAGGCCTACGGCGGGGCCTACATCGTCATGGACTCCACATCCATCGGCTCCGACCTGGCTTACGCGTGGCCCACCAACGAGATCGCGGTCATGGGCGCCGAGGGCGCGGCCAACGTCATCTTCCGCCGCGAGATCGCCGGCGCCGACGACCCCGAGGCGGTGCGCGGTCAGCTGGTCAAGGAGTACAAGGCCGAGCTGATGCACCCCTACTACGCGGCTGAGCGCGGCCTGGTCGACGACGTCATCGACCCCGCCGAGACGCGCCATCTGCTGATCCGCGCCCTGGAGATGCTGCGGCTCAAACACGCCGACCTGCCCTCGCGCAAGCACGGGAACCAGCCCGCGTGAGCGCCGGCGACGAGCAGGGCGGATCCCTGCTGAGAGTCGTGCACGGCTCGCCCACTCCCGAGGAGCTGGCGGCAGCTGTCGCGGTGGTGCTGGCCGCGGGCCGGCGATCCGGGCCGTCCGCACCGGGCGGCACGGGGACCGCCCGGGCCTCCTGGCGGCGTGCGGAGTCCCCGGCTTCCGCCCACGTCTCCTGGCGCGGCGGACGCTGACCGGTTGTCGCTGCAGGTCGTTGCACGGCTACTTGAAGTCGTCGGGCGCGTTGCGGAACGTGGCGGTCCAAAGGTCCGAGTGCAGATACGCGGCCGCGGGACGAGCCGCGGGTGAAGACGTGGAGGATTCCCATGTTCCGAGGGATAGGGCGGTTCTCGGTGAACCGCCCATGGCTGGTCGTCGCGCTGTGGTTGCTGGCGACCACAGCCCTGGTCGCGCTGGCGCCGCAGCTGAAGCCGACCGACGACCAGGCGGAGTTCCTCCCGTCGCACTACGAGTCGGTCCGCGCGGTGGAGATCCAGCGGGACGCCTTCCCGCAGAGCCGCCAGCCGGCGGCCATCGGCGTGGTCCGGCGTGCCGACGGCGGCAAGCTGACCGAGGCCGACAAGAAGAAGACCGGCGAGATCGCGGCCGGTCTGGGGGCCGAGAGGTTCGCGAAGATCACCGAAGTGGTGGCCGACCCCAAGGCGGTGTCGCCGGACGGGAAGATCGCCCTCGTCCACGTCTTCGCCTCGACGAAGACGGCCAACGACGAGACGCTCGTCGAATCCGTCGGCGACATCCGTGAGGAGACCGCCGGGCGGCTCTCCGGCAGCGGGCTCGAGGTGGGCTACACCGGGGCCACCGCCACCGTCCTGGACTCGACGGAGGCTTCGGACAGCACCGACGCCATGGTCATGATGGCCACGCTGGTCCTCATCATCGTCCTGTTGCTGGTCATCTTCCGCAGCCCGGTGATCGCGCTGCTGCCCGTCCTCGTCATCGGGGTGGTCTTCACGGTGACCATGGGGGTCATCGCCACGGCCAGCGAGCTCGCCGGCATGGCGGCTCCCGCCTCCATCTCGGCCATCCTCATCGTGGTGCTCTTCGGTGTCGGCACCGACTACACGCTCTTCCTGCTGTTCCGCTACCGCGAGCACCTGCGGGAGGGCATGCCGGCCAAGGAGGCGCTGGCCACGGCCGCCGGCCGGGTCGGCGAGACCATCGCGTCCGCGGCGGGCGTCGTCATCGCCGCGTTCCTCTCGCTGCTGCTGTCCTCCATGGGCATGCTCAGCAGCATGGGCCTCGCGCTGGCGATCGCCGTCGCCGTCACCCTGCTCTCCGCCCTCACCCTCGTACCGGCCGTCTTCTCCCTGCTGGGCACCAAGGCGTTCTGGCCGTCCAAGGCCTGGCGCACACAGCCGAGGAACGCGCTCTCGGACCGCGTCGGGAGCTTCGCCTCCCGCAGGCCGGGCGTCATCGCGGGTGTGTCCGGTGTGGTGCTCGTGGCGCTCGCCACGGGGGTCTTCGGCTTCAAGGCGGAGTACGACACCGAGAGTTCGCTCCCGGACACCCTGGAGTCCGTCCAGGCGATGGAGGACTTCCAGAGCGGCTTCTCCGCCGGGCAGTCCGACCCCACGTTCGTCTATGTGAAGTCCACCGGGAAGGCGTCCCTGGACACGGCACGGCTCGCGGCCTACGAGAAGGAGCTGGCGGGCGTCGACGGCGTGGCGCAGGTCGCCCCGGCCCTGGTCAGCCCCGACGGCACGGTCGCGCAGTACGCCGTCGTGCTCGACCACCGTCCCACCGACGACAGGGCCATCGAACTGGTCGGGGGCGAGCTGCGGGACACGGTCCACGAGGCCGCCCCGGAGAACACCGAACAGTTCGTGGGCGGCAGCACGGCCGTCCTCACGGACGTCCGGACCGCGGTGAACCGGGACTACAAGCTCGTGTTCCCGATCGCCGCGGTGGCGATCATGCTCATCCTCGGCCTGATGCTGCGCAGCCTCATCGCTCCCTGGTATCTGATGATCTCGGTCGGCCTCGGCTTCGGAGGCACCCTCGGTGCCACCGTCTGGCTGTTCCAAAGTGGCTCGGACGGGCTGCTGTTCATGCTGCCGGTGATCGTCTACCTCTTCGTCGTCGCCATCGGGACCGACTACAACATCCTGATGGTGGCCAGGCTCCGCGAGGAGATCAACAGCGGCAAGGAGCCGCAGGAGGCCGTCCGGAGGGCCGTCACGCACTCCGCGCCCACCATCGGGGCCGCGGCGGTCATCCTCGCCGGCACCTTCGGCGTGCTGATGCTGGCGGACAACGCGATGCTGAAGCAGATGGGCTTCGCGGTCGCCTTCGGAATCCTGCTCAGCGCGTTCGTGACCGCGATCCTGCTGGTGCCGGCGATCACCACGCTCGTCGGAGCGAAAGCCTGGTGGCCGGGCAACCGTGACGCCGCGCCCACGGGCGACCGTGCGGAGCCCGGCGCCCACGACGGCTCCGAGGACCTCGTCGGCTCGCGAGGCCGGTAGCCGCTCCGGATTCTCCTCCGCACGACCGCACGACCGCACGACCGCACGACCGCTCGCCCCCTCGCCGGCTTCCGGCAGGGGGCGAGCGGCTTCCTCGCCCCCCTGCCCGGCGTCACACCCTCCCGCCGATCCGGCGGCCGTGCGGCTGTGCAGCTTCCTGAAAGGAGAGGGGGAGGAGCGGCGGAGATATCGATAGGATTTCGGCACGGCGTTCTTGGTCTTCGGAATTTCTGCCGCGATACGGGCCGAATGCGAGGTGTGATGCACGAGCGTGAGTTGAAGGCTTTCGTTTCGGTCGCGGAAACCGGGCGAATGGATGCCGCGGCACGGCGACTCGGTTATTCGCAGGCAGCGATCACCTATCAGATCCAGTGCCTGGAACGGTCCCTCGGTTTCAAGTTGTTCACCCGGCACCCCAGCGGTGCGCGGCTGACCCGCGAAGGGCGGTCGGTTCTGCCCTCGGCGCGTGCCGCTCTGATGCTGATGGGCGACATGCGTTCCCCGAGCCCGTGCGAGGACACGGAGCACGGGGGGCCGGTTCCTGCCGCTGTTCCGGCGGCCCGGAAGGGCACCGCCTGAATCCGGCGTGTGCCGATGTGCTTTCGCACACCCCCGCCGAATCGCTCCCGTGCGGTCTTTCGGCAGACATCTCTTCCCATCCCGGAAAAACGTTGGAGAGAAAAAGATGAGCACCAACCCGTTCGAGGACAACGACGCCAGCTACTACGTCCTGGTCAACGAGGAGGGCCAGCACTCGCTGTGGCCGGCGTTCGCCGAGATACCCTCCGGCTGGACGGTGAAGCACGGCCAGGACAGCAGGCAGGCCTGCCTGGACTACGTCGACGCGAACTGGACCGACATGCGCCCGCTGAGCCTGGTGCGTCAGATGGCCGAGTCCGAGTAGGACGGAGCCGGAGAGGACGATCATGCAGACGGTTTCCTCCACCCCCGCGGTGTACCGGCCCCGGCCACGGCCGGACGCGAGCCGGGTGCTGGTGTGCCTGAGCTTCTGCGGCGGTGGGACGGCACCGTTTCGCCGCTGGGCCGACGTCGTGCCGGACGACGTGGAGCTGGCGCTGATCTGTTATCCCGGCCGGGAGTCCAGATTCGGCACTCCGTTCGCCCGCGACTGGATCGCCCTGCGCGACGACGTGGTGGGAGCGGTCCGCGGTCTCGCGGGCCGGCCCTACACGCTGTTCGGCCACAGCATGGGCTCCTGGCTGGCCTTCGAGACGGCGGCGCAGCTCGAACGCCTCGGCGTCGCGCGGCCGTCGGCGCTCGTCGTCTCCGGCGGGGTCGCACCTCACCGGCGCGGGGTGCGCGGAAGTCACATCCCCCGTACGGCCGACAGCGACGACGTCCTCGTCGACTGGATGCGTACGTTCGGGCAGATGTCGGCGGTGGTGGCCAACGAACCCGAACTACGCGCCATCGCGGTGGAACTGCTCCGTGCGGACCTCGCCGTCTCGGAGTCGTACCGGTTCACCGAGGGGACCCGCGCGACCGTACCGCTCAGGGTGCTCTACGGCTCCGGTGACACCGAGCCCTTCGACGAGGTGGAACGGGACTGGAAGTCGCTGGCGGACGGCGGCTTCGAGGCGTTCGAGCTGCCGGGCGGGCACTTCTACGAGACGGACGTCTGGGCCGGGCTGCCGCGCTGGTGCACCGAACCCGCTCCCGGAGCGGGGCGCCCGTGACACGGGAACGCCGCGCCGACGGTGTCGGCGCGGCGTTCCCGGCGCGAGGTGCGGGTGTGCGCGGACGGGTTCAGGCCGCCTCGCGCAGGGCGGCCCTGCGGTCGTGGAGCACCATCAGGATGACCATTCCCATGAGTACGCCCAGGACCGTGCCTGCCTGGCCCGCCAGCAGGTGGGCCACGTCGCTCTCGGGGGAGGGCCGCTTCGTGCCGAGGTTCGTGAGCAGGCTGTAGAGGCCGTAGGAGAAGAGCATGCCCGAGGAGATCCACGACGCCGCCATGGGGATCAGGAACTTCCGCGGGCCGCGGCGACTCGTCAGTACCAGGAGCCCCCATGCCCCGGCGAAGGCCCAGACGCCCGTGCTCAGGGACAGCAGGTGCCACCACATGTCGCGGTAGGACAGGCGGTCCGCGTCCAGTCCCAGCGTTCCGCCGGCCGCCCAGAACACCTTGACGAGGCCGAGCACGACGCAGCCCGCCGCCAGCAGCCTGGCCACGGTGGTCTGGAGCGCCTGCGTGTTCCCCCGGGTCTCACCGGGGTCGACCGGGCCGCTCAGCGCCTCGGGCCACCGCGCCTTCGCGTATCCGGCGAGCGCGAGCGGGAGGCCGATCCCCACGCCCACCAGCGAGATCATGACCAGGACCTGTTCGTAGGCCCACAAGTCGTTGGACGCGGCGGCCTGTTCGTCCTGGGACATGGCGGCGGGACCGAGCACCGGCGCCAGCACCAGCATGGGCACGAGCAGGCCGGTGCCGACCCACACGGGCAGGACGATCAGCCACGCGGGAAGTCTCTGGCCCCAGGGCTGGATGAACGCGACCGCCAGCAGAATTCCCACTGCGGCGAGCACCGCGGTCGTCGCGTTGATCGCACGCCAGTCCGCTTCGCCCATTTCTTCGTTCGGAAGGAACAGTCCGAATGTCCAGACGATTTTGATCAGCATGTACGGCATGACCGCAACCACGGTGCCGTAGCCGCATATCCTGCGCATTTTCATCAGCCGTGAGGTCGGCTGTGCCGCCATTGCTGTCATGATCGGCATGCTATCCGACCGGTCATCGGTGGCCAAGTATCCCATCTCCTTTCAGAGATACGTCAGTTGCAGGGAAATGGTGAAATCAAGGCCGTGACGGGCTGCGCAGTGCTATGGCGGTGAGGTGCCCGGAATCGGAGAGGGACACGAGGAGGGCGCTCTCCCCCGTCCCCGCCAGCGCTATGAGTTCCAGCAGCCCGGACACCGAGCAGTGCCGGGCCTCGGTGAATTCCCCGCCGGGAGCGCACAGGGAACCGCCGGTCCCGGCGAGCGCCGTCGCGACGGAGTCGCGCACCGCGGCTCCGAATCGTGCGGCGCCGGCGGGCCCGCTGACGACCAGCCTGACGCCGTGCGTGCCGGCTGCCAGGGCGGCGATCCGCCTCCCGGCCGCCGCGACCACGTCAGGGTCCCGGCCGCCGTCGGCTCCCCGCGCGACGAACCGCGAGAGCCCGCCGGTGACTTCGGCCAGCGCGCGGGCCCGGTCGGCGCGGTCCGGGGCCGAGAGGACGACGGCGGCGGCGCCGTCGAGCTCGCGCTCCCCGTCGCCGTCCGGTGCCTGGTCGGTGGCAGCGGCCACCACCCGGTCCGCGCGGTCCGTCCGCAGCGCCGTGACCGCGAAGTGCACGGCCTCCAGACCCGCGGTGCCGGGATTCGTCAGCGTGACCGAGAACGCCCTGGCCCCGGCGCCGATGGCGAGCTGGCTCCCCGGGGTGCTCATGGAGAAGGCCGGTACCTCGGCCGGGCTGATGCCCCGGACGCCCAGCGTGCGCAGGGTGTCGTCCATCCGCCGGTGCGCGTGGGCGATCGCGTACTGGGTGCCCGTGACCACGCCGAGGCGCAGGCTCGGCGCGCCGTCGAGGGGCAGGTCGTCGTGGCGTCTGCCCAGTGCCTGATGACCGGCCGCGAGGAGGTACCGGGTGGCGGGGGAGTGGTATTTCCAGCCGCGCCGCCCGAGGTGTTCGGCAGGGTCGAACCAGGCCGCCGCCCTGCTCTCCTCCGCGGCGGGAGGACGTTCCGCCACCGAGCCGGCGCCCATGAGCAACACGTTCACGCGACGGCCTCCCAGACGAGCGCCGCGTTGTTGGCGCCGAACCCGGTCCCGCTCACGAGCACGGCCGGGCGGGACAGCGGCACCGGTCCTGCCAGGGGGACATCCATCGGGCAGGAGGGGTCGACCGCGGTGACGTGCGCGTTGGGCGGCACCAGACCGGCGCCCAGCATCCGGGCGGCGATGACACAGCCGAACACGCCTGCCGCGCCTGCGGTATGGCCCATGACCGCCTTCGGCGCGTAACCCGCCGTCGCGGCGATGTCCCCCCCGGCAGCGGTGACGGCCTCGCTGACGGCGGTGCTCTCCACGGAGTCGTTGAGTGCCACACCGGCGCGGTGGAGTACCACGGCACCAGGTGGCCCGGCGGTGGAGAGGGCCTGGGCGACCGAGCGCCGCAGCTGACCGCCGGACGGCTCGGGCGCCATCGGGTGGTGGGCGTCGCAGCTCCAGCCCTGCCCGGCGAGCACCGCCTGCGCGGCCACCCCCCGGCGCCGGGCGGAGGCGGCCGACTCCAGCACCACGGCCGCCGCGCCCTCGCCCGTGACCATGCCCGAGCGACCGGTGTCGAAGGGCCGGCAGCACACCGGGTCCAGCAGCCCGAACCGGTGGAGCGTTCCGACGGCGACCCGCGAGAAGGCGTCGCCGCCGCAGGCGACGACGACGTCGGCCTGCCCGGTCTCGATCAGCAGGGCGCCCCAGGCCACCGCGTAGGCCCCGGCGGAGCAGGCGGTGGACAGGGTGTGGCCGCACCCCCCGATGCCGAACCGGCCGGCGACCACAGCGGCCACGCCGTGCGTGGCGAGCCGGCGTCCGGGCCCGTCCGGCAGTTCCGCGAGGTCGATGTCGCCGAGTGACGTGCCGACGGTCAGGCCCGCGTCGAGCAGGTCGTCGCGGGTCAGCCGGGCCTCGGCGACGGCCTCCGCGACCGCTTCGACGACCAGCGAGCTGGTGCGCCCGGGGGCGGCGGCCCCGACGGCCGGGGCCGCGTACAACCGAGGGTGCTCGGGCAGACCGCAGGCCTCGTGTGCGGGCACCGGCCGGTGATCGGCGCGGAGCAGGCCCTCCCACAGCGCGTCGACTCCGCCGCCGAAGCAGGACACCGCTCCCAGCCCCGTGACCACGACCGTCACCGGCGCACCCCACTTCTCCGGATCGTGCAGAAAGAAATTCACCGATTGACCAGGGTGCCGTGCCGGTACCCGGTGACCGTTCTGCCTGCAAGTACCTGCAGGAATTACGGGACCACTCCGGCGCCTCCGATCTCCTGCAATACGATCGGCCGCGACCAGCCGACTCCGTATCGAATGAGTAATGAATGCGGAATATCGCGGAGTTGAACAGGGAAAGCCGAAGGAAAGGGAATCCGGTGGGTGCGGAAAGCACGCTGGACAGGTCGGAGCTGCGGGACATGGTGGCGGACACCCTGGACGTCGAGTCCTCGGCGCTGACCGATGACGCGCTGCTCATCGAGGAGCTGGGAGCCGACTCGGTGATCGCTCTGGAGCTCGCCGTCACGCTGGAGCAGCGCTACGCGATCAGGATCCCCGAGGAGGAGCTCATCGGGCTCCGCACCTTCCCCGACATCTGCGAACTGCTCAGCCGGAAGCTGAGCGGCTGATGGACGGGCAGCCGGTCCGCGGCGCGGACGCCGGCGGAGCCGCCCCCTCCTACTTCCTGATCGAGAGCAAGGGGAACTGGGCGGGCCCCGGCGCGGGCGCCTTCCTCCTGGACGCCGTGGCCCTGGCCGAGGCGGGCCACCGGGTGCGGGTCTACCTCGTCGAGGACGGGGTGCTCAGCGCGGTGGGGAGCGACGTGCCCGAGGTGGAACGGCTCGCCGGGGCGGGCGCCGAGATCCTGGTGGACGACTTCTCCGCCGCACAGCGCGCTCTCGACGCCGGCAGGCTGTCACCGCACGTGAAGCTCGCCGGCATGGACACCGTCGCCGCCGCCCTGGCCGAGGACGACTGCAGAGGGGTGTGGCACTGATGGCGACCCCGATGAAGCGCCGCGTGTGGGACCTGCTGCTGATCATGACGGCCGCGCCGCACTCCGGCGACGTGGTCACCTCCGCGCTGCGGCTCTCGCACGCGGTACTCGCCGGCGGAGGGTCCGTACGGGTCTGGGCGTGCGGTTACGCCAACATGCTCACCCAGGACACCTTCGGCGACACCAAGCTCCCCAACACCCGTGATCCCGAAGGGCACTACCCCTCGCCCTCGGCGATCGTCCGGAGACTGAGCGCCGACAGCGCGGGGCGCTTCGCCTGGATCGCGTGCACCGCCTGCTCCGAGGAGCGCGGCGCGACCCACCACATCCCGCAGGTGCGGCACCGCTCGCCGCTCCGGCTGGCGGGGACCATCGACGCGGCCAGGCAGACGCTGTACCTCGGAGGAGCCTGATGACGACGACCGAGCGCGACGAGTCCCGCCGCAGGGTGCTCTGTGTCCTCGACCGCGCCTACCGGGGCGCCGTCGAGGTCCAGTTCTTCCACCCCCTGTACGGACTGCTCGACCTGCACGGACAGTTCGAGCAGGTGGACCTGGCGCTGCGCGGTGCCACGGTGACGATGGCCGTAGACGAGCACACGTACGTGCCCTCCGTCCGGCTCGGCTCGACGACCCTGGACACGCTGCCGGACTACCGGGGCTCCGTGCGCGATCTGGTCGACGCGGGCTTCGAGGTCCTGGTGGACGACACCGCGCTCACCGCACTCGGGTTCCGGCCCGAGGACCTGCTGCCGGGCACCGTGGCACTCGGCCCCGCCGAACTGGCGGCCCGCTGGCCCTCGTACGACCACGTGTGGTTCATATGACCGGCCGGCCTGCCGGGGCCCCGCACACCTACGCGACCCCGCTGCGCGCGGTCGACCGGATCGAGCGGCGTGCGGACGGACCCGGCCTGAGCTTCAGCACCTTCAAGACGGTCCGCGCCGACGACCCGTACATGGCCGGGCACTTCCCCGGCCTCACCCTGCTGCCCGCCGTGTTCGTGCTCGAAGGGCTCCGGCAGGCGCTGACCTCGTGCACCGGCGCCGACGAGCCGCTGAACCTGCTGGAGGTCGTCTCCGCCCGGTGGCTGGCGCCCATGCAGGGCGGCGACGAGATCCGGCTGGACGTCACGGCCACGGAGTCCGGAGGCGGGCAGTGGCTGGTCACCGCCGACGGCGTACGCCAGGACGGGGTCCCCGTCGTCGCCGCGAAGGTGGTGCTCGGCGGCCCGGACGCCGTCCTGTCCGGCGGGCTCGCACCGGCCGGAGGACCGCCCCCTGCCCACGCCGCCGCGTCGGGGCCGGACTACACCGCGATCCTGGACCGGCTGCCCGTACGCCACCCCATGCTGCTGGTGGACCGGGTGGACGCGCTGAAACCGGGCAGGGAGATCACCACGGTCAAGGCCGTCTCCGGGTCCGAGCCGTGCTACGGGGCGATGGAGGACGGCCTGCCGCTCTCCCGGTACATGTACCCCAGGACGCTGATGCTGGAGTCCTTCGGGCAGTCCTCGGTGCTCCTGTGGCTGTCGAGCGGCACGACCGGGGGAGTGCAGGTCGCGGCGGCGTTCCGGCGCTGCCGCTTCGCGGGTGAGGTCCGTCCGGGAGCGGTGCTGCGTCATGTGGCCCGGATCGACCGGATGATGACCGACAACGTCTTCGTGTCGGGGGAGACCTGGGACGGCGACCGGTGCGTCATGACCGTCGGCGCGCTCGTCGGTTCGAGCCGGCCGCGCGCGCGGCTCGACCGTACGGCGACGGCGGCGCCCTGACCGGGCAGGAGTCCGCCGGTCCTTCCGCCCGGCCAGGCGCCTGGGCGGAAGGACCGGCGCCTCTCAGGAGGCCGCGTGGAGCGACAGGATCTCCCGCACCGCGCCGGCCGTCAGGTCGCTGCGCAGGATGTCGACGTGGCCGACGGGGATCTCCACGGCGCGCGCGGCCAGCAGAGCGCCCTCGGTGGGCTGCAACGAGTTCACCGCGGTGGCGGTGCGCCACGCGCCGGCCGGATCGATGCTCCGGGCCGCGTCCAGATAGGACACGAACGACTCGAACACCGCCGCGAACTCCTCCAGCAGGTCCATGTCCAGCTCCTCGCGGGCGAACGCGGCGCCGGCCTGCTCACGGAAGATCCGGACGAGCTCCTTCCCGAGAGCGGCGAATCCGGGGGCGGTCGCCAGCGCCGTGGCAGCGGCCTGCCGGGCGGCGGCCACCTCGCCGGCGGTCAGGACCGAGGCGAACTGCCCCAGCATGGCGTCGAAGTCCCGGTGCAGGGCGTCCAGGGTCGGCACCTCCGGGTCGAAGACCAGGAACCGGGGCGGCTCCGCCTGCCCGGCGGCGAGCCTGGAAGCCAGTTCACCGGCGAAGACACTGCCGGCGCAGTAGCCGAGCACCGCCCGGACGGCGCGCCCGCTGTCCTCGACCTCGCGGGCCCACCGCTCGACGTAGTCCGCGGCGGACATCCCCCCGCCGGTGTCGGGCTGCCTGGTCTCCCACACGGTGAACTGCGGGCCGAGGCGCGGGGCGAGGTCGGAGAAGCTGGAATCGGAGCGCCCGGTGGTGGCGAAGTCGACGGCCAGGACGAGCTCGGATCCCTGCCCGGCGTCGAGTGCTTTCCAGCCGCTGAGTCTGGTCATGTGTGCTGTCCACTCTGGTCGACGGCCGGCACCGCGGAAGGGTGCGGCCGTGGGGAACGGCGGCGGGCACCGCGGAACGGCGAGCTGCCCGCCCGGGAGGTGTGCCCAAGAGGCGTGCTGGGGGAGGGAACGACGGCGGGTCCGCCCCGCGTGTGCGGCGGCGGACCCGCGGGGCCGCTGGGTCGGGAGGCTCAGCCGCCGGTGACCCGGACGGCCTTCGACGGGCAGATGTGCTCGGCGATCTTGCGCGCGTGCCCGGCGTCGGCACCCGTGGGGGTCTCGTCGAGGAGGACGACGAGACCGCTCTCGTCCTCCTGGTCGAAGACCGCCGGAGCGCTCATCACGCAGAGCCCGGCGCCGATGCAGCGGTCACGGTCGACGTGTACCCGCATCCCGCTCACCAGCCGACCACGAGCTTGTGCACCGGCGGCAGCCCGTCGACGAGCTCGATCGGCTCGTCGGACTCGACCACGTGCAGCCCCGGGAAGCGGGCGAACAGCGAGGTGAAGCAGAGCTCCATCATCAGCCGTGCCACGTGCTGGCCCAGACACTGGTGGACGCCGTAGCCGAAGGCCAGGTGGTCCCGCGAGTCGCGGTGGATGTCGAACGCGTCCGGGTCCGTGTACTTGGCGGGGTCCCGGTCGCCGAGGCCCTTGAGCACGAGGATTCCCTCGCCCTCCTTGATGGTCACGCCGTCGATCTCGACGTCGGCCAGCGCCACACGGGCGATGATCTCGTCGACGATGCTGAAGTGCCGCAGCACCTCGTTCACGGTCTTCGGCATGAGGCCCGCCGGGTCCGCCTGGAGGGCCTTGAGCTGCTCGGGGTGGTCGAGGAGCGTCTGGGTGCCGAGCGCGATGCGGTTGACGATGAACTCGTAGCCCGCGAGCAGCAGCATCTTCGTCATCAGCGTCAGACCGTGGTGGTCGAACTCGTCCGTCCGGCCGGCGCGGGTGATGAAGTTGCCGAGCATGTCGTCGGTGGGGTTCTGCTGCTTCTCGGTGACGAGCTCCGCGAAGTACTTCATCAACTCGTCGTTGGCGGCCATCTTCTCGTCCATGGTGTACGAGTGGCGCGTGCCCACCATGATCGCGGCGTTGCGCGTGAAGACGTCGCGCTCGGCCTCGGGGATGCCGGCCATCTCGCAGATCACCTGCGCGGGCAGCGGCAGGGCCAGGGCCTGGACGAGGTCGGTGGGGCCGCCGGCCTCCTCCATCCGGTCCAGGTAACGGTCGATGAGTTCCTGGACGCGGGGGCGCAGCTTCTCGGACGCCTTGATGGTGAAGTCGGGAAGGGCCATCTGACGGACCCGCGTGTGGCGGGGCGGGTCCATGGTCACCAGCAGGTTCTTCGAGTCGCGGGCGATCATGTCCAGCAGTTCCTGGGGCGCCGGGAACCTGATGGGGAAGGTCGGGTGCGGCTCGACGCTGAACCGGTCGTCCGCCAGCAGCCGCTGTATGTGGTCGTGCCGGGAGACGAGCCACGCCTTGCTGCCCGACGGCATGGTCACCTGCGTGAGCGGCCGGCCCGCCGGGACCTGACCGTACTCGGGAAGCAGCGGGTTGGGCCATCCGCGGGGGGCTACGGGGCAGGTCGCCGGCATCTCCATGGCGTCGGTCATAGGGGTTTTCCCTGTCTTTGTCGTGGTCATGAGCCTGCTCGGGCCGATGCTACGGACGGAATTCCGGTCCGCCGGAGTCACTGCCGTTTGCTGCAGGAAGTCGGATCCGGGGAAGCCGAATGCTTTTGCGCCGAGGGTGAGAAGAGCCCTTTCCGGAAATTGCACCGACGTGCCGCAGGGCTTGTCCGGACGTGTATTCGTTTACCGAACGTCGATGGACCGCAGCCGACGGAAAACCGGCTCCACGGGCGGACGGCACGACTGTGCCCGCCCACCGGCGGCCGCTGAGCCGGCCCGCATCGGTGCCGGCCGTCCGGAGCCCGTGTCTGCCGTCCCTTTGCTCACCGACCGGTTCCCGGATCGGCCAGGCCCGAAGAAACAGAGGACAGATGTCTGACTCGTCAGCCACGGTTCTGCCGCTGACCGCCGGCCAGGCCGGAATCTGGTACGCGCAGAGCCTCAGCGGTCCGAACGCGACGTTCAACGCGGCCCTGTACCTGGAGATAGCCGGTGCGGTAGAGCCGCTGCTGTTCACCACGGCGATGCGGCAGATCGTGACCGAGACGGAGGCCCTGCGCGCCCGGTTCACCGAGGAGGGAGCCGCCCCCGTCCAGGTGATCCAGCCGGTCACCGACTGGTCGGCGGAGCCCGTGGAGGTCCTCGACCTGACGGCGGAGGAGCGGCCGGCCGAGGCGGCCGACCGCTGGATGTGGGCCGACGCGCGCACGCCGGTCGACGTGCTCGACGGCGCCCTGTACCGCTTCGCGCTCATCAAGGTCGCCGACGACCGCTTCTTCTTCTACTACCGCTACCACCACCTCGTGATGGACAGCTTCGGGGCGAGCCTCGTCGCCTCCCGCACCGCCGACGTCTACACCGGTCTCGTGACGGGCGAGGACACCTCCGGCGGCGCGTTCCCCCCGCTGCGCGAGCTGATCGACGACGAGACCGCCTACCAGGAGTCCGCCGCCTTCGCCGCCGACCGGGACTTCTGGACCGCGCAGTTCGAGGACCGGCCGCACGCCGTGAGCCTCGGCGACCGCCCGACGGCCCTGCCCACCGACCTCGTACGCGAGACACGCCAGGTCCCGGCGGAGACCGGCACCCGGATCCGCGACGCCGCCCGCGGCGCCCGGGTCGGGTGGCCGGCCGCGGTGCTGGCCGCCCTCGCCGCGTACACGAGCCGCATCTCCGGCAGCGGTGACGTCGTCGTCGCCCTGTCGGTCGCCGCGCGTACGACAGGGGCGGGGCGGGCCGTGCCCGGCATGGTGTCGAACGTGGTCGGCGTGCGGATGACGGTGCGCCCGGACATGACGGCGCAGGAGCTCGTACGCCACGCCCATCAGCGCATGCGCGCCGTCTCCCGGCACAAGCGCTACCGCTACGAGGACCTCCGGCGCGACCTCAAGCTGCTCGGCTCCGACGGCCGGCTGCTCGGGCCGAGACTCAACCTGCATGTCGTCGCCCCCGCCCTGCACTTCGCGGGGCTGCCCGCGAGCCTGCACCCGCTGGTGGCCGGGCACGACGACGACTTCTCCCTGATCGTCGTCGGCCGCCAGGACGGCGGCTTCCAGTTCGACGTCTCGGCCAACCCGGACGTGTACGGCGTCGACGCGGTGCGGCAGCACCACCGGCTGATCACCCGGCTGCTCACCGAACTCACCGAGCACCCCGACCGTCCGATCGGCGCCCTGGACGTCGTCGACCCCGGGACACTGGCCAGGCTCGTCGGCGACTGGGGCGGCGCCGCCCGGACCCCGGCACCGGTGGAGTCCGTGTCCCTGCCCGAGCGGTTCGCCGCCGCGGCGGCGGCCCACCCCGGCAACCGCGCCGTCGTGTACCCCGGAGCGTCGGGCACCACGGCCCTCACCTACCGGGAACTGGACGAGCGCTCCAACCAGTTGGCGCGGCTGCTCATCAGCCGGGGCGTCAGGCGCGGGCAGCTCGTCGCGCTGGCGATGCCCCGGTCGGTGGAGATGGCCGTGGCGCTGCTGGCCACCCTGAAGGCCGGGGCGGCGTACCTGCCGATCGACCCCGAGTACCCCGCCGACCGGGTGGCCTACATGCTCGGCGACGCCGAGCCCGCCGTGGTCGTCACCGCACAGCGCGACGCCTTCACCCAGCTCGCGGTCCGGACTCCGGAGATCGTGCTGGACCACGTGACGACGGTGGCCGAGCTGGCCGGGCTGCCGAGCGACCCGATCCTGGACGCCGAGCGCGGCGGGCCGGTCCTGCCCGACCAGGCGGCGTACGTCATCTACACCTCCGGGTCCACCGGTCGGCCCAAGGGCGTCGTCGTCGCCCACCGGAACGTGATCCGGCTCTTCGACTCGACCGCGCGCTGGTCCGGTTTCGGGCCCGACGACGTGTGGGCGCTGTTCCACTCGTACGCCTTCGACTTCTCCGTCTGGGAGATCTGGGGCGCCCTGCTGCACGGCGGGACGCTCGTGGTGGTGCCGTTCGCGGTCAGCCGGGCGCCGGAGGAGTTCCTGCGCCTGCTCGTTCGGGAGCGGGTCACCGTCCTCAACCAGACGCCGTCGGCCTTCTACCAGCTGATACAGGCCGACCGGGACAACCCGGACACCGGGCGGGCGCTCGCCCTGCGGTACGTCGTCTTCGGCGGGGCGGCGCTCGACTTCGGGCGGCTCGCCGAGTGGTACGAGCGGCACCCGGAGGACTCGCCGCGGCTCGTGAACATGTACGGCATCACCGAGACCACGGTGCACACCACCGAGCGGATGCTCGACGCGTCCTGCGTCACGTCCGGCAGCAGCATGATCGGCCTCGGCATCAGCGATCTGCGGGTCTACCTCCTCGACACGGCGCTGCGCCCCGTTCCGCCCGGTGCGACCGGTGAGCTGTACGTCGCCGGGCCCGCCGTCGCCGACGGCTACCTGGGGCGGCCGGACCTGAGCAGTACCCGGTTCGTCGCGGACCCGTTCGGCCCGGCGGGGGAGCGCATGTACCGCTCGGGGGACCTGGCCCGGTGGGCCCCGGACGGCAGCGCCGACCTGGAGTACCTGGGGCGGGCGGACCAGCAGGTCAAGATCCGCGGCTTCCGCGTCGAGCTGGGCGAGATCGAGGCGGCCGTGCTGCTGCACCCCGACGTCCGGCAGACGGCCGTCGTCGTGCGCGAGGACACCCCGGACGACATGCGGCTGGTGGCCTACGTCGTCGGCGGCCAGGGTCCCGGTGGCCGGGTCGAGCTGGAGCCGGCAGCGCTGCGCAAGCACGCCGCCGCCACCCTGCCCGAGCACATGGTGCCCACCGCGTTCGTCCAGCTGGACGTGCTGCCCCTGACGGGGAACGGGAAGCTCGACACCCGGGCGCTGCCCGCCCCGGACATGACGGGCACCGCCGGCGGCCGGGCGCCCCGCACACCCGAGGAGGAGATCTTCTGCGGGGTCTTCGCCGAGATCCTCGGTCTGCCCTCGGTCTCCCTGGACGACAACTTCTTCGACCTGGGCGGTCATTCGCTGCTGGCGACCAGGCTGGTCAGCCGGGTGCGCGCCGCGTTCGGCGTCGAGCTCGCCATCCGTACGGTCTTCGAGGCGCCCACCCCCGCGGCGCTCATCGCCTGGCTCGCCGGCCACGGTGACGTGCCCACGGCCCGGCGCCCGCTGACCCGGATGGAGAAGCCGGAAGAGATCCCGCTGTCCTTCGCCCAGCTCCGGCTGTGGTTCGTCGACAAGATCGACGGCGGCTCCGGGACCTACAACATCCCGCTCGTCGTACGGCTGAACGGCTCGCTGGACCGCGCGGCGCTGCAGGCGGCGATCGGCGACGTCGTCGCCCGGCACGAGAGTCTGCGCACGGTGTTCCCCGACCGCCTGGGCACCCCGCGCCAGCACATCCTGACGCCGGAGGAGGCCACCCCCGTGATGGGGGTGACCGAGATCGCCGCCGACCGGCTCGCCGAGGCGATGACCGAACGCGCCGCCGCCGGGTTCGCCCTGGCCACCGAGGCGCCCATCCGCGCGCACCTGTTCGCCGTGTCCGAGCAGGAGCACGCCCTCCTCATGCCGATGCACCACATCGCCGGTGACGGCTGGTCCCTGGTGCCGCTGACCCGCGACCTCCAGACCGCCTACACCGCGCGCTGCCACGGCAGGAGTCCCGACTGGGAGCCGCTGCCGGTGCAGTACGCCGACTACACCCTGTGGCAGCGCGAGATCCTCGGCGACGAGGGCACCCCGGGCTCCGCGATCTCCGGCCAGCTGGCCTTCTGGACGCGCTACCTGGGCGGACTGCCCGAAGAGGTCACGCTGCCCACCGACCGGCCCCGGCCGGCCGTCGCCTCCTACCGCGGCGAGACCCTCCGCTTCGACCTGCCGCCCGCGCTGCACCAGCAGCTGACCCGCTGCTCGCGCGAGCACGACGTCAGCCCCTTCATGGTGGTGCAGACGGCCCTGGCGGCGCTGCTCGGCAAGCTCGGCGCGGGCGACGACATCCCGCTCGGCATCTCGATCGCGGGACGCACCGACGAGGCCCTGGACGACCTGGTCGGCTTCCTCGTCAACACCCTCGTGATGCGCACCGACCTGTCCGGCGACCCGAGCTTCGCCGACCTGCTGGGCCGGGCGCGCGCGGACGGCCTGGCCGCCTTCGCCAACCAGGACCTTCCCTTCGAGAGGCTCGTCGAGGCCGTCAACCCGGAACGCTCGGCGGGCCGGCACCCGCTGGTCCAGATCGGCCTCGGCTTCCAGAACAACGAGACCCCGGCGCTGGACCTGCCCGGTCTCGACGCCTGGATCGAGCCTGCCGTCACCCACACCGCAAAGCTGGACCTGCTCTTCGACTTCCGCGAGGTCGAGGGCGACGGGGACACCCCGGCCCACACCACCTGCGCCGTCGAGTACGCCACCGACCTGTACGACCGGGCGACGATCGAGCTGCTCACCGTCAGGCTGACGCGTCTGCTGGACCAGGCCACCCAACGGCCGGACAGCCGCCTGAGCGAGCTGGACGTGCTGGGCGCCGAGGAGCGCCGGCGGATCCTCGTCGAGTGGAACGACACCGCGTCCCCGGTCGCCGGAGCCACGCTGGCCGAACTCTTCGCCGAGCAGGCCGCACGCACCCCCGACTCGCTCGCGGTGGTGGCGGGCGAGGCGGAGCTGAGCTACGGCGAGCTCGCCCGGCGGGTCGCCGGGCTGGCCCGCCACCTGGTCACACGCGGGATCGGCGCCGAGGACCGGGTGCTCCTGGTCATGCCGAAGTCGCTGGACCTCCTCGTGGCCCAGCTCGCCGTGGTCACCGCGGGCGGGGCGTTCGTGCCCGTCGACCCGGGATATCCGCGCGAACGGGTCGCCTTCATGGCGGAGGACTCCGGGCCCGCGCTGACCCTCACCACCTCGGCGGTCGCGGACCTCGCCCGGGAGGTGGTGCCGGACGTGCCCGTGATCGTCGTGGACGCCCCGGCCACCGCAGCCCGGATCGCGGCCCGCCCCACGGGACCGCTGTCGGACGCGGACCGGCGGGAGCCCGCCTCGGCCGATCACCCCGCGTACGTCATCTACACCTCAGGCTCGACCGGCCGCCCCAAGGGCGTCGTGGTCACCCACAGGGGAATCGGGAACCTCGCCGCGGCCCAGAGCGAGCGCTTCGCCGTCGGGCCGGACAGCCGGGTCGTCCAGTACGCGGCTCCCAGCTTCGACGCGGCGGTGTCCGAGACATGCATCGCGCTGCTCAGCGGCGCGACGCTGGTCCTCCCCGTCGGCGGCGGGCTGCTGCTCGGCGAGGAACTGGCCCGGTTCCTCACCGACCGGCGCATCAGCCACGCGACGATCCCGCCCATCGCGCTCACCGGCCTCGACCCCGGCGCCGTACCCCCCGGCATGGTGCTGACCGTCGCCGGCGAGGCGTGCTCGGCCGAGCTGGCCGGGATCTGGTCGGCGGGCCGGCGCATGATCAACGCCTACGGCCCCACCGAGACGACGGTCTGCGCCACGATGAGCGCCCCGCTGTCCGGCGCGGTCACGCCGCCGATCGGCACCCCGATCGCCAACTCCCGCGCCTACGTGCTGGACGCGCGGCTCGTCCCCGTCCCGGTCGGCGTGTACGGCGAGCTGTACATCGCCGGGCTCAACCTGGCACGCGGCTACCTCGGCCGCCCCGGGCTCTCCTCGGAGCGTTTCGTCGCGGCGCCGTTCGGGGCCCCCGGCGAGCGCATGTACCGCACCGGCGACGTGGTGCGCAGGCGCGCGGACGGGCAGCTGGAGTTCGCCGGGCGCGCCGACGACCAGGTGAAGGTGCGCGGCTTCCGCGTGGAGCTGGGGGAGATCACCGCCGCGCTGACCGACCAGCCGCAGGTCGAGTCCGCCGCCGTCGTGGTCCGCGAGGACCGCCCGGGCGAGCGCAGGCTCGTCGGCTACGTGGTGCCCGCCGCGCAGGAGGCGGGCGCTCGTGACACCGGCCTGGAGAGCGACCAGGTCGAGAAGTGGCAGACCGTCAACGACGAGGTGTACGGAGCGTCCGCCCACCAGGGACCGCCGCTCGGCGAGAACTTCAGCGGATGGCACAGCAGTTACGACGGGACCGAGCTGCCCGAGGCGGAGATGCGGGCCTGGCGCGCGGCCACCGTCGACCGCATCCTGGAGCTGCGCCCCCGCCGGGTCCTGGAGATCGGCGTCGGCGCCGGGCTGATTATGACGCCGGTCGCGCCGCACGTGGACCTCTACTGGGGCACCGACCTCTCCGGCGAGGTGATCGACACCCTGTGCCGGCAGACGGCGCAGATCCCCGAACTCGCGCGGCGCACCTGCTTCACCGCGACACCGGCGCACCAGCTGGACGAGCTGCCCGTGGGGACGTTCGACACCGTCGTCATCAACTCGGTGGCGCAGTACTTCCCCGGCCTGGACTACCTGACGGACGTCATCGAGAAGGCGTTCGCGCTGCTCGGCGACACCGGCGCGGTCTTCCTCGGCGACGTCCGCGACCTCCGGCTGCTGCGCCCCATGCGGACGGCCGTGCACCGCACGGCCCACCCCGGGGACGGCCCCGACGCCACCCGGCACGCCGTGGACCGGGCCGTCGAGCGCGAGACCGAACTGCTGCTGGACCCGGCCCTGTTCGGGAATCTGGCCCTCGACGGTTTCGGCGGCGCGGACGTCCGCGTCAAGCGGGGCGACTACGCCAACGAGCTCAGCCGCTACCGCTACGACGTGGTCCTGCACAAGCGTCCGGCCGCGCCCGTCAGCCTCGCGGACGTGCCGGCGCTCGCCTGGGAACGGGCGGGCGGCCTCGACGGCATCGCCGCGCTGCTGCGCGACGAGCGCCCGGACGGGCTGCGCGTCACCGGCATCCCCAACGGCAGGCTCGACGCCGACCTGGCCGGGGCGGACGGCACCGGGGCGGTCCCGGCCGGCGTCGATGTCACGGCCCTGCACGGAACAGGAGAGCCCGCCGGCTACCGGGCGCTGGTCACCTGGACGGCCGGGGCGGACGACGGACGGCTCGACGCGGTCTTCGTCCCCGAGCCGGCCGAGGACGGAACGGGCGCGGCACCCGCTTACCGGGACCTGTACCTCCCGGACACGGTGCCCGCCCGCCTCGCGAACGACCCGCTCACGGCCCGCAGGAGCGGAGCGCTGCTGGCCGGGCTGCGCACGGCGCTCGCCGGGAGGCTGCCCGACCACATGGTGCCCACCGCCCTGGTGCTCCTGGACGCCCTGCCGGTCACGCTGAACGGCAAGCTCGACCACAAGGCGCTGCCCGCGCCCGACGCGGCGGCGTCCGCTTCGGACACGGCTCCCGCCACACCGCAGGAGCAGACGCTCGCCCGGCTGTTCGCCGAGGTGCTCGGGGTCCCCCGGGCCGGTGCGGACGACGACTTCTTCCGGCTGGGCGGCGACAGCATCGTCTCGGTCCAGCTCGTCAGCCGGGCCCGCGCCGAGGGCCTGGTGTTCACCCCGCAGGACGTGTTCACGCACCGCACCGTGCGCGCCATCGCCGCGACGGCCGGACCGGCACCCGCGGGAGGCGGGACCTCCGGCCCGGCGGACGCGGGCGGATGGGACATGGCACTGGTCTCGCAGGACGAACTCGACGAGTTCGAGTCGAAGTGGAGCGTTTCGGAATGACCTCGAACGAGAAGCCGTCGCTGGAAGCCGTACTCCCGCTCACCCCGCTCCAGGAGGGCCTGCTCTTCCACGCGCAGTACGACGAGCAGTCGGGCCCGGACGTCTACGTCATGCAGCTGGGACTCGACATCGACGGTCCGCTCGACGTGCCCGCGCTGCGCGCCGCCGCGCAGGCACTGCTGGCGCGGCACGGCAACCTGCGCGCCGGCTTCCGGCACGACGGCCCGCGCCCCCTGCAATTCGTGCCGAAGGAGGCCGAGCTGCCGTGGCACGAGGCCGACCTGACCACCCTCCCGGTCCAGGAGCGGGATGCCGAGCTGCGCGGCCTCACCGAGCGGGACCGCGCGACCCGCTTCGACCTGCGCCGCCCGCCGCTCCTCCGGTTCACCGTCATCCGGGTAGCCGACGCCCGGCACCGGCTGCTGGTGACCAACCACCACATCCTGCTGGACGGCTGGTCCGCCCCCGTCCTGGTGCGCGAGCTGTTCGAGCTGTACGCGGCCGGCGGGGACGCCTCGGTCCTGCCGCCGGTCACCCCGTACCGCTACCACCTGGCCTGGCTCGCCAAGCAGGACCGCGAAGCCGCGGTCCGGGCCTGGCGGAGCGCCCTGGAGGGGCTGGACGAGCCGACCCTGCTCGCGGCGATGCCCGACGACCGGTCCACGACGGTGCTGCCCAGCAAGGTCTCCGTCCCGCTCGGTCCGGAGGCCACCGCCCGGCTGACCGGGCGGGCCAGGGAGCACGGCATCACCCTCAACACGGTCGTGCAGGCCGCGTGGGGCCTGGTGCTGGCCAGGCTCACCGACCGCGGGGACGTCACCTTCGGCATGACCCTCGCCGGCCGCTCGCCGGAGATACCCGGGGTGCACACCATGGTGGGTCTCTTCCTCAACACGGTGCCCGTGCGGGTCCGCGTCCCGCGCGAGGAGACGCTGCTCGGGCTCTGCGGGCGGCTCCAGGAGGAGCAGAGCAGGCTGATGGCCCATCAGCACCTCGGCCTGGCGGAGATCCAGCGGGCCGCCGGGCACGGGGACCTGTTCGACACCCTCACCGTCCTCGAGAACTTCCCCGTCGACCCGGCTGCGCTCACCCTGCCCGGGGGTCTCTCGGTCGCCGGGCACTTCTCCACGGACGGCGCGCACTACCCGCTCGCCCTCATGGTCATCCCCGGGTCCTCGATCGAACTCCGCTTCACCTACCGCTCCGACGCCTTCGAGGAGGCCGAGGTCGAGAGCCTGGGCAGGCGTCTCACCGCCGTCCTGCGGGCCTTCGCCGCCGAACCGGACCTGTCCGCCGGAGCGGTCGACCTGCTGGACGCCGGCGAGCGCGCGGACCTGCTCGGCAGGTGGAACCCCACCCCCGTGCCGGAACCCGCGCGCACGCTGCCCGAACTGCTGGCGCTGCGGGCCGCCGAGACCCCGGAGCGGGAGGCCCTGGTCCGTGGCGACCGGTCGCTGACGTACGCGGAGACGACCCGCAGGGCGGAGGAGATCGCCGCGTGGCTGATCGACCGCGGCGTGCGCCCCGAGGAGCCGGTCGGCATCGTGATGGAGCGCTCCGTCGAGTTCGTGCTCGCCGTCCTCGGCGTGCTGCGGGCCGGAGCGGTCTACGTGCCCGTCGACCACCGCTGGCCGGAGTCCCGGCGCGCGGACGTCCTCCAGGACAGCGGTACGTCGCTGGTGCTGGAGCAGGGAGACCTGCCCGACTCCTACCCGGTCCCCCTCGGCGGCGTGCCCATGCCGCCCGGCCCGGAACGCCTCGCCTACGTCATGTACACCTCCGGCTCGACGGGCCGGCCCAAGGGCGTCGCCGTCACCCACCGGGGGATCGCGGACCTGGCCGCCGACAGCCGCTTCGCGAACGGCGCGCAGGAGCGGGTGCTGATGCACTCGGCGCACGCGTTCGACGCGTCGACGTACGAGATGTGGACCCCGCTGCTGAACGGCGGCACCCTCGTCGTCGGGCCGCCCGGCGATCTCGACATGGCCACCATCGGGCGGACCGTGGAGGAGGGCCGTGTCACCGCGGCCCTCTTCACCACCGGCCTGTTCAGGCTGATCGCCGCCGAGGCCCCGGAGATCCTCCGCCCGATGCGCGAGGTGTGGGCCGGCGGCGAGGCGGTGCCCGCGGCAGCGGTGCGCCAGGTGCTGGACGCCTGCCCGGACATCACGGTCGTGGACGCGTACGGGCCCACCGAGGTCACCGTCATCGCCGCCGCGCACCCGCTCGGCGCGGACCGGCCCGTGCCGGACCCGGTGCCCATCGGCCGGCCGTTCGACGGCAAGCAGGTCTACGTGCTCGACAGCCGGATGGACCTGTGCCCGGTGGGTGTTCCGGGTGAGTTGTACGTGTCGGGGGTGGGGCTGGCGCGTGGGTATCTGGGCCGGCCGGGTCTGACGTCGGAGCGGTTCGTGGCGCATCCGTTCGGGGTGCCGGGTTCCCGGTTGTACCGGACGGGCGATGTGGTGCGGTGGCGCGCGGACGGGGTGCTGGAGTTCGTCGGGCGCCGGGACAGCCAGGTGAAGCTGCGCGGCTTCCGCATCGAACTCGGCGAGATCGAGTCCGTCCTCGCCGGCCACGAGGCGGTCGGCCAGATCGCCGTACTGGTGCGCGAGGACCGGCCCGGCCTCCGGCAGCTCGTCTGCTACGCGGTGCCCGCCGCCGGGGCCGCGCTCGACGGGGAGGAACTGCGCGCCTGGGCCGCCGAACGGCTCCCGGAGTACATGGTCCCGCGGCCCGTCGTCGTCCTGGACGCCCTGCCGCTGACCACCAACGGCAAGCTGGACACGAAGGCGCTGCCCGTCCCCGAGTACGTCGCGGAGGAGGCACGCGGGCCCCGGACGCCGCACGAGGAACTGCTGTGCGGGCTGTTCCAGGAGGTGCTGGGGCTGTCCTCCGTGTCCGTCGACGACAACTTCTTCGAACTCGGCGGGCACTCCCTGCTCGCCACCCGGCTGGTGAGCCGGGTACGCGCGGTGCTCGGCGTGGAACTGTCGATCCGGCGTGTCTTCGAGGAGCCCACCGTCGCCCGGCTGGCCGTCCGGCTCATGGACGGCGCGTCCCCGGCCCGTACACCGCTGCGTCCCGCCGAACGCCCCGAGCGGATACCGCTGTCGTTCGCCCAGCGACGGCTGTGGTTCCTGAACCGGATGGAGGGGCCGAGCGCCACCTACAACATCCCCTTCGCCGTCCGTCTCCAGGGCGAGCTGAGCGTGCCGGCACTGACAGCGGCCCTCGGCGACGTGGTCTCCAGGCACGAGTCGCTGCGCACCGTGTTCCCGGACACCGACGGCGAACCCTGGCAGCAGATCGTGCCCGCCGCGGTGGCGGTGGTCGGCGTCGAGGTCACCGACGTGACGGAGGAGGCGCTGCCCGCCGCCCTCGACGAGGCAGGGGCCACCGGCTTCGACCTGGCGCGTGAACTCCCGCTGCGCGCGCGTCTTTTCAGGATCTCGGCGGACGAGCACGTGCTGTGTGTCGTCGTCCACCACATCGCGGGCGACGGCTGGTCGCAGGAGCCGCTCTCCCGCGACCTCGGCGAGGCGTACCGGGCCCGGCTCGCCGGTGAAGCGCCGAAGTGGCGCCCGCTGCCGGTGCAGTACGCGGACTACACGCTGTGGCAGCGGCGGCTGCTGGGCGACGAGCACGACGAGGACAGCCTCGCGGCCGGGCAGCGGGAGTACTGGGCCCGGCAGCTGGCCGGTGCCCCGCAGGAGCTCGAACTCCCCACCGACCGGCCCCGCCCGCCGGTCGCCACCCACCGGGGCGCCCAGGTGCCCCTCACGGTCGGCCCGGAGCTGGCGCAGAGCCTGCGGGTCCTCGCCGACAAGACCGACACCACGCCGTTCATGGTCTTCCAGGCCGCCCTGGCGGCGCTCCTGTCCCGCCTCGGCGCCGGCACCGACATCCCGATCGGCACCCCGGTCGCCGGCCGGACCGACTCGGCGGCCGACGACCTCGTCGGTTTCTTCGTCAACACCCTGGTGCTGCGCACCGACGTGTCCGGTGACCCGAGCTTCGTCGACCTGCTGCACCGGGCACGCGGGAGTGCCCTGGAGGCCTACGCGCACCAGGACCTGCCGTTCGAGCGGCTCGTCGACCTCGTCGGAGCGGATCGCTCCCTCTCGCACAACCCGTTGTTCCAGGTGCTGATCGCGTACCAGAACAACAGCTCGGGCGAGCTGGAGCTGCCCGGTCTGCGCGCCACCGTCCAGGACATGCTGCTGCCGGTCGCCAAGGTGGACCTGGAGCTGAGCCTCGCCGAGGACGCGGAAGGCGGCATCCGCGGAATCCTCGGCTACAGCACGGACCTGTTCGACCGGGACACCGTGGAGCGCATGGCCGGTCACCTGGTCACGCTGCTGCGTGCCGTCGCCGCCGACCCGCGTACGCCCGTGCGCCGTCTCGAGATCCTTCCCGCGACGGAGCGCGGACAGCTGCTCACCGGCTGGAACGCCAGCGACCGGGAGGTGCCCGAGGGCACCGTCCCCGCGCTGTTCGCCCGGCAGGCTGCGGCCGTACCCGACCGGCCCGCCGTGCTCGCGGGCGGTACCGAACTGGACTACGCGGCACTGGCCGACCGGGCCAACCGGCTCGCCAGGCTGCTGATCGGGCGCGGTGTCGGACCGGAGGACCGGGTCGCGCTCGTCCTGCCCAGGTCGGCCGAACTGACCGTCGCGCTGCTGGCCGTGATGACCGGGGGCGGGGCCTACGTACCGGTCGATCCGAACCACCCGGCCGACCGGATCGCGTACATGGTCCGCGACAGTGCCCCCACGCTCGTCGTCACCGTCGCCGCCCTGGCCGGCCGGCTGCCCGGCGGGTGCGGCGAGCCGCTGATCCTCGACAGCCCCGGGACCGCCGCGGCACTGGCGGACCTCTCCGGGGCCGAGGTCACGGACGCGGACCGCCGTTCACCGCTGTCGGCCGACCACCCCGCGTACGTCATCTACACCTCGGGTTCCACCGGGCGGCCCAAGGGCGTGGCCGTCACCCACCGGGGACTGGGAAGTCTCGCCGCCTGGCACGCCGAGCGGCTCGGTGTGGACCGGGAGAGCAGGGTCGGGCAGTTCGCCGCGCCCAGCTTCGACGCCTCCGCCTGGGAGACGGTCATGGCCCTCCTCAACGGTGCGGCGCTCGTGCTGACCCCGGCCGACGGTCCTGTGCTCGGCCAGGCGCTCACCGACTTCCTGTCCAGGGAGCGGATCACCCACGCCACCCTCACCCCGACGGCGCTGTCCGGCGCCGATCCGCAGGACGCCCCCGAGGGCCTCACCCTGGTGACGGCGGGCGAGGCCTGCCCCCGTGACCTCGCCGCGCGCTGGTCACCCGGCCGCCGGGTGATCAACGCCTACGGGCCGACCGAGACGACCGTCTGCGCCACGGCGAGCGACCCGGTGGACGGCACCGTCACCCCGCCCATCGGCGGACCGATCGCCAACACCAGGGTGTACGTCCTGGACGGCGCCCTCGGCCTGTGCCCGGTGGGTGTTCCGGGTGAGTTGTACGTGTCGGGGGTGGGGCTGGCGCGTGGGTATCTGGGCCGGCCGGGTCTGACGTCGGAGCGGTTCGTGGCGAATCCGTTCGGGGTGCCGGGTTCCCGGTTGTACCGGACGGGCGATGTGGTGCGGTGGCGCGCGGACGGGGTGCTGGAGTTCGTCGGGCGCCGCGACAGCCAGGTGAAGCTGCGCGGCTTCCGCATCGAACTCGGCGAGATCGAGTCCGTGCTCTCGGGCTGCCCCCAGGTGGACGGCGCCGCGGTCGTGGTGCGCGAGGACCGGCCCGGCGTCCGGCAGCTCGCCGGCTATGTGGTGCCCGCCCCGGACACGGTCCTGGACACCGCGGCCGTACGGACATGGGCGGCCGGGCGGCTGCCCGAGTACATGGTCCCGCAGGCGTACGTGGTCGTGGACGCGCTGCCGCTGACGGTGAACGGCAAACTGGACCACGCGGCGCTGCCCGCACCCGTTCCCGCTGCCGGCCCCGGCGGCGGACGGGCCCCGGCCACCGAGGCCGAGCGGGTGCTCGCCGACGCGTTCGGCACTGTGCTCGGCCTGTCCGACGTGGACGCCGACGCCAACTTCTTCGAGCTCGGCGGCGACAGCATCGTCTCCATCAAGCTCGTCGGCCAGGTACGCAAGGGCGGGCTGGTCATCACCCCCCGGGACGTCTTCGAGCACCGGACGGCCGCCGGACTCGCGGCCGTCGCGCGCGCCGTCGACGAACTGCCCCCGCAGGACCCCGACGCCGGGATCGGCGCGGTGCCCCTGACCCCGATGACGCACTGGCTGCGTGACAACGGCGGCCGTACGGAGCGGTTCCACCAGTCGGTGCTGCTCCAGGTCCCCGCCCGGATGACCCTGAAGACCCTGACCGCGGCGGTCGGGACCGTGCTCGACCACCACGACGCCCTGCGACTGCGGCTGACGGTGGACGAGGGCGGAGCCTGGTCCTACGAGGTGCGGGAACGCGGCGCGGTGGATCCCGCCGGCTGCGTGAGCCGCGTCGACATCACCGGCGCGGACGGTGCGCGGGTGCGGGCCGCCGTCGCCGATGCGGCGGAGCGCGCGGTCGCGCTGCTGTCCCCGGCGGACGGCGACATCGTGCGGGTGGTGTGGTTCGACGCGGGCCCCGACGAGCCCGGACGGCTGCTGTTCCTCGGCCATCACCTAGCCGTCGACGGGGTGTCGTGGCGGATCCTCGTACCCGATCTCGCCGAGGCGTGGCAGGCGGCCCACGAGTCCCGCGAACCCGCGCTGCAGCCCGTCGGCACCTCGTGGCGGCGCTGGGCCCAGTGGCTCACCGGCCTCGCGGCCGAGCCCGCCCGCGCGGCCCAGGTCACCTGGTGGGCCGAACAGCTCGGTGACGGGGACGTGCCGGTGACCGAGGAGACGCGCGACCCGGCCGTCGACACCATGGCCACCCAGGACGCGCTCGTACTGACCCTGCCCGAAGCCGTCACCGGGCCGCTCCTCACCGAGGTGCCGGCCGCCGTGCGGGGCGGCGTCGAGGACGTGCTCCTGACCGGCTTCGCCCTGGCCGTCGCCGACTGGCGGCGCGGGCGCGGGCTCGGCGCCGGCACCGAGGTGCTGGTGGACGTCGAGCGGCACGGCCGGCAGATCCCGCAGGGCGAGGAGCTCGACATCTCCCGTACGGTCGGCTGGTTCACCAGCCTCGCACCCGTGCGCCTCGACCTCGGGCCGGTGCCGTGGGGCAGGGTCCTCACCGACCCGGCCGCCCTGCACAAGGCCCTCACCCGGGTCCGGGAGACGCTGCGGCAGATGCCGGACGAGGGCGTCGGCTACGGCCTGCTGCGCCACCTCAACCCCCACACCCGCGACACGCTGGCCGCGCTCGCCGGCCCGCAGTTCGGCTTCAACTACCTGGGACGCACCGAAGTCGCCGCGGAGACCGGCGACACCGCGCACACGACCCCCGGCGCGGGGGACTGGACCATGTCCGCCGACGGAGAGGTCCTCCGGGAGCTCGGCGGCGACCCGGAGATGCCGGCCCCCCACGCGCTGTCCCTCAACGTCCTGGTCCAGGACGGCCCCGACGGACCGCGGCTGGTCGCCAACTGGACCTGGCCCCGCCGGCTGCTGAGCGAGGACGCCGTGCGGACGCTGGCCGAGGGATGGTTCCGCGTCCTCACCGCGCTCGCGGAGCGCGGGGGCGAGGGCGAGCCGGCCGGTCTCGCCCCGTCCGACCTGTCACTGATCGACCTCGAACTCGACGATCTCGGGGTACTGGAAGCTGAGTGGAGGAAGACCCGGTGACCCGCAAGGATCTTTTTGAGGACATCCTGCCGCTCGCACCGTTGCAGGAGGGCATGCTCTTCCACGCGACGTACGACGACGACGCCCTGGACGTCTACACCGTGCGGCTGGCCGTCGACCTCGAGGGCCCGTTCGACCTGGAGGTCTTCCGCGCCGCGGTGACGGCCCTCCTGCTCCGCAGGAACAACCTGCGGGCCGGCTTCCTGTCGGAGAACCTGAGCAAGCCGGTGCAGGTGGTGCCCCGCGCGTTCGAGACCCCCGTCCACACGCACGACCTGTCCGGCCTCGACGAGGACGCCCGGCGGACCCGGCTGGCCGAGCTGACGGCGGCCGACGAGGCCCTGCGCTTCGACCTCACCGACCCGCCGCTGCTGCGCTTCACGGTGGTGCGCCTGGCCGAGCGCGGCTGGCGGCTCATGTTCACCTGCCACCACATCCTGCTCGACGGCTGGTCCATGCCGCTGGTCCTCGGTGAGCTCTTCGCGCTGTACGAACGCGGCGGCGACGCGGCGGGCCTGCCGCCCGTGGTGCCGTTCAAGCTGTACCTCGCCTGGCTGCGGAAGCAGGACAAGCAGCAGGGGCTGGCGGCCTGGCAGGCCGCGTTCGAGGGCCTCGCCGCCCCCACCCTGGTGGCCCCGAAGGCGGACGGGACGGTCGACAGGCTGCCCCGCAGGCTCACCCTCGAACTGCCCGAGGAGCAGAGCGCCGAGCTGACGGCGCTGGCGCGCCGCCTGGGCATCACGGTCAACACCATGGTGCAGGTGGCCTGGGGTCTTCAGCTCGCCGGGCTCACCGGCGCCGGCGACATCGTGTTCGGCGCCGCCGTCTCCGGCCGTCCGCCCGAGATCGAGGGCGTCGAAAGCATCGTCGGCCTGTTCATCAACACCGTGCCCGTACGCATCAGGCTGGACGAAACCGAGAGCCTCCGGTCGCTGCTCCTGCGCGTCCAGGCCGAGCAGTCGGGGCTGCTCGACCACCACTACATCGGGCTCACCGAGATCCAGCGCGCCACCGGTCACGGCGAGCTGTTCGACAGCCTGGTCGCGTTCGAGAGCTATCCGGTGGACGCGGAGAGCCTGCGGGGCTCGCTCGGTGACCTCACGGTCACCGGCGTCGACGGGGCCGACGCCACGCACTACCCGCTGACACTCATCGCCGTGCCCGGCCGGAGGCTCCAGCTGCGCCTCGGCTACCAGGACGGCCTGTTCTCCGAGGAGTCCGTCGCCGGGATCCTCGGCAATCTGGAAACCGTCCTGCGGACCGTAGCCGGAGGCGGTACGCAGCCGGTCGCCGACGTCCTGCGGTCGGTCGCCCCGCCCCTCGGCTGGGTGGTACCCGAATCAGCCCCGCGCCCCGGTGACGGCTCGTCCCGGGGGCTCCTGGCCGCCGGCGGGGCCGGAGCCGGCGGCCGTGCGCCTCGCACCCCGCACGAGGAGATGCTGTGCGGTCTCTTCGCCGAGATCCTCGGGGTCCCGTCGGTGTCGATCGACGACAACTTCTTCGACCTCGGCGGCCACTCGCTGCTCGCGACGCGCCTGGTGAGCCGGATCAGGAGCGTCTTCGAGATCGAGCTGCCGGTGCGCGCCCTCTTCGACGCGCAGTCGGTGGTGGCTTTGGCGGAGCGGGTGGTGGGTTCGTCGGTGGGTGGGCGTGCGGCGTTGGTGCCGATGGTGCGTCCTGTGCGGGTTCCGTTGTCTTTCGCTCAGCGGCGTCTGTGGTTCTTGAATCGTATGGAGGGGCCGAGCGGGACGTACAACATTCCGTTGGGTGTGCGTTTGTCGGGTGTGCTGGATGTGGGGGCTCTGCGGGCGGCTCTGGTTGATGTGGTGGGCCGTCATGAGTCGTTGCGGACGGTGTTTCCGGATGTGGGTGGTGAGCCGTGGCAGGAGGTTGTCGCGGTGGGGGATGTGGTGGTGCCGTTCGAGGTTGTGGATGTGGCGGCGGGGGGTGTGGGTGCTGCTTTGGCGGGGGTGGCGTCCGTTGGTTTTGATCTTTCGGTTGATCTGCCGGTTCGGGTGTGGTTGTTCCGGGTGTCGGATGTTGAGCATGTGTTGTGTGTGGTGGTGCATCACATTGCGGGTGATGGGTGGTCTCAGGCGCCTTTGGCGCGGGATCTGGGTGTGGCTTATCGGGCGCGGGTGGGGGGTGTGGCGCCTGGGTGGGCTGATTTGCCGGTGCAGTATGCGGATTATGCGTTGTGGCAGCGTGAGGTGTTGGGTGATGAGGGGGATGAGGGTTCGGCTATTTCGCGTCAGTTGGGTTATTGGCGTGAGGTGTTGGAGGGGTTGCCTGATGAGTTGAGTTTGCCGGTGGATCGTGTGCGTCCGGTGGTTTCGAGTTATCGGGGCGGGACGGTTTCGGTGGGGTTGGGTGCGCGTTTGCACCGGGATCTGGTGGGGTTGGCGCGGTCTTCGCGTTCGAGTGTGTTCATGGTTCTGCAGGCTGGTGTGTCGGGTTTGCTGTCGCGGTTGGGGGGTGGTGTGGATATTCCGTTGGGTACGGCTGTGGCTGGTCGTACGGATGCGGCGTTGGATGATTTGGTGGGCTTCTTTGTCAATACGTTGGTGTTGCGGGCGGATGTGTCGGGGGATCCTGGGTTCGGTGAGTTGGTCGATCGGGTTCGGGTGACGGATCTGGCGGCTTTCGCGCATCAGGATGTGCCGTTCGAGCAGTTGGTGCATGCGTTGCAGCCGGCGCGGTCGTTGGCGCGGCATCCGTTGTTCCAGGTGATGGTCGTGTTGCAGAACAATGCGGTGGCGTCGCTGGATCTGCCGGGTCTGGTGGCGCGTCCGGTGGACGGTGAGGGTGGTGCGGCCAAGTTCGATCTGGGGTTCAACTTCGTCGAGCGCACGGGTCCCGACGGCGGCCCCGCCGGCATCGACCTCAGCGTGGAGTACAGCAGCGACCTCTTCGACGAGGAGACCGTCGAGGAACTGGGCCGGCGCCTGGTGCGCCTGCTGTCCCTGGGCGTCGCCGACCCGTCGATGCCGATCAGCCAGCTGGATCTGCTCGAGTCGCGTGAGTGGCAGCGGCTGCTGACCGGGTGGAACGACACCGCCCGGACCCTGGAGCTGCCCGCAGCGACGGACACGGAGCCCGAGCCGGAGACGATCACCGCGCTCTTCGCGGCGCAGGTGGCGCGGACCCCCGACGCGCTCGCGGTGGTGGCCCACGACGCACGGCTCAGCTACGCGGAGCTGGACGCGCGCTCCGCCCGACTGGCCGCGCTCCTGGTCGCCCGGGGCGTCCGCCGGGGTGACGTCGTCGCCGTGGCCGTCCCCCGCTCCGCGGAACTGACCGTGGCGCACCTCGCGGTGCTGCGAGCCGGGGCGGTGTGCCGGCCCCTGGAGCTGGAGCACCCGGCCGAGCGGATCCGCGCCCTGCTGGCCGACGCGTCACCCGCCGCCGTGCTCACCACCCAGGGCTGGCGGTCCGTGCTGACGAGGACGGCCCCCGGTTCGGCCGTCCTGCTCACCACCGATGGCGACGACGCCACCGCTCCCGCCTCCACGGTCCTGCCCGGACCCCTGCCGGACTCCCCGGCGTACCTGCTCCACACGGCCGGCCCGCAAGGGGAACCCCTCGGAGTGCCCGTACCGCACCGGGGCCTCGTCAACCGGCTCCTGTGGATGCAGGACACCTGCCTGCTCGACGCGGACGACCGGATCCTGCACAAGGCGCCGGCCGACCTCGGTGCCTCGGTGTGGGAACTGCTCGCGCCCCTGGTGACCGGAGCCGCCCAGGTGGTCGCGCCGCCCGGCGACCACGCCGAGATGGCGGGCCTCGCCAGGCTCGTCCGGGACGAGGCCGTGACCACGGTCCACTTCGCGCCGTCCGTCCTGGACGCGTTCCTCGCCGAGCCCGATGCCGCGCACTGCACCGGTCTGCGCCGGGTGCTGTGCGGCGGCGAGCCGCTGCCCGCCGGGCAGGCCGAGCGGTTGCGGTCGGTCCTGCCCGGGGCGGAACTCCATGTCCTGCACGGGCCGGCGGAGGCGTCCTTCGGCGCCCTCGCGCTCACCGTCGGGACCGGGCCCGGGAACGCGGCGGCGTACCCGCCCGCCGGCCGGCCCGCCTGGAACACCCGCGCCTTCGTGCTCGACGCCGGTCTCCTGCCCCTGCCCCCCGGCAGCCCCGGTGAGCTGTACCTGGGCGGGGTCCAGCTGGCCCACGGCTACCTCGGCCGTGCCGCGCACACCGCCGAGCGGTTCGTCGCCGACCCCTACGGCCCGCCCGGCGCCCGGCTGTACCGCACCGGCGACCTGGCGAGGTTCACGCGCGACGGCACGGTCGAGCTCCTGGGCCGTACGGACGCCCGGTTCACCTTCGGCGGCAGGAGCGTCGAACCCGCCGAGGCCGAGCGGGTGCTGACCGCGCACCCCGCTGTCGCTGCCGCGGCCGTGACCGTACGCCCGGGTCCCTCGGGCGAGCCCGCCCTCGTGGCGTACCACGTCCCCGCCGACGCGGCGGCTCCGGCGGACGCCGCAGCGCTGCGCGCCCACGCCGCCGCCCTGCTCCCGGGCCACGCGGTGCCCGCGCACTGGGTCGCGCTCGACGCGCTCCCGCGCACCGCGGACGGCCGGATCGACCGTGACGCCCTGCCCGAGCCGAGCCACAGCACGGCCCGCGCTCCCCGCAACGACGTCGAGCGGACGCTCTGCGACCTGTTCTGCGAGCTGCTCGGGGTCCCCTCGGTGTCGATCGACGACAGCTTCTTCGACCTCGGCGGTCACTCCCTCCTGGCGACCCGGCTGGTCAGCCGCGTCCGCGCCACCTTCGGCATCGAACTCCCCTTCCGGGACATCTTCGACGCGCAGTCGGTGGTGGCTTTGGCGGAGCGGGTGGTGGGTTCGTCGGTGGGTGGGCGTGCGGCGTTGGTGCCGATGGTGCGTCCTGTGCGGGTTCCGTTGTCTTTCGCTCAGCGGCGTCTGTGGTTCTTGAATCGTATGGAGGGGCCGAGCGGGACGTACAACATTCCGTTGGGTGTGCGTTTGTCGGGTGTGCTGGATGTGGGGGCTCTGCGGGCGGCTCTGGTTGATGTGGTGGGCCGTCATGAGTCGTTGCGGACGGTGTTTCCGGATGTGGGTGGTGAGCCGTGGCAGGAGGTTGTCGCGGTGGGGGATGTGGTGGTGCCGTTCGAGGTTGTGGATGTGGCGGCGGGGGGTGTGGGTGCTGCTTTGGCGGGGGTGGCGTCCGTTGGTTTTGATCTTTCGGTTGATCTGCCGGTTCGGGTGTGGTTGTTCCGGGTGTCGGATGTTGAGCATGTGTTGTGTGTGGTGGTGCATCACATTGCGGGTGATGGGTGGTCTCAGGCGCCTTTGGCGCGGGATCTGGGTGTGGCTTATCGGGCGCGGGTGGGGGGTGTGGCGCCTGGGTGGGCTGATTTGCCGGTGCAGTATGCGGATTATGCGTTGTGGCAGCGTGAGGTGTTGGGTGATGAGGGGGATGAGGGTTCGGCTATTTCGCGTCAGTTGGGTTATTGGCGTGAGGTGTTGGAGGGGTTGCCTGATGAGTTGAGTTTGCCGGTGGATCGTGTGCGTCCGGTGGTTTCGAGTTATCGGGGCGGGACGGTTTCGGTGGGGTTGGGTGCGCGTTTGCACCGGGATCTGGTGGGGTTGGCGCGGTCTTCGCGTTCGAGTGTGTTCATGGTTCTGCAGGCTGGTGTGTCGGGTTTGCTGTCGCGGTTGGGGGGTGGTGAGGATATTCCGTTGGGTACGGCTGTGGCTGGTCGTACGGATGCGGCGTTGGATGATTTGGTGGGCTTCTTTGTCAATACGTTGGTGTTGCGGGCGGATGTGTCGGGGGATCCTGGGTTCGGTGAGTTGGTCGATCGGGTTCGGGTGACGGATCTGGCGGCTTTCGCGCATCAGGATGTGCCGTTCGAGCAGTTGGTGCATGCGTTGCAGCCGGCGCGGTCGTTGGCGCGGCATCCGTTGTTCCAGGTGATGGTCGTGTTGCAGAACAATGCGGTGGCGTCGCTGGATCTGCCGGGTCTGGTGGCGCGTCCGGTGGACGGTGAGGGTGGTGCGGCCAAGTTCGATCTGGGGTTCAACTTCGTCGAGCGCACGGGTCCCGACGGCGGCCCCGCCGGCATCGACCTCACCCTGGACTTCAGTGCGGACCTCTTCGACGAGAGCACGGTCCGGCGTATCGCCGAGCGGCTCGTCCGGCTGCTCACGGCCGGCACCGCCGATCCCACGACGCCGATCGGCCGGCTCGACATCCTCGACGAGGGCGAGCGTGAGCTGCTGCTGACCGGGTGGAACGACACCGCCCGGACCCTGGAGCTGCCGGCCGCCACGGAATCGGGTCCCGAGCCGGAGACGATCGCGGGGCTGTTCGCGGCGCAGGTGGCGCGGACCCCGGACGCCCTCGCGCTGGTGGCCGGTGACGAGCGGCTCAGCTACGCGGAGCTGGACGGACGCTCCGCCGCACTGGCCGCGCTCCTGGTCGCGCGAGGCGTCCGCCGGGGCGATGTCGTCGCCGTGGCCGTCCCCCGCTCCGCGGAACTGACCGTCGCCCTCCTGGCGACGATCAGGGCGGGGGCGGCCTACCTGCCGATCGAGCTGGACTATCCCGCCGAACGGGTCGCCCACATGCTGGCCGACGCGGCCCCGGCCGTGGTGGTCACCACGAGCGGGGCGCTGGGTGCTCTCCCCGTGGGAGCCGCCGGGAACCTCGTCGTCCTGGACGAGCCCGGTACGCGGGAGGAGGCAGCGGCCGCGCGGGGCACCGCCGTGCTGCCGGGGCCGCTGCCGGACTCTCCGGCGTACGTCATCTACACCTCCGGCTCGACAGGCCTCCCGAAGGGGGTCGTCGTCCCGCACCGGGGCATCGTCAACCGGCTGCTGTGGATGCAGGACGCCTACCGGATCGGCCCGGACGACCGGGTCCTGCAGAAGACACCGTCCGGGTTCGACGTGTCGGTGTGGGAGTTCTTCTGGCCGCTGGTGACCGGGGCGGTCCAGGTCGTCGCGGAGCCCGGCGGGCACCGCGACCCGGCCTACCTGGCGCGCCTGATCCAGGACGCCGGCGTGACGACCACGCACTTCGTGCCGTCCATGCTGGAGGTATTCCTCGCCGAGCCCGAGGCCGCGCACTGCACCGGTCTGCGCCGGGTGCTGTGCAGCGGCGAGGCACTGCCCGCCGGGCTGCGTGAGCGGTTCCGCGCGCTGCTGCCGGCCGGTCTGCACAACCTCTACGGCCCGACCGAGGCGTCGGTGGACGTCACCGCGTGGGACTGCGCCGAGGACTCCGCCGCCGCGGTGGTCCCGGTCGGCAGGCCCGTCTGGAACACCAGGACGTACGTGCTGGACCCCGCCCTCGCACCGGCCCCCGTGGGCAGCGGCGGTGAGCTGTACCTGGGCGGGGTGCAGCTGGCGCACGGCTACCTGGGGCGTGCCGGGCTGACCGCCGAGCGGTTCGTCGCCGACCCCTACGGCCCGCCCGGCTCCCGGCTGTACCGCACCGGCGACCTGGCCAGGGTCACCGCCGACGGGGTCCTGGAGTTCCTCGGCCGTACCGACGACCAGGTGAAGATCCGCGGCCGGCGCGTCGAGCTGGGCGAGATCGAGCACGCCCTCACCCGGCACCCCGGCGTGGGCAGCGCGGTCGTCACGGCCCGCACCACGCCCTCGGGGGTCACGCTCGCCGCGTACGTCACACCCGCCGGAACGGAGGAGGCCCCGGAGGCCGCCGCGCTCCGCGACCACCTGACCGGGGTGCTCCCCGACCACATGGTGCCCGTGCACTACACGGTCATCGACGCCGTCCCGGTCACGCCCAACGGCAAGGTCGACAGGAAGGCACTGCCCGAGCCGGAGCTGCTGGAACGCGTGCCCGGCCGGGCCCCGCGCGACGCGACCGAGACGGCGCTCTGCGAGATCTTCGCCGAGCTGCTCGGCCACGGCACGGTGAGCATCGACGACAACTTCTTCGAGCTCGGCGGCCACTCGCTGCTGGCCACCCGGCTCATCAGCATGGTCCGTGACCGGCTGGGCGCCGGTATGTCGGTGGTGACGATCTTCGAGGCCCCGACGGTCGCGGCGCTGGCCGTCCGTCTCGCCGATGCGGACGGGGCGGGGCCGCTGAGCCGGCTCCTGCCGCTGCGTTCCGGCGGCACCGGGACACCCGTCTTCTGCGTCCACCCGCTCGGCGGGCTGAGCTGGCCCTACGCCGGGCTCGCCGAGCACCTCCCCGCGGACGTCGGGCTCTACGGCCTGCAAGCGGCCGGACTCGGCGACGACGAGCCACTGCCGGCGACCGTGGAGGAGATGGCCGCCGACTACGTGGCCCGCATCCGCACGGTGCAGGCCCAGGGCCCCTACCGGCTGCTCGGCTGGTCGCTCGGCGGCCGGGTCGCGCACGCCATGGCGGGGCTGCTGGAGGCGGCCGGCCAGGAGGTGGAGCTGCTCGCCCTGCTGGACGCCTACCCGCGTACGGAGCCGGAGCCGGCCGCCGCCTTCTCCGAGGAGGACTTCCTGCGGGGCATCCTGGCCGCGATCGGCATGGACGCCGACGAGCTCGGCGGACCGGTGGAGTTCGGCCGGGTGATGGCCGCGATGCACGCCTCGGGCAAGGAGCTCGCCGGGCTCACCGAGGAGCAGCTGCGCCGCCTCCAGCGGGTGATGGCCAACAGCTTCCGGGTGGAGGCGGGTTCCGTCACCGGCCGCTGCCGGGCAGGCGCGGTGATGTTCGCCGCGACCGTCGATCCGGCGGGCGAGCCCGGTGACTGGCTGCAGCACATCGAGGGCGACCTGGAGATCCACTCCGTCCCCGCCGCGCACAACGACCTGATGCGGCCGGCGCCGCTCGCCGGGATCGGGGCGGTACTGGCCAAGAAGCTGGCCGGCGCCCCCGGCGCGGACCGCGCGTGACGGCCGAACGGCCGCCGTACGACAGCAGAAAGAGGATGTGAGATGGCAAAAGCGATGGTTCTCTGTGTGCCGTTCGCCGGTGCGGGGGCCTCGGTCTTCCGCCCGTGGCTCCCGCTCTGCGAGGGCCGCTTCGACCTGGCGGCCGTCCAGCTGCCCGGCCGGGAGCAGCGCTTCGCGGAGGAGCCCTACAGGGACGTGGCGGTGGCCGTCGAAGGGCTGATGCCCGAGGTGCTGGAGCAGGTGTCCGGCGCGGGGCCGGTGGTGCTCTTCGGCCACAGCCTCGGCGCGGTCCTCTCGTACGAGATCGCGCACCGGCTGGCCACGACCGAGGGGGTGAACCTCGCCGCGCTCGTGGTCAGCGGTTCCCCCGGCCCGTGGACCCGACGGGAGAACGGTGCGAGCGGCCTGGACGACGACCAGTTCCTGGAGAGGGTGCGGGAGTTCGCCGGCTACCGGCACGAAGCGCTGGAGGACCCGGAGATGCGCGAGCTGCTGCTCCCCTCGCTGCGGGCCGACGTCGAGATGCACGAGAGCTACCTCGCCCTGTCGGACACCCCGCTGCCGGTGCCGATCACATCGGTACGCGGCTCCACCGACACCCTCGTCGGTCCCGAGCAGGCCATGGAGTGGGGCAAGGCCACCAGTGAGGGGTTCGACCTCGTGGAGGTCGAGGGCGGTCACATGTACCTGGTGGACAACACCGAGGCCCTGGTCCGCGTACTCGCGGACGTCGTCCCCGGATGAGTGCGGCGGCCCGATTCCCCGATCACCCCCCTACGTAAGGAGATCTCGTGCGCCTGCAAGGAAAGACGGTCATCGTGACGGGAGCCGCCCGGGGTGTCGGCCGGGCCTGTGCGCTGGCGTTCGGCCGTGAGGGCGCCGACCTGGCGCTGTTCGACGTGTGCGACGACATCGACGGCGTCCCGTACGCGCTCGGCACGGCGAGCCAGCTCGCGCACACCGCCGAGCAGTGCCGCAAGGAAGGGGCGGCCGTCCTCACGGCCGAGGCCGACATCCGTGACGTGGCCGCCCTGCGCGCCGCCGTCGACCGGGTCCGCGAGCGGTTCGGCCGGGTGGACGTCCTGGTCAACAACGCGGGCATCGTGGGGCCTTCGGGGAAGCCGGCGCACGAGATCAGCGAGGACGAGTGGCAGGTGATGCTCGACATCAACCTGTCCGGCGCCTGGCGGATGACCTCCGTCGTCGGCCCCCTGCTGCTCGCCCAGCGCGCGGGCAGCATCATCAACGTGGCCTCCACCGCCGGCCTCGTCGGCTACCGCAACTTCGCCGGGTACACGGCGTCCAAGCACGGTCTGATCGGCCTCACCAAGGCGACCGCACTCGACTACGCGCCGCTGAAGGTACGCGTCAACGCCCTGTGTCCCGGGTCGATCCGCGACGACAGCCGGGCGGAGGGGCGGATGCTCGGCCAGATAGCCAGGGCCCTCGATCTCCCGGTCGCCGAGAGCGAGGAGACGTTCCTCCAGTCGCAGCCGATGAACGCGCTGATCGAGCCCGAGGACGTGGCCGGGGCGGCCCTCTGGCTGGCCTCAGACGAGTCCGCCCAGGTGACCGGATCCGTGCTCACCGTCGACGGTGGCTTCACCGCCCGGTGAAGCGCCGCAACCACATCGAGGGAACCAGTCGTGTCGATCTCTGAACAGGACGCCGTCGCGGGCCTCGGCCCCGCCCGGCGCACCGTCGTCCCCTCCGGGGACCGGATCCGGGCGAGCGGCCCGGCAGCACCCGGCGCGGTGTGCCACGCGGTGGTCGCGCCCCTCACCGGACCCGTACGCGGGGACGCCGGGGACGCGACGGCGGCCCGGTTCGCCGCCCGGGCGGCGGATCTGGTGACCGCCGCCCCGGACGTCTTCCGGGGAGCCGCGACGCTGTGGCCACAGGCGGCGCCGTGCCGATCCGACTCGCCTGACGCGGACCGGTGGCGTACGCGGGAGCTGACCCGGCCCCTGGTCGCCCACCGGGACCCGGCGGTGCGCGGGGTGCTGCTGACCTACACCGACGGCGTGGCCGAACTGGTGGTGGTCGCCCACCGCGCCGTGCTCGGAGCCTCGGCCCTGCGGCGGTTCGCCGCCGAGGTGACCGGCCGCGTGTCCGGCGCGCCACCGGTGGTTCCCGAAGCGCCCTCCGCGGGCGAGGCACCCGGGGCCCCGGATCCCGTCGCGCAGGCCGCCGACCTGGCCGGCTGCGTCTTCGGCGACCGGCCCGACTGGGGGCTGGGCCGGGAGGACGGGCCGGCCACTCAGGCGACCCGTGTGCTGCCGTTGCCCCCCGGCCACCCCGCCGGCGACACCGCGAGCTGGACGGCCGCCCTGGGTGTTGTTCTCGCCCGCTACGAGGGGATCGTCAGGCCTCTCGTCCCGGCACTGGTCACCGACACCGCGGACCCGCGCGCCGTCGAGGGCGTCGCGCTCATACCCGTCGAGGCCGGTCCGGCCCACTCGCTCGCCACCGTGGACAAGGCCGTCCGGGCGGCTCTCGCCGTCGGCTCCGCCTGGCACACCGAGGAGCTCCACCGTGAACTCGGCCGCGCCCGCGGTGACTCCGGCGCCGTCCCGGCGGTGGGGGTCGTCGCCGTCGGCCACGACCCGGCCGACGCCTGCGGCACGGAGGATCTCACCTACCTGCCGTTCCAGAGCGCTCCGTTCCCGGTGACCCTGTCCGTGGTCCGCGCCGCCGGAGGAGACCTGCTGCTGCGCTGCGACCACTCGACGCGGCTGCTGCACCCCGCCATCGCCGACCGGCTGCTCGGACATGTGGCGCGGGTGCACGGGGCACTCACCGGCTCGCCCGGCACCACCGTCGCGGACGTCGCCCTGCTGGACGAGGCGGAGCTGGCGGCCACGGCGGAGCTCGGCAGGCCCGCGCACCCGCCGCTTCCCCGTCCGGAGCGGATCGACGCGGCCGTGGCCGCCGTCGCGGCCTCCCGCCCGGACGCCGTCGCCGTGTCCTTCGAGTCCGACCGGCTCACCTACCGCGAGCTCGACAGCCGCGCCGACCGGCTCGCCCACGCGCTGCGCGGGCTCGGAGTGGCCGACGGCGACCGGGTCGGGGTCTGCCTCGACCGGTCGGCCGAACTCGTCGTCACGCTGCTCGCCGTGCTCAAGGCCGGCGCCACCTACGTACCCATGGACCCGGCCTACCCGCGCGAGCGGCTGTCGTACACGACCGAGGACGCGGAACTCGCCGTCGTCGTCACCGACCGGCAGGACTTCCCCGGCGGCGGCGCCGTCCGCGTCATCGGCACGGCGGAGCTCGTCCGGCTCGCCCCCGGCACGTGCGAGGGGCCCCCGCCCTCGGCGGCCGGCCCGCACGACCCCGCGTACGTCATCTACACCTCCGGTTCGACCGGCCGCCCCAAAGGCGTCGTCATCCCGCACGTGAACGTGCTGAGCCTGATGGCCGCCACCCGGGAGGACTTCGCGCTCGGCGCGGACGACGTCTGGACGCTGTTCCACTCCAGCGCCTTCGACTTCTCGGTCTGGGAGATCTGGGGCTGCCTGCTCACCGGCGGCCGCCTGGTCGTCGTGCCCTACTGGGTGACGCGCTCGCCGGAGGACTTCCACCGGCTGCTGGTCCAGGAGCGGGTCTCCGTGCTCAGCCAGACCCCGTCCGCCTTCGCCCACCTGATGGACGTCGAACGGGACGGTGCCGGACCGGCCCCCGTACGGCTGGTGGTCTTCGGCGGCGAAGGGCTCGAACCCCGCATGCTCCTGCCCTGGTTCGACCGTCACCCGGAGTCCCGGTGCCGCGTGGTCAACATGTACGGCATCACCGAGACGACCGTGCACGTGACCGCGCAGACCGTCACCAGGGAGGAGGCGCTCACCGGATCGCGGTCCGTGGGGCACGCCCTTCCCGGCTGGTGGGTCAGGGTCGCCGACCCGGAGGGCAGACCGCTGCCCGTCGGCGTCGCCGGTGAGATCCACGTCGGCGGGGCCGGGGTCGCGGCGCACTACCTCAACAGGCCGGACCTCGACGGGCAGCGCTTCCTCACCGACCCGCTCACCGGGGAGCGGACCTACCGCAGCGGCGACAAGGGCAGGCTGCTGCCCGACGGCCGGCTGGAGCACCTCGGCAGGCTGGACAACCAGGTCAAGCTGCGCGGCTTCCGCATCGAACTCGACGAGATCCGCGCCGTACTCCTGGACGACCCGCAGGTCGGTGCCGCCGCCGTCGTGCTCAACAGGACCGACCCCCAGGACCCGGCGACCGCTCAGCTCGACGCGTACGTCGTACTGGAGGGCGACGACACCGCCGGAGTGCGGCAGCGGGCGGCCCGGTACCTCCCCGAGTACATGGTCCCGTCGACCGTCACCGCGCTCGACAGGATGCCGCTCACCCCGAACGGCAAGCTCGACGCGCGCGGCCTCCCGAGCCCCGCGCCCGTGAAGACGGCGGCGGAGGCGGGCGGCACGGATTCGACCGCTTCGCAGGACGCCTTCACCTCGGACCTCCTGGAGGTGTGGCAGGAGGTGCTGGGCGTGCCCGTGGGGCCCGACGACAACTTCTTCGACCTCGGCGGCAACTCGCTGCTGGCCATGCGCGTCGGAGCGGCGCTGCGCCGGCGCAGCGGCACCGCGGTCGCGATGCGCGACCTGTACCTGTCCCCGACGATCCGCCAGCTGGCCGCCGGGCGTGCCGGGTGAACCGGGGACCCGCCGTCACGGGGCGTCCCGTTCCCAAGGATGGAAGACACGATGGCTGAACAGCTCCTGCCCGACCTCTTTCAGCGGCGGGCTGCGCGCACCCCGCACGCCCCCGCCGTCCGCGACGGCGACCGGACGCTGACCTACGGGGAGCTCAACACCCGGGCCAACCGGCTGGCCCACCACCTGACCGCCCGCGGGATCGGCCCCGAGCACCTCGTCGGCGTGCGGCTGCCGAGGTCGGCCGACCTGGTGGTGGCGCTGCTCGGCGTACTCAAGTCCGGTGCGGCCTATGTCCCGCTGGACCCCGGGGCCCCGGCGGAGCGGACCGCGTTCATCGTCGAGGACACCGGGCTCGGCCTGGTGCTGGGGGAGCGCGCCGCGCCGCCCGGCGCGGGCACCGGGCCTGAGACCCTGACGGTCGCCGGGGCCCTCGCCGCCGCGGAGGCGGCCGGCCTCCCGGCCCACGACCCCACGGGGGCCGACCGCACCGCGCCGCTGCGCCCCGGCAACCTCGCCTACGTCATCTACACGTCCGGCTCGACCGGCCGCCCCAAGGGCGTCGCCGTGCAGCACGACACCCTGGCGCGCTACCTGGACTTCGCCTGCGCGGCGTACCCGGGGCTGGCGGAAGGGGCGTTGCTGCACTCCCCGGTGACCTTCGACCTCACCGTCACCGCGCTGTACGGGCCGCTGCTCCTGGGCGGCTGCCTGCGGGTGGCGGAGCTGGACCACGAGCCGGCGGCCGGTCCGGAAGACGCCAGGCCGGGCTTCGTCAAGGCGACGCCGTCGCACCTGCCCCTGCTCACCGTGCTGCCCGGTGCGCTGGCGCCCACCCGCGAACTGGTGGTGGGCGGCGAGATGCTGCGCGGAGACGTCGTCGACCGGTGGCGCGCCGCGCACCCCGGCGCTGCCGTCATCAACGAGTACGGGCCCACCGAGGCCACCGTCGGCTGCTGCGTGTTCCGCATCGAGCCGGGGGACACGACGGCCCCGGGCGCCGTCCCCATCGGCTCCCCGACCCCGGCGACCGAGCTGTACGTGCTGGACGAGCGGCTCGCGCCGGCCGGGCACGGCACGGCCGGGGAGCTGTACATCGCGGGCGGGCAGGTCACCCGCGGCTATCTCGGCCGGCCGGGCCTCACCGCCGGGCGGTTCGTGGCGAACCCCTTCGGCGGCGGCCGGATGTACCGGACCGGGGACATCGCCAGGACCGGCCCCGGCGGGCTCCTGGAGTACCTCGGCCGCACCGACGACCAGGTGAAGATCAGCGGTTACCGCATCGAGCTGGGTGAGGTCAGCTCGGTGCTCGCCTCCCGGCCGGGCGTGCGGCTCGCCGCCGCGGTGGCGCGCGAGGACACGCCCGGAGAGCGCTACCTCGCCGGTTACGCGGTGCCGGAGGACGGGGTGACCCTCGACCCCGCCGCGCTGCGCGCCGCCGTCGCGGAGGTGCTCCCCGCCTACATGGTGCCCGCACGGATCATGGTGGTCGACGCCCTCCCGCTGACCGCGAACGGCAAGCTCGACCAGGCCGCTCTTCCCGAGCCCCCGGCGCTCGGAGCGTCCCCGGGCGCCGAGCCGGAGAGTCCCGCGGAGGCACGGCTGTGCGAGCTCGTCGCCGAAGTGCTCGGGGTGCCGTCGGTCCGCCTCGACGACGACTTCTTCGCGCGGGGCGGAGACAGCCTGCGGGCCGTACGCCTCGCGGGCCGGGCCCGCAAGGAGGGCTGGACCTTCGGCCTGCGCGACGTGCTGGAACTGCGCACGCCCCGCCGGCTCGTCGGCCGCACGGCCGGCGCGGAGCCGGACCTGGCCCGGGACGGGGCGGCGCTGTGAACGCCGGGCGCGTGGTGATCGTCGGCGCCTCCGTCGCCGGGAGCCGCGTCGCGAGCGGCCTGCGCCGGGCGGGGCACACCGGCCTGATCGCACTCGTCGACCCCGACCCGGACGCACCCTACGACCGGCCCCCGTTGTCGAAGCAGATCCTCACCGGGGAGTGGACACCCGACCGGGCGTCGCTCGGAGACCCCACGCAGTGGCAGGCGGAGCGTCACGTCACGTCCGCCGCCGGTGTCGACCCGGTGAACCGTACGCTGCGGCTGGACTCCGGCCTCGAACTCCCCTACGACAAGCTGGTCCTGGCGTGCGGAGCGGTCCCAAGAGCGCTGCCCGGCACCCCGCGCCGGGGTGTGTACCCGCTGCGGACCCTGGCGGACTCGCTGCGTCTGAGGGCGCGCCTGGACGGCATGGCGCCCTCCGGCCGCCTGGTGGTTGCCGGAGGCGGCTTCATCGGCGCCGAGGTGGCCTCCGCCGCCCGCGCGCGCGGGATCGGCGTCACGATCGTGGAGGCACTGCCCGCCCCGCTGTCCGGGCTGCTCGGCGAGGAGGTCGCCGCCGAACTCGCGGGGCTGCACACCGACAACGGCGTACGGCTGCTGTGCGGCACCTCGGTCGTCGGGGTGACCGGCGGCCCCGACGTCACCGGGGTGGAGCTTGCCGACGGCACCACGCTGCGCGCCGACGCGGTCGTGGCCGGTGTCGGCGTACGGCCCGCGACGGACTGGCTGGCCGCCTCCGGCCTGCCGCTGGACGGCGACGGCGGAGTGCTGTGCGACGAGTTCTGCGCGGTCGACGCCGGGCGGACCGTGTACGCGGTCGGGGACGTGGCCCGGTGCCGCGACCCCCGGCTCGGCCGGCACGTACGGGTCGAGCACTGGACGGACGCGGTGGAGCAGGCGGACGTCGCCGTCCACAACATCCTCGAACCGCGACCGGTGGCGCACCGGCACGAGTACTTCGTCTGGTCCGACCAGTACGGCGGCAAGGTCGCCCTGCTCGGCCGCCCGGAGCCCGGCGCGGAGGTGACGGTGGTACGGGCCGGCGGGCCCCGCCGGCGGTTCGCGGTCGCCTACCACCGCGGCCCGCGGCTGTGCGCGGCGCTGACGGTGAACTGGCCCAAGGCCCTTCTCGCGGCCCGCCGTTCGACGGGCACACCGGACGGCGCCGAGGCCGCCGTCACCGCTTGGAAGTCTTTGTAGTCGCAGCTTGCTGTAAAGGCCCTGTCCTCGCTCAGGGCTCCTCCGGCACGATCGGACCACGTCGAACCGATGCCGGTACGACACCGCAGGACGGCCTCCGCAGGGGTACGCGTCCACTGTCCCCGGCCCGCTCCATGACCCACCGGGATTCCCGGGGCGGGCCGGGACAGTCCTCGTACGAGGACGGTGCGTCCGCCCTCCGCCGACGGCCGGCCCTCTCGCTCCGGTCGTCTCCCCCACGTCCTCCTGTTCTTCTCCCATGCCTCCGAAAGGGCTCTCCGGTGCTCCGAGACAGCGATGTCGAGCCGCTCGTGCTCCGACGGCGAGGTGTGCCCGGCCCGCGGCCGGACCACCGGGCGCTGCTGTTGCACGGCCTCGGCAGCGGCGAGAGCTGCTGGGACGCCTTCGTCGCGCACCGGCCCCCGGGGCTCGACCTGTGGACGGCCGGTCTGCCGTGGCGGGCCGGCGGCCCGTACGCGGTGACCGGGCGCGACGAGAAGGCGTGGGTCGGCGAGGCGGTCGACGGGGTCCCCGGGGGCGCCGACGTGGTGGTCGCGCACTCCTACGCCACGATCCTGCTCCTCGCCCTGCTCTCCGACACGATCGCCGCAGGGGAGGACCCGCGCGAGCGGTTCGGTATCCGCGGCGTGGTGCTGGTCTCCCCCTTCTTCCGGCAGGACCCGACCGACTTCACCTGGGCCCAGCTGCCGACGACCCTCGACGCCATGCGCCGCAGCGCGGACGAGTACATCCGCCTGACGGCCCGTGACCGCCTGGACCCGGCCGTAAGGGCGGACATGGCCGAGCTCGCCTGTGCGCGGCTCGGCCCCTACTGGGCGGTCCGCTATCTCGACGCCTACCTGCGCACACCGTTCCTGCACGCCGACCGGATCGACCTGCCCGTCCACATCGTCATCGGCACGGGCGACACGCTCGCGCCGCCGCCCGAGGGCGAGGCACTCGCCCGCGAGCTGCGCCGCGCCTCGGTCACGCGCATCGAGGACTGCGGGCACTCACCGATGACCGAGCGTCCTGAGCTCTTCGCGCTCGCTGTCCAGCAATTCCTCGCCACCCTGCCGGCCGGGCGCACCCCGGCGGCGGTCAACTGAGTACGGGAGCCCACGATGACCACCCTGTCCGACGTCGCGCTCAAGCAGCTTCTCGACGAACCGAGTTCGGTCACCCTCCGGCCCCCCTACGAGGGCGGGAACATCAACACCGCGATCGGCTTCAAGTGCGTCAACTACCTGCTCGAGGCCGCGGTCCTCGACCACTTCCGGGCCGTCGGCCTCGGCGCGAGCGAGCTGTACCTCGTCCACGGCGTCAACTTCGACGTGGCCGGACTCGAGACCCGTCTGCACACGGTGCTCACGCTCGACGACGACGTCCTGCTGGAGGTCACGCCGAAGACGAAGGACACCGACACCGCGATGGTCTTCGCGGTCACCGCGACCGTCCAGCGCGACGGCGCACCGAAGAAGGCCGTCACCTCCAAGCTGCGCGTCCTGCTGCGCCGTGACGGCAACGTCGAAGCCACGGAGGCGCTCCCCGAGGGGCTCCAGCGCTTCCTCGTCGACCGGCTCGCCACGGCGGAGCCCACCGCGCTGACCGCGACCCCCTCCGACGACTTCGCCGGGGCCCTCCACCGCGGCGAGAACAGCGACACCGACCCGGTGCTCGCCGAGATCATCGGCGACACCAACGCGGTCGGCTGGAAGTGGCGGGTTCCGTACTACTACTGCCACTTCACCGAGCGCATGCAGATGTCGGGCTACCTGCGGCAGATGGAGGAGGCGAAGCACGTCTTCGTCGCCTCCCGCGGCATCAGCATCAAGCGGATGCTGAACGAGCGCGGCTGGATCCCGGTCGTGACGCAGTGCAAGATCCACTTCACGGACGAGACGGTCATGGAGGAGGACCTCTACACCGTCTACACCGTGGAGTCCGTCTTCAAGGACATGCTCTACACCTCCCGCGTGGACTTCTACGTCGTGCGGGACGGCGCGCTCGTCCGGACCGCCACCGGCTCGATCACCCACGGCTACTGCCACAAGGAGTCGCCGGAGGCCGAGTGGCAGATGACCGTCTTCGACGACGAGGTCCTGCGCGCCCTGCGCGGCGAGTGACCCGGCCCGTACACAGCCCCGGACGACCGAGCCCCGGAGGAACCGATGGCTTCCAAACGCCCACCGCGCTGGTACTTCTCCCTGCGCAGCCCGTACTCCTGGTTCGCCTACCGCGATCTCATGGCCACCCACCCCGAGGTGCTCGACTCCCTCGACTGGCTGCCGTTCTGGGAGCCCGACCAGGAGACCGCGAAGCTGCTGGCGGAGGAGGGGGTCACCCTTCCGATCGTCGCCATGAGCCGGGCGAAGAATTTCTACATCCTTCAGGACACCCGCAGGCTCGCCACCGAGCGCGGACTGACACAGATCACCTGGCCCGTCGACCGTGAGCCGTGCTGGGAGGTCGCCCACCTCGCCTGGATAGCGGCCGAGGACGAGGGCCGGGGCAAGGACTTCGTGGCGGCGGCGTACCGCGCCCGCTGGCAGGAGGGCAAGAACATCTCCGAGCCCGCCGTGATCGCCGCGATCGCGGAGGAGCTGGGCCTGGACGCCCAGCGGCTGTCCACCGCCTCCCAGGACGCGGAACTGCGCAAGCGGGGCGCCGCCCTGCTCGCCGAGTCGGCCCACGACGGCCTGTTCGGCGTGCCGTTCTTCATCACCGGCAGGGACAAGTACTGGGGCCTCGACCGGGTCGAGTCCTTCGTCCGTGCCGTCCAGGGGGCCGGAGGCACCACCGCTCCGAAGACCGACGCGCCGGACCCGGCGGCCCACGCCGACCTGCTGCCTGCCGGCGGCGACGCGGGACACGCCGGCGGCTGCGGCTGAGACCGGCCGGTGGCCGCGGCACGGAACGCGGCCACCGGCCTCCGCGGGGCGACGAAGAAGCATCAGCGGCAAGCGACAAGGAGAGCACTGTGGGCAACAGCAACCCGGGCGGCGGCGAGTGGGACGCCGTCGTGGTCGGTGCCGGCCTGGGCGGCCTGACGACCGCCGCCTACCTGGCCACCGCCGGCCGGCGTGTCCTGGTGCTGGAGCAGTTCTCGGTGGTGGGCGGGAACAGCCACGTCTTCCGCAGGCGGCGGAGCTACGAGTTCGACGTCGGCGTCCACTACCTCGGTGACTGCGAGCCCGGCGGTGTCATCCCTTCCGTCCTGGGCGGGCTCGGACTCCGCGACCGCGTCGAGTTCCTGGAGATGGACCGGAGCGGCTTCGACCTCATCAGGGTGCCCGGGGCCTCCGTGGACATGCCGGCCGGCTGGCCGGAGTACCGGGAGCGGCTCGTCGCCGCGATGCCGGACGAGGCCGAGGGCCTGCGTACCTTCACCGACATCTGCGCGGCCGTCGGCGAGGAGCAGCGCGCGGCCCTCTTCGAGTCGCACACCTGGTCGCCCGCGGACATCGCCAAGGGCACCGTCGCGGTCCGGGAGTGGGGCAGGCGGACGCTGGACGACCTGTTCAGCCACTGCGGCCTGTCCTCGCGGGCCCGTACGGTGCTCGCGGCGCAGGCGCCCAACTACGGACTGACCCCGCGCCAGGCGACGGTCGCCCGGCACACCAGCGTCACCGACCACTACCTCCGCGGTGCCTACTACCCGGCCGGTGGCGGGCAGACGCTCGCCGCAGGGCTCGTGGAGGTCATCGAGGCCCACGGCGGAGAGATCCGGACCCGCAGCAGGGTGCGGCGCATCCTGGTGGAGGACCGCAAGGTCACCGGGGTCGGCCTGGACGGCGGCGAGACGGTCACCACCGGCCTGGTGGTGTCCAACGCGGACTACCGCCGCACGGTGCTCGACCTGGTCGGCGCCGGACACTTCCCGAAGTCCCTCGCCGAACGCACCCGCAACGCACGCATGGGCATGCCGTGGCTGGTGCTCTACCTCGGCCTCGACATCGACCTGCGGGACCGGCCGAACGCCAACCTGTGGTGGTACGACACCGACGACATCGACGGCTACTTCGACCGGGCGCGCGCCGGTGACGTCGGCGAGGTCCCCTTCCTCTTCTGCTCGTTCGCCTCGCTCAAGGACCCCGGCAACAGGGCTCTGTGCCCGCCGGGCCACGCCAACCTGCAGGTGATGACGCTCTGCCCGCCCGATCACGAGTGGTGGGGCGTCACCGACGGGGCCGAGGGCGGCAGTGCCACCTACCGCCACCAGGCGCGGTACCTGCGCCGCAAGCAGGAGCTCACCGAAGCCACCCTGCGCGCGGCGGAGAAGGCCATCGGGCCGCTGCGGGGGCACATCACGCACCTGGAGGCGGCGACCCCGCTGACCCACGAGCGGTACACCCTGGCCTCCGGAGGCACCCCGTTCGGCATGGCCGAATGGGGCGGCACGGCCCGGCCCGGCACCACGACCGGCATCGCCGGACTGCACGTGGTCGGGGCCAGCACCCAGGCGGGCAACGGTGTCGCGGGCGTCATGCTCGGCGGCATCTCGTGCGCCTCCCACATCCTCGGCCGGCCGCTGCTCGCGCAGGGCCGGCAGGGAGTGGTGTCCGGGGATCCGGACCTCCTCCCCGCCCGGCCGGACGGCTGGGACCCGAGGGAGGTCTGCCGGGGCGCATCCCGGCGGGCCCGCTCGGGCCGCGGAACGGCGGCCCGGGATCCGGCCGGCACAACCGGCTGAGATCGGGCGGCAGGCGGGTCACCGCCCGCCTGCCGCCGAGCAAGTGACCGATGGACACCCCGTCCGGTCGAGCCATGCACACCTTCCGAAGAACTGAGAGTGATTCACATGAGCGCTTCCACCGTCGAACAGCGGGCCGGCATCAAGGAGATCGTCTGCGACATCCTCGAGCTGGAGGAGGACGAGGTGACCGACGAGGGCCTCTTCAAGGAGGAGTACGGCGCGGACTCGCTGCGGGCCATCGAGATCCTCGCGGGCCTCGAGAAGGAGTTCAAGATCACGATCGACCAGTCCGAGCTGGAGCGGATGGTCAACCTCGACGGGGTCTACGCCGTCGTCCAGGAGTCGATCGACGCCAAGTAGGCACGTTCCGGCGGCCCCTGGTGGACCGGCGCACCGCGCCGGACGCGGTGCACGGCACGCCGGACGACCGCTCGCGCACGGTGCCCGGGCGCTGCGGCCCCCGCGAAGCGGGCCGGAACCGCCCCCGGGCGCCCGCGGGGCCCCTGATCGGCCCCCGGCACCCGCGGGGCACCTACGGGTCCCGCCGGGAGGGACCGCCGCCCGGAAGCAGGCGCGGGGGGCCGGCACACCGCCGGCTCCCCGGCCCCGGCGGATCACCCGGCCCTGACCGACGGGTGATCCGCCGAACCCCCTTTCCGTGGTGACCGTGATGCCCGTGGTGAGCACGTGGTGAACCAGTGGTGACCAGGCCGTACCGAGGGAGATTGATGTCTGACAGCCTTTCTGACGCGATGCGCGACGACGCGGCGTCCCGGGTCGTGCTGACCGGGTTCGGCGTGTTCTCCAGCATCGGTGTCGGAGCCGATGAGTTCGCCGAGGGCCTGCGCGCGGGCCGCAGCGGCGCCAAGCCGATCACCCTGTTCGACACCGAGGGTTTCGCGCACGCCAACGGGTGCGAGATCACGGGTGCCGAGCCGGAGCGCTGGATCCACAACCTGCCGGTCGAGAGCCTGGGCAGGGCGACCACCTTCTCGGTCGCCGCGGCCCGGATGGCCGTCGAGGCCTCCGGGGTCGACCTCGACGCGCTGCGCGCCATGCGCGGGATGATCTCGATCGGCACCACCGACGGGGAGTCCTACGACCTCGACCAGCTGGTGGAGACCGAGGTCCGGTCCGGGCCCGCCGCCATGGACCCGACCGTCGCCCGCCGGATATCCCCGAACCGGCTGTCCATCGCCGCCGCCCAGGAACTGGGCCTGTCGAACGTGGACGCGGTGACCATCGCCACCGCCTGCTCCGCGGGCAACTACGCGATCGGCCAGGGTTTCGACGCCATCCGCTCCGGAGCGGCCGACTACGCGCTCTGCGGCGGCGCGGACGCCATGTGCCGCAAGACGTTCACCGGCTTCTACCGGCTCGGCACCATCGCACCCGACGTCTGCCGCCCCTTCGACTCCGAGCGCAAGGGCATCCTGACCGGCGAGGGCGCGGGCGTGCTGATGCTGGAGAGCCTCGCCTCCGCCCAGGCGCGCGGCGCCCGCATCTACGCCGAGGTGCTCGGCTACGGGATGAACTGCGACGCCTACCACCAGGTCGCCCCGAACCAGGCGAGCGTCGCCCGGTGCATGGAGATCGCGCTGGAGAACGCCGGTGTGAAGGAGGAGGAGGTCGACCTCATCTCCGCCCACGGCACCGGGACCAAGGCCAACGACGTGACCGAGTCGCGCGCGATCCACGACGTGTTCGGCGACACCCCGCCGCGCACCGTGTCCCTGAAGTCGATGCTCGGCCACACGATGGGCGCCGCCAGCGCCCTCGCCGCGATCGCCTGCGCGCTGTCCGCCTACCACGGCTTCATCCCGCCGACCATCAACCATCGCGAGACCGATCCCGAGTGCGAGATCGACTGCGTGCCCAACGAGTCCGTCGAGGCGGACCTGCGCATCGTGCAGAACAACGGGCTCGCCTTCGGCGGCAACAACGCGATCGTCATCCTCGGCAGATACCAGGAGGGTGAGCGGTGAGGCTGCCCATCACCGGAGTCGGCGCGGTCGCGAGCATCGGCCGGGACGCGGACGAGATCTTCACCAGCCTCTGTGCGGGGCGCGGAGGCCTCGGCCCGATGCGCGGGTTCGACCACGACCTGTACACCGGCACACAGCTCTTCGAGATCGACGACCGGCCCGAGCCGGGGGTGGACCGTACGCTGCGGGCCACCGGCTTCCTGCTGGACGCCGTAGGCCAGGCCGCCGAGTCGGCCGGCCTCGGCGACGACCTGTCGGACTGCCCGGTGCTCGTGGGCACCGGACTGCGCGAGCTGCGCTCCGCCGAACTGTGGTGGCGTGACGGGGTGCCCTTCGGCCCCGAGCGGCTGCACTTCGGCACCGCCCTGCGGGAACGGTTCGCCACCGCCGACACGCACACCTTCTCCAACGCCTGCTCCGCCTCGCTGTACGCCCTGGCGCTGGGCGCCGACATGCTCGAACTCGGCGAGGCCGACACCGTGATCGTGGCGGGAGTCGACTCGATCACCGAGAGCATGTTCGGCCTGGCCGACCGGGTCCAGCCCGAGCCGCCCGGCGCGCTGCGGACCCTGGACGTGAAGCGGAAGGGCACGATCCTCGGCGACGGGGCAGCCGCCGTCGTGCTGCGCCGCGAGGACTTCGCGGGGCCGGAGGGCACGCTGTGGGGCAGGCTCCGCGGCGTCGGGATGACCTGCGACGCCAAGCACCCCACCGCACCCGACCAGAAGTACGTCGCCGAGGCGATCCGGCAGGCGCATCTGCACGCGGGCACGCGGCCGGCCGACATCGACCTGCTGATGCTGCACGGGACCGGGACGCCGCTCAACGACCTGGTGGAGGCCTCCGCGTACGCCGAGGTCTTCGGCCAGGACGCGGGCGGCCCGGTGGTCACCGGAATCAAGCCGATGACCGGGCACACCAGCGGATCGGCGGGGGTGCTGAGCCTGGTCACCGCCCTGCAGGTGATGGCGACCGGCAAGGTCCCGCCGCTGGTCGGGCTGGAGCAGCCGATCGAGGAGGCCGCCGGCTTCCGGCTGGTCCGCGGTGAGGAGGCCGAGCACAAGGTCTCGCTCGCCCAGGTACACGGATTCGGATTCGGCGGGATCAACGCCGTCGCGATTGTCGAGGCGCCATGAGCATCTACGTGACAGGAGTCGGGGTCGCCCTGCCGGGTGCGGACTCCGCGGCCGGACTGGCCGCCGCCGTCCGCCCCGTGGGCTCGGTCGACCCGGCGGCGGTCCTGGGGAAGAAGGGCCTGCGCTACAAGGACCGTGCCACCCAGCTCGGGCTCGTCGCCGCGCAGCGTGTGCTCACCGACGCGGGCCTGCTCGACGACGGCACGCTCACCGCCGACGGCACCCGGGTGGCCGTGCTGGTGAGCTCGAACCTGGGCAACGTCGACACGGCCTGCCGTGTGGCCAGGACCATCGCGGACGAGGGCACCCGCGGGCTGAGCCCGATGGACACCCCGAACGCCTCCAGCAACATCATCGCCTCCGAGATCGCCATCAGGTTCGGCCTGCACGGCCCCAACCTGATGGTCTGCAACGGACCGGGCTCCGGCATCGACGCGATGCGCTGGGGCACCGCCCTGCTGCGGTCCGGCCGTGCCGACCAGGCCGTCGTGGTGGGCGTGGAGCCCGACAATGTGATCGTGCGCGAACTCGTCGGCGGCCCGGTGGCCGACGGCGGCGCCGCCCTCGTGCTGGAGCGCGCCGAGGCGGCCGAGGCCCGCGGGGCCACGGTCCACGCGGTGATCGGCGGCCACACCCGGGGAGCGGACGTGGCCGCCGGCTTCCGGGAACTCGCCGCCGGTGAACCCACCGGCCTCACGGGCTGGTTCGCCTCCGGTGCCGCGGCCAAGGCGCTGCCCTCCGAGCTGCCGGGCCACGACCTCGCCACGATCTGGGGCGAGCTGTCCGGCGCGCTGGGTGTCGTGCAGGCCGCGGCGGCCATCGGCGGCTTCGGAGCCGGCACGGACGGCGCCGTGTGCCTGGTCGCGGGCAGCGACGAGGACGACGGCAGCGCGGCGCTGGTACTCCGGCCGCCCTCCCCGTCGGCCCCGTCGGCCGCGTCGGCCCCCGGGCCGGGCGCGGTCTGAACGAGATGTCGGCCCCAAGGACTCTGAGCAGGACGGAATGACCATGACCTTTTCGGCGAGCGCGTCCACGACCCTCAACCGGCCGGTGATCACCGCGTGGTCCGCGGTGTCGCCGTACGGCATCGGCAAGGACGAGTTTGCGGCCGGTGTGCTGGCCAACAGGGACGCCACGTCCGTACTGGACTCCGGCGAGTGGGCCGCGCCGGACGACCGGGCGTGCCTGGTTCCCGGCTTCGACCTCCGCGAGGTGCTCGGCAGGAAGGGCACCCGGTCGATGGACCGGGTGACCGGGCTGGCCGTCACCGCCGTCCGGGACCTGCTGCGGGACAGCGGGGACAGGCGCAGGGGCGGCGACGAGGAGACCGCCCTGGTGCTCGGCACGACCACCGGCAGCGCCCAGAGCATGATGGACTTCACCCGCGCCTCCCTGGTCGGTGAACGGCCCTTCTACGTCGACCCCTCGCTGATGCCGAACGCGGTGATGAACTGCGCCGCCGGCCAGTGCGCCATCTGGCACAGGCTGAAGGGGCCGAACACCACGATCGCCGGCGGCCGGGTCGCCGGACTCTCCGCGCTGAACTACGCGGCCGGACTGCTGCGGGCGGGCCGCGCCGAGACCGTACTGTGCGGCGCCGTCGAGGAGTTCTCCGACGCGCGGGCGTGGCTGGACCACCACCGGCGTGACGAGGACGCGAGGGGTGCGCTGCTCGGTGAGGGCTGCGCCATGTTCATGCTTGAGTCCGCGTCGGAGGCCGGCCAGGACGGCCGTGCCCTCGCCGAGGTGCTGGCCGTGGAGTCCCGGGTTTACTCAGGCGCGGGGCTGCGCCCCGTGCTCGACGCCTGCCTCGACGGGGTACTGGCGCGGGCCGGTGTCGACGCCGAGGAGGTCCGGTCGGTCTCGGCCTCCGGTCTCGCCGGACGCGCCGGTGACGAGGAGCGCGAGGTGCTCACCGCACGCTTCGGCGCCGGGGCCCTGGACCGGGCGCCGTCCCTGGACGGTGTCGGGGACACCTCCGGCGCGTCCGCCGCGTTCCAGATCGGCTCCGTGCTGAGCGCCGCCGGCCGGGGGGATTCGGCGGCGGGCGACGTCGCCGTCATCTCATCGGTGGACGACGACGGCCTCGTCGCGTGCGCCGTGATCCGCACCCTCGCCGGCTGACCGGCCGGTCCGAGCGCAACCGGAAGGAAGAGCATGTCAATCGACGCGGTGGCCCAGCTCGATCGGGAGGAACTCCGTGCGTTGCTGGCCGAGACCATCGACGCCGACGTGTCCGAGGTCGGCGACGGCACCGACTTCGTGGAGGAGCTCGGGGTCGACTCGCTGATGGCCCTGGAGGTCGTCGTCGTGCTGGAGCGGACGTACGGCGTCAAGTTCGCCGAGCACGAGATGCGCACGGTGCGGACGCTGGACAGCGCCTACGAAGAGGTGCTGCGCAAGCTGGGGGAGCGTTCGTGACGACCGCTGTCCTGGCCCGCCCCCGGACGGTGCGGGAGCCGGGCCACGACACGGGCACGGGGAAGTGGTCCGCCCGGTACTCGGTGGTGATCGACGCGGAGGAACCCGTCTTCGCCGGGCACTACCCGGACTTCCCGATCTTCCCCGGCGTGTGCGTGCTGGAGTGTGTGCGCACCGCCGCGGAGACCTCCGTACCCCCCGGGGCCGGGGGCGTCCGGCTGGCCTCGGTCGAGTCCGGCCGCTTCCTCGCCGCGGTGCACCCGGGTGACGTACTGGACATCGAGCTGGTCTGGGAGCCGCGCGGCTCCGACTGGCGCTGCACCGCGAAGGTGGCGACCGGCCGGGGGCCGGCCGCCACGGCCCGGCTCCGTTACCGGCACGGGGCGGCACGGTGAGGGGCGCCGGGGAGACACGCGCCGCGTTGCCCCACCGCTATCCGATGCTCCTCGTCGACCGGGTCCTCATGACCGGAGCCGACGAGATCCGTTCGCTCAAGGCCGTGACGCTGAACGAGCCGTGGTACGCCCGGCTCGGCGCCGATCCCCCGGAGGCGGACTTCGCCTACCCGGACTTCCTGCTGCTCGAGTCCTGGACCCAGACCGCGGGCCTGCTGGCCGCACGGCCGGACGGGCCGGAGTCCGGCGGCCTGACCATGCTGTTCGGCTCCATGAGGGACGTCGAGTTCCACCGGCAGGTGTTCCCGGGCGAGGTGGTCGAGCATCACGTGCGGCTGCTGCGCGCGGTGGACGACACCTTGGTCCTCGAGGGCGAGAGCAGGACCGGCGACGAACCGGTGCTGAGCGTCGGCACCGTCACGGTGGCCTTCCGCCCCCGCGAGCGACCCCACACGAAAAACACCGGACCAGCGTCCCGCTGACCGGCAGCCGCGAGGAGAAGAAGTACATGACAGACGACAACGGGACGCGCGTCGCCCTGGTCAGCGGGGGTTCACGCGGCATCGGCCGGGCCGTCGTGCTGCGGCTCGCGGCCGAGGGCCACGACGTCAGTTTCTGCTACCGGTCCGACGAACCGGCCGCACTGGCGCTGGAGAAGGAGGCGGGCGAGCTCGGCGTGCGCGCCATGGCGGTACGGGTCGACGTGACCGACGCCGCCGCCGTGAAGGAATGGGTGGCCAGGACGGAGTCCGCCCTCGGCCCGGTCGAGGTGGTGGTCTGCTCGGCGGGCATCACCCGGGACAACCCGCTGCTGCTCATGTCCGACGAGGACTGGCACAGCGTGCTGGACACCAACCTCGACGGCGTCTACCACGTCTGCCGCTCGGTGATCTTCGAGATGATGAAGCGGAAGTCCGGCACGATCATCAACATCTCCTCGGTCGCCGGCGTCTACGGCAACGCGACGCAGTCCAACTACTCCGCGTCCAAGGCGGGCATCATCGGCTTCTCCAAGGCGCTCGCCAAGGAGGTCGGCCGGTACGGCATCCGGGCCAACGCGGTGGCGCCCGGCTACATCGAGACCGACATGACCGCCGAACTGGCCGACAAGGTCAAGAAGGACGCGGCCAAGCAGATACCCCTGCGCCGCTTCGGCCGGGCCGAGGAGGTCGCCGACCTCGTCGCCTTCCTCGCGAGCGACCGCGCCGCCTACATCACCGGCTCGGTGCTCCAGGTCGACGGCGGCATCACCGTATGAGTACCGGCCGGGTGGTGACGTGACCGCGACCGGATCCCCTCCCGGCCGGGCGTACGCGGTGCCGGGGGGCCCGGGCGGGCCCAGGGGTGTGGGCAGGCCCGGTGGCCCGGGCGGGCCCCAGGTCCCGGACGGTGCCGTGCCGGACGGCCGGTCCGCGTACCAGCGACTGCGGCAGCTGGCGGACCTGCACGGGGCCGGCTACCGGATGATCGCGCACGCGCCGGAGGGCCGCACCGAGGCCGCCAGCGCCCTGCGCGGGCACGCCCTCGCGCAGGGCGCCAAGTCCCTGGTCGTCGAGGCCCGTCCGACCAAGCGGACCTGCCGTTACGTACTGGCCGTCGTGCCGGGTGACCGGCGCGTCGACCTCGGCCGGATCGCGGAGCTCGCCGGCGGACGCAAGGCGGGCTTCGCGGCCCGCAGCACGGCGGAGCGGCTGGCCGGCTCGGTCAGCGGCTCCATCATCCCGTTCTCCTTCCACCCCGAACTCGAGCTGATCGTCGACGAGGACCTGCTCCGTCACGACATGCTGTACTTCAACGCCGCCCGCCTCGACCTGTCGATGGCGCTGCCCACCGACGACTACGTCCGCATGGCGCGGCCACGCACCGCCCGGATCAGCGAAGCCCTCACGGGCTGACACGACCGGGCCCCTGCCACGAGCCGGACTTTCCGCAACCTGCAGCGCCCCGTCTTCCGGCCGCTGCCCGGTTCTACGATCGCCACCCGGCGGCGGTGGCTTATCCGAGCACACATCCGAACCGGGGCCAGCCATCGGGCCACCGGACACAGCAACGGAGGCCGAGCACGTGGCCAAACCCATGATTCAGGCAGTCGGCGTAGTGAAGTCGTTCGGTGACGTGAAAGCCCTGAACGGAGTCGACGTCTCTGTTCCGGAAGGCTCGATCCACGGCTTGCTCGGCCACAACGGCGCCGGCAAGACCACCCTGGTGCACATCCTGTCCACGCTGCTGCCGCTGACCAGCGGCTCCGCGAGCATCTGCGGCCACGACGTGACCGCCGACGCGGAGGCCGTACGCCGCTGCATCGGCCTGACCGGACAGTTCGCCTCGGTCGACGAGCAGCTCAACGGGCGGGAGAACCTCGTGCTCGTCGCGCGGCTGCTCGGCGCGAGCAGGCGCCAGGCCGTCGCCCGCGCGAACGAGCTCCTGGAGCTGTTCGAGCTGACCGACGCGGCGACCCGCCCGGTGCTCCAGTACTCCGGCGGCATGCGCCGGCGTCTGGACATCGCGGCCAGCCTCGTCGGCGGTCCCCGGGTCATCTTCCTCGACGAACCGACGACCGGGCTCGACCCGAACGCCCGGATCGGGGTGTGGGAGACCATCGAGCGGCTCGCCAAGGACGGCACCGCCGTGCTCCTCACCACCCAGTACCTGGAGGAGGCGGACCGCCTCTGCGACCAGATCACCGTGCTCTCCGCGGGGAGCGTGGTGGCGGGCGGGAACCCCGCCGAACTCAAGGCCGAGGTCGGTCAGCGCCTGGTGACGGTGACCCCCGCGTCGGAGTCCGGCGTGCGGGACGCGGTGCACGCCCTGGACAAGGCCGGCATCCGGGCCACACCGCAGGAGTCGGGGGCGGCGCTGAGCGCACCCGTGGCGGCGGCCTCGGACCTCGCGGTCGTCGTACGCGTCCTCAGCGACGCCGACATCGAGATCGCCGAACTGGCCTTCTCCGAACCGACCCTGGACGACGTCTACCTGACGCTGACCCACGAACCCGCCGCGAAGCCGGTGTCCGCGTGACCGTCCCGACCAGCCTCACTGAAGAAGGAGCATCCCGATGACGGTCATCGACGCCGAGACCGCACCCCGACCGACCTCCCGGACCGGCGTGAGCGTGTCCGAGGAGTGGGGCGGCAGCAGCCTGCTGACCCAGACCCTCGCGCTCACGGGCCGTTCCGTACGGCCCTACCTGCAACCGGGCGTGCTCATCGTGACGTTCATCGAGCCCCTGGTGATGCTGCTGATGTTCGGCGGTGTGCTGCGCGCGCTGGGCGACACCGTCGCGCCCCAGGGGAGCGACCTGTCGTACATCGCCGGACTGGCCCCCGCGATCATGATCATCACCTCGGTGGCGGCCGGGGCGCAGGCCGGGAACGGGCTCATCAACGACCTGCGCAACGATGTGATCACCCGCTTCCACACGATGCCGATCTCCCGGTTCGGCGTACTGCTCGCCCGGAGCCTCGCGGACGCCGCACGGTCCCTCTACCAGCTGATCGCCGTGGCCGTCCTGGCCGCGCTGATCTTCGGCTTCGACCCGCCCGGCGGCATACTCGGGGTCGCCGGCTCGATCCTGCTGGCCCTGTTCGTCGGCTGGTCGATGAGCTGGATCTTCATCGCCCTGGCAGCGGTGCTGCGCAACGGTGACGTGCTGCGCATGATCACCACCCTCTGCACCTTCCCGCTGCTGTTCGCCTCCAACGCCTTCGTCGACCCGGAGTCGATGCCGGTCTGGCTGCGGGTCGTCGCCGAGGCGAATCCCATCTCGTACGCGAACGACGCGATGCGCAGCATGGTCGCCGGCCAGGCCTCGTTCACGGAGCTCCTCACCACCGTGGGCGTCTCCTGCGTCCTGGTGGCCGTCTGCGCACCCATCGCGAACCGGTCCTTCCGGGTGCTGTGACCCTCCGTCGCGGTACCCCGTGACGGGTACCGCTACGACCGGCGGCCGGGAGACGCGCACCGCGTCTCCCGGCCGACGTGTGTGACGGGCCCGGCCCGGTGCTGACAGGTGTAATCAGCCCCGGCCCCGGGAGATGGAGAAGACCACCCGGAGCACCAGGATGAAGCTGACGACCAGCAGGTTGTAGCCGATCAGCTGGCTCAGCGAGACGGACCCCATGATCGTCGGCTTGCCGTCGACGCTCAGCAGCACGGAGGCGACCAGTGCGATGACCCCGCCGAGGAACGTCAGCAGCACGTCGTGCACGAGCCCGCGCACGAAACGCCGGTCCCGTTCGTCCGCCAGCAGCCGGATCCGGATCCCCAGCCGGCCCCCCTCCAGCGCGCTGCTGACCCGGTCCACCCGGCGCGGCAGTCGGCGCAGGACCGAGGTGAGCGAGATCGCCTCCTCGATCAGCGAGTCCTTGACCCGCTCGTAGCTCAGCTGCTCCTGGACCCGCGCGGCGGCGAACGTACGGGCCTGCGCGACGAGGTCGAAGTCCGGCACGAGCCGTTCGACCGTGCCCTCCACGGTGGCCAGGGCCCGGAAGGTGGCCGCCACCTCCGGCGGTACGGTCAGGCCGTGGCGGGCGACGAGCACGAAGAGCTCGGAGAACATGTCGCGGTGAGGCTTGCCCCCGGGGCCCAGGCAGCGGGCCATGAACCGTCCCAGCGCCCGCTCCAGCTGCCTCTCGTCGATCTGCTCCGGGCGCTCGACGATCTCCAGCAGCGCGTCACTGAGGGCGGCGGGATCGTCGCGGTGGAGGGCCAGCAGCAGGTCCTGGAGTGCGGCGCGCATCCGCCGGTCCAGCCGGCCGACCGAGCCGAAGTCGAGCAGTCCGAGCTCGCCACTGCTCAACAGCAGGACGTTCCCCGGGTGCGGGTCGGCGTGGAAGACCCCGCCCAGCGTGATCTGTTCGAGGATGCAGTCGAAGAGCTGCCCCGCGAGCTTCGCACCGTCCAGGCCGCGTTCGGCGATCGTCTCCCTGGCGGAACTGAGGGGAACGCCGTGCAGGCGCTCCAGTGTCAGCACCCGCCTGCTGCTGTACTGCTCGAACACGCGGGGCGTACGGATGGCGCAGACCGCGCCCGACTCCGCGGCTCCCGCGACGATGGCGGCCATGTTGCGGGCCTCGGTCCGGAAGTCCAGCTCCTCGTTGAGCGAAACGGCGAAACCGTTCATCAGCTCACCGAGGCCCATGCTGCTCGCCCAGTTCGTGTGCTCCTCCAGCTTGTGGCTGATCCGGAACAGGATGTCCAGGTCGCGCTCCACCACCTGGCAGGCGCCCGGACGCTGGATCTTCACCGCGACCTCCTGACCGTCCTTCAGCCGCGCCAGGTGCACCTGGGCCATCGACCCGGCGGCCAGGGGGGCGGGGTCGAACTCGGCGAAGACCGCCTCCGGTTCACAGCCCAGCTCCTCGGTGAGCAGCTCCCGTACGCGGTCCCAGGGTTCGGCCGCGGCCTGGTGGTGGAGCTCGGAGAACTCCTCGACGTATTCGGCGGGGAGCAGGTCGTAGCGGGTCGAGAGCATCTGCCCCAGCTTGACGAAGGTCGAGCCCGCTTCCTCAAGGGCCCGCCTCAACTGCCGGGCGGAGTGCCTGCGTCCGGCGGACGTCCCTTTCGGCGATCCCGCCCTGGAGAGTCCGCGCAACGAGGGTGAGAGACCGTTGCGCATGGCGATGGCGCTGAGTTCCGCGTAGCGCCGTGTACGCACGACGCGGCGGCGCAGTACGCCGGGCAGGCGAACGATCTCGGTCAGCCGGCCGCTGGGCAGCACGACCTCCGAGACCGCCAGGAAGAGCATCGTGACGAGGATGCCGCAGCCCACCTGGACGGAGGTCATGGCCGGCCGGTGGCTGCTCGGGCCCATGGCCGCGATGATCTGCATCGTCGCGAGGACGCCGACGGTGCCGCCGAGCGCCGTCCGTATCGTGCCGATCCTGATGCCGAGCAGCCGACGGGCGCCCATGGAGAGGCCGACCAGGGTGCCGACGAAGAGGACGGGTATCAGGATCAGGAACGCTGTGTGCTGCATGGCAGAGCCTTTCCCGGACCGGAGTCCATGTGCGGTGCGGGTACGGGGAATCTCGCGAAGGGCGCCGGGCCGCCGTTCCCGGGCGCCTGCTTCCGCCGCGTGCGCCCTGTGCCCGGCTGCTTCCGCCGTGCCGTGCGCCTGCTTCCGCAGTGCCGTGCGCCCGGCGCCGGCGGCCAATTCTCCGTGCCCGCGCCGGAACCCTCCACCGATGCCCGGTACAGGAAACTGCAGATGCGGACGGGAGCGACGGCCCCGCGTGAACGTACGGGCGGGCAGGCGCGGGGCCGAGGCGGCCCCTGGGCCCGTGGCTCGAAGGGCCGGGCGCGGGCGTGTCGCTGCGGGGCGGCGAGCTGAGGCGTGGGCGTGTCGCCGCGGCGAGAAACCCGAGGCACGAGGGGTCCCGCCGAGGCGGCGGATGGCCGGTTGTGCCGCCTACCCGGCTGTGCACGAGGGAAACCCGGGTGGGCGTGGCACCAAGCTGTCGCAATCGGTTCTCGGACACGCCGACCGCGCTGGAGGCGGCCTAAGTTGACCACGTCAGAGGGGCGTGGTTCTGCCCGGAGAGAGCAACTGCCGAGAGGTTGACGTGGCTGATACGGGGATCGGTTTGGATGTGCGGTCGGAGCTGCTCTACCGCACGATGCTCCAGCGTGCGACATGGCGGACGCGGGAACTGGCTCAGACTCTCGCCTGGCCGACGGACCAGGTCGTGAGGGTGCTGGACACCCTGCGGGCCGAAGGTCTCGCCAGTGTCTCCGGGGAGGACGGGACGGCGTCCCGGGCCGTCGAGCCGTGCATCGCCCTGCCGACGCTGCTGGCCTCCCGCATGCGGGAGGGCCGCTCGCCCCAGCCCTGCCCGGTCCGGATCGGCAGGTTCATCGCCCTGCACGAGCAGGCGGAACGTTTCGGTGACTCCGGCGAGAGTGGCGAGAACCGTCACGACGCGTCCGTCATCATCGAGCGGCTGGTCGCCAAGGTCCAGCGCGAGGTCGTTCTCCTCGTCCCGCACCACGACGAGGGCGGCTTCGAGTTCTCCCGGCCGGTCGTGGACATGGTGCTGAGGCGAGGTGCCAAGGTGCGCGCGGTGTGGGCCTCCTCGGTGATCAAGGCGCCGGGTGCCATGGCGCACGCGCAGTGGCTCTCGCAGGAGGGCGTCGCGCTGCGCTCGGTCAGCACCCTGCCGCCGCGCGCGATGATCATGGACGGCGCGGTCGCCGTGGTCGTCGACGAGACCGAGGGGATCCGCGTCGTACGGTCCGCGGCGGAGCTGGAGCGGTTGAGCGCGCTCGCCGAGCGGTTCTGGGAGCGCGGAGCGACCGTACGGCAGACGGGGCGGCAGCCCGTCGCCCCGACCCGCCGCCCGCGCTCGGAGGTCGTCCTGCGGCTCCTGTCGGAAGGGCTCACGGACGACGCGATCGCCCGCCGGCTGGGGTGCAGCGTCCGCACGGTGCGCAACGACGTCGCCTCCGCCATGGAAGCACTTGACGCGCGTAGTCGATTCCAGGCCGGGGCCCGCGCCATGCAGGTCGGCCTGATCTGACCGTTCCGTCCGTCGCCGGACGGGGCGTCACCTGCCCGGCGGGCGCGGCGGGTCCGCCATCGGCGGGTGCCCGCCGGACGGCCGCGGTGGTCTCACCGGCTGCCCGAGGTCACCGAGTCCATCGCCACGGAGAGCCGCTCCAGCACGCGGACGGTCTCCGCGAACCGCTCCTCGCCCAGCTCCTCGGCCAGCCGGGCGGCGAACGCCGCGTGACCCGGGCCGATCCGGGCCACGGCGGCGCGCCCCTCCTCGGTGGGGCGCAGGAGTTTGGCCCGCCGGTGCGCCGGGTTCTCCAGGTACTCCGCGAGACCCCTGCCCACCAGCAGATCCGCGATCCGCTGCACGCTCTGCCTGGTGATCCCCATCGCACGGGCGATCCCCGACACCGGGAGCGGCTCGGCCAGGACGGCGCCGAGCACCTGCCACCACGCAGCCGTGAGACCGGCGGGCTTCGCCAGTTCCTCCGCGAGGGAGAGGAACTGACCGTTGAGCCGGAAGACCCCGAGGGCCGTCCGGCTGAAGCGGTCCTGGTCGTCCCCGCTCATGCCTGGAGCTCCTCGTAGGCGCTCGCGTCGGAGTCGTGGAAGAGGCGGTACCAGGCGTCGAGCTTCTTGGGCTCGTACACCCCGAGCACTCCGAGGATCTCGCGGGCGAACGCGACCGGTTCGGTCGGCCCCGCCGTGACGAGGGCGCCGCGTGCGGGCCCGCCTGCGTCCGTGACCGCGTCGGCCTCCGTGTAGTGCGCACCGCCCGCGTAGCCCGTGGCCGCCAGGTAGAACGACACCACGCTCGTGTGGGAGCGGTCGTCGAGCAGGCCTTCGCGGGCCAGCCCCGCCGTCGCCCCGCAGATGGCCGCCACGGGCACACCGGCGTCCAGGAAAGAGCGTGCCGCGCGGGCGAAGGGGGCAAGGGTGTCGCCCGTGTCCCAGAGGGCGGTGCCAGTGAGGATGAGCAGCCCGCTGCCCGCGGGATCCAGTTCGTCGAGCGCCAGATCCGGCTGGACCCGCATCCCGCCCATGGTGGTGACGGGTGCTGTGGTGGGGCCGACGGTGCGCACGGTGTGGCCGTTCTGGGCGAGGTGCGCCGTGGCGAAGCCCGGCTCCCAGTCGGCGAAGGTGTCGTAGACGGCCAGGTGAACGGTCGTACCGGTCATGATGACCTCCGGATCGGGAACGGGCCCTATGACAGAAGGCTGTCATGATGGCAGCATCCTGTCAATGTGTGCGAGGGGGTCGACCCGGACCCGACACCCTGCCGAGCCCAGCGCCGAAGGCCATACACAGTGGCCATGGAGGCCGGGCCGCGCCGCCGCCTACGCTCGCCGCATGACCCCCGATGCCTCTCGCGCCCCGTACGTCGACTCCGCGGCGGGTGCGGCCGTGAAAGCCGCCGACCGCGCTCACGTGTTCCACTCCTGGTCAGCCCAGGGCCTCATCGACCCGCTCGCCGTCGCCGGCGCCGAGGGGGCCTACTTCTGGGACTACGAAGGCAACCGCTACCTGGACTTCACCAGCGGTCTCGTCTTCACCAACATCGGCTACCAGCACCCCACCGTCGTCGCCGCCATCCAGGAGCAGGCGGGCAAGCTCGCCACGTTCGCCCCCGCCTTCGCCGTCGAGGCGCGGTCCGAGGCCGCCCGCCTCATCGCCGAACGCACCCCCGGCGACCTGGACAAGATCTTCTTCACCAACGGCGGTGCCGAGGCCGTGGAGAACGCCGTCCGCATGGCGAGGCTGCACACAGGCCGGCCGAAGGTGCTGTCCGCCTACCGCTCGTACCACGGTGCCACCGCCACCGCGATCAACCTCACGGGCGACCCGCGCCGCTGGGCGTCCGACAGCGGCGCCGCCGGCGTCGTCCGCTTCTGGGCGCCGTTCCTCTACCGCTCCCCGTTCCACGCGCGGACCGAGGCGGAGGAGTGCGCCCGCGCACTCCAGCACCTGGAGGACACGCTGGTCTTCGAGGGCCCGGCGACCGTCGCCGCGGTCGTCCTGGAGACCATCCCGGGCACGGCCGGCATCATGACGCCGCCGCCCGGCTATCTCGCGGGCGTCCGCGAGCTCTGCGACCGCTACGGCATCGTCTTCGTCCTGGACGAGGTCATGGCCGGCTTCGGGCGCACCGGGTCGTGGTTCGCCGCCGGCCACTACGACGTCGTACCGGACCTGATGACCTTCGCCAAGGGCGTCAACTCCGGCTACGTGCCGCTCGGCGGTGTCGCCATCAGCGCCGAGATCGCCGCCACCTTCGACACCCGCCCCTACCCCGGCGGCCTCACCTACTCCGGGCATCCGCTGGCCTGTGCGGCGGCCGTCGCCACCATCGGTGTCATGGAGGAGGAGAAGACCGTCGAGAGCGCCGCGCAGCTCGGCGAGCGCGTGCTCGGCCCCGGCCTCAGGGAGCTAGCCGAACGCCACCCGTCCGTCGGCGAGGTCCGCGGGCTCGGCGCGTTCTGGGCGCTGGAGCTGGTCCGTGACAGGGAGACGCGTGAGCCCCTGGTCCCGTACAACGCGACCGGCGAGGCCAACGCCCCCATGGCGGCCTTCGGCGCGGCCTGCAAACGGAACGGCCTCTGGCCCTTCATCAACATGAACCGCACCCATGTCGTCCCCGCCTGCAACATCACCGAGGCCGAGGCGAAGGAGGGCCTGGCGGCCCTGGACGTGGCCCTGTCGGTCGCCGACGAGCACACCGTGTAGCGGGCACCTCGTGTGACGCCCTGGTGTGACGCCCTCCCCCGTGCCCGGAAGCGGGCATGGCCCTGGCTTATGGTGACCCGGAGCCGAGAAGGGGAGGGCGTCATGGGTGCGAGCGGAGGTGTGACCCGCAGCACGCTGCGGCAGCAGATCGCCGACGCACTGCGTGACGAGGTGCTGGCGGGGCGTCTGCAGCCACGGGTGGAGTTCACCGTCAAACAGATCGCCGAGCAGTACGGGGTGTCCGCGACGCCCGTCCGGGAAGCGCTCTTCGACCTCTCGGCGCAGGGACTGCTCGAATCCGACCAGCACCGCGGCTTCCGGGTCCGCGCATTCTCCGTCGCCGACTACCGGTCGATGGTGGAGGCGCGTGCCCTGGTCATAGACGGGGTGTTCCGCGGGATCTTCGACGGCACCGGCTCCGCGTCCGCCGTGATCGGCGCCCACCGGGCGGCCCTCGTCTCCGTACGGCGCCGGGCGGAGGAGGCCGCGCGCGCGGCGCGCTGCGGCGACCTCGACATCCTCATCGGGTACGACCTGCGGTTCTGGCGGGAGCTGGGGGTGGTCGTCGGCAACGTCTACATCACCGACTTCCTGCAACGGCTGCGGATGCAGGCGTGGGCCTTCGCCGTGCCGTACCTGCGTGGGGACGCCGACGTGACGGACTGGCTGTGGAACGGCCACCAGGAGCTGGTGGAGGCGATCGAGGCCGTCGACGGCCCGGCCGTGCGCGCGGTGCTGGACGCCTACTACGCACACGGGCTGAACTGGGCGGACCGGCTGGCCGCCGGAAACCCGCCGCACCCGGGCCACGAGGGCTGACCGTACGTCCTGCCCGCGGCCTGTGCGCGGGGTCCAGGTCGCATTACGCTGTCCCGACCACCTTCACGAACCCGTTGGAGAGCGAGACTTCGTGGCCTGTGACCTGTGGCTGGTCCCCCTCGTCGATGTGCTGTGCCACAGCCCCGACAATCCGTTCGCCGAAGAGATCGCCGTCTACGACAAGGCGTTGACCGAGGCAGGGCTCCCGCCGGTGCCCGTCTACGCCTACATGCCCGGCCTCACCGGGGACGTCGCCCCGGTCGCCGGCTTCGACTACGACGCGCTGCACTTCCTGCGCCGCGCCTACCTGCTGACCCTGAGCGGGCTCGCCGTCGCCCCCGTCGACGAACTGGGCGGGGACTACGAGCAGTTGCTGGAGATGTTCGAGCAGAGCGCGCAGGAGTCGCATCTGGTCTGGCACTACGACCACGCCGGGGCGTACGTCCCGGTGGACTTTCCCCATCCGCTCTCCGGCGACCAGCTCCTGGAGGGCGGAGGGCCGCTGGGCTCGGCGCACGGCCTGTTGCGCGAGCTGGAGTTCGTCGCGCCGTCCATCGGGATCGACCCCGCCAACCCGCCGGCCGCCCCGCTCCCGCCGGCCGGTCCCACCTCGCTGGAGGAACCGGCCGCCCCGGCCCCGTACGACGACCATCCGTTCGCCAGGGAGCGGCACGTCTGGCTCGGCCTGCACGCGGCGGCGACCCGCAGCCTCGCGCAGGGCTCGATGATCATCTTCAGCTGAGGGCGAGCCCTCGACGGCGCCGTAGCCGGGAGCCGTGAGGCCGGAGGCCTGAGGCCGTGGGAGCGGCGGCGGGCCGCAGGTCACCGGGGCGGCTCCGGGGGCCGTTGGCGCGGCATGTTCGGCCGGGTCACCGACGGCATGGTGAGCCGCCCGGGGGCGGAGTTGTGCTCCGGGCGGCCGCCCGGGCCGCCCGAGACCAGCGACTGCATCCCCATGGGCGCGGGTCCGGCGCGGAACTCCACCATCCAGTCCGCCGTCTCCATCCGGACGAGCTCGGTGATGTCCTCCGAGAACCGGCGGAGCACCCCCAGGCACCGCTCCGCGGCCTCGCTGGCGGTGCCCTCGGTCGGCCCGAGCATCTCCCGTACGCACTCCGACGCCCAGTCGAACTGCAGCACCTGGAGGCGCCGCTGCACGGCCTGCGCCGTCGCGAGATTCCTTATCCAGCCGGATGTCAGCCCGAAATAGCGGTCGCACGCCATGCACGCGGCGCCCAGCAGCAGTGACAGATAGCCCCAGCCGGCCGACCCGTGCAGTTCTCCGGTCAGGTCGAGCAGCGGGAGAGCGGCGCCCGCGACCACTCCGGCCGCGGTGCCGAAGCGGAGCAGCCTGGCCGTGCGCCGTTTGCGGACCCGGTCCCGCAGGTACCAGTCGGCGGTCTCCAGGGCGCCCGCCTCGACCCAGCGGTAGAGCTCGTCGAGCCGTTCCGCGGGCTCACCCCAGTCGCCGAGGGGGAAGGCGCGGCCGGTCAGGTCCCGGGGGCCCGAACCGTGGCGTGAAACGGACTGCCCGGTTCCGGTACCTGCACCGGATCCTGCGCCGGACTCCTTGCGGGGCGGCCCTTCGGGCTGCATCTCCGGCTGACTCACCGGGGCACTCCTCTGCACTCTGGGTCCGGCGCGTATCGGCGCGTATCGACGCGGGATCGGCACGGTTGTCGGTCACGGGAGGGACGGTCCCCGGCATATGACCGGAGCCCACCCGTGTAACTCTGCGTTACCTTGGGTGTGCGTACGGGTACGGCTACGCATGCTCTTCCTACCGCCGAATGGTGGGCCATGGGGTCGAAATCGCGGGATTCCCGGGTGTCCACGGCCTCTGGTCAGGTATAGGAGCACACCAGGTGCTTTTCAGATCTCACTCGAAAGAGTTGGTCCCCGGCGGGTGGGGCACCGCGTCCGGCGAGCACGTAGGCTCGGCATACCGAAACAATCCGTTGTCGAAATGCCAGGAGTGACCGTGATTCCCGGTGGTGGCCAGCCCAACATGCAGCAGCTGCTCCAGCAGGCCCAGAAAATGCAGCAGGAACTCGCCGCGGCCCAGGAGGAGCTGGCCAGGACCGAGGTCGAGGGACAGGCGGGCGGTGGTCTGGTGAAGGCCACCGTGACCGGCTCCGGAGAGCTTCGCGCCCTGGTCATCGACCCGGGGGCCGTGGACCCGGAGGACACCGAGACGCTGGCCGATCTCGTCGTCGCGGCGGTCCAGGCGGCCAACGAGAACGCTCAGCAGCTCCAGCAGCAGAAGCTGGGCCCGCTGGCCCAGGGCCTCGGCGGCGGGATGCCGGGCCTCCCGTTCTGACCCCTGTGGCTACCCGGACGTACCGGCTACGGTACGAGCAGGAAAAAGGAAAGGCGTTCCGTTGTACGAAGGCGTGGTTCAGGAGCTCATCGACGAGCTGGGCAGGCTGCCGGGCGTCGGTCCCAAGAGCGCGCAGCGGATCGCCTTCCACGTCCTGCAGGCCGAGCCCACCGACGTACGCCGTCTGGCCCACGCCCTCCTCGAGGTGAAGGACAAGGTCCGCTTCTGCGAGGTCTGCGGGAACGTCGCGCAGCAGGAGCAGTGCGGCATCTGCCGTGACGCGCGCCGCGACCGCACGGTCATCTGTGTGGTCGAGGAGCCGAAGGACGTCGTCGCGATCGAGCGGACCCGTGAGTTCCGCGGCCGGTACCACGTGCTCGGCGGCGCGATCAGCCCGATCGAGGGCGTCGGCCCCGACGATCTGCGCATCAGGGAGCTGCTGGCCCGGCTCGCGGACGGCTCCATCACGGAGCTGATCCTGGCGACGGACCCCAATCTCGAGGGCGAGGCCACCGCGACGTACCTCGCCCGGATGGTCAAGCCGATGGGCCTGCGGGTCACACGGCTGGCCAGCGGGCTCCCGGTGGGCGGCGACCTGGAGTACGCGGACGAGGTCACGCTCGGCCGCGCCTTCGAGGGGAGGCGGCTGCTCGATGTGTGACCGGGCGTCTGACTGCGGCTTTATGTGCGACGGCGCTATGTTCTACACACCGTTCGCGACCGTGCCCACGGGAGGTCTCCTCGATGTCTGACGCCACGCTGAACTCCGTCACGCAGGATCCGGACGACTTCGCCGTCCAGATCGCGGACCAGATCAAGACGTTCATCGTCGCGGTCACCGAGGTGTCCAAGGCCGAGGAGCCCGAAGAGGCGGTCCCGGTCCTGCTCCTCCAGGTCTCCCAGCTCCTGCTCGCCGGCGGCAGGCTCGGCGCGTACGAGGACATCCTCCCGGACGAGCGCTACGAGCCGGACCTGGGCCCCGAGCCGGACGCCGACGGACTCCGTGAGCGCTTCGCGGGCCTCCTGGAGCCCATCGACGTCTACTCCGAGGTCTTCGACCCGTACGAGCCCCGCAAGCCCCCTGTGCCACACCGCATCTCCGACGACCTGGCCGACCTGGTCACGGACCTCGGTCACGGTCTCGCGCACTACGAGGCGGACCGCACGGCGGAGGCCATGTGGTGGTGGCAGTTCTCGTACTTCTCCAACTGGGGCTCCACCGCGTCGGCGGCGCTTCGCGCCCTGCAGTCCCTGATCGCCCACATCCGGCTGAACCAGCCGCTCCAGGAGCTCGACGGCCTGGACACGGACCAGGACCCGGGAGACGGGGACCTGGCCGAGGAAGCGGGCCGCGTGATGGCGGAGGAGATCGCGGGCCCGCTGGGCCTGCGGCCGGTCCTGTAGAACCCCGGGCCTCGGCCGGGCATCGGCCGGTCCCGGGCCTCTGCGGCACCCACTGCGCCCGCTGTGTCCTGGGACACAAAAGGCGTGCGGTGAGAGCGAGTGGGGCAGCAGCCCCGTACGAGCGGTTCGGTGCGACACGCCGTACCGGGTGGTGGGCGGAACATCTCACCATATGGTATCGACGGGTCGATTCCGGGCTGCTCGTTAGACTGAGCCGACCGCACCATTATTGAGCGAGGAGCGCACGTGGGCCTTGTCGTGCAGAAGTACGGAGGCTCCTCCGTAGCCGATGCCGAAGGCATCAAGCGTGTTGCCAAGCGAGTCGTCGACGCCAAGAAGAACGGCAACCAGGTGGTTGTCGTGGTGTCCGCGATGGGCGACACGACGGACGAGTTGATCGATCTCGCCGAGCAGGTATCCCCGATGCCTGCCGGGCGTGAGTTCGACATGCTGCTGACCGCCGGAGAGCGGATCTCCATGGCCCTGCTGGCGATGGCGATCAAAAACCTGGGTCACGAGGCCCAGTCGTTCACGGGCAGCCAGGCCGGTGTCATCACCGACTCGGTCCACAACAAAGCGCGCATCATCGATGTCACGCCGGGCCGCATCCGGACCTCCATCGACGAGGGCAACATCGCCATCGTCGCCGGGTTCCAGGGTGTGAGCCAGGAGGGCAAGAACATCACGACCCTCGGCCGCGGCGGGTCGGACACGACCGCCGTCGCGCTGGCCGCGGCGCTGGACGCCGAGGTCTGTGAGATCTACACCGATGTGGACGGTGTCTTCACCGCCGACCCCCGGGTCGTGAAGAAGGCCCAGAAGATCGACTGGATCTCCTTCGAGGACATGCTGGAGCTGGCGGCGTCCGGCTCCAAGGTGCTGCTGCACCGCTGCGTCGAGTACGCACGCCGTTACAACATCCCGATCCACGTCCGCTCGTCCTTCTCCGGACTGCGCGGCACCTGGGTCAGCAACGAGCCGCAAGGGGACCAGCAGGTGGAGCACGCCATCATCTCCGGAGTCGCCCACGACGTCTCCGAGGCCAAGGTCACGGTCGTCGGCGTGCCCGACAAGCCGGGCGAGGCCGCGGCGATCTTCCGCGCCATCGCGGACGCCGAGATCAACATGGACATGGTGGTCCAGAACGTCTCCGCCGCCTCGACGGGTCTGACGGACATCACGTTCACCCTGCCCAAGGCGGAGGGCCGCAAGGCCATCGACGCCCTGGAGCGCAACCGGGCCGGCATCGGCTTCGAGTCGCTCCGCTACGACGACCAGATCGCCAAGATCTCCCTCGTCGGCGCGGGCATGAAGACCAATCCCGGTGTCACCGCGGGCTTCTTCGAGGCGCTCTCCGACGTCGGTGTGAACATCGAGCTCATCTCGACGTCCGAGATCCGCATCTCGGTGGTCACCCGTGTCGACGACGTCAACGAGGCCGTGCGCGCCGTGCACACCGCCTTCGGCCTCGACAGCGACTCCGACGAGGCCGTCGTCTACGGGGGCACCGGCCGATGACCGGACGCCGCCCTTCGCTCGCGGTCGTCGGCGCGACCGGGGCGATCGGCGGCGTCATGCTCCAGATCCTCTCGCAGCACGAGGACGTCTGGGGCGAGGTCAGACTGATCGCCTCCCCGCGGGCGGCCGGCACCAAGCTGGTCGTACGCGGAGAGGAGACCGAGGTCCTCCCGCTCACCGAGGACGTGTTCGACGGGGTGGACGTGGCCCTGTTCCTGGTGCCGGACGAGGTGTCCGCCCAGTGGGCGCCGGTCGCCGCGGCCCGGGGCGCCGTGGTCGTGGACGACTCGGCCGCCTTCCGGCTGGACGACGACGTTCCCCTGGTCGCCCCCGAGATCAACTCCCATGCCGCGCGGCTGAGGCCCCGCGGCATCGTCGCGTCCCCGAGCTGCACGACGCTCTCGCTGATCGTCGCGGTCGGCGCGCTGCACGCCGAATTCGGTCTGCGGGAACTGATCGTCTCCTCCTACCAGGCCGTGAGCGGCGCGGGCCGGGACGGCGTCGCCGCGCTCCGTGACCAGCTCGCCCTGGTCGCGGGCACCGAGCTGGGCACGCGCCCCGGGGACGTGCGCCGGGCTCTGGGTGAAGGGGACGGGAGTCCCTTCGCGGCTCCGGTGGCGCTCAACGTGGTGCCCTGGGCCGGGACCGACGCCGGGGACGGCTGGTCGTCCGAGGAGCTGGCGATCCGCGCGGAGTGCCGCAAGGTCCTGGGGCTGCCCGGCCTCAAGGTGACCGCGACCTGTGTGTACGTGCCCGTCGTGGCGACCCACTCCATGTCCGTGCACGCCCGCTTCGAGAACGAGGTGGCCGTCAACCGCGCGCACGAGATCCTGGCGACCGCTCCGGGCGTGGTGCTGTTCGACAATCCGGCGGCCGGCGACTTCCCGACACCCTCCGACGTGGTGGGCACCGACCCGACGTGGGTGGGGCGGGTGAGGCAGTCGATGGACGATCCAAACGCCCTCGAGATGTTCATCTGCGGAGATAATCTCCGAAAAGGCGCAGCCCTCAACGTGGCCCAGATCGCCGAGTCGGTGGCCGGGGAATTTCCCCGGGTCTGATCGAAACTCTTTTGTAGGATCTGTGTGCGCCCTGTGGGTAATTCGATGGTCTGAACCTCTTGAGCTGGGGCGTTGTCTTGTCCGACGATGATCTTCTGGCCCTCTGCAACCGCTGGCCGATTGCGGCGCGTCTATGTCGTCACTTCTTGCGTGGCCGGCCGCGTTTTCGGGGCATTTGTGGAAGAGCAGGTACGAATGAGGGCGTGTCGCACAGCATCGAACGAGGTGCCGTACGCGTACAACCCTGACGGGGGGCAGCGTGTCCAACTGGCGTGGCAGAGGTTCTCGACATCACAGTGGTGGGCCCGTTGCGAGGCGCTTCGGTGCGTCCGCTCCGGAGGCCCCGCGCACCCGGCGGTATGCCGGTGATCGCGCCCATGCCCGCTGCGCGACCCACCCGGCTGCCTTCGCAGCGCGAGGGCGCTGAAGAGACCGTGGCGGCAGGAACCACGGTCGACCACCTCACCGAGACCTATCGGGCGCACTACCGTTCGCTGTTGGGCCTCGCGGCCCTCCTGCTGGACGACACCGCGTCCTGCGAGGACGTGGTGCAGGAGGCGTTCATCCGGGTCCACTCGGCCCGCAACCGGGTGCGCGACCCGGAGAAGACACTCGCGTATCTCCGCCAGACGGTGGTCAACCTCTCCCGCTCCGCGCTGCGCCGGCGCATCCTCGGCCTGAAGCTGCTCTCCAAGCCGATGCCCGACATGGCGAGTGCGGAGGAGGGCGCGTACGACCAGCTGGAGCGGGACGCGCTGATCAAGGCGATGAAAGGGCTGCAGCGCCGTCAGCGCGAGGTGCTGGTCCTGCGCTACTTCTCGGACATGACGGAGGCGCAGGTCGCCGAGACGCTGGGCATATCGCTCGGCTCGGTGAAGGCGTACGGCTCCCGGGGCATTGCGGCACTGCGCGTCGTGATGGAGGCGCAGGCATGAGCAGGCCCGAGCACAGGCACGACGATGACCGGACTGGAAACGGAACTGTGAACCACGGGCCGGAGGACATGCCGAACACCGCTCCCGAGCAGGACGGTGAACGTGAGCAGGGCGAGGGCGCGGCCGACGGTGCGGAAGCGGCCTCAGGGGCCGGCACCCCGGGGCGGGGTGCCGGAGGCGGCGGCACGCTGACCGAGCTCTTCGGAGGCGCCTCGGGCGGTGGCGGCGCCTCCGGGGGCGGTACCGGTCGTGTCTCCGGCGGCGGTGACGGCGAAGACCTGGACGAGGTCGCGCTGCGCCGCATGCTGCAGGGCGCGGTCAAGGGACTGGAGCCCTCGGACGGCACCCTCGACCATCTGCACCGCGCGGTACCCGCCCGGCGCGCCCGGCGCCGTCAGGGCATCGTGGGGGCGGCGGCTGCGGCGCTGCTGATCGGTACGGCGGTCCCCGCCTTCGTCCATGTGGCGAACTCGGACGGCTCGGCCACCGCCAGCCCCGCGATCGCGGGCCACGGCCAGCAGGCCCAGGGCGGCAGTGGCGAGGACGCGGGCACCGAGTCCGAGGGCGGCAGGACCGCGGGACCGGCGGACAGCCGGAACGCGGGCGGCGAGGGCGAGGCCGGTGACTCCGTGGCCCCGTCACAGGGGGTGGACCCGGATGCCGAGGGTGGTGTGGGCGACGCCGAAGGCGACGACCCGGACGCCGCGGCGGCCGCCGCGACGGCCTGCGATCCCGGCCAGCTCGGGGTCGCCTCGGCCGACACGGGCGCGGCGGGCGCGGACGGCACGGTGTACGGCACCTTCAGGATCGCCAACGTGTCGGGCGACGTCTGCTCGGTGACCAGTGACGGCACGGTCGGCTTCCACACGGCGGGCGCGGCGGACCCGGGGAAGATCACCGTGGTGCAGCACGTCGCGGGCGACCCGGCGAGCGGGCTGCCCGATCCCTCGCTGGAACCCGGCACGGTTCTGCTGAAGCCGGCGATGGCCTACGAGGTGCGCTTCGCCTGGGTCCCGTCGGACACGTGTCCGACCACCGGCGGTTCGCCCAGCCCGACGCCGACGGACGGCGGCGGGGGCGGTGGCGACGGTTCGGGGACCGGCACCGGTACGACGGACGCGGCACCCCAGTTCGGCAGCGCGGACGAGGGCCCGGCGGACGGCAGCGTCGCGGTCACGCACACTCCGGAGTCGGGCGCGCCGACCGCGGAGACCACGATCGCCAACGCCTGTGCCGGCACCATCTACCGCACGGGCGTGCTGGACGCCACGTAGCTGGACCGCGGGGCACGTCGGCGGGCCTCTCCGCCGGCGGGGCGTCCTCGCTGACAGCGAGCCTCCAACAGTGGGGGCCTCCGCCGGTGGGGGCATCCACCGGTGACAGCTCCTGCCGGCGCACCCAGGTCTCGGGGGCGCCGCTCCTCCGGCCGCTACCGGTTCCTGGTCCCCGCGGCGGGCGCTCCCGCACCAGGACGGATCCAGTTCGGCATTTTGGCGCCGGGCGCACCGGTACCGGGCCTTCTGTGGTTCCGGGCAAGTCGGGCCGCGGACCCGGTAAGCCGGGCCACCGGTGAGCTGTTGCTCGTAAGTCGGGCCACCGGTGAGCTGTTGCCCGTAAGCCGGACCGCCCAGAGAGCCGTTGCCCGTCAGCCGGTGTGCGTCAGTCGGCGTCAGCCGCCAGCCCCAGCTGTATGTCGCGCGCGGCTTCCGCCTCGCGGCGCATCAGCCGGAACCACATGAAGAGCACGAAGCCCCCGAAGACGAACCACTCGCCGGTGTAGCCGAGGTTCTGGAAGGCCTTCAGATCGAGCCCGCTGCCCTGCGCCGCCGTTGCGGGTACGGGAAGCATCCCGCTGTCGTCCGCCGCGCCCGCGCCGGGCTCGGGCAGGGTCACCCAGGCGTCGTACACGTCGTACGGGACGAGGTTGACCAGGGACGCCGCACTGATCATGCCGAGCTGGCCCTCGGGCAGCCCTCCGCTGAGGTCGACCCCGCTGGTGCCGGTGTTCTCGGACGCCTGCAGATCGCCCGTCACGGTGACCTTGCCGGTCGGCGGCGGAGGGACCTCGGCCTTGCCCGGGGAACCGGGCAGCCAGCCGCGTACGACGGGCAGTGCCTTGCCGCTGTCGGTGCGCAGCAGATCCAGTACGTAGAAGCCGCTGCGGTCGTTCAGCGTGCGGCCGGGCACCAGGAACTGATCGGCGTACGTACCCGTCGCCACTGCGGGGCGGCCGGAGGTCTCCGTGCTCACCGGCAGCAGCTCGTCGAGCGGCTTCGCGGGGCGGGTGCCCGGATCGGGCCGGTTCTCGGCCTGCTCGTGCGTCTCCACGCGGTCCTCGAAGCGGCCGAGCTGCCAGGTGCCCATGAACACGCAGAACGGGATGGCCAGCACGACGAAGAGGTTGATCCCCCACCATCGCGGGGTCAGCAGGAACCGGTACACCCCACCACGGTACGGTTCCCCGCTCCGGGCCGGTGGAGCGGGGTGCACCGTTTATCCGGTCCTTATTCCTTCGGCGCCCCTTCCTCCGCGCTCCCTCCGCCCTGTGCGGCCCCCAGGTGCCGCAGCGTGAAGTCCAGCTCCAGCCGCACCTGTTTGATGCGCTCCTCCACGACGAGGGAGCCGTGCCCCGCGTCGTAGCGGTACACCTCGTGGACGGCGCCACGGGCCGCGAGGCGGTCCACGTAGTTCTCCACCTGCCGGATGGGGCAGCGCGGGTCGTTGACGCCGGCCGAGATGTACACCGGGGCGCGCACGGCGTCCACGTACGTCAGGGGCGAGGAGGCCTCGAAGCGCTCGGGCACCTCCTCAGGCGTCCCGCCGAGCAATGTGCGGTCCATGGCCTTGAGGGCCTCCATCTCGTCGTGGTAAGCCGTGACGTAGTCGGCGACGGGGACGGCCGCCAGCCCCAGCGCCCAGGCGTCCGGCTGCGTACCGAGCCCGAGCAGGGTCAGATAGCCGCCCCACGAGCCACCGGCCAGCACCAGCCGCTCAGGGTCGGCGAGCCCCGACTTCACCGCCCAGTCCCGGACCGCCGCGATGTCCTCCAGCTCGATCAGGCCGACCCGGTGCTTGAGCGCGTCCGTCCAGGCGCGGCCGTAACCCGTGGAGCCGCGGTAGTTGACCCGCACGACGGCGAAGCCGTGATCCACCCAGGCGGCGGGGCCGGAGGCGAAGGCGTCGCTGTCGTGCCAGGTGGGCCCGCCGTGTATCTCGAAGACCGTGGGGAACGGCCCGTCCCCCGTGGCCGGTGTCTGGACCAGGGCGTGGATGCGGCCGCCCGGACCCTCCACCCAGGCGTCCCGCACCGGGACCGAGGCCGGAGCCTTCGCCCCCGGCGGGTCGAGGACGACGGCGCCCGACGTGGACCGCACGGCGGGCGGCTGCGCGGCGGACGACCAGAGGTACTCCACCGTGCCGTCAGGGCGGGCCGTGGCTCCCGACACGGTCCCGGCGGGGGTCTCCACCCTCACCGGCTCCGCCGCTCCCGGCTCGTACCGCCACAGCTCGCTGCGGGCCTCGAAGCTGTGCTCGATCAGCAGCGCGGAGCCGTCCGGATACCACTCGGCGCCCGTGTCACCCGGCAGATCGATGGGCAGGTCCGTCTGCGTCCCCGCCACCGGGTCCCAGATCATCGGCTCCCAGCGTCCGCGACGCTGGTGCCCGACCAGCAGCCGGGTGTCACCCGCCACCGGTGCGAAGCCCAGCACCGACAGGCCCAGCTCCTTCGTACCGCCCTCGGTGTCGTCCAGCTCGGCGACCGTCGAGCCGTCGGGGCGCACCACGCGCAGCGCGGAGTGCATGGCGTCGCCGTGCTCGGTGTGCTCCAGGGCGATCAAGGTCCCGTCGTGGGAGAGGTCACCGACGCCGGCGGACTCCCGATGCCGGTATATCTCGACGGGCTCCGCCCCGGCCCGCACCAGATACACCGTGGTGCCGTCCTCGTCCGTCGACCGGCCGACCACCGCCGTGCCGTCCCGGCCGATCGCGAGCCCCGCCGGATAGGAGGCTTCGAGACCGGGCGTGGCAGGCTCGTCCGCCCCGCCCTCGAACGGCTGCCGCATCCACACGCCGAACTCGTCGCCGTCGGTGTCGGAGAACCACCAGACGGCCTTGCCGTCCGGCGTCAGCACCCCGTCGGTCGTCCCGTTGGGCCGGTCCGTCACCTGACGCTGCTCACCGGTCTCGCGGTCCCAGGCGTACAGCTCGTACGTGCCGGTGGCGTTGGAGACGAAGAGCGCGCGGTCGGGAGCGTCCTCCGCCCATTCGGGCAGGGACACCCTGGGGGCACGGAAGCGCTGCTCCCACTGCGGCGGCTCCTGCTCCCGCTCGGATACGGACGCGTCGTTCTGTGTGTCGCTCATGACCCCATCCAACCCGATCTGGCCACACTGCCGGGCGCCCTGTGGATAACTGTTCGCACGCACCCCCGGCCTGTGGGTAACTTTCCCGGCATGTACGCACCGACGCCCGACGACTGGCACGAGATCAACCGCGCACGCTGGGACGAGCGGGTGCCCATCCACGCGGCAGGCGACTTCTACGACCTGGACGCCTTCCTGGCGGGCCAGGACGCCCTGCGCGACTTCGAGCTCTCGGAGGTCGGCGACGTGACGGGCCGGACTCTGCTGCACCTGCAGTGCCACATCGGTGTCGACACCCTCTCGTGGGCGCGCCACGGCGCGGCGCAGGTGGTGGGCCTCGACTTCTCCGAGCCGGCCGTCGAGACCGCGCGCGGCCTGGCCCGGTCGCTGGGCCTGCCGCAGGAGCGGGCCGCCTTCGTCACGGCCGACGTCCACGACGCGGCCCAGGCCGTGCCCGACTCCGCGTACGACATCGTCTACACCGGGCTCGGAGCGCTGAACTGGCTTCCGGACGTGGGGCGTTGGGCGGAGGTGGCTGCTTCCCTCGTCGCCCCCGGCGGGTTTCTCTACCTCGCGGAGTTCCACCCGCTGACCGACTGCATGGACGACACGAACGGCTCCACGGTCACGTACGACTACTTCAGCCGTGACGCCTGGGTGGACGAGTCGCCGGGCACCTACGCCGACCTCGACGCGGTCACTGTCCACAACGGCAGCGTCGAGTGGCAGCATCCGGTGGGCGAGGTGGTCTCCGCGCTGGCGGCGGCGGGACTGCGGATCGAGTTCCTCCACGAGCACGACGCGTCGCTCTTCCCGCGGTACCCGGCGCTGGAGCGGCATCCGGACGGGTACTACCGCTTCCCCGCGGACCGTCCGCGTATCCCGATGATGTACTCGATCAAGGCATCACGGCCGGTCAGCGGCTGACCGGGCTCGTCCGCCGCACGATTGTCAGTGGGGCCGGTCACACTCGGGGTCATGACTGAGACGACCGGCGAGGGCGGAACGGCGTGGGGATCCAGGGCGGTACGGGCGACGGTGGAGGCCTACTGGGCCGCGGTGAACGCCCGCGACTGGGGCGCCCTCGCCGCCATGCTCACCGACGACGTGGTGTACGACCTGCCGCAGAGCCGTGAGCGCGTCCTCGGCAAGGAGCGGTACGTCAGGTTCAGCCGGGCGCGTCCGGAAGACCGGCATGTCCGGATCGAGCGGATCGTCGCGGACGGAGAGGGCGGAAGGGGCGGAGGGGTCGCCGCCCGGACCACGGTCATGGCCGGCTCGCAGGAGCTGTCCGCGGTGCACTTCTTCACGTTCGACGCGCGGGGGCGGATCGCCGGTGTGACGGACTTCTGGCGGGAGCCCTACGAAACCCCGGCGGGCCGGGAGCATCTGACGGAGCGGTACTGAACAACAACACGAGCCGGAGCCCCCGACCCGGCGGCCCGCGGTAGGTCCGCAGTCGGCAGACCTCGGCCGGTCCGCAGCCGAGGCCCACAGCCGGTTCCGCAACCGCCGGCCCGAGCAACCCCGCCGAGGCCCCGGAGCCGCCCCCGCCGAGGCCCCGGAGCCGCCCCCGCCGAGGGCGCGCAGCCGACCAGCGGCCGGCCCGCGCCCCGAGGCGCTCGCGGAACGTGGAACGGGTGTGCGGCGGTACCTCCGGGCGAGCCCGGGGCACCGCCGCGTCCCTCAAGCGGTCTGCTCTACGCGCGTTACACCGCAGAGCGGAAGGCGGGCAGATAGCCGCCCGACTGCCCGATCGCCTTCGGGTGGTACGAGTTGGTGATCGGGATGGACACGCTGTGGATCCACGCGTCACCCGAGCAGAGCTCGTGCCCGGTGAACTCGTCCACCACGCTGGAGAAGGTGAACCCCGCGTTGGCCGCCCGCTTGGCGAGCACCCCGTTCAGCACGTCCGACGCGTTGTTGATCGCCCCCCGCTCGGTCTCGGTGAGTCCGGCGATGCAGGTACCCGCCAGCTTGTAGAACTTCGGGTAGCCCAGGACCACCACATGGGCCTGGGAGGCACGCGAGCGGATGCCCGAGTAGAGGGAGTCGAGGCGGCCCGGCAGCGTGCCCTGCATCTGCGAGACCGCCGTGTTCACCCGGCTCACGCAGGTGGCCTCGCTCTGCAGGACGCACGTCTGCATGACGTCCGCGAAGCCGACGTCGTTGCCGCCCGCCGTCACGCTGACGAGGGTGGTCGACGAACTGAGCGCGCTCAGCTGGCCGCTGGACACCGAACTCGTCGTCGCCCCCGAGCAGGCGACGAACCTGAACGAGGACGGCGCGTTCGCGTTGCTCCAGAGCTGGGGGTAGGCGTTGGTGCTGCGCTTGCAGTCACCGCTCTCGGATGTGTAACTCCCGGCGCCGACTCCGGAGGAGTAGGAGTCACCGAGAGCGACGTAGTTGGCACCTGCGGCGGATGCGGGCTGCGCGAGGCCGAGGGCGGCCACGGCAGTGATCGCCAGGGTGCAGAGGGATGCCCGGAACGTTCGTACTGACATGGCTGCCAGCCCTTCGAAATGTGGGGGACGAGTGGGGAGTTCGTGGGGCGAGCACGTTTGTAGCAGCTTCCGGTACTCGGCGGTAATGCCCCCGGGGAAAGTCGTCTGATATGCCCGAAGGATCGTTCGGTAGCCCATGCTCCGCGCGTAGATAAACCTGCAACGGCCCCTCGAAATAGTGAAGTTATGGGGCCATCCGACACCCTGGGTGACGCCTCGGGGCCATCTTCGGAGGGCGCCTCCCGCTCGAACACAGCCGCTCCCCAGCCCTCTCGCGGGTGTTCCGCACGGCGCCCGGGCACGGCACACAGGCACGGCACACGAACGAGGCCGCCAGGAATCCTGGCGGCCTCGTTCGTGTGCGTGTCGGTCAGTGCTGGAGCGTGCGCTCCAGCCGGTCGGCCATGAGCCTGCTGAAGCGTGAGGGGTCGCTCAGCTCGCCGCCGTCCGAGAGGAGGGCCAGCCCGTGGACGAGCTCGGCCGCCTCCGCCAGCTCGGCGGTGGCGTCCTTCTCGCCGGCTCCGGCCGCGTGCGCCTTCCTCAGACCGCTGATCAGCGCGTGCGAGGGGTTGAGCTCGAGGATGCGCTTGACGTGCGGCACCTCCTGGCCCATCGCGCGGTACATGTTCTCCAGCGCGGGCGTGACGTCGTGCGTGTCGGACACGATGCAGGCCGGTGAGACGGTCAGCCGCGAGGAGAGCCGTACCTCCTTCACGTGCTCGCCGAGCTGCTCCGTCATCCAGGTCAGCAGGCCGGCGTACTCCTGCTGCTGCTTCTCACGCTCGGCCTCGACCTCCTTCTTCTCCTCGTCCGTGTCCAGGTCGACCTCGCCCTTGGCGATGGACTGCAGCTGCTTGCCGTCGAACTCCGGCACGGACTGGACCCAGACCTCGTCGACAGGGTCGGTCAGCAGCAGGACCTCGAAGCCCTTGGCCCGGAACGCCTCCATGTGGGGCGAACTCTCCATGGCGGCACGCGATTCGCCCGTCATGTAGAAGATCTGCTCCTGCCCCTCCTTCATCCGCTCCACGTACGAGCGCAGGGTGGTCAGTCCCTCCTCGTCCTGGGTCGAAGCGAACGAGCAGATCTCCAGGATCGCGTCACGGTTCTCGAAGTCCTGGAGCAGGCCTTCCTTGAGGACGCGTCCGAATTCCTTCCAGAGCGTCCCGTACTTCTCCGCGTCGGAGGACCTCATGTCCTTCACCGTCGAAAGGACCTTCTTGACCAGACGGCGCCGCATCATCTCGATCTGGCGGTCCTGCTGGAGGATCTCGCGCGACACGTTGAGCGAAAGGTCCTGCGCGTCGACGACACCCTTCACGAAGCGCAGATACGTCGGCATGAGCGCTTCGCAGTCGTCCATGATGAATACGCGCTTCACATAGAGCTGCACACCGCGCTTGTGGTCCTGCATGAAGAGGTCCTGCGGCGCGTGCGACGGCAGGAAGAGCAGAGCCTGGTATTCGAAGGTGCCCTCCGCCTGCATGCGGATGGTCTCGAGCGGCTCGGTCCAGTCGTGGCTGATGTGCTTGTAGAGCTCGCTGTACTCCTCGGGGGTCACGGAGTCCTTCGACCGGGCCCACAGCGCCTTCATCGAGTTGACCGTCTCGGTCCCGGGGTCGGCGCCCTCCTCGCCCGTCGTCGCGGCCATGCGGATGGGCCAGGTGATGAAGTCCGAGTAACGCTTGACGATCTCCCTGAGCTTCCAGGGCGAGGTGTAGTCGAAGAGCTTGTCCTCGGTGTCCTCCGGCTTGAGCCGCAGGGTGACCGAGGTGCCCTGCGGGGCGTCGTCGACGGTCTCGACGGTGTACGTGCCCTCACCGTCGGACTGCCAGCGCGTCCCCGTCTCCTCGCCCGCGCGCCGCGTCAGCAGAGTGACCTCGTCGGCGACCATGAAGCTCGAATAGAACCCGACACCGAACTGGCCGATGAGCTCCTCCGAGGCCGCTGAGTCCTTGGCCTCCCGCAATTCCTGGACGAACTTCGCCGTACCGGAATGCGCGATCGTACCGATCAGCTCCACGACCTCGTCGTGTGTCATTCCGATGCCGTTGTCGCGCACGGTCAGAGTGCGCGTCTCCTTGTCGGCTTCGATCGCGATGTGCAGGTCGGACGAGTCCACGTCCAGCCGGTCGTCACGGAGTTTTTCAAGCCGCAGTTTGTCCAGTGCGTCCGAAGAATTGGAAATGAGCTCGCGCAGGAACACATCCTTGTTCGAGTAGATCGAATGGATCATCATCTGCAGGAGCTGACGCGCTTCTACCTGGAACTCGAATGTCTCGGCCGGCATAGGTACGGATTCCCTTTCCTGGGGTGAGTCGTCTGAGCCGGTACATATCGTAACCAGGCACCGCGCCGCCCATGTGCCCTTCCGTCCGGGGCCGTTGGCCGCCCACCCGGCCCCGGAGCGGTGACCGGCGCAACCTCCGGCGGGCGCCGGTCGTGCGGCCGGGCAGACTGGGGCACATGCGCGAGACACGAGCGGCTGCGGCTACCACGAACGAGGCCGGACCACCGGTGATCACCGGCAGGGAGCCAGGCAGCTTCGCCCGAGGGGTGCTGGCCGAGCGCCATCCCGCACTGATCGAGCAGGTGCGCGAAGCCTTCCCGTACGGCCCTCGTCAGCTGAGGGGCCTGGACGCCCTGCTGTACGAGATCGTCCACGGTGTCGTGGAGCCGCTCGATCCCACGGCCCCGGACAGTGACCTCTGGTCGGCGCGCGGCCGCGAGTACTTCGGGCGGCCGTGGTTCGAAGCCCCGTTCCTCTGGTCCGAGAGCTACTTCTACCGCAGACTCCTGGGCGCCGTCGGGTACTTCGACGAGGGGGCCTGGCAGGGCGTGGACCCGTTCGGCCCTTTCAAGCGGGCCGAACTCGTGGGCGGCACGGTGGACGAGGAGCTCCGCTCGCTGGACGACCTCGCCGGAGCCCCCGCGCACGAGCGCGCGACGGCCCTCCTTCTCGCCTCGCTCTGGGGCAATCGCGCAGATCTCGGCTTCCGTGGCCCGGCGGGCGAGGCCGCGCCGGGTGAGGCCGATCCCCGTCTGGTCGCCGACGACAGCGCGATCCTGTGGTCGCTGCTGCCGCCCCGGGCGCCGGCGACCGTCGCCGTCGTCGCCGACAACACCGGACGCGAGCTGATCCCCGACCTGGTCCTCGTCGACCATCTGCTGGAGCACGGCCACGCGCAGCGGGTCGTGCTGTACGTCAAGCCCAGCCCTTACTACGTCTCCGACGCGATGACCGCCGACGTCGTCGACTGCCTGCGGCGGCTGTCCGGCGCTCCGGGGGAGGCAGGCAGGATCGGCGGGCGGATCCACCGGTCGATGGGTGCGGGCCGCGTCGAGGTGCGTACCCATGCGTTCTTCTGCGCCCCGTACCCGTACGAGCGGATGCCCGCGGACCTGCGCGCCGAGTTCTCCGCCGCGACGCTGACGATCCTGAAGGGCGACCTCAACTACCGTCGGCTGGTGGGTGACCGGCTCTGGCCCGCGACGACGCCGTTCGCCGAGCTCACCTCGTACTTCCCGGGGGCTGTCGCCGCGCTGCGCACGCTGAAGTCCGACGTCGTCGCCGGACTGGATCCGCGGACCCTGGAGCGCCTGGAGCGGTCCGGCCGCGCGTGGCGCACCAGTGGCACGCACGCCCTGATCCAGGTGCGCGCGCGGTCCGCCGGGCCGGAGCTCAGCGTGCCACCCCGTGCCGGGTGACGAGATCGTGCCAGCCCTGCTCCAGCCGTTCGACGGGCATGCCGCGTTCGCAGGTCAGGTGGTGGACGAGGGTGGCGTCGATGGAACCGAGAAGGGTGTGCGCGATCAGCTCGCGCTCGCCCGGCACGTGCGCCTCGCGCAGCAGCATGCCGACATGACTGAGCCGCAGGCGGTACGCCGGCACGGTGTAGCCCCGGAGAGGGTCGGTGCGGGAGGCCAGGATCAGCTCGTGGTGATCGAGTTCGTGGCGCATCACCGCCGGCCCGAAGGCGTGCAGCCGCTCCGCGGCGGTGGCGCCGGGGCCCACCGGGGGCGGTCCGGAGAGGAAGGCGGCCTGCAGGAGAGTTTCCCGGTGGTCCAGGAGCGCGATGAGCAGGCCGGTGCGGTCCTTGAAGCGCCGGAAGACGGTGCCCTTGCCCACTCCGGCGGCGGCGGCCACCGATTCCATGGTGAGCTTCGCCGCTCCGCAGTGGGCCAGGAGGCGTGACGCCGCGTCCAGCAGGAGCGCACGGTTGCGTGCCGCGTCCGCCCGCAGCTGCTCGGGTTCGCCGACGGCGGCGAGCGGAAGGTTCGCCCGCACCTCACCGATGTCGGGCGGCCCGGGCAGCGGGGGGAGGGGAGCGGTCATGGCTTCAGGGTAACGCTGGAACAGCAGAAGTGGACCACGGTCCGTTTAGGTGGTACAACATTAAACGGACCCTGGTCCGCTTAATTCTGCTGTCTCCGTCTCCCGGGAGCTACCCCATGTCTGTACGCATCCTCGCCCTCGTCGGCAGCCTCCGCGCCGGCTCGCACAACCGTCAGCTCGCCGAGGCGGCCGTCAAGCACGCGCCCGAGGGTGCCGAGGTCGAGCTGTACGAGGGCCTGGCCGAGATCCCCTTCTACAACGAGGACCTCGACGTCGAGGGCAGCGTGCCCGCCGCCGCCGCGCAGCTGCGTGAGGCGGCCGGCCGTGCTGACGCCTTCCTGCTGTTCTCGCCGGAGTACAACGGCACCATGCCCGCCGTCCTGAAGAACGCCATCGACTGGCTGTCGCGTCCGTACGGCGCCGGTGCCCTGACCGCCAAGCCGGTCGCGGTCGTCGGTACCGCCTTCGGTCAGTTCGGTGGCGTGTGGGCGCAGGACGAGGTCCGCAAGGCGGCCGGCATCGCGGGCGGTGCGGTCCTGGCGGACGCCAAGCTCTCCATCCCCGGCTCCGTGACCCGTTTCGCGGAGACGCACCCGGCCGACGACGCCGAGGTCGTCGCCTCTCTGACCGAGGTCCTGCGCCAGGTCACCGACGGTGTCGGCGCGGCGGCTGCCTGACGCACCTGAGACGGCGGCGCGCCGAGTACGCCGCGCGCCGCCGTCCCGGTACACCCCGCACGTGTGGGCCCGGTCCGCTTCGCTCGAAGAGCCAAGCGCCCGTCTCCCCCCGGCGTGCTCCTCGTACGACGTGCATCGCACGCCCAGGGCGTCGAGCTTCTCGCGCAGTCCGTAGCGGTCCAGGCCGAGTTGGTTCTCCTGGAAGGCAGCGCGCGCCACGCCCTCCTCGGCCTTCGACGCCTCGGCGGTTCGCGTACCCGTTCATGGGGGACGACCACCATCACGCCGTCGTCGTCGGCCCGGGTGACGTCATCGGGACCTCCATGAACTCCTCGCGGCCTGGGTGTTCCGTCCGGCGGATCATGCCGGCCGGCCGTCGGCGCTGAATCGATGGCGCGCCGCTGGATGGAGCAGGTGGGGTCCGTCGGTAATTTCCTCGACAGCGGGCGCGGTGATCGGGGACGCTTCGCGCGATGACCAGAATCAACGACACGCCGCCCTCATGGGACGAGCGCGCCCAACTCACCACGTTCCTCGACTACGCACGTGACACCGCCCGCGCCAAGTGCGCCGGCGTCTCCGCGGAGAACGCCCGCAGGGCGCTCCTGCCGGGCTCACCGCTGATGACCATGAGCGGAGTGATCAACCACCTGCGCTGGGTCGAGTACTACTGGTTCCAGGTGGTCTTCCTGGGCGAGGAGGACCGGGCCCCCATGACGGAGGAGGATCCCGACCGCGAGATGCGTATCGCCGTCGACTTCCCGCTCACGCAGTTGCTCGACGAGTACGCCGAACAGAGCGCCCGCTATCGCGAACTGGTCGCCGGAAACGACCTGGACAAGCGGGCCGAGGGAACCATCCGCGACGGCCTCCACGTCGACCTGCGCTGGATCCTCCTCCACCTCACGGAGGAGACAGCCCGCCACAACGGCCACCTGGACATCCTGCGCGAGATGCTCGACGGCACGACCGGCTAGTGGATACGGCGGAGATCACGGACGGAGCCGGAGTCGGAGTCGGAGTCGGATCGAGGCGACGTCCGGCGGAATCCGGCTCGCGGCCAGGTCCAGGCTCTGCGCCTGGAGCAGGCCAAGGCGGGCTCTGGTAGCCGCCAGGGCTCGCGGCTGGGCCCGTGAACGACATCCCGCCCCATGGTGCGGTACGGCGATCTGTGCGGCGCCACGACGGAACGAAGGTCCGGAGCCGACGGACGATTGCACTGCCGAAGCAGGTGGTGGGGGTCCTTGAGGAGCACGTGCGCCGGCAGAAGCAGGAGCGGGCAACACACGGAAGAGGCCAGGTCCTGAATGTAGGACCTGGCCTCTGACCTGGTGTTTCAGCTGTCGGGGTGGCGGGATTTGAACCCACGACCTCTTCGTCCCGAACGAAGCGCGCTGCCAAGCTGCGCTACACCCCGATGTCCACCGATTGTCCCGGCGACATCGATTACTTTAGCCCACCCGCGCCCGGAGGCGAAATCCGGTTTGTGTGCGGGGCCGGGGACCTCAGTCCCGGGGCGTCAGTGTCAGCAGCGTGGCCTCGGGCGGGCAGGCGAAGCGGACCGGGGTGTAGCGGTTGGTCCCGCAGCCCGCCGAGACGTGGAGGTAGGAGCGCCGGTCGCCGACCGTGTGGCCGGAGAGGCCCTTCACCCGGTCCGTGTCCAGGTCGCAGTTGGTGACGAGGGCGCCGTAGAAGGGGATGCAGAGCTGGCCGCCGTGGGTGTGGCCCGCCAGGATCAGCGGGTAGCCGTCCGCGGTGAAGGCGTCCAGGGAGCGCAGGTACGGGGCGTGGACCACGCCGATCGAGAGGTCCGCGCCCGTCTCGGGGCCGCCGGCGACCTCGGCGTAACGGTCACGCTTGATGTGCGGATCGTCCAGGCCCGTGAAGGCGATCTCGAGCCCGTCGGCCTTGATCCGGCCCCGGGTGTTGCTGAGGTTGAGCCAGCCGGCCTCGTCGAACGCGTCGCGCATCGGCTCCCACGGGTTGTGGACGACGCCGACTGCCGGCGCGTTCCCGTTGAGGCCGTGCTTGCCCTGCATCTTCTCCATGAGATAGCGCGCGGGGTTGCGGAGCTTGGGGCCGTAGTAGTCGTTGGAACCGAAGACGTAGACACCGGGGAACTCCATCAGCGGGCCGAGGGCGTCGAGCAGCTCCGGCACCGCCTCCGGGTCGGAGAGGTTGTCGCCCGTGTTCACCACGAAGTCGGGCCGCAGGCCGGCCAGTGACTGGAGCCAGGCCCGCTTCTTGCGCTGGCCGCTCACCATGTGGATGTCGGAGACCTGGAGCACGCGCAACGGGCGTGCCCCGTGCGGGAGTACGGGGACGGCGATCCGGCGGAGGCGGAACGAGCGTGCCTCGAATCCGGCCGCGTACACGAGGCCCGCGGCGCCCACCGCTGCGCCGACTGCCGTTACTTTCAGGGGTACTCCATAGCGTGCGCGCATGCGCCCATCGTCGCAGACACAGCGCCACGGGACGAAAACAGGCGGGCGGCGAGTGCCCGGTACCTGTCACAATCGCCGCATGACCACGCTCAAGTCCAAGCTCAAGGAAGACCTCACCACGGCCATGAAGGCGCGTGACGAGCTCACCTCGTCCACCCTCCGGCTCACCCTCACCGCGATCACCAAGGAAGAGGTCAGCGGCAAGACGTCGCGCGAGCTCTCCGACGACGAGGTGCAGAAGGTGATCGCAAAGGAGGCGAAGAAGCGTCGCGAGGCGGCCGAGGCCTTCGCACAGGGCGGCCGGACCGAGCAGGCCGAGCGGGAGAAGGCGGAGGGCGAGCTGCTCGACGCCTACCTGCCCAAGCAGCTCTCCGACGACGAGCTGAACGCGATCGTCGCGCAGGCCGTCGAGGAGGCCAAGGCCTCCGGCGCCGAGGGCCCGAGGGCGATGGGCGCCGTGATGAAGATCGTCAGCCCCAAGGTGGCTGGGCTCGCCGAGGGCGGCCGGGTGGCCGCCACGGTGAAGAAGCTGCTCGCGGGCTGAGAGGCTCGGCGAATCCCACGGGCCCCGCGGGCTGAAAGGCCCGGCGGGACTTCGCGGGCCGAGTGGCCGGCGTACGAATGAGGAGGGGCACCCCCGGCCGGGGGTGCCCCTCCTCATTCACGCGTCATGACCTCGCCCGTCGAACCGGAGGCTCAGGGGCCGTTCCCGCCGCGCGGGCCGCCGTCGTTCCCGCCGATGATGCCCGGCGGCAGGGTGATGCCGCCGATGGGGTCGGCACCGGGCTTGTCGCCGCCGTTGTCGCCGGTCTCCTCGTCGCGGCCCTCGCCGGGCCTCTCGTCCTTCTCCTTCTCCTTGGCGCGCGGCACCGCGATCGGGTTGAAGGACGGGGTCTCCGAGGCGTTCAGCGCGCCGGTCATCGCGGTCTTCCAGATGGGACCGGGCAGACAGCCACCGCAGACCTTGTCGTAGTACTGGCCACCGATGGTGATGTCGTACATCTTGGTGGTCTTCTCGCCGATGTCGTCGCCGACCCAGACCGCGGTGGAGAGGTTCGGGGTGTAGCCGACGAACCAGGCGTCGAGGCGGTCGTTCGTCGTACCGGTCTTGCCCGCGTTGTCCCGGTCGGTGAGCCCGGCCAGCGTGCCGGTGCCGTCCTCGACCACACCCTTCAGCATCTGGCTGATCGTGTCGGCCGTCCTCTCGCTCATCGCGCGGGAGCACTCGGTCTTCGGTACGCCGATCTTCTTGTCGTTGGCGTCGGTGATCGACTCGATGGCGATGGGCGAGCAGTACGTACCCCGGTTGGCGAACGCGGCGTACACCGAGGCCATCGAGAGCGGGGTGCTGACCTCACCGCCGAGGGTGATCGAGGCGTGCTCCTCGATCTCCTTGCCGTCGCCCCGCTCGTAGCCGACCTTCTTCGCCATCTCGACGGTCTCGCAGAGACCGGTCTTCTGCTCCAGCTTGGCGAAGTAGGTGTTGATGGACTTGCCGAGCGCGCTGGTCATGTCCCAGCTGCCCTTCTCGGACTCCATCTCGTTCTGCAGGTCCCAGTTGGAGCTGCCGGTCGGAGCTCCCGCACAGGTGCGGAAGGAGTTCAGCGGAAGCGAGATCTTCCAGTCCGTGGCGTAGCTCTGGGCCGGGCTGATGCCCTTCTCCAGGGCCGCGGCGGCGGTGATGGGCTTGAAGGTCGAACCGACCTGGAAGCCGTAGGTGCTGCCGCCCATCTTGTTGCTGACAGCGAGGTTGATCATCGTCTCGTGCTTCTTCTGGTCCAGTCCGTACGGCCGGGACTGACCCATCGAGAGGATCTTGCCGGTGCCGGGCTCGACCTGGACGACCGAGGCGGCGACCCTGTCGTCCTTGTAGACCTTCGACGTGGCGGCCTCGTCGGCCGCCTGCTGCGCACGCGGCGACAGCGTGGTCCTGATGGTGAGACCGCCGAGGTTCCAGAGCTTGGAGCGCTCCTCCTCGGTCTTCCCGAAGGCCGGGTCGGTGAGGATCGTCTTGCGCACGTAGTCGCAGAAGAAACCGGCGCCGCTGACTGCGGTGATGCAGCCGTTCTTGGGCCTGCTGACCTTCAGGGCGAGAGGGGAGGCGATGGCCTTGTCGGCCTCGGCCTGCGAGATGCTGCCGACGGCCGCCATCCGCGCGAGCACGGTGTTGCGGCGCTTGGTGGCTTCCTCCGCGTCGTTGACCGGGTCGTAGCGGGTCGGCGACTGGACGAGGCCGGCCAGCATCGCCGCCTCCTCCAGCTTCAGGTCCTTGGCGTGCTTGGAGAAGTAGCGCTGCGAGGCGGCCTCGATGCCGTAGGCCTGCTGCCCGAAGAACGTGATGTTGAGGTAGTTCTCCAGGATCTTCTTCTTGCCGAGCTCTTCCTCGACCTGGATCGCGTACTTCAGCTCGCGGACCTTGCGGCCCAGCGTCTGCTGCGTGGCCTCCGCGACCTTGTCGGGGTCGTCGCCCGCCTCCTCGACGAACACGTTCTTCACGTACTGCTGGGTGAGTGTGGAGGCGCCCTGGGCCGCGCCGCCCTCCTGTACGTTCCGGTTCATCGCGCGCAGGATGCCCTTGAGGTCCACCGCGCCGTGCTCGTAGAAGCGCGAGTCCTCGATCGCGATGATCGCGTCCTGCATGTACGGGGAGATGTCCTTGAGCGGCACGACGGTGCGGTCACGCGAGTACACCGTGGCGAGCGCCCCGCCCTCGCTGTCCAGGATCGTGGTCCGCTGGCTCAGCGGCGGCGTCTTGAGGTTGGAAGGGATCTCGTCGAATCCCTCGACCGTCCCCTTGGCCGCGAGCCCCAGTGCGCCGGCAGCCGGCAGCGCGATGCCTGCCAGTACAGCTCCGGACAGCGCGGCGACACCGAGGAACTTGGCGGCCTGCTGGGTCGTCGTAAGACCCCCGCCTGAGCGCTTCTTTGGCATGGGGGCAGCCTACGTTCTCATTCGCCGGACACGCGTACAGGCCTTGGCCTAAGCTGCTCTCAACTGTCACAGCAGTCCGATTTTGTAGCAAGCCCTCTGCATGGTCCGAACGGAATCCAGCCAGGCATCAAGGCGCCCCCGAATTCGCCCGTCGTGTCGCTGAATGTCCGTTACGGCTTGGGTATTCTGTCCCGATTCTCTCGGGATAGTCCCGCATGTCCTTACGTCACTCCTCTGGGTGATCTCCCGCGCACGCATAGTCCGTTCGGGCCATTCAAGATTGGGCCCGAAGGGGGTGTTGTGCTGTCGCCACCTTCCGTAACGTCCTCAACTGGTAGCGGTGAATATGCCGCTGCCGCCGTGGGGGAGCCTCGATTCGGGAGAGGACGGCGCCGGGATGGGCTGGGTAACCGACTGGAGTGCGCAGGCAGCCTGCCGCACTACCGATCCGGATGAACTGTTCGTACAAGGGGCAGCGCAGAACAGGGCCAAGGCGGTGTGCACCGGATGCCCGGTGCGGACCGAGTGCCTGGCCGACGCGCTGGACAATCGCGTCGAGTTCGGCGTGTGGGGCGGAATGACGGAGCGGGAGCGCCGAGCGCTGCTGCGCCGACGTCCGACCGTCACGTCATGGCGCCGCCTGCTGGAGACCGCACGCAGTGAGTACGAGCGGTCCACAGGCCTGCTGCCCGCAGCGGTGGGACTGGACGACGATCTGCACGACGACGAACTGCACGAGACGTTCGCCGCCGTGGGGTGAGGCCGGGGCGTGCCCCGTGGGCCCGCTCGCGAGGGAGCCGGCGGTCGTCCTACGCAGCTCCGGCCGGAGCTGAACCGGTCGCGAGCCGTTCCCCGACGGCCCTGAGGCCTGTGAGGTCGTGCACGTCACCGGGCAGCGCGGCCACCTCGGTCACGGGGACCTCGGGGTGGAGCGTGGTGAAGCGGTCACGCGTGTGCTGCTCACGCGCGACGACCTGCATCCGCTCGGCGTGCAGCCGCAGCAGCCCTGCGGCCAACTGCTCGACGGTCACGGCGTCGTCGACGGAGGTGTCATGCCTGCCTGCTTGTGTGTGGGTGGATGACTCGGACGGGTCAGACGACTTCCGGCCACGCGCCTCGGGGGTGGGCGATGTCCGGGTGCCCGACGAAGGTTCGTGCCGGGGCGGCTCGTACGGCGTCGACGCAAGGTCGTGCGACTCATGTGGGTGCGGTGCGTGGTCGTGCGGCTCGTGGGCGTGCGGGTGCGGCTCGGTGCTCTGCTCGGGGGAGAGCGGTGACTCCGGGGCTTCGGGAGAGGTGGCGGCCACCAGGTCCGCCGGGTCACCAAGGCCAGCCTTCCCGGTCGCCTGATCCACAATGCCGATGCCCTCAAGATTTTCTGCGGCAGTCAGCGCCCGCTCCGCCGAGAGCCGTGCGGCCTCGCTGCCGTGCACCCGGTTGAGTACCAGGCCCGCAAGCGGCATCTCCTCGGCGGCCAGGCGTTCCACGAAGTAGGCGGCCTCGCGAAGCGCGTCCCGCTCGGGCGTCGCCACGACGAGGAATGCCGTCCCCGGAGCCTGGAGCAGCTTGTACGTCGCGTCGGCCCGCGTACGGAATCCGCCGAACATGGAGTCCATCGCCGCGACGAAGGTCTGTACGTCGCGCAGGAACTGCCCGCCCAGCAGCTTGCCGAGCGTGCCCGTCATCATCGACATGCCGACGTTCAGGAACTTCATCCCTGCCCGTCCGCCGATCTTCGCCGGAGCGATCAGCACCCGGATGAACTTCCCGTCCAGGAACGAGCCGAGACGTTTCGGCGCGTCCAGGAAGTCCAGGGCGGAGCGGGACGGCGGGGTGTCGACGATGATCAGGTCCCACTCGTCGCGCGCCCTCAGCTGCCCGAGCTTCTCCATCGCCATGTATTCCTGCGTGCCCGCGAACCCGGCCGACAGCGACTGGTAGAAGGGGTTCTCCAGGATCGCGCGGGCCCGCTCGGCGTCCGTGTGCGCCTCGACCGTCTCGTCGAAGGTGCGCTTCATGTCGAGCATCATGGCGTGCAGTTCGCCGTCGCCCGCGATGCCGTCGACCCGGCGGGGGACGTTGTCGAGCCGGTCGATTCCCATGGACTGGGCGAGCCGGCGGGCCGGGTCGATGGTGAGGACGACGACCTTGCGCCCACGCTCGGCCGCCCGTACACCGAGCGCCGCGGCGGTCGTGGTCTTGCCCACGCCGCCTGATCCGCAGCACACGACGATACGGATCTCCGGGTCGTCCAGGAGCGCGTCCGTGTCCAGCCCCGGTGCGATCCCCGTGCCCAGCGTCATGATCCCGCCCCTCGTCCGGAGCCGCGGCGCTCCTCGCCCCGGGGCGTCCGCCCCGCCTCGTCCGCGGTCTCGTCGCCCACACCCTGCTTACGGAACTCCTCCGCCAGCTCGTACAGAGCGGGCAGGCTCACCCCCTCACCCATCAGCGGGAGCTCGGCCGTGGGCAGCCCCAGCCCGGCCAGCACCGCCCGCTGCTCACGCTCCAGGCCGACGCGCTGCGCATGCTCGGCCGCCTGTTCCAGCAGGGGGCGTACCAGCCCCGCGGAACCCGTCACACCCGCCCGGGTGAGCGTCTTCGCGAGTTCCTTGCGGCGGTTCCCCGAAGCCGTACGCAGCGCGTCCTCGTCCAGCAGATGGGGCCTCACCATGTTGACCACGATCCTGCCCACGGGGAGTTCGGCGGCCCGCAGCTCCGCGATGCCGTCGGCCGTCTCCTGGACCGGCATCTCCTCCAGGAGCGTCACCAGGTGGACGGCGGTCTCAGGGGACTTCAGGACCCGCATGACGGCCTGCGCCTGATTGTGTATCGGTCCGATCCTCGCCAGGCCGGCCACCTCGTCGTTCACGTTGAGGAAGCGGGTGATCCGGCCGGTGGGAGGCGCGTCCATGATCACGTGGTCGTAGACGAACCTGCCCTGCTTGTCCTTGCGGCGTACGGCCTCGCAGGCCTTGCCGGTCAGCAGGACGTCCCGTACGCCGGGGGCGATGGTGGTGGCGAAGTCGATGGCGCCGAGCTTCTTGAGCGCACGGCCGGCGCTGCCCAGCTTGTAGAACATCTGGAGGTAGTCGAGGAGCGCGCGCTCGGCGTCGATCGCCAGGGCGTGGACCTCGCCACCACCCGGCGCCACCGCGATTTTGCGCTCCTCGTAGGGAAGCGCCTCCGACTCGAAGAGCTGGGCGATGCCCTGTCTGCCCTCGACCTCGACGAGGAGGGTGCGCCTGCCCTCGGTCGCGAGGGCGAGCGCGAGTGCGGCGGCGACCGTGGTCTTACCGGTCCCGCCCTTGCCGCTGACGACCTGGAACCTGCTCACGTCTTCGAGCCTAACCAGTCGGCAGGCAGGCTACGCACGAGGCCGCCTGTGCCAGGCATTACAGTCGGCTCATGACCAAGTGGGAATACGCGACCGTGCCCCTTCTCGTGCACGCGACCAAGCAGATTCTGGACACCTGGGGCGAGGACGGCTGGGAGCTGGTCCAGGTCGTTCCCGGCCCGAACAACCCCGAGCAGCTCGTGGCCTACCTGAAGCGGGAGAAGCCGTAGTGGCGGGCGCCGTCGAGGAGAAGCTCGCCGAACTCGGCCTGACGCTTCCGGACGTCGTACCGCCGCTGGCCTCCTACCAGCCGGCCGTGCGCTCAGGGGTGTACGTCTACACCTCCGGCCAGCTCCCCATGGTGGACGGCAAGCTCGCGGTGACCGGCAAGGTCGGCGCCGAGGTGACGCCGGACGAGGCCAAGGAACTGGCCAAGACCTGCGCGCTGAACGCCCTGGCGGCCGTGAAGTCGGTCGCCGGCGATCTCGACCGGATCGCCCGAGTCGTGAAGGTGGTGGGCTTCGTCGCCTCCGCCGCGGACTTCACCGGGCAGCCGGGCGTGATCAACGGCGCGAGCGAACTGCTCGGCGCCGTCCTGGGCGACAAGGGCGTGCACGCCCGTAGCGCCGTGGGCGTCGCGGTACTGCCGCTGGACGCCCCGGTGGAGGTCGAGGTCCAGGTCGAGCTCGTCGACGCCTGATCCCCCACACCCCCCGATCCCGCCCGGTCCCGCGACCGGGCGGGATCACGTGTGTACGGGGTGCCTCGCCCGGTGACCGGCCTGCGTGTACGGGCGTGGCCTCGCCCCCGTGACAGGCCCGCGTGTACGGGGAAGGCATCCGTGTCCGAGGCCCCTCGAACATCGGCGCGGTTCCGGATAGCCTCCGGCCATGTCCAACGGTCAGTGGTACCCACCGGAATGGCCCGCCCGGATCAGGGCCCTCGCCAGCGGCGAGCTGACGGCCGTGGTCCCCAGGAGAGCGGCCACGGTGATGCTGCTCCGGGACGAACCGGCGGGCGCCGACCCCACGGGCCCCTCCGTCCACATGCTGCGCAGGCGCACCTCCATGGCGTTTGCCGGGGGCGCGTACGCCTATCCGGGTGGCGGGGTCGACCCGCGCGACGACGACCACCTCGTGGGGTGGGCGGGGCCCTCCCTGGAGAGCTGGGCCACGCGCCTGGGCGTGGACACCGCGGCCGAGGCCCAGGCAGTGGTCTGCGCGGCGGTCCGCGAGACGTACGAAGAGGCCGGCGTCCTGCTGGCCGGTCCGACCGCCCACACCGTCGTGAGCGACACCACGGGCGCCGACTGGGAGGCCGACCGCGAGGCACTCGTCGCCCGGGAGCTGTCCTTCGCCGGCTTCCTGGAACGCAGGGGCCTGATCCTGCGCTCCGACCTGCTGGCGGCGTGGGCGCGCTGGATCACCCCGGCGTTCGAACCCCGGCGCTACGACACCTGGTTCTTCGTGGCCGTCCTCCCGGAAGGCCAGCGCACCCGGAACGCCTCCACCGAAGCCGACCGGACCGTCTGGATCCGCCCGGGCGACGCCGCCGACGGCTACGACCGGGGCGAACTGCTGATGATGCCGCCCACCGTGGCCACCCTGCGGGCGCTGAGGCCGTACGGGACGGCCGGGGAGGCGCTGAAGGCAGCCGATTCCCAGAACCTGGCTCCCGTGCTGGCAGAGGCCCGCATGGAGGGTGACGAGCTGGTGCTGAGCTGGCCGGGTCACGAGGAGTTCACCAAACACGTACCGGCGGGCGGTTCCGCCCCCGCCGACGGCGGCACGGACGGTGCCTCCGCATGAGCGACGCGGCAGCACTGCCGGGCCAGCCCCGCGGCGGCGTCCTCTCCGGGCCGGCCACCGCCCGCACGGTCAACGTCCTGGCCCCCAACGCCTCGGCGATGACCCTGGACGGCACGAACACCTGGATCGTCGCCGAACCGGACTCCGATCTCGCTGTCGTGATCGATCCCGGGCCGCTCGACGACACACATCTGCGAGCCGTCGTCGACACCGTGGAGCGGGCGGGCAGGCGCGTCGCTCTCACCCTGCTGACCCACGGCCACCCCGACCACGCCGAGGGAGCCGCCCGTTTCGCCGAACTCACACGTACGCCCGTGCGTGCCCTCGACCCCGCGCTGCGGCTGGGGGAGGAGGGCCTCGCGTCCGGCGACGTGATCACCACGGGCGGGCTCGAACTCCGGGTCGTACCCACCCCCGGGCACACCGCCGACTCGCTCTCCTTCCACCTGCCCGCCGACCGCGCGGTGCTGACGGGCGACACGATCCTGGGGCGCGGCACGACCGTCGTCGCCCACCCGGACGGACGGCTCGGCAACTACCTGGACACGCTGCGCCGGCTGCGCTCGCTGACGGTCGACGACGGCGTCCACACGGTGCTTCCGGGACACGGGCCGGTGCTGGAGGACGCGCAGGGCGCGGTCGAGTTCTACCTCGCCCACCGCGCGAGCCGGCTGGCGCAGGTCGAGACGGCCGTGGAGGCGGGGCACGGGACACCGGCCGAGGTCGTCGCCGCGGTGTACGCGGACGTGGACCGTTCCCTGTGGCCGGCGGCGGAGCTGTCGGTGCGCGCCCAGATGGAGTACCTGACCGAGCACGGCCTGATCTGAACCGGACGTTCCACCATGCCGAAGGGCCCCACCACGCCGAAGGGCCCCACCGCCCGGTGGGGCCCTTCGGCATGTGCGTGTGACCGGTACCGGCCCTGCCCGGCTGTCCCGGGCGGCGGTGTACGGGCGGAGGCGTCAGCGGGAGCGCTTCGCCAGACGCTCCACGTCCAGCAGGATCACGGCGCGCGCCTCGAGGCGCAGCCAGCCGCGGCCCGCGAAGTCGGCGAGCGCCTTGTTGACCGTTTCGCGGGAGGCGCCGACCAGCTGGGCCAGCTCCTCCTGGGTCAGGTCGTGCACGACGTGGATGCCCTCCTCCGACTGCACGCCGAAGCGGCGGGACAGGTCGAGGAGCGCACGGGCGACGCGGCCCGGCACGTCGGAGAAGACCAGGTCGGACATCTGGTCGTTCGTCTTGCGGAGCCTGCGGGCGACGGCGCGCAGCAGCGCGGTGGCCACCTCGGGGCGGGCGTTCAGCCAGGGCTGGAGGTCTCCGTGGCCGAGGCCGAGCAGCTTGACCTCGGTGAGCGCCGTCGCCGTCGCGGTGCGGGGGCCCGGGTCGAAGAGCGACAGCTCCCCGATCAGCTCGCCGGGGCCGAGGACGGCCAGCATGTTCTCCCGCCCGTCGGGTGAGGTGCGGTGGAGCTTCACCTTGCCCTCGGTGACCACGTACAGGCGGTCGCCCGGGTCGCCCTCGTGGAACAGCGCGTCGCCGCGCGCGAGGGTCACCTCACTCATCGAGGCGCGGAGCTCCGCGGCCTGCTCATCATCGAGCGCCGCGAAAAGCGGGGCGCGCCGCAGAACGTCGTCCACGAGTTCTCTCCTTGTCGGCCTGTTCAGGGAAGCGTGGTTTCCATGATGCCGGACGGTAAAACAGTGCGATCGATCACAAACCAGTTTGACGCACGGGCGTGCCGGACCCTACGGCAGGGGGCCGATTGGGCGTGGATGCGCGGTGACCGGGGCGGATGTCAGCCCCTGGCTCTAGGCTGGCCGGGTGTCCGGTACGCCGGTGACAGCACAGGCCAAGGGGGCTGATGGGGTGTCGGGAGACAAGAATTCCGCTGTGGGCGAACAGGGTGTACGAAGTAGGAAAAAGGGCGCGTCCAGCTCCGCCGGAGCGGCGGTCGGCAAACGCACTTCCGCCGGAGCGGCGGCCGGCAAGTCCACCTCCGCCGGAGCGGCGGCCGGCAGGTCCGCGAAGCCGGAGTCGCATCTCGCGATGGTGCGCCGTGCCCGCCGGATCAACCGTGAGCTCGCCGAGGTCTATCCGTACGCCCACCCCGAGCTGGATTTCCGCAATCCCTTCGAGCTCCTGGTCGCCACGGTCCTCTCCGCCCAGACCACCGACCTGAGGGTCAACCAGACCACCCCCGCCCTCTTCGCCGCGTACCCGACGCCCGAGGACATGGCCGCGGCCGTCCCCGAGAAACTCGAGGAGATCATCCGGCCGACCGGCTTCTTCCGGGCCAAGGCGCGTTCCCTCATGGGCCTGTCGGCCGCCCTGCGGGACGACTTCGGCGGTGAGGTCCCGGGCCGTCTCGCGGACCTGGTGAAGCTGCCCGGGGTGGGCCGCAAGACGGCCAACGTCGTCCTCGGCAACGCGTTCGGGGTGCCCGGCATCACGGTCGACACCCATTTCGGCCGCCTGGTCCGCCGGTGGAAGTGGACCGAGCAGGAGGATCCGGAGAAGGTCGAGGCGGAGGTTGCCGCGATCTTCCCCAAGAGCGAGTGGACGATGCTCTCGCACCGGGTGGTCTTCCACGGCCGCCGCATCTGCCACTCCCGAAAGCCCGCCTGTGGGGCCTGCCCGATCGCCTCGCTCTGCCCCGCCTACGGGGAGGGCGAGACCGATCCAAACAAGGCGAAGAAGCTTCTGAAGTACGAGATGGGCGGCTATCCGGGGCAGCGTCTCAGCCCGCCCCCGGACTACCCGGGCCGTCCCGCCCCGCCCCTGGGAGCCGGGTGAGCGGAGACCGCCCCGGCTCCGGCGGCCCCCGCCCGACGTGGCGCCGGGCCCCGCGCCGGGTACGGAGCGCGTCGCGGGGCACCGGAAGAGCCGGACGGACAACTCCGCCCGCCGTGAAGAGCCGGGCGGAACGAAATGGCGGACGACAGGCGTTGGAACGACGGGGGTGCCCATGACGCACGCACAAAGCACACGGGCCGCGGCCGACGCGGCCACCACAGGAAAAAGCGCCCCGCTGGACAGCGCCATCACCGTCTCCGCCGAAGGGCTGCCCTCCTGGCTGGAGCCGGTCGCCCGGGCGGCACGCACCGTCAGAGCCCAGCAGCTGAGTCGCTTCCTGCCGCCGGAGAACGGCGCCGGACGCCAGTCCGCCGTCCTGGTCCTCTTCGGTGAGGGTGAGCGGGGCCCGGAGCTGCTTTTGATGGAGCGTGCCGGTTCCCTGCGCTCCCACCCCGGCCAGCCGTCCTTCCCAGGAGGTTCCCTCGATCCCGAGGACGGCGACCACACCACCACAGGGCCGCTCAGAGCCGCCCTGCGGGAGGCCGAGGAGGAGACCGGACTCGATCCGAGCGGCGTCCAGCTCTTCGGCGTCCTGCCCCGGCTCTACATCCCGGTGAGCAGCTTCGTCGTCACCCCCGTCCTCGGCTGGTGGCGGACACCGAGCCCCGTGGGAGTCGTCGATCCGGCAGAGACCGCCCGGGTCTTCACGGCCGCCGTGGCGGATCTCACGGATCCGGCCAACCGAGCGACGGCAGTGCACCCCAGCGGCCATCAAGGCCCGGCGTTCCTGGTCGAGTCCGCCTTGGTGTGGGGATTCACAGCCGGCGTGATCGACAGGATTGTGCACTACGCGGGGTGGGAACGCCCCTGGGACAGGACCAGGCAGGTGCCGCTCGACTGGCGCGCATGACAGGCTGACTCCCGTGCTGCGCTGTTCCGGGCCTGGCCCGGACCCCGTCGAACCGGACGGGCCAGGTGACGAATCTGCGAGGCTATAGACGGTGAACGTGCTGGACATCCTGCTGCTCGTCGGCGCCGTGTGGTTCGCGGTCATCGGGTACCGCCAGGGATTCGTCGTCGGCATCCTGTCCGTGATCGGCTTCCTGGGTGGCGGCCTCGTGGCCGTCTACCTGCTGCCGGTCATCTGGGACCAGCTGACCGACGGATCGGAAGTCTCCTCCACCGCCGCCATCGTCGCGGTCGTGATCGTGATCGTGTGCGCCTCCGTGGGCCAGGCCTTCACCACCCATCTCGGCAACAGACTCCGCCGCTACATCACGTGGTCGCCGGCGCGCGCACTGGACGCCACCGGCGGTTCCCTGGTCAACGTGGTGGCCATGCTCCTGGTCGCCTGGCTGATCGGTTCAGCGCTGGCGGGCACGTCCCTCCCGACGCTGGGCAAGGAGGTCCGTAACTCCTCGGTGCTGCTCGGGGTCTCCAGGGTGATGCCCGATCAGGCATCCAACTGGTTCACGGACTTCTCCTCGGTTCTCGCGCAGAACGGCTTCCCGCAGGTCTTCAGCCCGTTCGCCAACGAGCCCATCACCGAGGTCGAGCCCCCTGACCCCGCCCTGGTCGGCAGCCCTGTCGCGGCCCGCGCGAAGAAGTCGATCGTCAAGGTCGTCGGCATGGCGCCGGGTTGCGGCAAGGTCCTCGAAGGCACCGGATTCGTCTTCTCCGACCGTCGCGTGATGACCAACGCCCACGTGGTGGGCGGCGTCGACGAGCCGACCGTCCAGATCGGCGGCGAGGGACGGCTGTACGACGCGAAGGTCGTCCTCTACGACTGGCAGCGGGACATCGCCGTACTGGACGTCCCGGACCTCGACGCCCAGCCGCTGCGTTTCACCGACTCCGACAGCGACGCGGAGAGCGGTGACAGTGCCATCGTCGCCGGGTTCCCCGAGAACGGCGCCTACGACGTACGCTCCGCCCGCATCCGTGGGCGCATCGACGCCAACGGGCCGGACATCTACCACCGGGGCACCGTGCGGCGTGATGTGTACTCGCTGTACGCGACCGTCCGCCAGGGCAATTCCGGCGGCCCCCTGCTCACCCCGGACGGCAAGGTGTACGGAGTGGTGTTCGCCAAGTCGCTCGACGACCCGGACACGGGTTACGCCCTGACGGCGGACGAGATCCGCCAGGACATCGAGCTCGGCAGGTCCAGCGTCCAGCAGGTCGACAGCCAGGGCTGTGCGCTCTGAGGGCTTCTGCCGCATGACGGGCCCGCGGAGCCTTCCGGCCCCGCGGGCTCATGTGGGTGGCGGAGCCTGGCGGCCCCGCGGTCTCACGCGGTTCGCGGTCTGGTGGTGCGACGGGCTCATGCGCGCCCGTTGCGGGCTCGTGCGGCTTCCTGGGCTCGCGAACTGTGTGCGCACGGGAGGCCGGCGGGCCTTGGAGTCCGGGGCCTCTCATGCGGTGTACCGGTCAGCGATTCCAGGATCAACCAGGTCAGGCTGCCGGGTCAGGAGCGGTCGGCGCGGGGATGGCGCAGCCGTGCCGACACCCAGCGGGCCCGGCGGTGGAGGATGCGCGGAATGCCCAACCGCAGCTCATGGAAATCACTCATATCGTGCACCCGGCTCGGAGAGCCGCCCCCCTCGTGACCGCTCGGACCAGCGGGAGCGGTCGAGCGTCGGTTGCGTGCTGCGTCATTGAAGTCGCGCGTCCAGCCCATACCCCGACGTCTGCCCGTGACCCAAGGTCGGTAATCGCGTGCGAGTCAGCCAATTGGCTTATGCGGCAGGCAATTGGCTGTTCGTCGGAAATCTGTGCCCGCGACTACCGATCGGGCTCAGGATCCTTGAGCCAGTTGATGAGTTCGGTCGAGAACCCGACCGGATCCTCCTCGTGGGGGAAGTGGCCGAGACCGTCGAAAAGTCGCCACCGGTACGGTGCCTCGACATACTCACCCGACCCCGCGGAACTGCGCGTCCGGATCGCCGGATCGAGTGATCCGTGGAGATGCAGCGTCGGTACCCGCACGGGCCGCTTCATCCGCCGGTTGAACTGGACGCCGTCGGGGCGGGCGAGCGAGCGGACCATCCAGCGGTAGGGCTCGATCGAGCAGTGCGCGGTCGACGGGATGCACATCGCGCGCCGGTAGACGTCCACGGTCTTGTCGTCGGGGAAGTCGGGGGTACGGGGCCCTGACCAGTCGCGGATCAGCCGGGCCACCAGGGCCGCGTCGTCCGCGACGAGCTGGCGCTCGGGGACCCAGGGCCGCTGGAATCCCCAGACGTGCGAGCCGGCCCGGGACTGTGCGAAGTCGGAGAGCATCGAGGAACGCCAGCGGCGCGGATGCGGCATCGAGGACACCACGAGCCGCCGCACCAGTTTCGGACGCATCACGGCGGCCGTCCAGGCGAGGTACCCGCCCATGTCGTGGCCGACCAGCGCCGCGTCGGGCTCCCCGAGCGAGCGGATGACGCCGGTGACGTCGAGCGCCAGGTTGGCGGGGTCGTACCCCCGGGGCGTACGGTCGCTGCCGCCGACTCCGCGAAGGTCCATCGCGACCGCGCGGTACCCGGCATCCGCCAGGGCGGTCAGCTGATGGCGCCAGGTCCACCAGAACTGCGGGAAACCGTGCAACAGCAGCACCAGCGGCCCGTCGCCCATTTCGGCGATGTGGAACCGCGCGCCGTTGGCTGCCACGTCGCGGTGGGTCCAGGGCCCGTCCAGGCGGACGGGGCCGCCGGAACCGGCCGCCGGTCCCAACGGCCCTACCGGGCCGGATGCGCTGTAATCAAGGTCGGTCATGTGGATGAGCGTGTCACAGAGACCGCCTTGTCCTGGACAGGGCGGTTCTCGATGGCCTTGTCCGCGAGTGAGCTGCCCTGTGCCCGCTCGATCGTGACAGCGGTGACGGCCGGGCGGGGGTGCGGCTTGACGCCCTGAAGGACCGCGGCGCTCTGCTTGGCCGAGGCGATGGACTTCTCCGGCGGCTTGACCTTCTTGAACTTGGCCAGCCCGAACAGGGCCAGCAGGATGCCCAGCAGGATGAACGCACCGCCCACGATCAGGAACGACCAGGCGAGTCCGAGCCCGAGGTTGTGGATGCCGTACGCGGCCGCGAAGCTCAGCACGGGGATCGCGAACAGGATCAGCACACCTGTGACGATGAACGCCACGCTGCCGATCACGCCGCGCTTCACGTCCTGGCGGACCTCGGCCTTCGCCAGGGCGATCTCGTCATGTACCAGCGCGGACATCTCGGCGGTCGCCGAAGCGAACAACTGTCCGAGACTGCGGTCGGTGCTGCCCGCATAGGTGCCCGTGTAGTTGCCGGGGTCGCTCATCCCTGACTCCCTCTCCTCTTCCGTACATCCGATGTCAGATCATGCCGGACTGTCCGGCTTGCTGCTCGCTGCCCCCGCCCGTTCGGCAAGGCGGCGGTGCTCGGCAGCCTTCCTCTCGTGGATCGCTGCCATCCGCAGGTGGTACTCCGGGTCGTCCTGCTCGTAGATGTCGGGAACCCCGGACGCGTCCGCGTCGAGCTCCTCGGCCGCGTACAGCGCCCTGTATCTGCGTACCCGCAGTTTGAGCAGTACACCGGAGAGTACGGCTGCAATCAGGGAACCGACGAGGACCGCGGCCTTGACCTCGTTGATCATGTCCTCGTCGCCGGCGAAGGCGAGCTCTCCGATGAGCAGGGAAACGGTGAACCCGATACCGGCCAGCGTGGCCACCGCGAAGACGTCCGCCCAGGCCAGATCCTTGTTGAGTCGGGCCCTGGTGAAGCGGGTGACGATCCAGGTGCCGCCGAAGACGCCGATGGTCTTGCCCGCCACCAGACCGAGAACCACCCCGAGCGTCTCGGGCCGCTCGAAAACGCCGGCCAGGGCATCCCCCTTGAGGGTGACACCGGCAGAGAAGAGTGCGAACAACGGAACCGCGACGCCCGCCGACAGAGGACGTACCAGGTGCTCGATGTGTTCGCCCGGGGAGCGCGTCTCGCCTTCGCGCCTGGTGCAGCGCAGCATGAGGCCCATGGCTACACCGGCGATCGTCGCGTGGACGCCGCTGTTGTACATCAGACCCCAGATGACCAGCGCGAGCGGGACGTGGATGTACCAGCCCTTCACCCCGGAACGCAGCAGCACGTAGAACACGGCCAGGCAGGCGAAGGCTCCGCCGAGCGCCAGGAAGTCGATCTCCTCGGTGAAGAAGACGGCGATGATCAGGATGGCGAAGAGGTCGTCCACCACGGCGAGCGTGAGCAGGAAGGCCCTCAGCGCCGCCGGCAGCGAGGTTCCGATGACCGCGAGCACGGCGAGGGCGAAGGCGATGTCGGTGGCGGTGGGGACCGCCCAGCCGTCTGTGGACCCCCCTCCGAGCACTGCGGTCAGCGTGTAGACGAGGGCGGGCACGGCCATGCCGCAGAGCGCCGCGGCAACGGGCAGGGCTGCCGCTCGGGGGTCACGGAGTTCGCCGGCGACCAGTTCACGCTTGAGTTCGACGCCCGCGACGAAGAAGAAGACGGCGAGCAGCCCGTCCGCCGCCCAATGGGCCACCGAGAGGTCGAGTCCCAGCGCCTCGGGGCCGAAGTGGAAGTGGCTGACGGCCGCGTAGCTCGAACCGGCTACGTTCGCCCAGACCAGCGCGGCTACGGCCGCAACCAGCAGGATGACTCCGCCGACCGTCTCGGTACGCAGGGCATCGGCGACGTAGTTCCGCTCGGGCAGGGGCAGTCGGCCGAAGAGAGTGCCGCGGTTGTCGGACGAGGGGGCGGGCGTGGCCACGGGGAGAGACCTCCGGGTCGGGTTACGGCATTGACGGCATGGCGAATTCGCATGCCGACCAGACTTCCCGGCGCCCCTGTGGAGATGTCCTATGTGGTTGTCCCGCCTGGAGGGTCCCGTCAGAGGCGCCCGCCCCGGCCTCCTACCGTGCTGGTGCGCACGTGCCTGTGCGATGTGCCCGTACTGACGGCTCGTCCTACGTGCTCGGCCGCTCTCGCTCCGCATCACGTGCTCCGTCGACGAAACCACCACTCTACCTGGGGTGTCGACACGCTATCCCGATCCGGTGCCCACCGCCCGGTGGCGTGCGGAGCTCGCCGTTGTTCCGGAGTGCGGAGCTTGCCGTTGTTCCCGAGGCGCCCGGAGGGGCATCCGGTCCTGCCGGATGCCCCTCGGTGCCGTGCGGTGGCCGCAGTCGTGTCAGTCCTCGGAGGACGCGGCAGGCAGCTGCGTCTGGATGAGGGACATGACCGAGGAGTCGGTGAGCGTCGTGACATCACCCAGCTCACGGTTCTCGGCGACATCACGCAGCAGACGGCGCATGATCTTGCCCGACCGGGTCTTCGGCAGTTCTGCCACCGGGAGGACCCGCTTGGGCTTCGCGATCGGCCCGAGCGTGGTGCCGACGTGGTTGCGCAGCTCTGCGACGAGCTCGTCGGAGGCGGTGGCGGTGCCGCGCAGTATCACGAAGGCGACGATGGCCTGGCCGGTCGTCTCGTCGTTGGCACCGACCACGGCTGCCTCGGCGACCGCCGGGTGCGACACGAGGGCCGACTCCACCTCGGTGGTCGAGATGTTGTGCCCGGAGACGAGCATGACGTCGTCGACCCGGCCGAGCAGCCAGACGTCGCCGTCCTCGTCCTTCTTGGCGCCGTCGCCGGCGAAGTACTTGCCCTCGAAGCGCGACCAGTAGGTGTCGATGAAGCGCTGGTCGTCGCCCCAGATGGTGCGGAGCATCGACGGCCACGGCTCGGTGAGGACCAGATAACCGCCCCCTCCGTTCGGGACCTCGCGGGCCTCGTCGTCGACGACGGTGGCAGAGATACCGGGCAGCGCCCGCTGCGCCGAACCCGGCTTCGTCTCCGTCACCCCGGGGAGCGGCGAGATCATCATCGCGCCGGTCTCCGTCTGCCACCAGGTGTCCACGATGGGGCACTTGTCGGCGCCGATGTGCTTGCGGTACCACATCCAGGCCTCGGGGTTGATCGGCTCGCCGACCGAACCGAGGACACGCAGCGACGACAGGTCGAACTTGGCGGGGATGTCGTCTCCCCACTTCATGAACGTCCGGATCGCCGTCGGCGCGGTGTAGAGGATCGTGACGCCGTACTTCTGGACGATCTCCCAGAAGCGCCCCTGGTGGGGCGTGTCAGGAGTGCCCTCGTACATCACCTGGGTCGCACCGTTGGCCAGGGGGCCGTAGACGATGTACGAGTGCCCGGTCACCCAGCCGATGTCGGCGGTGCACCAGTACACGTCGGTCTCGGGCTTGAGGTCGAAGACGGCGTGATGGGTGTACGCCGCCTGGGTGAGGTAGCCACCGGAGGTGTGCAGGATGCCCTTGGGCTTACCCGTGGTTCCCGACGTGTAGAGGATGAAGAGAGGCTGCTCGGCCTCGAAGGCCTCGGGGGTGTGTTCCGTCGACTGCCTGGCGGTGATCTCGTGCCACCAGACGTCCCTGCCCTCGGTCCACGCGGTGTCCTGTCCGGTGCGCCGCACCACCAGGACGTGCTCGACGCTGTCGATACGGGAGACCGCGTCGTCCACCGCGGGCTTGAGCGCGGAGGGCTTACCTCGGCGGTAGCCGCCGTCGGAGGTGATGACGACCTTGGCGTCGGCGTCCTGGATGCGGGCGGCGATGGCGTCCGCCGAGAATCCGCCGAAGACCACCGAGTGAGCGGCGCCGATCCGGGCGCACGCCAGCATCGCTACGGCCGCCTCCGGGATCATCGGCAGGTAGACGGCGACCCGGTCTCCCTTGCCGACTCCGAGCTCGGTGAGGGCGTTGGCCGCGCGGGAGACCTCGTCCTTCAGCTCGGCGTAGGTGATCGCGCGGCTGTCGCCGGGCTCGCCCTCGAAGTGGATGGCGACCCGGTCGCCGTTGCCCGCCTCGACGTGGCGGTCCACGCAGTTGTACGCGACGTTGAGTTCGCCGTCCGCGAACCACTTCGCGAAGGGCGGGTTGCTCCAGTCGAGCGTTTCGGTCGGCTCGGTGGCCCAGGTCAGGCGGCGGGCCTGCTCGGCCCAGAAGCCCAGCCGGTCCGCCTTGGCCTGCTCGTACGCCTCCACGGTCACGTTGGCGTTCGCGGCCAGATCGGCAGGCGGTGCGAACCGCCGCTCCTCCTTGAGCAGATTGGCCAGGCTTTCGTTGCTCACGACATCTCCCATTCCCAGGGTGTCCGTTGTGTCCCGGGGGACAGCTCATCAGGCCGCAGGCCAGGTGACAAGTGTCTGCCGGGAATTGGTTTAGACCTGTTCCTCGTGTTACGGAGTCACACGGCCCGCTCCCGCGAGCAGCGGTGTGCGATGCGAGAGCGGGACCACAAGGTCTCACGGACCGGGGGTGTGAGCGGTTCAGGCGCCCACGGGGGAGTCGGCGGTGACGTGCAGGGCCTCGGCGCTGGGAGCGGCACTCCACACCGCCTCGGGAGCGACCCTGGCGAAGACTTCGTCGGGGCCGGTCCCCGAACTGACGCCCTCGGTCAGCAGGTATGCCTGGGCTTCCCCGACATGGAAGTACATACCGTGCAGTTGCAGTGTGCCCGCTGCGAGCCGGCGAGCCACCGCGTCGTGCGCGCGAAGGTGCTCCAACTGCTGGACCACATTGGTCAGACAGAGCTGTTCCACCGCGTCGGCGGGCAGGCGTCCGGCGATGCGGGCCCAGGAGTGATGCTTGGAGCGCATGCGCTCCAGACTCGGGAGGCCGTGCCGCAGCCAGCGCCAGAGCGGTGTCCCGGGAGTCTCCGGCGCGGCCCCCAGCAGGGCCTGCATGGCTCCGCATCCGGAGTGGCCGCAGACGGTGATCGATTCGACCTGCAACACGTCCACCGCGTATTCGATGGCGGCGGCCACCGAGTCGTCGCCCCCCGCATCCCCTCCGGTGCCTGGCGGGGGAACGAGATTGCCGACGTTACGTACGGTGAAGAGGTCGCCGGGGCCGCTTGCCGTGATCATGCTGGTGACCAGGCGGGAGTCGGCACAGGTGAGGAACAGCTGGGAAGGCCGCTGCCCCTCGGCAGCCAGCCGGGCCAGTTCTTCCCGGACCAGCGGCGCGGTGGTGCGCTGGAACGAGCTGAGGCCGCTGAGGAGTCGATGGGCGCCCTGTCGCTCACCCATGGAGCCCGCCACCGTGACAGGGGCCGTCGGTGCCACGGTGTGAGAGGCGGGGCCGGCGGTGGCCGGGGCGGCGTCCTGCACGCGGTCGTGGCAGTGATGGTTACGCCATGGGGTCCACGGGCGACAGCAGGAATGCGCCGCCGATGCGGGCTCGGCGATCCGGCCTCCGGAACGTCCCGTGAATTCGATCTGGCCCCCCGCGGCGGTCTGCGCCGCATACCAGTCCTGGATGGCCTCGTAGGCCGCGTGGTCCATGAAGAAGCCGTCCAACTCGACCACGGCGTGTACGCCTTGCGGGAGTCGGCCGAGCACGCGGCTGAGGCGCGGGACGGCCAGGAAGGTCAGCTGCCCGCGAGCGGTCACCAGGTAACGGTCGTCCTGCTCCGTCACCGTGATCCTGGTGCGGGCCAGTCGGTGCAGGGCGACGGCGACCGCCACGACGATGCCGATCGCCACACCCTCGAGCACCCCCACAAGGAGAACGCCGCTGATGGTGGCGCCGTACACCAGGAATTCGCGGTGCCGGTGCACCTTGCGGATGTGGGCGAAGCTGACCATCTGCACGCCGACCACCATCACCAGCGCGGCGAGCGCCGCCAAGGGGATCCATTCCAGGACCGTGACCAGCAGTGCGGCCGCGAGGAGCACCCAGAGGCCGTGCAGCACGGTGGCCGCCCGGCTTTCCGCGCCGGCCCGCACATTCGCGGAACTGCGCACCGCTCCGCCGGAGATGGCCAGCCCTCCGGCCAATCCGGACAGTGCGTTGCCTACGCCCTGAGCGCGCAGTTCCCGGTCGAGGTCCGAGCGCTTGACGGGTGCCGGCGCCTTGCGGCCGTTCCTGGAGGGGGCTGCGGCTCGATCGGCTGCCAGCTTGTCCACGGAGACCGCGGCGAGCAGGGATTCCAGGCTGGCCACGAGCGTGACGGTCAGGACGGCCGCTGCGAGGGCGGCCACGGGGCCCTGCGGCATCTCGGGCAGGGCGTGCGAGTGCCAGGAAGGAAGATCCACCCTGGCGATCCCGGGTGTGGCCACGGCGGCCACAGCCGTCGCTACGGCCACGGCGGCGAGGGCGGCGGGGATTTTGCGCAGCGCCGCTCCCACCCGACCGGGCAGTCGGGGCCACAGCACCAGAAGGGTGATGGTGAGAGCCCCGATGAAGGGTGCCGCCGGGCTGAACTGCTCCAAGTGCGAGGGCAGTGCGAGGACGTTGTCGAGAGCCGAGCTCCGAGGCGCCTCGCCCAGCACGATGTGCAACTGGGCGAGCGCGATGGCCACCCCGATCCCGGCGAGCGTGCCGTGGACGATCGCGGGGCTGACGGCGAGAGCGCTGCGTGCGGCTCTCAGCGATCCCAGCAGAATCTGCAGCAGGCCCGCGCCGATGGTGATGGCGCACGTGGTGCGCCAGCCGTAGATCTGGATCAGCTCGGCCGTGACGACGGTGAGGCCGGCCGACGGGCCGCTCACCTGAAGAGGTGTGCCGCCGAGCAGCCCGGCGACGATGCCGCCGATCGCCGCCGAGACGAGTCCGGCTGCCAGGGGCGCGTCCATGGCGACGGCGAGCCCGAGCGACATGGGGACGGCGATCAGGAAGACGGTGATCGATGCGGAAAGGTCGGCGCCCGAGACGCGGAAACGTCCTCGGCCCGGCGGGGACGGCGGACTGTGCGGCCGCTTGACCCCCGAGGCGCGGGGCGGGCGTGAACTGCGGGGCGAGTGGTCATTGCGGGTTGGGACGCAGGCAGACATGTTCCCGTCTCCTCCGGGGCAGCGCGGTCGCGGTATGTGAGTGACGGCGGCCGTGGTTCACGGCGTGCGGCGGTGGGGTGATACGGCGGGATTTCTCAACTCTCCGTAAACGAATCGTAATGGAGAGTAAAGAAGGGTGTCCATGCTTTCGAGCAAATAGCCCAGTGAGTCACTCTTTGAAGTGAATAAGCAGCTTTTCATCCGGCTTGTCGTACTGGTTCCAGCAGGGCTGCGTGTGACGTTGACCGCGCCGCGTCGGCACTTCAACGCACGACTCCTGCAAGGAAGAGGGTGGACGGATGATGGCCGCCACGAAGCGGATCGCCCTGGGTGCCGTGGTCACGGCGCTGATCGCCGGCCTGGCCGGCTGCTCGGGTCCGGACGCGGGGGTCGCCGGCCCCGGGCCCGGAAAGAAGCAGACCCCTGGCGCGGAGGGGAACTCTCCGGCGGCGGCGCCCAAGGGGGCGGTCAAGCTCATCGGTGACGGTTCCACCGCGTTCACCGGCGCCCAGCCGAAGCTTCCCGCGGTCAAGCGCCTGAAGCCCGGGCAGAAACCGCCGCAGTTCGTGGTGTTCTCCTGGGACGGCGCCGGCGAGGACAGCCAGAAGCTGTTCTCGCACTTCCGCGCGGTCGCCAAGAAGTACGACGCGAAGATGACGTACTTCCTCAGCGGGGTCTACCTCCTGCCGGAGGAGAAGAAGGCACTGTACGACCCCCCGCAGCATTCAGCGGGCCGCTCCGACATCGGCTTCAACGACACCGAGGGGATCCGCGCCACCCTGAAGGAGTTGCGTGCGGCCTGGCTGGACGGAAACGAGATCGGCACCCACTTCAACGGGCACTTCTGCGGGCCGGACGGCGGTGTCGGTACCTGGTCGGTCGAGGAGTGGAAGAGCGAGATCAGCCAGGCGAAGGAGTTCGTGAAGGGCTGGAAGACCAACGCTCCGACGCTCAAGGCGGAGGCTCCGTTGCCCTTCGACTACGACAAGGAACTGATCGGGGCCCGCACACCGTGCCTCGAGGGCCAGAAGAACATGGTCGCGGCAGCGCGGACCATGGGGTTCCGCTACGACTCCAGCGGCGTCGGCAACCAGGTCTGGCCCACGAAGAAGGACGGACTCTGGGATCTTCCCCTGCAGCTCGTCCCGGTGCCGGGACGCGCGTTCGAAACGCTCTCGATGGACTACAACTTCATGTTCAACCAGTCCGGTACGACGACCCAGGGCGACCCGGGCCGCCACACCTACTGGGGCAACCAGATGCGGGACGGTCTGCTCCAGGCGTTCGACCGCGCCTACAACGGCAATCGCGCACCGCTGATCATCGGTAACCACTTCGAATCCTGGAACGGCGGCACCTATATGCGCGCCGTCGAGGAAACGATCAAAACCGTGTGCACCCAGCAGGATGTGCAGTGCGTGTCCTTCCGTCAGCTCGCCGACTGGCTCGACGCACAGGACCCGGCGACGCTCGCCAAGCTCGGGACGCTGAAGGTGGGCCAGGCGCCGAAGCCCGGATGGCCGGCCTTCCTGGCGGGGACGGCTCCGGGCAAGTCGGCGAGCAGCCCTGTGCCTGCCAGGCCGGCGGATCAGCCGGCAGGCCAGGGGGCAGGCAGCGGCGCGGAGTAGGAATCACCCCCGACGCCGCCCGCGGGATTCAGGCCGGCTGGGCTGCGCCCGCTGCGGCGGAGTGCTCGTGCAGGACAAAGGCGGGGTCGACCTGGGCAGCCAGGTCGGCACCCGTCTTCTCGTTGCCCCAGCTTTCCGCGTTCTTCAGGTGGAAGTGCACCATCTGCCGCGTATAGCGCTCCCAGTCGCGCAGTTCGTACGAATCCTCCGCGACGTCCTGCAGGGACTGCAGCGCCATCCGGTTGTCCGCCTCCAGAAGGTCGAAGGGCGCCGGCCGGCCTTTCTCCATCGTCCGTACCCAGTCCGAATGGCCGATGCCGACCAGCAGATCCTCGCCGACCTCGGCGCGCAGGAAGTCGAGGTCGTCCGGGCCGTGCACCTTGTTGCCCACCACCTTCAGAGCGACATCGAAGTCCCGGGCGTACTCCTTGTACTGGCGGTAGACGGAAACGCCCTTCCTGGTCGGTTCGGCCACCAGGAAGGTCATGTCGAAACGGGTGAACATCCCTGACGCGAACGAGTCCGACCCCGCCGTCATGTCGACCACCACGTACTCGTCCGGGCCGTCGACCAGATGGTTGAGGCAGAGCTCGACCGCCCCGACCTTGGAGTGATAGCAGGCAACGCCCAGATCGGACTCGGTGAAGGGACCGGTGGCCATCAGCCGGATGTCGCCGTCGTCGAGACGGACCGGGCGGGCGCAGGCGTCGTAGACCGGGTTGTCCTCACGGACCCGCAGCAGCCGGGACCCCTCGCCGGGAGGCGTGGTCTTGATCATCGTTGCCGCGGACGCGATGCGGGGGTTGCTCCCCCGGAGGTAGTCCTTGATGAGGGGCAGCTGGGCGCCCATGGCCGGCAGTGCGGCGGCTTCCTCCTCGTCGAGACCGAGCGCGGCCCCGAGATGCTGGTTGATGTCGGCGTCCACCGCGATGACATGTGCTTCATTGGCGGCGAGATGGCGGATGAAGAGCGAGGACAGCGTCGTCTTCCCGCTGCCGCCCTTCCCTACGAAAGCGATCTTCATGTTCACCTAGGGTAGCCGCTCCATCGCTCAGCGCTGTCATGGTTCGTGAAAATGACCACTCGTGGGCCGTATTCGTGTGGCGGACGCGTAGCCTCCCTACTTATGAGTACGACTTCCTCGGACCCGCTTGCCGCTCTCGGTGCCCTGCCCGGGGTCGGCGACGCGGTGGACTCCGTGCGCAAGGCTGTGGACCGGGTCTACGGTCACCGGGTCATGCGGCGGCGCAGCAATGAGGTCACCGCGGAGGCCGCCCTGCGCGGCGCCAGGGGTTCCGCGGCGCTCTCGGGCGCCGACTGGAATCTCGAGGAGGTGCGCAGGCGCACTGACTTCAGTGGTGACGGCGAAGCTCGCACCGTGGGTGCCGCGCTGCGGCTCACCGCTGAAGCGGGGCAGCTGCTCTCCATCTGGCGTCAGTCACCGCTTCGTGTTCTGGCTCGGCTGCACCTGGTTGCGGCAGGCGGAGTGACTCCGGACGATGCGGTCGGACGGCCTCGGCTGGCCGGTGAGCGCGTCGACGAGCCGTTGATCGAAGCGCCTCTCCCGAGTGCCGACGAGGTGTCCGGGCGGCTCGAGGGGCTGTCGCGGCTGATCATCGACGGCAGCGCGGCGCCCGCGCTGGTCATGGCCGCCGTCGTGCACGGTGAGCTTCTGGCCCTGCGGCCCTTCGGGTCGCACAACGGCCTGGTGGCCCGGACCGCCGAACGGGTCGTGCTGATCGGCAGTGGCCTCGATCCCAAGTCGATCTGTCCTGCTGAGGTCGGGCATGCCGAGCAGGGCCGAGCTGCATACGTGGCGGCGTTCGAGGGGTATCTCTCGGGGAGCCCGGAGGGCATGGCTGCGTGGATCGCCCATTGCGGGCGCTCGGTGGAACTCGGGGTCAGGGAGTCCACGGCGGTGTGCGAGGCGCTGCAGCGCGGCGCGGCTTGAGGCGGGAGCGCCGCTGGGGGCGCTCGACCGGTCCCGGAAAGGGTTGCGGCGGTACCGTTTCCGGTACCGCCGCTGGCATGTCCGCCCAGTTACCAAGCGTCCTCGATATGTGCCCATCAGGCCGGGGTCGTTGCCCGTCACCTGGTGCGGCTGGCCCGTAATCGACGGGTCGACGTCGCGTGGGTGCTCGGCTTTCATGCTCGGTCCGTGGGGCCATCTGTGCGTGAAAAGGTGATCCTCTCGGATGTCCTTGGTCTCGCGGGCCGTTGCCTCCTTTGTACTCCTGGTCAGGGGGGAGTGGAAGTCCTGGCCACACTTCTTTACTTTTCGGTTCAAACGATACTGATTCGGGCGTCGTCGTGACGGCGCCGACCACGGCTCCCCGCGCCTGTCTGCGGAGAGGATCCCCTGTTGCCTCTCAGAGGATGGCCGCTGCGGAGCGGCGACGGTTGGCGTACCAGACCAGCCCGGCTGTCACGGCAGCCGCACCCAGCGCCGCTGCCGCCACCAATGCCGGTCGTGGCGGCATGGAGAAGGTGGGCAGGCGCTGCTTGAGCCGCACCGGCCGGTCGAAGACGAGAATCGGCCAATCCCGGAGCGTGGCCTCGCGGCGTAGCGTGCGGTCCGGATTGACGGCATGCGGATGGCCGACCGCCTCCAGCATCGGCACGTCGGTGATCGAGTCGCTGTACGCGTAACAACGCGAGAGGTCGTAGCCCTCAGACTCGGCAAGGGCCTTGACTGCCTCCGCCTTGGTCGGCCCGTAGGCGTAGTACTCGATCTCGCCCGTGAAGCAGCCGTCGTCGCCGATGACCATCCTGGTCGCGACGACTCGGTCGGCACCCAGCAGTTCTCCGATGGGTTCGACGACTTCGGCGCCGGAGGTCGAGACGATGACCACGTCGCGCCCGGCTGTGTGATGCTCCTCGATGAGGGTTGCGGCCTCGTCGTAGATGATCGGGTCGATCAGGTCGTGGAGGGTCTCGGCCACGAGCTCCCTGACCTGCTGGACGTTCCAGCCCTTGCAGAGCGCTGAGAGATATTGACGCATCCGCTCCATCTGGTCGTGATCGGCGCCTCCGGCAAGGAACACGAACTGTGTGTACGCGGTGCGCAGTACGGCGCGGCGGTTGATCAGTCCGCCCTGGTAGAAGGACTTGCTGAAGGTGAGCGTCGACGACTTCGCAATGACCGTCTTGTCCAGGTCGAAGAAGGCTGCTGTGCGCGGCGAGAAGCGATTTTCCACAAAGGTGAGCATAGGGGCCCGCCATTCGGCGTAAAGTCCGGTGGGTGGGTTTGCCTGAGAAGACGCTCGGGTACACCATGGAAGTCACGGATCGTTCGCGACCGTGCTAACCCGGTCCGACTCCTCCCCCCCCGAGTCGGCCGTGGGGACGACCCCCGCTCTCCCCCCCGGCGGGGGTCGTCGCATGTCCGGACACATTTTGGCCGCAGCGTGAGGCCTCTGCCGGCCCTCGCTGCCCGGCCCTCCCGTTTCTGTGGGCGGACTCCCTCGATCATGGCTCGTGACGGTGCGTAGCGGAAGGGCTGCGCTCCGAATGTCCCCTGTACGAGCTACCGAGATATTCACAATGCTGCGGTTGTCCACAGTTTTTGAGCAAGATCCACATGTTTTTCCGAGCCGTTGCATGTTGATTCCGCCCGTGAAGTCCGCGGGTTCCGGAATCGCGCATCTCGGATCAGTCCGAGGCCGCGCGCGAAACCGCACTGAAGGGACAGCGAGAAGGGGGCGGAGATGGTGGCTGGATCTTTCGCGGACGTGGGTCTGCCGGGCGCCGATCGGCTGCGTGGCGGGCCGATGATCGTGACCGAGGACGTGGATTTGCTCGATGATCTGCTCAGACTGTGCGCGGCGGCCGGGGCGGTGCCCGAGGTGCATCACGGGCTGCCTGAGGAGAAGGGGCGCTGGGAGCGGGCCCCGCTGATCCTCGTCGGTGACGATGCGGCCCCGCGATGTCAGGGGGCGTCCAGGCGAGGCGGGCTCATGCTCGTCGGAAGGGACGGGGCCGACCCGGACGTGTGGCGGCGTGCCGTCGAGATCGGGGCCGAGTATGTGCTGCGGCTGCCGGATTCCGAAGGGTGGCTGGTCGACCAGATCGCCAATGCGGCTGAAGGTGTGGGCAGGCCGGCGCTCACCGTGGGCGTGGTGGGAGGGCGCGGTGGATCCGGCGCATCCACGCTGGCCTGCGCACTCGCCGTGACGGCGGCCAGGTCGGGCAGGCGGACCATGCTGATCGACGGGGATCCCCTGGGCGGCGGCATCGACGTTCTGCTCGGAGGAGAGGAAGCCGAAGGCTTGCGGTGGCCGGATTTCGCCCGTTCCAAAGGGCGGTTGGGCGGCGGGGCGCTGGAGGAGTCCCTGCCCGCGCTGCATGGCCTGCGAGTTCTCAGCTGGGGCCGGGGCGAGGAGGCGGCCGTCCCACCGCAGGCCATGCAGTCGGTACTGGCCGCAGCGCGTCGGCTCGGCGGAGTGGTGGTGGTGGACCTGCCGCGCCGGTTCGACGACAGCACGGCGGAAGTGCTGGCACAGCTCGACGTCGGGCTGCTGGTCGTGCCCGGCGAGCTGAGGGCGGTCGCGGCGGCCCGGAGGGTGTCGGCGGCAGCCGGCGTGGTCCTGGACGACCTGCGGGTCGTGGCACGGGGCCCTTACACGGCGGGCCTGGACGAACAGTGGGTGGCCCAGGCACTGGGATTGCCTCTAGTGGGCGATCTGCCCCGGGAACCTGGGCTGTCCTCGGCCCAGGAGGGTGGTGAGCCGCCGGGCAGCAACCCTCGGGGTGTTCTGGCCCGCTTCTGCAAGGAGTTCTGGGACCGGGTGGATGTGCCGGACCGCCTCGAGGGCGTCCACGCCCGGCACCCCGGCGGAGGAAGGTCATGACCGACGCATTGCTCGACGCGGTGCGACAGCGGCTGGCCAGCAGCGGTGCCGCGCCGACTCCTGCCGGGGTGGCCGCCGCGCTGAGGGAGCAAGGCCGCCTGCTCGGTGACACCGAAGTACTCGGCGCGGCGAAGGAACTGCGGGGCGAACTGGTCGGCACAGGAGTGCTCGAGAGGCTGCTGGCCGATCCGGCGGTGACCGATGTCCTGGTGTCCGCCCCCGACCGGGTATGGGTGGACCGGGGCACGGGTCTCGAGCTGACCCGGGTCACGTTCCAGGATGCGACGGCCGTACGGAGGCTGGCTCAGAGACTTGCGGCGGTCGCGGGTCGGCGGCTGGACGATGCCCGGCCGTGGGTGGATGCGCGGCTGCCCGACGGGACGCGCATGCACGCCGTCCTGCCGCCGGTTGCCGTGGGCTCGACGTGTCTTTCGCTGCGGGTGGTGCGGCCGAAGGCCTTCACATTGGCAGAGCTCGTCCGGGCCGGGACGTTGCCACCCGGCGGTGACCACCTGCTCAGGGCGCTGGTGCAGGCCCGGGTCTCGTACCTCATCAGTGGGGGAACGGGTGCGGGGAAGACGACGCTGCTGTCGAGTCTGCTGGGCGCGGTAGGCGAGCGCGAGCGCATCGTGCTCGCCGAGGACTCCGCTGAACTGCGACCGGATCACCCCCATGTGGTGCGCCTCGAGTCGCGCCCTGCCAATCAGGAAGGCGCGGGCAGGGTGACCCTGCGCGACCTCGTGCGCCAGGCCCTGCGTATGCGTCCCGACCGGCTGGTGGTTGGTGAGGTTCGGGGCGCTGAGGTGACGGAGCTGCTGGCCGCCTTGAACACCGGGCACGAAGGCGGTTGCGGCACAGTCCATGCCAATGCCGCGGAACACGTGCCTGCCCGCCTGGAGGCCCTGGGGACGGCTGCGGGGCTCGATCGGGCGGCTGTGCACAGTCAGTTGGCGGCTGCGCTCTCTGTGGTGGTCCACCTCGTGCGGGACAGAGACGGGCGACGGCGACTTTCCGAAGTCCATGTCCTCGAGCGGGACTCGGCAGGTCTGGTGGTCACCGTGCCGGCTCTGCGATGGGGTGCGGAGGGGTTCGTGCCGGAGCGGGGCTGGGGGCGCCTCGGGTCGCTGATCGGGCAGCACTCGTGAGCGCGGCGACGCCCGGCGCGCTGGTGCAGACTTCGGCGTGGGTGATGGCGCTCTGCGCCGGACTGGCCGCCGGTATCGCTGTGGCGAGGGAGCCGGGAGCGCGGCGGGCGCGGGCGCTGACGGCGAGGGGGCGGGCGGAGCTTCCTCGAGTGGCGGGACGGGCACGACTCCGCGCCCTGTGTCTTGAGCGGAAGGAATGGCTCTGCGCCCCTGTGGCGGCTCTTCTCGCCGCTCTCGGGGAATCGGTGCTGCCGTTACTCGCAGGAGCCGTGGCGGTTCCGCTGATGCGGCGCTGGATACGGCGCAGGGCGCGGCAGCGTGAGCGTGAGCGCGTTGCCGACGGGGTGACGGCTCTCTGCGCCGCTGTGGTGGGTGAGCTACGGGTCGGTCACGAGCCCGGAGAGGCTCTGCTCACCGCCGGGCGGCACGCCGGGGCGCTGGGGGCTGCCGAGTCCGCGGTGCTGGCGGCAGCTCGCTTCGGAGGGGACGTACCAGCAGCGCTGCTCCAGGCAGCGTCCAGGCCCGGCTTCGAAGGACTCGCGGGGGTGGCAGCCTGCTGGCGGGTGGCAGTGGACGGGGGCGCCGGCCTCGCGGCCGGTCTGACCCGTCTGGAGCACGCGTTGCGGGCTGAGCGGCGCAGCAGGGAGGAGCTCCGCGCCCAGCTGGCCGGTGCCTGGTCGACCGTTGTGGTGCTGGCCTTGCTGCCGGCGGTGGGGCTGGGGCTCGGAGCGGCTCTCGGAGCGGACCCGCTCGGAGTTCTGCTGAACACCCCGGGCGGACTTGTCTGCCTGCTGGCGGGAGGACTCCTGGAAGCTGCTGGGCTGCTCTGGGCATCACGGATCGTGCGGTCGGGGGAGGCCGGATGAACGGGATGGCAGGCCCGGGGGACCAGTTGGGGATGGCAGGTGCGGCCGGTGCGGTGCTCGGCACAGCCGTGTATCTCACTCTCGTGTGGAACGTGCGACGACACGAGCGAGTCATACGGAGACGGGCGGCGCTGCTGTCCGGGTCCCGCTCGCTCGATCCTCGTCCGGAGTGGCCGGCCGTGCGGAGGCCAGGTCTGGTCCGTGCCCGGCGGTGCCTGCCTTCCCTGGCTGCCGGGGCGGCCGGCTGGATCCTTGTCGGCCGATCGGTGGGCTGGGCGGTCGGCCTGGCCGCGGCGTACGCGGTGTGGCGGTGGCAACGCTCCGGAAAGCGAAGCGGAGCGGTTGAACGGGAAGCGGAAGCCGCTCTCGTCGCCCGGCAGTTGCCGCTGGTCGCTGATCTGCTGGCTGCTTGCGTCTCGGCAGGTGCCGGACCGAGGGAGGCGGCGGAGGCGGTCGGAGAATCGGTGGGCGGTCCGGTCGGTGACCAGCTCGCCCGCACGGCGGCGGAGATCCGGCTCGGAGCGGAACCGGCCGCGGCGTGGGCCCGGTTCGGGGAGATACCGGGCGCTGCGCCCCTGGCCCGCTGTCTGGAGCGTGCCGGGTCGACGGGGGCCCCGGCGGCCGAGCCTGTTTCCGGATTGGCCGACGAGATGCGGGCCGAACGGGCGAGCGCGGCGACAGCGCGAGCCCAGCGGGCCGGCGTGTTGATCACCGCACCGGTCGGTCTCTGCTTCCTGCCTGCCTTTCTGGCGGTGGGAGTGGCCCCGGTCGTGATCGGCCTGGCGACCGGCCTGCTGCATCACCGCTGAACGAAGCGGCTGAGGCGGACACCAGCCGGCAAGCGTCGGCCGATGCCCGCCGGTTGGGCGTCCCGATGGCGATGCCGGTGCCAGTGCTGGTGCCCGCCGATGGGTGCTTGCCGGCCCGTGTCCCACAGCAAGTCCACTGCGGTGTCCGACCCGTCGGTCTCCGGCCCGTCGGTGTCCTGGCTCGTCGGTGTCCCGGCCCGTCGGTGTCCTGGCCGTGGGAGGCACCGGCCGGCCGGTGGCTCCACCTGTGCCACAGCTGAGCGGAGCCAGGGCGGGCGCGGGGCGGCAGCGGATTCCGAAATGCAGTTCCGAATCGATGATCGAGACGAAGAAACGTGGGGTCGTGATGGGTGGGAAAGTCGTGGGACGGATGCTGGCTGCGGCATGTCTGGTCTGGCAGGACAGGTTCAGGCAGCGTCTGGGGCGTGGAGCCCTGGACCGGGGTATGACGACGTCCGAGTACGCGGTGGGCACCATCGCCGCCTGTGCGTTCGCAGCGGTGCTCTACAAGGTGGTGACCAGCGGAGCCGTGCTCTCGGCGTTGCAATCGCTGATCAAGGACGCCCTCGATGCGAAATTCTGAGGCCCCGCGGAACTCTGAGGCCCCGCGGAACTCTGAGGCCTCGCGGAACTCTGAGGCTTCGCGGGAGGAACGGGGCCGGAACGGCGACCGGGGGGCGGTGGCCGCGGAGGCTGCGATGGCCCTTCCCGTCCTGGTCGCTTTCGTCCTGGCCCTCGTCTGGGCTCTGGTGGCCGCGGCGGACCAGATCCGCTGTGTGGACGCCGCCCGGGCGGGGGCGCGGGCTGCGGCCCGGTCGGAGCCGGAGGCCATGGTCCGGGCCGCAGCGAGGGAAGCGGCGCCGACCAGGGCTGAGGTGGCTGTGGAGCGGGTGGGCGAGCTGTGGCGGGTGCGGGTCGAGGCACCGACTCCAGGGCCCGGGCCCCTGGCCCTGACGCTGGCCGCTGAGGCGGTCGCGTTGGCCGAGGAGACGGTGGGGGCGGTGCCTTGATCGCGACGCGACGCGGACGGGGGACCGGTGACCAGGGGCTGGCGACGGTCTGGGTGGCCGTCACTACGGCGACGCTCTGTGCGGTCTTCGCGGTGGTGCTGGCTTTCGGCCAGGCCGTGTCTTCCCGCCACAAGGCGGGTGGTGCGGCGGACCTGGCGGCGCTCGCAGCTGCTGACCGCGCGCTCCGCGGCACAGAGGCGGCATGCGAGACGGCGCGCGAGGTTGCCAGGGCCCAGAGTGCGGAAGTGGTCCGGTGCGCGATTCATGGGGAGATCGCCGATGTGACCGCCCGTGTGCGCTTCGGCCCGTACGCACCGGAGGTGCGGTCGAGAGCGGGGCCTCCGGAGACCGAGGTGCCGGGCCCGCCCCGTTCGGCGACACCGGCGCTCACCCGGGCGGGGCCGCTGCGGGGAGGGCACCGTTCGGCCACACCGGCGTCCGCCTGGGTGGGGCCGGTGCCGGGCCTGCCCTGGTCAGCGATACCGGTGTCCACCCGGGCGGAACCGGCTCAGGCGGATACCGACCCATACCGGCACCGGCCCACCTCGGGCACCGGCGCAGGCAGATGAGTTCAGCGCTTCTCCCCGTCCGGCGGGCCAACTTCCTCCGGGGCGGTGGGTGCGGTCCTGAGGAGTTCGGTCAGCAGGCGTACGGCGCCTCGTTTGTGCAGCGGCTCGTTGCCGTTGCCGCACTTGGGGGACTGGATGCAGGACGGGCAGCCCGCGTCGCACTCGCAGGACGCGATGGCCTGACGCGTAGCAGTGAGCCATGCGCGGGCCGTGTGGAAGGCGCGCTCGGCGAATCCCGCGCCGCCGGGATGGCCGTCGTAGACGAACACCGTGGGAAGGAGTGTGTCCGGATGCAGCGGGACGGAGACGCCGCCGATGTCCCAGCGGTCGCAGGTGGCGAAAAGGGGCAGCATGCCGATGGAGGCGTGTTCGGCTGCGTGCAGCGCTCCATCGAGGATCTCGGGGCTGATCCGGGCGGCATCGAGCTGGTCCTCGGTGACCGTCCACCACACGGCCCGGGTGCGCAGGGTGCGGGGCGGCAGGTCGAGCTTGGTCTCCCCCAGGACTTCTCCGGTGATCAGCCGGCGGCGCAGGAAGGAGACGACCTGGTTGGTGACCTCCACGGAACCGAAACAGAGCCGCCCGTCACCCCAGGGGATCTCGGTGTCCGTCTCCAGGACGGCGATGGCAGTCGTGTCACGGGCATTGGTCGAGTAGGGAGGTACGGCTTCCTCGACCAGAGCCACCGAGTCCTCCAGATCCAGTCGGCGCACCAGATAGGTCCTGCCCTGATGGAGGTGGACGGCGCCTTCGTGGACGGCGGTGTGGGCGGCGGATTCGTCGACGGTGCCCAGCAGCCGGCCGGTTCCCTCCTCGACGATCTGCACCGGACGGCCGCCCCCTCCGCGGATGTCGGTGAGGTCGGCGGCGCGTTCCCGTCGGGTCCAGTGCCAGCCGGTCGTTCGCCTGCGCAGCAGCTTCGCGGCCTCCAGCTGCGGCAGCAGATCGGGAACCGCGGGTCCGAAGAGCGCGATGTCGGCCTCGGTCAGCGGGAGTTCCGCGGCCGCCGCGCACAGGTGCGGGGCGAGCACGTACGGGTTGTCCGGGTCCAGGACCGTGGACTCCACCGGTTGCTGGAACAGCGCCTCGGGATGGTGGACGAGGAAAGTGTCCAGCGGGTCGTCGCGGGCCACCAGGACGGCCAGGGCACCCTGTCCGGCGCGTCCGGCGCGGCCCGCCTGCTGCCAGAGGGAGGCGCGGGTACCGGGATAGCCGGAGATGATGACGGCGTCCAGGCCGGAGACGTCGATGCCGAGTTCGAGGGCGGTCGTCGCGGCGAGGCCGAGCAGGTCGCCGGAGTGCAGGGCCCGTTCCAGGGCCCGGCGCTCCTCGGGCAGATAGCCGCCCCGGTAGGCCGCGACCCTCCCGGGAAGGGAGCGGTCCACCTCGGCCAGCCGTTCCTTCGCGATGACGGAGATGAGCTCGGCGCCGCGCCGGGAGCGTACGAAGGCGACCGAACGGATGCCCTGCAGGGTCAGGTCGGTCAGGAGATCGGCTGTCTCGGCCGTCGCGGTACGGCGAACGGGAGCCCCCTTCTCGCCGTGCAGATCGGTCAGCGGCGGCTCCCAGAGTGCGAAGACCATCTCGCCTCGGGGCGAGGCGTCGTCGGAGACCTCTCTGACGGGCAGGCCGGTGAGACGTCCCGCGGCGACCGATGGTTCTGCCGCTGTGGCGGAGGCGAGGAGGAAGACGGGGTCGGAGCCGTAGCGCGCGCACAGACGGCGTAGCCGGCGCAGCACCTGGGCGACATGGGAGCCGAAGACACCCCGGTAGGTGTGGCACTCGTCGATCACCACGAAGCGCAGGGCGCGGAGGAAGGAGGCCCAGCGAGGGTGGGAGGGGAGTATGCCCCTGTGCAGCATGTCGGGGTTGGTCAGGACGTAATTGGCGTACTGGCGCACCCATTCGCGTTCTTCGACCGGCGTGTCGCCGTCGTAGACCGCAGGCCGCACCGCGGCGCCCAGGGGCGCCGCCAGCGCCTTCACGGCGCGGCGCTGGTCCGCAGCGAGGGCCTTGGTCGGCGCGAGGTACAGAGCAGTCGTGCCGCGGCCGTTCGGGGCCTGCGAACCGTCCACGAGAGCACTCAGGACCGGTGCGAGGTAGGCGAGCGACTTGCCGGACGCCGTGCCGGTGGCGATCACGACGGACTCGCCGTCCAAGGCGTGTTCGGCCGCGGTGGCCTGGTGCGTCCACGGATGGTCGATTCCGGCCTGGGCAATTGCCGAGATCACCTCCGGCCGGATGCGATCCGGCCAGGTGGCATGGGTTCCCGCACGCGGGGGCAAGTGCTCCGTATGAGTGATGCGCGCTGCCCGGCCCGCCGCTGCGGCGAGCCGGTCGAGAACCACCGTGGGAGAGGGGCGCGAGCCCTCGTTCTCAGGTGGTCGGCTGGGGCGGTGATTCTTGGCCATCGGCACCGAGTGTGTCACTGGCGTGACGGACAATGGTCCCAAGGCGTCGTGCATGGCTGCTGGTAAGTGATTGAATGCCATCGCGGCTGGCGATCCGTCCCCTGGCCTCCGTCGGGGAGACCGAGGGGCGACCGCTCGATAGCAAGGTGCTGGAGGATCCGTGGACCTGTCCCTGTCGACTCGCAATGTGTCCGGCCCTGGTGGCGACCGTACGGTCGTCGAGGTCGGTGGCGAGATTGATGTGTATACCGCGCCCAAGCTGCGCGAGCAGTTGGTCGAGTTGGTGAATGACGGCAGCTACCACCTGGTTGTCGACATGGAAGGCGTCGACTTCCTCGACTCCACCGGCCTCGGCGTGCTCGTGGGCGGCTTGAAGCGTGTGCGGGCCCATGAGGGCTCGCTGCGACTGGTTTGCAACCAGGAGCGCATTCTCAAGATCTTCCGGATCACAGGTCTGACCAAGGTGTTTCCCATCCACACCACGGTCGACGAGGCTGTCGCGGCAACCGACTGACGGTCGGGCGCATGCCGGTCCTTCCAGGGCCGGCAGGCACGCTGTGACGGACCGGCAGACGGCAGCAGACAGCCGTCATGAGCAGGCGGTCGGCCCTTGGGGTCGGCTGCCGGCTTCGTCGGTTTCCGGAGGAAATGAGAGCAGGGGTACCGGGCGCCACGCCCGGGCCCCTGAGACGCACGTCCGTACGTTTGAGGGGGATGGCCATGCCAACCGTTGAACTCCGCTTCAGCGCTCAGCCCGAACACGTCAGGACGGCCCGCCTCGTGGCAGCCGCCGTGGCACGCCGGGCAGGCGTCGATGAGGCGGTGCTCGACGAAGTCAGACTCGCGGTCGGCGAGGCATGCAGTCGTGCCGTCGGACTGCACAGGAGCCACGACATCGCTGCTCCGGTCACGGTCGTGCTGACCGAGGAGGAGAAAGCGTTCTCCATCGAGGTGGGGGACGGGCTTCTCGCTCCGGGAAGCGACGCGTCGCAGCCTGGCGCGCCCGGTGGCACGGGCCCGGGCGAGGCTGAAGCGGACAGCGAGGACGAGATGGGCCTCGCGGTCATCAGCGGGCTGGTCGACGACGTGGAGGTCCTCACGGGAGCCGAAGGCGGAGTGATCCGCATGACCTGGCCGACGGCCTCGGCCGTGGTTCTTCCCTGAGCCGTCCGGCTGTCCGCCGAGTTGCGGATGGGCCGAGTGATCAGCCGATCAGCCGAACGCCCCTCGAGGTTTCTCGGCCGGGAGAGCCCGACACGCGGCGCTGCCTCAGCCGACCCGGGAGAGCGCGACACGCGGCGCTGTCTCAGCCTCACCGCGCCGGTGCCGCGCCGCCGCCCTGAGAGGTATGCCTCCGCTGCGGCTTAGCTCCCGCCCTTGCCCCGTCGGCACCCTGCTGTGCGGTTGGCACCGCTGTCCGGCAGCGCCTCCGGCGCACAGTCGGCCCCGTTGTTTCCTTGAAGCCCTCGCGCCTCCCGGGGCCCTCTCACTCCGGGTGCCCCGTCACTCCGGGTGCTTCGCACGCCCTGCGGGTCATCGGCGATTCCAGGTGCCAAGCCGCCCCTGATCGGCGGCGGGGCTCCCCGGGACGCGCCAAGCGTTCTCAGCCGTCTCGGCCCCGCCACCGCCACCCGTGCCCGCATCGCCCCGCCCACCGCGTATATGGCGTTCCCCGCCCCCGTACGGCGTACCCGCACCCGTACGGCTTACCCCGGCGCGTCACCGGGCGGGATGTGATCGCGATTTCTGGCACAGTTGAGCAGGGCCTTTTCTTTGCGCTTGATCAATGATCTCCGGTAATCCCGTACGTGCCACGTGTCTGCCCCATTACTGCATTCGGGTCCAATCGAAGACGAGATCATTTGCCATTGGGTGGACGAGCGTCGATTTCATTGGCCACCCACTGTTTTCATCAGGCTCCGCTCCCTACAATCCGTCCACGTCTTGAGCGCTCAGCGTCAAGGAGGACGTATGGCGGAGTTCCTCAACACCCCACTGGCAGAACTGGCGCACGTATCCGTCCCTTCAGACCCGTCAACCGCACTCGCGGCCGCAGTACTCACCGACGGCAACCGGTTGATCGTCGTAGTCGTCGCGGTCGTCGCCCTTGCCGCGCTGGTCGTCGCCCAGCTGCTGGTACGCCAGGTGCTGGCGGCCGGCGAAGGCACCGAACGCATGAAAGAGATCGCGGCGGCCGTCCAGGAAGGCGCGAATGCCTATCTGGCGCGGCAGCTGCGCACCGTCGGCATCTTCGCCGTCGTCGTGTTCTTCCTGCTTCTGCTGCTTCCGGCCGACAACTCGTCGCAGCGCATCGGGCGCTCGCTGTTCTTCCTGGTGGGCGCGCTTTTCTCGGCGGCCACGGGATACATCGGTATGCGACTCGCCGTCCGCAGCAATGTGCGTGTAGCCGCTGCCGCGCGCGAGGCGACTCCTGCGGAGGGGGAACCGGAAAAGGATCTCACCACCGTTTCGCACAAAGCGATGAAGATCGCATTTCGCACCGGGGGCGTGGTCGGAATGATCACGGTGGGCCTCGGTCTGCTCGGCGCCTCCTGTGTGGTGCTCGTCTACGCCGCCGACGCGCCCAAGGTGCTCGAGGGATTCGGTCTCGGCGCTGCCCTGATCGCCATGTTCATGAGGGTCGGAGGCGGCATCTTCACCAAGGCGGCCGACGTGGGTGCCGACCTCGTGGGCAAGGTGGAGCAGGGCATCCCCGAGGACGACCCGCGCAATGCGGCCACCATCGCCGACAACGTGGGCGACAACGTCGGTGACTGCGCCGGGATGGCGGCCGATCTCTTCGAGTCGTACGCCGTGACGCTCGTGGCCGCGCTGATCCTGGGCAAGGTCGCCTTCGGGGACGCGGGGCTCGCCTTTCCGCTGATGGTGCCGGCGATCGGCGTCGTCACCGCGATGATCGGGATCTTCGCGGTCGCTCCCAGGCGAACCGACCGCAGCGGGATGAGCGCCATCAACCGCGGCTTCTTCGTGTCCGCGGTGATCTCGCTCGTGCTGGTTGCCGTGGCCGTGTTCGCCTACCTGCCGTCCTCGTACGCCGCCCTGGACGGGGTCACCGACGGTGCCATCACCTCGCACGGCGGCGACCCCCGCGTCTTCGCCCTGGTCGCCGTCGCCATCGGGATCGTGCTCGCCGCTCTCATCCAGCAGCTCACCGGCTACTTCACCGAGACCGGCCGACGCCCTGTCCGGGACATCGGCAAATCCTCCCTGACCGGTCCGGCGACCGTCATCCTCGCCGGCATCTCCATCGGTCTGGAATCGGCCGTCTACACCGCGCTCCTGATCGGTCTGGGCGTCTACGGTGCCTTCCTGCTCGGTGGTACGTCGATCATGCTGGCGCTCTTCGCGGTGGCCCTGGCCGGGACGGGCCTGCTCACCACGGTGGGCGTCATCGTCGCCATGGACACGTTCGGCCCGGTCTCCGACAACGCCCAGGGCATCGCCGAGATGTCCGGAGACGTGACGGGCGCGGGCGCTCAGGTCCTCACCGACCTGGACGCGGTCGGCAACACCACCAAGGCCATCACCAAGGGCATCGCGATCGCCACGGCGGTCCTGGCGGCGGCCGCGCTCTTCGGCGCGTACCGGGACGCGATCGCCACCGCGGTCGACGACGTCGGAGCCCGGGCGGGGGAGCTCGGGCTGAGCCTGGACATCTCGCAGCCGAACAACCTGGTCGGCCTGATCCTCGGAGCCGCAGTCGTCTTTCTCTTCTCCGGACTGGCCATCAACGCGGTTTCCCGTTCGGCGGGATCCGTGGTCTACGAGGTGCGACGGCAGTTCCGGGAGCACCCAGGGATCATGGGAGGTACGGAGAAGCCGGAGTACGGCCGCGTCGTCGACATCTGCACCAAGGACGCGCTGCGTGAGCTGGCCACGCCCGGCCTGCTCGCGGTTCTGGCGCCGATCGCCGTCGGGTTCACCCTGGGTGTCGGAGCGCTGGGTTCCTACCTCGCCGGGGCGATCGCCACCGGCACGCTGATGGCCGTCTTCCTCGCCAACTCGGGTGGGGCGTGGGACAACGCCAAGAAGCTCGTCGAGGACGGACACCACGGTGGCAAGGGCAGTGAGGCCCACGAGGCGACGGTGATCGGCGACACGGTGGGCGACCCGTTCAAGGACACGGCGGGTCCGGCGATCAACCCGCTCCTCAAGGTGATGAACCTCGTGGCGCTCCTCATCGCCCCCGCGGTCGTGCAGTTCAGCTACGGCGACGACGCGAGCGCGCCCGTACGCGCGGTGGTGGCTGTCATCGCCGTCGTCGTCATCATCGGCGCGGTCTATGTGTCCAAGCGGCGGGGAATCGCTGTGGGGGACGACGACGGTCCGGGCGACGAGGGTGGCGGAGGAGGGCCGGTCAAGTCCACCGATCCTGCGGCTGTTTCGTGAGAGGCGCGGCCCGCCTTCGGCGGTCGTACACGTAACACCTGCTCAGCGAGGCGGCGGGCGACGCGACCTGACGTGCCGCCCGCCGCCTGTGCGGCAGACGTCCCGCGATCCGGCCGGGCAGTGCTCGCACGGGCGTCCGAGCGCGTAGGTGAGTTGTATCTCCCTCATTTCCCTTGGTGCAAATGGCTTCAAAAGATTACAAATCGGATGCCGGTCGCCTGAATGTCGCCCACTTGGCGTGTAAGTTCCGGGGCCGAGAGCGTTGGAAGGGACCCCATCCGGTGAACAAGAAGCTTGCAGCCGCACTGTCCGGCGGTGCGGTACTCGTACTGACGCTGTCGGGTTGCAGCGACGACAGCGACAACAAGGTGAACGACTGGGCGAAGAAGGTCTGCGACCAGGTTCAGCCGCAGCTGCAGAAGATCGCGAACGCCAATGCCTCGATCCAGCAGCAGACGGCCGACAACAGCAAGCCCGCCGACGTCCAGGCGACCGACTCGGCTGCCTTCCAGCAGATCTCGCAGGCCTACAAGGCGCTGGGTACGGCCGTGAATTCGGCCGGCGCGCCGCCCGTGGACGGCGGTGAGACCACGCAGAAGGAGGCGGTGAAGGAGCTGAACGCCTCCTCCGCCGCCTACGCCGAGCTGAAGACGAAGGTCGACGCGCTCGACACGGAGGACCAGGCGAAGTTCGCCGACGGCCTCAAGGGCATCGCCGACGAGCTGAACAAGATCAGCACCAACGGTGACCAAGCGCTGAAGAAGCTCCAGTCCGGCGAGGTCGGTTCCGCGATGGCCAAGCAGAAGGGCTGCCAGAAGCCCACCGCCTCTGCGTCGCCCGCCCCCGCACCGTCCGGTTCGGCCGCGAAGTCCGCTTCGCCCTCGGCGAGCGCCACGAAGGCGTAACGGGGGTCCGCCGACGGCTCCGGCTCCGGCCGGCAGCAGTGGTGAAGACCGCTCAGGGCAGCCCGGTCACCCCGTGTGGGGGCCGGGCCGCTGCCGTTGTCGGTGGGAGCGGACACAATGGTCGGGTGAGTACGACCAGCCTCCCCGCATCCGAGCACGCCCTCCGGCTCCGCGAAGCCCTGATCGCCGCCGCCTTCACCGCCGACGGCCTCCTCGAACGGCTCGGCGCGCCCGCGTACGCCGCTCTCGCCCGCAGCGAGACCGTCCCCGCGCTCCGCGCCACCCGGGGGGACACGCCACTCGACACGCTGGTGCGGCTGTTCCTCCTGCAGCGCCCTGTGCCGGCGGAGGCGGCTGCCGCCGCGATCCCGCTGGAGGAGTGTGTCGAGGACGGCTGGGTGACCTCCGAAGGCGGCCTGGTCCGTGCCGCCGTCGACGTCCGGCCCTACGGCGGACCGGAGGGCCAGGACTGGTTCATCGTCTCCGACCTGGGGTGCGCGGTCGGCGGGGCCGGTGGCATCGGCTCACACGAGGAAGGGGTCGTCCTGGGAGTCGGCGGGGCCTCCACCACGCTCGCCGGGATCACGGTGCGCGAGCCCGTCACCTCCGCCCTCGACCTCGGTACGGGGTCCGGCATCCAGGCGTTGCACGCCGCCCAGCACGCCACCAGGGTCGTGGCCACGGACGTCAACCCGCGAGCGCTGGAATTCACCCGTCTCACGCTCGCCCTGTCCGGCGCGTCCCCGGCCGACCTGAGGGAAGGCTCTCTCTTCGAGCCGGCCGGTACGGAGACGTACGACCTGATCGTGTCCAATCCGCCCTTCGTCATCTCACCCGGTGCGCGACTGACGTACCGCGACGGCGGAATGGGCGGCGACGACCTGTGCCGGACTCTCGTGCAGCAGGCGGGGGAGCGGCTCAACCAGGGGGGATACGCACAGTTCCTGGCCAACTGGCAGCACGTCGAGGGCGAGGAGTGGCAGGACCGCGTCCGCTCCTGGGTCCCCGCGGGCTGCGACGCCTGGATCGTGCAGCGCGAGGTGCAGGACATCACGCAGTACGCCGAGCTGTGGCTGCGCGACAGCGGCGACCACCGCACCGATCCCGAGCTGTACGCCGAGCGGTACGAGGCCTGGCTGGACGAGTTCGAGGCCCGCCGCACGAAGGCGGTCGGCTTCGGCTGGATCACACTCCGCAGGTCCGCCGCAGCCGTCGCCGGGAACGCCTCGGTCGTCGTGGAGGAGTGGCCGCACGCGGTGGAGCAACCCCTCGGGCCCGCCGTCGAGGCCCACTTCGCGCGGCAGGACTATCTGCGGGAGCACGACGACGCGGCGTTGCTCGCAGCACACTTCACTCTCGCCGAAGAGGTCGTGCAGGAGCAGGTCGGACTGCCGGGCGCCGAGGATCCCGAGCATGTGGTGCTGCGTCAGCACCGTGGGATGCGGCGGGCGACCAAGGTGGACGCGGTCGGCGCCGGATTCGCGGGAGTGTGCGACGGTTCACTGCCCGCGGGCCGGATTCTGGACGCCATCGCCCAGTTGATGGCTGAGGATCCGGTGCTGCTGCGTGATCGCACCCCGCAGGCCATCCGGCTCCTGGTGGAGGAGGGCTTCCTGGATCCCGTGCGCTGACCCGGTGCCCACGTCCCGTGCGCGCGCCCCGGACTCCGTTCCGGTATGCCGGAGCCATGGGTTCCGGATCCCGTCCCCCTTGTGACCAGCGCCTTCACGTCAGGTCGGGTCATGCTCCGGCGCGGTTCACGGGTTCCGCTCAGGGCCGTTCCCCGAGCGGGTGTGCGGTGTTCACCCGAGGTTCGTGTCGAGGACGCCCCGGCGTGGCAGCCTCCCCTGTGCCGAGCGGCCGGCGCCTCGCGCGTCCGAGCGGCGACAGCTGCCCGGGCACGTATGCCATGGGCAGCAGCCGATGGCCAGAACACGAGGGGTACGGACATGGAGAGCGTCACCGCGGTCTTCGCCGGTACGGCATTCAGCCTGTTCGGCGCCGCCCTCCTCGTCTGGACGGGGGCGCGCACCATTCAGCGTGCGCCGGTCGCCCTCGGCGTGAGCCCCGTCGCTTCCACCGCTCTCGCCACGCTCTTCGGCGTACTCTTCCTCGTCCTCGGCGTGTGGTGCTTCACCCGCATCTGATCCACTTCTCCGGAGCGGCCGGAAGGCCGCCGGGCCTCCGGCCGCCGGGTTCCCTGAGAGCACCGCGAAACCCGCAGGCGACGGCCCCGTGAGGAGTGGACCGGGCAGTCCGGGCGGCAGGAATGGCGGAAGTCGGGTTACCGTTCGAGTGGCCGTTGCGGGCTTTTGCCGTTTGACACGGGGGCGGGTTGTACCGTCACACTCCGCAGCGACAGCACCGCGAGCAGCGCCTACCGCTGCCCGGATGCCCACGAGTGCCGACCGGAGAGAAGAGCGAAGTTGTCCCCGACCAGCGAGACCGCAGGCCGCCGACTCGTCATTGTCGAGTCGCCTGCCAAGGCGAAGACGATCAAGGGCTACCTCGGCCCCGGATACGTCGTCGAGGCGAGCGTCGGGCACATCCGCGACCTGCCGAACGGCGCCGCCGAGGTGCCGGACGAGTACACCGGTGAGGTACGCCGCCTCGGCGTGGACGTCGAAAACGACTTCCAGCCGATCTATGTCGTCAACGCAGACAAGAAAGCCCAGGTCAGGAAGCTCAAGCAGCTCCTTGCCGAATCCGACGAACTCTTCCTCGCCACCGATGAGGACCGCGAGGGCGAAGCCATCGCGTGGCACCTGCAGGAAGTCCTCAAGCCCAAGGTCCCCGTCCACCGGATGGTCTTCCACGAGATCACCAAGGACGCGATCAGGGCCGCCGTCGCCAACCCGCGCGAGCTGAACCAGCGCATGGTCGACGCCCAGGAGACCCGCCGTATCCTCGACCGCCTCTACGGCTACGAGGTCTCGCCGGTCCTGTGGAAGAAGGTCATGCCGCGGCTGTCCGCCGGCCGCGTCCAGTCCGTCGCCACCCGCCTCGTCGTCGAGCGGGAGCGCGAACGCATCGCCTTCCGCTCCGCCGAGTACTGGGACCTGACCGGGACCTTCGGCACCGGCCGCACCGGTGACGCCTCCGACCCCTCCACGCTCACAGCCCGCCTCAGCGCGGTCGACGGGCGCCGTATCGCCCAGGGCCGCGACTTCGGTCCTGACGGACAGCTGAAGGCCGGCTCCGCCCAGACGCTGCACCTGGACGAGACGAACGCCCGGGCCCTGGCCGCCGCGCTCGCCGACTCCGCGTTCGCGGTCCGCTCGGTCGAGTCGAAGCCGTACCGCCGCTCGCCGTACGCGCCCTTCCGCACGACGACCCTCCAGCAGGAGGCGAGCCGCAAGCTGGGCTTCGGGGCCAAGGCCACGATGCAGGTGGCGCAGAAGCTGTACGAGAACGGCTTCATCACCTACATGCGTACGGACTCCACGACCCTCTCGGACACCGCGGTCTCCGCGGCCCGGGCACAGGTCACGCAGCTGTACGGGGCGAACTACCTGCCCGAGAAGCCCCGCACCTACGCGGGCAAGGTCAAGAACGCGCAGGAGGCGCACGAGGCGATCCGCCCCTCGGGCGACCGCTTCCGCACCCCGGCGGAGACCGGGCTCACCGGCGACCAGTTCCGGCTGTACGAGCTGATCTGGAAGCGGACCGTCGCCTCCCAGATGAAGGACGCCACGGGTAACTCCGTCACCGTGAAGATCGGCGGCCGGGCGAGCGACGGCCGTGACGCCGAGTTCTCCGCGTCCGGCAAGACGATCACCTTCCACGGCTTCATGAAGGCGTACGTCGAGGGCGCGGACGATCCGAACGCCGAGCTGGACGACCGTGAGCGCAGGCTGCCGCAGGTCGCCGAGGGCGACGCGCTCTCCGCCGAGGAGATCACCGCGGACGGCCACTCCACCAAGCCGCCGGCCCGTTACACCGAGGCCTCGCTGGTCAAGGAGCTCGAAGAGCGCGAGATCGGCCGCCCGTCGACGTACGCCTCGATCATCGGGACCATCCTGGACCGCGGCTACGTGTTCAAGAAGGGCACGGCCCTGGTGCCGTCGTTCCTCTCGTTCGCCGTGGTCAACCTGCTGGAGAAGCACTTCGGCCGTCTGGTCGACTACGACTTCACCGCGCGCATGGAGGACGACCTCGACCGCATCGCCCGGGGCGAGGCCCAGTCGGTGCCGTGGCTGAAGCGCTTCTACTTCGGCGCGGGCGACGACACGTCGGGCGCCGGTACCGCCTCCGACGCGGGCAATGGCGACGGTGACCACCTCGGTGGCCTGAAGGAGCTCGTCACCGACCTGGGTGCCATCGACGCCCGGGAGATCTCGTCCTTCCCCGTCGGCAACGGCATCAAGCTCCGGGTCGGCCGCTACGGCCCGTACATCGAGCGCGGCGAGAAGGACAGCGAGGGCCACCAGCGGGCCGACATCCCCGACGACCTGGCACCGGACGAGCTCTCCGTCGAGTACGCCGAGGAGCTGCTCGCCAGTCCCAGCGGCGACTTCGAGCTGGGTGCCGATCCCGTCTCCGGCAACCAGATCGTCGCCAAGAAGGGCCGCTACGGCCCGTACGTCACCGAGGTGCTGCCCGAGGGCACGCCGAAGACCGGCAAGAACGCGGTGAAGCCGCGGACCGCCTCGCTCTTCAAGACGATGTCGCTCGACACGGTGACGCTGGCCGACGCGCTCAAGCTGATGTCGCTGCCGCGTGTGGTCGGTGAGGACGCCGAAGGTGTCGAGATCACCGCGCAGAACGGCCGCTACGGCCCGTACCTGAAGAAAGGCACCGACTCCCGCTCGCTGACCTCCGAGGACCAGCTCTTCGACATCACCCTCGAAGAGGCCCTCGCGATCTACGCGCAGCCGAAGCAGCGCGGCCGGGCCGCCGCCAAGCCGCCTCTGAAGGAGCTGGGCACGGACCCGGTGAGCGGTGCGCCGGTGGTCGTGAAGGACGGCCGCTTCGGGCCGTACGTCACGGACGGCGAGACGAACGCGACGCTGCGGACCGACGACAGCGTCGAGGACATCACGCCGGAACGCGGCTACGAGCTGCTCGCCGAGAAGCGGGCCAAGGGGCCGGCGAAGAAGAAGACGGCGAAGAAGGCGCCGGCCAAGAAGGCGACCGCGAAGAAGGCGACCGCCGCGAAGAAGACGACGACCGCCAAGAAGGCGACCGCCACCAAGACGGCGGCCAAGAAGACGGCCACCGCGAAGAAGGCGACGGCCAAGAAGGCGGCCACCGCGAAGACGGCTTCGGCTTCGGCCGACGAGAGCTGACCGCGGAAGGCGCCGTACTCGTACGCCGTCCACCGGAACACCGGAGGAGCTGGGACGACCCGGCTCCTCCGGTGTTCTCGCACGGGTGACGCGGGTTTCCGTGGGCACATGTTCGGACGCGGCCCCCGGGTACCGCACCGGTCCCGATAGGCTGGGCGGATGACGCGAGCCGAGCAGCCACCGGTCGTGAGCCCCACCTCCGACACACTTGCCGCAGACTCACGCGAGCGCGCCGTACGAGCCCTGTTGCGTGTTCCCCCGCTCCGGCGGTTGTGGAGCGCACAGCTCGTCGGAAGTATCGGCGATTCACTCGCCCTTCTCGTGCTGGTGTTGTTGTCGCTGCAAGCGGCGGTCCTCGAGGGCTCATTCGGGGCCGGATACCGCGGGGCGGCCTTTGCCGTCGCCGCCGTGTTCGGTGCCCGGATTCTTTCCACCGTGCTCTTCGGAGCCGTACTCCTGGGGCCGTTGACGGCACTCACGGCGCCCGCCGGTCCGCTGGACCGGCGCTGGCTGATGATCGGGGCGGACGGGCTGCGGCTCGCCCTGCTGGTCGTCGCGCCCCTGTGGATCGACTGGATGCCGGACAAGGCACTCATGATGATCCTGATCACCGTCTTCGTGGCCGGAGCCGGCGAGCGGGTGTGGACGGTGGCCAAGGAGAGCGCCGCCCCCGCCCTGCTGCCCGCACCGCCCCCCGAGGGCGCTGCCGTGCGCCCGCTGCCCGACCACCTCGACTCCCTGCGCAGGCTCTCCCTGCGGACGAACTTCCTGGCGGTGCCCGCCGCCGCGGCCGTGCTGGTGGTCGCCGCACTGATCGGTGAACTGCTCGGCACGGGCTTCGACTGGTTCTCCGCCCACCAGGCCGCCCTCGGTTCCTACGTCGCGGCGGGGTTCTTCTCCGCCTCGATCTCGACCCTGTACTTCCTCCAGCTGCCGGACACCCGGACGCCCCGCCCGCGCTCGCCCCTGGAGGGGCTGCGCCGGCCGTCCACCGGTACGGGGCCCGACAAGGGCCGCACCGGCAGCCTCCCGCTGGTCGTCGCCGCCTGCTCCGTGGTCGCCGGGGCCATCGCGGCAGCTGCCGGCGTCTCCGTGCTGCACGCCGCCGACCTCGGTGGCGGACCCGCCACCTTCGCCCTGCTGATCCTGGTCCTGACCGGGGGCACCGCACTCGGTATCCGTACGGCGAGCGGCGTGCTTCCCGCGCTGTCACGGCGGCGGCTGCTCGCGCTGGCCATCGCGGTCACGGGAGTGGCGCTCCTCGCGCTCGGCCTGGTGCCGGACACGGCCACCGGCCTGCTGATCGCGCTGGTGGCCGGTTACGCGGCGGGCGTCGCCGCACACATCGGCCACGCGGTCATCGACCAGGAGACGGAGGTGACCCGACAGGCCAGGGCCACCGAGCACCTCCAGGCCGTCGTCCGGGTGCTGGTCGCACTCGGCGCGGTGGGTGGTCCGCTGGTCGCGGCCGCCATCGGCCGGCACCGTCTGGGGTCCGGTGACTTCGTCTTCGCGCACGGCGGTGCGGCGTTCACCCTGATGCTCGTCGGTGCCCTGCTGCTGCCCGTCGCGGTGATCGTCCTCGCCAAGACCGACGACCGCGCCGGAGTGCCGCTCCGGCGCGACCTGCGTGAGGCGCTGCGCGGCGGTGACCCCGCCGAGGCGCACACGGCGAACGGTTTCTTCCTCGTCCTCGAGGGCGGCGACGGTGCCGGCAAGTCCACCCAGGTCGAGGCCCTCGCCGACTGGATCCGGGCCAAGGGCCACGAGGTCGTCGTCACCCGCGAACCGGGCGCCACCCCGGTCGGCAAGCGACTGCGCTCGATCCTGCTCGACGTGTCCTCCGCAGGCCTGTCCAACCGCGCCGAGGCGCTGCTGTACGCCGCGGACCGCGCCGAGCATGTCGACTCGGTCGTCCGTCCGGCGCTGGAGCGCGGCGCGATCGTCATCTCGGACCGCTACATCGACTCGTCCGTCGCCTACCAGGGCGCCGGCCGCGACCTCGCCCCGACCGAGATCGCCAGGATCTCGCGCTGGGCGACGAGCGGACTCGTGCCGCACCTGACGGTTCTCCTGGACGTCGACCCGAAGACGGCGCGGGAACGCTTCACCGAGGCGCCCGACCGGCTGGAGTCCGAGCCGGCCGAATTCCACACCCGGGTGCGTTCCGGCTTCCTGACCCTGGCCGCGGCCGACCCGGCGCGTTACCTGGTCGTGGACGCCGGACAGGAGCCCGAGGCGATCACCACGGTCGTACGCCACCGGCTCGACCAGCTCCTGCCGCTCTCCGAGGCCGAGATCCGGGCCCAGGAGGAGGCGCGCAGGGCAGCGGAGGAGGAGGCCAGGCGCAAGGCCGAGGAAGAGGCCGCCCGCAAGGCCGAGGAGGAGCGGCTGGAGCGTGAACGGCAGGCTCAGCTCGCCAAGCTCCGTGCCGAGGAGGAGGAGCGCAGGCGTCGCGAGGAGGAAGAAGCGCGTCAGCGTGAGGCCGAGCGTCAGGCGGAGGAGGCCCGTCGGCGTGCCGAGGAGGCGCGCCGACGTGCCGAGGAGGAGCGGGCGCGCATCGAGGCCGAGGAGCGTGTGCGCGAGGCCGAGCAGGAGCGGCTGAGGCTCCAGGCACAGGAAGAGGCACGGCTGCGCAAGGAGGCGGAGGAACTGCGCCTGGAGAAGCAGCGCAAGGCCGAGGAGGCGCTGGTCCGGGCCGAGGAGGCTCGCCGCCGCGCCGAGGCCGAGGCCGCTGCCCGGGCGGAGGAGGCCGAGGCCGCCGAGGCGGCGAGGCGTTCCCGCGAGACCGGGCACCCGGAGTCGGGGCCGTCCGGGCCGGTGGGGTACTCCGGCCGACCGGGGCCGGCCGTACCGGACAACGAGCTCACCGTCCCGACCCCTGTCGTGAATCCGAACGAGATCACCCAGCCGGTTCCGATCGCCCGGCCGGACCAGCCGGCACACGACGCGGAAGAGACGACGGTGATGCCGGCCGTGCGCGACGCGGACGAGACGGCCGTGCTGCCGCCCGTCCGGGGGGAGGGCCCGACGGACCGGGTGCCGCCTGGCGTCTTCCGTGACGAGCGCGGCGCTTCCCGCTCCGAGGGCGAGAACGAGCGCACGCGCGAGTTGCCGCAGGTCAGCGACGACCCGCGGGCCGGACGGGACTCCCAGGGCGGTTCCGGACGCCAGAAGCGGCAGCGATCCGACTGGGCGGAGGAGACGCCGCTCGACGATCTGCCGTCGCTGGCCGACGAGCTGCTCGGCGGGCAGGACGACGACCAGGGCGGCTCCGGCCGGGGTGGTCGCCGGCCGCGCCGCTGACGGCCGCGCCGCCCGTGCGCGGGTTGCGTGCGGCGGGTCGCTGAGGGGCGCCCCGCGCCGGGCCACCTGTGCCGGGCGCCCTGCGGACGGGCGGACGGTGGGAGCGAGGACGGGACGCCGGGACTGTCAGACCCTTCCCGCACAATAGGGAAGCGCCGGGATTCCGGTTTTCCCGCACGACGCCTCCGGAAGGGCGGTGACCATGACCGTATGGGACGACCTGGTCGGACAGGACCGGGTGCAGGAGCAGCTCGGTGCCGCCGCCCGGGACGCCGATGCGCTGATCACCGCCGTTTCCGCGGGCGAGACGATGCCCCCCGGCTCGAAGATGACCCACGCCTGGCTGTTCACGGGACCGCCCGGCTCCGGCCGGTCCACCGCCGCTCGTGCCTTCGCCGCCGCGCTCCAGTGCACCAGCCCGGACCGGGCCTTGGGCGGCGCGCCCGGCTGCGGCTTCTGCGACGGCTGCCACACGGCGTTGATCGGAACGCACGCCGACGTCGAGGTGATCCGCACGGATCTGCTCTCGATCGGCGTGAAGGAGACCCGTGAGCTGGTCCGCCGCGCTCAGCTCTCACCCGCGGTGGGCCGCTGGCAGGTCATCGTCATGGAGGACGCCGACCGCCTCACGGAGGGCGCGGGCAACGTCCTTCTGAAGGCGGTGGAGGAGCCCGCGCCCCGCACGGTGTGGCTGCTCTGCGCTCCCTCCCTCGAGGACGTGCTGCCGACGATCCGCTCCCGCTGCCGCCATCTCACGCTGCGCACACCACCGGTGGACGCCGTGGCGGACGTGTTGATCAGACGCGACGGCATCGACCCCGAGCGGGCCGCCTCCGCAGCCCGCGCGACCCAGGGGCACATCGGCCGTGCGCGCCGTCTCGCCACGGACGAGCGGGCGCGGGCGCGCCGTGCCGCCGTGCTCAAGCTCCCGTTGCGTGTCCATGACGTCGGTGGCTGCCTCAAGGCGGCCCAGGAGCTCATCGACACGGCCACGGACGACGCCAAGCAGGTCGCCGAGGAGGTCGACGTCAAGGAGACGGAGGACCTGAAGGCGGCGCTCGGGGGCGTGGCCGGGGGCCGGATGCCGCGCGGTACGGCCGGTGCGATGAAGGATTTGGAGGACCGGCAGAAGCGCCGGCGGACGCGTACACAGCGCGACAGCCTCGATCTGGCGCTCAGTGAGCTCACCGGTTTCTATCGAGATGTGCTGGCCCTGCAGCTGGGCTCCCGGATCGCGCTCTCCAACACCGATGTACGGGACGCACTCGACCGGGTCGCCGAGTCGTCCACCCCCGAGCGCACCCTGCGCCGGATCGAGGCCGTGATCGCCTGCCGGCGCGCCCTCGACCGCAATGTCGCGCCTCTGCTCGCCGTGGAGGCCATGACGATGTCGCTGCGGGCCGGCTGACGCACGCCGGGCGGCGCAGCCCAGCCGGGACGGATCGTGACGGTCCTCCTCAGCCTGTGAGGGGCCGGCTTGTGAGGGGCGGCCGCAGCACGGAGGGGTCGTGGGCCGCCAGGAGGAGTGAATTCACCCGTACGGGGATGGAATCGGTCGACTCGTCACCCGGGGGCTACGCTCCGGGGATGGACTCCAGGCGCCTGCTCCGTACGTTCGCCACCGCGCTCGGCACTGCCGGCCTTCTCGTCTCGGGCTGCAGCGGCAGTTCGGCGCCCAGCGCGTCGGCGACGGGTTCGGCCGTCGCCGAGGAGCTGGAACCGTATTACGGCCAGAAGCTGCGCTGGCGGGACTGCGGTGTGGAGGGCTTCCAGTGCGCCACGATGAAGGCCCCGCTGGACTACGCGAAACCCGACGGCGGTGACGTGAAGCTGGCCGTCTCCCGCAAGAAGGCCACGGGCCCCGGGAAGCGGATCGGCTCGCTCCTGGTGAACCCCGGCGGACCCGGCGGCTCGGCCGTCGGTTATCTCCAGGGGTACGCGGCCATCGGCTACCCCGCCCCTGTCCGCGCCCGGTACGACATCGTGGCCGTCGATCCGCGCGGGGTGGCCCGCAGCGAACCGGTCACGTGCCTGACCGGCAAGGAGATGGACGCCTACACACAGGTGGACCAGACCCCCGACGACAAGGGCGAGATCGACGCGCTGAGCAAGGCTTTCGACACGTTCGCGAACGGCTGCGAGAAGCGTTCCGGCAAGGTCCTCCCGCACGTCTCCACGGTCGAGACAGCGCGTGACATGGACATCCTGCGGGCTCTCCTCGGTGACGAGAAGCTGCACTACGTGGGTGCTTCGTACGGCACCTTCCTCGGCGCGACGTACGCCGACCTCTTCCCCGCGCGGGTGGGCCGTCTGGTCCTGGACGGAGCGATGGACCCCTCGCTCCCCGCGATCGACATCAACCGTGACCAGACCGCCGGCTTCGAGGCGGCGTTCCAGTCCTTCGCCGCCGACTGCGTGAAGCAGGCCGACTGCCCGCTCGGCACCACGAACACCTCCGACGCGGCGACGGAGCTGAAGAAGCTGTTCACCGATCTGGACTCCGCGCCGGTGAAGACCGGTGAGACCCGGCAGCTGACCGAGTCCCTGGCGACCACAGGCGTGATCGCCGCCATGTACGACGAGGCCGCGTGGCCGCAGCTCCGAGAGGCCATCGCCGGTGCGCAGCGTGGCGACGGGTCCGGTCTGCTCGCGATGGCCGACAGCTACTACGAGCGCGAGCCGAGCGGCAAGTACTCCAATCTGATGTTCGCCAATGCCGCCGTGAACTGCCTCGACCTCGCCCCCGCCTTCGCGGACCCCTCGGCGGCGGAGAAGGCGCTCCCCGACTTTGAGAAGGCTTCCCCGGTCTTCGGCAGGGGTTTCGCCTGGGCCGCCCTCAACTGCGGCTCCTGGCCCGTCGAGGCCACCGGTACCCCGCGCCGCACGGAAGCGGCGGGCGCCGCGCCGATCGTCGTGGTCGGAACCACCCGCGATCCGGCCACTCCCTACAAGTGGGCCGAGGCCCTCGCCGACCAGCTCTCCTCCGGCACCCTTCTCACCTATGAGGGGGACGGGCACACCGCGTACGGCCGGGGAAGCGACTGCGTCGACACCGCGATCAACACCTACCTGCTGGAGGGCACCCCGCCCAAGAACGGCAAGAAGTGCAGCTGACCTGCGGATACGCCGACGAGGGCGGGCGGTGCGGAGCACCCCCGGAAACTGTGTAGACTTGGCGTCGCTGCTGCCGCACCATGGTGCGCCAGGGCGTGCCGCCTTAGCTCAGTTGGCCAGAGCAACGCACTCGTAATGCGTAGGTCTCGGGTTCGAATCCCGAAGGCGGCTCTGTGGAAGCCTCAGGACTCACTCGCCGTGACCTGGGGCTTTTGCTTTTTCCGGAGAAGGCGACGACGTCCCGGGCGCCGGGCCCCTGGTCTCGCTGCGCGGGCGGCGTGAGGATGTCCCCATGAGCACCGAACACGAGGGACCGATCGCCTGCGACGGGGTGGGTGAGCTGCCTCGCCCACTCGTCGATGTGGACCGGCTCGCGGCGGTGCTCGGGGTGCCGGGTGTCGTGGTCCTCGACGCGTCCGTCGGCGCACACCGCTCAGCGGGGCGGTGTATTCCGGGGGCCCGCCGCTTCGACATCGACGGGGCCATGTCCGACCCGGCCTCACCGCTGCCGCACACGATGCCTCAGGCGGCCTGCTTCGCGGCGGAGATGCGTGCGCTGGGCGTGAACGGCACGGACACCGTGGTCGTGTACGACGCCGCCGGAATCTACTCCAGTGCCCGCGCCTGGTGGATGCTGCGCGCGATGGGCTTCGACCGGGTCTCCGTGCTCGACGGAGGACTGCCCGCCTGGGAGGCCGCCGGGCATCCGGTGGAGGGGCGTGGAGCCGGAGTCGCCGGGGCTGCCTGTCCGGCGGGCGACTTCACCGCGCGTCCCCGTCCAGGGATGCTGGTCGGCAGCGGCGCTGTCGTGGAGGCTCTGGCCGACCCTTACTCAGCCGTCCTCGACGCGCGGTCCCGCCAGCGGTTCGCAGGCACGGTCGCCGAGCCGCGTCCCGGGCTCCGGGGCGGTCATATGCCGGGGGCGCTGAACCTGCCGTTCGACGCGGTCCAGCGGGACGGCCGGATGCTTTCCCGGGGTGAACTCCGCTCACTCCTGCGTGCGTCGGCCGGAAGCCGTGAGCGACTGGTCGTCAGCTGCGGATCCGGGGTCACGGCATGCGTCCTGGCGCTCGCGGCCGAGTGCGCGGGATATCGGGAAGTGTCCGTGTACGACGGGTCGTGGAGCGAATGGGGCCGGCCCTCGGAGCTGCCTGTCGTGACCGGTCCGGCCCGCTGAGGCCCCTGGCCTGCGGCCCCACGGCTGAGGCCTGATCCCCTCGGGCCCGGCTCCGGTGAGACGTGCGGCCCCGGAGCCGGCCCGGCCCGCTCGCCGGCTCCGCCGCTCCCGTCACTCGCGGGCGCCCGCCGTCTCGACCGGCCTCGTCCGCAGCGCCGCCAGCGCGGGCAGTACGGCGGAGAGCGTGGCCAGTACGGCGCACGCGGTCAGGACCACGCCGAGGGCTGTCCAGGGCACGACCACCGGGGAGTTCACCGAGAGCAGTTCCAGAGCCGCCTTCACTCCCAGCAGGTTCAGCCCTGCCACCGCCGCTCCCAGGACCGCTCCCACCGCCACCACGACCAGGGACTCGACCCCCAGCAGGCGCAGCACCTGCGCGTGCGTGGCGCCGGTGAGGCGGAGCACCGCCAGATCGCGGACCCGGTCCGATGTGGCCATGACCAGGGTGTTCGCCAGCGCGATGCCGGTGTAGAGCAGGGCGATGCCCAGGATGAGCAGCATGCCGGTCCGGGTGTTGCCACCGGTGGGCGTGTAGTGCGCCGTCACCCACGCGTCCCGGGTCAGGACCCGGGTACCCGTGTCCCGCCCGGCCTCTTCCAGGAGGGCGCGTACCGCCGTGGCGTCCGCGTCGTCACGGAGCTTGACGTCGATACGGTCCACGGCGGCACCGGCCGCGTTGGCCGGCGTGACGTACACCCCGTTGCTCCCGGTGCCCGTCCGCATCACGGCCGCGATCCGGAGCGAGGTCCTGCGGCCGTCGCCGAGCCACACGTCGGCGCTCCGTCCCACCGTCCGGGTGGCCCACTCCTCGTTGACCACGATGGAGTTGTCGTCCAGATCGGAGAGTTGTCCGGCGACGAGGGGCAGCCGGGCCGTCGCGGCGAGCGCCGCGGGGTCGGCCGCTCTCGCCTCCGACGAGATGAGCGCGGTGCCCTCCTCCAGGACGACGACGCCGGTGGAGCGGGAAGCACTGGTGACGGCGCCGGGGATGCTCCGTACGCGCTGGACGAAGCGCGGGTCGAGTGGCCCGTCCCCGCCCGCCACGTAGTCCGCGCCCGAGGAGGCCACCGCTTCGGTCGCCTTGGCCTCGTCGAGAGTGGCCACCGTGCCGGGCAGGGAGCCCGCCAGCGCCACGGTGATCAGGACCGGTGCCGCGACCGCCGCGGTGCGCCGGACGGCGGCGGACGCGTTCTGCCGGGCCAGCAGCCCGGTGGCACCCGGAAGGCGGGCGGGCAGCCAGGTGAGCAGGCGTGTCAGCGGGCGCACGAGCAGGGGCGCCAGCAGCGCGAAGCCGACGGTGATCCACATCGGCTGCAGGATGTACGTCTTTCGCTTGAGCACGTCCCCGGGGTCGGTCAGCAGGGACCAGCCCAGCAGCGCGAGGCCGGTCAGCAGGACGGCCGCCCCCAGCAGGATGCGGCTCGGCGGCATCCGGCCCTCGTCCACTGCCGCGTCGCGGAGCGCCTCCACGGGCCGGACCCGTCCTGCCCGGTGCGCGGCCACGACCACCCCGGCGAGGGCTACGCACAGTCCGGTCCAGAAAGCGGTGTGCAGGGGCCATGTCGCGTCGCCGACGGCGAACCACGCCGGGGCCAGGCCCTCGTCGACCAGCCGGCCGGCCAGCAGGGGTGCGGCGGCCTCGCCCAGCAGACAGCCGGCGGCCGAGGCCAGTACGCCGATCACTAGCGCCTCCGCGACGACCGCGCGCCGCACCTGTCCCGGGGTCGCGCCCGCCGTGCGGAGCAGCCCGAACTCCCTTCTGCGCTGGGCCACCGCGAAGGAGAACGTCGAGGCGACGACGAAGACCGACACGAAACCGGTGATGCCGGCCGCGGTGCCCAGCATCGCGTTGACGGCGGTCAGGGCCTCGGCGTCCCGGTCGGGATCGGGATCGGCCCGTCGCCTGTCGTCGCCGGTGAGGACGCTCATGCCGGGGACCGGCGAGGTCAGCGCCCGTACGGCGTCCGCTTCGGCGTGCACGGCCACCGCGTCGACGGCCGGGCGGATGCGGGCGGCCTCCGCGTCGGCGAAGAACACCGCCTTCTCGAAGCCGGCGTCCGCCACGATCCCCACGACCGTGCGGACCCCGGTTTTCGCCGGGGCCCCGGGAGTGGTGACCCGGACCCGGTCTCCGGGGCGCGGCCCCTCACCGGCGGAGGCCGTCACGGCCACCTCACCGGCCGCGCCCGGAGCGCGGCCCGCGGTGAGGCGGTACGGAGTGGCGGCGGCGATCGACCAGGGGTGCCCGGTGGCAGCCTGCCCCGCCAGGCCCACGGGGAACGTGCGGTCCTCCGTCGTACGCCCCAGACCGGCGAGCGCGGCGGCCAGGCTCGCGGGGACCGGGCGCGGGCCGGCGAGCTTCGCCGTGCGCTCCCCGGCGGGGGTGGCGACCCGGAGGGTGTCCGACGGCGCCACCACCACGGGGACCGCGGCGAATCGTTCCGGGCCGCGCTGCGGGGCGTCGAACGTGGCCGCCAGAGCCAGGCCCGTCATGGCGATCAGCCCGACGCCCAGGGCGAGCGCGACGAACGAGCCGATGAAGGTGACCCAGCGGGTCCGCATCGAGCGGAGGGCGGAGCTCAGCACGGGACCACCGCCAGGGAGGTCATGCGCGCGGCGATCTGCTCGGCCGCCGGATCGAGCAGCTCGTCCCGTATCGATCCGTCGGCCAGGAACACGACGCGGTCGGCGTAGGAGGCCGCCACCGGATCGTGGGTGACCATGATGACCGTCCGGCCGTCGTCGGCCATCGACCGCAGCAGTTCCAGGACCTCCCGTCCCGTACGGGAGTCGAGTGCTCCGGTCGGTTCGTCACCGAAGAGCACCTCGGGGCGGGTGACCAGCGCACGTGCCAGGGCGACGCGTTGCTGCTGGCCGCCGGAGAGCTCGGCGGGCCGGTGGCCGGCCCGGGAGGCGAGGCCGACCTGTTCCAGTACCGCACGCACCTCCGCCCGCCGGGGCCTGCGGCCCGCCAGCCGGAGGGGGAGCGCCACGTTCTGCTCGGCGGTGAGCGCGGGCAGCAGATTGAAGGCCTGGAAGACGAATCCGATCCGCTCACGGCGCAGCAGTGTCAGTTTCCGCTCGCTCAGCCCGGTCAGGTCCGTGGCGCCGAGGAACACTCTGCCGGAGGTGGGCCGGTCGAGCCCGGCCGTGCACTGGAGGAGCGTCGACTTCCCCGAGCCGGACGGCCCCATGATCGCGGTGAAGGAGCCCCGGGGCACGGTGAGGCTGACGCCGTCCAGGGCCGTGACCCCTTCGGCGGCCTTCCCGAAGGACCTGGTGACGGTGTCGAGCCGGACGGCTGCTGGTGACTGATTCATGTGCACCACTCAACCGGCGGCGCTCGCCGCCCACATCGCAGCGAGGAGGAGTCCTGGGGGTGGAGCCAGCTCCACCTCCGTACCCCCGCCCGCCGGGTGGTGGACCCACGTCCGGGCTGTCTACCGTGCGGCACATGAGCTCCCACACCCTGCGGCAGGCCCTCGTCCACCGCCGCTATCCGCTCGGCGGCTGGCCGTGGCGCGCGGCGCTGTATCTGCTGAGCAGCGTCCCGGCCGGCCTGGCCCTGCTCGTGACCGTCCTGCTGCTGGCGGTGGCGGGCGGCGCGCTCACCCTCGTACTCGTCGGCCTGCCCCTCCTGTTGGTGCTCGCCCTGATCGGTGTCCCGGTGGCGGCCGTGGAGCGGCGCCGGCTGCGCCTGCTCGACCCGGTGCCTCTCGGGGACCCGCACAGGGCCCCGGAAGGACCAGGGCTGACGGCGTGGTTGCGGACCCGGCTCCGGGAGCAGGCCACCTGGCGGGAGTTCGGCTACGCGCTGCTGTTCGCCGGGGTGCTGTGGCCGCTCGAAGGGCTGCTCGTCGGCGGTGTACTCGCCGTCTGCGGAGGGTTGTTGGCGACGCCTCTGGTCATGGCCGCGGTGACCGGTGGTGACGAGGTGCGGGTGCTGAAGCTCGGTCTGGCCGATTCGTATCCGCAGGCGTTCGCCGCCGCGCTGCTCGGGCTGGTGCTGCTGCCGTTGTCCGCCTACCCGCTGGGATGGGCGGCGGTGGCGCGCGCCGCGTTGACCAGGGCGCTGCTGTCGGCGGACGCGGGCGGACTCGACGCCCGGATCGAGGAGTTGAGCGGTTCCCGTAAGCGGCTGGTGGACGCCTTCGAGGCGGAGCGCCGCAGGATCGAACGCGACCTGCACGACGGGGCGCAGCAGCGGCTCGTCGCCCTCTCGATGACGCTCGGGCTGGCCAGGCTGGAGGATCCGGCCGAGCCGCTGGGCGGCCTGCTGGCCAAGGCGCACGAGGAGGCGGGGGAGGCGCTGGTGGAGATCAGGGAGCTGATCAGGGGCATCCATCCCCAGGTGCTCACCGACCGGGGCCTGGCGGCGGCGGTCGAGGACATGGCCGACCGCTCGGCCGTACCCGTGGAGGTCGATCTCGACCTCCCCGAGCGGCTTCCACAGCCTGTGGAGACCGCCGTCTACTTCGCCGTCTGTGAGGCGCTCGCCAATGTGGCCAAGCACAGCGGGGCGACCCGGGTGTGGGTGACGGGCGGCGCCGAGGCGGGGAGGCTGACCGTCGAAGTACGGGACGACGGGGACGGCGGCGCCGCCACGGCCGGGGGCACCGGACTCCAGGGCGTCGCCGACCGGCTCTCCGTGGTGGACGGGCGGCTGCTACTGTCCAGCCCGCCCGGGGGACCGACCGTGTTCCGGCTCGACGTACCACGGGTCCCCGCCCGCCTGGCCGAATGAGGGTTGGATGCTGCGCATCGTGCTGGCCGAGGACAGCGTGCTCCTGCGAGAGGGCCTCGTCGGTCTGCTGGAGAGGTTCGGCCACCAGGTGGTGGCCGCGACCGGCACCGCCGAGGAGCTCACCGCCGCCGTGGCGGAACACGTCCCGGACATCGTGGTGACGGACGTCCGGATGCCACCGGGCTTCTCCGACGAGGGCCTGCGGGCCGCCGTCGCTCTGCGCGAAGTCCGGCCCCGGCTGCCCGTCCTGGTGCTCAGTCAGTACGTCCAGCGGGCGTACGCCGAGGAGCTGCTCGACTCCTGCGACGGGACGGGGGTGGGCTATCTGCTGAAGGAACGCGTCGGCAAGGTGGAGGAGTTCGTCGACGCGCTCCAGCGGGTCGCCGAGGGGGGTACGGTCGTCGACCCCGAGGTGGTGCGCCAGCTCCTGAGGCACCGTCGCGATCCGCTGTCCCGGCTCACCGCTCGTGAGCGGGAGGTCCTGGCCCTGATGGCGGAGGGCCGGTCCAACGCCTCCGTCGCCGAGGCGCTGACGGTCAGCGAGGGCACGGTGAGCAAGCACTTCGGCTCCATCCTCACCAAACTCGACCTCTCCCTGACGGACGCGACGAACCGGCGGGTCCTCGCGGTGCTGGCCTACCTGCGGAAGTGACCTGGCCCCGACGGTGATCGGCGCGGTCAGCCCGCGAGCGCTCTGACCAGCGAGGCCGCGTCCTCCAGCACGGCGGTCTCCCCCGCCGTGAGCCGGGGGTCCGCCGCGCGCAGGGCGGTGGCACGGGCCAGGGACACCGCCGGTACACCGCCGTCGTCGGCGAACCGGGAGAGCAGAGCCGCCAGCAGTTCCCGGGCCGGGCTCCCGGCGGCCGATGACGGGTCGAGTGCCACCTGGGCCAGGATCAGCGCGGACATGGCCCGGTCCAGCGCGGGTGGCCCCTCGGAAGTCGTCAGCCAGTCGATCACCATGGCGCCCTCCTGGGCCAGGATCACGTTCTCCGGGTGCAGATCCAGGTGCAGGATCCGGTCCTCCGGGTCCTGGGAGAGCCGTGGGGGTATCGCGTGCAGCTCCCTCAGCAGCCGCGCGAGCAGGTCCGCACCCTCGGCGCCGGTGACCGTGCCCGCCAGCAGGGCGTCCGCCAGTGTCGGTCCGGTCAGCCGCTGCAGCACGAGGTCCGTGGGCCGCGCCGCCTCGGCCGGAGGGCCGAGGCGCGGAACCGGGTAGCCCGAGGCCGAGAGGTACGACATGACTGCCAGTTCACCCGTGCTGTCGATGCCGTCGCGGTAGCGGCGCAGGACCCAGGGGCCGTCGAGTGCGTACACGTCGGCGGTGCGGCCCGAGCCCAGGAGTGGGCCTATATGCATGGGGGGAAACCTACCCGCGCGGTTGCCCGCGGGGGAGTCACCAGCGCATGTGGACGTCTTCGGCCCAGCCCAGCAGCTGGTCCACGGCGATCTCGGTGCCGTCGTCCGTACGGATCCGGCCGCTGTAGTGGCCGAAGCACTGGTCGGTGCGGTTGGCGATCAGCCCGGCGTCGGTGTGCACGGACCGTTTGTGGAACGGGGTGAACGCCAGATCCACCTGGCCGGACGAGGGCGCGCGGACGGTCCAGGGCGCCAGCAGGTCGGAGGTGGACCACTGCCAGTCCAGTTCCTCACCGATCTTGGTGAGCCGGCCGTCGACGCAGAGGGCGTTCTCCGTGGCCCCGGTGCCCTCGGTCCAGCGCCCGCCGAACTGGAGGCCGACCGTGTGTCCGTCCGTACGGCCGGAAGCGGCGCCCCAGTTCCAGTCGACGGTGCGCGGCCAGCGCCCCCTGCCGTGGTCCAGGACGGCCCAGGCGTCGTTCCCGTCCCCGCCGAACGTCAGGATCTCGCGGTCGATCCGTACCCGGCCGGTCGCGGGGAGCGCCGTGTGCTTGGAGGTGTACTGGAAGCGCTGACCGCTCCAGGGCACGACCACGGAGAGCGACTCGTGGTGTTCCGGCCGCGCCACGAGGATGTCGACCTCCAACGGCAGGCGCTCCGGGGTGAGGCAGCGGGCCCGCAGTCTGGTGCCGGCGTTCTCGTCGCGGATCTCCACGCGCACCTTGCCGCCCGTCGGCCGGGCGGGGCCGACCACCACGTCCTCGGAGCCGGGCGCCCCGGCGATGGTGTCCGGAAGGCTGACCCCCCGGGCGGCCGGGACCAGCGAGGAACACTCGAACTCGCGCCCGCCAGGCCCGTATTCGAAGGTGTAGACCGAGTTCAGGGCGAGGAAGTCGAGGTCGCTCACGGTCAGCGCGACCAGATGGGTGGGCGTGGTCACGCACCAGTACTCCCACCGCTTGGTCCGCCCCCAGCCGCGCAGATTGGCACGGTGCAGCGGTTTCCTGGACCAGCCGACCGCTGCCGGGTTCAGGGTGCCGTCGGGCAGGCAGAGGTCGACAGGCTCGGTGATCTCGTGCTCGTGCGTCGCCATGGCCGGAGCCTATAGCGGCCTGCCGCCGGGGCAGGGTACGCCTCGGGGCGCGCCGGGCACGGCTCCCTGACCTCGGCGTCCTGGTGTGCGGGCAAGCTTTCGGTGTCCGGGGGTCTGGTGGGCTACTTGGCGTCCGAATAGCGCTCGACGACCGCCGTGCTGAACGGGAACCGCACCGGCGTCTCGCCGAACGCGACCCGTCCCGCCAGCTCCCCAGCCTCCCGGATCGCCTCCACCACGGCGGGTGCTTCCTCGGCCGGACAGTGCACGATCACCTCGTCGTGCTGGAAGAACACCAGCTCCGCCCGCATCGCCCCGGCGGCCAGCGTCTGCCGCACCGCGGCCAGGAGCAGCAGGGCCCAGTCCGCTGCGCTGCCCTGGACCACGAAATTGCGGGTGAACCGGCCCCGCGCCCGGGCGTTCGACGAGGCGTAGCCCGGTGTGAAGCCGTAGGTGCTCCCCTCGGACGCGGGCTCCTCGCTCTCCTGCGGGATGCCCGCCTCGTCCCCCTCCTCGGCCCCGGCAGCGGGCGGGCTCGTGCGGCCCAGCCAGGTGCGGACGAGACGGCCCTCCTCGCCGGCCTTCGCCGCGTCGTCGACGTAGGCGACGGCATGCGGGAACCGGCGCCGCAGCGCCGCGAGATTCTTCAGGCCGTCGCCCGAGGTCTGGCCGTAGATCGCGCCCAGCAGGGCCAGTTTGGCGTGATCGCGGTCGCCGTGGAACGCCCGGTCGGACAGGGCCTTGTAGAGGTCGCCCTCGTGTCCGGCCACCTCCATCAGCCCTCGGTCGCGGGAGATCGCCGCCAGCACACGGGGCTCCATCTGATCGGCGTCCGCCACGACCAGTCGCCAGCCCTCGTCGGCGACGACGGCCTGGCGTATCACCTTGGGGATCTGCAGGGCCCCGCCCCCGTTGGTGGTCCACCGCCCGCTGACCGTGCCGCCCGGCTGGTACTCGGGGCGGAAACGGCCGTCGCGCACCCAGTCCTGGAGCCAGCTCCAGCCGTGCGCCGTCCAGACGCGGTACAGCTTCTTGTACCGGATGAGGGGCTCCACCGCAGGGTGGTCGAGCTCCTGAAGTTCCCACTGCCGTGTCGACTTCACCCTGATCCCGGCCTGTGCGAACGCCTTGACGACATCCGCCGGCAGATCGGGCCGCACCCGTCTGCCGAAGGCCGCCGACACCTCGTCCGCGGCCTCTGCGAGGCGGCGGGGCTCGCCCCCGCCCGCGTACCGCTCGCCGAGCAGGCCGTCCAGCACCTCGCGGTGTACGTCCGCCCGCCAGGGGAGGCCCGCTCTGTTCATCTCGGCGGCGACCAGCATGCCGGCCGATTCGGCGGCGGTGAGCAGCCGCATCCTGCCGGGGTGCTCCGCCGCGTCGTGGCGGCGCTGCTGCTCCGCGTACACCTCGAGCAGCGCATCGAACGGGAGGTCGGTGCCGGAGCGGGGCTCGAAGAGGGACGACTGGGAGCCGGGCTCGGCGGAGCGGGGCGGCGGATCGGGCGGCACCGGTGCGTTGCGCAGCCGCGCCCACGCCGCCGCGGCGGAGCGGGGCTCGCCGAGCCGCCCCTCGTGGCCGAGCAGCAGCAGCTCGGCGCACTCGATGTCGTAGCACCTCTCGACCCGGACGCCCGCGGCGAGCAGCCGGGGATAGATCCCGGCCGTGGAGCGCCAGACCCAGCGGACCACCTCGGGACGGGAGCGGACGGACTCCACGAGGTCCGGTTCGGCCAGGACGGGACCCGCGGGCAGGCCGTCGCGCGCCAGCGGCACCAGGAGCGCGCCGCCGGCCTCGGCGGTGGCCAGAGCCCAGCGTTCGGTCATGAGCCGAGTCTTGCACCCAGCACTGACAGTGCCCCGGACTCGCCGGGCGCCCGCGTCCGACTGCCGCGAGTATCGGTGGGGGAGCACCCGGCACGGTGTGCCGGCACGCGCGAGGACGGCCTGGAGGAGAGACGGCGATGGAAGCGATCGTGTACGAGGAGTTCGGCGGCCCCGGCGTGCTGCACCCGGCCCAGGTGGACGACGTCCACGCGGGCCCCGGCCAGATCCGGGTGGCGGTCAGGGCCGCCGGGGTCAACCCGGTCGACTACAAGATCCGCAACGGTTGGATGGAGGCGGCTTTCCCCACCCCGCTGCCCGCTACACCCGGCAGCGAGTTCGCCGGTGTCGTCGACGAGACCGGCGAGGGCGTCACGGAGTTCGCGGTCGGCGACGAGGTCCTCGGCCGGAGCACGACCGGTGCGTACGCGGAGTACGTCCTGGCCGACGTGGGTGCCGTCGCCCCGAAGCCGGAGGGTCTGGGCTGGGCGGAGGCCGCCGCCCTGCCGGTCGCCACGGCGACCGCCACGCGGGTGCTGGACGAGCTGGCGGTGGCCGAGGGCGAGACGCTGCTGCTGCACGGCGCCTCCGGAGCGGTGGGTTCCGCCGCCGTGCAGCTGGCCACGGCCCGGGGCGCGACCGTCATCGGCACCGCCTCCCCGGCCAATCACGACTATCTGCGGGTGCTCGGCGCGGTGCCGGTGGCGTACGGGGAAGGGCTGGTGGAACGGGTCCGGGAGGCCGCGCCCCAGGGGGTGGACGCGGTGTTCGACGCGGCCGGCCGGGGGGCGCTGGAGGACTCGGTGCGGCTGCGCGGCGGTACGGCCGAGCGGATCTCGACCATCGCGGACCCGGACGCCGCCCACTACGGCGTGGCTTTCTCCGCAGGCGGCGGAGTCCGTCCCGGTGAGGGCAGACGGCTCGCGGAGTACGCGGAACAGGCCGCGGTCGGTGCGCTGCGGATCCCCGTCGAGCGGACCTTCGCGCTCCGTGAGGCGGCCCGGGCACAGGAACTGAGCGAGGCAGGACACGTGCGCGGCAAGCTCGTCCTGCTCCCCGGGGAACACTGACCGGCCGGTCGCCGCCTACCCTGGCCCGATGGAATCGGTGATCGACCGGGCGTGTGCCGCGGCGCTGTACTCGGAAGGCGACGCGGGCCTGGACACCGGTGCCTCCCTCCTGGCGGCGGATCCGTTGTCGGACGAGGAGCTGCACCGCCGGGGTGAGGAGTTCGTCCGGCGGGCCTGGGCGCGCGGCTGGCAGCCGGCCGACGTCGTACGGGCTGTCCGCCGCGAGCTGGAGGAGCCGGCGCCCGCGCTCGTCTCCGCGCTGATCACGGCCGAGACCGGGGCGTACGCGACGCTCCCGCCCCGCTGGGCGGACCAGCTCGCAGGGCTGCCCGCCCCAGCACCGCGCAACCGGCCCGACCGCTTCACGTACGCCTCGGCGCTCCTGGAGCTGTACCGGCTGTTGTTGCGGCTCCCCGTCATCGAGCCGGTCGGGCCTCCCCCCGGCACCGCCGCCGACGCCCCGCACCGGGCGCCGGTGGCCGGCGAACCCCGCATGCTCACCAGGATCCGCGCGCTGCTCGCCAAGGCGGAGGCGACCGGTTTTCCGGAGGAGGCCGAGGCCCTGACCACCAAGGCCCAGGAGCTGATGGCCCGGCACAGCATCGACGAGGCACTCCTCGCCGCCCGTACGCACAGCGCCGGGACGCCGGGCGCGGTCCGGATCGGGGTCGATGCCCCGTACGAGAGCGCGAAGGCGGTGCTGCTCGACTCCGTCGCCTCGGCGAACCGCTGTCGCGCCGTGTGGAACAGCGATCTCGGCTTCACCACGGTCGTGGGTTTCGAGCCCGATCTGGAGGCCGTGGAACTGCTCTTCACCTCCCTGCTGGTGCAGGGCACCGCCGCGATGACGAAGGCGGAGGCCGGGCAGCGGGCCGGAGGGCGCAAGCGGACGAAGACATTCCGGCAGTCCTTCCTGATGGCGTACGCGCAGCGGCTGGGCAGCCGTCTCGCGGCGGACACCGCCCGCGTCACCGCGGAGGCGGGCGAGGAGAGCGGCGGCGGAGGGCGGGCGGGGGATGCCGGAGCCCTGCTGCCGGTCCTGGCGGCCCGGGATGTAGCGGTGACGGACACGGCCGAGCGGATGTTCCCGCGGACGACCACGACCCGGTTGCGCGGGGCGACGGACGCCGAGGGCTGGACGCACGGCACGGAGGCGGCCGACCGGGCCAGGATGGGCGGCGGAAAGCCGCGCATCCGCCCGTAGGCCCTCCCGCGTCGGCACGGAAGAAGCCGGACCGCTCCCGGCGGAAGGCCCGGCCGCCCCCGGCGAAAGCCCCAGGCCGGTCCGGCGAAAGGTCCCCTCCGGCCAGTGCGGCACAAGTCGGACTTGTCGGTGAATCCGGCTAGGCTCGGCTCATGAGCTGGCTCCGGGCGCTGAAGGAGACCGCCCGCTCGGGGCTGACGATCGAGCGGCGGAGTCTCGAACCGCTCATCGCGGTGCGCGGAGCAGCCGGGCTGGCTCTCGTGGTCGGCGTGAGCCTCGCGCTCTTCGGCCCGGTGATCGCCGCCGGCTCCGCCTTCGGAGCGTTCCAGGCCGCCATCGCCACCTTCCAGCGCAGCTGGCGCCCCCGGCCCGTCCTCGCCCTGGTCTCCGGTGCCAGCCTGGCCGTCTCGACGTTCGTCGGCTATGTCACCGTGTCCCACACCCTGCTGTTCCTCGCCCTCCTGGTCCTCTGGACGTTCGCCGCCGGAATGACCTGGGCGGCGGGCCCCACGGGCGGCATCATCGCCGGATCCAACGTCGCGATCATGCTGGTCACCATCACTCTGCCCACCTCGGTCGCCGACGCCGCCGCGCACGCCGGGATGATGGCCGTCGGCGGGCTGGTCCAGGCGGCGCTGATCGTGCTCTTCCCGGTCCGGAGATGGGGCGCCCAGCGCGACGCGCTCGCCGACGCCCTGGCCGCCGAGGCCGACTACGCCCGCAGGCTGCGCAACGACCCGGTCGCGCCCTTCGACCCCGTACCGCTGATGACCGCGCGCAACGCCGCCGCCGTCACCCCCCGTCAGGCCCGGCGTCGTCCCGCGGACCTGCACGGAGCACGCGGGGTCGCCGAGCGGCTGCGCCCGGTCCTCGCCTCGCTGGCCGACCCCGCCCTGGGTGTGCCGGCGGAGGGGCCCGAGCGCTACTGGGCACGGGAGCTTCTCGGCGCCGCCGGATCCCTCCTGGACTCGGCCGCGCGGGCGGTGCGCCACGGTGACCCGGTACGGCTGGACGAGACGGCGCTCTCCGTGCTCAAGTCCCCCGACACCGAGGTGATCCTCGTCGGCCCGCCCCGCCGGGCGGCCGACCGGCTGGCCTCGCTCCTCGCCGACGTCATCGAGATCGCCGAGGGCACCGGTACGGACGACAGGACCCCCGGTGAGCCCCTCGTCCCGCACCGCCGCCGCCCCACCCTGCTGCGGCTGATCCCCGTCGTGTACCGGTCCATGCGCCGCGAACTGCGCCGGGGATCGACGATCCTGCGCCACGCGATCCGGGTCTCGGCGGTGACCGCGGTGGGCTACCTGATGGGGGCGGCCCTGCCGCTCGGCCACGGCTACTGGGCCCCGATGACCGCGGTCATGGTGATGCGGCCGGAGTTCACCCAGACGTACTCCCGGTCCGTGGCCCGTTTCCTGGGCACCGTGCTCGGGGTCGCCGTCGCCACCGGGATCGTCCAGGCGTTCCACCCGACGGCTGAGCTCTCCGCCCTGCTCGCCGTCATCAGCGCCGGGCTGATGTACCTGCTGATGCGCACCGGGTACGCCGTCGGCCAGGTCTGCGTGTCCGCCTATGTCGTCTTCCTGCTCGGCATGGCTGGCGACGACTGGTCGCAGACCGTGCCGGAACGCGTCGTGCTGACCCTCATCGGAGGGCTGCTCGCGATGACGGCGTATGCCCTCTACCCGGCCTGGGAGACGCCCAGGCTGCGCGACAGGCTCGCCAACTGGCTGGTCACGGACGGGCGGTACGCGGCCACCGTCCTCGACCGGTACGCCGATCCCGCGTCGCGGAGCCTCGCCGACGTACGCACCGCGCTGCTGACCACCAGGGAGGCGCGCGTCGCCTGGCAGGAGGCACTTGAGAACGCCCAGCACGAGCCCGTACGCCACCGGGGCATCTCCCGGACCGTCGCGTCCGACGCGCAGGACGCGCTCGCCCAGTTCGGCAGGGTGGCGATGCTCATGGAGGCCCATCTGCCGGCGGCGTCCGCGGGCCCCGTCCCCGAGGCGGCCGACCTGGCACACGCACTGCGGCAGGTCACCGAGGCGGGAGCGAAGGCGGTACGGGAACGGCGCGTCCCGGACTGGGGGCCCGTCCGGGAGGTGCTGGCGTCCTGGGACACCGGCACGGAACCGTCCCCCGACTCCTTCGTGCGGAACGGGGCCACCCTGCTGCTGCACGCCCTGGCGGACTTCTCCCGGTCGCTGGAGATCAGCAGCGGGCGGGCGACGTAGGGCAGGGAGCTCAGGGGGTGGGGAGGCCCGGCGAGAGGGTGGCCGCGGCGGCCCTGGTCAAGGTGTCCTCGGCCCCGGCCCCCCAGGAGACGACGAGCTTCTTGCCGTCGTTCGATGTGACGGTGCCCGAGGTGCGGTCGGTGTTCCCGTCGAGGCACTTCAGCGCGAGCTTCACCTCGCCCGTGTGCTTCACCTCGCCCTGGCAGACGTGCCGGTCGGCGATGAGTGCCGCCTTGCCCGAGGTGACCGAGAGGGCGACGGGGTCGCTCTTGGTCCCCCCGGTCCAGGTGCCCTCCAGCGCCTCCGCCGCCTCCGCCGTCGCGGCGCCGTCGTCGGTGGGGGCCGTGCTCCGCGCGGAAGTGGACCCGGCGGACGGAGTCACGCCGCTCGTGTCCTCGTCGTCGCTGCCACAGGCGCTGAGGGTGAGCGCGGCGACGAGCACGGCAGCGCTCAGGACCCCGCCGCGCGGAAGCCGGTGCATGTGGTCCATGTGGAGTTCCCCCTTACTGATTCACGGCCCGAGGACGGCGCCAAGCTATCAGCGGTTTCAAGAACAACTCCGTTGTGCGGGAGCCAAATTGACGTGCGCTTCGTCTCTTCCTCATGGAAGCGTGGGAACGGGGAACACGGTGAGCGGATCGGGGGAAAACCTGTAATCGCGCGCGCACCCCGCGTGCACGTGCATCTGCTCATGCATTGGCATATGAACACAGCTATGATCCGAGCTAGTTGACACTTGCACCTTGCAACTCGGGGAGCGTCCTGTGCACGACGTGTACAACGGCATGGCGGCCACAGAGCTTCGCGGAGTCGTCTGGCAGAAGAGCAGACACAGCAACTCCCAGGGGTCCTGCGTGGAGTTCGCGAAACTGCCCGGCGGAAATGTGGCGATGCGGAACTCGCGCCACCCGGACGGGCCCGCGCTCGTCTATACGCCGGCCGAGATAGAGGCGCTGCTGCTGGGCGTCAAGGACGGAGAGTTCGACCATCTGGTCGCGGGCGGCTGACCGCCCGCGACCGGTCCAGGATGTGGCGTCCTACGGGCGGTCGGAGAAAGCGTCGGCCGGAACGGGGCGCTCCGCCGACGCGTGGTCCGTCAGCCTGAACAGTGCCCAGACCACCTTGCCGAGCCCACCGTCGGGCGGCGTGTCGCCTGCGGGCACAGGGGAGGGGTACCAGCCCCATCCGTCGCTGAACGACTCGACCAGGAACAGCCCCCGGCCGGACTCGGCCGAGTCAGGGGCCTCGCCCGCGACCGGGCTCTCCTCGCTGGGGTCGCGCACCGCGCACACCAGCCGCGAGGTCCAGCGCATCAGGTGCAGCCGCACGGCACAGTCGTGCCGCTCCCGTGGCGCGTCGGCCGGAAGGGCGTGCCGCAGCGCGTTGGTGACCAGCTCGGACACGACCAGGGCGACATCGTCGAACCGGTCCCCCAGGTCCCATGAGGTGAGTGTCGTGCGGGTGAACTTGCGTGCCCCGCCCACCGCTTCGAACCGGGCCGGCAGCGTGCAGGAGGCCGAGCCCGCGACCGCCGAGGGGTCGATGGGGGGAAGCCCCTGCCGTAACGGCTCGAGCATCGTCGATCCATTCGTCCCCATGCGAGGCACTCCCGGGATTCGCGGCTGTAGCGGCACTGCTTGCGGCACTGCTTGAAGCGGGCATTGCGGGTACAGCGGCACAACACGAACGAGCACGCAGGTGCGCGAGGACCATGGTTCCGAATGCGTACGGCAGATGCAAGGGCAGATGCACGTGCACGCGCCGGAACTGCCCGGTACCGTGCCGGTTCGGACTCATTTCTTCCGCTTCATAGTTTTGGAGCTTTCGGAAAGTCTTGCCATTTCTGTAATCGAATGAGTACGGGCTGAAGCGTTTTGGTGGCAGAATCCGCCTCCGGGGTTCGGGGGAGCTCCGGTGTACGGGAAGCGATGGGGAGGGTCGGAAGCCAGTGTCGGCAGGCGAGTCGAGTGGTTCTGTGGTGCGGCGCATCCTGCTGGGCTCACAGCTCAGGCGTCTGCGCGAATCGCGCGGTATCACCCGTGAGGCGGCCGGCTACTCCATCCGCGCCTCCGAATCGAAGATCAGCCGCATGGAGTTGGGACGGGTGAGCTTCAAGGCCAGGGACGTCGAGGACCTGCTCACGCTGTACGGAGTCACGGACGAGGCGGAGCGGGACTCCCTCCTCGGTCTGGCCCGTGAGGCCAATGTGGCGGGCTGGTGGCACAGCTACGGCGACGTGCTGCCCGGCTGGTTCCAGACATACATCGGTCTGGAGGGAGCGGCCTCGCTCATCCGGATCTACGAAGTGCAGTTCGTGCACGGGTTGTTGCAGACGGAGGCCTACGCCCACGCGGTGGTGGCGCGCGGGATGCCCGGTGCTCCGGCGGCGGAGATCGACCGCAGGGTCGCGCTGCGTCTGGCCCGCCAGAAGGCGCTGGTCTCCGAGCGGGCCCCCCGCTTCCACGCCGTACTCGACGAGGCGGCGCTGCGCCGCCCCTACGGCGGGCGTGAAGTGATGCGGGCCCAACTGCGGCACCTGATCGACATGTCGGAGCAGCCGAACATCACTCTTCAGGTGATGCCGTTCAGTTTCGGCGGCCACGCCGGTGAGAGCGGGGCATTCACCATGCTGCGTTTTCCTGAATCCGATCTGTCGGACATCGTCTATCTGGAGCAGCTGACAAGTGCGCTCTATCTGGACAAGGCAGAGGAAGTCGCCCAGTACGAAAAGGCGATGGTGCGGCTCCACGAGGACAGTCCGGGGCCTGAGGAGAGCCGGGATCTTCTCCGGGGACTCCTGCAACTGACTTGATTCGCCGGTAAGATGAGTGTCCACAGGAGTCTGCGCCTGCAGTAAGGGATTGAATGTCCTTCCCCAGTGAACTGGCCCGCCAGTACATCGACGGTGAGTGGCTGACCGGCAGTGGTTCGTGGGACATCATCGATTTCAATCCCTACAACGGCGAAAAACTCTGTTCCATCACCGTGGCGACCGCCGCCGAAGTCGATCTCGCCTACCGCGCGGCCGAACGCGCACAGCGGGAATGGGCTGCGGTCAGCCCCTACGAGCGGCGTGCGGTTCTGGAGAAGGCCGCACGCCTCGTCGAGGACCGCAGGGAAGAAATCGTCGAGCTGATCATCGACGAACTCGGCGGCACCCGTCTCCGTGCCGAGTACGAGGTGCGGGCGGCACTGGAGTTCCTGCGTGAGGCGGCAGGCCAGGCGCTCGGTGTCATGGGCCGGCTGCTTCCCTCGCTCGCGGACGGCAAGGAGAACCGGGTCTACCGTCTGCCCGTCGGGGTCGTGGGGGTCATCAGCGCCTTCAACTTCCCCTTCCTGGTGACGATGAAGACCGTGGCCCCAGCCCTCGCGCTGGGCAACGCGGTCGTGGTGAAGCCCCATCAGAACGCCCCGATAGCCGGCGGCGGACTGGTCGCCCGGATCTTCGAGGACGCCGGCCTGCCCGCGGGACTCCTCAACGTCCTGATCACCGACAGTGCCGAGATCGGCGACTCGTTCCTGGAACACCCGGTGCCGAAGGTGATCTCGTTCACCGGCTCGGACCGCGTCGGCCGTCATGTCGCGGCGATAGCCGCCGGGATGTTCAAGCGCACCATCCTCGAACTCAGCGGCAACAGCGCACTGGTGGTGCTGGAGGACGCGGATCTCGACCACGCGGTGCGGGCCGCCGTCCACAGCCGCTTCCTGTTCCAGGGCCAGATCAGCATGGCGGCCAACCGTATCCTGGTGGACCGGTCCGTCGAGGCGGAGTTCACCGAGCGCTTCACGGCCGAGGTCGCCGCCCTGAGGGCGGGTGATCCGCGCGACCCGGAGACCCGCATCGGCCCGGTCATCAGCGAGTTCCAGGCCGAGGCGCTCACGGCGCTCGTCGACGGGGCCGTCGCGGCGGGAGCCACCGCGCTCGTACGGGGGCGCACCCGCGGCAATCTCGTCGAGCCGACCGTGCTGACCGGCCTGCCGGAGGGCTCTCCGCTGCTGAAGCAGGAGATCTTCGGGCCCGTGGCACTGCTGATGCCGTTCGACGGCGAGAGCGACGCCGTACGCATCGTCAACGACAGCCCCTACGGGCTGAGCGGAGCCGTGCACACGTCGGACACCGAGCGCGGGGTGCGGTTCGCCCGGCGGATCGCCGGCGGGATGTTCCACGTCAACGGCGGGACCGTGCAGGACGATCCACTGGTGGCGTTCGGCGGCGAGAAGCAGTCCGGCATGGGACGGCTGAACGGTGAGGCCGCCGTGGAGGCGTTCACCACCTGGAAGTGGATCTCGGTCCAGCACGGCCGGACGGTCTTCCCCTTCTGATCCGTCCTTTCGGGCCGGCTCCGCGCGATACAGGTCAGGACCTGGCCTGTTGGGTCCCTACGTTGGCGTCCGACGCAGATCACGTACGGACGAAGGCGGACACCATGGTCACTCACGTTCCCGCAGAGGCTCCCGGAGACGAGCGCGGAGCGCTCCTCGCATTCGTCGAGGCGCAGCGCGGCGCGATCCGGCGCTCGGTCCTGGGGCTCACGGAGGAGCAGGCGGCAGGCCGGCCCGGTGTGAGCGACCTCTCGCTCTCCGGACTCCTCAAGCACGGGGCCGAGATGGAACTGAACTGGCTGCGGCTGGCCCAGCAGCGTCCGAACGAGAAGCAGCGGACCCAGGAGACCTGGATCGACGGCTTCCGTCTGGTCGGCGAGGAGACGGTGCCCCGGATGCTCGAGTTCTGGGAGAAGGCCGCCGCCGAGACGGAGGCATTCGTGCTCCACGAGGTCGAGAGCATGGACGACACCTTCCCGCTGCCCCCGGCCCCCTGGTTCCCCGAGAACGGGCGCTGTTCCATGCGCTGGATGCTGCTCCATCTGGTCGAGGAGCTCGCCCGGCACGCGGGGCACGCCGACATCGTCCGCGAGTCCCTGGACGGCAGGAAAGCGCTCGACCTCGTCGCGGAGGAGGCGGGCTACCCTGGTCGAAGTTGACCACAAAGGGTGGGTGGTATGTCCGCGATCCGGCTCCTGGTCCTGGGCGCCGTGCGACAGCACGGCCGTGCGCACGGCTATCAGGTGCGCAACGACCTGGAGTTCTGGGGCGCCCACGAGTGGTCCAGCGCGAAGCCCGGTTCGATCTACCACGCGCTCAAGCAGATGGCGAAGCAGGAGCTGCTCGTCGCCCACGAGGTCGCCCCGTCGACGGCAGGCGGTCCGCCCCGTACGGAATACGAGATCACCGAGCAGGGCACCGCAGAGTTCTTCGCCCTGCTGCGGGCCTCGTTGACCTCGTACGACCAGAGCGTGGACGTCCTCTCGGCCGGTATCGGCTTCATCGTCGACCTGGAACGGTCCGAGGCGGTGGCGCTCCTGCGCGAGCGCATCGCCGCGATCGAGGGCTGGCGTGCCTCGGTCACGGACGACTACACGCCGCCCGAAGGCCCGGCGTCGCTCGGCCACATCGGCGAGATCATGAACATGTGGGTGCACTCGGCGGACGCGGGCGCCGAGTGGACCCGCGGCCTGATCGCACGGATCGAGGCAGGCGCGTACACCTTCGCCGGTGAGGGCGAGCCCTTCGTGGGCGTGCTCACCCAGGGCCACGAGAACCCCTGCGCGACGGGGGTCCCCGGCCCCGGGGACGCCGTCTGACCACGCCGGCCGCCCCCGTCTCCGGCCCCGGGGACGCCCTCCGGCCGGGGGTGCCTCAGTGGTGGAACGCCGTCTGGGCCGCCTTGTCCCTGTTCAGCGGGTGGGCCTGGCCACGCAGTTCCGGCAGGAGCCCCCGCAGATCGTCCAGCAGCATCTCCGCGAGGTCCGACGAGAAGCCGTTGCGGCAGACCACACGCAGGACCGCGAGGTCCTGGCGGTTGGCGGGGAAGGTGTAGGCGGGCACCAGCCAGCCACGCTCACGCAGCCGCCGCGACACGTCGAAGACGTCGTACGCCCGTACGTCGGGCTTGGTCGTCACGGCGAACACCGGAAGCTCGTCGCCCCGGCTCAGCAGCCGGAAGTCGTCCAGGGCCTCGAACTCCCGGGCCAGATGCATGGCGATGTCCCGGGACGCCTGCTGAACGGCCCGGTAACCATCCCGGCCCAGACGCAGGAACGTGTAGTACTGCGCCACCACCTGTGCGCCGGGCCGGGAGAAGTTCAGAGCGAAGGTCGGCATGTCGCCGCCCAGGTAGTTGACCCGGAACACCAGCTCCTCCGGCAGTTCCGCCGGCGTGCGCCACAGCGCCCAGCCCACACCCGGGTAGACCAGGCCGTACTTGTGGCCGGAGGTGTTGATCGAGGACACCCGGGGCAGCCGGAAGTCCCACACCAGGTCGCTGTCGAGGAAGGGCGCGATCATCGCCCCGGACGCCCCGTCCACATGGACCGGGATGTCGAGCCCCGTGCGCTCCTGGAGGTCGTCCAGCGCGGCGCACAGCTCCGCGATCGGCTCGTAGGAGCCGTCGAAGGTCGAGCCCAGGATGCCGACGACGCCGATGGTGTTCTCGTCGCACAGTTCGGCTGCCGCCTGCGGGTCCAGATGGAAACGCTCGCCTTCCATCGGCACCTGGCGGGGCTCCACCTCCCAGAACGTGCAGAACTTCTCCCAGCAGACCTGCACGTTGACGCCCATCACCAGGTTGGGCCGTGCGCTCCCCGGATAGCGGTCGGCGTTCCTGGCCGTCCAGCGCCGTTTGAGCGCCATGCCCGCCAGCATGCAGGCCTCGCTCGACCCCGTGGTCGAGCAGCCCACCGCGGTCGAGGGATCGGGGGCGTTCCAGAGATCGGCGAGCATCGACACGCACCGCCGCTCCAGCTCAGCGGTGCGCGGGTACTCGTCCTTGTCGATCATGTTCTTGTCCCGGCACTCGGCCATCAGCACGCCGGCCTGGGGCTCCATCCAGGTCGTGACGAAGGTCGCGAGGTTGAGCCGGGAGTTCCCGTCGAGCATCAGCTCGTCATGGACGAGGCGGTAGGCTGTCGACGGCGGCAGCGGCCCTTCCGGGAGCTGGTGCGTCGGGGGCGCGGCGATCATCGGCGCCGTGGGGTCGGCTTCCCCGAAGAAGGGATTGAGGGCCAGCCGGCGGTGCTCGTCGGACGACGCGTCCGCGTCGCGTGAACCCTTGTGGAGTGCCATGTGCGGTCTCAGCTCTCGGTGACAAGGCCGGTCGAGCCGGCCGGAGGGAAGACGGGCCGGTCAGGAGTTGCTGATCACGGCTGCCGTGCCGTAGGCGCACACCTCGGTGCCGACGTCGGCCGCCTCGCTCACGTCGAACCGCATCATCAGGACCGCGTTGGCCCCGCGCGCCCTGGCCTGGTCGACGAGCCGCTCCATGGCCTGGTTACGGGTCTCGACGAGGGTCTTGGTCAGCCCTTTCAGCTCTCCGCCGATCATCGACTTCAGCCCGGACCCGATCTGGCTGCCGAGATGGCGGGAGCGAACCGTGAGCCCGAACACCTCACCGATGACCTGTGTCACCTGATAGCCGGGTACGTCGTTCGTGGTGACGACCAGGACGTCCGCCCGGGGCGTCTGTCCGCCTCCGTAGTCCTCAATGCCCATGTGTGGCACCTCCTGCGGAAAGCTTTGCCCCGGTTCGTTCCGTGCGCATCCTTGCTTACGCCAGTGGAACCCAGGCGTCCTCCCCGGCGTTGATAGCTTGGGGCGGCCACGCAGCTGCCGCACATCGACCGACCCTGGAGCCCGGACCCTTGAATACGCTTGCGCTCGGCCCGAGCTGGCTGGACCCGGATTACCTGCTCAACACCTTCGGGCTGCCCGGCCTCCTGCTCATCGTCTTCGCCGAGTCCGGGCTGCTCATCGGCTTCTTCCTGCCGGGTGACTCCCTGCTGTTCACCACGGGTCTCCTGGTGACCACGGGCGATCTGAAGTACCCCCTGTGGCTCGTCTGCCTGTTGGTCGCGCTGGCGGCGATCATCGGCGACCAGGTGGGTTACCTCTTCGGCCGCAAGGTGGGGCCGGCCCTCTTCAAGCGCCCGGACTCCCGTCTCTTCAAGCAGGAGAACGTCGAGAAGGCTCACGAGTTCTTCGAGAAGTACGGCCCGAAGTCGCTGGTCCTGGCGCGCTTCGTGCCCATCGTCCGGACCTTCACGCCGATCATCGCCGGTGTGAGCCGGATGAACTACCGCTCCTTCATCATCTTCAACATCATCGGCGGCGTGCTCTGGGGCGTCGGGGTGACCCTCCTCGGGGCGGCCCTCGGCAAGATCGACTTCGTGCACGAGAACATCGAGATGATCCTCATCCTGATCGTGCTCATCTCCGTGGTGCCGATCGTGATCGAGTTCCTGCGGGCCCGCAGCAAGTCGAAGAAGGAAGCGGCGGCGCGGGAGGGCGAGGACGACCACGGCCCCTCGGACGGCGGCCCCGGCACCGGCGGCAGCCCGCAGGCCGGCCCCGGCCAGGGCCCGGCGGCCGGCCCGTACGACAACGACCCGGCGGCCTCGTACGGCGCTCAGCAGTACGGCGCACCGCAGGCGGGTCAGTACGGCGGCCAGCAGTACGGCGCCCAGGGTGGTCAGTACGGCGCACCGCAGGCGGGTCAGTACGGCGGCGGGCAGTACGCCGACCAGGGCGATCAGTACGGCAACGGCCAGTACGGCGGCGCCCAGGCGGGCCAGTACGGCGGCGCCCAGAACGGCCAGTACGGCGGCGCGCAGGGTGGCCAGTACGGCGGCGGTCAGTACGCAGACCAGGGTGGCCAGTACGGCGGCCAGCAGTACGCCGACCAGGGGGGCCACTACGGCGGCCAGGGTGGTCAGTACGGCGCACCGCAGGCGGGGCAGTACGGCGGCGGGCAGTACGCCGACCAGGGCGATCAGTACGGCAACGGCCAGTACGGCGGCGCCCAGGGCGGCCAGTACGGCGGCGCCCAGGGTGGGCAGTACGGCCACGGCCAGGCTGCCCCGTACGACGAGGCTCACGACGGCCGGTACGACGCCGGTCAGCAGGGTCAGCAGGGTCAGCAGGGTCAGCAGGGTCAGCAGGGTCAGCAGGGTCAGTACGGCCGGGGCCAAGGCCAGGAAGGCGACCAGGGCCAGTACGGCTGGCAGAACGGGCGCTGAACCGCGTACACGAACGGCGCCCTGGTCCCCGCGCGGGGACCAGGGCGCCGTTCGTGTGTCAGAAGCCCCGGGTCCGCTTGGCCGCCCGGCGGGAGGCGCCCTCGACCGCGCCGGGCACCCGCATGAAGAGCCGCGAGATCTCGCTCCCCAGATTGACCCCGATGGCGATCGCCAGCGCCGTGGCGACCGCGGTGAAGAGCGAGGCGAGCCCGGCGTCCACCTCGTTCTGGGCCACGCCGAGCAGCCCGAAGTACGTCGCCGAGCCGGGCAGCAGCGGGCCGATCGCCGCCGTGATGTACGGCAGCGACGAGGTGTAGCGGTAGCGCGAGAGCAGCTGGCCGAACAGCCCCACCAGCCCGGCCGCGACCGCTGTCGCCGCCACCGGTGAGATACCTCCGGTGCGGGCCATCGCCCCGTAGATGACCCAGGCCACGCCCCCGTTCAGGGTCACCGCGAGCACGGTCGAGCGTTCCTGCTGGAGCAGGACGGCGAAGGCCAGCGTCAGGAGCATCGAGGCGAGGATCTGGATCACCGGCCGGTCGTTCGGCACGAACCGTGCTTCCGGGTTCAGCTGCGCGCCGAGCTGGACCCCCAGATAGAGCATCAGCAGCACGCCCGCCACGATGCCGATGAAGAAGTACATGACCTCCAGGAGCCGGGCCCCCGCGGTGATGTAGTAGCCGGTCAGGCCGTCCTGCACCCCGGCGACCAGGGCCCGCCCGGGCAGTAGCGCGAAGAGCCCACCGGTGATCACCGCCGACGGCCGGATGTCCGTCGAATGGGTGAGGGTCAGCGCGATGCCCATCGCCGCCGGAGGCATGGCAGCGGCCGTGAACTGGTAGAACTCGGGCAGCCCGCGCCCGGCGCACAGCCAGGCCAGCCGGTCGCCGAGCATGGCGCCCGCCGCCGCCACCAGGAAGACCAGCACACCACCGCCGACCAGCACCGACGCCGAGCCCGCGAGGAGGCCCGCGGCGACGGTCAGCACCCAGCCCGGGTACGGGTGACGGTTACGGCGGATCTCGGCCAGGCGCCGGTAGGCCTCCTCCAGCGAGACCTCGACGTGTTCCGCCGTCGTGATGTCGTCGATCAGCCGGAACACCGCGGCCAGCCGGGTGTAGTCGGTACCCCGTCGGCGCACCGTGCGGCTGGCGGTCACCGGGTCGTCGACCAGGGACGGCTGGTGGGAGATGGACAGCAGCGTGAAGGTGACCGTCGGCTCGCAGCGGTCGAGCCCGTAGGAGCGCGACACCGCGAACATGGCCGCCTCGACGTCCTCGGCGCCCTCACCGCCCGCGAGCAGCAGCTCGCCGATACGGAGCGTCAGGTCGAGCACGCGGGGGACGGCAGGGCCCGAATCGTCCGTCTTCTGCACCATCTCGGGTGCCGGGCGCTCGAACACGGGCATCCGGAGCATCGTGCGCATCCGGTCCTGCCAAGGTGCTTCCTTGGTCAGCCGGACCATCGGGATGCCGTGCGCGGGAGTGAAGGCCGGAGGGTGAGCCTGCGCCTGGTAGCCGCTCGGCGGCACGAAGGCGGACGAGAGCGTGTCGGACCCCGATCCACCGCCACCGGGCCCGGAAGCGGAACCCGGTCCGGAACCGGATGAGGTCGACGGATCGGTGTGAAGTCCGGCCGGGAGGGCGAATTCCGAGGTGGGGTGGTCGTCCTCGGCCGGCGGCGGCTGCTCCACACCCGCCGGCGGGACGAAGGCGCTGCGTGCCTCGTCGGACTGGGGCTTCTGGTCCTCGGGACCGCCCTGTTCCGCCACCACTCGACCTCGTTCCTCCTCGACCGCCCGTCCGTCCTGGGAGCGCTTCTGCCCAGTATGGGCACGGACATGGGGGGCAACGCACAACGGGCGGCACACCTGGTGAAGGTGCGCCGCCCGTGTGTACGGTCAGCGGGGCCGGCCGGCCCCATGCGCCGTGAGCCGCCCCGTCCCGCCCGTAAGCGGAACCGGAAGGATCACGTCAGTGCGAGCCGCCCTGCGCCTCGAGGCGCTTGTAGGAGGCCTCGATCTCGGCCTCGGCCTCGGCGCGGCCGACCCAGTCGGCGCCCTCGACGGACTTGCCCGGCTCCAGGTCCTTGTAGACCTCGAAGAAGTGCTGGATCTCCAGGCGGTCGAACTCCGAGACGTGGTGGATGTCGCGCAGGTGCTCCACCCGGGGGTCGGACGCCGGGACACACAGCAGCTTGTCGTCGCCGCCGGCCTCGTCGGTCATGCGGAACATGCCGATGGCACGGCACTTGATGAGGCAGCCGGGGAAGGTCGGCTCGTCCAGGATGACCAGCGCGTCCAGCGGGTCGCCGTCCTCGCCGAGGGTGTTCTCGACGAAGCCGTAGTCGGCCGGGTAGCTGGTCGAGGTGAAGAGTCGACGGTCCAGGCGGATCCGACCGGTCTCGTGGTCCACCTCGTACTTGTTCCGCGAACCCTTCGGGATCTCGATGGTGACGTCGAACTCCACGGGTGGCTCCTCCATGATCAACACATACGACTGGTGGTTAAGTGTCCCTCACGCAGACGAGTGCTCGCGAAAGGGGCTGGTCAACGGTGGCCGAGCCGGTGGAGAAACCGACGGACGAACCGTTGAACAGATGGGGCGGGTGGAAAGCCCCGACGTACCTGAAGCGTGGGAGCGGCTCGCAGGACCTCCGGCTCGTCGCAGGCTCCGCCGTGCTCGGCCTGGTGGTCGCCGTCGGTGCCGTCCTGGCCGCCGGTCCGTGGGACTCCGGTCAGCGTAAGGCCGAGCGGGACCTGGCAACCGTCCGGGAGCGCGCAGGTGGCGCACATCACCAAGGGGAGGCGCCGGACGGGCCGGCGCCCGCCCCCAGCGCGCCCCCCGTCCTGACCGCTCTCGGCGACACCACCGGACTCTCGGCCGCGGCGGGGAAGAGCGCCCTGGCGGCCGCCCTCGCCCCGTTGCTGGACGCTCCTGCCCTTGGTTCCGTACGCACCGCGGTGGTCGTCGACGTGGCCAGCGGCGAGCAGTTGTACGCCGAAGGCGCGACGACCCCGATGACCCCCGCCTCCACGGTGAAGATCGCCACGGCCGCCGCCGCGCTCTCCGCGCTCGGGCCCGGTCACCGCATCGCCACGACGGTCCGGCTCTCCCCGGACTCCCGGACGCTCACCCTGGCCGGGGGCGGCGACCCCACCCTGGACGAGGCGGCCCTTCGCTCCCTGGCCGCCGACACCGCGCGCTCCCTGCGCGACGGCGGTGCCGGGGCCGTCCGGCTGACGTACGACACGTCGCGCTACTCCGGCCCGGCCCTGCACCCGATCGGCCCCAACGAGAACATCGCACGAGTCAGCGCGCTCATGACCGACGAGGGCCGCCTGGACGGCAGCAGCCGGGGGCCGGCCCCCCGCACCGACGACCCCGCGGGCGACGCGGCGCGCACCTTCGCGGAGATGCTGGACGAGGCCGGTGTCGAGACCCGGTCCGAGCCCGTACCCGGGCGGACCGCCGCCGGGGCCCGGACGGTTGCGACGCACCTGTCCGCGCCGCTCTCCGCGCTCGTGGAACGCGCCCTGACCAACAGCGACAACGACATCGCCGAGGCCCTGGCCCGGCAGACCGCGCTGAAGGCGGGGGAGCCCGCCTCCTTCGAAGGAGCCCGCCGGGCGGTCACCGCGCGGCTCAAGGCGCTGGGCCTGCCGGTCGCCGGCGCCCGGCTGGCCGACGGCAGCGGTCTCGACCGTGCCGACAAGGTGACCGCGACCCTGCTGGCCGGACTGCTCGCCCTGGCGGCCGACCCGGACCACCCCGAGCTCCGTCCGGTCCTCACGGGCCTTCCGGTGGCGGGTTTCAGCGGGACCCTCGGGGACCGCTACACGGCCACGTCGCGTGGAACCGGCCTGATCAGGGCCAAGACGGGCACCCTCACCGGGGTGAACAGTCTCGCCGGTACCGCTGTCGACGCGAAGGGGCGGCTGCTCGCCTTCGCCTTCCTCGCCTCCGGCACCACGTCCCCGGACGAGGCGGAGGCCTCACTCGACGCCCTGGCCACCACCCTCACCAAAGCGACCGGATGAGCGCCTGACACCCCACCACGGGGCGACCACCTCACGTACGGTTGACGCATGACGAGCATCGGTGGTGCCGAGATGGTCGACTGGAAACTCGCGGTCGCGACCGCGACCCGGTTCGTGCGGCCGGGTCCCGAGATCAGCCGTGAGGAGGCCCGCGCCGTCGTCGCGGAGCTCCGGCGGCATGCCAAGGCCTCGGAGGAGCACGTCCGTTCGTTCACCCGGATGATCCCGGACGGGCACGAACCCGAGGACACCCCCGTCCTGGTCGTCGACCGGGCGGGCTGGATCAAGGCCAACGTCGCGGGCTTCCGCGAGCTGCTGCGTCCGCTGCTGGGGAAGATGCAGGACCGGCGGGGCAGCGGCCCGGGCAATGCCGTGCTCGGCGCGGTGGGCGGCAAGGTGACCGGTGTCGAACTGGGCATGCTGCTGTCGTTCCTCTCCTCCCGTGTCCTCGGCCAGTACGAGACCTTCGCCCCCGTCACGCGCGAGCTGCCCGGCGCGGCAGCGGGCGGCGGCCGGCTGCTGCTGGTCGCTCCCAACATCGTCCACGTGGAACGCGAACTCGAGGTCGACCCGCACGACTTCAGGCTCTGGGTGGCCCTCCACGAGGAGACCCACCGCACCCAGTTCACCGGGGTCCCCTGGCTCCGTGACCACCTCCAGGGCGAGATCCAGGCCTTCCTGGACGAGACCGACGTCGACCCGATGACCGTCCTCGAACGCCTCCGCGAGGCCGCGCAGACCTTCACCGGCGGCAGCCGCCCCGAAGGGGAGGAGGGCGAGGACGGCGGACGCAGCCTCGTCGAGATCGTCCAGACGCCATCCCAGCGCGAGATCCTGGGCCGCCTCACCGCCGTGATGTCCCTGCTCGAAGGGCACGCGGACTTCGTGATGGACGGGGTGGGCCCCGAGGTGGTGGCCTCGGTCGCCGAGATCCGGGAGAAGTTCCAGCAGCGCAGGGCGCGCGGGGCCAGTCGGCTGGACCTGGCGCTGCGCAAGCTCCTGGGGCTCGACGCCAAGCTCCGGCAGTACCGCGACGGCGAGAAGTTCGTCCGGGCGGTGGTCGACGAGGTCGGCATGGACGGCTTCAACCGGGTGTGGACCTCCCCCAACACCCTCCCGACGAAGGCCGAGATCGCCGCGCCGGCGGACTGGGTGGCGCGGGTGCACCGTAAGGCAGATTCGTGATCATGGCCGGTCCGGTGGCAGAAGATTGCCCCTCCAATCACCCATCCGAGGGACCGTAGGGGCATGGGAAGGCGTGCAATGCTCGATGAACAGCTTGGCTCTGTCACCATCGACGCACTCTGAGTGACGGGATTCCGTCCCGGCGCCCCGAGGCACCCCTCCCAGAACTCCACCCGAAGGGCACCGGACATGGGTCCCCATCCTGCGGTCGCGGCGATACGCCTGGCGGTCCGCCGCGTACTCCACGACGTCGTCACCGAACACAGCCGTCTCACCGAACAGGCCGGGCACGCCGAGTTGGCCGAAGCCGGTGCGGGCGGCCGCCGTTCCGGACTTCCGGAACGTCCCGACACCCCGCTGGTGCTCGTCGCGTGCTCCGGGGGTGCCGACTCCATGGCGCTCGCCTCAGCGCTCGCGTTCGAGTCGCGCAAGCTCCCCGTCCGCGCCGGCGGAATCACCGTCGACCACAACCTCCAGCCCGGTTCCGGCCTCCGCGCCGACGAGGTCGTCACCCGGCTCGCCGAGATGCGGCTCGACCCGGTCGAGGCCGTCGCCGTCCAGGTCGGAAGGGACGGTGGGCCGGAGGCCGCCGCACGTGACGCCCGCTACGCCGCCCTGGACGCCGCCGCGGAGCGCCTCGGCGCCGCCGCCGTCCTGCTGGGCCACACCCGCGACGACCAGGCCGAGACCGTCCTGCTCGGGCTCGCCCGGGGTTCGGGGATCCGCTCACTCTCCGGGATGGCCGCCGCCTCGGGCCCGGCCGGCCGCTACCGCCGCCCCTTCCTCCAGCTCGACCGGCAGACCGCCCGCAAGGCCTGCCTGGTCCAGTCGATCCCCGTCTGGGACGACCCCCACAACATCGATCCCGCCTACACCCGCTCCCGGCTGCGTCACGAAGGCCTGCCCGCCCTGGAGAAGGCGCTGGGCAAGGGTGTGGTGGAGGCCCTCGCCCGTACGGCGCAGCTCTCCCGCGACGACGCCGACGCCCTGGACACCTGGGCGGCCGAGGCCGCCGGTTCGGTCCGCGACGACGACGGACGGCTGGAGTGCGCCAAGCTTTCCGTCCTGCCGCCCGCGGTACGCCGCCGGGTGCTGCGCCGCGCCGTGATCGACGCCGGCTCCCCGGCCGGTTCCCTCTTCGCCCGTCACATCGAGGAAGTCGACCGGCTCATCACCGGCTGGCGAGGTCAGGGCGCCATCAACCTGCCCGGCCGCGTCGAGGTGCGGCGGCAGGGTGGCAGACTGGTGATTCGGCAGAGCTGAAGCGCAAGCGGCTGAAGTGCAGGCGAAACGCCGGTCCGGCCCGGGGCACAGTCCGGGTCCGGCAGGGCAGAGAAAGAGACGCGGGTGAACGAGAAGGACATGGGCACCGACCTTCAGTCGGTGCTCCTCACCAAGGAAGAGATCGACGCGAAGCTCGTCGAGCTGGCAGCGAAGATCGACGCGGAGTACGCGGGCAAGGACCTGCTCATCGTCGGCGTCCTCAAGGGCGCGGTGATGGTCATGGCGGACCTGGCCCGTGCGCTGTCCACCCCCGTCACCATGGACTGGATGGCCGTCTCGTCGTACGGCGCGGGCACCCAGTCCTCCGGTGTCGTCCGGATCCTCAAGGACCTCGACACCGACATCAAGGGCAAGCACGTCCTGATCGTCGAGGACATCATCGACTCCGGGCTGACGCTGTCCTGGCTGCTGACCAACCTCGGCTCCCGCGAACCCGCGAGCCTGGAGGTCTGTACGCTGCTCCGCAAGCCGGACGCCGCCAAGGTCGCGATCGACGTGAAGTGGGTCGGCTTCGACATCCCCAACGAGTTCGTCGTCGGATACGGGCTGGACTACGCGGAGAAGTACCGCAACCTCCCCTTCGTCGGTACGCTCGCCCCTCACGTCTACGGCGGCTGACCCGCCTGGCCCCACGGCACCCGGCCGAACCCGGCCGGACTCCCGGGAACCCTTGTGGCGTTCGGGCCGTTGGAGCCTTCGAAGACGGGTTTGTCGGACGTCCGCTGCGGTCACGGGTGACAATGCTGGGGTACCGTCCGAAGAACAGTCTTTTCTCACAGCAGCATTTACCTACGGGCAGGAGGGACGGGGCGACTTCGCTCCGTATGGATGGACGTGAAGCGATACTTCCGTGGGCCGGTCATGTGGATCGTGCTGGCCGTCCTCGCCGTGGTCGTGTTGATGCAGGTCGTCGGCTCGTCCGGCGGCTACAAGACGGTGGACACCGGCAAGGTGATCCAGGCGATCAGTAAGAACCAGGTGGAGCAGGCCAAGCTGACCACCGGTGACGAACAGATCCTGAAGATCGAGCTGAAGGACAAGCAGAAGCTCGAGGGCGAGTCCGGCAGCAAGTTCCAGGCGAGCTACATCGGCAACCAGGGTGTCGAGCTGGCCGACACGCTGCAGAAGAAGTTCGAGAGCGGTGACATCGAGAAGGGTTACACCGTCTCGCCGTCGAAGCAGTCCCCGTTCGTCTCGATCCTTCTCTCCCTGCTGCCCTTCGTTTTGATCGTGGTCGTGTTCCTGTTTCTGATGAATCAGATGCAGGGCGGCGGCTCCAAGGTCATGCAGTTCGGCAAGTCCAAGGCCAAGCTGATCACCAAGGACACGCCGAAGACGACCTTCGCCGATGTGGCGGGGTCGGACGAGGCCGTCGAGGAACTGTACGAGATCAAGGAATTCCTCCAGGAGCCGGCGAAGTTCCAGGCCGTCGGCGCCAAGATCCCCAAGGGCGTCCTGCTGTACGGGCCGCCCGGAACGGGCAAGACGCTGCTCGCTCGCGCTGTCGCGGGCGAGGCGGGCGTGCCGTTCTACTCCATCTCCGGTTCCGACTTCGTCGAGATGTTCGTCGGTGTCGGTGCCTCCCGTGTCCGTGACCTCTTCGAGCAGGCCAAGGCGAACGCTCCGGCGATCGTCTTCGTCGACGAGATCGACGCCGTCGGCCGGCACCGTGGTGCGGGCATGGGCGGCGGTCACGACGAGCGCGAGCAGACGCTCAACCAGCTGCTCGTCGAGATGGACGGTTTCGACGTGAAGGGCGGCGTCATCCTGATCGCCGCCACGAACCGGCCGGACATCCTGGACCCGGCGCTCCTGCGTCCCGGACGCTTCGACCGGCAGATCGCCGTCGACCGCCCGGACATGCAGGGCCGCCTGGAGATCCTCAAGGTGCACCAGAAGGGCAAGCCCGTCGCGGAGGACGTCGACCTCAACGCGGTCGCCCGTCGTACCCCCGGCTTCACCGGTGCCGACCTGTCGAACGTGCTGAACGAAGCGGCGCTCCTCACGGCGCGCAGCAACAAGAAGCTGATCGACAACCACATGCTCGACGAGGCCATCGACCGCGTCGTGGCGGGCCCGCAGAAGCGGACCCGGATCATGTCCGAGAAGGAAAAGAAGATCACCGCGTACCACGAGGGCGGACACGCCCTGGTCGCGGCGGCCTCACCCCAGTCGGACCCGGTCCACAAGATCACGATCCTCTCCCGCGGCCGTGCCCTCGGTTACACGATGGTGCTCCCGGAGGAGGACAAGTACTCCACGACGCGCAACGAGATGCTCGACCAGCTGGCGTACATGCTGGGCGGGCGCGCGGCCGAGGAGCTGGTCTTCCACGACCCGACGACCGGCGCTGCGAACGACATCGAGAAGGCCACCGCAACGGCCCGCGCGATGGTCACGCAGTACGGCATGACCGAGCGTCTCGGTGCGATCAAGTTCGGCGGCGACAACACCGAGCCCTTCGTGGGCCGGGAGATGGGCCACCAGCGGGATTACTCCGAAGAGGTAGCCGCCCTCGTCGACGAAGAGGTCAAGAAGCTCATCGAGACCGCGCACAACGACGCGTGGGAAATCCTCGTGGAGAATCGCGACATCCTCGACGCGCTGGTCCTGGAGCTTCTCGAGAAGGAGACGCTCGGCAAGGAGCAGATCGCAGAGATCTTCGCCCCGATCGTGAAGCGCCCGGCCCGCCCGGCGTGGACCGGTTCCGCCCGGCGTACTCCGTCGACGCGTCCGCCCGTGCTGTCTCCCAAGGAACTGGCCCTGACCAACGGCGCTGCCAATGGTTCGGCCACTCCGGAGATCGCCCCGACGGACATCACGAAGAACAACGGCGCTTCCCCGGAGCCGCATCCGGAGGACCGTCCCGAGAGCTAGTCCCCTGCCCGCCCTGGTGTGGCCCCTCTCACGGGTGCTCCACCAGGCCCGGAATGGATGCCGCGCCCCTCAGGTTCTAGCCTGTGGGGGCGCGGCTTTTTCGTACGCCTGCGCCATGCCTGCCTTGTGCATCGAGGTCCGGGCGGGCCTGCGCATGTGACTGCACAGAGGAACGAGGCACAGATGACCGACCCGGTGACGCTCGACGGGCAGGGTTCGATCGGCGTATTCGACGAGAAGCGGGCCGAGGCCGCCGTACGGGAGCTGCTCATCGCGGTCGGGGAGGACCCGGACCGTGAGGGTCTGCTGGAGACACCTGGTCGCGTCGCACGTGCTTACAAGGAGATATTCGCGGGCCTCCACCAGGAGCCCGAGGACGTCCTGACGACGACGTTCGACCTCGGTCACGACGAGATGGTGCTGGTCAAGGACATCGAGGTGTACAGCACGTGTGAGCACCACCTGGTGCCGTTCCACGGCGTCGCCCACGTCGGCTACATCCCGGCGACCTCCGGCAAGATCACGGGCCTGTCCAAGCTGGCGCGGCTGGTCGACGTCTACGCCCGTCGGCCGCAGGTCCAGGAGCGGCTCACCACGCAGATCGCCGAGTCCCTCATGGCGATCCTGGAGCCGCGCGGGGTCATCGTCGTCGTCGAGTGCGAGCACATGTGCATGTCGATGCGGGGCATCCGCAAGCCCGGGGCCAAGACGCTCACCTCCGCGGTGCGCGGTCAGCTGCGCGATCCGGCCACCCGCGCCGAGGCGATGAGCCTCATCATGGCGCGCTGACGGCGGCGCTCCGAACAGGTCCGGGCCTGCGGAACCGCTGAGTGCACCGGGGCGACCCGGTGGGTCCGGCCGCACGCCCGGAGCACGAGGAACCCCGTGGCGGCCCGTCCGGATCGGGAGCGATCCCGGGCCGGTACCGTCGCGGGCTTTCTAGGCGGCCTGGGCGGTGTTCCTGTCGTCGTCGCCGTCCTCCGGGAGCTTGCAGACGCGCTCGAGGAACAAGGCCGCGGCGACGACCGCGACACCCGCCAGAACCGCGAAGCCCGCGTAGATGGCCTGGTCCCGGCGGGGCGGTACGTCGAGGGAGCCGAGCAGGAAGACGCCGGTGCCGGCGTACATCCCGGCGACCAGGGAGGCGACGAGCGCGCTCGCCTGGCCGAAGACCAGGGCACGCGCCGCCATCAGCGGCTCCACGCCCTTCGCCCCCGGACGCCGCTCGCGCTGGGCGCGCAGCCGGGACCGGATGGACAGGGCCGCGGCGAGCAGGACGACGGCGATCGCGGCCAGCACGATGGGCGCGGCGAGGGGCACGCTCGGCAGGGTGCCCAGGGAGTCCCAGAGGCGGGATGCGCCCCAGGACAGCACGCCGGCCCCGGCGAAGAGGCCGGCCAGGAGCCGGAGCCGTAGTTGCTTCACCGAGAGTGCCGCCCTTCGCTGCCGTGGCCCGTGGCGCCCGGCCCGGGTCGTCCACCCGGGCCGCCGCCCGCTTCGTTGTCCTTGAGCCTAACGACTACTCGGGGAGACGGAGTTCCAGGTCGGGCCGGGGAAGCACTCCTTCGCGGCCGAGACCGGCCAGCAGGTCGGAGACGGGGCCCGCGCCGGGCAGTTGGCCCTCCGGGTCCACGTCGTGCCAGGGGGCGAGGACGAAGGCGCGCTCGTGGGCGCGCGGGTGCGGCAGGGTGAGCAGCGGGTCGTCGGACACCACATCGGCGTACGACACGATGTCGACGTCGATGGTGCGAGGCCCCCAGCGCTCCTCGCGGACACGGTCGAAGGCCTCCTCGATGGCCTGGCCGCGCTCCAGCAGGGAGGAGGGGGGCAGGGTCGTCTTCACGACGATCACCGCGTTGAAGTACGACGGCTGGGAGCCGGGGTCGACGCCCCAGGGCTCCGTCTCGTAGACCGGCGAGACGGCCTTGACCCGGAGGCCGGGGGTGTCCTCCAGGGCGTCGACGGCGCCCTGGAGCGTCTCCAGGCGGTTGCCGAGGTTCGAGCCGAGGGAGATCACGGCGAGTTTGGGATTGGAGAGGGTGACGTCTGCCGCGTCGACCTGCTCGACCACGGCGGCGGGAACCGGCTGTACGGTCGGGTCGCTCTGCCCCTCGGTGGAAAATGCAGTCATGCTCGGCTCCGGGTGATGGTGATGGTCACGTCGTCGAAGGGGACGGTGATCGGGGCGTCCGGCTTGTGGACGACGACCTCGACCTCCTCGACCCCGTCGTGCTTGAGGCACTGCTGCGCGATGCGTTCCGCGAGGGTCTCGATCAGGTCGACCGGCTCACCCTGGACGACACCGACCACCTCTTCGGCGACCACGCCGTAGTGGACCGTCTTCGACAGGTCGTCGGCGGCTGCCGCGGGGCGGGTGTCGAGGCCGAGCACCAGGTCCACGATGAAGGTCTGGCCCTCTTCGCGTTCCTTGGGGAAGACACCGTGGTGCCCGCGTGCCTTGAGGCCGCGCAGCGCGACACGATCCACGCGAATCACTCCTGCTGTTCGTCGTCTCTGGAGGCACCAAGCCGCGTGCGGGCGGTGAGGTGCCGTCTACCGAATCTACCCGCGAGCACCGACAACGCCCGCGCACGGGGGGACGCGGGCAGCCCCGGCAAGGGTTGATAGCCGCGTATACCCGGTGATCGCGTGGCTCAATCCCCCCTGAGGCCGGAGCGGCTCAGGGAGACGGCTCTTCGTCCTCTTCCTCACCGGTTTCGGCCAGTACGGGGGAACCGTGGTGGGACCACAGCTTCCAGCCGTCGGGTGTGCGCCGGAACACATTGGTGGCGACGACGAGCTGGCCGACCAGCGGGCCGAGTGCGTTGCCGTCCTCCGCCGGGCCGCCGCTGAGGATGTTCTCGGTGCAGGTCACCAGGGCCGTGTCGCCGGTCATGGACACCCCGACGTCGGTCAGGAAGAACTGGATGTACTCCGTGTTGGCCATGATCAGCGCGTAACTCCGCAGCACCTCGCCGCGACCCCTGAGCACGGGCCAGCCGGGGTGCACGGAGGAGACCGTGAGGTCCTCGCCGGGGAGCCAGAGGCCGGAGAGCGCGGCGAGGTCGCCCCGCTCCATCGCCTCGTAGAAGTCGGTGTTGGCCTGCTCGACCGCCGCGATGTCGGCGGCGGCCTCCTCGTGTTCTTCGCGGGCGGCGCTCACGCGGCTCCTTCGACGGCGCGGGCGACCCGCACCGCGTCGGCGGTGGGCCGTACCGCGTGGACGCGGACGGCCCAGGCGCCGGCGTTGGCCGAGAGGGCGGAGATCGCGGCTGTCGCCGCGTCCCGTTCACGCGCGGGCGGCGGGGTCGCGTCCTCACCCGCCAGGACATGACCGAGGAAGCGCTTGCGCGACGCGGCGACGAGCAGGGGCCGGCCCAGGTCGCGCAGCCGGTCCAGGTGTGCGACGAGTGCGAGGTCCTGCGCGGCGTCCTTGGCGAAGCCCAGGCCGGGATCGATGACCAGCTTGGCGGGATCCACCCCGCCCGCGATCACGGCGTCCATGCGCTGGCGGAGTTCCGCCACGACCTCGCCGACGACGTCCGTGTAGACCGCGCGGCTGTTCATCGACTCGCTGAAACCGCGCCAGTGCATGACGACGAACGGCACCCCGGCGGCGGCGACGACCGGGACCATGTCCGGGTCGGCCAAGCCGCCGCTCACATCGTTGACCAGGGCCGCTCCGGCTGCGACGGACTGCTCGGCCACGCCGGCGCGCATGGTGTCCACGGAGACGGTGACGCCCTCGGACACCAGCCCCCGCACGACGGGGATGACCCGTCGCAGTTCCTCGTCCGCGTCCACCCTGCTCGCGCCCGGGCGGGTCGACTCTCCGCCGACGTCGATGAGGTCCGCCCCTTCGGCCACCAGTTCGAGGCCGTGCTTGATTGCCGCTGTGGTGTCGAACCAGTGGCCTCCGTCGGAGAAGGAGTCGGGCGTCACATTGACGACCCCCATGACCGCGCAGCGGTCCCACTCCGGCAGACCTCGGACCGTGCCCCGTCCTCGCAACGTACTCATGCGACCAGCGTAGGCCCGGAACGCTGCTGTCCGGGCCGCGTGCACGGGGGCCCGCCTGCGCGCAGGGCGGAGGCGGGGCGGGGACGCCCTCCGGGGCCGTCCTGGGGGCGCCCCGCGAACCCGCGGACCCGGGGCCGGCGCGTGCGCGGATCCGCCCGGCCTCCCGCCGCCGGCGGGAGGGCGGCCCGGCCGGACTCACACCGCCCCTCGGGTGCGCGACACGCCCGGCGGGCGCAGGCCCGCCGACGGGTCACAGGGGCCGACCGCCCGCTTGCCGCGGGCTCACCGGGTGCCGGCGCCCGCCACCGTCTCCACGGCGACCTCCGAGCGCGGCACGTCCTGCGCGTCGGCGTCGATCGACCGGCGCAGCGCCTCGTGGAGCCGGGCCGGGGTGAGGACGCCGAGGAAGCGGCCGGCGCCCTCCTTGTCGATCACGGCGATCCAGCCCGCGTCGTGCTGCAGCATCGTGGCGAAGGCCTGCTTCAGCGGCGCGCCCAGCGGAAGCCATGCCTCCATACGCCGGGCGTGCTCCCGGACCGTGCCGTCGGCCGCCGCCGCGTCGTCCGCGGGGAGCCAGCCGTGCAGATTGTCCTGGCCGTCCAGGACGACCGCCCAGCGCGCGCCCTGCGCCCGCAGCCGCTCGGTCGCCTTCGTCAGTGGATCGTCGAGATGGACGACGGGCGGCTGCTCCAGGTCGCCCTCCTCGACCGGGGTGACCGAAAGCCGCTTCAGGCCCCGGTCGGCTCCCACGAAGTCGGCGACGTAAGGCGTCGCGGGGGCCCCGAGCACGGTGGCGGGCGTGTCGAACTGCTCTATGCGGCCCTGTCCGTACACGGCGATCCGGTCGCCGAGCCGCACGGCCTCCTCGATGTCGTGCGTGACGAACAGGACGGTCTTGCGGACCGTCGCCTGCAGTTTCAGGAATTCGCTCTGGAGTCTCTCTCGCACCACCGGGTCGACCGCGCCGAAAGGCTCGTCCATCAGCAACACCGGCGGGTCGGCCGCCAGTGCCCTTGCCACGCCCACGCGTTGACGCTGACCGCCGGAAAGCTGCTCCGGATATCGGCCGCCATAAACGGAGGGATCCAGTCCGACGAGATCGAGCAGTTCGGCGGCGCGCTCCTTCCCCTTTCCCCGCTTCCAGCCGAGGAGATGGGGGACGGTCGCCGTGTTCTCCAGGACCGTTTTGTGCGGGAAGAGGCCGACCTGCTGGATCACATAGCCGATACGGCGCCGGAGTTGCACAGGGTCGATGGCGGATATGTCGTCCCCGTCGAGGAATATCCGGCCCTCGGTCGGTTCGATCAGGCGGTTCACCATCTTCATGGTGGTCGTCTTGCCACAGCCCGAAGGTCCGACGAGCGTGACCAGTTCACCCTCGGCGACCTCGAAGGAAAGGTCGTCGACGGCGGTGGTGCCGTCCGCGTACCGCTTGGTGACGTGCTCGAAACGGATCATGATTCCCCATTGTGACGCGGGTTCTGTGAAGGCCATGTTGCCGGAATACGACAGCCTCGGCGATTGTCGGTGGTCGGGGATAGGGTCACCCGGGAGCGGGCCGGGGCGACATCGCGAGGGCAAACAGGAGGTGGGGGCGGATGGCCGAGCAGAACTGCCTGGTGGCGAACGACTGGATCTGCGGGGAGTATCTGCGCTCCCGCAGCCACGAGTTGACCGAAGCGACCGTCCAGCACATCTGGATCACCGCTGCTTCCGTGCTGATAGGGCTCCTGGTCGCATTTCCGCTCGCGCTGCTCGCGCGCCGCGGCCGGCATTTCGCGGGCCCGGTGCTGGGACTGACCACCGTGCTCTACACCGTGCCGTCGCTGGCGATGTTCTCGCTGCTGCTGCCCCTCTTCGGACTGTCGGCGGCCCTCGTCGTCACCGGTCTTGTGCTGTATTCGCTGACCATCCTCGTGCGCAACATTCTGGCGGGCCTCGAAGCCGTGCCGGACGAGGCGAGAGAGGCCGCCAAGGGCATGGGATACGGGCCCGCCCGGCTCCTGTGGGAGGTCGAACTCCCCCTCGCGCTGCCCGCGCTGATGGCAGGCCTGCGCATCGCGACGGTCTCGACGGTCGCGCTGACCACGGTCGGTTCCCTCGTCGGCAAGGGCGGCCTGGGCAATCTCATCGAGGACGCCCTGCCCAGCTTCTTCAAGGCCCAGGTGCTCACCGCGTCCGTGCTCTGCGTCCTGCTCGCGGTGGCGGCGGACCTGCTGCTGCTCGGCGTGCAGCGCCTGCTCACGCCCTGGACCCGGATACGGACGCCCGCCAGGGCATCCGCCGGGGCGGGCCTCGCGAAGACGGAGGCGGTCTGATCCATGGGGGTCATCGGGGAGGCGTGGGCCTGGCTCACCACCGGCAGCAACTGGACGGGGGACGGCGGAGCGGCGCACCGCCTGGCGGAGCATCTGTACGTCAGTGGGGTCGCCCTCGCGGTGGCCTGCGTCATCGCCCTGCCGGTCGCGCTGTACCTGGGACACGTGGGCAAGGGCGGTGCGCTGGCCGTCAACCTCTCCAACGTGGGGCGTGCGGTACCGGTGTTCGCGGTGCTCGCCCTCTTCATGATGACCCCCCTGCGCAACTCCGGCTATCTGCCCACCGTCATCGCGCTGGTGCTGTTCGCCGTGCCGCCGCTGCTGACGAACGCCTACGTCGGGATGCGGGAGGTGGACCGGTCGGTGCTGGAGGCCGCGCGGGGCATGGGCATGTCCGGTGCGCAGCTCTTCGTGCGGGTCGAGCTCCCGCTGGCCTACCCGATGATCATGACCGGTCTGCGGTCCGCCGCCGTCCAGGTGGTCGCGACCGCCTCGATCGCCGCGATGGTGGGCCTCGGAGGGCTGGGCAGGATCATCACCGCCGGTTTCAACACCTACGACACGGCGCAGGTCTTCGCGGGCGCCGTACTGGTCGCGCTGCTGGCTCTGGTGGTGGAGGGCGTGCTCGTGGCACTCGACCGGCTGCTGTCGCCCCTGCGCCGCCGCAGGACCGTATGAACGCCCCGGACTTTTCGCACTGTGCACATCATTTTTCGCGGACGGAGAACACCATGAGCAGGACCTCGCGCATAGCGGGTGCGGTCATCGGAGTGGTCGCGCTGGCAGGGTCGCTCGCCGCCTGCGGCGGCGACAGCCTGGAGAAGGAGAAGAGCGGCTCGGACGCTGCCTCGGGCGGCGGCTCCGCGAAGGGCTCGCTCGTCGTGGGCGCAGCCGCCTTCACCGAGTCCAAGGTGATGGCCGAGCTCTACGCGCAGATTCTGGGCGACGCCGGATACGACGCCTCGATCACCACGGTGAAGAACCGCGAACTGTACGAACCCTCGCTGGAGAAGGGCGAGATCGACGTCGTACCGGAATACGCGGCGACCCTCGCGGAATTCCTCAACGCCAAGGTCAACGGCGCCGCGGAGGCCGAGAAGAACCCCGTCGCCTCGGGGGATGTGACGGCGACCGTCGCCGCTCTGGAGAAGCTCGCCACCCCGCTCGGGCTGAAGGTCCTTCCGGCCGGCGACGCGGTGGACCAGAACGCCTTCGCGGTCTCGAAGGAATTCGCCGAGAAGAACGACCTGGAGACGCTTTCCGATCTCGGCAGCTCCAAGATCAAGGTGAAGATCGCGGCGGGTGACGAGTGCGAGGTGCGCCCGTTCTGCGCGCCGGGGCTGAAGAAGACCTACGGCATCGACGTCACGGGCATCGACCCCAAGGGCGTCGGCACCCCGCAGTCCAAGCAGGCGGTCAAGGACGGCAAGGACCAGCTGGTCCTCACGACCACCACGGACGCGGTGCTCGAACCGTACGGGCTGGTGTTCCTGGAGGACGACAAGAAGTTGCAGAACGCGGACAACGTCCTTCCGGTGGTCAATGCGAAGGACGCGGGTGCCCCGGAGATCGCGGAGGCCCTCGCGAAGCTCACCGACGTGCTCACCACGGAGGATCTCGCGGAACTGAACCGCAAGGTCGATGCCGAGCGCGCCAAGCCCGCCGATGCGGCCGCCGACTATCTGCGCTCGAAGGGCTTGATCAAGAAGTAGAAGGGCGTTTCGCAGGGCCACTTGAGAGGCCGCAAGGTAACCGGCGGGGAACAGATTGCCGGGCGGCCTCCCAAGTGACTCGCACGCACGGTAAATTTCGCGCCATGCCACGAGGACGCCACCGCCATTCGCCGCCCCTCCACAGAATCCTGCCGCCCGCCGTGCTGGCCGGAGTGCCGGTCGTCTGTGCCGCCGGCGCCTGGCTCCTCGCGGAACCGCTCGCCCTCCGGGGCCTGGTGGCCGTGACGGCCGCCGCCGCCCTCACCAGCGCCTGCCTGATGCGCACCTGGGACCGGGCCGCGGGGCTGCGCGTCGCGGAACTGACCCGGGCACGAGCCAGCGACGAGTGGAAGACCGAGGAACGCATAGCCGAGATCGAGGCCGACCTCGAGGAATCACGGGAACTGCGCACCCGGCTGGAGACCAAGCTGCGCCGCAAGCGCGTGGAGCTCGCCGGACTGCGGAACGAACACGCCGCGCTGCTCCGCCGATACGCCAACGCCGAGACCGAGCGGGCCAGTGCCCTGGAGGGCCGCAGGCAGCTCGCCATCGAGGCCTCCGGGCCGCGTGAGCTCCTGCCCGCCCGGTCCACGCCGACCGCCGGTGCCTATCTGCGCGCCGCCCAGGCACTCCAGGACCTCCCGCGCAACGCCGCGCTCCAGGAGGCCCGCCGTACCGCGGAGCTGGCCAGGCAGCGGGACCTCGCGGAGCGGGCCGCCGAGCGGGACGCGGAGGGAGACGGTTCGAAGGGGAAGCACGCGGCGGTCGCCGGAGCGGGTGACCTCCAGCACCGCCGCCCCCGGACCGCCCTGCCCGCCCCGCAGCTGTCGCCCGCCCCGGTGCGCCCGCCGCGTGCGGTGCCCGCCGCGTCCGCCGTCGTCCCGTACGCCGCGGCGCGACGCCACCTCGTGCCGCAGGGAAGCTTCGACTTCTTCGGGACGCAGAAGGCGAGCGCCGCGATCGAGTCGGTGCAGAACGAGGACCTCGCGGACGTGGTGGGTGAGGAGGCGCTGGCGGCGCACCGGACCGGCACGGCCGAGAACCGCGCGGTCGGCAAGGTCATCGACCTGACCCCGCACGACGAGACCGAGCAGTTGGACGTCGTCGAGCTGCGGAGCGCGATCTCCTCCTGAGGTGCTCGTCCGGGGCCCGAGCCCGGAGCCGAGCCGGCATCGGCACCCGACGGCCCTCCGGGCACTGCCTGCGGGCCTCCCGGGGCTACTTGTCGATGTCCCCGACGACGAAGAAGAGCGATCCCAGGATCGCCACCATGTCGGCGACGAGCGTGCCGGGCAGCAGCTCCGTCAGGGCCTGGATGTTGTTGTACGAGGCGGACCGCAGCTTCAGCCGGTACGGGGTCTTCTCGCCCGTGGAGACCAGGTAGTAGCCGTTGATGCCGAGCGGGTTCTCGGTCCACGCGTAGGTGTGGCCCTCCGGCGCCTTCAGCACCTTGGGCAGCCGCTGGTTGACGGGGCCCGGCGCCAGGTCGGCCATCCGGTCCAGGCAGGCGTCGGCGAGGTCCAGCGCGTTGTGGGTCTGCTCCAGCAGGCACTCGAACCTGGCCAGGCAGTCGCCCTCCGAGCGGGTGACGACCTTGAGGGTCTCCCGCAGCTCCCCGTACGCCAGGTACGGCTCGTCGCGCCGCAGGTCGAAGTCGACACCCGAAGCGCGGGCGATCGGCCCCGAGACCCCGTACGCGTGCACGGCGTCGGCGGACAGCACCCCCACGCCCCGGGTGCGGCCCCGGAAGATCTCGTTGCCGAGGACCAGCCGGTCGTAGACGTCCATCCGCGAACGCACCGAGGCCACGGCGTCCCTGGCCCGGCCGAGCCAGCCGGCGGGCAGGTCCTCCTTGAGGCCGCCGACGCGGTTGAACATGTAGTGCATCCGGCCGCCGGAGACCTCCTCCATCACGGCCTGGAGCTCCTCCCGCTCCCGGAAGGCGTGGAACATCGGGGTGATCCCGCCGAGTTCGAGGGGGTAGGAGCCGAGGAACATCAAATGGTTCAGGACCCGGTTCAGCTCCGCGAGCAGTGTCCTCGTCCAGACGGCACGCTCCGGGACCTCCATGCCGAGCATGCGCTCCACGGCCATGACGACCCCGAGCTCGTTGGAGAACGCCGAGAGCCAGTCGTGCCGGTTGGCGAGCATGATGATCTGGCGGTAGTCCCGGGCCTCGAAGAGTTTCTCCGCGCCCCGGTGCATGTAGCCGATGACCGGCTCGGCCTGCAGGATCCGCTCGCCGTCCAGCACGAGCCGCAGCCGGAGCACACCGTGCGTCGAGGGGTGCTGGGGACCGATGTTCAGCACCATGTCGGTGCTCTCCGCCGCGCCGCCGATGCCGATCGTCGTCTCCGTCATGCGGGACAGTATCCCCCCTTGCCGTCCGGGCCCCGCCATCCCTCCCGGCGGCCCGCGACCCGTTGCCGCAGCCAGCCGAAGTCCCCCAGACCGCCCCGAGCGGTGAGCTCCGCGGCCTCGCCCGCCGACGCGAGCGCCCGCACGTAACCGGCCGGATCCGTCGACGCCTGGGCCAGTGGCGGGCGTTCGCCGCTGATGCCCAGCTCCCGCAGAGCGGTCCGCTGGTCCAGGAGTTCGGTCCCGTCGTGCGCGGCGGCGCACGCGTCCAGGGCCACGTGCGAGGTCAGGTCGCAGCTGCCGTCGGGGACGGGCCGCACCTCGCGGCCGTCCCGGAAGCCGGTCAGGGTCCCGAACGGCGGCCTGGCCGCCCGTACATGCGCGTAGTCCACCGCCACGGCCGTGCCTGCGGTCAGCGACGCGACGGCCCGGGCCCAGGCCTCGTCGCGCGGCCTGCCGATCTCGGCACGGTCGCCGGGCCGCGACAGCGGCCACCAGCGGCTCAGCCACACGGCGTCCGCCCCGGTCACAGGATCACCGAGCCGTTCGGCGCCGTCGGGGCGCACGAGGACGTAGCGGGCCACCCCGTCGGCGTCGGCCTCGGCGATGTCGGTGGGCACGTTGTCCAGCCATTCGTTGGCGAACAGCAGCCCTCGCACGCCCCGGGGCGGCTCGGCGCACCACTCGACCGCCGGGTCGAGGCCCTCGGGGCGCGGGGCGATCTCCACCGCGTACGCCCTCACCGCCGGCACGGGTGCGACAGCACCGCTGCGCAGTGCCGCCAGCACCCCGGTCACCAGCTCGCCGCGGCCCGCACCCATGTCGACCAGGTCGACGGAGTCCGTGCCCAGCTCTTGGGCCGTGGCGGAGAGCAGCCGGGCGACGGCGGTCGCGAACAGCGCGGAGGCGTGCACCGAGGTGCGGAAATGGCCCGCCGGGCCTTCCGGGCGCCGATAGAAACCCTTTTCGCCGTACAAAGCGGACTCTGCGGCTTCCCGCCATCGGCACCAGTCATCCGTCACGTAGGCAAGTCTCCACCTTGGGGAGTACGGTCCCAGGAGCCGGATCGGTCCTTCGGCTGACCTGGTACCGATCAGCTGTCCCTACGCTGGGTAACGTGCAGCGCTTCTACGATTTCATCCGCAGACACCCGACGGGCGTCGACATCCTCTGGGCTGTCGGCCTCCTCGGGTTCTCCGGCGTGTCCATCGTGGCCGACCGGACCGGCGACAGCCTGGAACGCATCGCCGCGGTGCCGATCGCCGTCGGGCTGTGCGCCGTCGTCGCGCTGCGCCGCCGTGCGCCGGAGAAGATGCTGCTGCTCGCGATCCTGATGGGCGTCGCGCAACTGCTGTTCGGCGTGCGGCCGGACGTGGCCGACTTCGCCATGCTGGTGATCACCTACACCGTGGCCACGGTCGGGGAGCGGTGGGCGTCCCGGCTCGCCCTCGGGTGCAGCCTGGCGGCGGCCGGGATCTCGCGGCTCCGCTGGCCCGACGACGCCCCGACGGGCGGCTGGGCGCAGACCGTCGGCTACGTCGTCATCATGACCGTGCCGTTCGTCCTGGCCTGGGTGCTCGGCGACTCGGTACGCACCCGGCGGGCCTACTTCAGTCAGCTGGAGGAGCGTGCCGCCCGGCTGGAGCGCGAACGTGAGGCGCAGTCGAAGGTGGCCGTGGCCGCCGAACGCGCCCGTATCGCCCGCGAGCTGCACGATGTCGTGGCGCACAACGTCTCGGTGATGGTGGTCCAGGCCGACGGTGCCGCGTACGTGATGGACTCCTCCCCGGACCAGGCCCGGCAGGCACTGGAGACCATCTCCGGCACCGGCCGCCAGGCACTGGCCGAGATGAGGCGGCTGCTCGGGGTGCTCAGGACCGGAGACGCGCAGGAGAGCGGGGAGTACGTCCCCCAGCCCGACGTCGAGCAGATCGAGGAGCTCGTCGGCAAGGTGAGGGAGACCGGGCTGGCGGTGGACTTCAAGATCGAGGGCACCCCGCGCCCGCTCCCGAGCGGGGTCGAGCTGACCGCCTACCGCATCGTGCAGGAGGCTCTCACCAACACCCGTAAGCACGGCGGCCCGAACGCGGGGGCGAGCGTGCGGCTGGTCTACTTCGACGACGGACTGGGCCTCCTCGTCGAGGACGACGGCCGAGGGGCGCCGCACGAGCTGTACGAGGACGGCGGGATCGACGGCGCGGGACAAGGGATGATCGGCATGCGCGAGCGGGTCGGCATGGTGGGCGGCACGCTGGACGCCGGCCCGCGCCAGGGCGGCGGCTTCCGGATCAGCGCCCTGCTTCCGCTCAAGCCCGCCAACCAGTGACGGAAGGACAGGACACCTCATGGCGATCCGCGTGATGCTCGTCGACGACCAGGTGCTGCTGCGCACGGGGTTCCGGATGGTCCTCGCCGCCCAGCCGGACATGGAGGTCGTCGCGGAGGCGGGTGACGGAGCCGCGGCGATCGAGGTCCTGCGGTCCACGGCCGTCGACGTGGTGCTGATGGACGTCCGCATGCCACGTCTCGACGGCGTCGAGGCGACCCGGCGCATCTGCGCGCAGACCGATCCGCCCAAGGTGCTGATCCTGACGACGTTCGATCTGGACGAGTACGCCTTCTCAGGTCTGAAGGCGGGGGCGAGCGGCTTCATGCTCAAGGACGTGCCCCCGGGCGAGCTGCTCTCCGCCATCCGCTCGGTGCACAGCGGTGATGCCGTGGTGGCCCCTTCCACGACCCGCCGGCTGCTCGACCGCTTCTCCCCGATGCTGCCGAGCACCACGCCGGAGCCGCAGAACAAGCAGGTGGGGAAGCTGACCGAGCGCGAGCGCGAGGTGATGCTGCTGGTCGCCCAGGGGCTGTCGAACGGCGAGATCGCGGCGCGACTGGTGCTCTCCGAGGCGACCGTGAAGACCCACGTCGGCCGCATCCTCACCAAACTGGCGCTGCGCGACCGCGTGCAGGTCGTCGTTCTCGCGTACGAGACGGGGCTGGTCAGGGCGGGTGGCGGGGCGGCCTGACCGCTGGGCCCGCCGAGCGGGAGACCCTGCGGCGGCGGCTGACCGCCCCTCAGATCAGCGGAGCACGCCCTCGAGGAAGTCGCTGCCGAGCCGGGCCACCACCGTCAGGTCCAGGGAGTGCAGGACGTACCTCCCGCGCCGCCGGGTGGTGATCAGGCCGGCCTTCTTGAGCACCGCGAGGTGGCGGGAGACCTCGGGCGGTGTGATGCCGTGCGAGGAGGCGAGTTCGCCGGTCGAGTACGGGGAGCGGGCCAGGTCGCGGCAGATCCGCATGCGCATCGGGTGGGCCAGTGCCTCCATCCGCAGCCGGAGCAGCTCGACGGAGGCGGGGGAGGGCAGTTCGGGGCGGTGCACCGGGTAGTGGATCACTGGTCGCCATCCCGGGGCGTGCAGCACCATCAGGTGCGGCCACCCGAAACTGGTCGGGATGAGGGTGAGCCCGGCGCGGCCCGCAGACCCCGAGAAGTCGGTCCTGCCCTGGGTCAGCTTGTCGACGCTGATCCTGCCGGCCTCCTCGTCCAGGGACAGGGCCGCGGAGACCGCGCTCAGCGCGGCCGGGACGCCCTTGTGCCGCAGGAGTTCCGTCTTGTGCCGGGCGTCGGCGACGAGCTGGACCTGCGCCCGCCGCCAGGTGTCGGCGAAGAAGGCCTGGTCGCAGTCCTCCAGGAGACGCCTGATCCAGCCGCGTACGGCGCCGGGATCGTCCAGCAGCTGCTGGGTGAACTCCAGCTGCTGAGCCCCTCGGGCCGCGGCCATGTGCAGCGCGCGGTCACGCATCGCGGTGTCGGTGAGGGGTGACGGCGCCCCCGTGCCGTACAGGCTCGTGCAGGTGAACTCGAGGGCGGCGGAGACGAAGCGCTCGTCGTCGAGCTTGTCCAGGATGTCCAGGTCCTCGGCAAGGGTCGTGCCGGTCCTGCCGTCTCCGCCCCGGACACCGGCGAAGGGCATGAAGACGTCGGAGAAGGTGTGCCGCCAGAGGAACTCCGCCTCGTGGAGCCGGTCCGCGAGGTCGGGCTCCAGGGCGGCGGAGGTCGCCGTCGCCCAGCCGTGCAGGCCGGGGTGGTGGCCCGGCTCGGAGAGCGCGTGCAGGGCGAGCCCCAGCTCGGCCAGAGGGGAGGTCTCGAAGATTATGCGCTCGGGAGGCAGGCCCGCGATGTCGATGTGCACGCTCACCCCTCCATGGTGCGGGGTGCGCGGACGGGCCCGGACCACGGTTGACCGCGGTCGTCGGTCCACGGGCGGACCTGCGGCGACGGGTTCAGGCTGGAGGCATGGACAGCGTTCAGCAGCAGATGCTCGACAGCTATCGGGCGGCTCGGCAGGGCGTGGCGCCGCCCCCGCCGCCCGGCACCCACGACCGGGAGGTCCTGCGCTCGGTCCGTGAGCGGATCCGCGCCTGGACGGCCGCCCACCGCCCGCCCTTGGCATGAGGCGCCTACGCCAGCCGCGCCACGAAATCCGCCACCGCTTCCCCGACGTCCCCGGCCGTCCACTCCAGCCCTGGTGCCGCGACCGTGACCTCGGTGTACGAGAGTCCGGGCGGCCCGGCCGGAGCCGCGAACCAGCGCCGGAAGAGGGTCACACCCGTCTCCTCGGCCTGCCGCACCGAGGCCTCGTCCAGGACGTCCGCCGCGTACGGCAGCCAGACCTGGAACTGGTGCGTGTGCGGCGGTTCCGGGTGCACCCGGAACCATGGCACGGCGGAGTCGCCGAAGCCCTCCGCCAGAGCGCCGGCGACCACCTTCGCGTGCGCCACGTACGACGGCAGCCTCGGCAGTTCCCGCTCCAGTCCCAGCAGGGCGGAGAGGGCCGCCGGATACTGCTGGAAGACCTGGCCGCCGTACCGGTGGCGCCAGGTCCTGGCCTCCTCGACCAGTGACTCGGAGCCGGCGAGCACCGCACCGGAGAGGCCGTCCAGGGACTTGTAGAACGACACGTACACGCTGTCGGCGAGCGCGGCGATCTCCGCGAGGCTCCGCCCGAGGTGCGGCGTGCACTCCCACAGCCGTGCCCCGTCCAGATGCACCACGGCGTCCCGCTCGCGGGCGGCGGCCACGGCTGCCTCCAGCTCCTCCCAGGAGGGCAGCACGAATCCCGCGTCCCGCAGCGGAAGCTCCACCATGAGCGTGCCGAAGGGCTCGGGGAAGTCCCGGATCTCCTCGGCGGTGGCCTGCCGGGGAGCGCGCGTGGGATGCACCGTGCGCAGCCCGCTCACCGAGGTGAGGGCGCTCCGTTCGTGTACTTCGGGGTGGGCGAGCGGATGCAGCGCCACGACCGGACTGCCCGTGCGACCGGCCCAGCAGCGCAGCGCGACCTGCTGGGCCATCGTCCCGGTCGGGAAGAAGGCCGCGGCCTCCGTCCCCAGCAGGTCCGCCGTGCGCCGCTCGACCTCGGCGACGACGCCGTCGCCGTACACATCCGTCCACTCACCCAGGTCGTGGACCGTGCCGGCGTCGGCGGCCAGCGCGGTCAGCCGCTCTCCCAGGGTGTGGTCCGCCGAGGCGCGCGCCAGCACCTTTCCCGATCGCCGCCATGCGGTCAGCCTGCGGTTCCGCTGTTTCTGCTCATCGGTGACTCCCATGGGACGATCATCACCCGGACCGCCGGAGCGGCCCTACCGCGGGTTCCCCTGTCGTCAGAAGTTATCCACAGGGTGTGGACGGTCGCGGGCTGCGCGGAAACGCTGGCGTAGCATTCAGAGGAATCGTCCGGTACCCCCCGCGGACTGGAACGGAAGGCCGTCGCCGCGTGAACGCATCAGTTTCGAAGGAACCCCTCGACGCGAGGGACCGCCCTGCCCGCCTCACCGTAGGAGTCGTGGGCGCGGGGCGGGTCGGCCCCGCACTCGCCGCCTCGCTGCAGCTCGCCGGGCACCGCCCGGTAGCGGTGTCCGGCGTCTCCGACGCGTCGGTGCGCCGGGCCGCCGCGCTGCTCCCCGACGTACCCCTGGTGACCCCCGCCGAGGTGCTCGCCCGGGCAGAGCTCGTGTTGCTGACCGTGCCGGACGACGCGCTGCCCGGCCTGGTCGAAGGACTCGCCGAGACCGGCGCCGTGCGGCCCGGCCAGCTGCTCGTGCACACCTCCGGACGTTACGGCGCGAAGGTGCTCGACCCGGCTCTGCGGGCCGGCGCGCTCCCGCTCGCGCTGCATCCGGCGATGACCTTCACCGGCACCTCCGTCGACGTCCAGCGGCTGGCCGGCTGTTCCTTCGGGGTCACCGCCCCTGAGGAGCTCAGGCTCGCCGCCGAGGCGCTCGTCATCGAGATGGGCGGCGAGCCCGAATGGATCGCGGAGGAGTCCCGGCCGCTCTACCACGCGGCACTCGCCCTCGGTGCGAACCACCTCGTCACCCTCGTCGCACAGTCCATGGAACTGCTCGGCAAGGCCGGCGTGGGCGCCCCGGACCGGATGCTCGGGCCCCTGCTCGGGGCCGCGCTCGACAACGCCCTGCGCTCCGGCGACGCGGCCCTGACCGGCCCCGTCGCCCGGGGGGACGCCGGTACGGTGTCCGCGCACATCCACGAGCTGAGGCGGCACGCCCCGCAGACGGTGGCCGGATACCTCGCCATGGCCCGCGCCACGGCCGACCGGGCGCTGGACCACGGGCTGCTCAAGCCGGAGCTCGCGGAGGACCTCCTCGGCGTCCTCTCGGACAGCGATCCCATGAACGGGACGAACGGAACACAGGGCCCGGACCAGTCCGGACCGGGGGAGAGCCGATGAACACCGCACCCGTCACCCTCCTCAGCACCGCCGCGGAGCTGGACGCCCTCGGCCGGGCCCCCGGGGCCCGTCGCGCCGTCGTCATGACGATGGGCGCGCTCCACGAGGGCCACGCCACCCTGATCCGCGCGGCGCGGGCCGCGGCGGGGCCCGACGGCCAGGTCGTGGTCACGGTCTTCGTCAACCCGCTCCAGTTCGGAGAGGCGGCCGACCTCGACCGCTACCCCCGCACCCTGGACGCCGACCTCGCCGTCGCCTCGGAGGCGGGGGCCGACGCGGTCTTCGCGCCGGCCGTCGAGGAGGTCTACCCCGGCGGTGACCCGCAGGTCAGGATCACCTCGGGCCCCATGGGCGAGCGGCTGGAGGGCGCCCACCGCCCCGGGCACTTCGACGGCATGCTCACCGTCGTCGCCAAGCTCCTCCATCTCACCCGGCCGGACGCGGCGTTCTTCGGCCAGAAGGACGCCCAGCAGCTGGCGCTGGTCCGCCGCATGGTGAGGGACCTCAACTTCGGCATCGACATCGTCGCCGTACCGACCGTCCGCGACCCGGACGGGCTCGCCCTCTCCAGCCGCAACCGCTTCCTCTCCGCCGAGGAGCGCCACACCGCGCTGGCCCTGCCCCGCGCCCTGTTCGCCGCCCGTGACCGGCTGGCCGCCCAGCAGGCGCTGCACGCCCGCGCCAGGACGGTCCCCGACCGTCAGGGCCGGGCCGCCGCCCTCACCCGGCTCGGGGAGGCCCGGGCCGCCGCCGACACCCAGGCGGTGGCGCTGGCCAGGCCGACCGTCGCGCCCGCCGCGGTGCGGGCCGCCGCGCAGGCCGTGCTGGACGAGGCCGCCGAGGCCGCCGTGCCGCTCGTCCTGGACTACGTGGCGCTCGTGGACCCGGCCGACTTCACCGAGATCCCGGACGACCGCGTCACCGGCGAGGCGCTCCTCGCCGTCGCCGCGCGGGTGGGCGCCACCCGGCTGATCGACAACATCCCGCTGACTCTCGGAGCCCTCACGTGACCGGAATACGGCTGACAGCCCCCGCCCCCGGCTGGGCCATCGAAGCGGACGTGGTCGTGGTCGGCTCCGGTGTGGCCGGTCTGACCACCGCCCTGCGCTGCGCCGCGGCCGGCCTCGCCACCGTCGTCGTCACCAAGGCGCGCCTCGACGACGGTTCCACCCGCTGGGCACAGGGCGGCATCGCCGCGGCGCTCGGCGAGGGCGACACCCCCCAGCAGCACCTGGACGACACCCTGGTCGCCGGGGCCGGGCTGTGCGACGAGGCCGCCGTGCGCGCCCTCGTCACGGAGGGCCCCGACGCCGTACGCAGGCTGATCGACACCGGTGCCCACTTCGACACCACGGACACCGGCGCGATCGCCCTGACCCGTGAGGGCGGCCACCACCGCCGCCGTATCGCGCACGCCGGAGGCGACGCGACAGGCGCCGAGATCTCCCGCGCCCTGGTCGGCGCGGTGCGCTCGGCCGCCCTGCGCACCATCGAGAACGCCCTGGTCCTGGACCTCCTCACGGATGCGGAAGGCCGTACCGAAGGCGTCACCCTGCACGTCATGGGTGAGGGCCAGCACGACGGCGTCGGTGCCGTCCGCGCCCCCGCCGTGGTCCTGGCCACCGGAGGCATGGGCCAGGTCTTCTCCGCCACCACCAACCCCCCGGTCTCCACGGGCGACGGGGTGGCGCTCGCGCTGCGGGCGGGCGCGGAGGTCAGCGACCTGGAATTCGTCCAGTTCCATCCGACCGTCCTGTTTCTGGGCGCCGACTCGGAAGGCCAGCAGCCGCTGGTGTCCGAGGCCGTGCGGGGCGAGGGCGCCCATCTCGTCGACGCGTCCGGCACCCGCTTCATGCTCGGCACGCACGAGCTCGCCGAGCTGGCTCCCCGTGACATCGTCGCCAAGGCCATCACCCGCCAGATGCATCTCCAGGGCACCGAGCACATGTACCTCGACGCCCGCCACTTCGGCGCCGAGATGTGGGAACAGCGCTTCCCGACGATCCTGGCCGCCTGCCGTGCCCATGGCATCGATCCCGTGACCGAGCCGATCCCTGTGGCCCCCGCCGCCCACTACGCCTCGGGCGGCGTGCGCACGGACCTCAGCGGCCGTACGACCGTGCCCGGCCTGTACGCCTGCGGGGAGGTCGCCTGCACGGGCGTGCACGGCGCGAACCGGCTCGCTTCCAACTCCCTGCTGGAGGGCCTGGTCTTCGCCGAGCGCATCGCGGCGGACATCACCGGCGCTCCGGCCGCGGCCGCGAGCGGGGACGCGCCCCGGGCCGGGTCCGGGCGCATACCCGAGCTGGAGGCGGACTCGCGGACCGTCCCGCTGCTCACCGCCGAGTCCCGCACCACGATCCAGCGCATCATGACCAGGGGCGCCGGAGTGATCCGCTCCGCCACCAGCCTCGCCACCGCGGCGCAGGAGCTGGAAGCGCTCCGGCTGACCGCCGCCACGGAGGAAGCCGGCTCCAAGGACGCGGTGCCCGGGGTCGAGGCATGGGAGGCCACCAACCTGCTGCTCGTCTCGCGGGTGCTGGTCGCCGCCGCCCGTGAGCGCGAGGAGACCCGTGGCTGCCACTGGCGCGAGGACTTCCCGGACCGCGACGACTCCGGCTGGCTCCGGCACCTCGTCGTGCGCGTCACCCCCGACCGGCAGCCCGTGGTCCGCACGACGGACGGTGCCGCGTTCCCGCCCGTACGTGCCCTGGACCCCCGTGCCGCCGACCCCGGGAACCCGGCGGACACAGCACCGCCCACCAGCCTCCGCAACCAGCCCGCCGACGCCCCCGAGGAGCCGTAACCGTGAGCACGCCCGAAGAGAATCCGCGCCCCACACCCGTGGACGTACCGCTGATCCACATCGGCGCACCCGCCGAGTCCGGGGGCGGCTGCGGCGACGGCTGCGGCTGCGGTGACGGCTACGACCCCGACGGCCTGGAGTGCGGGCTGGACCCCGCGCTCGCCCAGTTGCTGTCCGAGGCCGGGCTGGACCCGGTGCAGGTCGAGGACATCGCCCACGTGGCCATCGAGGAGGACCTCGACGGAGGCGAGGACGTCACCACCGTCGCGACCGTCCCGGCGGACGCCGTCGCCACCGGCGACTTCACCGCGCGTGAGGCGGGCGTCGTGGCCGGTCTGCGTGTCGCCGAGGCCGTCCTGTCCATCGTCTGCACCGAGGAGTTCGAGGTCGAGCGGCACGTCGAGGACGGCGACCGCGTCGTGCCGGGGCAGAAGCTGCTGACGGTCACCACCCGCACGCGTGACCTGCTCACCGGCGAGCGCAGCGCGCTCAACCTGCTCTGCCGGCTCTCCGGGATCGCCACGGCGACCCGTGCCTGGGCCGACGTGCTCGAAGGCTCGAAGGCCCAGGTCCGTGACACCCGCAAGACGACTCCGGGACTGCGCGCCCTGGAGAAGTACGCGGTGCGCTGCGGCGGCGGTGTCAACCACCGGATGTCGCTCGTGGACGCCGCGCTGGTCAAGGACAACCACGTGATCGCCGCCGGAGGAGTCGCCGAGGCGTTCACGCGCGTCAGGAAGGCCTACCCGGAGCTGGCGATCGAGGTCGAGGTCGACACCCTGGAGCAGGTACGCGAGGTGCTCGACGCGGGCGCCGACCTGATCCTGCTGGACAACTTCACCCCGTCCGCGACCGCCGAGGCCGTCGCTCTCGTCGGAGGCCGTGCCCTGCTGGAGTCCTCGGGCCGGCTCTCCCTGGACTCCGCCCGGGCCTATGCCGAGGCAGGGGTGGACTACCTGGCCGTCGGCGCGCTCACGCACTCCTCGCCGATCCTCGACATCGGCCTGGACTTCCGCGACGTCACGCCGACCGACGGGGCCGACGCCTGATGCTGCTCACCATCGACGTCGGCAACTCCCACACCGTCCTGGGCCTGTTCGACGGCGAGGAGATCGTCGAGCACTGGCGGATCTCCACCGATTCCCGCCGTACCGCCGACGAGCTCGCCGTGCTGCTCCAGGGTCTGATGGGCATGCACCCCCTGCTCGGCATGGAGCTCGGCGACGGCATCGAGGGCATCGCGATCTGCTCGACCGTCCCCGCCGTGCTGCACGAACTCCGCGAGGTCACCCGCCGCTACTACGGCGATGTCCCGGCGGTCCTCGTGGAGCCGGGCGTCAAGACGGGTGTGCCCGTCCTGATGGACAATCCGAAGGAGGTCGGCGCGGACCGCATCGTCAACGCGGTCGCCGCCGTCGAGCTCTACGGAGGCCCGGCGATCGTCGTCGACCTCGGCACCGCCACCACCTTCGACGCGGTGTCCGCGCGTGGCGAGTACGCGGGCGGGGTGATCGCGCCCGGTATCGAGATCTCGGTGGAGGCCCTCGGCGCGAAGGGCGCCCAGCTGCGCAAGATCGAGCTGGCCAGGCCGCGCAGCGTGATCGGCAAGAACACCGTCGAGGCCATGCAGTCCGGCATCGTGTACGGCTTCGCCGGCCAGATCGACGGTGTCGTGGAGCGGATGAAGAAGGAGCTCGCGGCCGACCCCGACGAGGTCACGGTCATCGCGACCGGGGGCCTTGCTCCGATGGTGTTGAAGGACTCCTCAGTCATCGACGAGCACGAACCCTGGCTGACGCTCATCGGGCTGCGCCTCGTGTACGAGCGGAACCTCGCCCGGATGTAGCGCACGCCCATGGCCACCTGCGGGAACGGCTCGGCGGCGCGGTGCCCGACGCCGCGCCGCCGAGCGGCCAGTTAAGCGGATTTTGTCCATTTAGCACGTATTGTCGCGGCATGCCCACGCCCTACGGATCACGCGGCGGCATGGCGTTCAGCGCGGACGAGCTCCGGGTGCTCCGACACGCTCTCGCCACCGCCCTCCACCCCACGCCCCTGCCGGAAGAGGATGTCCAGGACTGCCTGCGGCTCGCGGGTGCGGTGGACGAGGCGGTGAGCGAGGCCGGCCGGCTGCGCGCCTTCCTCCTCGCCGATCTCGCCCGCTACCGCGAAGCGCTCCCCGGCTCGCTCAGCGGCTACCTGGAGCTCCTCCAGGACGCCCTCGCGGCGGGTTACGACCCCCGTCCCGACGACCTCGCGGCTCTGCGCGCCCTGCGCGGCGGGCGGGTCGCCGCGGCCCTCCTGGAGCGCTGCCAGGTGCTCGCGGAGCGCTCGGTCCGGGCGCGCCTCGCAGGGCGCGCGGTGCCCGTCACCGCGCCCGCGCCGCGCGGCAGGCTGCTGGCCCTCGCCGGCGGTATGGCGGCGGCCGAGGAGCCCGAGCGGCCCCCGGCGCCGGCGCGGCCCTCCGCCCCGTCCCGGCCGTCCTCCCCCGGCGAGCGTCCGGCGCCGAAACCGTCCGAGGTCTTCCCGCCCCGACGCAGGCCCGCACCGGCGGCCCCGCCGGAGGAGCGCGCCGCCTCCTGAGGCGCGCCACGCCTGGGAGGGGTGCCCGGGACCGGCCGGAATGCCGGGCTCGCTACCCTGGACGGCATGGACTACGTATCCGCGCTCGTTCCCCCCGTGGTGATGGCCGTCTTCTTCGTCGGCGTCGTCGTGACGATCATCAAGAGCCAGGGCGGCCCCAACAAGGCCAAGGAGGACGCCGCCGTGGACGCGGCGATCGCCCGCGCCGAAGCCGCCGAACAGGCGCCGCGCGCCTAGCCAGGGCGTCCGGCCCGGACCCGAGCACGAAGGGCGCACGGCTCCCGTGGAGTCGTGCGCCCTTTTGTCGTCCCAGAAATATCCCATTCCAGACATCTAGCACTAAGGTGATGCTGTGCCTCGCCAATTGGGAGAGCTGGAAGACGCCGTGATGACACGGGTCTGGCAATGGAACCGGCCGGTCACGGTGCGGGAAGTTCTCGAGGACCTGCAACAGGAACGGTCCATCGCGTACACGACCGTCATGACGGTAATGGACAATCTCCATCAGAAGGGCTGGGTGCGCCGCGAAGTCGACGGCCGCGCATATCGATATACGGCGGTCTCCACCCGCGCCGCATACTCGGCCGCACTGATGAACGAAGCGTGGTCCCGGAGTGACAACCCCGCCGCCGCGCTGGTCGCCTTCTTCGGCATGATGTCCGCGGAGCAACGCGAGGCTCTCGGTGACGCGATGCGCGTCGTCGCGCCCGCCTTCCCCGAACCGTCCGGGAGCGCGCCGGATGACGAGGCCGCAGCCGATGAAGCGCCGCCGGAGAGCGGGAGATAGCGTCGGGGGATGTCCTCAGAGCAGCCACAAACCGAGCACCGTACCGAGTCGCTAACGGGAGCTCGTCCCGGCCCGGAAACGGCGCGGGGCACAGATCTTCATACCGGCCCGTCGGTAAATAGGCCGGCCATCACCGTCCGCCGCGCCAGGACGAGCGATGTGACCGCTGTCCGGACACTCCTTGACGACTACGTCTCCGAAGGCATCCTGCTCGACAAAGCGACGGTGACGCTTTACGAGGACATCCAGGAGTTCTGGGTCGCCGAACGCGACGAGGACGCCCGTGTCGTCGGCTGCGGCGCACTCCACGTGATGTGGGAAGACCTCGCCGAAGTCCGTACTCTCGCCGTCGATCCCCGCATCAAGGGCGCCGGAGTCGGACACCAGGTGCTGGACAAGCTCTTGCAGACCGCGCGCTGGCTCGGTGTGCGCCGGGTTTTCTGTCTCACCTTCGAAGTCGACTTCTTCGCCGCACACGGCTTCACCGAGATCGGAGAGACGCCGGTCGACGGAGATGTCTACAGTGAGCTGCTGCGTTCCTATGACGAGGGTGTCGCCGAGTTCCTGGGTCTCGAACGAGTGAAGCCGAACACCTTGGGCAACAGCCGGATGCTTCTGCACCTGTGAACGGCGGAAGACTCCGGAACCCTATGTCCGAATCGCGCATGTTTCCCGTGTTCTTGCACTCCTGAACCTCTCCCAGGGGTTTGTGTTTTCCCGGGAAAAGCGGTTTCCTTTCCGCGTACTGCATTTTCGATGAAAGGAAATCCGGTGGCACAGAAGGTTCAGGTCCTTCTTGTTGACGACCTCGACGGTGGCGAGGCGGACGAGACAGTGACGTTCGCTCTGGATGGCAAGACGTACGAGATCGACCTCACGACGACCAACGCGGACAAGCTCCGTGGTCTTCTCGAGCCGTACACCAAGAGTGGCCGTCGCACCGGTGGTCGCGCCGCGACCGGCCGTGGCAAGGGCCGCGCCGTCACGGGTGGCAACAAGGACACCGCGGAGATCCGTAGGTGGGCGCGCGAGAACGGCCACAATGTGAATGACCGTGGTCGAGTTCCGGCCGAGATCCGCGAGGCTTACGAGAAGGCCAACGGCTGACCTGTCGGCCGATGGGCCCGCAGGCGTGTCCGTGCGTGCGTGAGCCTGACCCGGTGGCACTCCGTGGCCGCCGCGTCGACGAGTCGTACGAGATCGGGAGCATCCCCACCCCTGCTCCCGAGGCCGCCGAGGGCCGGGAGTGACAGCTCCACCTCCTGGCGCGTCCCAGGGGGCCGCAGCCAGAACGCGGCCCCCGGCGAGCCCGCCGCTGCCGAGTCGGGCGGCAGCGGAGCCGTGATGTGCCCGCCGTGGCCGATGGCGGTGAGGTCGAGGGAGATCCCGCCCCACTCCAGCCAGCCGAGCAGCCCGGGGAGTTCCTCCGCGCTGCCCGCGGCCACCAGCAGCCGCATGCGACCACCCGCCAGTGCCACCGGGCCGGTGGGCCCCACGCGGCGCAGCGCCGCGTGACCAGCCGCGGCCGGCACCTCCAGCACGTCGAAGCGCAGCCCTGTGAGCAGCCGTACCGGCGATGTGCCCGTCGTGGCCCAGTCCAGCTCGCGGGCGTACCACCGCGCGCAGCCGTCCGATTCGGGTGACGAGCGGGGAGGCGGGACGAGGGAAGCCATGTCCGATGAACCCCCGAACCGGCCTCCGGGTTACGCAGTGCGCATGATCGGCTCCGTCGTGTGCCTACCACGGGGGAGTGCGGGAGCGTCCGGCGGCGCGAAGTTGTTCGCCCGTAGCGGAGTAAACGGGGGTGCGCCGCATGGACTGTCAGTGGGTGCGGGTAAGACATCCCTAGTGGGAAGGGGCGACACGCGGGCAAAAACGTCTCACGTTCGCCATCGGCGTACTGGCGAAAGGGCTATCTGCCTGGCCTGCGGGAACATCGTCTCGCACCATCGGGTTGGAGCAGTTGTCGGCGTTCGGGGCGGGAGAACCCCCGGGAAGCAGGGCCGGGTGTCGGCAGTTGAAATGAGCGGTCCCCGCTTGCGGGACTAAGCTGCGGAAGGACAGGGAGGGGACCGACCCCTTACTGCCTGACCGCTCTGAGGAGCGATTAACGATGTTCGAGAGGTTCACCGACCGCGCGCGGCGGGTTGTCGTCCTGGCTCAGGAAGAAGCCCGGATGCTCAACCACAACTACATCGGCACCGAGCACATCCTCCTGGGCCTGATCCACGAGGGTGAGGGTGTCGCCGCTAAGGCCCTGGAGAGCCTCGGGATTTCGCTCGAGGCGGTCCGCCAGCAGGTGGAGGAGATCATCGGTCAGGGCCAGCAGGCCCCGTCCGGGCACATCCCCTTCACCCCCCGGGCCAAGAAGGTCCTGGAGCTGTCGCTCCGCGAGGCCCTTCAGCTCGGCCACAACTACATCGGCACGGAGCACATCCTGCTCGGCCTGATCCGCGAGGGCGAGGGCGTCGCGGCCCAGGTCCTCGTGAAGCTGGGCGCCGACCTGAACCGGGTGCGGCAGCAGGTCATCCAGCTGCTCTCCGGGTACTCGGGAGGCAAGGAGGCGGCCACCGCCGGGGGCCCCGCGGAGGGCACGCCCTCCACGTCCCTGGTGCTGGACCAGTTCGGCCGCAATCTCACCCAGGCCGCTCGCGAATCCAAGCTCGACCCGGTCATCGGGCGCGAGAAGGAGATCGAGCGGGTCATGCAGGTGCTCTCCCGCCGTACGAAGAACAACCCGGTGCTCATCGGCGAGCCCGGCGTCGGCAAGACGGCGGTCGTCGAGGGCCTGGCCCAGGCCATCGTCAAGGGCGAGGTGCCCGAGACCCTCAAGGACAAGCACCTCTACACCCTCGACCTCGGTGCCCTGGTGGCGGGTTCCCGCTACCGAGGTGACTTCGAGGAGCGCCTGAAGAAGGTCCTGAAGGAGATCCGCACCCGCGGCGACATCATCCTGTTCATCGACGAGCTCCACACCCTCGTGGGTGCGGGCGCCGCCGAGGGCGCGATCGACGCGGCGAGCATCCTCAAGCCCATGCTGGCGCGAGGCGAGCTCCAGACCATCGGTGCCACGACGCTCGACGAGTACCGCAAGCACCTGGAGAAGGACGCCGCGCTCGAGCGCCGCTTCCAGCCCATCCAGGTCGCGGAGCCGTCGCTGCCGCACACCATCGAGATCCTCAAGGGTCTGCGCGACCGTTACGAGGCCCACCACAGGGTCTCGATCACGGACGAGGCGCTGGTCCAGGCCGCGACCCTGGCCGACCGCTACATCTCGGACCGCTTCCTGCCGGACAAGGCGATCGACCTGATCGACGAGGCCGGTTCCCGGATGCGCATCCGCCGGATGACCGCGCCGCCGGACCTCCGCGAGTTCGACGAGAAGATCGCGGGCGTCCGCCGCGACAAGGAGTCGGCCATCGACTCCCAGGACTTCGAGAAGGCAGCTTCGCTCCGCGACAAGGAGAAGCAGCTGCTGGCGGCGAAGGCCAAGCGGGAGAAGGAGTGGAAGGCCGGCGACATGGACGTCGTCGCCGAGGTCGACGGGGAGCTCATCGCCGAGGTCCTGGCCACCGCCACAGGTATCCCGGTCTTCAAGCTGACCGAGGAGGAGTCCTCGCGTCTGCTGCGCATGGAGGACGAGCTCCACAAGCGCGTCATCGGGCAGAAGGACGCCATCAAGGCCCTTTCGCAGGCGATCCGCCGTACGCGAGCCGGCCTGAAGGACCCGAAGCGCCCCGGTGGCTCGTTCATCTTCGCCGGCCCGTCCGGTGTCGGTAAGACGGAGCTCTCCAAGACGCTCGCCGAATTCCTCTTCGGCGACGAGGACGCGCTGATCTCCCTCGACATGTCGGAGTTCAGCGAGAAGCACACGGTTTCCCGCCTCTTCGGTTCGCCCCCCGGTTACGTGGGTTACGAGGAGGGTGGCCAGCTCACCGAGAAGGTGCGCCGCAAGCCGTTCTCCGTCGTCCTCTTCGACGAGGTCGAGAAGGCCCACCCCGATATCTTCAATTCCCTGCTCCAGATTCTGGAAGACGGTCGTCTGACCGACTCCCAGGGCCGGGTCGTGGACTTCAAGAACACGGTCATCATCATGACGACCAACCTCGGGACCCGGGACATCTCAAAGGGCTTCAACCTGGGCTTCGCCGCCCAGGGCGACGTCAAGACGAACTACGAGCGGATGAAGGTCAAGGTCAACGAAGAGCTCAAGCAGCACTTCCGGCCCGAGTTCCTCAACCGTGTCGACGACACGGTCGTCTTCCACCAGCTGACCGAGGAAGACATCATCCAGATCGTCGACCTGATGGTCGCCAAGGTGGATGAGCGCCTCAAGGACCGCGACATGGGCATCGAGCTCAGCGCCGAGGCCAAGTCGCTCCTGGCGAAGAAGGGCTACGACCCCGTGATGGGCGCCCGGCCGCTGCGCCGGACGATCCAGCGCGAGATCGAGGACATCCTCTCGGAGAAGATCCTCTTCGGTGAGCTGCGCCCCGGTCACATCGTGGTCGTGGACACCGAGGGCGAAGGGGACGAGAAGAAGTTCTCGTTCCGTGGCGAGGAGAAGTCGGCACTGCCCGACGTCCCGCCGATCGAGCAGGCGGCGGGCGGCGGCCCGAACCTGACGAAGGAGGCGTAGGGCGCGTAGCGCCTGAGCGTCGAAGGGGCTGCCCCGGACCGGTTTCGGTCCGGGGCAGCCCCTTTTCTGTGGCGGGGGCCTCAGAGCGGATCAGTAGGCGACCACGCTGAGCCGGTCACCCAGCCCGTCCCGCCCTCGGAGCGCGGGCACACGATCGCCGACAACCGTCACGCGCAGCCCGGGCCACGGGTGCAGTGAGGTGAGATCCAGTTCTCCGGTGGAAGAGGCGGTGGTCAGGACCAGGTCGCTGAGTCCTGGGAAGAGCCGGCAGACCGCCGGCAGGTGGGCGCCGTCCCGGGGGGCTCGCACGGTGAGGCACTTCAGGGAGGTCACCGGAGGGACCGTGAACGCCGGGTACTCCCATGGCAGGGAATCGAGTTCGAGGAAGGTGATCCGTGGGTTCGCCCCCAGGGCTGTCAGCAGGTGGTCGAGCCGGCTGACCTGACCGATCCTCAGACCCGACAGCGATTCCCAGGCAGACAGCCCGTCCAGCACCACTGCCCGGTCGCTACCCACGCGCAGACGAACCACCCCCGGGTGGACGGGCAACGCGCTCAGTTCGCCGGATGCGAGGCCGGTGACGTCCAGGCGGGTCAGCCGCGCCAAGCCCGGCACCGGAGACAGGAAGTCGGCAGGGCAGCCGGACGCGTGCACCTGCAACGTGTCGAGCACGGCCAGGTCCACGAGCGGCGCGAGGCTCTCAACGGCCGGACAGGCCTGGAGTCTCAGATGCCGCAACGTACTGCTCTGGGAGCCGAGCGCGGCGAGGTCCACGGCTCGGGTGTTCGCGTGGAGGTGGAGCGCCGTGAGCTGGAGGTCTTCCAGCGCGGCGCGCAGCTCGTCCTCCGGAAGGTCACCGATGAGGGCGAGCTTTCGCAGCGTCGGCAGGCGGCGCAGGGCGGACAACTGCGGCCGTTGGGCCACGACGTAGTCGCGGGCGAGGTCCCAGTGGGCCAGCACCTCGGTGGCGAACTCATCGGGCGGGAAGGCGGCCCAGTTCGTCGCGACGTCACTGATCACCGACGGGTGGGCGGCTGCCCATTCCCGGACGTGCCCGATCGCCGCGCGGCCGCCGATCCGGCTGAGCAACTGCACCATACGCACGGCGGGTGGACTGTCGGTCGGCACACTCCCCGGTGCGGGCAGGAAGGCCAGTGCCGCGTCGCCGAGCCGGGTCAGTTCCTGCACGTGGCCTTCGCCGGAGGGTGGGAAGAGGGCCTCCATCGAGCGCCGGAGCCGTTCCCGTACCTCTCCCTCCAGCCACGCCGCGTGCTGCTCGCACAGGGCGGCCAGGACGTACAGGCCGGTGCGGCGCGAGGTCCCCTCCCGGTAGGCCAGACCCGCGTCCAGCAGCCCTTCCACCAGCAGGGGAAGCTCCCTGCGCCCGCAGTGGCCGGCCGACAGCAGGATGACGTCCTGCCACTGCTCCTCGCCGGCGTGCCCGAGCAGTTCCCCGAGGTGGTCGTCCTCGATGAGCTCCTTCGCGGCGAGGAAGTCCTGGAAGGTGCGGTGGGCGAACTGGTACGTCTCGTCCGTGTGCTCCTGGAGCAGGCCGCTGCGGTTCAGGAGGTGGGTCAGGATCTGGTCGGCCGTGCCCTGGGCGCTGACCCGGCCCATCCCGGGCAGGGCGCGGTCCAGCTGCCGCAGAGCCTGCTCGCGGGTGAACTCCGACTGGCCCTCGCGCACCAGCCACACCGCGATGCGCTGGAGGAGCTGGGTGTGCTCCTCGACGTCCATGACGATGCCTTCGGGGCGCTCGATCCGGCGCCGCCGGTCGCGGTGGCCCAGCAGCATCTCCAGCGCCGAGCGGTACAGCTTCCAGCGGGTCTCCGGGAGGAAGCCCTCGCGGCGGCGGTGCAGGGCGCAGATCACCGCGCACAGCAGCGGGGTGCGGCCCAGGTCCCGGAGGATGGAGTTCTGCGCGAACTGCCGGGAGAGGTCCCGTTCCAGTTCGGTCAGCCTCTCCAGGTCCTCGTCGTCCTCGGACAGCCGCGCCGCCCTGTGCCAGGACCTCACGAAGGACTGGATGTCCTCGTTCCGCATCGGCAGCAGCCGCAGCTCCTCGAAGCCCTCGGAGTCCAGCCAGCCCGGTTCCACGGCCAGCGGGCGGACGGTGGCGACGCAGCGGGTGTCCGGGTAGCGGAGCAGGAGCTGGGAGAGCCACGCGTGTGCCTGTTCCCGTTCCTCGGGGGGAACCTCGTCCAGGCCGTCGACCAGCAGGAGTGCCCGGCCCGATTCCAGCACCCGGCCCGCCCAGCCGTCCGGCGCCCGGTCGATCACCAGGCCGGCTGCCTCGGACAGCTCCGCCGGCCCGGGGAAGCTGCTGCCCCGGGCCCGGAGGGTCCGCAGCGGGACGACGAAGGGGATCAGGCCGTTGAGCGGTTCCAGGGCGTCGCTCAGGGTGCGTGCCGACGTATGGGCGGCCAGCCACCACAGGAGCGTGGTCTTTCCGGCGCCCGCGTCGCCCCGGAGCAGGACCCGAGGGCGGTCGGCGAGAAGCGCGTCGACCCGCTGGGGCCCTGTGGGCGGGACCGCGAGCGATCGGGGCTGGGACTGCGCCTCCAGGCTCAGGTAGGCCGTGTCCAGGTCCCACTGTGAGTCGTGCCGTCCCAGCTCGTCCAGACCGAAGATCTTCGTACGCCGGTAGGCGGCGCCGATGGAGGCCGCGTACGCCTCCTCGTACCGCAGGTCCTCGGGGAAGTGGCCCCGGACGCTCTCGTACTGGAGGCGGGGGCCGGTCTGCTCGTAGACGAGCCGGAACGGGCCCGCGCTCAGTACCGGGCCGAGGGGGACGCATTCGACCCGTCTGCCGCCGCGCTGCCGTGGCACCTGGCGGGCGATGCCGAGCAGTACGTCCCCCGCGAACACGGGGCCGCCGGAGAGGCCGGCGAGCACGGAGGGCTCCTCGTCGGGCCGTACGGCCGGCGGCTGGTCGAGATCGCAGACCAGCAGCCTGCGCAGCCGGCCCGCCATGGGCAGGACGGTCGCGGTGTACTGGTCGGCTTCCACGCGCTTCTCGGCGCCGTACCGCTGGATGCGCGGGAAGCCGGTGATCTCGCAGCCGTGGATGGCTTGACGGGTGTCCACCAGACCGAGCCGCACGGGTCCCGCCTCGATCACCTGCACCTCGGTCTGGAGCAGGGCCGCGTCGAGGTCGTGGTCGATCCAGGCGACGGACGCCGCGATCCGTGAGCCGAGGGCGGGATGGGCGAGGTAGCAGCGACTGCCGCTCTTGACCACATGGGCGCAGGTCAGTACCAGCCGGTCGGTGAGCAGGACCCCGCTGCCCTGAAGGGCGCCGGAGACCACCACCGTGCGGTCGGCCGGCTGGAGGAGGCTCACCGCGCGGCCGTCGTGACGTCACCGAAGTGGTCGGTGCTTCCCGCCTCCTCGTCGCCGATCTCCCAGGCCGCCCCGGTCACGGCGTTGCGGGGGGTGAGGGTGAAGGCGACCTTGTGCGTGGTGCCGGTGGACCGGGAGGTGTCGGCGCCCGCCTCCACGACCCAGGCCTTCACCTTGCCCCCTGCCTTGTTCTCCCGGCGGAGTTCGAGCGTGAACTCCATCTGGATGTCGCCGACGGAGAAGGCGACGGGTGTGCCGGTGGCGCGGGTCGCCGCGTCGACGAGCTGGTTGCGGATCGATTCCACGGCGTCGGCGAGCTCGATGCCGTCCAGGCCATGGGCGGTGTCGTCGGTCATCTGTTTCCCCCCGGGGTGCTGTGCAGGTGCCGGTCAGCGTAGTCAGGCCGCAGGGCCGAAGGTCCCGAAACGGACAGGCTTCGGGCCCACCGGCGGTGACAAGGCGCACAGGCCTTTCGAGGCCTACTAGGCACGGTAGGAGAAAGGGCGGAGATCGGCGGAGGGACTTTCGGCCCGCCTCGGCTGAGGCTTTCGGCGTTTGGGTTGGTATGCCCGTATTGGCGGGCAGTGTCCGGGAAGGACGCCTTTGGAGCTGGGCTTAAACCCGCACGCCGGAAAATATCCGGGGAGATCGTCTGCCGCCTCGGGATGGGTGACCAGAGTGAATTCCCGTCCCCTTCACTACGGCTTTTGTTCGTAGATGGGGGGTTTGAGTGTTGCCGGGGGTGCGGGTTACCAAGGTGGAGCAAGCCCGGTCCGAGCACCGGGTCCAGTCACCCCGGAGGTTCTCACCGCATGTCGAAGCGCGTTACGTTCCAGCACTCCCGCCGCCCGTCCATGTCCCGCGTCAGTGGCGCCGTCGTGGCCGCCGGCCTGGGTGCGTCGATGGTGTTCGGTGCGGGCGCGGCGTTCGCGTCCGGCACTACGGACACCGCCGCCCTCGCCGGTACGACCACCGCGGGCTCCGTCGCCCAGCAGGCGACCGCCCAGGGCAAGGCCGCCGAGAAGGCGAAGGCGGACAAGGCCGAGGCCAAGAAGAAGGCCGCTGCCAAGAAGAAGGCCGCGGCGAAGAAGAAGGCCGCCTGGGAGGCCCCGGTCAACAAGTACGTGCTGAGTGCCACCTACGGCACCGGTGGCGACCGCTGGGCCAGCAAGCACTCCGGCCAGGACTTCGCGGTGCCGATCGGCACCAAGGTCGAGGCCGCGCACACCGGCCGGGTCGTCAAGGCCGGCCCGAACGGTGGCGGCGACGGTCCCGCGTACGGCAACGCCATCGTGATCAAGCACGCCAACGGCAAGTACTCGCAGTACGCGCACCTGTCGAAGATCGACGTGAAGATCGGCGACCGTGTGAAGACGGGCGAGAAGATCGGCCTGTCCGGCAACACCGGAAACTCCAGCGGCCCGCACCTGCACTTCGAGATCCGGACCACTCCGAACTACGGCTCGGCGATCAACCCGGTCTCGTTCCTGAACTCCGTGCACGTCCACATCTGACGTGACCCGGCGCCCGTCCTACGCGGCGCCGTCGGGGCCCTGATCGTGGGCCCTGGTCACCAGCTCGAAGGCGACCTCGAGAGCAGCCCTGCGCTTCTCACCGGGGTCGCCTTCGGCGTCCCTGAGGGCGAACACGCCCGCGTGCATGGCCATGAGCGCGGTGAAGCAGCGCACCTGGTCGGCGAGCGCCGCGTCGGGATCCTTGATCAGGTCGACCAGGGAGACGGCCCGCTGCTTGATGGTGTGGCCGATCTTCAGCTCGCGCACCGTCGACTGGTTCTCCTGCATGAAGACGAAGAGCGGTGAGGCCGCTTCCAGCGCCTGGCTGTAGCGGACCAGGATCTCCTTCTTCGTCTCCAGGGTCCGCGGCTGCTGCCTGCCCCACTCCAGGAGCTCCTCGATCGGCCGGTTCAGGTCCTCGAAGATGCTGGTGAGGATGTCTTCCTTGGTCTTGAAGTGGTAGTACAGCGCCGCCTTGGTCACCCCGAGCCGCTCCGCGATCTCGCGGAGCGAGGTCTTCTCGTACCCCTGCTCGGCGAAGAGGTCCAGGGCGACGTCCTGAATGCGCTGGCGGGTGTTGCCCCGGCGCGGCTGCGGCGTGCTGCCCATGCGACTCTCCCAAGAACTTACTTGACGCCCGGCTAGTTACGGGTCTACCTTCCCTCAGTGTAGTCAGCTAGCCGGGCGGCAAGTAAGGGCCCGGGTGGTGGCAGACCAGGTGTTTCAGGGGATCAGGGGTCAGGGGAGACGACATGGCGGAACTCGAGAAGGCGGCGGAGACACCGGCCGAGCCGGCGGCACGCAGCGTCAGGGTGGTCGTTCTCGCCCTGATGATCACGATGCTGCTGGCCATGCTCGACAATCTGATCGTCGGCACCGCGATGCCGACCATCGTCGGCGACCTGGGCGGAATGGAACATCTGTCCTGGGTGGTCACGGCCTACACCCTGGCCACCGCGGCCTCCACCCCGATCTGGGGCAAGCTCGGCGACCTCTACGGGCGCAAGGGCGTGTTCCTCACGTCCATCGTGATCTTCCTGATCGGTTCGGTGCTGAGCGGTATGGCCCAGGACATGAGCCAGCTGATCGGTTTCCGCGCGGTCCAGGGACTCGGCGCCGGCGGCCTGATGGTCGGAGTCATGGCGATCCTCGGTGACCTGGTTCCGCCCCGGGAGCGCGGCAGGTACCAGGGCATGATGGCCGGCGTGATGGCGATCGCCATGATCGGCGGACCGCTGGTCGGCGGCACCATCACCGACCACCTGGGCTGGCGCTGGAGCTTCTACATCAACATCCCGCTGGGCGCCGTCGCGCTGGCCATGGTCACCGCTGTCCTGCACCTCCCCCGCAAGGAGCGGTCGACGGCCCGGATCGACTATCCGGGCGCCGCCCTCCTCACCGTGGGCATCACCGCGATCGTGCTGGTCACCACCTGGGGCGGTACGGAGTACGCCTGGAGCTCGGCCGTGATCATGGAGCTGATCGCGCTCGGCGTGGCCTCCCTCGTCGGGTTCGTCTTCGTCGAGACGAAGGCCGCCGAACCGATCATGCCGCTGCACATCTTCCGAAGCCGCAACTTCACCCTCATGTCGGTGGTCGGCTTCATGGTGGGCTTCGTGATGTTCGGAGCGGTGCTCTTCCTCCCGCTTTACCAGCAGTCGGTCCAGGGGGCCTCCGCGACCAACTCCGGGCTCCTCCTCCTGCCGCTGCTGCTCTCGATGATGGTCGTCTCGCTGGTCGCGGGCCGGATCACCACCAGCACCGGCAAGTACAAGATCTTCCCGATCCTCGGCAGCATCCTGATGGTCGCCGGTCTTTTCCTGCTCGCCACCATGGACACCGGCACCTCGCGCTTCACCTCCGGTGTTTTCATGGCGGTGCTCGGCGCGGGCATGGGCTTCCTGATGCAGATCACGATGCTCGTCGCGCAGAACAGCGTCGAGCTCAAGGACATGGGTGTCGCCTCCTCCGCCACCACCCTCTTCCGCACGCTCGGCAGTTCCTTCGGAGTCGCGATCATGGGCGCCCTCTTCACCGGGCGCGTGCAGGACGAGATGGCGGCCCGCGGCGGTGGCGCGGTGACGGAGCGGTCCGCACAGCTGGACGCCGCGAGCCTGGCGAAGCTCCCGGACGCGGCCCGCGAGGCGTACGAGCACGCCGTCGCCTCCGGTACGCACATCGCCTTCCTGGTCGGTGGTTCCGTCGCGGTGATCGCCCTGCTGGCGGCGCTGTTCGTCAAGGAGGTACCGCTGCGGGGCGCCGCGAAGCCGGAGGCGCCGGCCGCCGACTCCGGCGACGCCGCGCACGCCGACGTCGCAGACGCCGCGCAGGTCACCGAGGTCACGGACTCCGCGCAGGTCGACGACTCCACCGCCTCCCCGGCGGCCAAGGCGTCGCAGAACGCCTGACCAGCCGCGCATCACACCCCGGGCCCCGGAGGCGACTCGCCTCCGGGGCCCGGGGTGGCCACGTGCCCGCTCAGTCCAGGTCGGTCTGCCGCAGGATCGGGAAGCTCCCGGTGTTCGTCGGGGCGTGCTCGGGCAGCCAGAGCACGGCCACGGCCCCGCCCGCGTCCCCGGTGTCCCTGGTGTCGCCGGTGTTCCCGGGCGGCCCCGCGTTGCGGAAGGTCAGCCTCGCGCCCAGGACACGTGCCTGCCCGGTGGCGATGGTCAGCCCCAGCCCGTGCCCCCGCACGGACCGGTCGCTGCTGCCCGTACGGAACCGGCTCGGTCCCTCCCGCAGCAGCGCCTCCGGGAAGCCCGGCCCGTGATCGCGGACCCGTACGACCCGGCCCTCGACCGTGACCTCGACCGGCCCCGCGCCGTGCTTTGCGGCGTTCCCCAGCAGATTGCCCAGGATGCGCTCCAGCCGGCGCGGGTCCGTGGACACCCAGGACTCGTGCACCACCCGTACCGCGATCTCCGGATCCAGCAGCCTGACCCGGCGGCTCACGAACTCGCCGAGCGGCAGCTCCTGGAGCTCGGCCCGCTCCGACGCGCTGTCCAGCCTGGCGACCTCCAGGACGTCCTCGACCAGGGTCCGCATCGCCTGCGCCCTGTCCCGTACGAGCTCCGTCGGCCGCCCCGGGGGCAGCAGCTCGGCCGCGGTGAGCAGCCCCGTCACCGGGGTGCGCAGCTCGTGGGCGATGTCCGCGGTGACCCTGCGCTCCGCCTCGATCCGCTCGTTCAGCGCGTCGGTCAGGGCGTCCACCGCCCGGGCCAGCTCGTCGGTCTCGTCGCGCACGACACCTCCGACGGCCTCCCGTACGCGGACCTCCGTGTTGCCCTGGGCGACCTTGCCGGCCGCCGCCGCGGCCTTGCGCAGCCTCCGGGACAACTGGCCGCCGATCAGGACGCCCAGCGCGCAGCCGCCGAAGACGACCGATACCGAGCCGATGATCAGCGCCCGGTCCAGGTCACTCATGATCGTGGCGCTGCGGTCGGCGAACCGGGTGTGCAGCGACAGCACGTCGCCGTTGGCCAGGGGAACGGCCGCCCAGACGTCCGGCACCCCGTCGGCCTTCTCGTCGACATGGGTGGCGCGCCGGTTGTCCCGGATCCGGTCACGCAGACTCGGCGGCAGCGCCGGATCGTTGATCTTGGCGCCGAACTTCGGGGACGGCTTCTGGGTGCTCGCCGCCTCGTACAGCCGCTGGGCGAACAGCAGGCGCTCCAGCTGCACCTCGCGGGCGTTCTCCAGCATCGACACCCGGGCTGCGTTGTGGACGACGAGGCTCAGCGCCAGCGCGATGAGCGCGCCGACCGCGGCGATCGCGATACTGATCTTCCAGCGGACACCCGTCCGCAGCGCCAGCCGTCTCATGCGCGCAGCTTGTAGCCGAAGCCGCGGACCGTCTCGATCCTGTCCTGCCCGATCTTGGTGCGCAGCCGCTGCACATGGACGTCGACGACCCGGGTGTCCCCGCCCCAGCCGTAGTCCCAGACCCGCTCCAGGAGCCTGTCCCGGGAGAGGACCGTCCCGGGAGCCGAGGAGAACTCCAGCAGCAACCGCATCTCCGTCGGCGTGAGACCCACGTGCGCGCCTCCTCGGCGCACCTCCATGCCCTCGGTGTCGATCTCCACGTCACCGAAGACCAGCACGCCGCCGTCCGCGTCGTCCCGGGCCCCGGCGCCCCCGTCGGTACGGCCGCCCGCCCCGGAGGCATGGCCGAAGCGGCGCAGGACGGCGCGGATGCGTGCGACGAGCACCGCCCCGTCGAAGGGCTTGGTGACGTAGTCGTCGGCCCCGGCCTCCAGGCCCAGCACCACGTCGATCGCGTCCGCCCGCGCGGACAGCATGATCACGGGCACGGTCGACTCGTCCCGGATGCGACGGCACAGGCTGACACCGTCCAGCCCCGGCACCATCACGTCCAGCAGCGCGATGTCCGGACGGTCCGCCCGGAAGGCCTCCAGGCCCAGCAGGCCGTCGGGCACCGCGGTGACGGCGAAGCCCACCCGCTCCAGGGCGAGCTGGGTGGCCTCGCGGATGACGTCGTCGTCCTCGACGAACAGGACATGGGTCTCGGCCATGCGAACGGCTCTCAGTTCTGCGTCGGCTGCGGTGCGGGGAGAGCGCCTTCCCCGCCGCCGACGGCCCGGTTGAATTCGTTGTGCACCCGGTCGGTCTCCGTGAACCGGCCGGAGGCCCAGTGATAGGTGACGACGTCCTCGCCGGACGGGTAGGCGACCGAGTCCTTCGAGCCGTACACCTGGGTGGTCACCACCAGGTCGCCCCGGTCGATCGTCCCGTAGACCGCGGGGACCTCGGCGGCGAAGACGTTCCCGTACGAACCGTCGGCGAGCCTGCGGTAGACGTACGTTCCGACCCCCACCGAATCGCCGCAGGTCATCACGTTGACCACGACATCGGCCGAGGAGCCGTCGGTGAGCGTGCCGTAGGAGGTGTCGACCGGGTACTCGTCACCGGTGCAGGGCTTCAGGTCCTCCTTGAGCCGCCGGCTCACCTCGGGGTCGGCCTTCACGAGTCGCACGGCGTCGACCCGGGGCATGGGCGTGGCCGTCCCCGCGGGGACGGCGCTCGTCGGGGTGGCCACCGCGACCTGCTGGGTACCCGCCGGGCCCTCGTCACGCGTGCCCGTACCACTCGTGGAACAGCCGGAGCAGAACAGGCCGAAGGCGGCGAGCCCGGCCACCGCCGTACTCCCCGCCGCCACGGTGGCCCCGACTCCCCGGCTCCCCGCCGGCCTGTCGCCACCGCTGCCTGTCAGGCCGCGCACCGCTCCCGCCCCCGCTCGTCATGACGCCTGTCCCGCTGTGCGGGTATCCGTGCCGGTGCGGGTGCCCCCTCGGCCTCGCCGCTCCGGGCCGCGCGGTCCTCGAGCTCCTGGCGGAGCCGTGCGAGGGCACGGTGCAGCGTGCTCTTCACCGTACCGGCCGACATGCCGAGGGCCGCGGCCGTCTCCTCCGTGCTCATCTGCTCCCAGTGTCGCAGCACGACGACGCTGCGCTGCTTCGGAGCCAGCACACCGAGTACGTCCATGAGCAGGGCGCGGTCGGCGCGCTGCTCGGCACCGTCGTCGACGCTCGCGTCGGGAAGCTGCTCGGTGGGGACCTCGTCGAGCTTGCGGGCCCGCCACCACTCCGTACGCGTGTTGATCATGACGCGGCGCAGATAGGCGTCGGCGAGGGACTTGTCCGCGATCCCGTCCCAGCGGCCGAGGGTGCGGACCAGCGCGGTCTGCAGCAGGTCCTGCGCGTCCACGGGGTCGGGCACGAGCCGGCGGGCACTGCGCAGCAGCGCGTCCTGCCGGGTCCGTACGTACTCCTCGAAGCCGAGCACCTCGCCCTGCGCCATTACAACCGCCTCCGTCCCCGTGGATCCCCGTCGTACCGCCGTCGGCCGGGTGGTCCCGTGGCCGACGTCCGATGACGTTACGGAGGGGTTGTCACGAGGGTGTGCGGAGCAGCCGTACACGGACGCACGGCTGTCCATCGGTTGTGTAACAGCCGCTGGACAGCCGCGCCGCCATGATGCGTCAGGACAGGGGCAGCCGGTACCGGCCGTTCGCCAGAGGCTCGACGAGACCGTCGGCCACGAGGCCGTCCAGGGCGCGCGCCCGCTGCACGGGCTCCTCCCACACCGCGTCCAGTGCGGACTGCGGCACCGGGGTGACCGCGTCACGCAGCACCGCGAGCAGCCGGCCCCGCACCTGGCGGTCCGTGCCGGCGTACGTCTGACCGCGGCGCGGCGGTCCCTGGTGGGCGGGCTTCCCGGCGAGCCGCCAGGCGCACTGTCCGGCGATCGGGCAGCGCGTGCAGTCCTCGTTCTTCGCGGTGCACACCAGGGCACCGAGTTCCATCGTGGCCGCCGCCCAGCTCGCGGCGCGGTCGTCCTCCTCGGGGAGCAGTGCGCGCGCGAGCTTGCGCTCGGCGGCGGTCGTCGCGTTCGGCGGGTACTGGATGCCGGTGGCGGCCCGGGCGAACACCCGGCGTACGTTCGTGTCGAGTACGGCATGACGCTGCCCGTAGGCGAACGAGGCCACGGCCGCCGCCGTGTACTCCCCGATCCCGGGCAGGGCGAGCAGCTGGCCGTGCTCGCTCGGCACATCGCCGCCGTGGCGTTCCGTTATCGCCTGCGCGGCCCCGTGCAGGCGTAGCGCGCGGCGTGGGTAACCGAGCCGGCCCCAGGCGCGGACGGCTTCGCCCGGTGCGTCGGCGGCCAGGTCCGCGGGGCGGGGCCAGCGGGCCATCCACTGCTCGTAGACCGGGAGGACCCGGTTCACCGGGGTCTGCTGCAGCATGAACTCGCTCACCATCACACCCCAGGCGCCCGCTTCGGGGCGGCGCCAGGGCAGATCGCGGGCGTGCTGCTCGAACCACCCGATGACGGGGGCATGGAGGGAGGCGGGGGGCGTCTGTGTCGAAGTCGTGGCAGTCATCGCACCTACGATCCTGGCACGGAAGACGCGGGAGGGGGCACGGCCACGGGGGTGTCGGTCCGGCTGAGGGCTCACGGGGTGATAACGCCACCCGTTCTGTCCCTTCGTACGGGGCGGACGATGCCCGAGCCGGGCAAAGTGGCTGTAACTGCCCGACAGCGGCCGAGCCGTGATGATGATCTGGAAAACTTGTCGATCAGAGCGGCGGTTGTGGGCCGGAGTTGGCCTGGATCTCTCGTACAGTTCGGTCCGTGGGATCTATGCGCAATCCGGTCGGGCCGCTTCCCTCCAGCATCTACTGGCGTCGGAGAGCAGTAGCGGTGCTGGTGATCGCGCTGCTCGCGGCCCTGGTTGCGTGGGCCGTCACCTCGCGTGGCGGCAGTGGCGGCGGGCAGGACGACGGGAAGCCCGGAGGCTCGGATCCCGCCCCGTCCATCACTCCCGGCCCCTCCAGCTCGGGACCGGTCGTCGGTCAACCCCCGGGCGGACGCGATGAGTCGGGCGGGTCCGGAACGGGCGGATCCACGGGCTCCGGAGCGAGCGGCGGGGCCGCCGGTCCGGGCGGCGACACCGGCTCGGGCGCCGGGGGAGCGGGCACCGGAGCGGATGGCTCCACGTCGACGGGTGCGAGCGCGGGCACCAGCGGCGGTACGAGCGCCGGACAGCAGGTCCCGGCCGGCTCGTCCCTCCCCAACTGCACGCCCGCCACGCTGCGGTTGACCTTGAAGACCGAGCTCAGCTACGGCCCCGACGACAAGCCGCGCTTCCGGCTGACGGCGAGCAACACCTCGGCCGCCGACTGCAAGGCCGACCTCGGCCCGAAGAGCGCGGTGCTCACGATCACCGAAGCCGGCGAGGACGACGAGCAGCTGTGGTCCTCCGCCGACTGCCCGAAGGCCGGAGCCCTCTTCCTGAGGATCCCGGCCGGCGGGACGGTCGTCCACACCGTGGACTGGAACCGCGGGAAGAGCGCGCCCAAGTGCGCGACGCCGCCCGCCGGCGCCGCTGCCCCGGGCACGTATCTGCTGGAAGCGAAGATCCCGGGCGAGACCGTGCTGCGCGCCTCGTTCGTGCTGGCCAAGGACTGATCGTCCCGGCCGGGGACTGACAACTCGGCGGTGTGCCACGGGGAGTGATCTCCGGCGGGGCCCAACCGCCGTGCGGCGCAGCAGAATCGATTCTGCGCGGGCGCCCTGCGCGGTCCCTGCGTGCGCCCCGCGTGTCCCGGAGGGAGCCGGGCCGGGGTGCGTGACCGGCAGCGCGGGGCCGGGGTGTACGGCCCGAACCCGTGAGCCGGGCGGATGAAACCTAGACGTAGCGTTCCAGGATCGAGGACTCCGCCAGCCGCGAGAGGCCCTCCCGCACGCTCCGGGCGCGTGCCTCGCCGACACCGTCCACCGCCTGGAGGTCGTCCACGCTCGCGGCGAGCAGCTTCTGGAGGCCGCCGAAGTGCTCCACCAGGCGCTCGATGATCGCCCCGGGCAGCCTCGGCACCTTGGCCAGCAGCCGGAAACCCCGCGGGGAGACCGCCGAGTCCAGCGTCTCCGGCGAGCCGCTGTAACCCAGCGCCCGCGCCACCACCGGAAGTTCGAGCAGCTCGGTGTGGCTGAGCGTGTCCAGCTCGGACAGCGCCTCCACGACCGTACGGGACCGCTTCGCGGTCGGTTCGGGTACGTAGTCGCGCACGACCAGCTCCCGCTCCGGCTCCACGCCCGCGATCAACTCGTCCAGCTGGAGTGCGAGCAGGCGGCCGTCGGTGCCCAGCTCCACGACGTACTCGGCGATCTCGGTCGCGATCCTGCGGACCATCTCCAGCCGCTGCGAGACCGCCGTCACGTCCCGGACGGTCACCAGGTCCTCGATCTCCAGCGCGGAGAGCGTGCCGGCGACCTCGTCCAGCCTGAGCTTGTACCGCTCCAGGGTGGCGAGGGCCTGGTTGGCGCGGGAGAGGATGGCGGACGACTCCTCCAGGACCCGCCGCTCGCCGTCCACGTACAGCGCGATCAGCCGCATCGACTGGGAGACCGAGACGACGGGGAAGCCGCAGGCCTTGGAGACCCGGTCCGCCGTGCGGTGCCGGGTACCCGTCTCCTCGGTGGGGATCGAGGCGTCCGGGACCAGCTGGACGCCGGCCCGGAGGATCTTGGTCATGTCCTTGTCGAGGATCATCGCGCCGTCCAGCTTGCACAGTTCGCGCAGGCGGGTCGAGGTGAACTCCACATCCAGCACGAAACCGCCGGTACACATGGATTCGACGGTTTTGTCCATACCGAGAACGATCAGTCCGCCGGTGTTGCCGCGGAGGATGCGCTCCAGGCCGTCGCGGAGGGCCGTTCCGGGCGCGACCGCGCTCAACGAGGCGCGCATCAGCGCCTCGTTACCCGTGCCTTGGCCGGACTTTCCGGGCGATGCTGCCCGGTCGTTGGCTGCCACTGCACTCCTCCGGTCACAGGTTTGCGGTGCCCTTGCGTCCCTCATACCGTTCGTACGGGCGGGCGAGACCAGGGCAAAGTCTACCGGCGTGCGCCGTCCTCCCGTGGTCCGTCCTGACGAGACCTGCGCGGGAGGGCTCTGAGCGCGTCGCCCATGTCGGCGACTTCCGTGACCTTCATACCGGCCGGGACCCTCCCCGGGTCCCGTGGAACCAGGGCGTGCTTGAACCCAAGACGGTACGCCTCGGCCAGCCGGCGCTGGACCCCGGTCACCCTTCGGACCTCCCCGGCGAGACCCACCTCACCGATCGCCACCAGGTTCTTCGGGAGCGGTGTGTCGCTGGCCGCGCTGGCCAGGGCCAGGGCGATCGCCAGGTCCGCCGCGGGCTCGGTGAGCTTCACGCCGCCCACGGTGGCGCTGTAGATGTCCCGCTTGCCGAGCGCGCTGATCCGGCCCCGCTGCTCCAGGACGGCCAGCATCATCGATACCCGGGAGGTCTCCAGGCCCGAGGTGGTGCGCCGGGGCGAGGGGATCTGTGAATCGACCGTCAGCGCCTGCACCTCGGCGACGAGGGGGCGCTTGCCCTCCAGGGTGACCGTCAGACAGGTGCCGGGGACGGGCTCGTCGCGGCGGGTGAGGAAGAGGCCGGAGGGGTCGGCCAGGCCGGTGATCCCCTCGTCGTGCAGCTCGAAGCAGCCGACCTCGTCCGTCGCGCCGTATCTGTTCTTCACGCCGCGCACGAGCCGGAGCCTGGCATGCCGGTCGCCCTCGAAGGAGAGCACCACGTCGACGAGGTGCTCCAGGAGCCGCGGCCCCGCGATCGCCCCGTCCTTGGTGACGTGGCCGACCAGGAGCGTGGACATCCCGCGGTCCTTCGAGGCCCGGATGAGAGCCCCCGCGACCTCCCTGACCTGCGCCATACCGCCGGGCGCGCCGTCGATCTCCGGCGAGGCGACGGTCTGCACGGAGTCGAGGACCAGCAGGGACGGCTTGACCGCGTCCAGATGTCCCAGCACCGCCGAGAGGTCGGTCTCGGCCGCCAGGTACAGATGGTCGTTGATCGCCCGGATCCGGTCGGCCCGCATGCGCACCTGGCTCGCGGACTCCTCCGCCGTGACGTACAGGGTGCGGTGGTCTTCGCTCGCCGCCTTGGCGGCCACGTCCAGCAGGAGCGTCGACTTCCCGACGCCCGGCTCACCGGCGAGCAGCACGACGGCGCCGGGCACGAGCCCCCCGCCGAGCACACGGTCGAGCTCCCCGACCCCGGTCGAGCGGGCCGTGGCCTGCCTGCTGTCGACCTGGCCGATCGGTACGGCGGCCGAGGAGACCCGGCCCGCCGCGGTCGTACGCACCGCGGGTGCGCCGCCGAACTCCTCGACCGTGCCCCAGGCCTGGCACTCCGGGCAGCGGCCGAGCCATTTGGCCGTCGTCCAGCCGCATTCGGTGCAGCGGTAGGACGGACGGTCCTTCGCGGATTTCGTACGGGCAGCCATGGCGTCACCGTATAGGTGGGGTCCGACAGTGCCGGTCGCGGGCGAGGAGAACGAACATGTGGCCGATGCGGTAGTTCCGGAGAGAAACCGGATTCCTGTCCCCTTTCGAGGGAGAGTGTCACCCGTACGGATTAAATGTCGGAAAGTGCTGTCGTGCTTGCGCCCTCATCTGCCTACGGTCGCCCCGTGACGAGCAGCAGGCTGGAGACCCCCACACCCCGCACCGGCGCACACCGGGCGCACCGCCGCACGGCCCGCCCGTCGGAGCAGCGATCGCCCGCACGTTACGAGCCGTACCTCGACGGCCTGTTCACCTACTGCCTCTCCGTGCTCTGCGACCACGAGGCCGCCACGGAGGCGCTCGGCTCGGTCCTCGCGATCGCCGAACGGCAGGACGGCCGGTGCCCCACGGCCGAGGAGGAACGTAAATCCTGGCTGTACGCCCTGGCCAGGTGGATGTGCCTGCGCGCGCTGACGGAACAGCGCAAAGGCCGACAGGCGCACCGCCGCCCCACGGCACCGACCGCGCCCGCCCGTCCCTCCGGGGGCGGTGGCACCCCGGAGGAAGCCGCCGCCCCCGGGGCCGCCCAGGAGTCCCCGGCGGCCGAAGCGCGCCGGCGCGAGCTCGCGCAGCTCGCCTGGCCGGAGGCTGCGGGCACCACCCCCGAGCAGCGCGAGGCGCTGGAGCTCGCCGTACGCCACGGGCTCACGCCGCGTGCCGTCGCGGCCGTCCTCGGCCTCGACGCCGCCGGCGCGCGGGAGCTCCTGGCCGGGGCCGCCTGCGAGGTGGAGCGCACCCGCGCCGCCCTCGCCGTCGTGGAGAAGGGCGACTGCCCGGCCGTCGCCCGGCTCACCGGGACCCATCAGGTGCTGCTGTCGGCGGCCCTGCGCCGGGAGCTCGTCCGGCATGTCGACGACTGCCCCCGCTGCCGCCGCGCCGCCGAGCGCGCCGGAGCCGCCGGCCCCTGGCCCGGAGCGGCCGTCACCCCGGCGGCCGCCCTCCCGGTCGTCGAGGCGCCCCGCCCCTCCGTGCGCGTCGCCCTGGCCCACGCCCGGCGCTCCCGGTCCGGCGCACCGCGCTTCGGCCGGACGGGCTTTCCCCTGGATCCCAAGGACCACGCCGCACGCCGGGACAGAGTGCGCGCCCGGGTCGTGACGACGACGGTCGTGGCGACCGTCGTCGCCGCCCCCGTGATCGCCCTCTGGGCCGCCTACCGGGGCGCGCCGCTGACCGGCGAGGGCCGCGACACCTCGGTCAGCGCGGCGGACACCGACGAAGGGTCCGGGCTCGGCGACGACGCGTACGACCACTACGAGAACGCGGGCAACGCCCGCCCCGAGGGCGACGGCGCCTTCACTCAGGACCCCCGGACACCGGACGTCTCGGCCGAGGTCATCAGCGTGGGACCGGGGCCGCGGGGCGCCGGCAGGCTCGCGGTCTCGGCCCGCTCGTCCGGCAGCCGTACGGCGATCACCCTGACCGCGACCGGCACCGAGGCCGTCGCGTGGTCGGCACGCGCCGACGCCGCGTGGCTGCGCCTGAGCCGCACGTCCGGCACGGTCGCCCCCGGCCGGAGCGTCACCTTCTACGTCTTCGTGAACAGCGCGGCCGAACCGCAGGGCCCCTGGAACGCCCGCGTGGTGCTCAGCCCCACGGGATCCGCGGTCGCGATCACCGGACACGGCGCCGCGTCACCTCGCCCGGAGAGCCCGCGGCCCTCACCTCCCCCGCCCACGCAGCCGCCCGGCCCCACGCCGTCCACCCCACCGCCGACGGATCCGGCCCCGGAGCCGACGCCCACCCCGACCCCGACTCCGACGGAGCAGCCGACGGAGACCCCCGGCTCTCCCACACCCTCACCGACCGGCGGTTCCACCGAGCCCGCTCCGCCGTCCGACCCGGCGCCCTCGGACTCCTCGTCCGGACCGGCAGGGTGACGCGCCCGGCCCGGGTGACGCGGCCGGCCCGGGTGCGAGGCGGAGCGCCCGGCAGCGGCGGGCCGGGCCCCCGTACGCGCGGCGCCAGCAGCCCTTGCGGCTCAGGCGGGGTCCGCCGGATGCGGCGCCATCGGCAGCAGGGACGCCAGCCGCTGCTCGCACAGCTCGGCCAGCCGGTCGTAGGCCTCCTTGCCCATCATCTCGGTGAGCTCGGGCCGGTAGGACACGTAGACCGGCTCTCCGGCCCCGTGCGCCGAGGTCGCGGAGGTGCACCACCAGTGCAGGTCGTGCCCGCCGGGTCCCCAGCCCCGCCGGTCGTACTCCCCGATGGAGATCTGGAGCACGCGGGTGTCGTCCGGCCGGTCGATCCAGTCGTAGGTCCGGCGGACCGGCAGCTGCCAGCAGACGTCGGGCTTGGTCTCCAGCGGCTCCTTGCCCTCCCGCAGAGCCAGGATGTGCAGCGAGCAGCCCGCGCCGCCCGCGAAGCCGGGCCGGTTCTGGAAGATGCAGGAGCCCTCCCAGCGCCGCGTCTGGCGTTCGCCGTCCTCGTCGACGCCCACCCAGCCCGTCTTCGTGCCGACGTCATGGAACTGCCAGAGCTCCGGGGTGAGCCGTGCCACGTGCCCGGCCACCCGCTTCTCGTCGTCCTCGTCCGAGAAGTGGGCGCCCAGCGTGCAGCAGCCGTCGTCCGCGCGACCCGCCTGGATGCCCTGGCAGCCGCTGCCGAAGATGCAGGACCACCTGGAGGTCAGCCAGGTCAGATCGCAGCGGTAGACCTGCTCGTCGTCGGTGGGGTCGGGGAATTCGACCCAGGCCCGCGCGAAGTCGAGCCCCTTCTCGTCGGGCCCGCCCGGCCCCGTTGCTTCCGGCTGCTGCATCTCCTGCTTCGCTTTCCGCTGCTTCTTCGTGGCTTTGTCCGGCTTCGCCTTTTTCGTCTTTGGCACGCGCCCAGAGTAAGCCGCAGTAGCGTGCGCGTATGAGACTCGGAGTCCTCGACGTGGGGTCGAACACGGTGCACCTTCTGGTGGTCGACGCGCACCCCGGCGCCCGCCCGCTGCCCGCACACTCGCACAAGGCGGAGCTGCGGCTGGCCGAACTCCTCGACCGGGACGGTGCCATCGGCCCCGAGGGCGTGGAGCGCCTCGTGACGACGGTCGCCGACGCGCTCCAGGCTGCCGAGGACAAGGGCTGCGAGGACGTGCTGGCGTTCGCCACGTCCGCCGTGCGTGAGGCGAGCAACGCGGACGAGGTGCTGACCCGGGTGCGGGACGAGACCGGCGTCGCCCTCGCCGTCCTCAGCGGTGAGGAGGAGGCCCGGCTGACCTTCCTGGCCGCCCGCCGGTGGTTCGGCTGGTCCGCGGGGAAGCTGCTGGTCCTCGACATCGGCGGCGGCTCGCTGGAGGTCGGCTACGGCATGGACGAGGAGCCGGACGCCGCCGTCTCGCTGCCGTTCGGCGCGGGCCGCCTGACCGCCGCCTGGCTGCCGGGCGACCCGCCGGACCCGGCCGACGTACGGGCGCTGCGCCGCCACGTCCGCGCCGGCATCGCCCGTACGGTCGGCGACTTCACCAGGCTGGGTCCGCCCGATCGCGTCGTCGGGACCTCCAAGACCTTCCGGCAACTGGCCAGGATCTCGGGCGCCGCGCGCTCGGCCGAGGGCCTGTACGTGCAGCGCGTCCTCACCCGCAAGGCCCTGGAGGAGTGGGTGCCGAAGCTGTCGGTGATGACCGTGGAGCGGCGGGGCGGGCTTCCCGGGGTCACCCCCGGACGGGCCGCGCAGCTGCTCGCGGGGGCGATGGTGGCCGAGGGGGCGATGGACCTGTTCGGCGTGGAGGAGCTGGAGATCTGCCCCTGGGCGCTGCGCGAAGGGGTCATCCTGCGCCGGCTGGACCACCTGCCGGCGGCGCACGCGGTGCTCGCCTGACCGTCCGGACCGGGTCATGGTCCTGCTCACTTTCAGCCGGGGTCCCTCGGCGAGGCGTACCGCTGCCCGTACCCTGTCCACGTGGCAGAACCAGTGGTGCGCATCCCGGATGCGAAGGTCGCCCTGTCGACGGCCTCGGTCTATCCGGAGTCGACGGCGACGGCCTTCGAGATCGCCGCGCGCCTGGGCTACGACGGTGTCGAGGTCATGGTGTGGACCGACCCCGTGAGTCAGGACGTCGAGGCGCTGCAACGGCTGTCGGACTACCACCAGGTCCCGATCCTCGCCGTGCACGCGCCCTGTCTGCTGATCACCCAGCGCGTCTGGTCCACCGACCCGTGGGTGAAACTCCAGCGGGCCAGGGCCGCTGCCGAGAAGCTCGGCGCCTCGACGGTGGTCGTCCATCCGCCGTTCCGCTGGCAGCGCAACTACGCCCGCGACTTCGTGACCGGCATCTGGCGCATGGCGGACGAGACCGATGTGCGCTTCGCGGTGGAGAACATGTACCCGTGGCGCTACCGCGACCGCGAGATGCTCGCGTACGCCCCCGCCTGGGACGTCAGCAACGACGACTACCGGCACTTCACCGTCGACCTCTCGCACACCTCGACCGCGCGCACCGACGGTCTGGCCATGGTGGACCGGATGGGCGACCGGCTCGCCCACGTCCACCTCGCCGACGGCAAGGGCTCGGGCAAGGACGAGCACCTGGTGCCCGGCAGGGGTGACCAGCCGTGCGCGGAGCTGCTGGAGAGGCTGGCCCGTAGTTCCTTCGACGGGCATGTGGTCATCGAGGTCAACACCCGGCGCGCCATGTCGTCGGCCGAACGTGAGGCCGACCTCGCGGAGGCGCTCGCCTTCACCCGGCTCCACCTGGCCTCGTCGGCGCGGACGCCCGGCCAGTGACCCCCGGCACCGACGGCCCCGCCCCCCGGCGCAGGGGCCGTCCCCCGCGGACGGCGCACGCCACCGGCCCCGACGCCAGGACCCGGATCCTGGAGGCGGCCCGTACCGAGTTCGCCGAACGCGGCTACGACAAGACGTCGGTCCGGGGCATCGCCAAGGCGGCCGACGTGGACGCCGCCCTGGTCCACCACTACTTCGGCACGAAGGACGACGTGTTCGCCGCGGCCGTGGAGGTCTCCTTCGAGCCGGCGCTCGTCCTCCCCACGATCCTGGAAGGTCCCGAGAAGGACCTGGGGGAGCGGCTGGCCCGTTACTTCATCGGCGTGTGGGAGAACCCGGTGTCGCGGGCGCCGATGCTGGCGATACTCCGCTCCGCGCTCACCCACGAGGCGGCGGCGAGGGTGCTGCGCGGCTTCGTGCTCCGGCGGCTGCTGGAGCGGATCGCGGCGGAGCTCGACGTGCCCGATCCCACCTTCCGCGCCGAACTCGCGGCCTCGCACATGGTCGGCATCGCGATCCTCCGGTACGTGATCAAGGCGGAGCCGCTGGCGTCCGCGGAACCGGAGAAGATCGTCGCCATGGTGGCCCCCACGCTCCAGCGGTACCTCGCGGACCGCTGACCCTCCCCGGGTTTTGCTCCTGTGACGGCTGTGCCGGTGGCTTCACAGCGTTGTTGCGGATCAGTATCAGCTGCTGACCTGTCCGAATCCTGATGGTTGGCTGTGCGAAAGCCGTGCACCGCGGCCGTACGTCGCGAATGGCAACCATGGGGGAGCGAAATCATGACGACTCGGAACGCGAACAGCCAGGAACAGCCGGCGCAGGGCACCAGGTCCTCCGCCCTGCCCCGTCGCAACCTGCTGCGGATGGCCGGTGCCGGGATCGGCCTCGTGCTGACCGGGGCGCTGACGACGGCCTGCGGCCCGGAGGAGACGGACCCCGCCGGGGGAGCCGGGGCCTCGAAGCCCGGTGGCGGAGCCGAGGGCGGGGACGCGTTCACGACACCGCCCGCCGGGACCGCCCCGCGTGCCCTGTGGCAGCACCCCGCAAAGGCCACGACCCTCGGTAACCAGGAGGTGCTCGCCGTCGCCGGGAACGTGGTGCTGGTGGCCGGCGATCCCCTGGTCGGCCGGGACCTCGCCACCGGTGAGGAGCTCTGGTCGCTGAAGGGCGCCGCCCAGCCCGGCGCGCGGCTGATCATGAGCGGGGGCACGCTCTACCTGGCCAGCGGCACGTACGACGGTGACCTCGTGGGCCTGGACCCGGCCACGGGCAAGGAGACCTGGCGCAGCCGCCTGGACGGGCGGTACGCCCAGCCCCGGCCCGTCGGCGCCGACAAGGACCACGTGTACGTGATCGCGGGAATCCTGGAGAAGGACCTCAGTTCGCAGCACAACGTGATAGCCGCCATCGACCTCCGCACCGGCAAGGCCGTCTGGACCGAGCGCAGGGACGCGGGGACCGAGGAGTCCGGCATCACCTCCGTGGTGCTGGACGGCCGGCTCGTCTACACGGACCACCGCAAGAACCTCACGGTCCGGGACGCCGCGACGGGCCGCCAGCTGTGGACGAAGAAGATCAGCAGCTCCAACTTCGAGCGCATCGCCGTGCACGAAGGGGCGGTGTTCGTCGCCGACAGCCGGCACCTGCGTGCCTTCTCCGTGGAGGACGGCAGTGAGCGCTGGGCGCTGAAGACCGAGGAGTTCTCCTCGTTCAACGGCCCGAGCATCCTCGACGGGGTGCTCTACGCCTCGGACAGCGCCCACGCCCTGTGGGCCGTCGACCCCTCCACCGGCAAGCAGCGGTGGCACAACACCGACCTGCTCGACGTCTCGGTCCCCCTCCAGTTCGCCAAGGTCGGGGACACGCTCTACGGAGCCACGGAGTTCGACGAGAACGGCGGCGTCCAGGCCTACGACGCCCGCGACGGAAAGCTCCGCTGGACCTACAACGACGGCAAGGGCTCGCTGGAGCAGTGGTACGTGGTGGCGGGCGGCAAGCGGCTGGCCGCACTGCATGCCGGACGGCTCCAGGCGCTGCCCGCTGTGTGACATGCGACGGCCCGCGGTGAGGTGCGGCGCCCGGGTGTGACGCGCGCGACCCGTGCGGGCGTGGGGGCCATGGCCCTGGGCGCGGCAGGGCGCGGGGGCGGGGGTACGGGCACAGGGCACGGGGGCGGGGGCAAGGCGCGGCCGGGAAGGCGCCGTCCCTGTCCGCCCGTTGAGTTCCGTATCCCGCATTACGGACAGTGTGTCCAGATCTTGGCACGGGAGGCGTAACCTCGGGAGCAGTCTTTTCTGTCGAAGGAGCGAGAGACGATGCCCCAGCTGAGGTCCCGCACTGTCACCCACGGCCGCAACATGGCGGGCGCCCGCGCCCTTATGCGTGCGTCCGGCGTAGCCAGTGAGGACATTGGCAAGCCGATCATCGCGGTGGCCAACTCGTTCACCGAGTTCGTGCCGGGCCACACGCACCTCGCCCCCGTCGGCCGGATCGTCTCCGAGGCCATCAAGGCCGCGGGCGCGGTGCCCCGCGAGTTCAACACCATCGCGGTGGACGACGGCATCGCCATGGGCCATGGCGGCATGCTCTACAGCCTGCCCTCCCGTGACCTCATCGCGGACAGCGTCGAGTACATGGTCGAGGCCCACTGTGCCGACGCCCTGATCTGCATCTCCAACTGCGACAAGATCACCCCCGGCATGCTGATGGCCGCGCTGCGCCTCAACATCCCCGTGGTCTTCGTCTCCGGCGGTCCGATGGAGGCCGGCAAGACCACACTGGTCGACGGCACGGTCCGCACCCTCGACCTCGTCGACGCGATCTCGGACGCGGTCAACGACAAGATCTCCGACGCGGACATCCTCCGCATCGAGGAGAACGCCTGCCCGACGTGTGGCAGCTGCTCGGGCATGTTCACCGCCAACTCGATGAACTGTCTCGCCGAGGCGATCGGTCTGGCCCTTCCCGGCAACGGTTCGGTCCTCGCCACCCACACCGCCCGCAAGGCGCTGTACGAGAACGCCGGCCGCACGATCGTCGAGATCACCAAGCGCTACTACGAGGAGGACGACCACTCCGTCCTGCCCCGCAGCATCGCCGGCCGCGAGGCGTTCGAGAACGCCATGGCCCTCGACATCGCGATGGGCGGTTCCACCAACACGATCCTCCACCTGCTGGCCGCCGCCCAGGAGGCCGGGCTCGACTTCGGCCTCCCGGAGATGGACGAGATCTCCCGGCGGGTCCCCTGCCTCGCGAAGGTCGCCCCCAACGTGGCGCCCGGCGGGACGTACTACATGGAGGACGTGCACAGGGCCGGCGGCATCCCCGCCCTCCTCGGCGAGCTGCGCCGCGGCGGGCTGCTCAACGAAGGCGTGCACGCGGTCCACTCCAGCAGCCTCGACGAGTGGCTGAAGAACTGGGACGTCCGTGGCGGCTCCCCGTCCCCCGAGGCCGTCGAGCTCTGGTACGCCGCCCCGGGCTGCGTCCGCAGCGCGACCGCCTTCTCGCAGTCCGAGCGCTGGGACAGCCTCGACACGGACGCGGCCGGAGGCTGCATCCGCGACATGGAGCACGCCTACTCCAAGGACGGCGGCCTGGCCGTCCTCAAGGGGAACCTCGCCGTGGACGGCTGTGTGGTGAAGACGGCGGGCGTCGACGAGTCGATCTGGACCTTCGAGGGGCCGGCCGTGGTCTGCGAGTCCCAGGAGGACGCCGTCGACAAGATCCTCCGCAAGGAGATCACGCACGGCGACGTCATCGTCATCCGCTACGAGGGCCCCAAGGGCGGCCCCGGCATGCAGGAGATGCTCTACCCGACGTCGTTCCTCAAGGGCCGGGGCCTCGGCAAGACCTGCGCGCTCGTCACGGACGGCCGGTTCTCCGGCGGCACGTCCGGTCTGTCCATCGGCCACGCCTCGCCCGAGGCGGCGTCCGGCGGCACGATCGCGCTGGTCGAGGACGGTGACCGGATCCGGATCGACATCCCGAACCGCTCCATCGAGCTCCTCGTCCCCGACGCGGAACTGGCCACCCGCCGCGAGGCGCTGAACGGCGTGTACGCGCCGAAGAACCGCGAGCGCAAGGTCTCCCAGGCGCTGCGCGCGTACGCGGCGATGGCGACCAGCGCGGACAAGGGCGCCGTCCGCGACGTCTCCAAGCTCGGCTGATCCACAGCGGCCCCGCCCGGCCCCGCCCCTGGTCTCACCAGGCGGCGGGGCCGTTCGCGTCCACGGCGAAGACGGACCCGTCCGGGGCGGTCCCGACGACGCTCCCGCCGAGGACGACGGGGGCGGGCAGCGACGAGGCATGGCTGAGCTTCCCCGCCCTGAGCCTCGGCCGCGTCTGGCCCAGCAGCGTCCCGTGCTCCGTGTCGACGGCGAGCAGACGCCCGTCGGCCGCCGAGAAGTACAGCCGGCCGCCCGCTCCGAGTACGGGTGCCGAGGTCGTCCCGACGGCCGTCTCCAGCCGCCACCGCTCGGCGCGCGCGGCGCCCGGGCGGACGTCGACAGCCAGCAGGGTTCCCCCGCGCTCCAGCAGCAGGGCGGTGTCCCCGTCCACCACGGTCTCCGGGGCGTTCATCCGGAAGGGCAACGGCACCCGGGTCGCCTCGCGGCGCGCGGGGTCGTAGCGGACGAGACCGGTCGTCTGGGCCTTCTCGTTCATCGCCGTCAGCAGGAGCGCCCCGCCCGAGGTGCCGACCGGGGTGAGCAGCCCGTCCAGCTCGCGCTGCCAGGCCGTGTCCCCGGTCCTCGCCTCGATCGCCGTGACGAGAGTGGTGGTGCCCTGCGCCGAGTTCTCGAAGACGTACGCGACCCCGGTCCCACCCTCGTACAGCGCGTAGGCCGGAGCCCGGTGCCCCGGGACGCCGTGCCGCCAGCGGGACGCGCCGGTACCCGCGTCGAGCGCCTGGAGCGTGCCGTCCTGCCGGGCCGTCAGCAGCAGGTCCCCCGCGGGGAACGGGGTGTCGAGGTACGCGGAGAGGTCCTTGTGCCAGAGCTCCGTGCCCGTGGCCGTGGCGTACGCGCGCAGCACTTCGCCCGGCACGACGGTGTAGGCCACGTTCCCGGCCACCGTGCCGCCGGGCCGTACACCCCCCGAGGCGGGACCGGACTGCCCCGAGAGGGGCTCGGTGTGCGACCAGAGCACCCGCCCGTGCGCGGGATCCAGAGCCGCGGCGCCGAACCCTGCCGAGACGCAGTACAGCGAGGAACCGGCGGGGGCGCACGCCGGGGTGGAGCCCTCCTGGGACCGCAGCGGCGTCTGCCACGGTACGAAGGCAGCCGGACGTTCCGTCCCGCTGCCCGGCCCCTTTGCCTCCGGCGTCCCGGAGCTCGCACCCGCCGCCCAGACGCCCCCGGCCACCAGGACCGACAGCGCGGCGGCGACCGCGAGCCTGCGCCGTGCCCGCCGGCCGGTCCCCGTGTCCGAGCCGGACGCAGGCCCGTTCGCCGCCCGGATGTGCGTGGTCGTCTCCGCGGCCTCCGGCGAGACGCCCTCCCGGGACGCCGCCGGCTCCCCGCGCTCGACGGCGAGCGGCTTGCGCTGCACCGGGATGAAGGCCGCCGCCTCGTAGGAAGGAGGGTGCAGAGCGGCCATGATCTCGTCCGGGGTGGGGCGCTCCGCGGGGTCCTTCGCCAGGCAGCGCCCGACCAGCGGCGAGAGGTCCTCCGGCACTCCGGCCAGGTCCGCCTCGTCGTGCACCACCTGGTAGGCCACGAGATAGGGACTGTCCGAGTCGAAGGGGCCCCGGCCCGTCGCCGCGTGGACCAGTACCGCCCCGAGCGCGAACACGTCGGCGGCGGGACCCACCTCGCGGGGCCGCTGGAACTGCTCGGGCGCCATGTACGGCGGAGAGCCGATCAGCTTTCCGGTCTCCGTACGCACATCGCTGTCGTAGGGCCGGGATATCCCGAAGTCGATGACCTTGGGCCCGGAGTCGGGGAGCAGCACGTTGCTCGGCTTGAGATCCCGGTGGATGACCCCGGCCCGGTGGATGTCGCGCAGGGCCTCGGCGAGTCCCGCCGTCAGCCTGCGCAGTTCGGCCGGGCTCATCGGGCCGTTCCGCTTCACCTGCGCCGAGAGGGTCGGGCCCGGCACGTACAGGGTGGCCATCCAGGGCAGCGCGGCCGTCGGGTCCGCGTCCACGACCGGCGCGGTGAACGCCCCGCTGACCCGCCGGGCAGCAGTGACCTCCTGCCGGAAACGCGCCCTGAACTCTGGGTCCGCCGCGTGCTGGCGGTGCACCACCTTGACCGCGAGCTGCAGCCCCGAGGGGGAGCGTGCCAGGTGGACGACACCCATGCCGCCCGCCCCGAGGCATGCCTCGAGCCGGTACTGCCCGGCGTACTCAGGATGCTCCGCTTCCGGATGTGATCCGGTCCCTCGCAGCGGCGGCATCGCCCACCCCCGTGTGTTCGACCGCAAGCGCGACGCACGGAGCCTAGTCGATGGTGCGTGCGAGGAGCGTGGGGCTTGTTAGCCTGCGCGTCACACGCATCGCTTTCAACGGGGGAGGCCCGCATGGGTGTTGAGGAGAACGTCACCACGGATGTCGCGACCGCGACCGCGGTGGTCGCGGAGACGGCTGCCGAGGAGGTGGCGACGCTCGCCGCGGCGACCGTCGTCTATCCCATCGCGCCCGGCTACCGGGTCAACGTGCGCAGGGGGCCGGGCACGCAGTACGGGATCGTCCGGACACTGCCGTACGGCATGAGCGTCCCGGTCTACTGCCAGATGCCGGGGGAGTGGATCTCCGGTCCCTACGGCACGTCGAACCTCTGGGACAACATCGCCAACGGCCAGTTCGTGTCCGACGCGTACGTCCGCACGGGCAGTGACGGCTACATCGCTCCGCGCTGCGACTGACGGAGCCGGTGCCCGCCCGGGGATAATCGATCCCGTGAGCGAGAACAGCGAAGCATCCGGCACGCCCTCCGGCAGCACGGCGCCCGGCGCCGCCACACCGGGGCCGCAGCCCGAACCTCTCCGTTTCTTCGGTACGACCTGGGTCGACCACGACGGCGGGTACGGGCTGCGGCGGGTGGGGGCCACCGTCGGCTCCCTCGTGGCAGCCGTCGCCTCGTGCTTCGTCCTGCGCTTCGCCTACCAGGGGCTGGAGATCGCCGAGGTCGGCAGCTTCGTCGGTCTGCTCGTGGTGCTGATGTTCGCGGTGTGCAGCGCCATCGCCTTCCGCAGGACCTGGGAGGGCTTCACCCGCCGCCCGGCCGATCCCTCCCAGGAGGACAGGCTGCGCGGCCTGAAGTCGATCGGCTTCATCGGCTCGCTGCTCGCCTACTTCTTCCGCTCCTTCACCGAGGCGCCGGGCGAGAAGCTGCGGCGTACGGAGTACGAGACGGCCCTCGCCCAGTACGCGAAGCGCCGCTCCTCCCGCACCGGGAACCCGGCGGCCCGCAAGAGCGCCAAGGGCAAGCGCCCCGGACGCCGCTAGAACCGAGCGCGATCGCGCCCCGGCGCACGCCGGGGCCCGGGCACGATGAACCATGCCCGCTTCAGCGCCCCGCGCCCTCTCGTTCGATCGTGCCGCCGCCCTGTACGCCGCCGCACGCCCCGCATACCCGCCCGCTCTCCTCGACACCGTCGAGGAGCTGACCGGCCGCCCCCTGAGCGGCTCCCGTGTCGTCGACGTCGGCGCGGGGACGGGCATCGCCACCCGCCTCCTGCGCGCCCGCGGCGCTCTGGTCACCGCCGTCGAGCCGGGGCCCGGCATGGCCGCAGAACTGCGGCGGTCGCTGCCCGCCGTCCCCGTGGTCCGGGGTGACGGCAACCGCCTCCCACTGGCCGACGCGTCGGCCGACCTGATCACCTACGCCCAGTCCTGGCACTGGACCGACCCCGACCGCTCGCTCCCCGAGGCGCTGCGTGTCCTGCGGCCCGGCGGCGCCCTGGCGCTCTGGTGGAACGTCGCCGACCACTCCGCCCCCTGGACAGCCGAGCAGGACACGCGGCTGCGCCGCCACTTCGGCACCGGCGACAGCGCCCACGGCTCACCCGGCGGCGCGGGCTCGCGAAACCTCCGGCAGCTGCCCGGCGGGGAGTTCGCGCAACGGCTGCTCCGGTGGTCGCGCACGGTGCCGGTCGACACGCATCTCGCCAACCTCTCCAGCCACTCCGCGTTCCTGGTCCAGGGCGCCGAAGGCGAGGCGTCCACCCGCCGCTTCCTGGACGAGGAGCGCCGTCACCTGGCCACGGTGTTCCCCGACGGCCAGGTCGAGGAGCGTTACGTGGTGGAGGTCGCGGTGCTGATCCGCTGACCGCCCCGGCCGGGCCCTCCGCATCCCTTGACGAGGCACTCCGGCCGGATCAATATTCATCACATGATGAATTCCTTGCGCGCGACAGCCACGAGCGCCGTCGAGGCCCGCGCCCTCACCGTCGTACGAGGGGACCGCACGGTCCTCCGCGGCCTCGACTTCACCGTCGAGCCGGGCAGGATCACCGGTCTCCTCGGCCCGTCCGGCTGCGGCAAATCGACCCTCATGCGGGCGGTCGTCGGCAGCCAGGCCAAGGTCACGGGCGCCCTCCACGTCCTCGGCCGCCCAGCCGGCCACCCGGCCGTACGTAACCGCGTCGGCTACGTCACCCAGGCGCCCTCGGTCTACAGCGACCTGACCGTCCGGCAGAACCTGGACTACTTCGCGGCCGTGCTCCTGCCGGGCCGCGCGCACCGCGCCGCACGCGAGGAGGCCGTCACCCGCGCCATCGGCGACGTCGACCTCGCGAGCCACGCCGAGGCCCTCGCCGGTGAGCTCTCCGGCGGTCAGCGCAGCCGGGTCTCTCTCGCCGTCGCCCTGCTCGGCACCCCCGAACTCCTGGTGCTCGACGAGCCGACCGTCGGCCTCGACCCCGTACTCCGCCGCGACCTGTGGAACCTCTTCCACAGCCTCGCCACCGAGCGGGGCACCACCGTCCTCGTCTCCTCGCACGTCATGGACGAGGCCGAACGCTGCCACCGGCTGCTGCTCATGCGCGAAGGCGAGATCCTCGCCGACGACACCCCCGACGCCCTCCGCACCCGTACCGCCTCCGCCACCGTGGAAGACGCGTTCCTCCACCTGGTGGACGAGGCCGCGGCCACCCGCCAGGAGACGACCCGATGAGCACCGCCGCCCCCGCACTCAGCACGGCACGCACCCTGGCCACCGCCGCACGCGTCCTGCGCCAGCTCCGCCACGACCCCCGCACCATCGCCCTGCTGCTGGTCCTCCCGGTCCTCCTGATCACGCTGCTGCGCTACGTCTTCGACTCCGGCCCGGGCACCTTCGACTCCATCGGCGCCTCGCTGCTCGGCATCTTCCCGCTGATCACGATGTTCCTGGTGACCTCGATCGCCACCCTCCGCGAACGCACCTCGGGCACCCTCGAACGCCTCCTCACCATGCCCCTCGGCAAGGGCGACCTGATCGCCGGGTACGCACTCGCCTTCGGCGCCATCGCCGTCGTCCAGTCCGTCCTGGCGACCGCCGTCTCCGTATGGGTCCTCGGCCTCGACGTCGTCGGCTCCCCCTGGCTGCTCCTCGTCGTGGCCCTGCTCGACGCCCTCCTCGGCACGGCGCTCGGCCTGTTCGTCTCGGCCTTCGCCACCTCCGAGTTCCAGGCGGTCCAGTTCATGCCGGCGGTGATCTTCCCGCAGCTCCTGCTGTGCGGGCTCTTCACCCCGCGCGACCAGATGCATCCCGTCCTGGAGGCCGTCTCCGACGTCCTGCCGATGTCGTACGCCGTCGACGGGATGAACCAGGTCCTCACCCACACGGACATCACCGCCGACTTCTACCGCGACATCCTGATCGTCGCGGGCTGCGCCCTGCTCGTCCTCTGCCTGGGCGCGGCCACCCTCCGGCGCCGCACCGGCTGAGGGCGCGGTGCGAGGATGGCGGTGCCACACCAGCACCGAGCACCGCCACCCGGAGGATGAACCGCATGACCCAGACAGTCGCAGTCCTCGGCACAGGAAAGATCGGCGAGGCCCTGCTCAGCGGCATGATCCGGGCGGGCTGGCGGGCCGCGGATCTGCTGGTCACCACGCGCCGCCACGAGCGCGCCGAAGAACTCCGCGCCCGCTACGGCGTCCGGACGGTCACCAACGCGGAAGCCGCCAAGAGCGCCGACATCCTCATCCTGGCGGTCAAGCCCCAGGACATGGGCAGGCTCCTCGACGAGCTCGCCCCCCACACCTCCGCCGACCGCCTCGTCATCACCGCCGCCGCGGGCATCACGACCGGTTTCATCGAGGACAGGCTCACCGAGGGAACCCCGGTCGTACGCGTCATGCCGAACACCCCCGTCCTGGTCGACGAGGGGATGTCCGTCATCTCGGCGGGCAGCCACGCCACCGCCGAGCACCTCGACCACGCCGAGGAGATCTTCGGCGGCGTCGGCAAGACCGCCCGCGTCCCGGAGTCCCAGCAGGACGCGGCCACCGCCCTCTCCGGCTCGGGACCCGCGTACTTCTACTTCCTCGTCGAGGCCATGACCGACGCGGGCATCCTGCTCGGTCTGCCCCGCGCCCAGGCGCACGACCTGATCGTCCAGGCCGCCATCGGCGCGGCGGTCATGCTCCGGGACAGCGGCGAACACCCGGTGAAGCTCCGCGAGGCCGTCACCAGCCCGGCCGGCACGACCATCAGCGCGATCCGGGAGCTGGAGAACCATGGCGTACGGGCGGCCCTCATTGCCGCGCTCGAAGCGGCCCGCGACCGCAGCCGTGAGCTGGCCACCGGCAACGGCTGACCCGCGCTACCGCACGGCGGCCACCAGCTCCTCGCTGCGCACCACGTTCGCGAACCCGCCGCCGTGCAAGGTCACGGCGGTGGCCCGCGCCAGCTCGTCGGCGCTCAGCTTCCAGCCCCAGGGACCGACCGCGTCGAACGTGTAGGTGGCGTCGAGGGCGAAGAAGACCTCGTAGCCCAGATTGCCGCCCATGCGCGCCGTCGTCTCCGCGCACATGTTGGTCTGTATCCCCGCCACCACGAACTGCCGCACCCCGGCCTCACGCAGCCAGGCGTCCAGATCGGGTGTGCCGTAGAAGGCGGAGTTCACCGACTTCGTCAGGAACAGCTCGGGGCCCGTGCCCTTTCCGCGCCGCTCCGCGACGTATCCCTTGAAGTGGTTGCCCGGGTCCCCCACCCGCAGCGGCGAGCCGGGCTTCTGCGAGTCGTGCCGGACGAACACGACGGGCCTGCCGCTCGCCTGCCAGGCATCGAGCAGCTCCGCGATGTTCCGGTCGGCCTCCGGGTTGTTGCGAGGACCCCAGTACTCCTCGTCCTCGAATCCCTGCTGTACATCGACGACGACCAGCGCCGCGTTCTCCGTGATCTCCATACCCCTCACTCTGCTCGCCGCGGCGGTCCGTTCCCAGAGGCATGAAAGTCATCGACCGATGCTTTACTGCCACCATGACCGCGCCCCCGAGCCGCCCCGCCCGCATCGCTCTGGTCGCCTTTCCCGGTATCCGCGCCTTCGACGTCTCCGTCATCACGGAGGTGTGGGGCGTCGACCGCACCGACCGGGGGGTGCCGGCCTTCGACCTGCGCCGCGCCGCCGACGGCCCGGAGCCGGTCCCCCTGCGCGGCGGCCTGTCCCTCACTCCCGACCGCGCGCTGGCGTGGCTCGACCGCGCGGACCTGGTCGTCGTCCCCGGACTCGACGACCACGTCACGCCGGCCCCGGCCCCGGTGCTCGACGCCCTGCGCCGCGCCCACGGCAGGGGTACGCCGATCGCCGCGCTCTGCGGTGGCGCGTTCACGCTCGCCCAGGCAGGACTGCTGGACGGCCGCCGGGCGGTCACCCACTGGAACCTCACCGAACTGCTCACGGAGCGGCACCCACGGGTGAGCGTGGTGCGGGACGCGCTCTTCGTCCATGAGGACAACATCTGGACCTCGGCCGGGACCGCGGCGGGCATCGACCTCTGCCTGCACCTCGTACGGACGAACCACGGGGCGGAAGCGGCGGCGACGATCGCGCGTTCGATGGTGACGGCACCGTTCCGTACGGGCACCCAGGCACAGTTCATCGAACACCCCACGCCCCGGGCCGACCGGGACGCGGACGCGCTCGCCGAGGTCCGGGCCCACGCACTGACCCGTCTGGCGGAGCCCCACACCGTGGCCGGGCTCGCCGCCCTGGCCGGCATGTCGCCCCGAACCTTCGCCCGGCAATTCCAGGCCACGACGGGGACGACACCGATGCGCTGGCTGATCACACAACGCGTCGCCGCAGCCCAGAAGCTGCTGGAACGAACCGACTTGGCCCTCCCCGAGGTCGCCCGTCGCGCGGGCTTCGGCAGCGAGGTCACGATGCGCCAGCACTTCGCGGCACAGCTGGCCACCAGCCCGCGCGACTACAGGCTGGCCTTCCGCGACGCAGGTGGCGGGAGGGGGGTTGACACGCCCGTCCCCGATCCGTAGTGTGCTCCGAGTTGTCCGACGTGAGCGCCGACTCCGGTCGGTCCCCGGACAGCCATTCCGCAGGAACCACTCGAAACGAACGACATCTGTCGTGTCGTTTTAATGTGCGCACGTGCGAAATGAGGAATGAGCGTTCGAAGGTGACCCGATTAGCGTCGGGGCCGGGGATTCCGCTAAAGTCTCACTCGTCGGAACGGCCCAACGGCCGGGATGGCAAAACCCGCTGACTGGGAATCAGGCCCGAAAGGATCTGATAGAGTCGGACTCGCCGGAAAGGGAAACGCGAAAGCGAAGAGCTGGAAAGCGAAACAAGCAGTAACCCGCTTCGACCGGGAATCGGACACGAAAGAGTCTGATAGAGTCGGAAACGCAAGAACGAAGGGAAGCGCCC
>NZ_JBEXPD010000014.1:0-158840 GCF_040611875.1 Streptomyces sp. NPDC006516
TGCCGCCGGAGAACAGGATCACCGGCCGCTCGAACTCACCCGCCACCTCACGGAAGATGTGCACCGCCTCCGACTCCAACGAGTCCAGATGGCTCAGCGCGTACGGGTTGACGGTGCCTTCCGGCACGGTGGCGACAGTGCTCACGCCAGGCCCCTCTCGGTGAGCAGCGCGTGAAGCGCCGCTGCGGACTCCTGCACGGTCTGCTGGTGCGACTCGATCCGCAGATCCGGCGACTCGGGTGCCTCGTACGGGTCGTCGACCCCGGTGAGACCGCTGAGCTCGCCCGCTGCCTGCTTGGCGTACAGCCCCTTCACATCGCGCTCGGAGCACACCTCGACCGGGGTCGCGACATGCACCTCCAGATACGCGGTGCCTTCCTGCTGGTGACGCTTGCGGACCGCGTCGCGGCTGTCGGCGTACGGCGCGATGACCGGGACGAGGGCCTTCACGCCGTTGGCGGCCAGCAGTTCGGCGACGAAGCCGATCCGCTGGACGTTGGTGTGCCGGTCCTCGCGGGAGAAGCCGAGGCCCGCGGAGAGGAACTCCCGGATCTCGTCACCGTCCAGAACCTCGACCCGGTGCCCGTCCCCGCGCAGCCGGCCCGCCAGTTCGTACGCGATGGTGGTCTTGCCGGCGCTCGGCAGACCGGTGAGCCAGACGGTGGCTCCCGTCTCCGTCACGCTCATCGATATCTCCTGATCAGTCGTCATCAGCCGTGCAGCCCGCATTCGGTCTTCCCACGCCCGGCCCAGCGGCCGGCCCTGGCGTCCTCGCCCTCCAGCACCCGCCGGGTGCAGGGCGCGCAGCCGACGGAGGCGTAACCGTCCATCAGCAGCGGGTTGGTCAGCACGCCGTGTTCCGCGACGTACGCGTCCACGTCGTCCTGGGTCCAGCGGGCGATCGGCGAGATCTTGACCTTGCGGCGCTTCGCGTCCCAGCCCACGACCGGGGTGTTGGCCCGCGTGGGGGACTCGTCGCGGCGCAGTCCGGTCGCCCAGGCGGCGTACGCGGTCAGGCCCTCTTCCAGCGGCTTGACCTTGCGCAGCGCGCAGCACAGGTCGGGGTCGCGGTCGTGGAGCTTCGGGCCGTACTCGGCGTCCTGCTCGGCCACCGACTGACGCGGGGTCAGCGTGATGAGGTTGACGTCCATCACGGCGTCCACCGCGTCCCGGGTGCCGATGGTCTCCTCGAAGTGGTACCCGGTGTCCAGGAACACCACGTCCACACCGGGGAAGACCCGGGAGGCCAGATGGGCGACCACCGCGTCCTCCATCGAGGAGGTGACGCAGAAGCGCTTGCCGAAGGTGTCGGCGGCCCACTTCAGGATGTCGGTCGCGGAGGCGTCCTCCAGCTCGCGCCCGGCCCGCTCCGCCAGTTCCCTCAGTGCTTCGTCGGTGAGCTCGGCAGCTTGCAGCGTGTCCGTCATGTCGTGTCCCCTTCGACGTCGTCGCGCTGGAGTCCCTGGGCCAGCAGGCCGAGGAACTTCAGCTGGAACGCGCGGTTGCAGGAAGCACATTCCCAGGCGCCGTGTCCTGCCTCGTGCGGGCGCAGGTCCTCGTCGCCGCAGTAGGGGCAGTAGAACGGAGCCGCTCGTTCGCTCATGACAGCGACTCCGCACTGGCGCGGGCCGCCCAGGTCGCGAAGCGCTCGCCTTCCTCACGCTCCTCCTGGAACTTGCCGAGCACCCGCTCGACGTAGTCCGGCAGTTCGGCGGAGGTGACCTTCAGGCCACGGACCTTGCGGCCGAAACCGGCCTCGAGCCCGAGCGCGCCACCGAGGTGCACCTGATAGCCCTCGACCTGGTTGCCGTCGGCGTCCAGCATCAGCTGGCCCTTGAGGCCGATGTCCGCGGTCTGGATGCGGGCACAGGCGTTGGGGCAGCCGTTGATGTTGATGGAGAGCGGCTCCTCGAAGTCCGGCAGGCGGCGCTCCAGTTCGTCGATGAGCGCGGCGCCGCGCGCCTTCGTCTCGACGATCGCCAGCTTGCAGAACTCGATACCGGTGCAGGCCATGGTGCCGCGCCGGAACGGGGAGGCGTTCACCTGGAAGTCCAGTGCCTCCAGACCGGCGGTCAGGGAAGCGACCTGGTCCTGCTCGACGTCGAGGACGATCATCTTCTGCTCGACGGTGGTGCGCACCCGGCCCGAGCCGTGCGCCTCGGCGAGGTCGGCGATCTTGGACAGGGTGGAGCCGTCCACACGGCCGACGCGCGGGGCGAAGCCGACGTAGAAGCGGCCGTCCTGCTGCGCGTGCACACCGATGTGGTCGCGCCAGCGGGAGGAGGGCTGCGCGGGAGGCGGGCCGTCCAGCATCGGACGCTTGAGGTACTCGTCCTCCAGGATCTGACGGAACTTCTCCGGACCCCAGTCGGCCATCAGGAACTTCAGACGGGCGCGGGTGCGCAGCCGGCGGTAACCGTAGTCACGGAAGATCCCGACGACACCGGCCCAGACGTCGGGCACCTCGTCCAGCGGCACCCAGGCGCCGAGCCGCTCGGCGAACCGCGGGTTGGTGGAGAGCCCGCCGCCGACCCACAGGTCGAAGCCGGGGCCGTGCTCGGGGTGGTCGACGCCCACGAACGCGATGTCGTTGATCTCGTGCACCACGTCCTGGACCGGCGAACCCGAGATCGCGGTCTTGAACTTGCGGGGCAGGTTGGAGAATTCCTTGCTGCCGATGTAGCGCTCGTGGATCTCGTCCACCGCGGGGGTGCCGTCGATGATCTCGTCGGCGGCGATGCCCGCCACGGGCGAACCGATGATCACACGGGGGCAGTCGCCGCACGCCTCGGTGGTCGAGAGGCCGACCGCCTCCAGCTTCTCCCAGATCGCCGGGACGTCCTCGATGCGGATCCAGTGCAGCTGGACGTTCTGCCGGTCGGTGATGTCGGCCGTGCCGCGCGCGTACTCCTCGGAGATCTCGCCGATGACGCGCAGCTGAGCGGTGGTCAGCTGCCCGCCGTCGATGCGTACGCGCAACATGAAGTAGCGGTCGTCCAGCTCCTCCGGCTCCAGCACGGCGGTCTTGCCGCCGTCGATCCCGGGGCGGCGCTGGGTGTAGAGGCCCCACCAGCGCATACGCCCGCGCAGGTCGTTGGGGTCGATGGAGTCGAATCCGCGCTTGGAGTAGATCGTCTCAATGCGTGTCCGCACGTTGAGACTGTCGTCATCCTTCTTGAACTGCTCGTTCCCGTTCAGCGGGGTGAAGTGACCCATGGCCCACTGACCTTCACCACGGTGACGTCCCGCCTTGCGGCGGGGCGTGGCGGTAGCAGGCTTCTCGGGGATGGCGGCCATGGATATACGTCCTTCGGGACTGCAGGAGGGCGGCTCTGAACTGCACACTCGCGTGAGGCGCGGCGGTGCGCAGGGGATGGAGCGAATACGGTGGATCGCGGTGCTGGAAGCTCTCAGCGGACCGGACAGATGGCGCTGGACATGCGGCCGAGGTCGACGTGCCGCCGACTCACCAAGGCAATTCCAGTTCCAGACATGACGGAAGCGTGTCACGCCGATCTCGGAGCAGTCCACCACGATCCATCATGTGGACGAGATGGTCCCGAAATGCGAGACGGTGTGGTGTCTGTCACGCCGATCTGTCGACAAAGCGACCTGAGTGGCGTGCATCCGGTGTTCGGACCGGCGTGAGAACCGGCGTGCGGGGGACCAGTGCACCGGCGTGGGACCGGCGTGCGGGCGGACCGGAGCGCCGGTGCATGAACCGGCGCGGCGGGCGTCGAACGGGCCGGTCAGGCGTGCGCCCCCGGCCACGGGCCGGGGTTGGCGACAGCGGGCACCCGCTCGGTCTTCGTGTCGTACAGCCGGAAGCCCCGCCGCTGGTAGTTGGCCATCGCGTGCGGGCCGTCGTCGGAGCAGGTGTGCAGCCACACCCGCTTCGTGGGCGTCCGCTCCGGGTGGCGCTCGGCGAGGTCCCAGGCCCGCGCCACCCCGTAGGACAGCAGGTGCCCGCCTATCCGGCGTCCTCGGAAGGCGGGAATCAGGCCGAAGTAGGCGATCTCGACCGTGCCCTCCTCCTGGGGCTCGAGCTCGATGAAGCCGGCGGGCGTCCCGTTCTCGTACGCCACCCAGGTCTCCGTCCCCGGCCGTTCCAGGAGCTCCTGCCACTGCGCGTACGTCAGACCCAGCCGGTCGGTCCACCGGACGTCGCCGCCCACCGCCGTGTAGAGGAAGCGGCTGAACTCGGGCAGCGCCGTCTGAGACCGCACCACCGTCACCTGGCCCTCGGGGACCGCCGCCGGCCGCAGATCCTCGGGCGAGGTCTGCTCCAGATACCAGACGGTCACGTCGGAGAGGGGGGCGGCGGGGTGCGTGGCGTTGCTCATGGCGGTCAGACAACCACGTCACGGGCTCCCAGCCCAAAAATGATCAGGTCCCGTCCAAAAGCGCTCGGGTCGCACTCCAAGGTCATCAGGTCACCCCCGCCGACGCACGGGCCCCGAGCACCACCGGCGCCGTCGAGCGGGGGAGCAGGTCGGCAGGCACGTCCGGGTGGACCACTTCCACCTCGACGTCGTCACCGAAGCGGTACGGACGGTGTGCCAGCACCTCGGCCAGATGCCGCCGGATCCGCGACACCTCGGCCCGCACCGTCACCGTCCTCGACGCGTCGCCGAAGACGTCCTGGGCCAGCTCGGCCGCCGTGCGCCCCTCCCTGTGCAGGGCCAGCGCGTACAGCAGCTCCGCGTGCCGGGGTGAGAGCCGGTGCGTCCAGGTGCCCACCGGCCCAGCGACATGCACCGCGAGCCCCTGCTCGCGACTGAGATCGAGCACCACCCTGCGCGGCGGCCCCTCGTGCTCCCCCTCCTCGACCTGTATCAGCCAGCCTCCCGGCAGGGGCTCCACCCGGCACATCCCCAGCGAGGCCAGCCACACCCTGCCCGGCCGCATCGACTTCGGCAGCGGCAGCCGGTCCATGGGCGGCATACGGCTGACGGCGGCCGGCCAGCCGTGCGTGTCCACCACCACGGCGCGGCCGGGCAGCCTGCATAGAATCGGGGCGGCGACGGACCGCAGGCGGTCCGTCGCCTGCAGGTGGCGGTTGCGCAGCTCGCTCTCCGCCAGCGCCGTCACCGAGCCGACCAGGGCGAGGGTCGCGGGATGGAAGGTGGAAGCCGGCCCGCTGATGTCGACGACACCGATCAGCCGGCCGTCCCGCGGGTCCCGCAGCGGCGCCGCCGCGCAGGTCCAGCCGTGCAGGGCGCGTATGAAGTGCTCGGCGGAGTGGACCTGGACGGGGACGCGGGCGGCGAGCGCCGTACCGATGGCGTTCGTCCCCGTGGCCGACTCCGCCCAGGCCGCTCCCTCCTCCAGACAGATGTCCTTGGCCCGGCGCAGCACGGCCGCGTGCCCCTGCCTCCACAGGACCCTGCCCTCCGGGTCCGTGACCACCAGGATCTGCTGCGCCGCGTCCGCGATGCCGGCGAGCCCGTCCCGCAGCAGCGGCATGACCTCGCCGAGCGCCGTGCTGCCCCGCCGGTGCTCGATCTCCGCCGCCCCCAGCAGAGTGGTCTCCGGCGACTGCTCCGGATCGATGCCGCTGCGCAGCACCCGGTCCCAGGACGCGCCGATCTCCGCGCGCGGCGCGTCCTCCGTGCGCCGGCCTGCCAGCCGGGCCTCCCGCGCGCGGTGGACCAGGCGCTCACTCACCGCGGGACGCGGGGTGTACTCCGGCCGCGAAGGTGCGGCAGGGCGTGTCTTCATGACGAGGTCCCCCCCAACAAGGCCTGGGCCCGGTCCGGAAGACGGAAACCGGACCCCAGGACCCATCCTGCCGTGCCAAGGGTGCCGTCACCCCGCAGTCCACACAATGGTTGCAACCCTTTGCAACTCTGGCGACAGGCCGCAGATCGTACGAGAGTCTGCGGCACGCCGTGCGGGGAGTCCTCGACCCGCCGTGCGGCGGTGCACAAGCGTGGGGGGTGGTGCCGTGTCGGCGCAGCATCACCCCCCGTCGTTTGGCCCCGGCGCGCAGCGCCCGCGCGCCAGCGCCCCCGGGCCACGGCCGTACGTCCTAACGCTCCCGCGCCCGCGCACGCTCCACGATCGTGGCCAGATCCAGACTGTGCGGCAGCGTCCCGAAGGCCGAGCCCCAGTCCCCGCCCAGCCGGGACGCGCAGAACGCGTCCGCGACCTCCGGCGGCGCCCAGCGCAGCAGCAGAGAACCTTGCAGGACGAGCGCCATCCGCTCCACCAGACGCCGCGCCCGCGCCTCGACGGCCTCCAGATCCGCCAGCTCGGTCAGCAGGTCCTTGATCGCCGCGTCGAGCCGGTGGTCGGCGCCGCGCGCCTTGCCGACCTCGGTGAGGAAGGCGTTGAGCGCCCCCGGCTCGCGCTGCAACGCCCGCAGTACGTCGAGCGCCTGTACGTTGCCCGATCCCTCCCAGATCGAGTTGAGCGGCGCCTCGCGCAGCAGCCGGGGCATCCCGGACTCCTCGACGTAACCATTGCCGCCGAGGCACTCCAGGGCCTCGCCGACCACCGCCGTGCACCGCTTCGTCACCCAGTACTTGGCCGCCGGCACCGCGATCCGCAGGAAGGCCCGTTCCTCCTCCGTGTCCGCGTCGTACGCCGCGGCCAGCCGCAGCGCGAGCGTCGTCGCCGCCTCCGACTCCAGGGCCAGGTCGGCCAGGACGTTGCGCATCAGCGGCTTCTCGATCAGCAGTCCACCGAACGCGCTGCGGTAGGCGCTGTGATGGATCGCCTGGGCCACCGCCTGCCGCATCAGGGCCGCCGAACCCACCACGCAGTCCAGCCGGGTCGCCGCCACCATCTCGATGATGGTGCGCACCCCGCGCCCCTCCTCACCGACCCGGCGGGCCCACGTGCCGTCGAACTCGACCTCGCCGGAGGCGTTGGACCTGTTGCCCAGCTTGTCCTTGAGGCGCTGGATCGCGAACACGTTGCGCGCGCCGTCGGGCAGGACCCGCGGGACCAGGAAGCAGCTCAGGCCGCCCGGTGCCTGGGCCAGCACCAGGAAGCCGTCGGACATGGGAGCCGAGCAGAACCACTTGTGGCCGGTGAGCAGGTACTCCCCGTCCGCCGCCAGCGGTTCGGCCAGGGTGGTGTTGGACCGCACGTCGGTGCCGCCCTGCTTCTCCGTCATACCCATCCCGAAGAGCGCACCGGCCTTCTGCGCCGGGACCCGCAGTCCTTCCTCGTACACGTGCGAGGTCAGCAGCGGTTCCCACTCGGCGGCCAGTGCCGGGTCGGTGCGCAGCGCCGGGACCGCCGCGTGGGTCATGGACAGCGGGCATCCGTGGCCCGCCTCGGCCTGCGTCCAGACCAGGAACCCGGCCGCGCGCCGGACATGGCCGCCCTCCCTGCCCCAGGCGTCCGTGAGCCCCGCCGTCACCGCGTGGCCCAGCAGCCGGTGCCAGGACGGATGGAAGTCCACCTCGTCGATCCGGTGCCCGTACCGGTCGTGCGTCCGCAGCTTCGGGGGGTTCTCGTTCGCCTGCGCACCCCATTCCTGGGCCTGGGCGGAGCCGGCGGAGAGGCCCAGCGTGCCGAGTTCCCCCCGGGCCTCGTCGAGGACCGCGGGCGCGAGGTGCCGCTGGACGGCCTCCGTCAGGGCGAGATCGGCCGTGAAGACGTCATAGCCGACCAGCGGCGGAACCTGATTGGTCACTGTGTGGGTGCTAGCTGCCATGCCGATACGGTAAGGAGGTGCAGGCAGCAAACGAAACACCCGAGCGGCCACCGGGTCGGCTCCACCGGGCTCGAGTCCTCTACCGCAACGTGTCGAAGCGGCAGATGGCATGGCATTTGCTCAAGGACACGGTCAATTCGTGCATCGAGTACCGCATCCTGGGCCTCGCCGCCGAGGCGGCGTTCTTCACGCTGCTGTCCCTGCCGCCGCTGCTGCTCGGTCTGATCGGGCTGCTCGGATACGTCGACGACTGGACGGCCACCACCACGGTCGCGTCGATCGAGCGCAACATCCTCGGGGCGGTCCAGACGGTGCTGTCCGAGCGGGGTGTCAACGACATCGCCAAACCGCTCATAGCCGACGTCACGACCGGTGCGCGCCCTGACGTCATCTCCATCGGCTTCGCGATCGCGCTCTGGTCGGGCTCACGCGCGGTGAACGTCTTCATCGACACCATCACCGTGATGTACGGCCTCGACGGTCACCGCGGCATCGTCAAGACACGGCTGCTCGCCTTCCTGCTGTACGTGGTGGCGCTGCTCCTGGGCGCGGTGGTGCTGCCGCTGCTGGTGGTCGGCCCCGACCGGGTGGTGGAGCTCGTCCCCTGGGGCACCGAGGTGCTGGCCGTCCTCTACTGGCCGCTGGTCATCGTCCTGTCCATCGCCTTCCTGACGACGCTCTACCACGTGTCCGTACCCGTCCGTTCGCCGTGGATAGAGGACGTGCCCGGGGCGCTCGTGGCGCTCGGGATGTGGGTGCTGGGCAGCTTCCTGCTGCGGATCTACCTCACGAGCACGGTCGAGGGGCCGACCATCTACGGGTCGCTGGCGGCGCCCATCGCCGTCCTGCTCTGGATAGGCATCTCCGCCTTCGCCGTCCTGGTCGGAGCCGCCGTGAACGCCGCGATCGACCACGTGTGGCCCTCGCTGGCCACGGCGGCGGCCCGCGCGGCCAGCGACCGGCTCAAGGCGGCGCAGGCCGCCGAGCTCGTGGCCCGCACCCAGGCGGCGAACTGGGACGCCTATGCCGACGAGGACGAGGAGGAGGACGTCTCCATGCCCTCCGAATTCCCCGAGCGCTGGTCGCGCTTCCTGCCTCCGGACGACGTGAAGTCCCGTCTGCACGGCGCCCGGGAAGCGAAGGAGGACCGGAGCCACCGCTCCGGCACGGACCGCGGGAGCCAGGCGGGCGGCTGAGGATTTCGGAGGCGCTGACCGCCCGGCCGACGGCTGGGGCCTGACCGCCGGCCTGCGGCCCGGCCGACAGCTGGGGCCCGGAGACTCGGGGCTCCTTGCGGCCCGTGATCCCAAGCCGGTCCGCGCCGCGCCTGCAGGCAGCCGGGAGGAGCGGCCGGACGGGAACGTTCCGCGCACGCGCCTCGTTTGGTCCCGAGCCCGTCCACGACGTCGTCCCTGGGAGCATCGTGCCCGAAACCTCCACCGTCCGTCCCGCACTCCCGGCACCGCGCGCGCAGGCCGAGCGCCTGATCGAACTCGGGGTGCACGAGATCGCGGGTCTGTCCGCCGCCGAGCTGCGCACCTTCGCCGAGTCCGCCGACGCCGGCGCCGACGAGGGAACGCTGCTCGCGGTCCACCCGGACCGAGCACCCGCGTCCGCCCTCGCGCCGTTGCTGCGCCGCAACGACAAGCCGGGCTTCGTCGTCACGGACATGCCCGACGTCGACCTGTTCGCCCCCCTCGACACCGTCGCGCTGCCCGGCACGCCGCTCTACCTCGTCACCGGACTCGACCGCGGGGACGAGATGGCCAACTGGAGCCCGAACGAGGCCCTGCCCGCTCTCACCGGGCAGGGCCGCACCCCTTTGCTGCTCACCGAGGGCATCACCTGGGTCCTCCAGCAGCCCGACGTCCTGGAGCGCAACCACTGCTTCATGACCATCGGTTCACGGCTGCGTAAGGCGACGGGCAAGGCGACCGGCACGGCGGAGGACGCTCTGGACGCCCGTACCCCCGCCCTCTGGATCAGCAACGGCACCGGCCGGGACGGCCGGGAGCGGCGCGACGCCCCCAAGGTCGGCTGGTGCTGGGCCGGTAACCGGCACACCTGGCTCGGCTTCGCCTCGGCGGCGGGGCGGGGCGTCGGCCCGGGCGGCTCCGCGGAGGACTGATTCACCTGGGGCGCGGCCATGCCGCCCGGACCCGCGCGGGCGGGATCCGGGCGGCGCGTAGCGTGGTGAGCATGGGACACGGCTATACGGAGTGGGCGGCTCGCCTGGACGGCGCGACCCTGTGGACCTGGTCCGGACCGCGCGATCCGGCGCGGCTCGTGCTCCCCGACGGCTGCATGGACCTTCTCTGGCTGGGTGGCAGGCTGATGGTGGCCGGTCCCGACACCCACGCTTTCGGACCCGGCCCGTCCGACGGCGGCTGCGCGGGCATCCGCTTCGCCCCCGGCAGCGCGCCCGCCCTCCTCGGTGTCCCCGCGCACGAGCTGCGTGACCGCCGGGTCGCGCTCGACGCGCTCTGGCCGGGCACCGAGGTCCGGGAGCTCACCGAGCGGGTCGGCGCGGCCGGCGATCCGGCCGCCGCGCTGGAGGGCATCGCGCTGCGCCGCGCGGCCCGCACCGGGCCTCCCGATCCACTCATGGCGGCAGTCGCCTCACAGCTGCGCCAGGGGCGGTCGGTCGCCGCGACCGCCCGCGCCGTCGGACTCGGAGCCCGCCAGCTGCACCGCCGCTCACTGGCCGCGTTCGGCTACGGTCCGAAGACGCTGGCCAGGGTCCTGAGACTGCAGCACGCGCTCGCCCTCGTACGCGCGGGCAGGCCGTACGCCGAGGCGGCGTATGCCGCCGGGTGCACCGATCAGGCGCATCTGGCCCGGGAGATGCGCGACCTGGCCGGAACCACGCTCGGCGGCTACCTCGCCGCCACGGGCTACGAGGTCCCGGCGGCGAACAGCGAGACGGCGCTGCCGTCCGGGTCCAGGACGACCGCGTAGCGCTGTCCCCAGACCGCGTCCCAGGGCTTCAGATGCCCCTCGTACCCCGCGGCGGTCAGATCCGCGTACACGGCGTCCACCTCCTCCGGGCTGTCACAGAGGAAGGCGAGCCCGACGCGCTCGCCGCCCCTGGAACCGGCCCAGCCCGGGTCGAAGGAGCGGACGACATCCTCGGTGTCCCAGAGCAGGCGCTGCCCGCCCGGGAGAGCCACCTCCACATGGGGCGCCGATTCGGCGCCCTCGGGGATGTCGAGCCCGAGCCTGCGGTAGAAGGCCAGGGACGCGGCCAGATCGGCGGTGGTGACGGAGATCGCGTCGAGTCGTGGAGTCATGGGACGACCGTAGGCCGGGCCCGTGAGCGCGTCTTGTAAGAAACGGACACGGGCCGCGACAGACAGGGCCGCGCCGGACACGAGCCGAAGCGGGCAGGGGCCGAAGCGGGCACGGGCCGCGACGGCTTCGCCCCCGCCGGCTCCCTTACGCGCAGTCAGCCGGTGAGGTGCCCGGCTCCGTCAGCGGCAGCCCGAGCTGGGCCCGCTCGGTGAGCCAGCGGCTCGGACGGTGGCGCGGATCGCCGGTCGAGGCGTGCAGAGCCCGCTGGAGGTCCAGCAGCCGCGCGGCGCCGATCCGGTCGCCCCAGGCCAGCGGCCCGGCCGGGTAACCGAGGCCGGTCGTCACGGCCAGGTCGATGTCCGCGGGGGTGGCGAGCGAGCGCTCCGCGATCGAGGCGGCGACGGAGACCACCGAGGCCAGGAGCCGCTGCGCCACCGAACCTGCGGTGTCCCGCACCACCGACACGGCGTAGGGCTCCGCCCCGCCGGCCCCGCGCGCCAGAACCGCGCGGGCGTCCCGCGCGGCCGCCGGACCGGCCGCAGGGGTCACCGCGAGCACCCTGCGGCGGCCGGCGGCCGGCAGCGGGTCCACGCCGAAGGTGCGCGCTGCGGGCAGCCCGAGGGAGGCGACCGCCGCGGCGACCGTGGTGCCCCACACCGGCACGAGGACCAGGGCGTCGCCGGAAGGGCCGGTGCCGCTCTCGACCGTCGCTCCGGCCGCGTCCAGCGCGTTCCGCAACTCCTCGGCCCCCTCGCCGGCCACGACGAACACCGGCCGGTCAGGGTCACCCGTCACCGGCGGCTCCGGAGCCGGGGCCGGCGCCTCGGAGCCGTACGCGAACCAGCCCTGCCCGGTCTTGCGGCCGTGCAGGCCCGCCGTCACCCGGTTCGGGGTGAGGAAGGAAGGGCGCAGCCGGTCCTCGTGGCGGAAGCCCTCCCAGATGGAGTCGATCACCGCCGCCGTGACGTCGAGCCCCGTGAGGTCCATCAGCTCGAACGGACCCATGCGGAGTCCCAGCACGTCCCGGGCGATCCGGTCGATCCCGGCCGGGTCGGCGACCGACTCCTCCAGCAGTGCAAGGGCCTCCGTCACCAGTCCCCGCCCCGCGTGGTTGACCAGGAACCCGGGGGTGTCGGCGACGGTCACCGCACGGTGGCCGCAGCTCTCGACCAGCGCCGTGAGGGCCGGCGGGATCTCGGGGCGGGTGGCCGCGCCCGGCACGACCTCGACGATCTTCATCAACGGCACGGGGTTGAAGAAGTGCAGCCCCGCGAGCCGCCCAGGGTCCCGGAGCGAGGCGGCGATCCGGGTCACCGACAGGGACGAGGTGTTGGTCGCGAAGACCGTGGACTCCGGCAGCGCCTGCTCCAGCTTCCCGAACACCTCGGCCTTGGTGTCCAGGTCCTCACGCACGGCCTCCACGACCAGTTCCACGTCCGGGCCCCCGGTCCACGGGTCGTCCAGCGGGACCAGCCGCTCCAGGGCGGCGGCGGAGTCGTCGGCGGACATCCGGCCCTTCTGGACGGCGCGTTCCAGCATGGAGCGCACGAAGTCCACGGCCGCCGTCACCGCCTCGGTCCGTACGTCGCAGAGCTCGACGGTGTGTCCGGCGGTCGCCGCCCACTGGGCGATCCCTCGGCCCATGGCTCCGGCGCCGACGATCCTGATACGCATGGCGGTTACGTCCTCTCGGCAGGTGCGGTCGATGTCAGCGACGGTAGCCGCGGTCGATGGCGGAAGGTGGCGCGGTACGGCGCCGCGTGCGGGGGTCAGCGGAGGTAGACGCGGCCGGGGTCCACGTCCTCGCGCAGGAGGCGCAGCTCGGCCTCGGTCGGTGGAGGCACGGTCTCGACGGAGCCGGCGACCTGGAGGTCCCAGCCGGTGGCCTCCCGCACCTGGTCCACCGTCACGCCGGGGTGCACGGCGACGAGGCGGAGCTCCTCGCCGATCCCCGCGCGGGCCAGAATGCCCAGTTCGGTGATGACCCGGGTGACTCCCGCACCCAGCGGCCGGATGCCCTCGGCGAGCGCGCGGTCCGGACCAGGGGTGGTGCAGAAATCCAGCTCAGCGGTGAAGGAGCGAGGATTGTGCCGCCGCATCACCACGAAGACCTCACGGGAGTTGGCCATCACCTCGACGGCACCCCCCGAACCGGGTAGCCGGACCGTGGGGTTCTCCCAGTCGCCGATGACGGAGGTGTTGAGGTTGCCCCACCGGTCGATCTGCGCCGCGCCGAGGAAGCCCACGTCGATGTGGCCGCCCTGGAGCACGCAGCCGAACAGCGCGGGCATCGAGAGCACCGCCTCCGCGCCGGAGATGAGCACGGCGTCGGCGATGGTCTCCGGGAGGTGCGAGGGGTGGGCACCGCAGACCCCGGACTCGTAGACGACCTCGATCTGCGGGGCGACCGTCAGATGGGCCAGTTCGGTCGCGAGCGTGGGCAGTCCGATGCCGGCGAACACCGTGCGCCGGGAGGCCAGTTCCCGGCTGGCGACGACGGAGAGCAGCTCCGACGAGGTGACGGTCTCCGAGGAGGTGACGGTCTCCGGTGCGGTGGTGGTCATGTCCCGTTCCCTCTCCTGCGGCGCGTTCACAGCCGCCGCCCGTAGTTCACGGGCTCGCTGAGCGCTTCGCCCACCGCGAGTCCCGCCCAGAAGTCCTCGCCCAGCTTGTCGACGTACTCGGCGTGGTCGGCCGTCCCGTACACCCACTCGGCCAGCCACTCCCGCAGCCGTTCGGGGTCCTTGCTGATGTGCGACCAGGCCCGGTAGAAGGCGTTGTCGCGGTCGTAGTAGCCCTGGGCGAAGGAGGGGTGCGCGCCGCGCGGACAGACCACGACGGCGTCCACCGCGTGGGACGGGACGAGCGTGCGGTTGGGGTCCGAGCGGACCACCTCGTCCTCCACGACCTCCTCGACGACGACGATCGCCTTCTCCGCCGCGTAGACCGCCTCGGCCTGGATACCGGTCAGTCCCCAGATCTGGGTGTTGCCCCGGCGGTCCGCCCGCTGGGCGTGGATGATCGTCACCTCCGGGTTCACCGGCGGCACGACGTAGATCTGCTCCGGCTCGCCGTCCGGCCCCGGGTAGGGCGAGGTCACCTTGCGCAGGTCGCCGTTGACGCCCGGGAGGTCGCTGCCGCCGTAGCTGCGCAGCGGGTAGAACGGCAGCCGCTGGGAGCCGGCCAGGTAGCGGCAGACCATCCCGTAGTGGCTGTACTCCTCGAACGCCAGCGGCGCCGGGTCGGCGCGCTCGATCCTGCGTCGCAGCTCACCGAGCGAACCCGCGGAGGAGTTGCCCACGAAGGAGGAGACCAGCCGTGAGACACAGCCCGCGGCGATCATCTGGTCCACCACGATGTCGGCCGTCATCCGTACGACGGTGAGGTCCTTGCGGCCCTGGCGGATGATCTCGTGCCCGGCGGCGGTGGGGACGAGGTGGGTGAAGCCCTCGATGGCGACGGTCGCCCCGTCGTGCACGAAGGCGGCCACGGCCTCCCTCATCGACATGACTTTGCTGGGCCCGTCGGCCGTATCCGTCCGCTCCACGGTGCTCCTCGGCGAGTGCGTGCTGGTCGCCCTCACCGTGTCAGCGGCCATTGATTGCTGTCCAATACCAAATTAAGGTCGGATCAAGACTGTCAGTTAATGAATGGAAGTCCTCGATGGAACTGCGTCATCTGACGGCGTTCACCGCCGTCGCCGAGGAACTGCACTTCGGCCGTGCCGCCAAGCGGCTGCAGATGGCCCAGCCCCCGCTCAGCCAGCAGATCCGCCAGCTGGAGAAGGAGCTCGGCGTCCAGCTCTTCGAGCGCAACACCCGCTCGGTGCGGCTGACGAGTGCGGGGGAGTCGTTCCTCGAACCCGTACGGACCGTGCTGGACGACCTCGACACGGCGGTACGGGCCGCCAAGGCCGCCGGGCGCGGGGAGTACGGCAGGGTCACCATCGGATTCGCGGGCGCCTCCAGCCACGAGACGCTGCCCCTGCTGACCCGGGCCGTGCGCGCCGCCCACCCCGGGATCGAGCTGGCGATGAAGGGGCAGACGTACGCGAACGTCGCCCTCTCCCGCGTCGCCGACGGCTCCCTCGACCTCGGGTTCGTCCGGCTGCCCGTCACCCAGCCCGGGGTGGCCTACCGGGTGATCGACGAGGAGGAGCTGCTGTGCGCACTGCCCTCCGACCACCGGCTCGCCCGTCTGGAGAGCATCCCCATCGGCGTCCTCGCCGACGAGCCCTTCGTCTCCTTCCCCGCGAACGCCGGATCGACGGTGCGCGACGCGATGGTGCAGGCCTGCGAGGCCACCGGATTCAACCCGCGCGTGGTGCAGGAGGCCCCCGACTCGTACACGATCCTGGCCCTCGTCGCCGCGGGCGTCGGGGTCACGCTCACCGTCTCCTCCGTACGGCACATCCAGCAGAACGGGCTGGTCTACCGCTCCCTCGCCGGGCCGCCCATCCTGCGCCAGGCGGCTCTGGCCTGGCGGACGGACAATCCCTCGGCGGCACTGCGCGCGGTGCTCGCGGTCGCCGAGGAAGCGCTGCCCACCCCCTAGCCGTCCGATTGAGACGCAGCGCGTCTTGATGGTGGGGGAACTCGATATTGGACCGACTCAGTGGTCCAGTGCGAAGGTCGCCCCACACACCCGAATCCGCCGAAAGGTGTTCTGCCGTGCCCGACCAGACCGATGTCGTCATCTGCGAGCCGCTGCGCACACCCATCGGGCGTTTCGGCGGCGCGTTCGCCCAGCAGACCCCGGCCGCGCTCGCCGCACGCGTCATCGCCGAGGTCGTCGCCCGCACGGGCATCGACCCCGACCGGGTGGACGAGGTGATCCTCGGGCACGCCTACCCCACGTCCGAGGCCCCCGCCATCGGCCGGGTCGCCGCACTGGACGCGGGACTCCCCGACACCGTCACCGGTGTCCAGACCGACCGTCGCTGCGGCTCCGGTCTGCAGGCCGTTCTCGACGCGGCGATGCAGATCCGCGCCGGATTCAGCGAGGTCGTCGTCGCCGGCGGCGTCGACGTCATGAGCGCCGCCCCCTACTACACGCACGACGGGCGCTGGGGCATCAAGGGCCCCGGCCTCCAGCTCCACGACTCGCTGGCCAGGGGCCGGGTCACCGCGGGCGGCGTCCACCACCCCGTCCCCGGCGGCATGATCGAGACCGCGGAGAACCTGCGCCGTGCCTACTCCATCAGCCGCGCCGACCAGGACGCCCTCGCCCTGCGCTCCCAGGCCCGCGCCGCCCGCGCCGTGCGGGAGGGCCGCTACGACGCCGAGACCGTCCCCGTCACCGTGCGCACGCGCAAGGGTGAAACCGTCGTCACCGCCGACGAGCACCCCCGCCCCGACACCACCGCCGAGCAACTCGCCGCGCTGCGCCCCATCATGGCCAAGGCCGACCCCGAGGCCACCGTCACCGCCGGCAACGCCAGCGGCCAGAACGACGCTGCGGCCGCCTGCCTGGTCACCAGCGCCGCCACCGCCGAACGGCTCGGGCTCACCCCGCTCGTCCGGCTCGTCTCCTTCGCCCGCGCGGGTGTCCCCGCCGCGACGATGGGCATCGGCCCCGTCCCGGCCACCCACGCGACCCTCGGCCGCGCCGGACTCACCCTCGCCGACCTCGACCTGATCGAGATCAACGAGGCCTTCGCCGCCCAGGTCCTGGCCTGCACCCGGGAGCTCGGCCTCGGTGAGAAGGACCACGAGCAGCGGATCAACATCAACGGATCCGGCGTCTCGCTCGGCCACCCGGTGGGTGCCACCGGTGCCCGCATCCTCGCCACCCTCAGCCGCGAGATGCACCGCAGCGAGGCGCGCTACGGCCTGGAGACCATGTGCATCGGCGGCGGCCAGGGCCTCGCCGCGGTCTTCGAACGCATCCCCGCCTGACCGTCACGTTCCTCTCCGTCCCCAGTTCCACCACGCGACCCAAGGCGTCTCGGGCGACGCCGGGTTCGGCGTGTCCCCATCCGCTTGTTCAACGAAGTTCCACGGGAGCCACCATGAGTGCGACCACCGCAAACGCACGCGAGCGAACGAAAGCCGCCAACCGCGCAGGATTCGGAGCCTTCATCGGCTCCACCATCGAGTGGTTCGACTTCTACATCTACGGGACCGCGGCGGCGCTCGTCTTCGACAAGGTGTTCTTCCCCGAGCTCGAGGGCCCGATAGGCACCCTGGTCGCCTTCGCCACCTTCTGGGTCGGCTTCCTCGCCCGCCCCCTCGGCGGCATCATCTTCGGCCACTACGGCGACCGGCTCGGCCGCAAGAAGACCCTCGTCATCACCCTGCTGATGATGGGCATCTCGACCACCGCCATCGGTCTGCTGCCCGGCTACGCCTCCATCGGCATCGCCGCCCCCATCCTGCTTGTCTGCATCCGCATGATCCAGGGCATCGGCCTCGGCGGTGAGTGGGGCGGCTCCGTGCTCATCGCCTCCGAGCACGCGCCCAAGGGCAAGTCCGTCCTGTACGCGGCGTTCGCCCAGCAGGGCTCGCCCGTCGGCAACACCCTCTCCACCGTGAGCTTCCTGGCCATCAGCCAGCTGCCCGACGACGCCTTCGTCTCCTGGGGCTGGCGCGTGCCGTTCCTCGCGTCCGCCGCGCTCGTCATGGTCGGTCTGCTGGTCCGGCTGAAGGTCGCCGAGTCCCCGGCCATGGCCAAGCTCATCGAGAAGAAGGAAGTCGTCAAGCTCCCGCTGACCGAGGTTCTGCGCAGCCACCCCATGCTGATCGTCCTCGGCATCGGCGCCTGCACCATCGGGCTGTCCGCCACCTACTTCAAGTCGACGTTCGCGCTGTCCTGGGCCACCACGTCCCTGGACTTCGACCGCAGCTCGTTCCTGACGATCATCCTCGTCGCCAACATCACCCAGATCATCGTCCAGCCCTTCGGTGCCCTCATCGCCACTCGCATGAAGAGCTGGTCCCGCGCGGTGATCGTGATGCTGGTGCCGGAACTGGTCCTGATGCCGGTCATGTTCGTCCTCATCAGCACCGAGAACTACGGCCTCGCGATGTTCGGCGTCGCCGTCGCCACCATCCCGCACTGCCTCTACTACGCGGCCCTCGCCGGCATGCTCGCCAGCCGCTTCCCGGCCCATCTGCGCTACACCGGCATCTCGCTCTGCTACCAGCTCTGCGGCACCCTGCTCGGCGGTACGACCCCGATCATCGGCCAGTTCCTGCTGAACCGGACCGGCTCCATCACCGCGGTCATCGCCTACGCCGTCTTCCAGGTGGCGCTGACCCTGGGCTGCATGCTCCTCCTGCTCAAGCGCCCCAACCACGACGAGCAGTCCGCAGAGCCGGTCGCCGCGCCGCGCACCGCGCCCGTGACCGCCTGACCGCCGTACACGCAGAACGGAGTACCGCCATGGCGCTCGCCGCGCACGGCATCCCGGAGATCCTCGCCCTCGGCGGACGCGACCTCGGGCGCTCGGAGTGGAAGGAGGTCACCCAGGAGCTGATCGACGCCTACGCGTACGTCTCGGGCGACCACCAGTGGATCCACACCGACGTCGAGCGCGCCGCCGCCGGACCGTACGGGCGCACCATCGCCCACGGCTACATGGTGCTGAGCTGGGGTATCCCGATGTTCGCCGAACTGCTCCAGGTGAGCGGCGTGGGGCGGGCGCTCAACTACGGCGTCAACCGGGTCCGCTACCCGGCACCCGTCCCCGTCGGCAGCCGGGTCCGCCTGCACGCGAGGGTCACCGGGGTGAACGAGGTCGCGCGCGGCGGCGTACAGATGACGCGGGGCTTCACCTTCGAACTCGAGGGCTCCGAGAAGCCGGCCTGCGTCGCCGAGTCACTCACGCACTTCTACCCGTAGGCCCCGCCCACCCGCAGGACACGCGACGGCGCCCGCCCGGAATCTCCGGGCGGGCGCCGTCGCGTGGAGCGGGATCACCGGACGCTGTCCGCCTTCTTCGGCGTCCTCACCACGGCCGGGGCTGCCGGATGGTCCGCCTGCGCGCCCCCGGGTCCAACAGCCGGTTCGGCTAGTTACGGGCTCCGCGGGTGCGGCGCATGAGCACCGCGCCGCCGAGGAGCAGTCCCGCGCTCGCACCGGCGGCCAGGCCGATGTCACCGGCACCGGTCTGGGCCAGCTGAGGGCCGGGTGTGTTGGGGCCGGGGGTGGAGGCCGGGGGCTCGTCCACCGGGGGCTTGGAGGTGGGCGGCTCGACCGGAGGCTTCGAGGTGGGGGGCTCCTCGGTGGGCGGCTCGACGGTGGGGGGCTCCTCGGTGGGCGGCTCGACCGGCGGCTGCTCGTGGTCGTAACCGCTGTCGTTGACGCAGGTGTTGCCGCCGGCGGGGTTGAGCAGGCCGACGACGTCCACCGTGTTGCCACAGGCGTTCACGGGGATGTCCACCGGGGCCTGCACGACGTTGCCGGACCCGACGCCCGGCGAACCGACGGCCGCACCCTCGGCACTGGCACCGGACGAACCGTGCCCGTTACCGCCGTGGTGGCCACCGCCGCTGTGCCCACCGCCGTAGGCGTCGTCCCCGTACGAGCCCCCTCCGTGCCCGCCGTTGCCGTGCCCGCCGTCGTGCGAGCTGACGTTGGCGCAGCTGTTGCCGAAGGCCGGGTTCAGCAGGGCGATGACGTTGACCGTGTTGCCACAGACGTTGACCGGGACGTGGACCGGGACCTGTACGGCGTTGCCCGAGCCGACGCCGGGCGAGTTGGCCGCCACTGCGCCGGCCGAGGAGTCGGCGTGCGCATACCCTCCCGCGGCGGACAGGATGCCCGAGGCCGCCGCCATGACGATCATGCTTTTATTCAGAACCTGTCGCATTACATGCCCTTCTCCGGAAAATTCGCGTGGGCGGTGACCCTGATGGAAGTCATTCCATCGACGCGGACGAATCCGTAACGAGCGAACCGGCGCGAGGGATGCGGGGGAAACTTGAAGAGTCGTGGAAATTGTGTAACCACCCGAAAGAGACACGTACGCGTGTTCGTGCGAACGGGGTACCGCGTACCGGCATTCGGGTGAACGGGTGCCGCGGAGGGGAACCAAACGGCCGAGGCCGAGTTGATCAGGGAGCTCCGCCGCGGGGCAATCGGTACGAGAAGGGTTAATCGTGATCAAGAAGGTTCTGGCTACGGGTGCCGTCGCCGCCTCCATCCTCGGTCTCTCGGCGACGAGCGCCATGGCGATCGGTGACGACACGGGCACCACGTCGATCAACGGCAACGGTGCCGAGTCGGAGTTCGGCAACAGCGAGACCAAGGGCGACCAGAGCCCGCAGCTCAGCCTCGTCCAGGGTTCGCTGAACAAGCCCTGCGTCGCCCTGCCGGTCAAGGCCAACGTCGGCTCCCTCATCGGGCTCATCCCGATCGCGGTCCAGGACGTCAACGTCCTCTCGAACCCGCAGAACCAGCAGTGCACCGACAACTCCACCCAGGCCAAGGGCGACGAGCCGCTGTCGCACATCCTGTCGGACATCCCGGTGCTCTCCGGCAACGGTGCCGGCAACAGCTGACCGGGCTGCAAGACCGGTCCGGGCCGCCGACACTCCTCCATCGTGCGGCCCGGGCCTGCATCATTCGGGCGGTTTTCCGAGAAACGTGTCACAGAGCGTTTCGTCGGCGCCTCCCAGTCGTTACGGATGACAACACCGGAGTCGCGAGCGCATTTCAGAGAATCGCTCACACGGCACGAAAGTCGTGTCGGCCCAGGACTCCGCTGCAGAAAGGGACCAAAGTGAAGTACACCAAGGCTGCCGCCGTCGCCGCAGGAACCCTCATGGCGCTGGGTGGCGCTGCTCCGGCCATGGCGGACTCCGGCGCCGAAGCCGTCGCCGCCCACTCCCCGGGCGTCCTGTCGGGCAACGTCGTCCAGGTTCCGATCCACATCCCGGTGAACGTCTGCGGTAACACCATCAACGTCATCGGCCTGCTCAACCCGGCGTTCGGCAACGTCTGCATCAACGACTGAGGTTTTCCCGGTCGAGCCGACGGTTCGTCATGAAAAGGCCCTGGAGCGCACGTCCTGCTCCAGGGTCCTTTCGCGTTCCTTCCGGCCGGGCGAGGTCCGAGGAAATCCGGTGACGCACAGTTTCCCCGTGGGCCGTCCGGTCGTTGTCCCGTGCAAAGGCGGCGGACGCCGCCGACGAAGGGATTCGAGAAGTGAAGTACGCGAAGACAGTCGCCCTTGTCGCCGGTTCGGTGGCCGCTCTCGGCGCTGCCGCTCCCGCCTCCGCCGCGACCACTCCGACCGCTCCCCGGATCAGTCTCACCGGTGGCATGAACGAACTGACCTCCGCGGTCCCGCAGGTCCCCGACCAGGTGGTGAACCCTGTCGTCGACGCGGCCGGCCGTACGGCGGGCGCGGTGCGTGAGGACGGCACGATCGCCAGGTCCGCGGACGCGGTGGCAGAGGTCGCGGACTCCGCCGGCCCGCTCCTGGGCGGTCTCCCGCTGGGCGGCTGACCCGTCGCGGGTGCGTCATCCCCTCGGGAGGCGCCATTTCCCTGACGTATTTCACGTACCGCATACCGCATCGGTGATGCCGGGAAGAGAAATCGTTCGAGTGAAGAGGCGCAACCGAAACCCTCCGGGCGGAGTTGTTCAGAATGCTCCGGACAGGCGGGCAACAGATTAACCAGAAGGGCACGTTCATGATGAAGAAGATTCTGGCGTCGGCGGCAGTCGCCGCCTCCGTCGCCGGTGTTTCCGCCGCCGCGGCCCCCTCGGCCATGGCGATCGGCAACGACCAGGGCACGACGACGGTCAACGGCAACGGTTCCGACCAGTACTACGGCAACAGCAGCACCCACGGCGACATGAGCCCGCAGATCGGCCTCATCCAGGGCTCGTTCAACAAGCCGTGCATCGCGCTGCCCGCCAAGGCCAACGTGGGCTCGCTCCTCGGCCTCATCCCGGTCTCGGTCCAGGACATCAACGTCCTGTCCTCGCCGCAGAACCAGCAGTGCACCGAGAACTCCACCCAGGCCAAGGGGGACGAGGCTCTGTCGCACATCCTGAACGACATCCCGATCCTCTCCGGCAACGGCGCGGGCAACAACTGACACCGCGCGACCACGGCCTCCCTGAGCCCATCCCCGGCCAGGGTGCAGAGTTCCCCGCCTTGTCATAGTCCGTGAGGACCTGTGGGGCCAGTCCGTCATCGAGGCGACCGACCGTCGGTCGGGAGCCCGGGCGTACCGGCCCCACACGTCTGTCCGCGTCCGCTGAGCCGCCCCCGGCGCCCCCGGTCCGCACGTCGGGTAGCCCGATAGTGCGGAAATTGGTCTGGTTGACGCATGCACGGCCGACGGCGATGGTCCGGCCGGGTAGGGCCTCCTCATGGACCCGTACGACAGCTGCCACCCGACCGGACGTGACCGGTTGCCCGAAAGCTCCACACCCATCTACGACCGCTTGCTCGCCGAGTGGCGTGAGGCCGCTCGCCGCGATGCCGCGCGGCAGCCGGGGGACACGGCATCCGGCCCCGGGCAGTCCGGCGCCGTGACCCCCCGCCGTGCCGGAGCCTTCGTCCCCGCGGCACGTACGGCGGCCGGGGCGGACGACCGCAACGGCTAGGCCCTCTCGTTCGGCCATGCCGGGCTCGCGTGCCCTGGAACCGCCCCCGGACCCGCCTGATCCGGACGAAAGGCCCTGGTGAGACGTCGACCCGGGACCGGATCCAACCCGTTCGAGTGGTGTAGCGGAACCGAACCCTCCGTTTGGGGTTATCAGTACGTTCCACAACGGGACGCTCCGAAAGGTGAAGCGTGATGAAGAAGATGATGGCCGGCGCCGCCGTAGCCGTGTCCCTGATCGGTCTGTCCGCTGCCGCGGCCCCCGCGGCGATGGCGATCGGCAACGACCAGGGCACGACCACGATCAACGGCAACGGTGCCGAGTCGGAGTTCGGCAACAGCGAGACCCGGGGCGACCAGAGCCCGCAGCTCAGCCTCGTCCAGGGCTCGCTCAACAAGCCCTGCATCGCCCTGCCGGTGAAGGCCAACGTGGGCTCGCTGATCGGGCTCGTCCCGATCGCGGTCCAGGACATCAACGTCCTGTCCAACCCGCAGAACCAGCAGTGCGCCGACAACTCCACCCAGGCCAAGGGTGACGAGCCGCTGTCGCACATCCTGAACGACATCCCGGTCCTCTCGGGCAACGGCGTCGGCAACAACTGACGCCCCGCGGCGCCGGGGAGCACCGGCGCGGCGAACGAACCGCGCACACGGCGATGCCCACCACTCCACGGGGGGTGGTGGGCATCGCCGTGTGTCCGGTGGTCAGCCCAGGCTGCGCACCGGGAGCAGGCAGTGCGCCGAGCTCGCGATGACGGCGGGGTCGCCCACGAAGGCCCGCAGCTGCTCCTCCCCGACGGGCTGCCCCGGCACGGCGACGGGCCACGGGCGGGTGGCGAACATCCCGTGCACCGTGCCCTCCGCCCGCGCCGCGGCAAGCCACTCCGGCGGCACGCTGTACTGGGCCTTGAAGTGCGGCAGTGTCAGGACGGCCTGGCCGGCCTGCACGAGGAGCTTCACCGGGAGGTTCGGCATCCCCGTGGCGTCGAGCGTCTCGCCGCCCACCCGCAGCCCGCTGCGTTCCAGCGCCGTACGCATGGCCCGCTCCCCGGCCTCCGGGCCGTCCGCGCCGTCCCCGAGGGAATAGGCGAGGAGGAACGCCGTCTCGCGCCCCTCGGGGTTCGCGCCACTCCAGCCGATCAGGATCTGGGTGCCCAACTGGGCAGGTGAATAAGGGAGGGTGGGGGATTTGGGTGAGGTCATGTCCGGCACACTAACCGCCCGGGACCTGACGTTGTGCACGCGTATCACCTGATCGTGGAGTATTTACGCCAACTCGTGCCGAACGGCCGGACGCGGACTCCCGCCGTAAAACCTGTTGACGTCACGGGGAGCACTCCGGCTACTGTGTGCGGAGTTCGAGGAACCAGGAGGTGAGGACATTGATGACTGTCGTCGCGGTGGGCGCTGCCCACGACCCGAAGCACATCGATCCCACCCCCGTGGCCGCCGGCTGACCTCGACCTTCGATCCCCGCGCCTGAACGCGCGTTGCCGGGGCCGCCCTTGTGAAGGGTTTCCCTTGTCTTTCTCCACTTCTCAGACTTCTCCGTCGCACCCGCTCGCACCGTACGGCTGGGACGACGACTGGGCCTGTGCCTTCACCCCGTACGCCGAGCAGGGGCTCCTGCCGGGACGCGTGGTGCGGGTCGACCGCGGACAGTGCGACGTGGTCACTCCGCGCGGCACGCTCAGGGCCGACACCGCCTTCGTCGTGCCCCGCGATCCGATGCGGATCGTCTGCACCGGCGACTGGGTGGCCGTCGACCCCGACGGCGACCCGCAGTTCGTCCGCACGCTCCTGCCCCGTCGCACCGCCTTCGTACGCTCGACATCGTCGCAGCGCTCCGAAGGCCAGGTGCTCGCCACCAACATCGACCACATCGTCATCTGTGTGTCGCTCGCCGTGGAGCTGGACCTCGGACGGCTGGAACGGTTCCTCGCGCTGGCCATGTCCAGCACCGCGGGGGACGCGCTGCTCGGCGACGGGACGCGGACCGAGTACGAGGCGCAGCCCCTCGTGCTGCTCACCAAGGCCGACCTCGTCCCCGACCCCACCACGCTGTCCCACCTCGTGGAGGACATCGAGCGCATCGCCCCGGGGGTCCAGGTGCTGCCCGTCAGCTCCGCCACCGGGGAAGGCGTCGACGTGTTCGGCGCGATCGTCGGCGGCGGCACGAGCGTGCTGCTCGGCACCTCCGGGGCCGGCAAGTCCACCCTGGCCAACACCCTGCTCGGCCAGGACGTGATGCACGTACAGGCGGCGCGTGAGGTGGACGGCAAGGGCCGGCACACCACCACCACGCGCAACCTGCTCGTGCTGCCGGGCGGAGGCGTACTGATCGACACCCCCGGGCTGCGCGGGGTCGGGCTCTGGGACGCGGAGGCCGGCGTCGGCCAGGTCTTCTCCGAGATCGAGGACCTGGCCCGGCAGTGCCGCTTCCACGACTGCGCCCATGAGTCCGAGCCCGGCTGCGCGGTGCTCGGCGCGATCGAGGACGGGTCGCTGGCGGAGCGGCGCCTGGACAGCTACCGCAAGCTGCTCCGGGAGAACCTCCGCATCGCGGCCAAGACCGATGCCCGGCTGCGCAGCGAGACCCTGCGGGAGTGGAAGCGCAGGGGCGCGCAGGGCAAGGCGGCCATGGAGCTGAAGCGGGGCCGTACCCGCTGACGGAAGCGGGCGGGGGTGCCGGGGCCGACGCGGCCCCGGCACCCCCGGCCTCAGCCCCAGACGACCGCTCCCAGCCATGCCCCCACCGCCAGCAGGCAGAGGAACAGCTCCAGGAGGACCGAGTACCCCGTCGCCCGCATCACGGACCTGAGGGAGGCCCGGCCCGCGGCCCGGCTGCCCAGCCGCAGGCGCTCGGCGCCGTAGACGGCACCCACGTACCCCAGGATCCCGCCCACCACCGGGACCACGAAGAACCCGGCGATCGCCGCCAGCCCGCCCGCCGTCAAGGTCTTGCGGGGTACCCCCGTCTCGTGGGGGCGGCGCGGGGGCATCAGCGCCTTGAGCGCCTGGTTCAGCAGCAGCAGAGCCGTGGCGCCGATCAGCACACCCCAGGCGACCTGCGTCGGGTCCGTCAGCGCCCACCAGAGCACGGCGGCCCAGATGATCGCCTGCCCCGGCACCCCCGGCACCAGCACGCCGACCAGGCCGAGCAGCATCAGCGCCCCGACGGCGACGAGCTGCCACACACTCATTCGACCAGCGTGCAGGAGTCCGCCGCGTCCCGCCCGTCAGCGCGGGCCCGCCCGGGGGCGAAGCCACGGCCGGGGCGGTCAGCGCGGGGCGCGGGCCACCCAGCCGCGTTCGTACGCGTGCCAGCCCAGCTGCAGCCTGGTGGTGACCCCGGTGAGCTCCATCAGCCCTTTCACCCGTCGCTGCACGGTCCGCAGGCCCAGATCCAGCTGCTTCGCCACGCTCGCGTCCGTCAGCCCCGCCAGCAGCAGCGAGAGGATCTCCAGGTCGGTCGGATCGGCTCCCGGGCCGTTCTCCTCGCTGATGCCCTCGCTGCCCAGCCGCAACGGCATCGCGTCCCGCCACACCGCCTCGAAGAGCCCCATGAGGGACTCCAGCAGCCCACTGGCGTGGATCACCAGGGCGGCGGGCTCGGCGCCGCGGCCCGTCAGCGGCACCATGGCCAGCGTGGAGTCGGCGACGACCAGCTTCGTCGGTACGCGGTCGACCACACGGCACTGCTCGTCGCGGCCGAGCGCCGCCGACAGCTCCACGATCCCCGACGGCAGCGAGAGCACGTCCCGCTCGACGACCACGCGGTACGAGACGCCCCGCATCGACGCGCGTTCCTCGGACTCGTTCTCCATCCCGGTGACCGCGATGGGCTTTCCCGTGACCAGGGCGCACACCTCCGAGGTGGCGCCCAGCTGCATCTGGTGGAAGCGGTGGACCACCGCGCTCGCGCCCGTCACGACCTCCACGAGGTCGTGCACCGCGGGTTCGGCCGCCTCGGCCCGGTACTCCTCCGCCAGCAGGGCCGAGGCCAGCTCTGCCTGCTCCAGCTCGTGGCGCTGCTGCGTGAGCAGCGCGCCCAGCGCGACCCCGGGCGGTGCCGCGACCCAGCGGCCGGCCCTCGACGAGGACTGGGCCACGAGCCCCTGCTGTTCCAGCTGGCGCAGGGCGCGTTCCGTCTCGGCTTCCGGCTGGGCCAGCCGGCGGGCGAGATCGGAGAGTTCCGCGGCTCCGGCCGCGACCAGCGCCCTGTAGGCCGCTTCCTGTCTCTCGTCGAGACCTATCGCTGACAGCATGCTCGGCCCTCCCCGGATCGGTGCTCGCGCGTTCCCGCGCTCGTCGGGCGGGGTGTGACGTGGCGGGAACCGGCCACGGCGTAAACCCGCCTGGGTCATCATGCCCGTAGCGCCCGTCCCTCTGACAATCTGGCGGCACCTCAGTACCGATCGCCCCACGGGCGGCGGGCTGGGCCCGCGGACCGGCCCGCCGAGCGACCTTCCCGTGGGGGGTGGGGACGCCCGGCGGGTCTTCGCACGGACCCATGTCCGAGCCACTTTTTCGGGATGACCCGGTTTCGTACGCCCCGAGCGGTCGACACTATGGGCATGAGCCAGCAGGGGGAGCGGCCCGCCGCGCACGAGGACGAGTGGTGGCGCCGGCTGTACGACGAGACCGCCCCGGACACCGGACCGAGCGGCGCGGCCGACAGTCTCGACGACCGCTTCGACTCCGCGTCGGACGCCGTGGGCGAGGCGGCGCGACAGGACGATCACCCGGTCACGGCGGTGCCGTTGCCGGATCCGCGTCTGCCGCAGGCGGCCCCGCCGGCCGGCCGGGACACGCGAGGGCTGACGAATCCGCCGGTGGACCGCGACCCGCTGTCACCGGAGAACCCGGCGGCGGACCGTGGGGAACGGCCGGCTGCGGAGCAGGCACCTCCGGCCCCGCCCCCGCTCCAGGGCCGCACCGCGTTCGGCCCCGCCCCCTGGGAGGCCCCCGCCGGGCCCCGGTCACCACGTACCTTCGCCGTACGTGCTCCTGCCGCACCGCCTCCGGAGCCCGCGCCGCCGAAGGTTGTGCCCCCCGAGCCCTCCGAGTCCCCCGAGCCTCCCGCCGACCCCCCGCGCCCCGTCGTAGGCCACATCGGGGACAGGCCGCCCACCTACGCCGCGGAGCCCGCCGCGCTGCCCGCCTCCGGGCCCGAGGACCTCGACGCCCTCGTACCCGACACGGTCCTCGACGGCGCGCGCCACGGGACCTGCACACTGCGGGCCGCGTCCGTCCGCGGGGACTCGGCGCGCTTCCGCGGCGAGCCCCGGAGGGACGCCCTGCTCACCGCCCGCTTCGGCACCGGGGACGGCGCCCTGGTCCTGGTCGCCGTGGCCGGCGGCGCCCGGGGCGAGGGACAGGCCGCGCTTGCCGCAGCCGACGCCTGCCGCTGGATCGGCGGAGCCGTCGCCCGCAGCCACGCCCGGCTCTCCGACGACATAAGGGCGGGGCGCAGGGGCGACCTCAAGTCGGGCCTGCACCGCCTCACCGACCGGACCTACGGCAAGCTGCGCGCACGCGCCGCCGAACTCGGCCTCGAACCGTCGGCCTACAGCGCGGGCCTGCGCTGTCTGCTCCTGTCCGCCGACCCGGAGTGCCGCACCCGCGTCTTCTTCGGTGTCGGCCCCGGAGGCCTCTTCCGGCTGCGCGACGGCGTGTGGCAGGACCTCGACCCCGTGCTCCCCCCGAGCGGGAGCGCGACGAGTGAGGCCGGCCCCGGCGGCGACCGGCTGACGATGGATCTCCAGATCACCACGCCCCGTTCCCCGTACGCCGGTGAGCCGGCGCCACCGCCTGCCGAACCGTTCAGGTTCCGGGCCTCCGTCGCCCGGCCGGGGGACGTCCTCCTGCTCTGCGGGAACGGCTTGGCCGAGCCGATGCGCGGGGAGCCGGCGCTCGCCGAGGAACTGGCCCGGCGCTGGACGGCCGGCGGCCCACCGGGTCTCCCCGCCTACCTCGCCGACACCCAGCTCCGTGCCAAGGGTTACTCCGACGACCGCACGAGCGCGGCGGTCTGGGAGGCGTAACGGCTCACGTCGTGGGTTGATGGAGTGCAGATGCAGCCGGAGGCAGAGAGGGTACGGAACCCATGGCCAAGCAGAACGTGTCGGAACAGTTCGTCGACATCCTCGTGCGGGCGGGGGTCAAGCGGCTGTACGGCGTCGTCGGCGACAGCCTCAACCCCGTGGTCGACGCCGTCCGGCGTAACGCCGCCATCGAGTGGATCCAGGTCCGGCACGAGGAGACCGCCGCCTTCGCGGCAGGCGCCGAGGCCCAGGTCACGGGCACCCTCGCCGCCTGCGCCGGGTCCTGTGGGCCGGGCAACCTCCACCTCATCAACGGCCTGTACGACGCCCACCGCTCCATGGCCCCGGTCCTCGCCCTCGCCTCCCACATCCCCTCCAGCGAGATCGGCCTCGGCTACTTCCAGGAGACCCATCCCGAGCTGCTCTTCCAGGAGTGCAGTCACTACAACGAGATGATCTCCAACCCGCAGCAGATGCCGCGTCTGCTCCAGACGGCCATCCAGCACGCGATCGGCCGCGGTGGAGTGAGTGTCGTCTCCATGCCGGGCGACATCGCCTCGCAGCCGGCCCCGGAGAAGTCGATCGAGCACGCCCTGGTCACGTCGAGGCCCTCCGTGAAGCCGGGCGACGAGGAGATCGAGAAGCTCTGCCGCATGATCGACGAGGCCAAACGGGTGACGCTCTTCTGCGGGAGCGGCACGGCGGGCGCGCACGCCGAGGTGATGGAGCTGGCGGAGCGGGTCAAGGCCCCGGTCGGCCACGCACTGCGCGGCAAGGAATGGATCCAGTACGACAATCCGTACGACGTCGGTATGAGCGGACTGCTCGGCTACGGCGCGGCGTACGAGGCGACCAACGAGTGCGATCTGCTGATCCTGCTGGGGACCGACTTCCCGTACAACGCCTTCCTGCCCACCGATGTGCAGATCGTCCAGGTCGACGTCCGCCCCGAGCACCTGGGCCGCAGGTCCAAACTCGATCTGGCGGTCTGGGGCGACGTGCGCGAGACGCTGCGCGCCATCACACCGCGGGTGAAGGCCAAGACCGACCGCAAGTTCCTGGACCGGATGCTCAAGAAGCACGCCGACGCACTCGAAGGCGTGGTCAAGGCCTACACCCGGAAGGTCGAGAAGCACGTCCCGATCCACCCGGAGTACGTCGCCTCGGTCCTGGACGAACTGGCCGACAAGGACGCCGTGTTCACGGTGGACACCGGGATGTGCAATGTCTGGGCGGCGCGCTATCTCACGCCCAACGGGCGGCGCAGGGTGATCGGTTCCTTCAGTCACGGCTCGATGGCCAACGCGCTGCCGCAGGCGATCGGCGCCCAGTTCACCGACCGGAACCGCCAGGTCGTGTCGATGTCCGGCGACGGTGGATTCACCATGCTGATGGGTGACTTCCTCACGCTCGTCCAGTACAACCTGCCGGTGAAGGTCGTCCTCTTCAACAACTCCTCCCTCGGCATGGTCGAGCTGGAGATGCTGGTGGCAGGGCTGCCGTCGTTCGGGACGACCAACAAGAACCCCGACTTCGCCGCCATCGCGCGGGCCGCGGGAGCCTACGGCGTACGGGTCGAGAAGCCCAAGCAGCTGGAGGGCGCGCTCAAGGACGCCTTCAAGCACAAGGGGCCCGCGCTCGTCGACGTGGTCACCGATCCCAATGCCCTCTCCATCCCGCCGAAGATCAGCGCCGACATGGTCACCGGCTTCGCCCTCTCCGCCAGCAAGATCGTGCTGGACGGCGGGGTCGGCAGGATGCTCCAGATGGCCCGCTCCAACCTCCGTAACGTGCCGCGTCCCTGAGCGGCCATGGGCCGCTCCCACGAGGCGCGGGTGGTGGCGGAGGCGCGGCTCACACGAGGCGCAGGGTGCCGGGAGCGGTCCGTTCGGTGATGATCTCCACCAGCTGGTCGAAGAGCGTCGGCCCGCGGCCCGCCCGGGCATCGGCCAGTTTCGCCTCGAAGAGGCTCCGGTTGGTCGGGTGTACGCGCGGGAGGAGCCGCTCCAGCCGGCGGGCGGTCTCCTCGTGGCCCAGCGCGCGGGCGGAGTGGGTGTGGTCGCGCCACTCGATGACGAACACGCCGTCGTCCGGGGTACCGAAACCACCGCTCAGGCAGTCCGCGAAGGCGTCGAGGCCTCGGCCGAAGTAGCCGCCGGGGCCGTTCACCGCCTCGCCGATCGCGTCCCAGAAGCTCTCCAGGCCGGTGATCCCGGAGCCGTCGATCACATAGGTCACGGTCATGCGTGGAGCGTACAAGCGGGTTCTCCAGGGCGGCTGTCGGCGGCCCCGAGGCCGACGGTCCGGTGGGCCGTCCGGTCGGGTCGCTGGTCGCGCCGCGCCTGTCGCCGGTCCGGTGGCCCGCGCCGCAGGTGGGGGACTACGGCGCGGACCGGACCGGGGGAGTGACTGCTCAGCAGTCGTGGTCGACCAGGTCGAAGGACTCGTAGTGGTCGGCGGTGTAGTAGTCCTCCTCGACCGCTTCGCCCGTCACGATCCGGCGGGCGCCGCGGTCCGGGGAGCCGGGCGTGATGACGGTGTACTCGTGGTAGTAGCCCGCCCCTTGGCTGGGCAGCAGCGCTTCCCGGTTCTGGAAGACGGTGCCGTCCTGGTCGTACGGGAACGGGCCGCCCGCCTCGATGAGGTCGAGCGTGTCGTGGGCCTGGGACGGCAGCGCGGAGTAACAGACGCTGCCGACCGCGGCGGCCGAGGGGGTGGCGGCCGAGGCGGAGACCGGCCCGCCGACGAAGAGGACGGACATGAGGGCGGCGACGCCGCCGAGCGTGGTGACCCGTGGGGGGATTCGCATGACTCCTATGATGACGCGCGTAGATCCCCATCCGTCAACGCCAACTCTTGTGAATTTTCTGGAAGTTAACCGTGAGTAGAAGTTCGTGATGTTCGGCGTCCCGAGCGTGGCCGCATGGCCGCCCGTTCATATGTCGATGCCCGGGAAGCGTGACCGCACTCCCGTGGGGAATGCATTGCGTGTGGGCGTTCGAGACATGACGGGTCGAAACGGAACCGAAGGAGACCGATTCACCGTGCACACGGGGGACATGACGAAGCGAGAGAGTCCGGCGGTGCGGCTGCACCGCAGACTCGGGAACGCCGACCTGTCGGGGGTCGGGGAGGTGCGGAGCGCCCTACGGGAGTTCCTGCGCTACCGCCGCCCGCCGGAGGAGACCGAGGTGGCGGAGCTCCTCCTCAGTGAGCTGGTGACGAACGCGCTCATCCACACGAGGAACGGCGCCGTGGTCACCGTGACCTCCGCACCCGCGCGATTACGGGTGGAGGTCCGCGACTTCGTCACGGGACAAGAGCCCGCGCCGTACGTACCGAACGCCGACGACGGTACGCACGGCAGGGGGCTGCTCCTCGTCCAGAGCCTGGCGGACTCCTGGGGAGTCATGGCCCAGGCGCTGGGCAAGGTGGTCTGGTTCGAACTGCACGGACAAAAAGCCTGAGGCTCAGCCGAACTGCTGCTCCAGATCCTTGAGCTTCTGCTCCAGCGAGTCGAGCCGGGGCAGGGCTTGGGTGTCGTCCTCGGCGGTGAGGTCGACGGTCGCGGTCTCACCGTTCGTGGTCTGTGCCGAAGTGCTCCTGGAGTTCGAGCCGTTCACGGCTTGCAGGGATGGCCGGGGGCGTAGAGGCAGTTGTCCCGGCTCTGTTATGGCAGGCTCCGCGACGGCCGGTGGGCCGCCTCCCGAAGCGGGGGAGATGGCCTGGACATCCACCTGGCCACCAGTACGGCCGCCGCGTGTCCAGACCCGGTTCTGCCGGTTCAGGGCCTTGATGTGGGCCCGGTCCAGCTTCGCCTGGTCCCTCCGGCGGTGCCGGTCCTGTTCCTTCTCACGGCGGTCCTCGCGCACCTCGTCCACCGCCTCGTCCAGGGTGCGTACGCCCTCCAGGAGCATCAGTGACCAGGCGCCGAAGGTCTCCCTGGGGGCGCGCAGCCACCGCACGATCCGGATCTGCGGCAGCGGGCGGGGCACCAGGCCCTGCTCGCGCAGCGCCGCTCGGCGGGTCTGCTTCAGCGCGCGGTCGAAGAGGACGGCCGCCGAGAGCGACATGCCCGCGAAGAAGTGCGGCGCGCCCGCGTGGTCCATGCCGCGCGGTGCGTGCACCCAGTTGAACCAGGCGGCGGCACCGGCGAACGTCCACACCAGCAGCCTGGAGCCCAGCGCGGCGTCGCCGTGGCTGGCCTCACGGACCGCGAGCACGGAGCAGAACATCGCGGCCCCGTCGAGGCCGAAGGGCACGAGGTACTCCCAGCCCCCGGAGAGGCTGAGGTTTTGCCGGCCGAAGCCGACGAGCCCGTGGAAGGAGAGGGCGGCGGCGACCGCGGCGCAGCAGAACAGCAGGACGTACGAGGCGGTGGCGTAGAGCGCCTCCTTGCGCCGGCGGCGCTCCTCGCTGCGTTCCCAGCTGTCGTCGGCCGCGGCCTTCTCAGCGGCGCGCTTGCCGCGCGCGACCACCGTCACCGCCGCCATGACCCCCACGAGCAGCACGGCGCCCGGAAGCAGCCAGTCAAGCGATATGTCGGTCAGTCTCATGCGCGGTCCCTTGCGTCACGTAGGGCGTTTCGGGCGTCATCGTGACGGAAATACCGGGCCGCTCAGGGGGTTTCGGGGCAAGTGAACGCCATAGGGGTGGCCGGGCTCATCGATGGGCGGAATCTTTTCGAACGCCCGCATGGTGAAGCCGAGTTGCGTTCGAATTATGGTCGCCCGGCGGAGTGGTGTGAGTCTCCGTACGGTTCAGGGGGCGGCGGTCAGCTTCCGGATACGGTCCGCATCGCACGTGCGGGGGCAGGTCACGCAGGTGTCCTCGGGCCGCAGGGTGTAGAACATGCAGCAGCTGGCCCGGTCGCGCGTGGGCAGTGCCTCGCCGTCGGGGCCGGTCAGTTCACGGAAGCCGGCGGTGCCCACGTACGGCTTGGTGGTGCCGGGCAGCAGGAGCTCCAGCTCCCTCATCGCCCGGCTCTCCTCGCCGAGGAGATGGGCGACGTACCAGAGGCCCTCGACGATCTCGTCGGTCGCCATGCCCCACAGGGCCCGCTTGCCGCGCCGCATGCGCGGCTGGAAGCCGTCGAGCACCGGCCCGATGTGCTGGGCCACGGCGTCGAGGACCTCCGTGCGCAGCGCGGCCTCGTCCTGGACGACCCGGGCGCCCGGCCGGGTGGCCGCCGGGTCGTCGGGCAGGCAGGCGAACTCGCTCACGCGGAGGGCCAGATGGCCGAGGCCGCGGTGGAAGAAGACGTCCGCCGCCGGGATGCGCGGCACCCGGCGGTGGGTGAACCACGGAAGGGTCACCAGGAGGCAGGCAGGCCAGGCGTAGCGGTGCAGCCCGAAGCTCGCGACCACGTCGGGGCGGGCCTCGGTGCCGTAGTCCCGCCGCACCTGCGCCGCGTCCCAGGCGAGGAACTCGTCCAGCGCCACGCCGCCCGCCGCGAGCTCGCCGGCGCCGACCCAGCCGGGACCTGAGGGTGCCGCCGCGTCGTCGGCGAGCACCTCGGCGCGCAGTCCGGGGAAGACCTCGGCCAGACGGGTGTACGCCGCCGTCAGCGGGGACGGGGCGGTGGCGGTGAGCAGCGCGGGCACGGTCATACGGGGACCACCGAATCACGGAACTTTGCAGGTAAGCCTTACCTTACCCGAAGTGATCGATGTTTGAACTGCGGCCCGCTCCGCCTATCGTGCACACGGGGCCCGGCACACGCGAGCCGGCCCGCCAGTGCGAGGAGGTGGCCGTGGAGCAGGGCAGAGCGCGTGAGGGCGCGCGGCCGTACGCGTCCGCGGGGACCCCGCCCGACGTCCGGGTGCCCGAACAAGCGCGCGGCGAGCACACGCACGGTGAGCCGCCTCCGCCCCGAGGTGTCCAGCGGCATTCCGTGCGTGGCCAGATACTGGACGCCCTGCGTGCCGCCCTCGTCGACGGGGAGCTGATCCCCGGCCACGTCTACTCCGCCCCGGCGCTCGGCGCCCGCTTCGGCGTGTCGGCCACCCCGGTGCGCGAGGCGATGCAGCAGCTGGCCGCCGAGGGCGCCGTCGAGGTCGTGCCGAACCGGGGATTCCGGGTCAGCGAGCGCGGCCCCCGCGATCTGGCGGAGCTCGCGGAGGTGCGGGCGCTGCTGGAGATCCCCGTCGTACTACGGCTCGCCCGCACGGTCCCGGCCGCCGGCTGGTGCGCCCTGCGCCCGCTGGCCGACGCCACGGTCGCCGCCGCGGCCCTGGGGGACCGCGCGGGCTACGCGGAGAGCGACCGGGCCTTCCACCGCGCCGTACTCGCGCTCTCCGGCAACCAGCAACTCGTGGCGGTCGCCGACGACCTGCACCGCCGTTCCCAGTGGCCCCTGGTCAGCGGCCCCGCCGCCCGCCGTGCCGACCTGCTCGCCGACGCCTCGCAGCACACCGCGTTGCTGGACGCGCTCATCGCGCGGGACCTCGCCGTGGCGCAGTCACTCGTACGCGAACACTTCAACGGCGCGGACGGCTGACCGAGGAGCCGGGCCCGGGCCGTTCCTGGGCCAGGCTCGTCGGCGTACTCCCCGGGCGGCCCGTCGCGGCGGTCAGTTCGCCTCGACCGTCTCCGGGGCAGGCGGCTCCAGCCGGGGCGCCAGCCAGGTCGGGACGCCGCCGAGCAGCCGGAACAGCCTGCCGGCCTCGGCGCGCAGCCGAGCCGCCGCCTCCGGTTCCGCCTCGGCGTCCGCGAGCGAGATGAGCGCCGGGGCCGTGCCGACGAGATAGCCCAGCTCCTCCCTTATCCGCAGCGACTCGGCGAAGCCGTGCCGCGCCTCGGCGAGCTCGCCCTCACGCAGGGCCAGCGAGGCGAGATGGCGCCAGGTGAACGAGAGCAGCAGCTCGTCACCCCGGGCGGTGGCACCGGCGTGCGCCCTGCGGTAGGCGGCGCGGGCGGACTGCGGTGAGTCGGCGATGTTCTGGGCGATGAGGCCCCGGCGGAAGTCCAGCAGGGGGCGGCCGGGAGCGGCGGGTGAGAGCAGCGCCGCGGCCCTGCTGAGGGCGACGCTCGCCTCGTCGGCCCGGTCGCGCGCCCCGAGCAGCGTCGAGGCGTAGGCGAGGTAGCCGCGCTCGCACGCCGCGGCCCCGCGCTCCGAGTCGTCGCGGGCGAGGGCCTCGGCGGTGCGCAGCGCGTCCTCGGCGTCGGTCCAGCCGGTGCCGGTGTAGAGGCACCGCTCCGTCAGCAGGGAGGTGCGCTGCAGCGCGGCGGCGTGGTCGGTGGCCGCGTGGGGTTCGAGGAGTGCGGCGGCGTCCGTCCAGCAGGCGCGTGAGCGCAGCCGCCATACCGCGGTCTGGAGCGGCGGATCGTCATCTGCTGTCGTTCCGGAACCAGACATGGCGGTATGCGCCACGTTGCCCTCCCCGAGCGCGCCGTCGAGCTGTGGAGGCCGACCGGCGAATGACGGTCGGCCTGGGTCTGGGCGCATCTCAGCACGGAATGGCACGCGGGGCCAAGGGGTCGGATCGATGTCAGGTGAAAGATTTCACAATCGGCTGGAACCCGGTCGGGCCGTGAGGGTGCCGGGAAGTCAGCTCATGCGCAGGGCGAGGAAGAAGTCGAGCTTGTCCTCGAGCCGCGAAAGGTCACGTCCCGTCAACTGCTCGATACGTCCGACGCGATAGCGCAGTGTGTTGACGTGCAGGTGCAGCCGGGCCGCGCAGCGCGTCCACGAGCCGTCGCAGTCCAGGAAGGCCTCCAGCGTCTCGATCAGCTCCGCGCGGTGGCGGCGGTCGTAGTCGCGCAGCGGGTCCAGGAGCCGGGCGGTGAAGGCGCGGCGGACGTCGTCCGGGACGAAGGGCAGCAGCAGGACGTGCGAGGCGAGCTCGTGGTGGCCGGCCGCGCAGACCGGGCCCGGACGGGCCGCCGCGACCCTCCGGGCGTGCCGGGCCTCCTCCAGCGCCCCGCGCAGCCCCTCGGCGGAATGGACGGCGGCGCTGACACCCAGTGTCAGGCGGCCGTCGTCCGCGAGGCCGGCGGAGAGCGGGGCCCGGACGCTGTCGAGCAGCGCGTCGGCGTGCAGCGCGGCGTCCTGCCCCTCCGGGGCGCCGGCCCCCTCCGGGGCCGCGGACTCCGGGTCGCCCGGGGCGTCGGCCCGGGGAAGCGCGGTGAGCGGGACGAGGGCGATGGCCTCCTCGCCCGTGTGCGCCACGGCGATGCGGTCGGCCGATTCGGGGCCCGCCACCGCCGGGTCGACCAGGATCTCCTCCAGCAGGGCCTGCGCGGCCGGGCCGCCCGGGAGCCCCGTCCCGTGCGTCCACTCGACCCTGGCCACCACGACCTGCCAGTGCGGGGCGGTGCCGAGGCCCGGCAGCAGCACAGGAGCGGCCACCCGCAGCCTCGCGGAGATCTCCGCCGGGGCGGCGCCCGTCTGGACCAGCTCCAGGACCTCCTGGGCGAGCCTGCGGCGTACGGAGCGGGCCGCGTCACGCCGGTCCCGCTCGACCGCGATCAGCTGGGTCACGCCCTGGAGCAGATCCAGCCGGGCAGCCGGCCAGTCGCCCGCGTCGGCCGCCACGGCCAGCACCCACTCCGACAGCACGGACTCACGCACATCGCGGTCCCGGTCCGCCGCCGCCCGGCCCGTGTGACGGACCGGGAACAGCGAGTAGACCGCGCCGCCCACCTCCGCCCGGTGCGGCCCGGGGCGGCCGGTACGGGACGCCGCGAGGTGCTTCCCCGCGAGTTCCGCGCCGGCCCGTGGCGGCAGCGGCTCGCCCGCCCCGGCGATCTGCCGGCCGGTGGGCGAGAGGACCCACGCGCGCAGGTCCAGGTCGGAGGTGAGCAGATCCAGGACGACCTCGGGACCGCCCCCCGCCGGGCCCGAGGTCATCAGCCTGCGGTGGCGGTCGACGACGGCCGCGAGGTCACCGGCCCGCTCGCCCGACACCTGGCGCACCACGTGCTCGGTGATCGTCGCGAAGGCCACGGTCTCGTCGACCGCGAAGAGCGGGAGCCGGTGACGCAGGCACGACTCGATCAGATCGTCCGGTACGGCGCCGAGCTCCGCCTCACCCGCCGCCAGGCCGGCCACCCCGGCGTTCGCCAGGATCCGTACGAACGGCTCCGTGTCCGACGCGTCCCGCCGCCAGGCCAGCCCTGTGAGGACCAGCTCCCCGCCCGAGAGGTACCGGCTGGGGTCGCGCAGGTCGGTCGTCATCACGCCCCGCACCGGACGGTCCAGCTCGTCCTCGCCGCCGAGCAGCTGCAGGCCCAGCGCCTCGGTGTCCAGCAGTGCGCGCAGCCGCATCGTCGATCGCCGCTTTCTCGTCGTCGGTCAGGGGGCGGCGGAGGTCACCTGTGAATTGCGGTGACGTTACGGGTGTCCGCCATTCGTTCGAATCTACAAGACGGGGACGGGGACCAGCCAATTCCTTCATGGTTTCGGTGACTGCACCGAGTGGAGCAAGGCTTGTGTACTGGGCCACACACCGCGTGAACATCACAGGAACGATCCTCGAGGGCCGGCCGTCCCCAGCCCAGCCGAACGACCCGATTGAGAAGAAGAGAGCCACTCATGGACTTCCTTCGCCCCGCCAGCTGGGAGGAGGCGCTCGCCGCCAAGGCCGAGCACCCGACGGCTGTGCCCATCGCGGGTGGCACCGACGTGATGGTCGAGATCAACTTCGACCACAGGCGGCCCGGACACCTCATGGACCTGAACCGCATCGGTGAGCTGTCCGAGTGGCAGGTCGGCCAGGACGCCGTCCGCCTCGGCGCCTCCGTGCCGTACAGCGCGATCATGGAGCACCTGCGGGCCGAGCTCCCCGGTCTTGCGCTCGCCTCGCACACCGTCGCCTCGCCGCAGATCCGCAACCGCGGCGGCGTCGGCGGCAACCTGGGCACCGCCTCGCCCGCCGGGGACGCCCACCCCGCCCTGCTCGCCGCCGGCGCCGAGATCGAAGCCGCGTCCGTACGGGGGACGCGGATGATCCCGGTCGACGAGTTCTACACCGGCGTCAAGCGCAACGCCCTGGCCCCGGACGAGCTGATCCGGGCCGTCCACATCAAGAAGGCCGACGGCCCGCAGCAGTACTCCAAGGTCGGCACCCGCAACGCGATGGTCATCGCCGTCTGCGCCTTCGGCATCGCCCTCCACCCGGAGACCCGCACCGTGCGCACCGGCATCGGCTCCGCCGCCCCGACCCCGGTCCGGGCCAAGGAGGCCGAGGACTTCCTCAACGCGGCGCTGGAGGAGGGCGGCTTCTGGGAGAACGGAAAGGTCATCACCCCTTCCGTGGCCAAGCAGTTCGCCCAGCTCGCCGCCGGGGCCTGCAACCCCATCGACGACGTACGGGGAACCGCCGCCTACCGCCGGCACGCCGTCGGCATCATGGCCCGGCGCACGCTGGGATGGACCTGGGAGCAGTACCGCGGAGCGGACCGCACCCTCGAAGGAGCTGCTTGATCATGCGAGTGAACTTCACGGTCAACGGCCGTCAGCAGGAGGCCGACGACGTCTGGGAGGGCGAGTCCCTCCTCTACGTCCTGCGCGAGCGCATGGGGCTTCCCGGTTCCAAGAACGCCTGTGAGCAGGGCGAATGCGGCTCCTGTACGGTCCGCCTCGACGGCGTGCCCGTCTGCTCCTGTCTCGTCGCCGCAGGCCAGGCGGAGGGCCGCGAGGTCGTCACCGTCGAGGGTCTCGCCGACTACGCCAGGCATCGCGACGACGCCCACCCCGGCACCGGCTGCGCCACCGGCGCCTGCGGCACCTCGCTGGACGCCGCACAGCGGTGGCAGGCCAGGCCCGCCGACGCGCAGAGCGCGGAGGCGGCCGAGCTCTCGCCGGTCCAGCAGGCGTTCATCGACGCGGGAGCCGTGCAGTGCGGCTTCTGTACCCCCGGCCTGCTGGTCGCCGCCGACGAGCTGCTGGAGACCACACCCTCCCCGTCCGACCAGGACATCCGCGAGGCGCTGTCCGGCAACCTCTGCCGGTGCACCGGTTACGAGAAGATCCTCGACGCGGTCCGCCTCGCCGCCGCCCGTCAGGAAGAGACGGTGCGACAGCCATGACCCTGCGTCCACGAGCCGCGACCGTACCGGCCGGCACCCCCACCAAGATCACCCAGGGGTCCACGACCCCGGGCGGCATCGGTGAGTCCACCCTGCGCCCCGACGGCACCCTCAAGGTCACCGGCGAGTTCGCCTACTCCTCGGACATGTGGCACGAGGACATGCTCTGGGGCCACACCCTCCGCTCCACCGTCGCGCATGCCGAGATCCGGTCGATCGACATCGGCGAGGCCGTCGCCACCCCCGGTGTGTACGCCGTCCTGACCTACGACGACCTGCCGGCCGCGGTCAAGAACTACGGCCTGGAGATCCAGGACACCCCCGCCCTCGCCCACGGCAAGGTCCGCCACCACGGCGAGCCGGTCGCCCTGGTGGCCGCGGACCACCCCGAGACCGCCCGGCGCGCCGCCGCCAAGATCAGGATCGACTACGCCGAACTGCCGGTCGTCACGGACGAGGAGTCCGCGACCGCGCCCGGCGCCGTCCTGGTCCACGAGGGCCGCACGGACCACCACATCGGGCACGTCCCGCACCCCAACATCGTCCACCGGCAGCCCATCGTCCGCGGCGACGCCGACCGGGCCGCCGAACGGGCCGACGTCGTCGTCACCGGTGACTACGTCTTCGGCATGCAGGACCAGGCGTTCCTCGGACCGGAGTCCGGCCTCGCCGTGCCCTCCGAGGACGGTGGCGTCGAGCTGTACGTCGCCACCCAGTGGCTGCACTCGGACCTCCGCCAGATCGCCCCCGTCCTCGGCCTCCCCGAGGACAAGGTCCGCATGACGCTCTCCGGCGTCGGCGGGGCCTTCGGCGGACGCGAGGACCTGTCGATGCAGATCCACGCCTGCCTGCTCGCGCTGCGTACCGGCAAGCCCGTGAAGATGGTCTACAACCGCTTCGAGTCCTTCTTCGGCCACGTCCACCGCCACCCCGCGAAGCTCCACTACGAGCACGGGGCCACCAAGGACGGCAAGCTCACCCACATGAAGTGCCGGATCGTGCTGGACGGCGGCGCCTACGCCTCCGCGTCCCCGGCCGTCGTCGGCAACGCCTCCTCGCTCGCGGTCGGCCCGTACGCCGTGGAGGACGTCGACATCGAGGCGATCGCCCTCTACTCGAACAACCCTCCCTGCGGCGCCATGCGCGGCTTCGGCGCGGTCCAGGCGTGCTTCGCCTACGAGGCACAGATGGACAAGCTCGCCGCCGCGCTCGACATGGACCCGGTCGAACTGCGGCAGCTGAACGCCATGGAGCAGGGCACCCTGCTCCCCACGGGGCAGCCCGTCGATTCGCCGGCCCCGGTGGCCGAGCTGCTGCGCCGTGTGAAGGCCCGCCCGATGCCCCCCGAGCGGCAGTGGCTCTCGGCCGACGCCCAGGGCAGCTCCGTCGACGTACGCGCGCTGCCCGGCGGGCTGTCCAACACCACGCACGGCGAGGGCGTCGTACGCGGTGTCGGTTACGCCGTCGGACTGAAGAACGTCGGCTTCTCGGAGGGCTTCGACGACTACTCCACCGCCCGGGTGCGGATGGAGGTCATCAACGGCGAACCGGTGGCCACCGTGCACACCGCGATGGCCGAGGTCGGGCAGGGCGGAGTCACCGTTCACGCCCAGATCGCCCGGACCGAGCTGGGCGTCAGCCAGGTGACCATCCACCCGGCTGACACCCAGGTCGGCTCCGCAGGGTCCACCTCCGCGTCCCGCCAGACGTACGTCACGGGCGGCGCCGTCAAGCACTCCTGCGAGGCCGTCCGGGAAAAGGTCCTGGAGATGGGCCGCCGGAAGTTCGGGACGTACCACCCCGCCTGGGCCACCGCCGAACTCCTGCTGGAGGGCGGCAAGGTCGTCACCGACGCGGGGGAGGTGCTCGCCCCGCTGGCCGAGGTGCTGGAGGACGAGGCCGTCGACATCGAGCTGGAGTGGCGCCACCGCCCCACCGAGCCCTTCGACCTGCGTACGGGCCAGGGCAACGGCCACGTCCAGTACTCCTTCGCCGCACACCGCGCGGTCGTGGAGGTCGACACCGAACTCGGCCTGGTCAAGGTCATCGAACTGGCCTGCGCCCAGGACGTCGGCAAGGCACTCAACCCGCTGTCGGTCGAGGGCCAGATCCAGGGCGGCACCACCCAGGGGCTGGGCGTGGCCGTCATGGAGGAGATCATCGTCGATCCGAAGACGGCGAAGGTGCGCAACCCGTCCTTCACCGACTACCTCATCCCCACCATCCTCGACACCCCGACCATCCCGGTCGACGTGCTCGAACTCGCCGACGACCACGCCCCGTACGGGCTGCGCGGCATCGGCGAGGCCCCGACCCTGTCGTCCACACCGGCCGTCCTCGCGGCGATCCGGAACGCGACGGGCCTGGCGCTCGAGAGGACACCGGTGCGTCCCGAGCACATCACCGGTACCTGACGGCTCGTCAGAATCTCCGGGGTGGTGCCCGCGCACGCCGCGGCACCACCCCGGCTCTCCAGCCCAACCGATCCATCTGCACGAAGAGTTCGCCTCGGGCCGTCCCCCGGGTCGTGCGCCTCGCAGTCATCCCAAATCCCGCAGTCACGTCAGCTCCACGCGGGTGCCCCTGTGAACCTTGGGAGTCAGGCAACATGACCCAGCAGTCCGTGGAACCCAGGACCGGATCGGAGGACGCGGGCCCCGGCTCGCGCGTCCCCGCCGGGCGGTCCTGGCTCGACCGCTACTTCCACATATCCGAACGGGGATCGACCGTCGCGCGCGAGGTGCGCGGCGGCGTCACGACCTTCATGGCCATGGCGTACATCCTCCTGCTCAACCCGCTCATCCTCGGCGGCGAGGACGTCGACGGCCGGCTGCTCGGCCAGCCGGGCCTGATCACCGCCACGGCCCTCGCGGCGGCGGCCACCACCCTGCTGATGGGCTTCGTCGGCAAGGTCCCCCTCGCCCTCGCCGCCGGTCTCAGCGTCTCCGGGGTGCTCGCCTCGCAGGTCGCGCCGGCCATGACCTGGCCGCAGGCCATGGGCATGTGCGTCGTCTACGGCGTGGTGATCTGCCTGCTGGTCGTCACCGGCCTCCGCGAGCTGATCATGAACGCCATCCCGCTCGCGCTGAAGCACGGCATCACCATCGGGATCGGCCTCTTCATCGCCCTCATCGGCCTCGTCAAGGCCGGGTTCGTCCACCAGGGGACGTCGACGCCGCTCTCCCTCGGTCCTGCCGGTGAACTCGCCGGCTGGCCCGTCCTCGTCTTCGCCGTGACCCTGCTGCTGATCTTCATGCTGCAGGCCCGGAACGTCCCCGGGGCGATCCTGATCGGCATCGTCGCCGGAACGCTGGCCGCCGTCGTCCTGAACGCCGTCGGTGACATCGACCCCAAGTCGTGGAGCAGCGGCCCGCCCGAGCTGAGCGGCAGCGCGGTCTCCTCACCGGACTTCTCGCTCCTCGGGGACGTCGAGTTCGGCGGCTGGGGCGATGTCGGCGTGATGACGGTCGGCATGATCGTCTTCACCCTCGTCCTGGCCGGCTTCTTCGACGCGATGGCCACCATCATCGGTGTCGGCACGGAGGCGAAGCTCGCCGACGACAAGGGCCGGATGCCCGGCCTGTCCAAGGCCCTGTTCATCGACGGCGCGGGCGGCGCGATCGGCGGAGTGGCCGGGGGATCCGGCCAGACCGTGTTCGTCGAGTCGGCGACCGGAGTCGGGGAAGGGGCCCGCACCGGACTCGCCTCCGTCGTCACCGGGCTCTTCTTCGCCGCCTGCCTCTTCTTCACCCCGCTCACGGCGATCGTGCCGGCCGAGGTGGCCTCCGCCGCCCTGGTCGTCATCGGCGCCATGATGATGCAGAACGCCCGGCACGTGGACTGGGGCGACCGCTCCGTCGCCGTACCGGTCTTCCTCACCGTGGTCCTGATGCCGTTCACTTACACCATCACCACCGGTGTCGCCGCGGGCGTCATCGCGTACTCGGTCATCAAGCTCGCCCAGGGCAGGGCCCGGGAGGTCGGCGTCTTCATGTGGGTACTGACGCTGGTCTTCCTCGTCTACTTCGCCCTGCACCCCATCGAGAACTGGCTGGGCGTCAGCCCCTGACGCCCACCGCGTCACCGCACCCAGCGCCCCTCAGCAAGAAGGAGACACGCCATGCTGGACATCGCCGAAGAGCTGCACCGGTGGGTCGGGCAGGGCCGCGCGTTCGCCGTGGCCACCGTGGTGGCCGTCGGCGGCAGCGCGCCCCGGCAGCCGGGTGCGGCCCTCGCCGTGGACAGTGAGGGCACAGCCGTCGGATCGGTGTCCGGCGGGTGTGTGGAGGGTGCGGTGTACGAGCTGTGCCGGCAGGCGCTCGAGGACGGCACCACCGTGCGCGAGCGCTTCGGATACAGCGACGACGACGCCTTCGCGGTCGGCCTGACCTGCGGTGGCGTCATCGACATCCTGGTGACCCCGGTGCGCGCGGACGACCCCGCGCGCCCGGTGTTCGCCGCCGCGTTCGCCGCCGCGGCGCAAGGCCGCGCGGCGGCGGTCGCCCGCGTCACCGAAGGGCCGGACGAACTGCTCGGACGGCCCCTGCTCGTCCACCCGGACGGGACGCACGAGGGCGGGCTCGGCGGAGACCCCGAGCTGGACCGCACGACCGCGGCCGAGGCCCGCGCGATGCTCGACGCGGGGCGTACGGGGCAGGTCGACGTCGGCGCGGACGGCTCCCGCTGCGGGCAGCCGCTGAGCCTGCTCGTCGAGTCCAGCGTCCCGCCGCCCCGGATGATCGTCTTCGGGGCCATCGACTTCGCAGCGGCCCTGGTGCGCGCCGGCCGCTTCCTCGGCTACCGCGTCACCGTCTGCGACGCCCGGCCCGTCTTCGCGACGGCGGCGCGTTTCCCGGACGCCGACGAGATCGTGGTCGACTGGCCGCACCGCTATCTGGCCACCACGGACGTGGACGCGCGGACGGTGCTCTGCGTTCTCACGCACGACGCGAAGTTCGACGTCCCGCTGCTGGAACTGGCCCTGCGGCTGCCGGTCGCCTACGTCGGCGCGATGGGTTCGCGCCGCACCCACCTGGAGCGCAACGAGCAGCTGCGCGAGGCCGGCGTGCCGGAGGCCCGGCTGGCCGCCCTGCACTCACCGATCGGGCTGGACCTCGGCGCCCGTACGCCGGAGGAGACGGCCCTCTCGATCGCCGCCGAGATCGTCGCGGACCGGCGCGGTGGCAGCGGACTGCCGCTCAAGGGCGCCCACACCCCCATCCACCACGAGAGCGCCACGCCCCTCGTCCCGGTGGCCTGAACACCACCGTCGACAGCTGACCACGCCGGGCGGGTTGCCGCCACGGCGGTTTCACGCCAGGGGGGAAGTCGTCCGCAGCCCCGGATTTACCGGTAGATCAGCTGCATGACATTTTCCCTCTCCTCCGTTTCCGGCCGGGCGAGACCCGCTCGCGCGGGACGCAGGGCTCTGCTCATAGCGACCTCGGTCGCCCTCGTGAGCGGCGTCATGCTTCCCGCAGCGGGTTCCGCGACCGCCGCTCCGAAGCCGCCGACCGCCGGGGAACGCCCCGGGCCCGAGGTTCGCGACTACGACATCACGCTGGTCACGGGTGACGTCGTCCACTGGACGGACGGCGCGGGCGACCAGGACACCGTCACCGTCGACCGCCCCCGGGGCGCCGAGGGCGGCGTACACGTGCAGCAGGCCGGGGAGGACGTCTACGTCATCCCCGACGAGGCGAGCGCCCTCGTCGCGGCGGGGAAGCTGGACCGCCGCCTGTTCAACGTCTCGACCCTGGTCGAGATGGGGTACGACGACGAGCGGGCCGGTGGCATCCCTCTGATCGCCACCTACCCCGCGAGCAAGGCGCGTTCGCTGCCCGCCGCCCCCCGCGGCAGCAAGACCGTCCGCCGGCTGGAGTCGGTGCACGGGGCGGCGCTCAAGGCCGACAAGGACGACGCCCGCGCCTTCTGGAGCGACATCTCCCGTACGGACAAAAGCCGTTCGCTGGACAACGGCATCGCCACCCTGTGGCTCGACGGCAAGGCCGAGGTGGCGCTGAAGGACTCCGTGCCGCAGGTCAACGCCCCCCAGGCCTGGGCAGCCGGCTACGACGGCAAGGGCACGACGGTCGCCGTCCTGGACACCGGCATCGACGTCGACCACCCGGACGTCAAGGACCGCATCACGCAGTCCAGGAGCTTTGTGCCCGGTGAGGAGGTCGACGACAGGAACGGCCACGGAACGCACGTCGCCTCCACCGTCGCGGGCTCCGGCGCGGCATCGGACGGCGCCGCCAAGGGCGTCGCCCCCGGTGCGGACCTGATCATCGGCAAGGTGCTGAGCGACGGCGGATCCGGGGCCGACTCCGGGATCATCGAGGCCATGGAGTGGGCGAAGGCCGAAGGCGCCGACGTCATCTCCATGAGCCTGGGCTCCAGCATCCCGGACGACGGCAACGACCCGATGGCGCAGGCCGTCGACGCGCTCTCCGCCGACGGCGGCCCGCTCTTCGTGATCGCCGCGGGCAACGCCTACGGGGCGGGCACCATCGGCTCGCCCGGCTCCGCCGCGAGCGCCCTGACCGTCGCCGCCGTCGACAAGCAGGACGGCCGGGCCGACTTCTCCTCCATGGGGCCGCTCGTGCGGTCGCACGGCCTGAAGCCCGACCTCTCCGCGCCCGGCGTCGACATCGAGGCCGCCGCATCGCAGTCGGTCCCCGGCATCGAGGGCATGTACCAGTCGATGTCCGGTACCTCGATGGCCACCCCGCACGTCGCGGGCGCCGCCGCCATCCTGAAGCAGCGTCACCCCGACTGGTCCGGCCAGCGGATCAAGGACGCGCTGATGAGCTCGTCGGTGCGGCTTCCCGGATACACCCCGTACGAGCAGGGCACCGGCCGGCTCGACGTGAAGGCCGCCGTCGACACGACGATCGAAGCCACGGGTTCCGTCGAGGTCGCGTCGTACAACTGGCCGCACAGCGACGCCGACCCGGTCACCGAGCGCACGATCACCTACCGCAACACCGGTGCCTCGGACGTGACGCTGGACCTGGCGACGGACACGGACGCGGCCGCGTACACGCTGTCCACGTCGAAGCTGACCGTCCCGGCGGGTTCCACCGCCGAGGCCGTCCTCTCGATCGACCCGGCGAAGGTCCCGGTCGACACCCAGTTCTCCGGCCAGGTCGTCGCCACCGACGCGGCCGGCACGACCGTGGCCCACACCGGCTTCGCCGTGCACAAGGAGCAGGAGCTCTACGACCTGACGATCCAGCTGCGTGACCGCGCGGGCGAACCCGCCGACGGCACGGTGGTCCTCGGCGCCCTGGGCGACCCGAACCTCAGCCCCGTCAACATCTCGGGCGAGACCACCCTGCGTCTGCCGCCCGGCAACTACACCGCGTGGAGCGCTCTCGACGTCGACGGCGACCGGGCCGACTCCCAGGGCCTCGCCTTCCTGATGGCCCCCGAGATCGTCCTGGAGAAGCCGGTGACGGTCAGCCTCGACGCCTCGGAGGCGCGCAAGGTCACCGTGCGCACCCCCCAGGAGACCGAGCAGCGGCAGATGCGCCTCGACATGGCGCGCACGGCCCCCAACGGCGTCGTCCAGCGCGAGGCGTTCACCCTCCCGATCTCCTACGACCAGCTGTGGGTGAGCCCCACCGAGAAGGTCGAGGAGGGGGACTTCAGCTACCTGACGCGGTGGCGGCAGGGCGAGAAGGCGATCGACGTGTCGGCCGGCGGACGTGACGTCCCGGTCACCGCGCAGATCGGATCCCCGGTCGCCGAGGACAGCCACCGCAAGCTCGCGGCCGTGTACGCCGGGAACGGCGCGGCCTCCGACTACAAGGGCCTGAACGCCAAGGGCAAGGCGGTCGTGGTCGACCGCAGCGACGCTGTCGCCCCCGCCGACCGGCTGGCCAACGCGCTCGCCGCGGGTGCCTCGGCGCTCTTCGTCGTCAACGACGGCCGGGGTGTGCTGATGGAGTCCTCCTACCTGCCGTACGGCGAGGAGACCACGATCCCGGTCGCCTCGGTGCAGCGGCTCGCGGGTGCGTCCCTGATCGAGGCCGCCCGTAAGGGCACCCGGATCGACGTGGACCAGCGGAAGTTCGCCCGCTACGTCTACGACCTCGTCGACCGGCACGACGGAGCGGTCCCGGACCGTTCGCTGGCCTACGCGCCCTCGGCCCGGCAGCTGGCGAAGGTCGAGAACACCTTCTACGGCCACCGGGACGTGCTCGGCGCCGGCTACCGCTACGACATCCCGGACTACGGCTTCGGCATCGGCTTCGAGGAGTACGAGAAGTTCCCGGGCACCCGCAGCGAGTGGGTCACCCCGCTGCCCGGCGCTTCCTTCTGGTACGAGAACCACTCGGTGTTCAACGCCGAGGCGACCGACACCGCGCTCGAGATGCGCAGCGCGGACCTGGACTACGCGGCGGCCAGGACCTACCGCGCCGACTGGTTCGCCCCGGTGACCGGTCCGCGCCTGGGCACGGGCTACTGGGGTCCCTTCCGTACCGCGTACGACGACTTCCAGTTCAACATCACGCCGTGGACCGACTCGGGCGAGGGCCACTCCGGCGCGATGCCCGCCGACGAGTACGACACCACTTCCTACGCCTTCTACCAGGGCGACACCTTGGTCAAGAAGGGTGCGGGCCGCGCCGGTGCCGTCTGGGATCTGTCACCCGAGAAGGTGCCGTACCGCCTGGTCATCGACTCTGCGCGGGACGAGGCCACCTGGAAGACCTCGACCCGCACGCACACCGAGTGGAACTTCGTCTCGGGCGCCCTGCCCGAGGGCACGCAGCGGGCCGACATCCCGCTTCTCCAGCTCGACTACGACGTGGACACCGACCTGGCGGGCGACGTCAAGGCCGGCAAGCAGGTCGAGGTCGGCATCGAGTCCGGGACGCAGGACTGGCTGGACGGCGCGGTGAGGGCGGCCAAGGCCTCGCTGTCGGTCAGCTACGACGAGGGCCGGACCTGGAGCGTGGTGCAGCTGCGCAAGGGTGCGTCGGGGGAGTGGACCGCGAAGCTGCGGACGCCCGCCAAGGGTGCGGCCTCGGTCTCGCTCAAGGCGCACGCCGAGGGCCCCGGCGGTCTGTCCGTCGACCAGGAGATCATCAAGGCCTTCGGCCTGAAGTGACCTGCTGAACGATCCAGGAGAGGTGGTTCCGCGTCCCGCGAGGGGGGCGGAACCACCTCTTCTCACGTGCCTGAGCCGCGACGGCGTACGGGCCGGGTCAGCCGCGGCGGCGGGCCGCCTTCTCCTGGGCCTTGCGCCTCGCGACGGTGTACGTCGACCAGTCGCCCCGGTGCCGGTCGCACCGCGAGGCGTCCTTCATCGCCAGTCGCCGGCAGCGCGTGCCCTTCTGGGTGAGTGCTCCGCACCTCGACTGCGTACGAGCCATGTCCGACCGCCCTCCTGGCCTGCCGGCCCCGTGCCGGCAGGTCTCAGGTTCGCCCGTGGGCGCGGCGTGGGGGAAGGCGTACCCGCGCTCGGCGGGTGCGCTCCGGAGCGTGCGGGCGGGCGGCCCGGCGTCAGGCCGTCTCGTTCCCCCGGCCGGCGGCCTCGGCATGCCGCTGCTCGTCGATGCGCCGCATCGCCTCGTCCCAGCTGATCGGCAGCCGGTCGACCGGTACGTCCCAGAAGGTGAACGTGGAGGAGCGCATCGTCGGTCCGAGGCCTGTCATGACCGAGCGGTGCGGCTCCGTCCTGGCGTAGGCGTGGAGCGCCTCACGGCTCTCCCAGGCCGACAGGGTGTAGAACACCCGCTTCGAGGGCCGGGCCACGAGCGAGGCGCCGAACGCCCCCGGCGCGGACCGCACCTGCTTCCAGGCGGCCAGTGACTTCAGTAAGAAGCGCGGTACGTCGCGCAGTGAGCGGACCTCGAAGCGCGAGGCCATGACCACGGCCGTGCCTTCGGAGGGGGGCGGCTGAGGGGTGATCCACGGGAGTGCCGGCATTGCTCTGCTCGCCTTCTATTATGGATAGTGATGCTTTCTGCTTCCTATGTTAGGGACTGGGGCTCGCCCATACCACCGAAATGCGGCCGACAGCTTCGGGGAGAGTGCGGCGTGAGAGCTCAGGACGCGTCGTCGGCCGTCCGTAGCAGCCGCAGGAACGCCTTGAGGCCGCTGATGATCTCCTGGTTGTCCGTCAGACGGTTCACCGTGGACTCGAATTCACGCGCGAGCGCGGCGATCCTCCGGTCGGCGTCGTCGGCCCGACCGTGAGCGGAGACGTTCAACGCGTCCATGGTGCGGCGCAGTTCGGCCAGCGCCCGGTACTGCTCCTCCGCCTTCTCCTCCAGGGCCTTCGTGCCCGCGTGGAGTCGTGCCACGCTCTCGCGCAGTTCCAGCACGTCGTCACGGGGGAAGGTGACGTCCTTCAGCAGGGTGCCGAGCCGTCGCCGCAGTTGCCCGAAGTAGGCGCCGGCCGGCCTGAAGGCCGTACTGAGCAGGAAGAAGCCCGCGAACCAGTAGCCCGTCACAGCTCCCGTGGCCGCCGTGACCGTCACGACCAGGGCGGCGGTCAGGGCGTGCCCCGCCACGGCCACCCGGAGCATCAGCCGCGCGATCCGCGTGGCCTCGGTGTCGCGCTCCTTCGGTACCTCCAGGCCCTTCGAGCGGCTCACGCCGATCTCGGCCAGCACCGAGTGCGCCCGGAAGTACAGATTCCATGGCACCGTCAGCAGCAGGAGCAGCCACAGCAGGCTCAGCACCCCCGCGGCGGCGCCCAGCAACAACGAGGCCGGCGCCCCCGACGTGTACGCCAACGTCAGGGCGCCGGCCAGTACCGCCGCCGTGAGCACCACTCCGATGAACCGGCTCATGCCGTCCCCCTCGACCGGCGCCGGAAGGCGCCCCGCCCCGTGTCCCGCCGTACCCGCTCGTCCGTCATGGTCCCGGCGCGAGGGGGCCGGGGCATGAGTACCGGTACTCAGAGGGCGGTGCGGGGCACGGGGGAGGCGCCGGCCGGGATCAGGGGCGGGGGTGGAGGCGCCGGAGGGGATCAGGGGCCGGGGCGGGAGGCGTTGGCCGGGATCAGCGGCCGGACTGGAGCGCCGCCCAGGTGTTCGGCCCCACGCTGCCGTCGACCGAGAGGCCGCGTGAACTCTGGTAGCTGCGCACCGCCGTGTCCGTCGCCGTACCGAAGGCGCCGTCGGCGGACACCGTCGTGCCCAGGGCCGCGGTCAGCGCGCGCTGGAGCCGCTTCACGGCGTCGCCCGAGCTGCCCTTGGTCAGTACCGGTGTGGTGCCGGCCGAGAGCAGTGCGGTCCAGGTCTTCGGCCCGACCGTGCCGTCGGGGCTCAGCCCGCGGGCCGTCTGGAACGCCTGCACGGCGCTCTTGGTGGCGGCGCCGAAGATCCCGTCCGCGGCGCCCGCCTCGTAGCCCTGCTGGTTCAGCAGCGTCTGGAGCGCTGTGACCTGCGCGCCCGTCGAGCCCGACGTCTGCGTGGTGTACGCGCCGAAGCTCAGTCCGTCGCCGCTGCCGCCGGTGCCCCCGACGAGCTGCATGTAGTAGGTCCAGTTCCAGTTGCCGCCCGGGTCGGTGTGGTCGTTCCCGGGTGCCTCGCTGTGCCCGATGACGTGGGAACGGTCCTTGGGGATGCCGTAGCGGTCGCAGAGGTGCTTCGTCAGCGCCGCGGAGGAGCGGTACATCGTGTCGGTGAACCAGGAGGGGTCGTCGACGAAGCCCTCGTGCTCGATGCCGAGCGACGAGGCGTTGGCGCTCTTGGCGTGGTAGGCGGTGTCCTTGTCGCGCACCATCTGGGTGATCTGGCCGTCCGAGGACCTGACCACGTAGTGCGAGCTGACCTTGGACGTCGCGTTCTGGAACCAGCTGATGGTCCCGGCGTACGAGCCCTGCGTGACGTGGACGACGACCTTGTCGACCGTGGCGGTGCGGCCCACCGCGTAGTTGGCGGTGTTCGCGGCGACCCAGAGGGCGGCCGGGTAGTCCGGGCTCTGGGTGGTGATGTCCGCCTTCGCCAGGGGGCCCTTCTCGGGGGAGACGGGGCGGGAGGTGACCGAGACGCGTTCGCCGCCGACGGTCGTGCGCAGCCCTTCGGCGAGGAAGGTGTAGACGGTGTCGGCGTAGAGAGCGGCGACGGCTCCCTCCGCCCCGCTGTAGCGGGCGACGGCCGGGTACCAGGAGTCGATGTCCGCGCGCTCGGCCGCGTCCATGCCCAGCGCGTCCGCATGGCTCCGCAGGACGGCCGCGCCACCCAGGATGTTGGTCCCGGTGTCCCGGCGCAGCTCGGCCACGGCCTCACCCGTGAGGGAGGCGGCCTTCTCCAGGGAGTGGTTGGCGGGGTTGCTGACCAGGTGCATCACGCCGTAGCCGTTGTCCTGGCTGGGGAGCCCTCCGTGCCCGTTCAGGTGGGTCTCGCTGTAGCCGACGGCGGTGAGCAGATCGCGCGGCACGCCGTACTCCTCGGCGGCCCGGGCGAAGGCCTGGTTCATGGAGTCCGGGTCCGCCGGCGCCGCGGACGCCGGATGGCCGGTGGCGACGAGCGCCGTGACGGTGAGTGAGGCCAGGACGGCTGCGCGGCCTTGGGTGTGGCCGGCGGGACGTGGGGGCATGACCTGCTCCGAGTCTGTGGGGGAGAGGGAGGCCGAAGGCCGGAGGTGTGGCCGAGGGCCGTCGAGCCCGCACAGGCTATCCACCTGAGCAATGCATGACAACGACGCACCGGTGCGTCCAACTCGCTTTCACTCCAATGGAGTTGGATAGCCAGTCCGGCCTCCCTGCGCCGTCACCCCACCGGCCGAGGGGTGACGGCGAACGGGTGCGGTTACCAGCGGTCCCGGTGGACGACGTCGGCGACCGGACGGCGGCGTACGGGCCCGAAGTTGCCCTCGGGCCACCCCACCGGAATGGCCGCGAAGGTGTGCGTGTCCGCCGGGACGCCGAGCGCCTTCTTCCACTCCTGCTCCAGCATCAGGTGCCAGATGGTGACGTTGGCCGCGAGCCCCAGCGCCCGGGCCGCGAGCAGGATGTTCTGGACGCCCGGATAGACGCAGGAACCCTCCGCGAGCGCCTGGAAGCGGGTCTGCGTGCCCGCCATGTGCTCCAGGCCCGCCGGGCCGAGCGCCTCGGCGTAGACGGCCAGGCCCTCCTCGTCGAACTGCGCCTCCGGGAACTTGTAACAGGGGATGATCAGCGCCGGCGTGTCCGCGAAGTGGTCGCGCTGGTACTCGATCGCCGCCACCATCCGGCCGTACGCCGCCTCGGGCATCCCCTTCGGCGCGTGCTTGCCGGTCGTCGCCAGATAGGCGTCCACACACCGCTTCCACAGCGGAGCCAGGTCAGCCATCACCGCACGGTCGGTGACGACCACGTACTCGTACGCCTGCATGTTGCCGCCGCTGGGACCCCAGACGGCGGCCTGTATGAGCTGGTCGAGCGTCTCGTCCGGGACGGGCTCCGGCTTGAGGCGGCGCATGGCGCGCATCGTGGACATGGTCGGGAAGAGCGCGGGCCCGTCGGGGGAGGGGGCGTCCGCGTACACGGTTTCGAAGGTCATGATCGCGGAGTGTACGGCTCAAGGACCCTCCCGGGGAGTCCTGTTGGCGCCCGCCCCCGCACGCCCCCGGCGCCGGTCAGCGCCGGCGCAGCCGGACCACCGGAATCTCGCGCGAGGTCTTCGCGCGGTACTCGGCGTACCGGGGGAAGACCTCCACGAGGTGCGGCCACACCCGCTCCTTCTCCTCGGAGGAGAGGGGCTCCGCCAGGGCGGGGAAACGCTCCGTGCCCACCCGGACGTCCACCTCCGGTCCGGCCAGCAGGTTCAGGTACCAGAGCGGGTGGCTGTCGGAGCCGCCGTTCGACCCCACGATCAGGTAGTCCTCGCCGTCCCGCCCGTACATCAGCACCGTGCGCCGCACGGCGCCGCTGCGCCGGCCGACGTAGTCCAGCAGCAGGCAGTCCACGCCGAGCTGAGTGGTCCCCTTGGTGCCGCCCGACGACTCGTACAGCTCCGCCTGCTTCGCCACCCAGCCGGACGGGCTGAGCCGTACCGCCGCGCCGTGCTGTTCCTCCGCCATGACCGCCTCGCACTTCCCTGGGAGCCCGTGTCCGTACGTCTGTACGTCCGTGTCCGTGTCCCGGCCCATCGTGTCATCCACGGCACCGGCGCGGCGGATTCGCACACCTGGACGCTCGCCCTCCTCCCGGGGGAACGAGGGCCGGAGGACCGGCCGCGAAGGCGTATAAAGGGTCCCTCCCGAGCAGCCGGCGTCCCCGATGGCCACCCCACCCCCCACGCGGCCGGCGTCACCGCGTACCGAAGCGGAGGAGCGTCCCCATGAGCACCTCGGAAGAGATCAGCGCCTTGCTCGTCACCAGGTTCGGAACCGATCCCCTGGACATCCGGCCCGAGGTGCCGCTCCGTCAGCTGCGCCTGGACTCCCTGGCCCTGGAGGAACTCCGGCTCCTCATCGAGGAGCGGATGGACGTCGATCTGGAGGACGTCGTCCTGTCGTCCCGCGACACCGTCGGCCGTCTGGTCGCGGCCGTGCGCGACAAGGCCGGCGCGTGACGGGCCGCGGGCCGTTCGCCCGTCGTTCGGCCCGGCCGGGCGTCGAGCCCTTCAGCGCCGCGGTCACCGGCATCGGCCTCGTCACGGCCGCCGGAGTGGGGGCGGAGGCGGCCTGGCACGGGGTGTGCGATCCCGCTGTCGCCCCCTCGGTCGAGAACCCGCCCGAACTCGACGGGCTGCCCTGCGACTTCATGTACACGGTCACCGGTGTCGACCCCAAGGCCGTGCTGGGTGTCGCCGCGCAGCGGCTGATGGACCGCTTCTCCCAGCTCGCCGTGATCGCCGCGCGCGAGGCCGTCGCCGACGCCGGGCTCGACCCCGCGGTCTGGGACAGCGGGCGGGTCGGGGTCGTCATCGGCTCCGCCCACGGCGGCCTGCCGTTCTACGACGAACAGCACACCACCCTCACGCAGCGCGGGGCACGGCGCGTCTCCCCGAAGCTCGCCCCGCTGAGCGTCGTCAACGGCGCCGCGAGCAGCGTCGCCATGGACCTCGGCGTGCACGGCCCCAGCCAGGCCGTCTCCACCGCCTGTTCGTCGGGCACGGTGGCCATCGGCACCGCCCACCAGATGCTCCGCACCGGGGCCTGCGACATCGTCGTCGCGGGCGGCGCCGAGTCGGTCCGCTCCCGGCTCCTGATCGCCAGCGCCTGCCAGATGCGGGCCGTCTCCACCCGCCGCGACGACCCGCAGGCCGCCTGCCGCCCCTTCGACACGCACCGCGACGGATTCGTCGTCGGTGAGGGCGCCGGCCTCCTCGTCCTGGAGCGCCCCGAGCACGCGCGCGCCCGCGGGGCCACCGTCCGCGCCAGGGTCGCCGGTTACGGCGCGTCCAGCGACGCCCACTCCGCCGTGGCCCCCGACCCGGACGGCCTCGGCATCGAACGGGCGCTGCGCACCGCCCTGGCGGACGCCGGGATCGACGCGCTCGACGTGGGCCACGTCAACGCCCACGGCACCTCGACCGTCGCCAACGACCTCATCGAGGCGGTCATGCTGCGCCGCGTCCTCGGCGAGCACCCCCTCGTCACCTCGACGAAGGCCATGACCGGGCACACCCTGGGTGCGGCGGGCGGCATCGAGAGCGCGCTGACCGTCCTCGCGCTCCAGCGCCAGCTGGTCCCGCCGACCGCCAACCTCGACGCCCCCGACCCGGCGATCCCCGTGGAGGTGGTGAGCAAGGAGGCCCGGCACGCCTCCTTCGACTGCGCGGTCAAGACGTCACTGGGCTTCGGCGGTCACAACGCGGCGCTCGTGCTGACCAGGGCCTGAGGGGAAGCGAGGAGCATCATGCCCGAGGAGATCATCCGGTCCCTGACCGTGGACGGACTGCGGTACTGCTACCGGGTCCTGCCCCGTGACCCGGCCGCCGCGGGAGCGCCGGCCACCGAACCGGTTCTCGTCATCGGCGGCGCACTGCAGGGCATGTTCGGCTGGCCGCAGATGGACGACCACCTCGGCGCGGTCGCCGACGTGGTGACCGCCGACCTGCCCGGCATGGGAACGGCCGACCCCCTGCCACCCGGCCCCGGGGCCCCGGTCCTGCGGGCCGCGGTGACCGGCATCATGGACGACCTCGGCGTTCCCCGGATCAACCTCTTCGGCTTCTCCTACGGCGCGGCCGTCGCCTTCGGCTGTGCCCAGCACGCGCCGGGGCGTATCGCCCGGCTCGTGCTGGGCGGCGTGCCCACGCACATCGGCGCGGAGCGGCGGGACTACTGGCAGCGGGCGGTGCGGCGGCTGGCCGACGGGGACACGGAGGGCTTCGCGAGCCTGGCCACGGACGGCCTGATGTGCCTGGACCCGGATCGCCACGTGCACCGCAGGGAGCTCGCCAGGCGCTACGTGCGGCGCTCCTTCCTGCACGCGCTCGCCCACTCGGAGCACGCCGCCGAATCCCTGCGGCGGGCGCTGGCGGACCGGCCGGACTTCTCCGGCGGGCTGTCCGGCGTGCCGACGCTGGTCTTCGCGGGGGAGCACGACACGGTGACCTCGCCCGAGAGGCAGCGGGAGTTCGCGGGGACGATCGAGGACAGCCGCTTCCTCACCCTGCCGGATTCCGACCACTGGGTGGTGCTGGAGCGCTCGGAGGAGGTAGCCGCTCTCGTGACGCGCTTCTTCACCGGCCGGCCGCTCGACCCGGTTGCCGCCCCGCTCCCGCACCAGACGCGGGCGCCGGCGGCCCCTCCGGCACAAGCGCGGGTGGTCACTCCGGCACAAGCGTCGCGCTCTCCGGCGGAATCCACCCCCGCATCGCGCCTGCACCACGCTTCCCCCGCACCGCGTACTGCACCGCGGTGAGCTCACCGGCCGTCACCACCGTGACGCCGCCGAGGAGTCCGGGACGGCGCTCTGCTTCGAGAGCGCTGCTCGCGTCGAGGAGCACCTCGCCCGTCGAACGGACGGCGGTCCGGGGCCGGCGCCCGCGGGCCGGGGCGGCGGCCCCGTGCCCGTGGTGTCTCGGGGGCCCTGTGCCCGCGGTGATCCCGGGTGTGCGGTGATTCAAGTGCCCGGGGTGGCGGTCCCGAACCCGAGGTGATCCGGGTGGCGGCCCCTCACCGGGCCGCCACCCGGTTCGTCAGTGGTGGGGGTGGCCCTTGCCCTGACCCTTCACGTCGAACCGCACGATCTGCGGGTCGTGGTCGCTCGCCTGGTCGGCGAACTCCGCGTTGATGTGCACCACGTCGTAGTCGAAGCGGCGCACGGAGGGGCTGGTCAGGATGTGGTCCAGCGTCTGCGAGTTGCCGTCGTACACGTAGCTGTACTGCTCCCCGGCGGGCAGGGTCGTGATCAGCGGCTTGAGGACGTTGCCGCCGGTCAGCGCCGCCATGGTGGGGGAGAACGCGAAGTCGTTCAGGTCGCCGAGCGTGATGACCTGGGCCGACTTGTCGGCCTTCAGCAGCGAGGTCACGAAGGTGTTGACCTCCGCGGCCTGCCGCACGCGCTGCGTCTCGGAGCTGCGCGCAGGCTCCTGGAAGCGGCCGTGCAGGGACTGGTCGCCGCCCTTGGACGCGAAGTGGTTGGCGATGACGAAGACCGACTCGCCACGGAAGCGGAACTCGCCCACCAGCGGCTTGCGGCTGCTGTCCCAGGCCGTACTCGTGGGGTTGACCCGGCCGGGCGAGACGGAGAGCGTGGCACCCTTCTTCGTCTTCACCGCCTGGACCGCGGTCGTGGCGTCGCCGCCCGCACGGTCCACGAAGTCGACCCGCTCGGGGTTGTAGAGGAAGACGTTACGGATGTTTCCGCCGGGCTCGCCGCCGTCCTGGCCGTCCGCGGGCGCCACGTAACGCCACGCGTACCGGGGCCCGCCCGCTGCCACGATGGCGTCGGTGAAGCGCTTCAGCGTCGCCTCGGAGCCCACGGTCCCGTCGTTCACCGCTCCGTTGTCGTCCTGGATCTCCTCCAGGGACACGATGTCGGGGGACGAGAGACTGACCGCCACGCCCTGGGCGAGGGTGTCGAACTTGCCCTGGTCGTCGCCCGCGTCGAGGTTCTCCACGTTGTACGTGGCGACGGCCAGCTCCTTGCGCTTCTGCTTCCGGGTCACCTCGCGCTTCAGGCCGTTGTCCTTCAGCGTGCCCAGCTCGGTGGCCTGGACGTTGTAACCGCCGTAGGACGCGTAGTCGACGACACCCGTGGTGGTGCCGGACAGCACGTCGCCGACGTTCGCCGCCGGGACGGGCCTCGCAGCGTCCAGCGACATCACCTTGAGGCGGCCGGTGTTCTGATCCTCGTAGGAGGCGTACAGCGTGCCGCCGCGCGCGGTCGGGTTCTCCTGCGGTTTCACCGTCACCCAGACCTCGTCGTACGCGGTCGTCGCGCCCGTCACCCGGGTGTCGGCCATCGTGACGCGGCTGCCTTCGAGCGACTCGTACAGATCCAGGGCGTACGCCGCCGGGTCGAGTGCGAGCCCCTCGATCGACCCGCCGCCGGCCGACGGCACGTAGCCGTCCGGTACCGAGGAGGCGTCCAGGACGACGGCGTCGGGCAGCGCGTTGCCGGAGGACAGCACCGTGGTGAGCGGAGCGGTGATCTGGGTGAGCGACTGGGTTCCGGTGGCCGGGTAGTACTCGGCCACCTTGCCGCTGACCAGCACCGAGTCACCGATCGTGACGGTGGGGGCGGCGGAGCCAGTGTAGACGAACAGGCCTTCGCTCGTGCGGGCGTCGGCGTCCGGCACGGCGTCCTGGATCCAGAAGCCGCGCGAGCCCGTGGACCGCACACCCGTGACGACGCCTGGGACCCCGGTCACCGACTGCCCGGCGAGCGGGGAGAGGCGGGTGGTGCCCTGGATGTCGTGGACCCGCACCGTGCCTGGCTCGGTCGGGCCGCCGGGCTCGCCCGGCCCGGAACCGCCGGACGTCTCGCCCGCCGCGTTGACCGGTGACGGGACGCCGGAGGCCAGGTCGGCGGCGTTGTCGTCGGTGTCCGCCAGCGATGTCCCACGTGCCACCGACGCCGTGGCCGAAGCGCCCGTGACCGGGCCGCTGCCCTCCCGCACCACCGCGGAGCCGTAACCGACGAGGTCGACGATCCGGGTGTCGGCGGCGCAGTCGGCTGCCGTCCTGCAAGTCAGAGGGGTGGTGCCCGAGACGAGCGCGACGGTGCCGCTCGCCGCGGACATCGCCACCGTGCCGGTCGCGTCGGCGGCCGGAAGGGCCACCGTGCCGCCGGTGCCGGCGGCCTGCGCGACGAGGTACCGGCCGCCGGGCGCGACGGCGCCCGACAGCGCGGAGACCTGCCACAGCGAACCGGCGGAAGGGGTGCCCGGCAGGTACTGGACGCTGAAGCCGGACAGGCCGAAGGAGCTCTGGCCGGCGTTGGCGAGCTCGATGAAGTCGCGGGTGAGCGTCGCACCGGAGTTGCCCCCGCCGCCGTACACCTCGGAGATGACGGCAGACGACGACGGTGCCGCGAAGGCGGCGGGCAGGGCGGTGACCGACAGGGTTACGGCCACTGCGGCGGCCAGCAGGGCGGAGCCGGGTCTGGCTATGTGCACGGGAACTGCCCCCAAATGTGTAGTGAGGGGCCAAAAACTATGCGCGTAGACCAGTCCTGGCAAGAGACCGGAGGTTAATTCCGGGCGTCATTCCCCCGCTTCCGCCGATCAGTTCGGCGCCGGGTGGCCCCCCTCACGCGGATCCGCGACCGCACGCCCGGGTGCCGTGGGCGCCCGCGGCACCGTGACCCGCCGCGACCTGCGGGGTTCACGGAACGCCGTCCGGCGGCCGGTAGTTCGCCCACGGCACCGGAGTCCACCATGCGGTCAGGTGTTTGACCGGCTTGCCGTGCTCCGGATACGTTGCGTGACATGCAGCGATCCGCACACCTGACGACGCGAGGTCATGTCGACCTGAAGCGCGTGTGCTCCGCGGCGTGTCACCGGGGCTGAGTACCCGCAGTCCGCGCCGGAGGATCTTGACTCCTTCCCGCTTTCCGCGCAGGACGCCCCGTCACGGACCGGCGAGACCTCGGACCGGCACTGCTGCCGCCGGGCCCGCCAGGAGGTCCCCTTGCGGCCTCACCTCCACGCCCGCTGCCATCGAGGACCTGGAAGACCTGTGACGAGTCTGCCTGCGCCCACCCGCCGCCCCCGGCCTCCGCGCCGCTCCGAGATCCCTTCGTCAGGACACACGCGCCGTGCCTCCGGCACGGGATCCGTTCTGGGCGCGATCCTCGACCACGGCCCGGTCGCCCGTTCCACGGTGGCCAGGCTCACCGGGCTCTCGCCCGCCTCGGTGACCGGCCACGTGGGGCAGCTGCTGTCCCGCGGTCTGGTCCGGGAGAGTGCCGAGGCGACCGGCCCGCGCGGGCTCGGCCGTCCTCATGTGCCCCTGGAGATCGACACCTCCCGCTACCTGGTGGCCGGAGCCCACATCGCGGTGGCGCACTCGACGGTGGCCCTGATGGATCTGCGGGGCGGGGTCGTTGCCGAGGACCGCAGGCCGCACACCGCCACGGATCCGCGCGCGGTCCTCGACGACCTGGCCGCTCGGCTGCCTCCGCTGACGGCCTCACACGCGGACGGCCGGCAGGTGCTGGCGCTGGGCGTCGCCACCGGACACCGGGTGGATCCCGCCGCCGGAGTCGTCGTGGAGCATCCGCACCTCGGCTGGCGCGCCGTCCCCGTACGCGAGATCCTGGCCGCCCGCACCGGCCTACCCGTCCATGTGGACAGCCACTCAAGGGCGCTGGCGCGCGCGGAGCAGATGTTCGGCGAGGTGTCGACGCGACGCAGCACGGTGCTTCTCTTCATCGGCGCGGTCGTCGACGGTGCCTACGCCACCTCCGGTGAACTGCACCGGGGGCCGCGCTCGGGCGCCGGCAGCGTGGCTCATCTCCCCCTGGGCTCCGGCGGATCGGGCGACGCGGAGCCCTGTAGGTGCGGACGCACCGGATGCCTGCAGTCCGAGGTGTCCGAGCGGGCCATGATCCGCCGCGCCGCCGAACAGGACCTGCACGTACAGACGTTCCAGGAACTGCTGGATCACGCGGTCTCCGGGGAGCCGCGCGCGGTGGCTCTCTTCCGCCGCCGCGCCCGCCTGGTGGGCAGGGCCGCGGCGCTGCTCCTGGACATGTTCGACCCGGACTGCCTCGTGGTGGTCGAGCCCGGAGCGGGCCGGCTGCCGGAGTGCCTCGCCGACCTCAGGGAAGAGGTGGGGATGCGCTCCTGGGTCTGCGACGACCCGGAACGGGCCGTGGTGCCCAGCAGCTTCACCGGATCGGTGCTGGCGACGGCGGGCGGCGCGGTGGCGCTGGGCGCCCTGTACACCGATCCGCTGGGGCCGTGGCCCGCGCTTCCCGCGGTGTCCTGACCTTTTCCGATACCCGCATTAATTCAAGAAGTTGCATTGTTGACCGGCCGCAGCCAGAACGGGAAGATGGATTCATGACCAGCCGACAGCGGAATTCGGAGAACGTGCCCACACCGGCACGCTCCTGCCGCGCGGCCGCGCCGACGAGCGAAATCGCCCGGCGCTCCTGTTGTCGCCCCTGTCCGGGTGTCCGATAGCACTCTGCTGAATTGCAGGGCGGACCGCACTCGTGCGTGATTCTCCTTCCGCCCGTGCCCCCGTGCGCCCTCGCGCGCTTCCGTAGGTCCTCGCGCGACTTCGCACGCCCATTTTCCGCCCTTGACCCGGGGAGAGACATTGACCGTCACCGTGTCCTCGTACGCCGCCCTCCGACCTTCCGAACCCGACGGCGCCTCCGCCGCGCCCGGTATCGCACCGGAACGCTTCAAGCAGGCCTTCCGCCGCTACCCCGCGGGCGTCGTGGTCGTCACCGCCGACGCCGGTCACGGGCCGGTGGGATTCACCGCCACCTCGCTGAGCTCACTGTCCCTCGCCCCGCCGCTGGTCTCTTTCGGCATCGGGACGTCCACCTCGTCCTGGCCGCACATCGAACAGGCCTCCACGGCCGTCGTGAACTTCCTTGGCGTCGAACAGAGGCAGGTGGCCACCACCTTCGCCACCAGCGGCATCGACCGGTTCGCCCCGCCGACCCGCTGGCACCGGCTGCCCGGCGGGGACCCCGTGCTCGACGGGGCGGCCGGCTGGCTGCGGCTCACCGTGCAGAGCATCGTCCCAGCCGGCGACCACCGCATCGTCGTCGCCAGGGTCGAGGAGTCCTGGCTGGACGAGGGACGCAGTCCGCTGCTCTTCCACGACGGCTCCTACCACTCCATCCGCCCCGCGTCCGACCAGTGATCAGGAATTCACGATGACACGCCACGACAACCGGCGGGCCCTGGCCCGGAGGTCATTTCTCGCTCTTGCGGGAGGCACCGTACTGAGTCTTGCCGCATGCTCGCCGCAGGTGAAATCCGTCGCCGGCGCGGAGCCCGCAGGCGCCCTTCCGTCCGGAGTTCCAGAATCCGGGACCAAGCTGAAGATCGCCGCTCGTACGACGCAGCTCCAGCTGAAGGACGCAGGGCTGGAGAAGGAACTCCCCTTCACCGTCACCGAATGGCCGAACCTCTCCGCGGGGCCCGATATCATTCAGGGTTTCCGTGCGAAATCCATCGACCTGGCCACCAATGCCGGAATTCCGCCGATCCAGGCGCACGCCATCGGCGTCCAGGCGAAGATCGTCGCGGTCCAGGTCCGCCGGCACCCGCTGTACACCTTCGCGACGGCCCCCGGCTCGTCCATCGCCAAGGCCGAGGACTTCCGGGGCAAGAAGATCGGGTTCTCCCAGGGCCAGGCGCAGGGCGTCGTCGTCCTGCGCGCGCTCAAGGAAGCGGGGCTGAAGAACTCCGACGTCGAACTGGTCGCCCTGCCCAGCACACAGTTCCTCACCGCCCTGCAGTCCGCACAGGTCGATGTGGCACCGCTGGGGGAGCCGACCCTGACGAAGTATCTCGACCAGTACGGCAAGGACGGCGCCCGCGGGGTGAAGACGGAGGTCGTCGACCTGCTGACCGTGCTCTGGGCGCCGAACGAGGTGCTCGACGACCCGGAGAAGGCAAAGGCGGTACGCAGCTTCATCCCGCTGTGGGCACGCGGTCAGGTCTGGGCCTGGGAGAACCAGGACGAGTGGATCGACACGTACTACGTGAAGGACCAGGGCGTGTCGAAGGAGGACGGCAGGCGCATCGTCGACTCGCAGCGCAAGCCGCAGTTCCCCGCCAGCTGGGACGAGGCCGTCGAGTGGGAGCAGGAGACCGCCGACCTGCTGGCCGAAGGAGGCTTCGTACCGAAGCAGAAGGCATCCGAGCTGTTCGACCGCCGATTCGAAGCCCTTGCGGCGAAGGCCGTGGCAGCCGAGTACCGGGAGGGGTCATGACGGACCTGCTGGCGAAAGCGCGGACCACCGGGACGGACGCGGAGAGGCCGGAGCCGACCGGGCCCCGGGCCCCCGCGGGGCCGGCCCGTGTCTCCAAGGGCACCCGCCGACGCCTCGGCCCCGGCCGGGCGCTGCCCTTCGGGCGGCTGATCGGCCCGGTGCTGCTCGTACTCGTGTGGTGGACCGCCTCCGCCTCCGGATACCTCGACCCACGGATCCTGTCGTCGCCCGGCACGGTGCTCGCCACGGCGGCAGACCTGCTCGAAACCGGCCGCCTCCAGGACAACGTCCTGATCTCCCTGCAGCGCGCCGGACTCGGTCTCTTCTTCGGCGTGTCCGCCGGTGTGATCCTCGCCGTGGCGGCCGGCCTCAGCCGCAGCGGTGAGTACCTGCTGGACGGTCCGCTCCAGATCAAGCGGGCCATCCCCTCCCTGGCGATGCTGCCCCTGCTGATCCTCTGGCTCGGCATCGGCGAGCAGATGAAGGTCACCGTGATCGCGCTCGGCGTCGCGGTGAACATGTACATCAACACGTACGCCTCGCTGACCGGCATCGACAGCAAGTACGTCGAGCTCGCCGAAGGACTCGACCTGAGCCGCGGGCAGTTCATCCGCAAGGTCGTGGTGCCCGGCTCGCTGCCCGGCTTCTTCGTCGGCCTGCGGCTCGGCGTCACCTCGTCCTGGCTCGGCCTCATCGTGGTCGAGCAGATCAACGCCACCAGCGGAATCGGCTACATGATGTTCCAGGCCCAGCAGTACGCCCAGTCCGACGTGATCATCGTGGGGCTGGTGGCCTACGGCATCTTCGGCTTCGCCTCGGACGCGGCGGTTCGCGCAGTCGAGAGGAAGGTCCTGTCATGGCGACGCACACTGGCGGGCTGACGGAGGACCGGCCGGCGATCCGCACCGCGCGTCTGGTACGGCGGTTCGGTGACCGGGACGTCCTCAAGGAGCTCGATCTGACAGTGGGCCAGGGGGAGTTCACCGCGCTCCTCGGGCGCAGCGGCTCGGGCAAGTCCACCCTGCTGAGGGCCGTCGCCCGGCTCGACCACACCGTCGAGGGGTCCGGTGAACTCGTCGTGCCGGACAGGGTCTCGCTCTCCTTCCAGGACTCCCGGCTTCTGCCCTGGCTGCGGGTGCTCGACAACGTCGTCCTCGGACTGCGCGGCCCCGGGGCTCGCGAGCGAGGCCTGACGGCGCTCGCCGAGGTGGGCCTGGAGGGCCGCGACCGCTCCTGGCCCCATGAGCTGTCCGGCGGCGAACAGCAGCGCGCCGCGCTGGCCCGCGCCCTCGTGCGCGACCCCGAACTCCTGCTCGCCGACGAGCCGTTCGGTGCCCTGGACGCACTGACCAGGATCAAGATGCACGACCTGCTGCGCGAGCTGTACGAACGCCACCGCCCCGCGGTGCTGCTGGTCACCCATGACGTCGACGAGGCGGTGGAGCTCGCGGACCGGGTCCTCGTCCTGGAGGACGGGCGTATCTCCGTCGACCTCAGGATCGACCTGCCCTCCCCACGCTCCCGCCGTGAACCGCGCTTCCAGGAATACCGCGACACCCTGCTCGCCGCCCTGGGTGTGGCGCAGCCCCAGCTCACGCACTGATCTTCCGAGATCCGCCGAGGAGAAGACACCCATGCCGCGCAAGCAACTCCACCTGAACGCCTTCCTGATGTCCACCGGTCACCACGAGGCGTCCTGGCGGCTCCCCGAGAGCCACGCCGAGGCCAACTCCGACCTGGAGCACTACAAGAACCTGGCCCGCATCGCCGAACGCGGCCTCCTGGACTCCCTGTTCTTCGCGGACGGCCCCGTCCTCATGGGCGACCCCGGCCGACGGCCCGCGGCCAAGCTGGAACCCACCGTGCTGCTCACGGCCCTCGCCGGGGTCACCGAGCGCATCGGGCTGATCGCCACCGCTTCCACCAGCTACAACGAGCCGTACAACCTGGCCCGCCGGTTCGCCTCCCTGGACCACATCTCCGGTGGCCGGGCCGGCTGGAACATCGTCACCACCGCGGGTGCCGACGCGGCCCGCAACTTCGGCCTCGACGACACGCCGCTGCACCGCGACCGCTACCGACGTGCCGCCGAGTTCGTGGAGGTGTCGACGAAGCTCTGGGACAGCTGGGCGGACGACGCGGTCGTGGCCGACAAGGAGGCCGGGATCCACGCCCTGGCCGACCGGGTCCGCAGCATCGGCCACACCGGCGAGTTCTTCCGGGTCGACGGACCGCTCAACGTCCAACGGCCGCCGCAGGGATACCCGTTGCTCGTGCAGGCGGGTTCCAGCGAGAACGGCAAGGACTTCGCGGCCCGCTATGCCGAGGCGGTGTTCACCGCGCAGCAGACCCTGGAGGAGGGCATCGCCTTCTACAAGGACGTCAAGCAGCGCGCCGAGGCGCTCGGCCGCAATCCCGACGGCATCAAGATCCTGCCGGGCATCGTTCCGGTCATCGGCGACACCGAGGCGGAGGCGCTGGAACTGGACGCCGAACTCGACCGGCTCATCGTGCCGGAGTACGCCAAGCGGCAGCTGGCGAAGACGCTGAAGCTCGACCCCGCCGACCTGCACCTCGACCGGGAGCTCCCGGACGACCTTCCCGACGAGGACGAGATCGAGGGCGCCAAGAGCCGCTACACACTCGTCGTGGAGCTCGCCAGGCGCGAGAAGCTGACGGTACGCGAGCTCATCGGGCGGCTGGGCGGCGGGCGCGGGCACCGCACCTTCGCCGGCACGGCGGAGCAGGTCGCCGACACCATCGAGCACTGGTACGACAGCGGCGCGGCCGACGGCTTCAACATCATGCCCGCCGTGCTCCCGTCCGGGCTGGAGGTCTTCGTGGACCGGGTCGTCCCGATCCTCCAGGAGCGGGGCCTCTTCCGCACCGAGTACACCGGCTCCACCCTGCGCGAGCACTACGGGCTGCCGAGGCCGGCGAACCGGCTGTTCGACACGGTCGACACGAGCGAGGGCCACACCGGCATCGGCCTCGCCACAGCGGCGGCCCGGTGACCGTTCCCCGGCACCCTGCCCTCGGCCACCGTGCTCGTCATCGGCGGTGCTCGACGGGGCGGCCTCCTCGCTCGACCTGGCGACCGAACGCCGGGTCTCCGCCGCCACGGACCTGCTGTCCCGGCGCCGCACGACCGTGGTCGTCGCCCACCGGCTGAGCACCGACAACCTCACCGACCACCCCACCACCGACGCACTCGTCAAGGAGAACGCACGATGACGGAGTACCGCAGCCTCGGGCGCACCGGCGTGAAGGTCAGCCCGCTGGCCCTCGGCACCATGATGTTCGGCCCCCGCGGCAACCCCGACCACGACGACAGCGTCAGGATCATCCACCACGCGCTGGACTCGGGCATCAACTTCGTCGACACGGCCGACGTCTACTCCGCGGGCGAGTCGGAGACCATCGTCGGCAAGGCCCTCGCCGGAGGCCGGCGCGACAACGTGGTGCTGGCCACCAAGTTCCACGGCAGCCTGGGCGACGACCCCAATGAGCGGGGCAACAGCCGCCGCTGGATCATCCGTGAGGTCGAGAACAGCCTCCGCAGGCTCGGCACCGACTGGATCGACCTCTACCAGGTGCACCGTCCCGAGCCGGACACCGACTTCGACGAGACCCTGGGGGCGCTCTCCGACCTCGTCCACCAGGGCAAGATCCGCTACATCGGCACGTCGACCTTCGAGGCGTCCGCGATCGTCGAGGGCCAGTGGCTCGCCGAGCGGAGGGGCCGCGAACGCGTCGTCACCGAGCAGCCCCCGTACTCCCTGCTGGCCCGCGGCATCGAGCGCGAGGTCCTGCCGGTCGTCCAGCGGTACGGCCTAGGGGTGCTGTCATGGAGCCCGCTGGCCGGCGGCTGGCTGTCCGGCCGCTACCGCACCGGAGCCGAACAGCCCACGTCCAGCCGCACCGCACGCCAGGCCGCCCGCTTCGACATCTCCGCACCGGAGAACGCCGCCAAGCTGGCCGCCGCGGAGGCTCTGGCCCGGCTCGCCGAAGAGGCGGGACTCACCCTCGTACAGCTGGCACTGGCCTTCGTGCTCGAACACCCGGCCGTGACCTCGGCGATCATCGGGCCGCGCACATTCGAACAGCTGGACACGCAGCTTGGTGCGGACAAGGTGAAGCTCAGCCAGGACGTCCTGGACCGGATCGACGAGATCGTCCCGCCCGGCACCAACCTGTCCGCCCGCGACGTGGGTTACACCCCGCCTTCGCTCACCGAATCCGCGCTCCGCCGCCGGTCCGCCTCCGCCTGAGCGGCGTCGGCCTGCCGCGCCGGGTAGACGGCCAGGGAGAAGGAATGGCCGGCCGGATCGGTGTAGACGCGGACGTCGCGCGGGCCGCTGTTGCTGTCCCCCGTGTCGACGGGCCGGGCGCCGAGGCCTATCGCCTCGCGCTCGGCCTCGTCCATGTCGCCGGGGTCCACCAGGATGCGCAGATGCGCCTGCTGGGAGTCCTCCGGGCGCGGCCAGCTCGGCGGCGCGTAGCCGTGGTCGCGGCGGACGGCCAGGTGCACACCGGCGGCACCGACGATCTCGACGAAGTCGGGATCGCTCCCGATCCTCGTCTCCGCCCCGAGGAAGTTCGCGTAGAAGTCCGCCAGCTCCAGCGGCTCGGCGCAGTCCAGGACCAGAACGCTCGTTTTACCGACTGTCATGTCCAGTCGGTACCCACGACGGCGCCGGACACGCCTGCCGGACGCCGTCCCGCCGCACGGCGCGCCCGGGGCGGGGTCCGGGCGGGCGCGAACTAGGGTGCGGAGCATGGCAGAGAGTACGGACCACCGGGACACCGGCAAACCCGGTACCGGCCCCGCCGACCCCCGTCGCTGGCGCGCCCTCGCCGTCTGCCTGGTGGCCGGCTTCATGACACTGCTGGACGTCTCCATCGTCAATGTGGCGCTGCCGTCCATCAAGGAGGGCCTCGACACCCCGGAGTCCGACCTCCAGTGGGTGCTGTCCGGCTACGCGCTGGCCTTCGGCCTGGTCCTCATCCCTGGTGGCCGGCTCGGCGACGCCCGGGGCCGGCGCACCGTCTTCATGGCGGGCCTGACCCTCTTCACCCTGGCCTCCGCCGCCTGCGGGGCCGCCCAGTCCAGCCTGTGGCTGGTCATCGCCCGGCTGCTGCAGGGCGCGGCGGGCGGGCTGCTCTCGCCCCAGATCTCCGCACTGATCCAGCAGATGTTCTCCGGCCGGGAGCGGGGCCGCGCCTTCGGCATGTTCGGCACGGTGGTCGGCATCTCCACCGCCGTAGGCCCGCTGCTGGGCGGTCTGCTGATCCAGGGCGCCGGGGCCGAGGAGGGCTGGCGCTGGGTGTTCTACGTCAACCTCCCCATCGGGGCGGTCTGTCTCGTGCTGGCGCGGCGGCTGCTCCCCGACACCCCGTCGGCGGGCCGGGTGCGCCCGCGCGATCTGGACCCGGTCGGCGTACTGCTGCTCGGAGCGGGGGTGCTCGCCCTCCTGCTTCCCTTCGTCCAGGCCCAGCAGTGGCCCGGAAACGGCAAGTGGCTGCTCGTACCGGTCGCGGCTGTGCTGCTGGCCGCGTTCGTCGCCTGGGACTCCCGCTGTGCCCGGCGTGGCGTCCAGCCGGTGCTCAACCTGGCCCTCTTCCGGCTCCGGGCCTTCTGGCTCGGCTGCCTGATGATCCTGCTGTACTTCGCGGGATTCACCTCGATCTTCTTCATCAGCACCCTCTACCTGCAGTCCGGACTCCACTACAGCGCGCTGGAGGCAGGCCTCGCGATCACCCCGTTCGCCCTGGGCGCGGGGGCCTCGGCGAGCATCGGAGGCCGGCTGGTCGGCCGCTTCGGGCGGCCTCTGATCGTCGTGGGGCTGACCATGGTGGCCGTGGGGCTCGGCCTCACCGCGCTGGCCGCCCACCTCGTACCGGGGCGGGGCGCCGGGCTCGCGATGGCAGCCCCGCTGCTGCTGTCCGGACTGGGCAGCGGACTCGTCATCGCACCCAACCAGACCCTCACCCTGTCCGAGGTGCCGGTGAACAACGCGGGCAGCGCCGGCGGCACGCTCCAGACCAGCCAGCGCGTCGGCTCGGCCATCGGGATCGCCGCCGTGGGCTCGGTCTTCTTCGCCAGACTGGGACCCGACGACTGGGCCGGCGCCTACGACCACGGACTCGTCGTCTCCGTGGCGTTCGTCGTCGCGGCCCTGATCGTGGCCCTGGCCGATGTCGGGGCGGGCCGACGGGGAAGGAGACGTTCCGAGACGTCCGAAGCCTACCGAGCCACCGACACGCCGGGGAGAACACGATGAACGACACCGAGGACCAGGGGCCGAACGCGAACACCTCGTACGGTCACAAGCCCTTCAAGCGCTCGCGCAGCCACTTCGCCGACCGCATCACCGCCGACGGCCGTGACGGATGGCCCGTCGAACCCGGGCGCTACCGCCTGGTCGTCAGCCGCGCCTGCCCGTGGGCGAGCCGTGCCCTGGTCTCGCGGCGGCTGCTCGGGTTGGAGGGCGCCCTCTCGCTGGCCGTCGCCGACCCGATCCAGGACGACCGCAGCTGGCGGTTCACCCTCGACGAGGACGGCAAGGACCCGGTGCTCGGGATCCGCTTCCTGAGCGAGGCGTACGACGCGAGGGAGCGCGGTTACCCCGGCGGGGTCAGCGTGCCCGCCGTCGTCGACGTACCGACCCGGACCCTGGTCACCAACGACTACCAGCAGATCACGCTCGACCTGGCCACCGAGTGGACCGAGCTGCACCGCCCCGGGGCCCCCGACCTCTACCCCGAGCCGCTGCGCGCCGAGATCGACGAGGTGATGGACGGCATCTACCGGGACGTCAACAACGGTGTCTACCGGGCCGGATTCGCCGCGGGGCAAGGGGAGTACGAAGCGGCGTACATCGACGTCTTCCGGCGCCTGGACCTGGTCTCCGAGCGCCTTGCCGGGCAGCGCTACCTCGTCGGCGACACGATCACCGAGGCGGACATCCGGCTCTTCACCACGCTCGTGCGCTTCGACGCCGTCTACCACGGGCACTTCAAGTGCAACCGCTCGAAGCTGGCCGAGGACCCGGTCCTGTGGGCGTACGTCCGTGACCTCTACCAGACGCCCGGCTTCGGCGACACCGTCGACTTCGACCACATCAAGCGCCACTACCACCAGGTGCACACCGGCATCAACCCGACCGGGATCGTGCCGCTCGGCCCCGACCTGTCGGGCTGGCTGACCCCGCACCACCGTGAGCAGCTCGGCGGCCGGCCGTTCGGCGACGGCACCCCGCCCGGACCGGTGCCGCCGGGCGAGGAGGTCCCGGCCCGGGGACGCCCCTGAGCCGGTTCATTCCGCCCGGGGCGGCGGTCCGGCGGCGGCCAGCGGCGAACGCGAGAGCACGACACAGCCGACGGCGATCAGCGCCAGCCCGGCCAGCTGGGGCAGCAGCCACCACCCGGTCCGCAGCTCCTCGCCGAACAGCGTCACCCCGTACAGCACGCTGATCAACGCGTCCCCGAGCGTCAGCATCGGCTGTACGGCGACGAGGCTTCCGGCCTGGAGCGCGTTCTGCAGGAGGAACAGCGCGCCGACGCCGGCCGCGGCGGTCGCGTACAGCTGCCACGCCGTCAGCAGGCCCACCACACCGTCGCTGTCCAGCCGCGCCATGGCGTCCTTCATCAGCGCGGCCGTCAGCGCGTAACCGCAGGCCGCCGCCAGTCCCAGCAGCGCGGCTCGGGGGTCGCCCCGGGTGCCGAGCGCGACGGCGATCAGCGCGGCCTCGAAGATCCCGGTCGCCATCAGAGCGGGGATCCAGGCCGCGCCCCGGACCTCGTCGCTGCCCCCCGCCGGGTCCGCCGCCGCCATGGCGAGGGCCAGCCCGAGCGTCACGGCGGCCACCCCGTACCAGACCGGGCGCGGAACCCGGGCCCGCATGACGAACCCGGCGATGAGCAGCGTCGCGGGAAGCTCGATGACGAAGATCGGCTGGACCACCGCGATCGGACCGGTGGCCAGCGCCACCGCCTGGCAGACGGCGGCGACGATCACGAGCCCGATCCCGGCCAGCCACACCTTCTGACGCACCAGACGCCCGATCAACGACAGGCGCATCGCCTCGCTGTCGGGCACGGTGAGTGCGGCACGCCGCTGCAGTACGGAGGCGGAGCCGTTGCTGAGCGCGGTCAGGACGGCGAACAGGACACTGATCACCCGCCCCATCATGAGGGCCCGCACCGCCGCTGCCGCGGCGCCGCGGACCGTGCGAGTGTCGCGGCCCCCGAACCGCGAGTGCCGTATTTCGCCGACCGGCGCCGGCAGGCCCGCGTAATCTGCGGGACATGGCCGCCAAGAACGCTCCCGTGCTCTCCACCCGCGCGCTCAACAGGGCGACTCTGGAGCGGCAGTTGCTGCTGCGCCGCACCGCCGTGCCGGCGAAGGAGGCCGTCAGCCGCCTGGTCGGACTCCAGGCACAGAACACCAGGCCGCCGTACTTCCAGCTCTACTCCCGCCTGGAAGGCTTCGATCCCGCCGAGCTCTCGGCGCTCATGGAGTCCCGCGAGGTGGTCAGGATCGTCACCCTGCGCTCCACGATCCACACCCACACCGCCGAGGACGCCCTCACCCTGCGCCCTCTGGTCCAGCCGGCCCGGCAGCGTGAGCTGAACATGTTCCGGCACGGACTCACCGGTGTGGACCTCGACCGGCTCGCCGCGCTGAGCAAGGAGCTCGTCGAGGAGCGGCCCCGCACCATGAAGGAGCTGCGCGAGGAACTCCTGCGCCACTGGCCGGAGGCCGATCCCAGGGCGCTCGCCGTCGCGGCGCGCTGCCTGCTGCCGCTGGTACAGGTCACCCCGCGCGGACTCTGGGGGCGCAGCGGACAGGTCGCCCTGACCACGGCCGAGCACTGGCTGGGCAGCCCGGCACGCCCCGCCGCCACACCGGACGCGACCGTGCTGCGCTACCTCGGCGCCTTCGGACCCGCCTCGGTCAAGGACATGCAGATGTGGGCCGGACTCACCCGGATGCGCGAGGTCTTCGAGCGGCTGCGGCCACAGCTGCTCACCTTCCGCGACGAGAGCGGCGCCGAGCTCTTCGACCTGCCCGAGGCCCCGCGCCCCGACCCGGACACCCCGGCCCCACCGCGCTTCCTGCCGGAGTTCGACAACGTACTGCTCGGCCACGCCGACCGGACCCGGGTGATCCCGCCCGCGTACAAGGGGAGCAACGGCGTGGGCAACCAGGCCTACGGAACCGTCCTCGCCGACGGGTTCCTGTCCGCGCTCTGGCGTCTCGACGAGGCGAGGGACACCGCGGTCGTCACCGTGCAGGCCCTGGGCACGCTCGGCCGTGCCGCCCGTGAGGAGATCACCCAGGAGGCCGTGGGCCTGCTGACGGTGATGTCCTCCGCGCCCGTGCACGACGTCCGGTTCGGCCGGTTCGTCGACCTCGGCGACTGAGCCGCCCCGGCCGCCTTCACCTCGCGGCCCTCCCCGCCTCGGGATCGGCCTACGGAAGCAGCCCGGCGCGGCGTGCCGCCACCACGGCCTCCAGCCGCGTGCGCGCCCCGAGCTTCCGCATCGCGGACCGCAGATAGCTCTTCACGGTCTCCGGCCGCAGGCCCAGCCGGCCTGCCGTCGCGGCGTTCGTCGCACCCGAGGCGACGCAGGCGATCACGTCCAGCTCACGCGGCGCCAGCCGGACGGGCCCGACCGCCCGCGGCCGGTCCGCGCCCGCCGCCGACGCGAGCCGCCCGCAGGCCGAGAGGAGCTCGTCGCGCAGCGCGGGGTCGGCGATCCTCGGGGCCAGGGCCCGCAGCTCGCGATGCGCCTCGCGGACGTCCTCCCAGGTGCCGGGGGCCGTTCCCGTGACCGGGTCGGTGACCCGGGCACGGGTGGAGGCGAGGAGCTGCTGCACCTCGTCCCGCACGGCGAGCGCCTGCTCCACCTGCCGGGCCGCCGAGGCAGCCGCGTCGAACGCACGGTCGCCGAGCGTGTGCGGCTCGCGCAGCGCCCCGTACAGCACACCGCGCACCGTGCGGCCTACGACGACGGGCACCGCGACGACCGAACGCAGCCCCTCGGCGGCGACTGCCGTGTCGTACTCGTGGCTGATGTGGCGGGCCGACGGGTAGTCCGTGACCGCGCACGGCCGTGACAGCGCGATCGCCTTGCCGCCGAGACCGCTGCCCGCCGAGATCACGAGACCGCGCAGCGCGGGGGTCTGCGCCCCGCTCAGCTCGGCGATCCTGGCGTGGCGCGCGTCGGACAGCAGCCCGCCGAAGACCACCGGCAGCCCGCTCGTCCGGCGCAGCCGCAGCAGGGCCGCACGCAGCTCGGTCTCCTCGCCCGCTTCCGGCATGCCGATGACACCCCGCCCTGTCCGGCTGTACCCCCGTTCGGGGGTGGTGAGATCTGGGTCACTGTTCACATGATGTTAAAGGACGGGTTCGCAACGAGGAGGGCACATGCCGGCAACCACTGCGACGGAGACGTTCCGGGCGGCCCGGGACTTCCTGATCGAGCACCGGGAGGACTACGACGCGGCGTACGGGGGCTTCAGCTGGCCCCGGCCCGACCGGTTCAACTGGGCGCTCGACTGGTTCGACGTCATCGCCGAGGGCAACGACCGCACCGCACTGCACATCGTGGAGGAGGACGGCGGCCGTACGGAGATCTCCTTCGCCCGGATGGCGGCCCGCTCCAACAGCGCCGCGAACTGGCTCCGGGCCCAGGGCGTGGCGGCGGGGGACCGCGTCCTCGTGATGCTCGGCAACCAGACCGAGCTGTGGGAGACCGCCCTCGCCGCGATGAAGCTGCGCGCCGTCGTCATCCCCGCCACCCCGCTGCTGGGGCCGGTCGACCTTCGCGACAGGGTGGAACGCGGCAGGGTCCGCCATGTCCTCGTGCGGTCGGCCGACACCGGGAAGTTCGACGAGGTGCCCGGTGACTACACCCGCATCGCGGTCGGCGGTGACGTCGAGGGCTGGCTCTCCTACGGCGACGCCGACCGGGCGCCGGAGTCGTTCACGCCGGACGGGGAGACCGACGCGGACGAACCGCTGATGCTGTACTTCACCTCCGGTACCACCGCGAGCCCGAAGCTGGTCGAGCACACCCATGTCTCCTACCCAATCGGCCACTTGTCGACGATGTACTGGATCGGCCTCAAGCCCGGGGACGTCCACCTGAACATCTCCTCACCCGGCTGGGCGAAGCACGCCTGGTCGAACCTCTTCGCACCGTGGACCGCCGAGGCCACCGTCTTCATCCACAACTACACCCGCTTCGACGCGCCCCGGCTGATGGCGGAGATGGACCGCTCGGGCGTCACCAGCTTCTGCGCCCCGCCCACGGTCTGGCGGATGCTCATCCAGGCCGACCTCACCCAGCTGCGGACCCCGCCGCGGGAGGTCGTCGCGGCCGGTGAGCCGCTCAACCCCGAGGTCATCGAGAGCGTCCGGCGGGCCTGGGGGGTCACCATCCGGGACGGCTTCGGCCAGACCGAGACCTCCGTCCAGGTGGCCAACAGCCCGGGACAGCTCCTCAAGGCCGGCTCCATGGGGCGGCCCAGCCCCGGCTTCGACGTGGTGCTGCTGGACCCGGTCTCCGGCGAGCCCGGAGCCCTGGAGGGCGAGATCGCCCTCGACCTGTCCGCCGCGCCCGTCGGCCTGATGACGGGTTACCACGGCGACCCGGAGCGCACCGCCGAGGCGATGGCGGGCGGCTACTACCGCACCGGCGACATCGGCTCGCGCGACGAGGACGGCTACATCACCTATGTGGGCCGGGCGGACGACGTCTTCAAGGCATCCGACTACAAGATCTCGCCGTTCGAGCTGGAGAGCGCCCTGCTGGAGCACGAGGCGGTCGCCGAGGCGGCCGTCGTGCCGGCCCCCGACCCCGTCCGCCTCTCCGTCCCGAAGGCGTATGTCGTGCTCGCCGCGGGCTGGGATCCCGGCCCCGACACCGCCAAGGTGCTGTTCGAGCACTCGCGGTCGGTCCTCGCCCCCTACAAGCGCATCCGCAGGCTGGAATTCGCCGACCTGCCCAAGACCGTCTCCGGGAAGATCCGCAGGATCGAGCTGCGCGAGCGGACGGCACAGGGCGCCGGCACCGAGTTCGACGAGGGGGACTTCCGGTGACCGACCTCTCCTACGCGCACGGCACGAGTGGCACCGCCCTGCTGGGCGACACCATCGGCCGCAACCTGGACCGGGCGATCGAGGCGCACGGTGAACGGGAGGCCCTCGTCGACATCGCCTCGGGACGCCGCTGGACCTATGACCGGCTCGGCGCCGATGTCGAGGAACTGGCCCGGGGGCTGATGGCGTCCGGGGTGGCCAAGGGCGACCGCGTCGGGATCTGGGCGGTCAACTGCCCGGAGTGGGTCCTCGTCCAGTACGCGACGGCACGCATCGGGGCCATCATGGTCACGATCAATCCCGCCTACCGGGCGCACGAGCTCGCATACGTGCTGGGGCAGGCCGGCATCTCCGTCCTGGTCGCCTCCCTCTCCCACCGCACCAGCGACTACCGGGCGCTGGTGGACCAGGTGCGCGCCGAGTGCCCCGCACTGCGGTCGGTCCACTACATCGGCGACCCGTCCTGGGACGAGCTGACCGCCGCCGCGGGATCGGTGACGAAGGAACAGCTGGCGGAGCGCGAGGCGGGGCTGTCCTGCGACGACCCCATCAACATCCAGTACACGTCCGGTACCACCGGATTTCCCAAGGGGGCCGTGCTCTCCCACCACAACATCCTCAACAACGGCTATTTCGTGGGGGAGATGGTCGCCTACACGGAACAGGACCGGGTCTGTCTGCCCGTGCCGTTCTACCACTGCTTCGGCATGGTCATGGGGAACCTCGCCATCACCTCCCACGGTGCCTGCGCCGTGATCCCCGCTCCCGCCTTCGAGCCCGCCGCCGTGCTGGCCGCCGTCGAGCAGGAGCGCTGCACCTCGCTCTACGGCGTGCCCACCATGTTCATCGCGGAGCTGGGCCTGCCCGATTTCGCCTCGTACGACCTCTCCTCGCTGCGCACCGGGATCATGGCCGGATCGCCGTGCCCGGTCGAGGTGATGAAGCGGGTCGTGGCCGAGATGCACATGGAGGAGGTGTCCATCTGCTACGGGATGACGGAGACCTCGCCGGTCTCCACGCAGACCCGCCGGGACGACGACCTGGAGCGCCGCACGGGCACGGTCGGGCGCGTGATGCCGCACATCGAGGTGAAGGTGGTCGACCCGGTGACGGGCGTGACCCTGCCGCGTGGCGAATCCGGTGAACTGTGCACGCGTGGCTACAGCGTGATGCTCGGGTACTGGGACCAGCCCGAGCGGACCGCCGAAGTCGTCGACGGGGGACGCTGGATGCACACCGGCGACCTCGCGGTGATGCGGGAGGACGGATACGTCCAGATCGTCGGCCGGATCAAGGACGTCATCATCCGCGGCGGCGAGAACGTGTATCCGCGCGAGATCGAGGAATTCCTGTACGCCCACCCGAAGATCGCGGACGTCCAGGTGGTCGGGGTGCCGGACGCGACCTACGGCGAGGAGATCCTGGCCTGCGTCATCCCCCGCGACCCGGCCGATCCGCCGACGCTGGAGGAGGTGACGGCGTACTGCCGCGAGCAGCTCGCGCACTACAAGATCCCGCGGGGCCTGCGGATCCTGGACGCCTTTCCGATGACGGTCAGCGGCAAGGTCCGGAAGGTCGAACTCCGGGAGACCTACGGCGCTTAGCCGCGGTGGGGCGGCGGAGGGTCAGGCGGCTTCGGAGACGCCGGAGCCGAGTCCCTGGGTGGCCGCCGCCCACTCGATGAGCAGTACCTCGTACTCCGCGGCCTCCACCGGAGTCCAGTCCTGGCCGGCTCGCGCGTCGACGAGCGCACGGATCGCCTCGTTGGCCTCCACGGCGGACGGGTGGGCGGGCTGGGTCAGGAAAACGGGGGAGGAGTGAGTGGGATGCCGAGGAGTTAAGACCATGCCTTCACTCTACGTCCTCAAACTGACAACACCCCGAACATATGCGGCTGGCAGGGCACAGGTGACCGAAATCATGCGGCGTCAGGGTCCGCCGCTGATCAATTCGTCGGCGGGGCCGTTCACCGGCTGAGGGGTCCCGGTGAGGTCGAGGACGAACAGAGGGATGACGAGCCCGTCCGCCCGGGAGCGTGCCTCGTCCGTGTAGCCGGCCAGGGAGAAGAGCACGCCGGCCACCGAGGCGTTCAGGGCGTTCAGCCAGAGGCACTCGACGTCGCGCAGGGCCGTGGGCCGCGTGGTCGCGTCGACCTGGGCGACGAGGCCGGCGGCCCGGAGGTCGATCCGGGAGCTGGGCCGCACTTCGGGCTGGACGACGTCCCGGTAGCCCAGCCAGCGCAGATAGAGGGCCGCGGTGCTCACCGCGTCGCGCGCCGTGCGTATCACCAGCGGCCTGAACGACGGGCGCGGGTGCGCGGCGGTGCGGGGCACCGGTATGGGGGGCGCGGCGGCCGGGCCTGCGGCGGGTGGCGTGATGCCGCGCGTCGCCACGGGGCGTACGGCGATCCGCAGCACCGCCCCGCAGGGGCAGCAGAGTTCGGGATGCGGCCACTGGTCGCGGCGCCCGCAGGAATGGCAGCGGACACTCACCCAGTCGTCGTTCCAGGTGCGGTGGGTGATGGGCACCGCGGGTGCGCCGCGCATCAGCGGCGGGGCGGTCGGGGCGCCGCACGGGCAGGGGTAGACCGGCGTGACGTACGCGTGCTCACGGCGGCAGGCCGGGCAGCGCACCGGTAAGGACTCCACGTGCTGCCCCTTCCCTCCGCCGCTCGGGCGGCGACCGCGTTCCGTGCTCCATCGTCCACCAGGAGCGACGTCCCCGGGAGGGACTTGGCGTACTTCGCGGTCGTATCTTCGCCCGCACCCCGGCCGTGCCGGCCGCGGTTCTCTTGACGGCCCCCGAGGGCCGTCCTACATTGGATTCCGTATAGCAGAACAAAACTTCCGTAATGCGGAATTGGTGCTCTCAGGTGGCGCGACAGAGCCCGAATCCACCAGGTCCGAGCAGGAGCACTCAATGCCTCGTATGACCGCTGCCCGAGCGGCAGTTGAGATCCTCAAGCGCGAAGGCGTCAGTAACGCGTTCGGTGTGCCGGGTGCGGCGATCAACCCGTTCTACGCGGCTCTCAAGGCCTCCGGCGGGGTGCACCACACCCTCGCCCGCCATGTCGAGGGCGCCTCGCACATGGCCGAGGGCTACACCCGTGCCGCGGCCGGAAACATCGGTGTCTGCATCGGCACGTCGGGGCCCGCCGGGACCGACATGATCACCGGTCTGTACTCGGCCATCGCCGACTCCGTCCCGATCCTCTGCATCACGGGCCAGGCCCCGACGGCCGTCCTGCACAAGGAGGACTTCCAGGCCGTCGACATCGCGTCCATCGCCGCGCCGGTGACCAAGGCCGCGACCACCGTCCTGGAGGCGGCGCAGGTCCCGGGCGTCTTCCAGCAGGCCTTCCACCTGATGCGCACCGGCCGGCCCGGCCCGGTCCTCATCGATCTGCCGATCGACGTGCAGCTCACCGAGATCGAGTTCGACCCCGAACTCTACGAACCGCTGCCCGTCCACAAGCCGGCCGCGAGCCGCAGGCAGATCGAGCGTGCCGTCGAGATGCTCAACGCGTCCGAGCGGCCGCTGCTCGTCGCGGGCGGCGGCATCATCAACGCGGACGCCTCGGAACTCCTGGTGGAGTTCGCGGAGCTGACCGGCGTCCCCGTCGTCCCCACCCTGATGGGCTGGGGCATCCTCCCGGACGACCACGAGCTGAACGCGGGCATGGTCGGTCTGCAGACCTCGCACCGCTACGGCAACGCGAACTTCCTGGAGTCGGACTTCGTCCTCGGCATCGGCAACCGCTGGGCCAACCGTCACACCGGCAAGCTGGACGTCTACACACAGGGCCGTACGTTCGTCCACATCGACATCGAGCCCACCCAGCTCGGCAAGATCTTCGCGCCGGACCTCGGCATCGCGTCGGACGCCGGGGCCGCGCTGGAACTCCTCGTCGAGGTGGCGCGGGAACTCAAGGCGGCGGGCGGACTCAAGGACCGCTCCGCCTGGGCGGCTTCGACCCAGGAACGCCGGGCGACGCTCCAGCGGCGTACGCACTTCGACGACGTGCCGCTGAAGCCGCAGCGGGTGTACGAGGAGATGAACCGGGCGTTCGGCCCCGAGACCCGGTACGTCACCACCATCGGCCTCTCCCAGATCGCGGGAGCGCAGATGCTGCACGTCTACCGTCCGCGCCACTGGATCAACTGCGGCCAGGCCGGGCCGCTGGGCTGGACCATCCCCGCCGCGCTCGGAGTTGCCACGGCAGACCCCGAGGGCTCGGTGGTCGCCCTCTCGGGGGACTACGACTTCCAGTTCATGCTGGAGGAGCTCGCGGTCGGCGCGCAGCACCGCATCCCGTACGTCCACGTGCTGGTCAACAACTCCTACCTGGGGCTCATCCGCCAGGCCCAGCGCAACTTCGACATCGACTTCCAGGTCAACCTGGAGTTCGAGAACCTCAACTCCCCGGAGGTGGGCGTCTACGGCGTCGACCACGTGAAGGTCGTGGAGGGCCTGGGCTGCAAGGCGATCCGGGTCACCGAGCCCGGTCAGCTGCTGCCGGCCTTCGAGGAGGCCAAGAAGCTGGCCGCCGAGTTCCGGGTGCCGGTGGTGGTCGAGGCGATCCTGGAGCGGGTCACGAACATCTCGATGAGCGGCTCCGACATCGCCTCCGTGAACGAGTTCGAGGACGTGGCGACCGAGCCGGGCCACGCGCCGACCTCGATCCGCGCGCTGACCGTCTCCTGAACCGTTCCGGCGCCGGCGCCCACGGCCTGTGCGGTCGAGGGCGCCGGCGCCGTCATGTGCCGGGAGGGGGAGGGTGATGCGCCGGACGCGACCGACCCGGTGCGCGCTCGGGTCGCTGCGAACCCCTGGGATGTGGAGACGGTTCCGCCGCGCGGTAGCCTGAACCGGTTCGTGGAGCGCCTCGTCGCAGGCCGTGGCAGCCTCCTCCCCGAAGCCGAGGCAGGCCGTCGACGCGGGCCGCGCGGCGGGGCGAGGATGCGTTGTGATCGTTCGCGTACGGCCGTCCTGCGGTCGTCCACGGGAGCTCCGCGGTTGTCGGCGAACTGAGTGTGGGGGCAGGGTTGGCAGCGAGGGTGTTGGCGCACCGGTACGAACTCGAGAAGCTACTGGGCCGCGGAGGCATGGGTGAGGTCTGGCTGGCCCGGGACAACAGGATCATGCGCCGGGTCGCGGTCAAGCTGCTCCACCACATGCCGGACGAGGTCGGGGCGGCCGAACTCTTCTTCCGTGAGGCACGTACCGCGGGAGGGCTGAATCACCCGGGTGTGGTGGGGATCCACGACCTGGGGGAGGACACGGACGGCACGCTCTTCCTGGTGATGGAACTGGTCGAGGGGCGGGACCTGCGCGCGGTACTGCGCCAGGACGGCCGGCCCCCGGTGGCCGCGGCCGTGGACTGGACGGCCCAGATCGCCGATGTGCTGGTGGCCGCCCACGCGGTCGAGATGGTGCACCGCGACCTGAAGCCGGACAACGTCATGCTCACCGCGGGCGGCACCGTGAAGGTCCTCGACTTCGGGATCGCCCGCTACCTGTCCGCGGCCACCCTGGCCAGTCGTGTCATCGGCACCCCGGCGTACATGCCGCCGGAGCGGCTGCGGGGCAAGACCGGCGACGGGCGGGGCGACCTGTACTCCCTCGGCTGCGTCCTGTACGAACTGCTCACGGGACGGCCGCCCTTCGACTCCTCCGAGCCCGGGGCCCTGGTGTACGCACACCTGCAGCAGGAGCCGGTTCCTCCCGGAAGCCGCCGCGGCGGCATCCCGACCTCGCTGGACGAGCTGGTGGCCGACCTGCTGGCCAAGGACCCCGACCGGCGGCCCGCGACGGCCGCGGAGGTGCGCGACAGGCTCCGCGCCTCGACCGATCCGCGCGACGGTGTGTCCTGGCCGGCGGGCCCCCGGGCCGACGCGGTTCCGCGCGACAAGCAGCGGGTCGCGTCCGAGGGTGGTACCCGGATCCTCGAGCCGGAGCCCTCGAACACCGGGCGACCCCGGCAGGAGGATGCCCCGAAGTCGAGCGAGGCCGACAAGAAGCAGGACGCCATCGCGCTGTTCGCGGCCCTCGTCAGGGACCGGGCCCGGGTCCTGGGGCCTGATCATCCGGACACGCTGCTGTCCCGGCACCAGCATGCCTGGAACGTGGGCAACGCCGGCCGGAACGAGGAGGCGGCGGAGCTGCACGCCGCCCTCGTCAGGGACCGGGCCCGGGTCCTGGGGCCTGATCATCCGGACACGCTGCTGTCCCGGCACCAGCATGCCTGGAACGTCGGCAGCGCCGGCCGGCACAAGGAGGCGGCAGAACTCTTCGAGTCCGTCATCGCGGACCGGATCAGGGTCCTGGGCGCCGACCACGCGGACACCTTGCAGTCCCGGCACAACGACGCCTGGTTCGTGGGTGACTCGGGACAGAACCGGCGTGCCGTGGCGCTCTTCGGGGCGCTCGTGGAGGACCGCGTACGGGTTCTGGGCCCCGTCCATCCGGACACGCTGCTGTCCCGGCACCAGCACGCCTGGAACGTCGGCAGGACCGGCCGGAACGAGGAGGCGGCGGAGCTGCACGCGGCGATCGCCGAGGACCGGAGCCGAGCCCTGGGCCCCGACGACTCCCGCACGCTGCTGTCCCGGCACCAGCACGCCTGGAACGTCGGCAGGACCGGCCGTCACAAGGAGGCGGCGGAGCTGCACGCGGCGATCGCGAAGGACCGCGCCCGGGTCCTCGGTCCGGACCACCTGGACACCCTGTTGTCGCGCCACCAGCACGCCTGGAACGTCGGGCACACCAACAAGCCGCAGGAGGCGGCGGCGTTGCACGGGGCGCTCATGGAGGACCGCGCCCGGGTCCTGGGGCCCGATCATCCGGACACGCTGCTGTCCCGGCACCAGCACGCCTGGAACGTCGGCAGCGCCGGCCGGCACGCGGAGGCGGCGGAGCTGTTCAAGGGCGTCATCGCGGACCGTGTCCGGGTCCTGGGCGCCGACCACGCGGACACCTTGCAGTCCCGGCACAACGACGCCTGGTTCGTGGGTGACGCGGGAAAGAACCAGGAAGCGGCCGAGCTCTTCGCGGCCCTGGTCGAGGACCGCGTCCGCGTCCTCGGACCCGACGACCCGGACACGCTGCTGTCCCGGCATCAGCACGCCTGGAACCTCGGCAGGACCGGCCGGTACGAGGAGGCGGCGGAGCTGCACGGAGCGATCGCCGCCGCCCGCCACCGTCTCCTGGGGCCCGACGACTCCCGCACCCTGCTGTCCCGGCACCAGCACGCCTGGAACATCAGCGCCACAGGCCGGTACCAGGAGGCGGCGGCGCTGCACGCGGCGATCGTCGAGGACCGGACCCGGGTCCTGGGCGCCGACCATCCGGACACCCTTCAGTCACGCCACCAGCACGCCTGGAACCTCGGCAAGATGTCGGGCGCCTGACGGGAGCCCCTGGTGGGCAGGCCGCGAGCCCTGCCCCGACACAGGAACGCGGTGCACGCCCCACGCGTGCACCGCACCCCTGCGTAGCCGTTCACAGCGACCGCGACGGCGGGCTGTGGGCAGTGGTGGACGGCACCTTCAGGTCTGGTGCCGGCCGCCGTGCCCTTCGCCACCGCACTGGCGTCGTCCGCCGTCGCGGTCCCGTCCTGCCGGTGCCGCGACGGCACCCCTCATCCGGGTGTGCGGCACGGGCAGGGCCCTGGGACGGAGGCTCAGTCCTCGCGCAGGGCGCGGACCGCCTCCTCCACGCGCTTGCCGTAGTCGGCGTCGGCGGCGCGGAAGTGGGCGATGTTCTTCTCGATCACGTCGTCACGGGTGACCTGCGAGAGGCCACCGGCGATGTTCGCGATCAGACGGTCCTTCTCGTCGGCCGACATCAGCCGGTAGAGCTCGCCCGCCTGGAAGAAGTCGTCGTCCTTCGCGTGGGCGGGGGCCTCGTGCGTGCCCGTCCAGCCGTGCACCGGGAGCGGCGCCGCCAGGGCCTGGCCGGTCTGAGCGGGGCCGGCGTACGAGTTGGGCTCGTAGTTCTTGTCCTGGCGCGAGCCGTAGCGCGTCGCGTGCAGACCGTCGCGCCCGTAGTTGTCGACGGTCGCCGCCTTCGGCGCGTTGACGGGGAGCTGGGTGTGGTTGATGCCCAGGCGGTAGCGCTGTGCGTCGGCGTAGGCGAACAGCCGGCCCTGGAGCATCTTGTCCGGGGACGGACCGATGCCGGGCACGAAGTTGTTCGGGGAGAACGCCGCCTGCTCCACCTCGGCGAAGACGTTGTCCGGGTTGCGGTCCAGCACCAGACGGCCCACGCGGCGCAGCGGGTGGTCGGCGTGCGGCCACACCTTCGTCACGTCGAACGGGTTGAAGCGGTAGTCCGCCGCCTCAGCCGCCGGCATGATCTGCACGTACAGCGTCCAGGACGGGTTGACGCCGCGCTCGATGGCCTGGAGCAGGTCCGTCTGGTGCGAGTTGGCGTCCTTGCCGACCTGCTCCGCGGCCTGCTCGGCGGAGAGGGAGCGCACGCCCTGGTTCGTCTTGAAGTGGTACTTCACGAAGAAGGCCTCGCCCTCCGCGTTCGTCCACTGGTAGGTGTGCGAGCCGAAGCCGTGCATGTGGCGGTAGGAGGCGGGGATGCCCCGGTCGCCCATCAGCCAGGTGATCTGGTGTGTCGCCTCCGGGGAGTTCGCCCAGAAGTCCCAGACGTTGTCCGGCTCCTGGCGGCCCGTGAACGGGTCACGCTTCTGCGAGTGGATGAAGTCGGGGAACTTCACCGGGTCCTTGATGAAGAACACCGGCGTGTTGTTCCCGACGAGATCGTAGTTGCCCTCGTTCGTGTAGAACTTGAGGGCGAACCCGCGGGGGTCGCGCACCGCGTCCGCGCCGCCCAGTGAGTCGGCCACCGTGGAGAAACGGATGAACGTCTCGGTGCGGCGGCCCACCTCGGAGAGGAAGTCGGCGCGGGTGAAGCCGGTGACGTCGTCCGTCACCTCGAAGTATCCGTACGCGCCGGAACCGCGGGCGTGGACGACGCGCTCCGGGATGCGCTCACGGTTGAAGCGGGCGAGCTTCTCGAGCAGGTGCTGGTCCTGGACGAGGATCGGCCCGCCGGCGCCGGCCGTGGCGGAGTTCTGGTTGTCGGCGACCGGGGCGCCTGACTCGGTCGTGAGCACACGCTGGGACATGGAGGCCTTCCGTACGGGGCTGCTGACGGCCTCAGGAGCGTAGATTCGCCGAGAACGGCACGTCAACAGTTTGTTGAAATTGGAGTGTGAGGTTCCGGGTCGCGGCAGCGCCTGGGCGCGACAGGACAGGTGTCAGCGCCGCCGCGACCCGGAGTTCAGTGGGCCCTGTGGAGGGCCGGAGGGTGTCAGACCTGGGAGCCGGAGAGGCGCTCGACCGAGCGCAGCAGCGCGGAGTGGTCGAGTCCGCCGTCGCCCTGGGCGCGCAGCGAGGCGACCAACTGGGCCACGACCCCGCCGACGGGCAGGGCGGCGCCGACGTTGCGGGCGGCGTCCGTGACGATGCCCATGTCCTTGTGGTGCAGGTCGATCCGGAAGCCCGGGGCGAAGTCCCGCTTGAGGAAGTTGTCCTTCTTGCGCGTCAGGACCGTCGAGCCGGCGAGCCCGCCGTTGAGGACGTCCAGCGCGGCGCTCAGGTCGACCCCGGACTTCTCCAGGAAGACGACGGCTTCCGCGCAGGCCTGGATGTTGACCGCGACGATCAGCTGGTTGGCGGCCTTCACCGTCTGGCCGGAGCCGTGCGGCCCGCACAGCACGATCGTCTTCCCGAGGGCCTGGAGCAGGGGCTGCGCGGCGTCGAAGTCGCTCTGCTCGCCGCCGACCATGATGGACAGGACGGCCTCGATCGCACCTGCCTCGCCACCGGAGACGGGAGCGTCCAGGACACGGATGCCCTTCTCCTTCGCCTTCTCGGCCAGGTCCACGGAGGTCTGCGGGGTGATGGAGGACATGTCGATCAGCAGGGCGCCCTGCCTCGCGTTCTCCAGGATCCCGTCGGGACCGTACGCGATGGCCTCGACCTGCGGGGACGCCGGGACCATGGTGATCACGACGTCGGCGTCGCCGACGGCCTCCGCGATCGAGGCGGCGCCCTGGCCGCCCGCCGCGACGAGCCGGTCGATCTTGTCCTGCTCCAGGGTGTAACCGGTCACCTGGTAACCGGCCTTGACGAGGTTCTCGGACATGGGGGAGCCCATGATGCCGAGCCCGATCCAGGCGACCTTGGGGAGGTTGCTGCTCATGAGGGTGCCTTCCGGTAAGCGTGTGTGCGTGGGGCGGGGGCCCTCAGCGGGCCGGGCGGTGCTCGGCCGGGAGCCAGCCGAAGGACTCGGCGCTCGGCCGGTCGCCCGGCTTGTACTCCAGGCCGACCCAGCCGTCGTAACCGGCCTCGGTCAGCTCGTCGAGGAGCCGCTCCAGGGGGAGGTCGCCGGTGCCGGGTGCGCCGCGCCCCGGGTTGTCGGCGATCTGGACGTGGCCGGTCTTCGCGGCGTACGCCTTGATCACCTGGCCGAGGTCCTCGCCGTTCATCGAGAGGTGGTAGAGGTCCAGCAGGAACGCGGCGTTGCCCAGGCCCGTCGCCGCGTTGACGCGGTCGACCACCTCGATGCCCGCCGGCGCGCTGACCAGCGGATAGAGCGGTGACTCCGTGTCGTTGAGCGTCTCGATCAGGAGTGTCGCCCCGATCCGGTCGGCGGCGCGGGCGGCCAGGACCAGGTTCTCCAGGGCGAGTTCGTCCTGGACGGCGGGATCCACGCCTTCGACGCGGTTGCCGTACAGCGCGTTGAGCGCCTTGCAGCCCACCGAGGCCGCGAAGTCGGCCGCCACGTCGATGTTGGCGCGGAAGCGGTCCGACTCCTCGCCGGGGAGCGAGAGCGCCCCCCGGTCGGGGCCGGGGAGCTCGCCCGCGTAGAAGTTCAGCCCCACCAGCCGCGTGCCCGCGTCGTCGAGCGCCTTCTTCAGGGCGTCGAGCTCGGCCTGCGCGGGGGTGGGGGTCTCGGTCCAGGGCCACCAGAGCTCGACCGCGGTGAAGCCCGCGGCGGCGGCGGCCGCGGGGCGCTCCAGGAGCGGGAGTTCGGTGAAGAGGATCGAGAGGTTCACATCGAAGCGCTGGTCCGAGTAAGCCATCATGCGCTCCTTCCGTATTGCGGAAGTTAGTTTCTGCTTAACGGAAGATTGCCTGGCGGATGGCGCGGCTGTCAAGAGGCGGCCCGAATTCCGGGCACGCGGAAGCGGGGTGGAGGCCGTCCGGCCCTCCACCCCGCTCCCGCTCACACCTGCCTGGTCAGACGGCCGGCACCGTGTCCTCGAACCTCGTCCCGGCGGCCCGGTAGTCCTGCACCAGAGCCGACACCTGGGCGGGGGAGAGGACCTGGTCCTTCACGTGCAGGACGTAGTCCACCTGCTGGTCGTACGAGCGCGGCGTGGTGCTGCTCTGGCCGGCCAGATCGATCAGCCACTGGTTGAAGTTGATCGACATCGGCCGCTCGGGAAGGTACGCCGCCCCGTGCGTGCCGAAGAGCTGTCCGTCCACGTAGTACGTGATGGCGCTGCCGTCGATCGTCACCACCAGGTCGTGCCAGCCGGCGTAGCTCTGCCGTGTCTCGCTGTGCTGGTTGACGGCCTCCCACGGGTCGGGCCGGTAGGTCTCCCAGGACGTCGTGTACAGGATGTTGGCCGGCTCGCCCCAGCCGCCGTTGGGCAGGTACTCGAAGTCGTACTCCGCGTAGTCGTCGGCCATCGGCGCCTTCAGGTCGTTGATGGTGAAGAAGGTCTGGACGAGGTGGTCGCCGTCCGGACCCGACCTCGGGGCGTCGCTGAACTTCACCCGGGCCGCGTAGGTGCCGTTGCGGAACTTCATGGACTTCGTGAGGATCTCCGTCTGCACGGTCGAGGCCCCCGTGCCGGCGGTCGAGGTCTCCAGGTTCATCACCGAGTTGCCGTTCTGGCTGCTGAAGGTGACGTTCTCCGGGGCCCAGACGGCCCCCGGCACCCCGGGGCCGCCGGAGTTCGAGCGGACGCTCCAGCCGTTCGCCGAGATCCTCGGATCCGCGTGACCGGAGTAGTCGAAGTCGTCGAACAGCGTGGGCCCGTCGGCCGGCGGGTCGGTGGGGGGATCGGTCGGATCGGTCGGGCCCTCGCCGCCGGGGGCCTCACCCCAGGCCGCGACGCCGCCCACCTGCGCGGTGATGCGCGACCAGTCGGCGTAGGTGGTGCGTTCGGCGCCGAAGGAGTAGTCGTCGGACTGCCTCAGCGGCTGCCAGTCGGCGCGGTGGAAGCGCAGCTGCATGTCCCCGGTGTCGGCGCCCGGGGCGAGGGACCCCGCGCCCGACGTGAAGGCGATCTCCAGGTAACGGTCGGCGGTGGCGGTCGGGTTCGTCAGGTTCTTGAACGTCCCGGTGATGTTCGCGCAGCCCTTCACCGCCCAGGAGCAGGCGAAACGGTAGGCCGCCGACGGCGAGTCGGCCTTGAAGTAGTACCGCACCTTGACGTCCGGGAGCGGCACGCTCGTACTGCCCGTGTTGCGTATCTTCAGCCACGGCTCGGCCTGGTCGGCCGAGGCCCCGGACGCGCTCGTGCGGTACTGGACGGCGAGCCCGCCGGCCGCGGCGGCACCGGCCGTCGCGGGCAGGGCGGCCAGGGCCGTACAGCCCAGGGCCAGGGTGACGGCGGCGGCCGACGCCGCGCGGATACGGCTCCTGCGGAATGTCCTCATGACGATGTTCCTCTCCGGAACGGTGGGGGATGAGCTACCGAGGGGGGTGCGCTGTACCTGCGGACGCGGTCGCCAAGGACCGCGAGGTCAGGGGCCGGTAGGGGACGCCGAGGGCGTCCAGCCGGGTGGTGTGACGGCGCAGGCGCTCGACGAAACCGGCCCAGTCGGCGTGCCCGCCGGACCAGGCACGGTCCGCCAGGGCGCAGAGCCGGGGGTAGGTGAGGTATTCGATGCGGTCCGGCGTCGTCACGTACTCGGTCCACAACTGCGCCTGTGTGCCCAGCACGCGGGCGGCCTCCTCCGGCTCCCAGCCCTCCGGCACCGGCTGGTTGGCGTGCACCGCGTGGAGGGGGACGAGGGCGCCCGGCTGCGCCGAGGGTTCCCCGGGGTCCGTGGACTGGGCGTAGTCGAGGTAGGTGGCACGGTGGTGGGCGGTCACCACCTGGTGGCCGCGCCGCGCGGCCGTGCGGGCGTGCGAGGGGTCACGCCAGGTCATCACCGTGAATTCGGGCGGCAGTTCGGCCCCGCTCTCCGCCCAGCCGGTGGGCCGGCGTCCGTGCTCCACGAGGAACGAGCCGATCCGGTGCATGAACCAGCCGTGCAGCTCCCCGGGCCCGGCGAGGCCCTCGGCCGCCGCACGCTCCCTGGCCGCAGGGCTGCTCTCCCACTCACCGGTGGGGCACTCGTCGCCGCCGATGTGGACGTACGGCGAGGGGAAGACGTCCATGACCTCCTCCAGCACGGCCCGGCAGAAGTCGAACACCTCCTCGTGGACGCCGAGCACGGTGTCGCAGACACCCCAGCGGGTCCACACGTCGAGCTGTCTTTCCGGGTGGTTGCCCAGGTGGGGGTAGGCGGCGAGCGCCGCGCGTACGTGTCCGGGCATCTCGATCTCGGGCACGACGCTGACCCCGCGCTCCGCCGCGTGGCGGACCAGGCCGCGCAGCTCGGCCTTGGTGTACGACCCGGCGTGCGCGATCCCGTCGGTCAGGGACTGCGCCCGGTGCCCGCCGACCGAGGTCAGCCGGGGGTAGGCGTCGACCGGCATGCGCCAGCCCTGGTCGTCGGTGAGGTGCAGATGGAGGACGTTGAGCTTGTGCAGCGCCATGAGGTCCACGTACCGGCGCAGGTAGGAGACGGGCTGGAAGTGCCGGGCGACGTCGAGCATCGCGCCGCGCCAGGGATAGCTCGGCACGTCGCTGATCTCGACACAGGGCAGCTCCCAGGGCATGCCGCGCACCCCGCCCGCCAGCGCCTCGGCCGGCAGCAGCTGCCGGACGGTCTGGACACCCCGCAGCAGCCCGTCCGGCCGGGCGGCGCGCAGCAGCAGGGCCTGCGGGCCGACGGTGAGGCCGTACCCCTCGTCGCCGAGCCCGCCGAGCTGCGGGTCGAGCGCCAGGACGACACGGCCTTCGGCGGAGGGCGGCAGCGGCAGCCCGGTCGTCGGCCCGAGGAGCGTACGCAGCAGTCCGGCCGCATCCTCCGCCCCCGGCAGGGCGCGCACGGAGGTGTCCTGGTCCAGCACGAAGCAGCCCGGGCGTGGGGAGACCTTGCGGGGGAGGGGGACGAGGGAGAGCTCGGGGCGTGATGCGGGCACGGGGGCCTCCGGGGTCGGACTCGGGGGTTCGGCGGGACGGTGGGGCGGGCGCCCCGGAAGGGCTCAGCCCTTTACGGCGCCGGCCGCGAAGCCGGAGGTCACATGGCGCTGGAGCAGCAGGAAGATCGCCAGCGCGGGCAGGGCGAAGAGCGTCGAGGCGGCCATGGTGGCGCCCCAGTCGGTGCCGAAGGTGTTCTGGAAGGAGGAGAGCCAGACCGGCAGGGTGCGGTTGTCCTGCTGCTTGATGATCAGGAAGTTGGCGTAGGCGAACTCGTTCCACGCGGTGATGAAGCCGAACAGGGAGGTCGCCATCAGGCCGGGGGCGAGCAGGGGCAGCGCCACCCGGACGAACGCCCCGGTCCTGGTGCATCCGTCGACCTGGGCGGCTTCCTCCAGTTCGGGCGGGATCGTCGCGATGAAGCCCCGCAGCACCACGATCGTGAACGGCAGCGTGATCATGAAGTAGACCAGGGTCAGGGTGGGCAGCCGGTCCAGCATGTCCGTGTCCCGGGAGATGATGTAGATCGGGATGATCAGCGATTCCCAGGGCGCCATCTGGGCGACGAAGACCAGCAGCATGAACTGCCTCCGCCCCTTCCAGCGCAGGCGGGCGACCGCGAACGAGGCTCCGAGCGCCACCAGGAGAGACAGCAGTACGGCTCCCAGCGTCACCAGGACGCTGTTGCGCCAGAACAGTTCGAAGCCGTCCGCCTGAACCGCCCGGCGGAAGTGCTCCAGCGTCCAGGTGCAGGGCACGAGCCGGGGCTCGGCGGACCGGATGTCCCGCGACGGCTTGAACGCCGTGGAGATCATCCAGTACACCGGGAACGGGCACACCGCGACGGTCACGACGGCGGCGGCGTTCAGCGGGATCCGCCGGAGGCGGGGACGGAGCAGGGTCATCGCGGGTCGTCCTCCTGGCGGAACATCTGGCGGAAGTAGAGCACCAGCACCCCGGACATCAGGACCACGGTCACCATCGACGCGGCGGAACCCAGGTCGTAGCGCTGGCTGGAGAGCGCTGTCTGTACCGCGTAGACGGGCAGGATCGTGGTGGCGTCCCCCGGACCGCCCCGGGTCATCACCCAGATCTGGACGAACGCCTTGAAGGTCCAGATCACCTCCAGCGACAGCACGAGCATGAAGATCGGCCGCAGCATCGGGAAGGTGATCGAGCGGAAGACTCGGGAGGCGGAGGCGCCGTCCATCCGCGCGGACTCGTACAGCTCGGCGGGCACGGTGGTCAGGGCGGAGTAGAGGGTGATCGCGGCGAAGGGGACGGACTGCCAGACGATCAGCAGGACCAGGATGGCGAAGGCCGCCGTGCCGTTCGCGAACCACGGGTAGCGGTCGAAGGACCCGAAGCCGAGCGCGGTCAACGACTGGTTGACGATCCCGAACTCCGAGTGGAACAGCCACTGGAAGACCGTCGTCGCCGCGACCACGGGCATCGCCCAGGCGAGCACCAGCGAGCAGAGTACGGCTGTCCGCCCGGCCCGGCGCAGCCGCTCCGTCATCAGCGCGACCAGCGTGGAGATGCTCATGATCAGCACGACGTTGACGGCCATGAAGGCGAAGGTGCGGCCGGTCACCTCCCAGAAGCGCGGGTCGGACAGCAGGGTCCGGTAGTTGCGCAGCCCCACGAACTCGGCGTCACCGCTGATCAGCTGCCGGAGCCGGAAGTCCTGCAAGGAGATCACCACGGCCCGCACCAGCGGGTAGACGAGCAGATAGAGCATCCCCGCGATCGCGGGTGCGATCAGGGCGTACGGCCAGAAGCCGCGCGCGGGCCCCCCGGGCCGCCGCCCCGGCGGTGGTTGCGGTGGACGGTGGACGTGGGGCGCGGTGCGTTCACGGACAGCCGGCACGGCGGGCCTCCTCTCGGTGACGGGTCATCGGTGGGGACGGTCAGGAACCGGCGTTCATGGCGCGGGTGATGTCCGCGGAGGCCTTGGCCGCTTCCTTCGCCGCGTCACCGCCGGTGAGGACCGCGGTCATGTAGTCCTTGACCGGGTTCTCGGCCTCGACCGCCGCCCAGCCAGGGGTGTTCGGCGTCGCGTGGCCGTTCGCCGCACCCACGGCCATCGCGGAGGCGCCCGGGTCTCCCGCCACCGCGGAGGCGAGCGTGGTCCGGTTGGGCACGTAGCTCATGGCGACCGCGAGCTTCTTCTGCCAGGCGTCGCCCGTCAGCTCCTTGATGAAGGTGACCGCCGCGTCCGGATGCCTGGCTGCCGCGGGCACCACCAGATCCGAGCCGCCGGTGAACACGGCGCCCGGGGTGCCGGCGGTCTTCCCCGGGATCGGGAAGAACCCCAGCTTGCCCTTGAGTCCGGGGTTGTTCTCGATGACCACGCCGGCGCCGCCGGGAGTGGAGATCACCTGGGCGACCTGGCCCTGGGCCATCACCTCGGCCTGCGGCGGATCGTCCTCGTCGGAGTCCTTGGGGCCCTTGCCGAGCGCCTGGAGCTTGGCGTAGAAGTCCATGCCGCGCAGGGCCTCCGGCGTGTCCAGCGCACCCTTCCACTTCCCGCCGGACTCGGTCGCCAGGTCCCCTCCCTCGTCCCAGACGAAGCCGGCGAGGGCGTACCAGAGCTGCCCCGGCAGGTAGATGCCCTGCGTGCCGCCCTTGTTCAGCTTCGTGGTGGCCTCGATCCACTGCTCCCGGGTGGTGATCCCGGCGGCGTCGACACCCGCCTTCTCGAAGAGGTCCTTGCGGTAGATCACGACCCGGTTGGCCGCGTAGTACGGGATGCCGTACTGCTTCCCGTCGTACGAACCCGGCTCGGCCAGCCCCTTCAGCCAGGCGTCGCCGTTCAGCTCGTCCTTCTTGTCGCTGAGGTCCGTCAGACCGCCGCTCTCGGCGAACTGCGCCACCTGCGTATTGCCCGCCTCGATCACGTCCGGGGCGTCGTTGCTGGCCAGCGCGGCGGTGATCTTCTGGCCGATGCCGTCCCACTCCTGGATCTGGATCCGGACGTCGATGTCCGGGTGGGCCGTCTCGAAGCCCTTGGTGAACTCCTCCTGAAAGGCGGCCGAGACGCTGTCGCGCATCAGCCAGACGTCGACCGTGGTCACGCCCCCGGCCTCGTCGGTGTTGTCCCCACCAGAACTGCAGGCACTGAGAGCGGCGGCTGTCACGAGCGCGGACACACCGGCAAGCAAGCGGTACTTCACGGTTCACCTCAACGGGAGCAGAGACCTGACCACCTGACCGGTGAGGTCCACTGGACAGCTCACCTCTTGATGGTGGATGAAGGTGGCATAGACCAATGGGGCCGTCAACCCCTCCTGCAGAAAGGGTTATTGGCGATCTATCGGTGAAGGTGGCCTGTTCTTCCGGGCGTGGATGGCTACACTTTCCCTGACCAGTTGCCCTCAGTTGCTCAACTGGTAAAGCGGGTGGAACGCCAGAAGGGGCACGCATGAAAGCCGACGTACCGGGGACGGTGCTCAAACGGGAGCGGGCGCGCGACGCGGTCCTCGAACTCATCGAGGACCGCAGCCCTGGGGACGCCATCCCCTCGGAGCGGGCCCTGTGTGCCCTGCTGGGGGTGTCCCGGCCCACCGTGCGGGCGGCCGTCGACGAACTCGTCGCGGCCGGACTGCTGGTCCGCGAGCACGGGCGCGGCATGTTCGTCGCACCGGAGAAGATCACCCAGGAACTGATATCCGCAGATCTGGCCCTCGGCGTGCCGCAGGCCGCCGGGGCGTGGTCGAGCAGGCTGCTGGAGTTCACCACCCACCAGGCCGGTGCGCGGGTCGGCCGCAAGCTGCGGATGTCGCCTGCCGAGAAGATCGTCTACGTCGCCCGGCTGCGTCTGGTCGACGGCGCCCCGATGGCGATCGAGCACCTGCACATCAGGGCCGCGCTGGTCCCCGGGCTGTCCGCCCAGGAACTGGAGAGCGGCGATCTCTACGAGCATCTGCGCCACACCCACGGGGTGCACGTACGTGAGGCGGTCCAGGCCATCGAGCCCACCGTCGTCACCCGCGCGGAGGCCCAGCTCCTGGAAGTCCCGGAGCTCTCCCCGGCCCTGCTCTTCGAGCGCCTGACCTCGGACGTCGCCGGAGTGCCCGTGGAGTACGTCCACTCGCTCTACCGGGGTGACCGCTACCGGATCGTCTCCCGGCTGGCACTGGGGCCCGCCGCCGCGGAGGCCGGGCCGGCCGGCGGCGGGCCGGTCAGGGACGGCCACCACCCGGGGATCCCGCCCGGCGACTTCGCGCACGGCGACCCGATCACCTCGTCGACCCGGGGCGACATCCAGGCCGGGCCGTGAGGCGGGTGGTTTGCCTTAGGGTCGGGACGAGCCGCGCGAGCCGACGGACGCGGCGGGACATGAGGGAGACACCGTGCGCTTGAGGGTGGAATTCACCACCGAGCCCTTCGATCTCGACGAGGCGCCCGCCCACGCGGTGGTGGCCCGCGAGGTCGTCCAGGCCGCCGATCTGGACGCCGTCGACGTGGGCCCCTTCGGGAACACGGCCGAAGGCGGTGCCGACCAGGTGCTGACCGCGGTGGACTCCCTGCTGCGCAAGGCGCTGGCCTCGGGTGCCACCCGGGTCTCCCTCCAGCTCAACGTGATCGGGGATGACGCCCCGTGACCGAACCCGCCGATCACCCCTTGGTCGCGGCGGTGAAGCCGCTCGTCGACGCGATGGGGGCCGAGATGCTCAGCCCCGCGCAGGCGGCAGCCGACGACGTCGTGCTCGCCTGGGAGGGGGCGGACATCATAGCCGTGCGGCTCCCCCAGCTCTCCGAGTCGCTCGACCACATCCTGGCCGCGATGGAGCGGCGGCACGGCATGCCACTGTCCGACCTGGACCGTAAGACCAAGCAGGGCGTCGTGCGGTCGCTGGAGGCACGCGGTGCCTTTGCCGTGCGACACGGAGTGGAAACCGTGGCCGGCGCGCTCGGGGTCAGCCGTTTCACGGTCTACAACTATCTGAACCGGGACAATCCTTCCAAGGCGGAGTAGCCGAGGGTAATGCGGGTCAATGCCGCCGTCCGGTAACTCGGGCGGCGGCATTATCTGTTCGTGGAATTTCAACAAACTGTTGACGTGGTGTTGTGAAGGGCGTTAGCTATCCGCAGCCCGACAACGCACAGCGAAAAACAGCCACGGAGGCTCCCGTGACTTCGAGCTCCACACCGGGCCTCGCCCGGTTCAACACCCTGGCGGCCGGCGAGGCCACAGCCGTGCTGCACGAGGTGTGTGCCAGTGCGGCGTGGGGAAGCTTCGTTCTCGCCCACCGGCCGTACGCCGACACGGAAGCCCTGTTCTCCGCGAGTGACGCCGCCATGGCGGGACTCTCCGCGGAGGATCTGGCCGAAGCGATGGCCGGCCACCCGCCGATCGGCCGCCCGAAGCCCGGAGATCCGGCCTCCGCCCGTGAGCAGCGGGGGATGGCCGGGGCGTCCGAGGAACTCAGGACCGAGATGCTCGAACTCAACCTGGCCTACCAGGAGCGGTTCGGACACGTCTTCCTGATCTGCGCCACCGGAGCCACCGGTGAGCAGATGCGCGACGCGGTGAAGTCCCGGATCGGGAACTCGCCCGAGCAGGAGCGCGAGATCGTGCGCACCGAACTGGGCAAGATCAACCGCATCCGGCTGACCCGCCTCGTACAGGACCCAGAACAAGGAGCGTGACGGTCTTGAGCACCGAAACCACCGCATCGGTGTCCACCCACATCCTGGACACCAGCATCGGCCGCCCCGCCGCAGCCGTCAGCGTCTCGCTCGCCGCACGCGGCGGCCCGGACGCCGGCTACGTGACGCTCGGCGGTTCCGCGACCGACGCGGACGGGCGCTGCAAGGACCTGCCGGCACTGCCGGAAGGCACCACCCACGTACGGCTCGTCTTCGACACCGAGTCGTACTTCACCAGCCAGAAGCAAGCCGAGGCGCAGCAGGACGCCCCCCGCGTAAGGGACAGCGGCGCGTTCTTCCCGGAGGTGGCGATCGCGTTCGCCGTCACCCCGGGGGAGCACTATCACGTACCGCTGCTGCTCAACCCGTTCGGCTACTCCGTTTACCGAGGGAGCTAGCAGACAACATGCCCACGATTCTCGGCCAGAACCAGTACGGCAAAGCAGAGAACCGCGTCGTCAGGATCACGCGGGACGGCGACACCCACCACATCAAGGACCTCAACGTCTCGGTCGCCCTCTCCGGCGACATGGACGACGTCCACTACTCGGGCTCCAACGCCAACGTCCTTCCGACCGACACCACCAAGAACACGGTGTTCGCCTTCGCCAAGGAACACGGCATCGAATCCGCCGAGCAGTTCGGCATCCACCTCGCCCGGCACTTCGTGAGCTCGCAGGAGCCGATCAAGGTGGCCCGGATCAGGATCGAGGAGTACACCTGGGAGCGCATCGCGACCTCCGACGGCAACTCGAAGTTCATCGGAGCCGACGAGGTCAAGCACTCCTTCGTCCGCAAGGGCCAGGAGACGCGCGTCACCCAGATCACCTACGACGGTGCGAAGTGGGAGGTCATCTCCGGCCTCAAGGACCTCACCGTCATGAACTCCACCAACTCGGAGTTCTGGGGCTACGTCAAGGACAAGTACACGACGCTGAAGGAGGCGTACGACCGCATCCTCGCGACCGACGTCTCCGCCCGGTGGCGCTACAACTGGACCGACGACGAGCAGCGCATGCCCAACTGGGAGAAGTCCTACGAGCAGACGCGCAAGCACATGCTCCAGGCCTTCGCCGAGACGTACTCCCTCTCGCTCCAGCAGACCCTGTACCAGATGGGCTCGCGGATCATCAACAACCGCAGTGAGATCGACGAGATCCGCTTCTCGCTGCCGAACAACCACCACTTCCTGGTGGATCTGGAGCCCTTCGGCCTCAAGAACGACAACGAGGTCTACTTCGCGGCCGACCGCCCGTACGGCCTCATCGAGGCGACCGTGCTGCGGGACGGCGTCGAGCCGAAGATCCCGGTCGACCTGACCAACCTCTGACGCGGTGCTGAACCGGCCCCCGCCCCCCCAGCGGAGCGGGGGCCGGTCATCCCGGAGGAAATACCATGGCACAGCCTGCAACGGGGCCGGCGAAAGGCCCATGTACCGCCCCACCGGCCGCTGCCGACACGGCAGTTCACCCGGTGGACGAAAAGATTCCGCCCTCGCGGCTCGTCCCTGCCGCACTCCAGCACATCGCCGCCATGTACGCGGGCGTCGTCACCCCTCCGCTCATCATCGGGCAGGCCGTCGGTCTCGACGCTGCCGGAATGACCCGGCTGATCGCCGCCGGCCTCCTGATCGCGGGCCTCGCCACCCTCCTCCAGACCCTCGGCGCCGGACGCTTCGCGGGCAACCGCCTGCCCTTCGTCAACGCCGCGTCGTCCGCCGGGATCGCACCGATGCTCGCCATCGCCGAGACCAGTGCGCCCGGCCGCCAACTACCCGCCATCTACGGGGCGGTGATCGTCGCAGGAGTCTTCTGCCTGGCCGTCGGCCCGTTCTTCGGGCGGCTGCTGCGCTTCTTCCCGCCGCTCGTCACCGGCGTGGTCATCACCCTCATCGGTGTCACCCTGATGCCGGTACCGGTCGGCTGGGCCCAGGGCGGCGACGCGACCGCCGGAGACTTCGGCGCCATGAAGTACCTCGCGCTGGCCGCCTTCACGCTGGTCGTCATCCTGCTCATCCAGCGCTTCGGCCGTGGCTTCGTCAAGCAGATCGCCCTGCTCGCGGGCATGTTCGCCGGCACACTGGCCGCCATACCCTTCGGACTCGCCGACTTCTCCGCGCTCGGCTCCGCGCCCGTCGCCGCCCTGCCCACGCCCTTCGCCTTCGGCGCGCCCGAATTCCAGCCCGCCGCGATCCTCTCCCTGTGCATCGTGATGCTGGTGCTGATGACGGAGTCCTCCGCCGGCATGCTCGCCCTCGGCGAGATCTGCGAGAGGGACACGGACGGCACCACCATCACCCGTGGCCTGCGCACCGACGGCATCGCGACGCTCCTCGGCCCCGTCTTCGGCGGCTTCCCGACCAGTGCCTTCGCCCAGAACGTAGGCGTGGTGTCACTGACGAAGGTGCGCAGCCGCTACGTGGTCGCGGCGGCCGGCGGCGCCCTGCTGATCCTGGGCGCCTTCCCCGTACTCGGGGCGGTCGTCTCGCTGGTCCCCATGCCCGTGCTCGGCGGTGCCGGCATCGTCCTGTTCGGCTCGATCGCCGTGAGCGGCATCCGGACCCTGGCCGAAGCCGGGCTCGACGACAGCTCCAACATCATCCTCGTCGCGGTCGCGCTGGGCGCGGGCATCATCCCCCTCGCGGCCCCCGGCTTCTACGCCGGATTCCCGTCCTGGGCGCAGACCGTGCTCGGTTCCGGGATCAGTGCGGGAGCGCTCGTCGCGGTCCTGCTCAACCTGTTCTTCCACCATCTCGGCACCCACAGCCGTAACGCTGTGGCACTCAAATCCTCCTAGGGTCCTGCCGTGCCCACATCGCCAGAGACAGAAGAGGGAAGCGCCATGGCAGCTTCGGCGGATCCAAGGAACACCACGCAGCGCATCGTCATCGAGAACTGCTCGATCGCCACCGTCGACGCCGACGACACCGAGTACGCCTCGGGTCACGTCGTCGTGGCGGACAACCGCATCGAGTCCGTCGGCGCGGGCCGGGCGCCCGAGGGCCTCAGCGGGGTCGTACGGCGGGTCGACGGCACCGGGCACCTCGCCACACCCGGACTCGTCAACACCCACCACCACTTCTACCAGTGGATCACCCGGGGCCTCGCGACGGACCACAACCTCTTCGACTGGCTGGTCGCGCTGTATCCGACCTGGGCGCGCATCGACGAGCCGATGGTCCGCGCGGCAGCGCAGGGCTCCCTCGCGATGATGGCCCGCGGCGGGGTCACCACTGCCATGGACCACCACTACGTCTACCCCCGGGGTACCGGCGACCTGTCCGGCGCGATCATCGGCGCCGCCCGGGACATGGGCGTACGCTTCACCCTCGCCCGCGGGTCCATGGACCGCAGCGAGAAGGACGGGGGACTGCCGCCGGACTTCGCCGTGGAGACCCTCGACGGTGCGCTCGCAGCGACCGAGGCGACCATCGACGCACACCACGACACCGCGTTCGGCGCGATGACCCAGATCGCGGTCGCCCCCTGCTCACCCTTCTCCGTCTCCACCGAACTCCTGCGGCAGGGCGCCGAGTTGGCCCGGCGCCGCGGCGTACGGCTGCACACCCACGGTTCGGAGACCGTCGAGGAGGAACAGTTCTGCAAGGAACTGTTCGGGATGGGACCGACCGACTACTTCGAGTCGACCGGCTGGCTCGGCGACGACGTGTGGATGGCGCACTGCGTCCACATGAACGACTCCGACATCGCCGCGTTCGCCCGCAGCGGCACCGGCGTCGCGCACTGCCCCTCCTCCAACGCCCGCCTCGCCGCCGGCATCGCCCGTGTCCCCGACATGCTCGCCGCGGGGATCCCGGTAGGGCTCGGCGTCGACGGCACCGCGTCCAACGAGTCCGGCGAACTCCACACCGAACTGCGCAACGCCCTGCTCGTCAACCGTCTCGGCGCCCACCGCGAGAAGGCCCTGAACGCCCGTCAGGCGCTGCGCCTGGGCACCCATGGCGGTGCCAGGGTCCTCGGCCGGGCCGACGAGATCGGTTCCCTGGAGCCGGGCAAGCTCGCCGACCTGGTGCTGTGGAAGCTGGACACCCTCGCTCACGCCTCCATCGCCGACCCGGTGACCGCCCTGGTGTTCGGCGCCGCGGCCCCCGTCACCCTCTCGCTCGTCAACGGAAGAGCCGTCGTCGAGGACAACCACCTCACCACGGTGGACGAGGACGCCATCGCTCGCGCGACCCGCGACGAGGCGAGGCGACTGGCGCAGATCGCCGCCGGAGCCTGACGCTCCGTATCCCCTGACAGGCCGGCCGAGGGGGACGGCCCTCGGCCGGCCGCCATGGACCCGACGGGTTCACGGCAGCCTGTGGCAGGTGCGCGTACGTCTCCGTACGCGCACCTGCCACAGGTGAGCTCCAAGCTGCCCGCACCAGCTGCACGACCTGCACCAACGCACCACTCAGCACCACCTCCCTGACACCCACGTCGCCCGACGTGTACCCGACCGGAGGAAGCCGTGGCAGCTACGCCCAGGTTTCGCAAGAACGCAGTCGACGCAAACGCGGTAGAAGGAAGCACAGCGGGAGAACCGGTCCCCAAACACCCGGTCGACGAGACACTTCCGCCCTTCAGGATGTTCACCAGCGGCTTGCAGCACGTCGCCGCGATGTACGCGGGTGTGGTGGCCCCGCCCATGATCGTCGGGCCCGCCGTGGGGCTCAGCGCCAAGGACACCGCCTTCCTCATGGGAGCGAGTCTCTTCACCGCCGGGATAGCCACCCTGCTCCAGACCCTCGGATTCTGGCGAATAGGCGCCCGGCTGCCGTTCGTCAACGGGGTGTCCTTCGCCGGGGTCACCCCGATGATCGCGATAGGCAAGGACCGCGGCCACGACGGCATCGCCGTCATCTTCGGCGCGATCATCGTCGCCGGTCTCCTCGGCTTCGTCCTCGCCCCGTACTTCTGCAAACTGGTCCGGTTCTTCCCACCCGTCGTCACCGGCACCGTCATCACCCTGATCGGCGTCTCGCTCCTGCCGGTCGCTTTCAACTGGTCCCAGGGCGGCAACGCCACCGCCGACGACTACGGTTCGACGACGAACATCACGATGGCCGCCGTCACCCTCGTGATCGTGCTCGCCCTGCGCAAACTGCTGCGGGGCTTCCTCCAGCAGATCGCCATCCTGCTCGGTCTGGTGGTCGGCACGCTCATCGCGATACCCGCCGGCATCACCGACTTCGGCGCACTCGGCGACGCCGACCTGGTCGGCTTCCCGACGCCCTTCCACTTCGGCGCACCGCAGTTCGAGATCGCCGCGATCATCTCGATGTGCATCGTGATGCTGGTCTGCATGACGGAGTCCACCGCCGACATGCTGGCCCTAGGCAAGATCGTCGGCCGTCCGGCCGACGAGCGGACCATCGAGGGCGGTCTGCGCGCCGACACCCTGGGCAGCGCCGTCAGCCCGCTGTTCAACGGCTTCATGTGCAGCGCGTTCGCCCAGAACATCGGACTGGTCGCCATGACCAAGGTCCGCAGCCGCTTCGTCGTCGCCGCGGGCGGTGTCATCCTCGTCCTGCTCGGCCTGGTGCCGGTGGCCGCCTCCGTCATCGCGCTCGTACCGCTTCCGGTCCTCGGCGGCGCAGGGATCGTGCTCTTCGGTTCGGTCGCCGCGAGCGGCATCCAGACGCTCGCCACCGCCGCCCTGGAGAAGGGCGAGAACGCCCTGATCGTCGCCGCGGCCCTCGGTGTCGGTCTCGTCCCGATCGCCGCGCCGGACTTCTACCACGCCTTCCCCGAGGATCTGCTCGTCGTCCTGGACTCGGGCATCTCCACCGGCTGTGTGGTGGCGATCGTGCTGAACCTCGCCTTCAACCACTGGGGGCGGCCGTCCGGCCAGGACCCGGAGGCGGAGGCCGTGGAGAGCGAGCAGCCGAAGGATCCGATGGCGCTGCCCGTCGCCCACTGACCGGCCTCGCGGGTGCGCGTACGGACCCCAGGGGGATCCCGTACGCGTACCCGCGGCGCGGGCGGCGTCAGCCGATGTGGAAGCTGTCGCCGTAGACCTGCCAGTCGAGCGGCGGGTCCAGATCCAGATTGCCGTCGCGCAGGAAGACCCGCTGGGCCGTGTCCACCCGGCTGGTGTCGGAGTGGGCTTCCTCCTGCTTCATCGCCCCGACCCGCGCGTCCAGGAACGCGCCGAGGTAGGTCACCTCGTCACCGCCCTGGGACGGGGGCGCCGCCTGCGCCAGGGCCCTCTGCCGGATCGCGCCGAAGCTCGCACTGTCGGTGCCGCCCCCGTGCATGACGATGGCGTCGTAGTACGCGAACTGACCGAGCGTGCCGAGGCCGTCGGCCTTGCCCTGGCGCACAGCCGGGTCGAAGTACACCCGGTCGCGCTCGTCGTTCTGGGCCTGCTGGAAGGCGGGGTCCGAGGCGGCCTCCGCCCAGTGCCCGGGGTAGCCGGGGTCGAGCCCGTCGTGCGAGTCGGACCCGTCCACCGACCTCAGAGCCGGCAGGTACGCCGCCAGGACATTGCCCGGCACGCGGCGGGTGTACAACTCCACGAGGGCGAGCATGTCGCTGGTGCCGGAGCAGAATCCGATGATCCCGGCGGTGTAGCCGCGGCCGTCGCCGATGTCCTCGATGTAGCCGTACTGGCCCTTCCAGTCCAGCGTGGAGTTCTCCGCGCTGGAGACCAACTGCATCGCGATGTCCTTCTTCGCGGGGTCGTCGAGACCGGTCGCGGCTGCCTCCAGGTGTGCGGCCGGCGGCGTGGGGGCGCCGGCGTGGGCGGTGGCCGGAATCATCGTGAAAGTCAGCCCGAGGGCCAGCACGGCGAATCCGGTGGTGCGGGTGAGTCGGGTGGTGCGACGTGAGGTGCTGGTGTGGGGGTGATGCACCGGTCCTCCCAAGGGAGTTCGTCGTCCGATGTTCTGTTAGGAAGCTTTCCTATCAGGCCTGGGACGGTGCGGTAACCCCTCGTGCGCCCGGATGGCGGCAGGCTCTCAGCCCTCGTCGATGCGGAAGCTCTCGCCGTACACCTCCCAGACCAGCGGAGTCTCCAGCTGCAACCTGCCCTGGTCCACGAAGACCCGCTGTTCCGTCTCCACCCTGCTGGTGTCGCTGTGGGAGGGCTCCTTGCGGATCGCGGCCACCCGGGCGTCGAGGAAGGCGTTGAGGTAGGCCTCCTCGTCACCTCCCTCGGACGGCGTGTCCGCCGTGGCGACCGCCTGGGCGCGGATCGTCCGGAAGCCGACCGTGCCCGGTGTGTCGCCGTACCCGTGCATCACGTAGGCGTCGTAGTAGATGAACTGCCCCAGCGCGCTGAGCCCGTCGGCCCGGGCCCGCCCGACGGCCGGGTCGAAGTAGGCCTCGTCGCGCTCGGCGTCCTGCGCCGCCCGGAACTTGGTGTCCGCCGCCGCCTCCTCCCACGCCTCGGTGAAGGCGGCGCCGAGCCCTGCGTGGGAGTCGCTGCCCCGTACCGCGCGGAGCGCCGGAAGGAATGCTTCCAGCGCGTTCCCCGGGCGCTTCGCCGCGTAACGCTCCACGACCTTCAGCATGTCCCCGGTGCCGGAGCAGAATCCGATGATCCCGGCGGTGTAGCCGCGGCCGTCGCCGATGTCCTCGATGTAGCCGTACTGGCCCTTCCAGTCCAGCGTGGAGTTCTCCGCGCTGGACACCAGCCGCATGGCGATGTCCTTCTTCGCGGGGTCGTCGAGCCCCTTCTCGGGGCCGGCGGAACCACCTCCGGAGCAGCCGGCCAGCAGGAGGGCCGCGAAGGCGGCGAGGGCGATACGTCTGTGCTTCACGCGCCAAGCGTGCCAGGCCGGGGGGCGGCGCCGACCGGGGCGTGGCGCCTGTAGCGTTCGCGACATGGAAGATCAGTCTGTTGTGGACGTCGGCGATGTGCGGCTGGCGTATCGGACCTGGGGCGACCCGTTCGGCTCACCCGTCGTCCTCCTGCACGGTCTCGGCGGCTCGTCCGCGAGCTGGGAGGCCGTCGGGGCCCTGCTCGGCGAGGAGTGGCGGGTGTACGCCATCGATCTGCGCGGGCACGGCGAGAGCGACTGGCCGGACGAGTACGGCCTTGAGCAGATGCGGGACGACGTCCTGGAGTTCCTCGACGCCTGTGAGCTCGACCGGGTCGGGCTCGTCGGCCATGCGATGGGCGGAGTGGTCGCCTACCTCCTCGCCGAGGAGCACGCGGACCGGGTGGAGCGCCTGGTGCTGGTCGAGACCCCGCCGCCGTTCCCCGGCCAGCTGGTCGCCGAGGCCGGGCTCACGGGTCCGGTGGACTACGACGAGAACGCCGTGCCGGCCGTCCGCGCCCAGATCGGCGCGCCCGAGCCGCGGTGGGAGGAGGAGCTGGGCCAGATCGTGGCCCCGACCCTGATGATCGCCGGAGGGCCGGAGAGCGACATGCCCCAGCACCGGCTGCCGGACATGGCGTCCCTCGTCCCGGACTGCCGGCTGATCACCCTGGGCGGCGGCCACCAGGTGCACAGGAGGCACCCGGACCAGGTGGCCCAGCAGATCACGGAGTTCTTCACCAGCTGAGGCGGGCTCACCGAACAGGGCGCTGCCGGTCCGCAGCAGGTCGGCCGCGTGCCTGCGTCGGGTCGCGGTCGAACAGGCCGGCGGACCAGCTGTGGCCGGGCGCGGTGAGGGCGAGGCACCGGGCGAGGGAGGCCGTGAGGTCCGGGGGGGCGCCCCGCCCGTGGCGATGTCACTCGCAGAAGATCTGCACCTTGGCGTCTGCGTCGTCGACGTCGACGACGATGTCGTCGAGGTGCTCGATGAGGTCCTCGAGGTGCTGTGGCCTGAGCTCGGCGAGGTCGACCGGCACTCCCGACCTCTTCAGCTCGGCGTTGACCTTGGTGAGCGCCTGAGGGGGAAGGAGGCTGGTGAGCCGGACCCCGGCGCGCAGCAGCTGCATCGGGACCCGGATGTTGACCCGGCTCGCCCCGTCGCCGCCGGCGTCGTCCGCCGCGTCCACCACCACACGCAAGTACTTGGGCCGTGACGTGGGGCCGGGCGCGGCGGCCGGCGGCGGCTCGGGCCGGTCTCGCTCGAGGGCGTCCATGAGCCGTTCGGCCTCATCCGCGGTGATCTTGCCCTCGGACAGCATCTGCAGGACCTGACGGCGCTGCTCGTTCATGGGAAGCTCCTGGTCTTCTGGTCTCTGGTCTTCTGATTCATCTGACGCTCACGAGCACGGCCGTTCGGCCCTGCTCGATCTCGAACCGGGTGCCGGGCAGTGCCCACAGCAGCTGCCAGGTGCCGCGCAGCGCGCCCACGGGGTTGATCCTGCTGGCCAGGCAGGCGACAAGGCCGGCCGCCGCGACGAGCAGCAGCAGGGGCGACAGCACCAGGGCCACCGGCAGTAGCGGGATGTGCAGACGCCGACGGCGCCCGTCGGCGCGGCGGTAACCCAACGTCACCAGCTGCGGGATCACCGGCGTCCCTCCAGCTCGGTCAGCGCCTCTTCGGCGCTGATCTCCCCTCGCCGCAGGCGGTCGACGACGTCGGCGGCGGCGGTGGGTGCCGGATCCGTGTCGACGAAGTCGAGGTGCTCGGCGATCCGCTTCAGCCGGGACTTGATCGTCGGGTAGCTCACCCCGAAGATCCGCTCCATCTCCTTGATCGAACCGTGCGACCTCACGAACGCGGCGACGAACACCTGGTCCTCGACGCCCAGTTGCGCCAGCTGCGGCGGCTCGAACTGACCCTCCACGGCGATCCCGCTGCCGGTCAGACGGACCCGCTCGATCACGAACGGCTGCCCTTGCGTCAGGTCCGTCAGTTCCTGCCAGTCCACGCGCGGCTCCCTTGCTCTCGACGACGAGTCCGCCCCTCATTTGTACCTTGAGATTCTCAAGGTAGCAACGGTCAAAAATTAATTTCCTTAATCTCGATTGCGAGATTCGTTACCGGGCGACCGTCGCCGACCGTGTCCGAACGGCCTGCGGCCTGGCCCGTCGCCTCAGGTCATGCGGAGGGCCGGACACCCGGAGAAGCTCGAGCTTCGGTGGGGTGGCCGGCCCAGGGCGCGGGTGGTCTTCGCGGGGGCGTGGGTGGTCTTCGCGGGGGCGTGGGCGGGCGGTGGATCGGTGACTCGTGATCCGTCGCGGATGCCGGTCGTGCCGTCAGTCGCCCGGCCGCCAGTCGGGCCGGCGTCCGCTCAGTGCGATCACGCGGTCCAGGAGGGGCGCGCCGGCCGGGACCGGGACAGGCGGACCGAAGATCGCGCCGGGGCCCGACCTGTCGTCGTCCCCGGGGGCCAGCATCGCCTCCGACGAGCGCAGGCTCGCCTCGTCCGCCCGGAATTCCTGTCCCGTGGAGCGGGCCAGGTCCCAGCCGTGCACGAGCAGCTCGTTCCGGGCGACCGCTCCGGCGATCTCGCCGGGCAGGTCGACACCGCCCGCCCGGGTCATTCCCTCCAGGGCGTCCGGGGAGCGCCATGCGGTGACGAGCTCGTCCAGCAGTGGGGGCAGGGTCTCGCGCCAGTCGGCCGGGAGTACCGGCAGGGCCGAGTCGGGGGAGGTGTCGGTGGTCGGGCCGAGCTTCTTGTACGCCGCGTCCCGGAAGGCGACGGTCAGCCCTGCCAGGTGCCCGAGCAGCTCCCGTACCGAGTAGTCGGGGCAGGGCGTCGGACCGGCCAGCTGTCCGTCCTGGACGGCGCCCGCCAGCTCGCTGATCTGCCGCGCCACCGGTTCGAGGTCGAGACCGGGGGCGGTGCTGTGGTGTGTATCCATACTCTTCAGACACCTCCCGCGCCCGGAACTCATCGCGGACATTGCGGAACGTTCCCATCCGCCCCCTTGTGGGCGCGCCCACCCGCATGGCATATAGGTCTGGACCATTGCTGTCGGATGGAAGGCATCACCGTGCAACGCCCCCACGCACGCACCGCGTTGGCCTGCTCCACCGCCCTGCTCCTCTCCGCGCTCACCGCCTGCGCGGGGTCCGCGGCAGCGGACACCGAGAAGCCGACGGCGCCCGAGGGGGTGACAGCGCAGGCAGGCAGCGCCACCTCCGTACACGTCATGTGGCAGCGGGCGTCCGACGACGAGGGGATCACCGGCTACGACGTGTACCGCGAAGGGAAGAAGGCCGCTTCGGTGGACGCCACGAAGCTGATGACCGACATCGACCGCCTGACCGCTTCCACGGCCTACGCCTTCACCGTCAGAGCCCGCGACGCCGCCGGGAACCTCTCCGCCCCGAGCGCCGCGGTCTCCGTCACCACCCCCGCCGCCGCGCCCGCCGACGAGGAACCCCCCACCGGGCCCACGAAGCTGCGGGGCACGGCCGACAGCGGACGGACGGTCACCCTGTCGTGGGGCGGTTCCACGGACGACGTGGGCGTGACCTCGTACGACATCTACCAGGAGGACTCACGCATCCACAGTGTGTCCGGCACGCGGACCACGGCCCGGGTCACCGGGCTGAGCCCCGGCACCGTCTACACCTTCACCGTCCGTGCCCGTGACGCCGCCGACCGCTCGTCGCCGGACAGCAACGCCCTGGACCTGACCACCCCCTCCGCCCCCGGCGCCCCCGCCGGCACGGCGCCCACCGGGCTGCGGACGAAGACGACGGCGGCGGACCAGGAGTTCCTGGTCGACCTCTCCTGGGACCAGCCGGACACCGGGGGCACGATTCCCGCGTACCAGCTGTACCTGAACGGGAAGCTGACCACCACGATCGTCTGGGGCGGCACACCGCCCGCGGGCCGCGCGACGTACCGGCTCACGCTGACCGATCCGCCCGGCACCCGGTACTCGCTCAAGATCCGCCCCAAGCTCCCCGACGGAAAGTGGGGCGACTTCTCGGCCCAGCGCACCGTGGTACTCCCGGGCTGACCGGCGGTGACCGTCGCGCGCGGGCGTCGCCTCACGCGCTCGCCGCCTCGGGGCGCCGGCAGGCCCCAGGACGTCCGCCGGCTCGGAGGCACTCGTCCGGGGCGCGGCCCGCGCGCTAAGGTACCGGGCCCGGCGGAGGTGCCGGAGTCGGCGGAGGAGGCGGTCGGCATGCCAGGTGCACGGGCTTCCCGACGGGTGGTCACCAGGAGTCATGTCGTCCACCAGGCCTGCCGGTTGTTCCTTCGGCACGGCACGGTGGACATGGGCGCACTCGCCCAGGACCTGGCGGTGAGCCGCGCGACGCTCTACCGGGTGGTCGGCAGCCGGGACGCGCTCCTGACCGACGTGCTGTGGGGGCTCGCGGAACGCCTCCTGGACGGGGCGCGGCGCCGGCGTACCCGGGCGGGTGTGGACGGAGTGCTGGAGATCACCCGCTACTTCGTCACGGCGCTGCGGGACTCCACCCCTTTCGCGGCCTTCCTGCGCGCCGAACCCGAGACGGCAAGACGGCTGCTGACCGGCGGATGCGTACACCGGCGAGCGGTCCTGGCCCAGCGGAGCATCCTGATGGAAGCGGCGGAGCGGGACAGCCTCTGGCCCACTTCGGGCATCGACGACCTCGCCTACCTGTACGTAAGGGTCGTGGAATCCACCCTGTACGCCGAGCTGTTGAGCAGCCGTCGGCCGGACCTCGCGCTGGCCGAGCGCACTGCCCGTGCCCTCCTGCGCCAAACCCGCTGAACCCCGGCGGATGTGATCTGAGACCGCCGTCTCAGCCTCGGGCCCGGGACTGGCGGGCCCTTCGGCGCCGGCCGTAGTTTCCGACTCCCACGACGGCACCCGGAGGACACGATGTACGGTTCCCAGCCGGCCAGGACGGGCCGGACCACGCTGTTGGCTGTCTTACTGGCGCCGGCACTCGCACTCGCCGGAGCACTCGTCCTCCTGGCCGCTCCGGCGCACGCCGCCAACGCGCCGCGCACCTCGGTCAATCCCGTGATCTTCGTACACGGCCAGGAGGGTTCGGCCCAGCAGTGGCAGTCCCAGGCCAAGCGGTTCAGCAGCAACGGCTACCGCGACGACCAGCTGTACGTCCACGAGTACGACACCTCCGTGGCCACCGACGACCACGCGATCGCCGGGCTGGAGGCGCTGGTCGACACGGTCCGGGCGCGCACCGGGGCGGCGCAGGTCGACATCCTGGCGCACTCGCGGGGCACACGCGTCGCGCACGCCTACCTGGCCGTGCCCGAGCGCGCGGCCGAGGTGGCGAAGTACGTGAACCTGGACGGCCGCACGGCAGCCGCGCCGCCCGGCGGGGTGCCCACCCTCGCCATCTGGAGCAGCCTCCAGCCGAACGGTTCGATCGGCGGAGCGGTCAACGTCCACGAACCCCAGGCGGGTCACACGGAGAGTGCCACCTCCGCCGAGAGCTTCGGGCACATCTACGCCTTCCTCCGCGGCCGGGCACCGCTCACCACCCGGGTACTGCCCGAGCTGCCCACCTCCGTGGAGATCGCCGGCCGCGCCCTGTACTTCCCGCAGAACACGGGCCTCGCGGGCCGCCTGGAGGTGTGGCGGCTGGACCCGGCCACCGGCGCCCGGGCCGGTCTGCTCCCGCAGCACGTCGTACGGGTCGGCGCGGACGGCGCCTTCGGCCCGCTCGCGGTGAACGGACGCGGCCACTACGAGCTGGCGCTGGTCCGCTCCGGCGAGCGCACCAACCACTTCTACTTCGAGCCGTTCGAGCGCAGCGACCGCTTCGTGCGACTGCTCGTGTCGCCTCCCGGCGGTGTCGCGGACTCCATCGACGCCTGCCCCGGCCACACGGCGCTCACCGTCGTCCGCGCACGCGAGTGGCGGGCGGACACGGAAGGTGACGACCGGCTCCGTATCGGCGGGAGCGACGTGCTCAACGCCGCCGTCTCGCCCCGGCTACGCCAGATCCTGGGCCTGTTCGTCTTCGACAAGGGGTGCGACGCCGTCAGTCATCTCGATGCGGCACTGCCGCCGTTCGACCGCATCCCGTTCCTGACGGCGACCGACCTCCACCTGCCGGCCGACGCGCAGGCCCGGGGAACGATCCCGGTCACGCAGACGATGCGCGGGACCGGCGGCATCGAGGAGACCATCGCGGTGCCGAACTGGCCGTCCGACCGGCACACCGTGTCCCTGCTCTTCAAGGACTACGCCGACATCCCGTCCGGCGGCTGAACGGAGGGTCCTTCGTCCGCTGAGAACCGGCCGCGGGGGGCAGGGGAGACCGAGTCCGGGCTCAGTCCCGCAGGCGCTCCTCGCAGAAAGCGACCCCGCGCCGGAAGTTCTCGTTCCCGGGTTCCAGGCGGGCTCCCTCGGCGAAGACCTGAGCGGCCTCCCCGTAACGCCCTGCCGCGGTCTCCGGGTCGTCGGCGGCGAAGCCCGCGTACCGCACCAGCGAATCGCCGAGCCGCAGCAGGGTGATCGGCGTCCCTGGGCTCAGGGCGAGCGAGCGCCGGAAGTGGTCAACTGCCCTGCTGTACAGCTCCTCCGACATGACCGGGTCCGAAGCCCGCATCCACTTGCCCCGGTTGGCCAGTGAGATGCCCACGATGCCGAGAGCCGTGGCGTCGTCCGGTGCCGCTTCGAGGTACGGGCGGTACGCGCTTTCGATCTCCCGGACCAGTTGTTCGGCCTCCATGGGCGCTGTCGGCACCAGAACGAACGCGTGCCGGGTGAGAGCTTCCTGCAAACCCTCCAACGCGCCTGACCCGTCGGGCCGCAGGGCCAGGGACTCGCGGTAGGCCCGTGCCGCGGCGAGGTAGTGCGAGCACCGCTCCTCCACCGGCCGGTCGTCCATCAGATACGTCCGGTACAGCAGTGTGTGCCCCAGCAACTCGTGCCCGGCGGCGTGGAGACGGGCGTTCTCCACCTCCAGTTCCAGATACCGCCGCACCCACGTCTCGCTGTCGTCGAGCCAGCCGTGCTTCTGTTCGTCCGACGCGCCCGTCGCGAGGTTGTGGACCTTCAACGCCGCTGTCGCCATGTCGAACAACTCGGCGGTGCCCGGGATCTGGGGGAGCGCGATCGAGGGCGACGGATCCCGCAGCAGCTCCAGGTAGGCGACGGCCCTCCCGGCATCGTGCCCGGCACTCCTCGGGTCGGCGGCCCGCAGGAGCTTGCGGAGCAGGAACGGGAGGCTCGGGGCCGGCCGGCCGGTCATCCGGTCGACCCTGGGTTCCATCCGGGCCGCGCAACGGGGGCAGACCGGCAGGCCGTCGAAGCCGGCCGCGCTCCTCACCCACTTCTTGCCGCACACCGCCCGCGTCAGCCCGTCCTCCAGCTGGGCGCTCCGCGACACGTAGTGCACCAGACCGTCGTACTCGGACACCTGGTCGTCGACCGGAGCCGGTACGGCGAGGCGACGCAGGACGACCATGGCCTCGTAGTAGTCCTTCGTCTGCTCCACCAGTGTCTCCAGGGCCTCTCCACGCATCGCGTGGCGGGTCCTGCCGTCCGTGGTGTAGACGGCCTCCGGGCGCACCTCGTAGCGGACGGGCCCGCTACGCCCGGTGCGATCGAGCCACAGCCACACGTCCGAGCTGAGACACAGCAAGGACTGTTCGCCCGGCCAGAACGTCCGCATGACCCGGTCCATGACGACCAGCTCACTGTGCATCCTGCCGGTGAGCGGGCTGCCTCCGGGGCTGGCCTCGCGGAGGAACGAGAAGAAGTCGGTGACCACTTCGCCGGAGCTTTCCGCCAGCATGCCCTGGAGGATCACGGCCGTCAGCGGATGCATGACGAAGGCGTCGTTCTCCTCCGAGACGATCGCCCAGCGGTCCAGGACACGCAGGGCGGCCGAGACGCGGAGCGCGCCGATCGTGCCGGCGAAGCGATGGCGCAGAAAGTCGCCGGCGAGCGTCTTGGGGACCGTGCCCTTCGACGAGATGAACAGCAGTGCTGCCAGCACTTCGACGTTGATCGCCGCCTCGTCCCGCAGGGTGGCCAGCGTCCGCCGGTAGACGCGGGATAGATGCTCCCCGGCTCCGCTGATCGAGTCGACGCTGTCGAGCGTGCTGAGCAGGTCGGCGACGAGCGCCGCGGAGAGGTCCTCCACCGAGTGGCCCGACTCGCCCAGCACATGGCGGCAGACACGGTCGATCACCAGGGGGTGGTGGTCGACGGCAGCCGTGAGCCGCCTCGCGTCCTGCGGGGGCAGGGCCGGCAGGAGCCCGCCGACCACGGCCAGCGCCTCCTCGGAGGAGTAGGCCCCGACATGCAGGCCTGCCGCGGCCGCGTGGTCCGAACGCTTACGGCTGGTCACGATCAAGGGCACCCGGAGGGTGTCGGGCACCAGCTCCCAGAGGGCTTCCTCGTCCGTCACCCCGTCGATCACCGCGACCCCGACGCTGCGGCCCTCCGAGAGCATCTTCCTGAAGTGCAGCAGGCACGCGGCCGGGCTCCAGGAGCGGGCGTCCACGTCGTCGAGTCCGACCGCCGACAGCACGTCCGACTCGGCCACACGGGAGTTCTCCAACCGGACGGTGACCTGCGGCAGATGGGTGCGGACCCGCTGGGCGGCCTGCTGGGCGAGCACCGTCTTGCCGGTGCCGGGCCCGCCCCAGATCCACAGCACCTTCCCGGTGCCCTGGAGCAGTGTCCGGGCCTCCTCCAGCCGGCCGGTCCGGGCGATCGTCTGTGCCGCGTGCCGGTCCTGGGTCTCCTGCGCCGTGACCGGTGCGGAGAGCCGCGCCAGCGCCGCGGCCAGTTCGTCGACGATGCGTGGGGTGTACTGCGGGCGCTGCCGGAAGGTGCTGGGAGCGGGTTTCGGCGTGAAGCAGGCCGCTGCGGCGTCCTGCCGTGCGGCCAGGCTCTTGCCGTACGACGAGGGTTCCAGCCCGAACAAGGCAGCGGCGGAGGCGCCGAGTTCCTGGTCCTGGATCTCCGCGACGGCCGCCCGTAACAGCTTGCGCAGCGGTGGGGCGGCGGACTCGGCCGTCGGATACAAGGCCCGCGCCATGCCCTCCAGGGCAGGGGCACGACGGGCGAGGTCCCGCTCGCTCAGCTCTCCGAACGAGCGGCGCTTCAGCTGCCGCAGCTCTTCCACCAGCACGGACGAGGAGAACAACTCCAAGTCGGCCGATGGGGAGAACGGTGGATCCTGTGGGCTTGTCACCATGTCAGAAGCCTGTCATCGGCGTGTCACCCGCTGCCGCCTTCCGCCCGCACTCTGAGGTCTCGACGACGAGGAACACGAGGAGGAACACATGAGTACTCTCGGCTCGACGAGCGGGGGAGGGGTGGACATGCTCACCGTCAAGCTGCTCCTGGCCATGATGGTGCTGGCGGTATCGACGATCGTAGCTCTGACGGCTGTCATCGTCAGTCGTTTCGCTCCGGCCGGCATCGCGCGGTCGGCGATCTGCGCGGGGGCGGCCTTCGCGGGAACCGCGACGCTGCTGCTGGCGGGCATCGTCTCGTTCACCGCCTTCTGAGCGCCCCGCCAGGGCGCACGAACGAGTCCCGTCAGCTGCTGCTGACGGGACTCGTGGCTGTGCGAAGGTCCCGGCCGCGCCGCCCGCGCCCGGTGAAGGGCGCGGGGAAGGTCACGAACGCGAGAGGGTCAGCGCAGCTGCTCGTACGCCGGCAGCGTCAGGAAGTCCGCGTAGTCCTGGTCCAAGGAGACCTGGAGCAGCAGGTCGTGGGCCTGCTGCCACTTGCCGGACTCGAACGCCTCGTCGCCGGTCTCCGCGCGGATCGCCGCCAGTTCCTCGGCCGCGACCTTGCGGGCGAGGTCCGCGGTGGCGTGCTCGCCGTTCTCGAAGACCACGTCCGCGTTGATCCACTGCCAGATCTGCGAGCGCGAGATCTCGGCGGTGGCGGCGTCCTCCATCAGGTTGAAGATGGCCACGGCGCCCATGCCGCGCAGCCACGCCTCGATGTAGCGGATGCCGACCGCGACGGCGTTGCGCAGGCCGTCGTACGAGGGCTTGGCGTCCAGTGTGTCGATGGCGATCAGGTCGCCCGGGGCCACGGAGACGTCCTCGCGCAGGCGGTCCTTCTGGTTCGGCTTGTCGCCGAGGACCGCGTCGAAGGAGGCCATCGCGATCGGGACCAGGTCCGGGTGGGCCACCCAGGAGCCGTCGAAGCCGTCGCCGGCCTCGCGGTCCTTGTCGGCCTTGACCTTCTCGAAGGCGACCTTGTTGACCTCGGCGTCGCGCCGCGAGGGGATGAAGGCCGCCATGCCGCCGATCGCGTGGGCGCCGCGCTTGTGGCAGGTGCGGACCAGGAGTTCGGTGTACGCCCGCATGAACGGGGCGGTCATGGTGACCAGGTTGCGGTCGGGCAGGACGAACTTCGAGCCGCCGTCACGGAAGTTCTTGACGATGGAGAAGAGGTAGTCCCAGCGCCCCGCGTTCAGCCCGGAGGCGTGGTCGCGGAGTTCGTAGAGGATCTCTTCCATCTCGTACGCGGCGGTGATCGTCTCGATCAGGACGGTGGCGCGGACCGTTCCCTGCGGGATGCCTACGTAGTCCTGGGCGAAGACGAAGATCTCGTTCCAGAGGCGGGCCTCCAGGTGCGACTCCGTCTTCGGCAGGTAGAAGTACGGGCCCTTGCCGAGGTCGATCAGGCGCTGCGCGTTGTGGAAGAAGTAGAGGCCGAAGTCGACCAGCGCGCCGGGCACCGGGGTGCCGTCGAGCTGGAGGTGGCGCTCGTCCAGGTGCCAGCCGCGCGGGCGCGTGACGACGGTCGCGAGCTCCTCGGCGGGCTTGAGGGCGTACGACTTGCCCGACTTCGGGTCGGTGAAGTCGATGTTCCGGGTGTAGGCGTCGATCAGGTTGAGCTGGCCGGTGATCACGTTCTCCCACGTGGGGGCGGACGCGTCCTCGAAGTCGGCGAGCCAGACCTTCGCGCCCGAGTTCAGGGCGTTGATGGTCATCTTGCGGTCGGTCGGGCCGGTGATCTCCACCCGGCGGTCGTCCAGCGCGGCCGGGGCCGGGGCGACCTTCCAGGTGTCGTCCACGCGGACCGCCTCCGTCTCCGGCAGGAAGTCCAGCGTGGAGGTACGGGCGATCTCGGCGCGGCGCTCACCGCGGCGGGCGAGCAGCTCGTCACGCCGGGGCGTGAACCGCCGGTGCAGCTCGGCCACGAACGCGAGGGCCGCATCGGTCAGGACCTCGTCCTGCCTCGGCAGGGGCTCGGCATCGACGATGGCCAGCGGGGACGGCGCTGGTGCGGACATGAGCTGTCACTCCTTCAGCGGGTGGTGCGGCGGTATCCACGGCCGCCGGGTCGCCCGCGACGGCACGGGGTGCCAGGGCTCCGAGATACGGCCATGGATGCTGCCGAGGACCGGAAGCGGAACCATGAGCTTCTGATCAGTGGATATTAGTTTCCTCATGGTGGAAGTTCAATGGTTTGTTGATATCGAGATTCTCCGGGTCGACAGACGTCCCGCCGTGGTGGCGCGGCGTGCCAGGTCCGGCACCGTCCGTTCACTCCAGGTGCGCCAGATCCTCCGTCGTGTCGATGTCGTACGCCTGGGCCACGTCGGAACACTCGACGAGGGTGATCGCGTCGCGATGTGTCCTCAGATATGCCCGGGCCCCCTGGTCGCCCACCGCGCCCGCGGCGATGTCCTCCCATCGGTCGGCTCCGAACAGCACGGGGTGACCACGCTCCCCTCCGTAGGAGGCCGCCGCCAGGGCCGTGCGCGAGTGGTCCGCCGAAGCGACCCGCGCCACCGCCTCCGCCCCGATGCCCGGCTGGTCGACCAGGAGGACGAGCGCCGCGTCCGCATCCGTCCCTGCGAGAGCCTCCAGCCCGGCCCGGAGGGAGGAACCCATCCCGTCCTCCCAGAGCGGGTTCACGGTCACCAGGCACCCGGCGAGGTCCGCCCGCGCCCGCACCTCGTCGGCCGAGGCGCCGAGGACGACGTGGACGGGGCCGCACTCGCCGTCGCGCAGGGTCCGCACCGCGTGTTCGACCAGGGGGCGGCCGCGATGCTCCAGCAGGGCCTTCGGCCGCCCGCCGAGGCGACGGCCGCCGCCGGCGGCCAGCAGCACCCCTGCGATCACGGGGGCCGGTCGTGTGTGAGTCATAGGCCCTGGATACCACTGAGCCGTGCGTAACGGCGGACGTGATGTCACCCCTCGGGGGTACTCTCGTCCTGTGTCCGCACAGTGGCGCACGCCACCTTTCATGGCGTCGACTGACGGACGGCTGGGGGCATTTGACCACCGCCCGAGGTCGTTTCACACACCGGGCGAAGGCGTGCGAGGGGGAGTGCTTTGTTGCGAAGCGTGGGGCAGGAGCGGTTGACCGGCAGCGGTGAGGACCCGAGGGTGGCGGAGCTGCGTACGGCGGTCTCCCGGCTCCGCCGCGAACTGGCAGGTCACCCGGCCGAGTTCCCGGACCGGGGCATCGCCGAGGAGGAGCTGGCGGCGCTGGACGCCATGGCGGCCGGGGGCAGACCCGAGATTCCACGGCTCCGCCGCTCGCTGCTGCTGGTCGCGGGGGCGATCGGCTCGGTCAGCGCGCTGGCTCCGGGCCTCCGCGAGGTCCGGATCGCGATCGAGCTCTTCGGGGAGCCCCCACGCGGCTGAGGTCCGCCGCGCGGAGGGGGAGGGGCGCGCGAGGGCGGTAGCGCGTCGGCGGGCCGTGCCCGAGCGCGTTGGTGACGCGCTCGGCCGGGAGCGGACGCGCGCGGAAGCGTACCGCTGGTGTCAGCCCGTCGAACCGCCGCTGCTCGCGAGCGCCTCGGAGAGTTCCTTCGCGATCTGCTGCAGGATCGGCACGATCCGCTCCGTCGCCGTCTCCGTCACCCGGCCCGCGGGCCCGGAGATGGAGATGGCGGCCGAGGTGGGGGAGTCCGGCACCGATACCGCGAGGCAGCGGACCCCGATCTCCTGCTCGTTGTCGTCCACCGCGTAACCCGCCCTGCGCACCTGCTCCAGCGCGTCCAGGAAGCCGTCCGGGGTGGTGATCGTCTTCTCGGTGGCCGCCGGCATGCCCGTGCGGGCCAGCAGGGCCCGCACCTCGTCGGCGGGGGTGTGGGCGAGGAGGGCCTTGCCGACTCCGGTGGAGTGGGGGAGCACCCGCCGGCCCACCTCGGTGAACATCCGCATCGAGTGCTTCGACGGCACCTGGGCGACGTACACGATCTCGTCCCCGTCGAGCAGGGCCATGTTCGCCGTCTCGCCGGTCTCCTCGACCAGCCGCTGGAGATAGGGCCGTGCCCACGTGCCCAGGAGACGGGACGCGGACTCGCCGAGGCGGATCAGGCGCGGGCCCAGCGCGTAACGCCGGTTGGGCTGCTGGCGCACATAGCCGCACACGACCAGCGTGCGCATCAGCCGGTGGATGGTCGGCAGCGGGAGGCCGCTGCTCGCGGAGAGTTCGCTGAGACCGACCTCGCCCCCGGCATCGGCCATGCGCTCCAGCAGATCGAAGGCACGCTCCAGGGACTGGACGCCGCCGCTGGGACCGGCGGGCTTGGAGTCGGAAGTGCTGGCGTGGGACGGCGGCACGTCAACGGTCCTTTCGAAGCGGAGGCAAGGCAGCAGCCTACCGGGCTCTTCCCGATCGGCCCACTGCTCCCGGTGCGGCGTCCTTGCCGGTCAGCACCTGTTTTGTCCTGGTGTCGACGGTCCGGCCCCTCTTCGGTCCTCGCTCCGGCGATGCCGCTCCTGGCCCATTCTACGTTCCGTCCTGCGAAAAGGAACTTTTACTTCGTGGAAACGTCCAACCGTTGTCATTCATGATCCTCCGGGCGTTCCATGGGGAGGGTGAGGTCTTGACGGAGCCGCTTCCCCGAGTGAAGACTCCTTCAACAGTTCGTTGAAATCAGCCCTGAGGAGCAGAGGTGCCCGGTGTGGACGTGAAGCTGGTACTGCGCTCGACGCGCGTCGTCACCCCCGAGGGGACCCGCCCTGCCGCGGTCCTCGTCGCAGGCGGAGCGATCGAGGCGGTCCTGCCCTACGACGCCGAGGTGCCCGCCGGTGCCCGGCTGGAGGATGTCGGCGACCTCGCGGTCCTGCCGGGCCTCGTCGACACCCATGTCCATGTGAACGACCCCGGCCGCACCGAGTGGGAGGGCTTCTGGACCGCGACCCGGGCGGCCGCGGCCGGCGGGGTCACGACCCTGCTCGACATGCCGCTGAACTCGTTGCCGCCGACCACCACGGTCGAGCACCTGCGGATCAAGCAGGAGGTCGCCCGGGCCAAGGCGCACATCGACGTGGGCTTCTGGGGCGGCGCGCTGCCGGACAACGTCAAGGACCTGCGCCCGCTGCACGACGCCGGGGTCTTCGGCTTCAAGTGCTTCCTCTCGCCCTCCGGCGTGGACGAGTTCCCCGAGCTGGACCAGGAGCAACTGGCCCGCTCCCTGGCGGAGATCACAGGCTTCGGCGGCCTGATGATCGTGCACGCCGAGGACCCGCACGAGCTGGCCTCCGCGCCGCAGCGCAGCGGTGGGAAGTACGCCGACTTCCTCGCGTCCCGGCCGCGCGACGCCGAGAACCACGCGATCGAGAACCTGATCGCGCAGGCCAAGCGGCTGAACGCCCGTGTCCACGTGCTGCACCTGTCCTCCAGTGACGCGCTCGGGCTGATCGCCGCGGCCAGGCGTGAGGGCGTACGGATCACCGTGGAGTCCTGCCCCCACTTCCTCACCCTGACCGCCGAGGAAGTCCCGGACGGGGCAACGGAGTTCAAGTGCTGCCCGCCGATCCGGGAGGCCGCCAACCAGGACGCGCTGTGGGCCGGTCTCGCCGACGGGACGATCGACTGCATCGTCTCCGACCACTCGCCCTCCACCGCCGACCTCAAGACCCCCGACTTCGCCTCCGCGTGGGGCGGCATCTCCTCGCTCCAGCTCGGCCTGCCGGCCATCTGGACCGAGGCGCGCCGGCGCGGGCACACCCTCGACGACGTCGTCCGCTGGATGTCCGCCGGTCCCGCGCGGCTCGCGGGCCTGGAGCGGAAGGGTGCCATCGAGGCGGGACGGGACGCCGACTTCGCGGTGCTCGACCCGGAGGCCGTCTTCACCGTCGACCCCGCCGAGCTGGAGCACCGTAACCGCGTCACCGCCTACGCCGGGAAGACCCTGCACGGGGTCGTCAGGTCCACCTGGCTGCGCGGTACGCGCATCGCGTCCGCCGGCGTACTCGCCGAACCCACCGGCCGTCTCCTGGAGAGGAACCACTGACCATGACGGCGACACCGCACTTCACCGGCGACGCGAGCCCGTACGGGGGCGGCGATCCGTACGCCGACTACCGCACCGCCGACTTCCCCTTCACCCACCTCGTGGATCTGGCCGACCGACGGCTCGGCGCCGGGGTGGTCGCCGCCAACGACGAGTTCTTCGCCGAGCGCGAGAACCTGCTGAAGCCGGAGCCCGCGGAGTTCGACCCCGAGCGCTTCGGGCACAAGGGCAAGATCATGGACGGCTGGGAGACCCGCCGCAGGCGCGGTACGAGCGCCGCCGAGCCGCACCCCGCCGACGAGGACCACGACTGGGCCCTCGTACGCCTCGGGGCTCCCGGTGTGGTGCGCGGACTGGTCGTCGACACCGCCCACTTCCGTGGCAACTACCCGCAGTCGGTCTCGGTGGAGGGGACCTCGCTGCCTGGTTCCCCGTCCCCGGAGGACCTCCTCGCGCCCGAGGTGAAGTGGACAACCCTCGTGCCCCGTACGGCCGTCGGTGGACACGCGGCCAACGGCTTCGCGGTGGACGCCGAACAGCGCTTCACCCATCTGCGGGTCAACCAGCACCCCGACGGCGGCATAGCCCGCCTGCGCGTCCACGGCGAGGTGGTCCCCGACCCCGCATGGCTGGCAGCCCTCGGCACCTTCGATCTCGTGGCCCTGGAGAACGGTGGCGAGGTCGAGGACGCCTCCGACCGCTTCTACTCCCCGGCCACGAACACCATCGCACCGGGCCGCTCCCGCAAGATGGACGACGGCTGGGAGACGCGGCGACGCCGCGACAAGGGCAACGACTGGATCCGCTACCGGCTGGTCGAGCAGTCGGAGATCCGTGCCGTGGAGATCGACACCGCCTACCTCAAGGGCAACGCGGCGGGCTGGGCGCAGATCTCGGTGACTGACGGAGAGGGCGGCGAACGGACCGAACTTCTGCCCCGCACCCGGCTCCAGCCCGACACGAACCACCGCTTCGTCCTGCCGGAGCCCGTCCGGGGCACCCACGTGCGGATCGACATCTTCCCCGACGGGGGGATCTCCCGGCTGCGGCTCTTCGGTTCCCTGACCGAGCAGGGCGCGGCACGGCTGACCGCCCGTCACGTGGAGCTCGGCGGGTAGGGGTACGCACGCCCGCCCGGGGGCGGGTGTGCCGCTTCCTGTCCGGCCTGTGGGCATATGGGACCCTGGTCCGGACGTTTTCGTCCCGACCAGGAGGCTCCATGATCTTCATCGCCGTCAAGTTCACCGTGCGTGCCGCCGAACGCGACAACTGGCTCCCGGCCGTCGAGGACTTCACCCTCGCCACCCGTCAGGAGCCGGGCAACCTCTTCTTCGACTGGTCCTACAGCGTCGAGAACCCGGACCAGTTCGTCCTGCTCGAAGCCTTCGCCTCGCGGGAGGCCGGCGAGGCGCACGTGAACTCCGAGCACTTCAAGGCGGCGATCGAGACGATGTCCGAACTCGTCAGTGAGGTGCCGGAGATCATCAACGTCGAGACGCCCGGGGACGACTGGTCCCGGATGTCGGAGGTCACGCCGCGCAACCGGTGAGCCCTGCCGCGCCGCGCGACCGGTGAAAAGCCGCCACGCCGCGCGACCGATGGGACCCGCCATGCCGCGCGACCGGTGACGGCCTGCGCGGCGCGCGGTGGGGGCCCGAGGGCCGCCGTCAGAACTCCTCGTGCGTCTCGGGGTCGCCGCCGAAGCGGTGCGGCGGCCGTGCGCCGATCCGGTCCAGCTCCTGCTGCGTCAGCTGGAAGCCGAACAGGTCGAGATTCTCGCGCTGCCGCCCGGGGTCGGCCGACTTCGGGATTGGCACGGCCCCCAGCTGGGTGTGCCAGCGCAGGACGACCTGGCCGGGTGACACGCCGCGGGCCTCGGCCGCGGCGACCACCTCGGGGGTCTCCAGCACCTGGCGCCCCCGGGCCAGCGGGCTCCAGCTCTCCGTGACGATGCCCTTCGCCGCGTGCACCGCCCGCAGTTCCTCCTGCGGGAGCAGCGGATGCATCTCGATCTGGTTCACCACGGGCACTGCACCCGTCTCCCGCTCCAGCCTCTCCAGGTGCTCCGCCGTGAAGTTGGAGACGCCGATGGAGCGGACGAGGCCGTCCTCACGCAGTTTGATCATCGCCTTCCAGGTGTCGACGTACTTGCCGACCCCGGGCAGCGGCCAGTGGATGAGGTAGAGGTCCACGTAGTCCAGACCGAGGTTGCTCCGGGACTCCTCGAAGGACGCCAGCGTCTCCTCGTACCCGTGGTGGCGGCCCGGCACCTTCGTCGTGACGAAGATGTCCTCCCGGGGAACTCCGGAGCGGGCGATGCCGCGGCCCGTGCCGGTCTCGTTCCGGTAGTTCAGCGCGGTGTCCACGAGTCGGTAGCCGAGCTCCAGCGCCCCGGCGACGGCCTTCTCCGCGGCCTCGTCGTCGAGCGGCCAGGTGCCGAGGCCCACCGCGGGGATCGTGCTGCCGTCGTGCAGGTTGCGGACCGGGGTCGGTGTCTCGCTCATGGTCTCCCATTTCGTTCGCGTACCGTCCCCGCCAGCGTAGGGCGGGCCGCCGGGCGAGGCGCGCGACGCGGCCCGCCCGACGTCTCGCGGCCCGGCCCCTCCACCGGGCGCGGCGACGATTTCCGTCCGAGAGTGGGGTCTGTACGGGTGGAGGCATCCCGTCCGCGGGGCCACGGGAGCGCGAAGGCGGTACGGCGGCGCGGATGCGCTGCGGCAGTGCGACACGAAGGAGCGGGACCGTGGCGAAGCTGACTCTCACCACGTTCGTGTCCCTCGACGGCGTGATGCAGGCCCCCGGGGGGCCGAGGAGGACAGAGGCGCCGGGGGTCAGGGGGCCGGAGGCAGGGTCGAACGGTCCGTGGCCGCGGCCCGCAGCCGCCCGAGGATGGCCCGCGCCGCCTTGGTGTAGCCGGGGTTGTTGTTGTGCAGCACCGACTCCGCGTTGGCCAGCTCCATGAACGCGATGAGCTCGAAGGCCAGCTGGGAGACGTCGGTGTCCGCGGCCAGTTCGCCCCGCACCCTGGCCTCCTCGATCGTCTCCTCGACGAAGGTGACCCAACCGGTCTGCGTGGAGGCCAGCGCGTCGTGCACCTTGCCCTCCCGGGAGTCGAACTCGGCGATGGTCGCGTAGAAGAAGCAGCCGCCGCTGAACACCCGGCGCTGGGAGTAGGAGAGCCAGCTCTCACACATCCGCCAGACGCGGCCGAGGCCCGGCGCCGCCGCCCGTGTGGGTGTCAGTACGTGCTCCACGAAGACGTTCACGGCAGCGCGCACGGTGGCGAGCTGCAGTTCCTCCTTGGAGCCGAACAGGGCGAACACTCCGCTCTTGCTCAGCTTCAGTTCCGTCGCCAGCCGGCCGAGCGACAGTCCTTCGAGCCCTTCGGCCGAGGCGACCTGGACCGCGCGCCCCAGTACCAGTTGCCTGGTCTGGTTCCCCCGCTCGATCCGTCCGTCCAGCCGCGCTCCACCCATGTGCCAACTCCGTGTTTCCGAGCGTCCCAAGGCCGACATTCTAGGAGGAGCCGACACCCCCGTAGGACCGCTTTCGGCCCGTTACGCCCCCTGGGGGCGGATGGCCGGGCCGCCCTGCGGACAGAGGTTCCCGAGGGGGGTGTCCGTTCGGTACGGTGATCGCTCCCGTGCGAGCCGGCGAGGTCTCCACATCGTTCCCGTCGTGGAGAACCAGGAGCGCCGATGTCCGCTGCCGCCGTGCCCGCTCTCGCCGGCCCCCGCCGCGCGTGGGTCACCGATCTGCCGTTGCTGCTCGTCGCCGCCGTCTGGGGCGCCAGCTATCTCGCGGCCAAGGGCATCACCACCCCGCACACCGTGATCGCCGTGCTCGTGCTCCGCTTCGCGCTCGTGCTGCCCGCCCTGGCCGTCGCCGGGTGGCGCGGGCTCCGTGCGCTGAGCCGGGCGCAGTGGCGGGGCGCGGGGCTCCTGGGTCTCGTACTCAGCGGGATCTTCCTGCTGGAGACGTACGGCGTCGTGCACACCTCGGCGACCAACGCCGGTCTCATCATCAGCCTCACGATGATCTTCACCCCGCTGGCCGAGGCCGCCGTGACCCGGGTCCGGCCGTCCGGGGCGTTTCTCGCCGCGGCCGGGCTCTCCGTCGCCGGGGTGGTGCTGCTGACCCAGGGCGGCGGATTCACCAGCCCTTCCGGGGGCGACCTCCTGATGCTGCTCGCGGCCCTGGCCCGCACGGTCCACGTCCTGGCGATGGCCCGCATCAAGGCGGTCCAGGGCGCGGACTCGCTGTCGCTGACCACTGTGCAGCTCGGCAGCGCCGTCGCCGTCTTCGCCGTACTCGCCACCGTCCCCGGCACCGGCCCGGCCCCCTGGACGGTGGCCGCGGACTTCGGCGCGGGGGAATGGGCCGGGCTGATCTTCCTGTCCGCGTTCTGCACGCTGTTCGCCTTCTTCGTGCAGATGTGGTCCGTACGCCGCACCTCGCCCTCCCGGGTCAGCCTGCTCCTCGGCACGGAACCGCTCTGGGCCGCGGCCGTCGGCATCGCGATCGGGGGCGAGCGCCTCGGCCTCCTGGGAGTGGCCGGCGCGGTCCTCGTCCTCGCGGGCACGGCGTGGGGGCGCCGCAGCGCCGACGTCACACCTTGATCGAGTCCGCCGTGACCATCAGTGCGGCGCCCGTCACGACCAGCACGATGTTGACGAACAGCCCGTGTTCGTCGAGGAAGTCGAGCTTCGCCACCACGGCCCGCAGCCGGAACCAGCCCGTGTGGCCACCGTGAAGACGCACGTCTCCCGGATCCTCGCCAGGTTCGGGCTCGACAACCGTGTGGGGATCGCCCTGCTGGTGCATGACGCCGGTCTCCTCCATGAGGACGAGGACGGCGCACGGGGAGGCGGCCTAGGCTGAACGGGCAGGGAGCGGACCGGACGAGGGGGCGGGACGATGTCGGTGGTCGATCTGCGCGGGGCGCGGGACTTCAGCGCGAATCCGTATCCGTACTACGCGAAGCTGCGCGCCGAGGGACCGGCCCACCCGGTCCGCACCGACGACTTCGAGCGCGTCTGGATGATCGTCGGATACGAGGAGGCCCGCGCGGCCCTCGCCGACCAGCGGTTCAGCAAGAACTGGCGCACGACGGAACGCTGGTCGGCGACCGGCAACCCGATCAACGCCAACATGCTGGAGATGGACGCTCCGCACCACACCCGGCTGCGCGGCCTCGTCTCACGCGAGTTCACCGCCCGGCGGATCGAGGCGCTCCGCCCGCGCGTCGAGGAGATCACCGCGGGCCTGCTCGACGCGATGGTGCCGAAGGGGAGCGCCGACCTCGTCGACGACTTCGCCTTCCCGCTGCCGATGACGGTGATCTGCGAACTCCTCGGCGTACCCGACATCGACCGGGACGCCTTCCGGCTGCTGTCCAACGCCATCGTCGCCCCCGTCTCCGCGGAGGCGGAGGGGGAGGCCGTCCGGTCGATGGGCGCCTACCTCGAGGAGCTGGTCGAGGACAAGCGCTGCGCCCCCGGTGACGACCTGATGAGCGCGCTGATCCGGGCGCGTCAGGACGACGGGGACCGGCTCTCGCGCGACGAGCTCATCGGCATGGCCTTCCTGCTCCTGGTGGCCGGCCACGAGACCACCGTGAACCTCGTCGCCAACGGCGTACGCGCCCTGCTGGACCACCCCGGGCAACTGGCCCTGCTGCGCGCCCGGCCGGAGCTGTTGGACGGCGCGGTCGAGGAGATGCTCCGCTACGACGGCCCCGTCGAGACGGCGACCTTCCGCTTCACGCGGGAACCGGTCGCGGTCGGGCAGGCCGTCATCCCGCGGGGCGAGGCCGTACTGATCGCCCTGGGGGCCGGAGACCGCGACCCCGCCCGCTATCCGGACCCGGACACCTTCGACATCCGGCGCGAGGCCAGGGGTCATCTGGCATTCGGCCACGGCATCCACTTCTGCCTCGGCGCGCCCCTGGCGCGCATGGAGGGCAGGATCGCGATCCGCGCGCTGCTCGACCGGTGCCCCGGCCTCGAACGGGATCCGGACGGCGGCGAGCCCGACTGGCTGCCCGGACTGCTGCTCCGGGGCGTCCGGCGTCTGCCGGTGCGCTGGTGACATGGAACGGGAACGATGACTGAGCTCTCCTTCGAAGCGGCGCAACAGGTACTCGACAGCCAGCCGTTCAGCGGTCTCGTCGGTGCGCGGATCACGGAGTTCGGGGACGGCGGGGCAGTCCTGGAAGTGGACGTGCGCGAGGAACTGACCCAGCAGAACGGCTTCCTCCACGGCGGGGTGCTGTCCTACGCCGCCGACAACGCGCTCACCTTCGCCGCCGGGACGACGCTCGGTCCCGCCGTCCTGACCGGCGGCTTCTCCATCCAGTACGTCCGCCCCGCGAGCGGTCGCACCCTGCTCGCCCGCGCCTCGGTGGTCCACACCGGCCGGAGGCAGGCAGTCGTGCGCTGTGACCTGTACACCGTGGACGACGAGGGCGCCGAGATGCTGTGCGCGGTGGCGCAGGGGACCGTCCTGTCCGTCCGTCCGGCCTGAAGGGACATGTGGTGACCACTGAGGACCTGATCGACCTGGGAGCGCTCGGCGACGACTTCATCCGCGACCCGTATCCGGTCTACGCGCGCCTGCGCGCCATGGGGCCGGTGCACCGCGTCCGCATCCCGGAGGGGGCGTGGGCCTGGCTCGTGGTCGGTCACGAGGCGGGGCGAGCCCTCCTCGCCGACCAGCGGCTCTCCAAGGACTGGCGCCGGGCATCGCCCTCCCTGGGGGTCGGCAAGGTGTCCGCCGGTACGTCCATGCTGAGCTCGGACGCCCCGGCCCACACCCGGTTGCGCAGACTCGTGGCCCGGGAGTTCACCCCGCGTCGGATGGAACGGCTCACCCCGCGCGTCCAGGAGATGACGGACGAGCTCCTCGACTCCATGACCGCGGGGCCGGCCCGGAGCGCCGACCTGGTCGGCGCGCTGTCGTTCCCCCTGCCGATGGCCGTCATCTGCGAGCTGCTGGGTGTGCCGTCCCTGGACCGGCAGGCGTTCCGGGAATGGTCCGACACCGCTGTGTCGTCCCTCGACGCCGACGCGCGGGGGCGTGCCAGCGCCGCCATGAACGACTACCTGACCGGCCTGATCGCGGAGAAGCGCGCGGGTCACGGAGACGACCTGCTGAGCGCCCTGATCCACACCTCGGACGAGGACGGCGACCAGCTCTCCGCCGACGAGCTCCTGGGCATGGCCTGGCTGCTGCTCGTCGCCGGCCACGAGACCACGGTCAACCTCATCTCCAACGGCGTGCTGAGCCTGCTCACCCACCCGGACCAACTGGCGGCACTTCAGGCCGATTTCGGGCTCATGGACAACGCGGTCGAGGAGATTCTCCGTTACGAGGGGCCCGTGGAGACGCCGACGTACCGCTTCACCACGGAGCCGCTCGATGTCTTCGGTACGGTGATCCCTGGCGGCGGCGAACTCGTCCTGATCGCGATGGCCGACTGCGACCGCGACCCCGCGCGCTTCGCGGACCCCGGGCGGTTCGACATCACCCGGGACGCCCGCGGGCATGTGGCCTTCGGGCACGGCATCCACTACTGCCTCGGCGCCCCGCTCGCCCGCATCGAGGCCCGCGTGGCCATCCGCTCGCTCGTGGAGCGCTGTCCGGGCCTGCGGCTCGACGCGGATCCGGCCCGGCTGGCCTGGCGTACCGGCATGCTGATCAGGGGGCCGGTGAGCCTGCCGGTGGCCTGGTAGCGCGGCTCAGTCCTCCGCGATCTCCGTCATGCGCACGGGACGGCGCTCCGCCCGCGACAGCTCACACGCCTCGGCGATGCGCAGCGCGTGCAGCGCCTCCCTGCCGTCGCACGGGTTCGCCCGCTCCCCGCGTACGACGCCGAGGAAGGCGTCCAGTTCCGCCTCGTACGCCGGGGCGAAGCGCTCCAGGAAGCCGGGCCACGGCTTGGCCGGAGCGGGCGGGCCCTGCGGCTCGGCGGAGGTGAGAGGCGCGCGGTCGTCGAGGCCCACGGTGATCTGGTCCCGCTCGCCCGCCAGTTCCATGCGCACGTCGTAACCCGCCCCGTTGCAGCGGGTCGCGGTGGCCGTGGCCAGTGTGCCGTCGTCCAGGGTCAGCAGCGCCGCGGCCGTGTCCACGTCGCCGGCGGCGCGGAAGATCGCGGGACCCGCGTCCGAACCGGTGGCGTACACCTCCACCACCTCACGGCCCGTCACCCAGCGCAGCATGTCGAAGTCGTGCACCAGACAGTCCCTGAACAGGCCACCGGACAGGGGCAGATACGCGGCGGGCGGGGGCGCGGGATCCGACGTCGTCGCCCGTACGGTGTGCAGCCGGCCCAGTGCCCCGCCGCGCACCGCGGCCCGCGCCGCCGTGTATCCCGCGTCGAAGCGGCGCATGAAGCCGAGCTGGAGGACGCTGCCCGCCCGTTCCACCTCGCGCAGCGCGCCCAGGGTCCCCGTCAGGTCCAGTGCGACCGGCTTCTCGCAGAGGGCGGGCAGACCGGCCCGGGCCGCCCTGCCGATGAGTTCCGCGTGGGCCGAGGTCGCCGAAGCGATCACCACCGCGTCCACCCCCGCGCCGATGACCTCGTCCATGGAGGCGACCGCGACGGCTCCGGTGCGCGCCGCGACCCCCGAGGCCCGGGCGGCGTCGGGATCCGTCACCAGCAGGGAATCGACCTCGGGATGGCGTGCCAGGGCGCTCGCGTGGAAGGAACCGATGCGGCCCGTGCCGATGAGTCCGATGCGCATGGACCCAACGTGCCGCCCTCCAGGCGCACTGTCAACTATATGTCCTGACAAAGTGCGGGGTGCGGCGCGGCCTCAGGGGGTACGCTCCGTGCCGTGCCCAAACCCGCCGCCGACTCCGCCGCCCTGGGGCTGGGCGTGGACCGCACCAGCCCCGTTCCGCTCTACCACCAGCTGGCCCAGCAGCTGGAGGCGGCCGTCGAGCAGGGACGGCTCGCCCCCGGCAGCCTCCTCGGCAACGAACTGGAGCTCGCCGCGCGGCTCGGACTGTCACGGCCCACCGTCCGTCAGGCCATCCAGTCGCTCGTGGACAAGGGGCTGATGGTGCGCCGCCGTGGCATCGGCACCCAGGTCGTGCACAGCCGCATCAGGAGGCCGCTCGAACTGAGCAGCCTCTACGACGACCTGGAGACCGCGGGAAGGCACCCGTCGACCCGGGTCCTGCGCAACACGCTCGAACCGGCCACGCCCGAGGTCGCCGCCGCACTCGGCGTGGAGGAGGGCGGCGACGTGCACGTCGTCGAGCGGGTGCGTCACGCCCACGACGAGCCCATGGCCCTGCTGCGCAACCATCTGCCGCTCCGGCTGCTCGACCTCGCCACCGAGCGGCTGGAGTCGACCGGGCTGTACCGGATGATGCGCGCCTCGGGGATCACCCTGCACAGCGCCCGCCAGTCCGTGGGCGCCCGTGCGGCCACCGCCGAGGAGGCCGAACTGCTCGCCGAGCCCGAAGGGGCCCCGCTGCTGACGATGGAGCGGATCACCTTCGACGACGGCGGCCGGGCGGTCGAGTTCGGCTCGCACGTCTACCGGGCCTCCCGGTACACCTTCGAGTTCCAGCTGCTCGTCCGGTCCTGAGCCCTTCACAGGACAGCGCGCAGGGCCGGAGAGCCTCCGCCCGGCGGGCTCCGGTCCGTATGTTCGGACAAAGATATTGACGCGCTCATGCTAGGTCGCTAGAACGGCGGGAGGGCGCGGCCCGCGCCCCTGCCGGGCACGGCCGGCCCGGGCTCGGGGATACTTGGCCCGCCGGGCGGCGAGTCCGCTCCCGCCGGCACCACCAGGCAGCACAGCGAGCAGCACTAGAAGGGCACGGCGTCGTGGCAAGGGTTCGGACAGGGGTACGCGCGATGGGCGCCGTGCTGGCAGCGGTACTGGCGGCCTCCCTCGCGGGATGCAGCAGCACCGGCGGCAAGCGGGCGGAGGAACGCGCCCAGGAGGCCGCCGAGGGCCGGTCCGCGGTGAGCACGCCACGCTGGACGTTCGCCATGGTCACCCACTCGGGTGATGGCGACACCTTCTGGGACATCGTCCAGAAGGGCGCCAAGCAGGCGGCCGTCAAGGACAACATCAACTTCCTGTACTCGCACAACGACGAGGGGCAGCAGCAGGCCGAACTCGTCCAGACCGCGATCGACAAGAAGGTCGACGGCCTGATCGTCTCGCTGGCCAAGCCCGACTCGATGAAGGCCGTCGTGGCCAAGGCGGTCAAGGCCGGCATCCCGGTCATCACGGTGAACTCGGGGTCCGCCGAGTCCAAGGCTTTCGGGGCGCTCACCCACATCGGCCAGGACGAGTCCATCGCGGGCGAGGCCGTCGGCGACGAGCTGAACACGAGGAATCGCAAGAAGGTGCTCTGCGTCCTGCACGAGCAGGGCAACGTCGGCCACGAGCAGCGCTGCGCCGGTGCGAAGAAGACCTTCGACGGGACCATGCAGAACCTCTACGTCGACGGCACCAACATGCCCGACGTACAGGCGTCCATCGAGGCCAAGCTCGACTCGGACAAGAGCATCGACGCGGTCGTCACCCTCGGCGCGCCCTTCGCCGCCGCGGCGGTCAAGGCCAAGCAGACGGCCGGCAGCAAGGCCGAGATCGACACCTTCGACCTCAACGCGAGCGTCGCCACCGGACTGCAGAACGACACGCTCGGCTTCGCCGTCGACCAGCAGCCCTACCTCCAGGGGTACGAGGCCGTCGACCTGCTCTGGCTCTACCGCTACAACCGCAACGTCCTCGGTGGCGGCCTGCCCGTGCTGACCGGCCCGCAGGTCATCACCGCCGACGACGCCGACGCGCTCGCCGAGTACACGAAGCGGGGTACGCGATGACGGCGACCGGGCAACCGGTGGCGCCCCGCACCGACGAACGCCTGCTGCGCACCTCACCGCTGCGCAAGCTGCTCGGCCGGCCCGAGCTCGGCTCCGTCGTCGGGGCCGTGGCCGTCTTCCTCTTCTTCGCGATCTTCGCCGACAGCTTCCTCCAGGCATCCAGCCTGGGCACGGTCCTCTACGCGGCCTCCACCATCGGGATCATGGCGGCTCCGGTGGCGCTGCTGATGATCGGCGGAGAGTTCGACCTCTCCGCCGGCGTGATGGTGACCAGCTCCGCGCTGATCTCGTCGATGTTCAGCTACCAGATGACCGCCAACGTCTGGGTCGGTGTCTTCGTCTCGCTGCTGGTGACGCTGGGCTTCGGCGCGTTCAACGGCTTCATGCTGACCCGCACCAAGCTGCCCAGCTTCATCATCACGCTCGGCACCTTCCTGATGCTGACCGGCCTGAACCTCGGCCTCACGAAGCTGATCAGCGGCACGGTCTCCACCAAGGCCATCGGCGACATGGAGGGCTTCGAGTCGGCGCGCAAGGTCTTCGCCTCCTACCTCACCATCGGTGAGGTCGAGCTGAAGGTCACCATCCTGTGGTGGGCGGCACTCGTCGCGATCGCCACCTGGATCCTGATCCGCACCCGCTTCGGCAACTGGATCTTCGCCGTCGGCGGCGAGGCCGACGCGGCGCGCGCGGTCGGCGTCCCGGTGATCCGTACGCGCATCGGGCTCTACCTCGGTGTGGCCTTCGCCGCCTGGGTCTCCGGGCAGCACCTGCTCTTCTCGTACGACGTGGTGCAGTCGGGCGAGGGCGTCGGCAACGAGCTGATCTACATCATCGCGGCCGTCATCGGCGGCTGCCTGATCACCGGTGGCTACGGCTCGGCGATCGGCGCCGCGGTCGGCGCGATCATCTTCGGCATGACCAGCAAGGGCATCGTGTACGCGGAGTGGAACCCCGACTGGTTCAAGTTCTTCCTCGGGGCGATGCTGCTCCTGGCCACCCTGCTCAACGCATGGGTACGCAAGCGCGCGGAGGCGACGAAATGACGGCCACCCAGGCTCCGGCCCCCCGCGACCCGGCCGGTGCGGCGCTCGTCGAGCTCGACGGCGTGAGCAAGTACTACGGGAACATCAAGGCCCTGGAAGACGTCTCGCTGGAGGTCCACGCGGGGGAGATCTCCTGCGTCCTCGGCGACAACGGCGCCGGCAAGTCCACGCTCATCAAGATCATCGCCGGGCTGCACCGGCACGACGCCGGGACGTTCCTGATCGAAGGCGAGGAGACCACCCTCGCCAACCCGCGCGACGCCCTGGACCGTGGCATCGCCACCGTCTACCAGGACCTGGCCGTGGTCCCGCTCATGCCGGTCTGGCGCAACTTCTTCCTCGGCTCGGAGCCGACGAAGGGCTCGGGGCCGTTCAAACGGCTCGACGTGCGGCAGATGCGGGAGACCACCCGTGCCGAGCTGCTCAGGATGGGCATCGACCTGCGTGACGTCGACCAGCCCATCGGCACCCTGTCCGGCGGCGAACGCCAGTGCGTGGCCATCGCGCGCGCCGTGTACTTCGGGGCCAAGGTCCTCGTCCTGGACGAGCCGACCGCGGCGCTCGGCGTCAAGCAGTCCGGGGTGGTGCTCAAGTACGTCGCCGCCGCCAGGGACGCCGGGCTCGGCGTGGTCCTCATCACGCACAACCCGCATCACGCCTATCTCGTGGGCGACCGGTTCGTGCTCCTCAAGCGCGGCGCGATGTCCGGGAGCCACACCAAGGACGACGTCACACTGGACGAACTGACCCGTCAGATGGCCGGTGGGAGCGAGCTGGAGGAGCTCAGCCACGAGCTCGAACGGGCCCCGGCGCCCGATCACCTCGGTGGCCGTCCGGCCGGGGACGACACCCCGTAAGCCGTGCCCCTGACCCCGCGCCCCCGGCCGGTGGACCGGTTCCGGGGGCGCGGGAATGGCAGAATCGTGCACGGCGGGCGCCGTCCGCCGCCGGACGGATCACCGACCGGCCCTCCGACCTGCGCAGGGACGATGAGCACGTACCGCGACTTCACACACCGCGGCTCCGCCCGCGCCACCGTCCTGCGGACCGTCGGCACGAGGGAGCGCCGCTCGCACCTCACGGCGCCGCGGGTACCCACCGTCGGTATCGACATCGGCGGCACGAAGGTCATGGCCGGGGTCGTCGACGCCGACGGCAACATCCTGGAGACCCTGCGCACGGAGACGCCCGACAAGTCCAAGAGCCCCAAGGTCGTCGAGGACACCATCGTCGAGCTGGTCCTGGACCTCTCCGACCGGCACGACGTGCACGCCGTCGGCATCGGAGCGGCGGGCTGGGTCGACGCCGACCGCTCCAAGGTGCTGTTCGCCCCGCACCTCGCCTGGCGCGACGAACCCCTGCGCGACGCGATCGCCTCCCGGCTCGTGGTGCCCGTGATGGTCGACAACGACGCCAACACGGCCGCCTGGGCCGAATGGCGCTTCGGCGCCGGACGTGGCGAGGACCACCTGGTCATGATCACGCTGGGCACGGGCATCGGCGGCGCGATCCTGGAGGACGGGCACGTCAAGCGCGGCAAGTACGGCGTGGCGGGGGAGTTCGGGCACATGCAGGTAGTGCCCGGCGGGCACCGCTGCCCGTGCGGCAACCGCGGCTGCTGGGAGCAGTACAGCTCGGGCAACGCGCTGGTGCGCGAGGCCCGGGAGCTGGCCGCCGCGGACTCCCCGGTGGCCCACGGCATCATCGAGCGCGTCAAGGGCAACATCCCCGACATCACCGGTCCGCTGATCACGGAGCTGGCCCGCGAGGGCGACGCGATGTGCGTCGAGCTCCTCCAGGACATCGGCCAGTGGCTCGGGGTCGGCATCGCCAACCTCGCCGCCGCCCTGGACCCCTCCTGCTTCGTCATCGGCGGCGGTGTCAGCGCGGCCGACGACCTGCTGATCGGTCCGGCCAGGGACGCGTTCAAGCGCCACCTCACGGGCCGCGGCTACCGCCCCGAGGCCCGCATCGCGAAGGCGCAGCTCGGACCGGAGGCAGGCATGGTCGGCGCCGCCGACCTGGCACGTCTGGTCGCCCGGAGGTTCCGGCGCACCAACCGGCGCCGGGTCGAGCGTTACGAGCGGTACGCCCAGTTCTACGACCAGGCGGCGAGCACCATCCGTAACACGCGCAGTACCCGCACCGACGACTGACCCGCGGCCGCGCACGCGGCACCCGGCCACCCGCACTCCGCACCGCAGCATCGAGGGACCACCGACATGACCGCAGCCGAGCACCACATCGTGCCGCGACAGCCCCCGTCCGGCTCTCCGGAGCCGTCCGGCCCTTCCGGTCCGGGCTCCACCGGTGCGTCCGGTGACGGAGACGGGACGCCTCCGCAGGACCGGCGCAAGGTGATCCGCAGGCGTCTGATCACGCTGACCATCATCGTGCTGCTCATCGGGATCCCGGCCGGCTACCTCGTCATCTCCGCCGGGCAGAGCAGGCGCTCCGGCAAGGACAAGGAGGCCGAAGCGGCCGCCCAGGGGCTGCGGGAGGACTGGCCCTCCGGGATGCAGCGCCGGATCTTCGAACTGCCCATCCCGGGCAACGCGACCGGGGTCCAGTACTACGAGACGAACAACTGGAAAGCCAGCCGGATGTACGTGAAGTTCCGTACGACCTCCGCCGGGCTGGACCGCTTCCTGAGCGGTATGGGCACCGGGCGCGCCGCACTGGAGACCGGCAAGGTCACCATCAGTGACCGGGACATCAAGATCACCGGATGGTACTTCGGACCCGGCGTCGACTGGGCGGGCACGGTGCACAAGAACAAGGATCCGCGCCCGACCCAGAACATCACCGTCAACATGACCGATCCGGCGGCTCCGGTCGTCTACGCGGTCTCCGCGGCGACCCCCTGACGGGGAGCGGACGGGCCGCTCATCACCCTGGAGCAAGTGAGTGAAGTGAGCGAGACCGCCCCCCAGTCCGCCATGCACCCGCGGACGGCCCACTAGAGCCCCTGCAGGGCGAGGTGATCCGACAGCTGCCCCGACCCCCCATCCCGTAGCCGGGCAGCCGTGGTCCCCGGGGACCACCTGGCATGTCGTAGAAACCGTCTCAGGGCGTCCGGCTGGTCCAGGACAGTCCTATAAGCCCAGGTCAGGCGCCTTCCAGTCTGCGGGGTCCGCTTGGTCTGTGACGCCGATGTGATTTGGGCGTGACATGCGCGAACCCCCATCGGCGTGCTCCGGCGGGGGTTCGTGCGCGCGGGTTGTGAGGGTGCGCAGGGTCAGGTGCCGGCACTATGCCAACGGCCGGCCGACTGCCCGAGGAAGATCCCGAGGACGGACAGGCTTGCTTGACTGCTACTAGAGAGAACGTGCGCCCCTCACCGCGGGCGGAGTGCGCCCCTCCGAACGGGGCATGGTGGTCGGCCCTGCCCACGAGCACCATATGGCGCAGAGGGCTCTCTTTCCGGCTCTCCCCCTGTGCTGTCACCGCGCACATCCGAGAGGAACGCTCATGCCGAGATCACCCGTACCCGTCTCGTACCTAGGGCTTCGCCGCTGGCCGCACCGCTTAGTGGTAACGGCCCTGCTCGCGTGTGTCGTTCTCCTGGCGCCCTCGGGCACCACTCCGGCTCACGCGGCGCTGAACCTCGCCACGTGCACGGGTAACAATGCGACGACGTACACACCAGGGCTCACCACGGTGCCGCAGAGTGTGACCGTCGATGGGACAATCACACTGGACTGCGCGAATGTTGCCTCCGGTGTTCCCTTGTTGCTGCACGGGGTCATCCAGGGAGGCGGAACAGGAACCCTGAACTGCACCGTGCTGCAGAACCCGTCCTCGGGCACCTCCACCATCAACTGGACCAGCCCCCTGGACCCGCTCTACTCCGCAGCCAGCACCTACACCTACACCACGTCCATCAGCCCCGGCGTGCAGGGAACCACCGTCCTGACCCTTACCGGCACCGTGACCGGCGGCCTCTACACCGGCAGCACCGTGGTCATCGCCACCGTGTACGCGAACGCGGCGCTCCTGGCCTGCAATTCGCCTGGAGGCCTTACCAGCCGCTCAGGTCCCGTCTCGGCGACCGTCGTCGGCCTCTGACCCAGGGCCAGCCGCACGGTTGCCTCTCCACGGAAAGCGCCGGAGCGCGGCCCACCCCGAACCCGCCACCGAAATCAACCGGTTCGCCATGAGCACCACGGCCCACCCGCCGCTCTCACGGCCTGAGACCTGTCATACATCGGCACCGACCTCGTCGAAGCCGTCACCTTCGTCGGCGTACCGCCCTTCTGGCGCGACGTGGCGAAGGACCTCGCGGTCAGCGAGGTCGGACCCGACCTCCGAGCCGGGCACCCGGGCCAAGCGGTGGCGGGACGGCCGCAACGCGCCCGGCAAGAACAGGACGGCACCGCCGGCCCGTAGGCCGGCGGCGCCGTTGACGGCCCTGGGCGACAACAGCGAACGCATGCGGGGCGAGGCGTCATTCGCGGCGCTGTGCGGGGCACGCCCGGTTGAATACTCCTCGGGCAGCCGACAGCACCGCCGGCTCAACCGCGGCGGTCACCGGCAGGCGAATGCGGCTCTCCACCGCATTGTGCTGTCCAGGTTGCGCTGGGACCCGCGTACCCAGGCGTACTGCGAGTGACGTGTGGCTGAGGGCAAGACCCGGCGCGAGATCATCCGCTGTTTGAAGCGGTACGTCGCCCGCGAGATCTACCGGTTGATCACCACATGCCGTCGCGAGACCTCGAACCGGCCCAGCTGTGGGCCCCCGATATCCATACGGGGCGCGATCACCGAGAGCTGGTTTTGAGGGCGTGTGCCCCGTCCACCACCAGTTGATGGTTCTGGCACACGAACCTTCCTACGGCTGTACGGGGATCCGTGCCCGGGCACGGGCGAGCAGACCGGCCGGGTCTGGTTTCGCCTGTATGGACTTGAGCGTCAGCAGCCACCACAGGTCGAGCTGCTCACCCCGGGTCCGCCCGCCCGGCAGGTCGTCGGTCAGCGTGCAGAGCCCGAAGAACGCGCACACGAGCGTCACAGCCGCGGCCGACGGCTTCACGCCGGCCGCGAGCTCACCCCGGGTGCGGGCCTGGGCGAGAAGCCGGGTGACAGCCTGGGTCCAGGCACCGAATGGTGTCGGCACGGCCGCCTCGATGCCCCGGCGCTCCGCCCACAACCGGGCTCCGGCGCGCGCCACGACGTCCTCGCTGAGAGAGCGCGCGACACTGAGGCTGAGGACGACCAGCTTCTCCAGCGGGGGGATTCCGGGCGCGGCGTAAGGGGAAGCGAGCTGCGGCCAGGTGGCGAACTGCTCCCGGGCCACCGCCAGCGCCAGCTTCTCCTTGCTCGAGTAATGGAAGTAGATCGCGCCGCTGGTTTTTCCGGAGTGATCGCTTATGTCATTGATGCTCGTGCCCGCATATCCCCGTTCAAAAAATAGATGTGCGGCTGATTCCAGCAATGCTTTGCGGGTTTCTCGGGCCCTGTCCTGCATGTACGTTCCACCTTCGCTCGAATGTTCTATCGCTGTGGCGAGAGACTGCCACCCCTTTTCAAGGGGGCGCAGTCGCATCGCGCGAAGATCTTATTATTCTTCGGTCGTGGGTGAGCGCATGTTCACGCAATCTGCCGCCCGGTCAGGGGAAACGTTTCGCGCGAGTCTCCGGCTACGCTCCGCCCGACATGGCGGGCCGCCGGAAGAGCCTCTCACCAGGCCCGTTGACAGCACCTCGGTGCGGCGCCATCTATCTCTGCCCTGTTCCTGCGCCCCGGCAGCTGGCGGCCGGGGATATTTCCATGCACTCGAATTGGTGATTGCGGAACGCAGAGAGAGCGAAATAACGTAACGGCTACGATGTTTTCGGCTCACACCGAAAGCGACGATTCACGTCCGCCATGACGCGCTCACCAAAGTGCCCGCGGTCGCCGCGGCGCGTGCCGGTCTGTGCGGCTCTCTCACTGCCGCACGTTCCTCATCCGCACCCCGGTATCTGTCTGCCACCCGTGCACCGTGCACCCGTGAACCGAAACGGTCGGCGCAGTCTTCGAGAAGGGCAGTTGCATGACAGCTCGTAATATTCTTGCCTGGTCCCCGTCAGCCATCGTCTTCGATTGCGACGGGACCCTGATGGACACGGAACGACATTGGCAGGAGGCCAGGAACGTCACCTTCGGTGTCTTCGGCCTCAAGCCCCCTGCCGGTTTCGCCGACCGTGCCAAAGGCGTGCACTACACCGAATGCGGAGCGCTCATGGCCGAGGAGACCGGGAAGCCGGATCTCGCGGAGGACCTGGCGGCCACACTCCTTACCACCTTCACGGCGCTGGTCGACGAGGATCCCGTCACCATGCCGGGAGCTGCCGCGCTGGTCCGGCTGGCCGCTCGGCACCTCCCCCTCGCGGTGGCGAGCAACTGTCCTCGGGAAACAGTGGAAGCCTGCCTCGAACGGGCCGGACTCCTTGCCTCCTTCAGCCACGTCGTCGTCGCCGGCGAGGGAGTACGGCCGAAGCCGGAGCCCGATGTCTACAGCGTGGCCGTCCGTCTGTGCGGCGTACCACCTGAGAAGGCTCTGGCCGTGGAGGACTCGCTCACGGGCATGGAATCCGCCCGCCGGGCGGGACTCCGCGTCATCGGCCTCGGGCCTTGCCCGCCGGGTCCCGAGGCGGAGCAGGCCGATCTGTGGATCGAGAGCCTCGCCGACCGAGAGCTGGTGGGCTGGGCCCGCAGCCGAATCGGGGAGTAGAGCGTCCCGGCGCCACTCGGAGCGGGTACGGTCAGCCGGTGGGGCGCAGATGAGACCCCAGGGCGGGCACGACGCCGGCCGCGGAGGCGAAGAGCAGGGCGACGCCCACCGCTCCGGGATCGGGTACGCCCGTCGCCCGTTCACCGAGATAGCTGGCCCTGCCCATGCGCGCCGTCAGGGACGCGGTGTCCCGTACGCCCCGCCAGGCGCCGTCCGACGCCGTGACCAGGGCGGTCGCAGGGGGCGCGGTCATTGTCGCCCGCAGTGCGGCCGCGGCCGGATCCAGCGCGTCGATCAGCGTCTTGTCGCCGGGAGACGCATCGCCCACACGGCGGATGGCAGCGAGGCCCCGGGCGGTGCCCTCGGCGAGCGCGGCCGTTGTCAGATGCGGACCGGAGTCCGCGGCTGCCCTGCTCAGTGCCTGAAAAAGCAGACCGAACAGGGGGCCGCTGGTCCCCCCGATCTCATCGAGGAAGGCGGTGCCCATGGCGCTGAAGACCTCTGCGGGGCCGGCCGACTCGTCCGTACGGTCGAGCCGTAGCCCGGCGGCCCAGACCCCGGTCGCGAGGTTGGTCCCGAAGTCGCCGTCCCCCGCCCGCTGGTCGAGCACGGTCAGCTCGGCCTCGGTGGCGTACACCGAGTCGGCGAAGCGACGCATCCATTCACGAGTCTGTTTCCCGTCGAAAGCGGCAGTCGTCATGGGTTGTCCTCCTGCTCCTGTCACGGGCCGCCTGAGCGACAGCCTGCGGGCTGCCTACCAGCGCAACGCCGGGGTGTGGACCGGCGCATCGTAGAAGCCCAGCGTGTCGCGGTCGGCGACCATGAGGGTCAGGGAGAAGCCCCGCATGTCGAGCGCGGTCACGTAGTCGCCGACGAGCTGCCGGGCGAGCCGCACATGCCGGGCGTCGAGGACCCGGCCCAGTTCACCGAAGATGCCGTACAACTCGAGCGAGGTGACCGACCCCAGACCGTTGACCAGGGCTACGACCGGATCGTCGGGCCCGGGGCGCAGAGCATCCAACAAGGCGCCGGCCATCTCCTCCACCAGCTGACCCATGCTGCGCTGTGTTCTGGTTCGGTCGGCCCGCTCGCCGTGGATCCCGACGCCGTACTCCAGTTCCCCGGGCAGAAGCCCGAACGCCGGTTCACCGGTGGTCGGTGAGTGATGGGCGGCGGAGGCGGCGGCGAGCGTCCGGCACCGGCCCGCGAGGGACGAGCCGAGTTCCACCAGACCTTCGAGGCCCATCCCGGTGTCCGCGGCGCCGCCCAGCACCTTCTCGACCAGCATCGTGGCACCCGTGCCACGGCGCCCTGCGGCAATCTCCACGGAGTCGGAGGCCAGGTCGTCGTCGATGAGGACCCGTGCGCAGTTGATGCCCGCGTCGGCGAGCCGTTCGGCCGCGATACCGAAATTGATCCGGTCGCCGGTGTAGTTCTTGACGATGTGCAGCACGCCCTCCGGCCCCGCCACGGCGAGAGACGCCCGGAATATCTGCCGGTTGTGCGGAGAGGCGAAGACCCTCCCGGGGCAGGCGCCGTCGAGCATGCCCGTGCCGACGTATCCGACGTGCAGGGGTTCGTGCCCCGAGCCGCCGCCCGACAAGAGCCCCACCCGGCGGGCCGGTGAGGCGTGCCGGGCGGTAAGGAACCCGTCACGGGGGTCGTAAGCCACGAGGTCCGCGTGTGCGCGGGCGAAGCCGGACAGTGCATCGGGGACGAGTTCGCTGGATTCGTTCTCGAAGTACCTGGCCATATGCCGAACCCTTCTGTCCGCGGCCGACCAGACGGACTGGCATCCGGACGAGACCTCCATGGTGAGGGTGACCGAGCGCGTACGGCAACTCGCGGAACGTATCGGCTTCTGTCATGTGGATTGCCAGGTTGCCGGTCAAGCACAGCTTGATCCGGAGGGTCCGAGGGCAGGGCTGGTGCAAGGTTCGACGCGATCTGCGGGGGCGCTGAGCGGGAGGATCGTGACTGTGGAGCGACGGACCGACGGGATGGTGGTCGAACGGGCGACATCAACTCTTGCGAACAAGGTCCTCCTCCCCGGACCTCGGTCCGGCGATCCCGCGACGTCTTGTCCTCACTCCTGAGCTCTGCCGCCTCGCATGAGCTCTCGCCTCAGCCGTGCGGTCGGCCGACGCGACCCCCAAGGGGAAGCGCGTGCAGACGTTCCGGAACTCCAGGAGAGCGAGAAGCACGCGAGCCTTCAAGGCAGCGTCGGGCTGACGAGGCGGCCTCTGGAATCGGTGATGCGCCGTCCCGCAGGCGACCGACCGCCAGCGGGCCTGCTGGACGCTCTGAGCCGTGTAAAGGCGTCGGAGCAAGGACATGTCTTGGTGAAGTGCGCTCATGGTTCTCCGGTACGTCTCGGCCCAGGACGTACGGATGAGATCCGATGGGATACGCGGAAGTTCGTCGGAGGACCGGTTCACCCGAGCGTGGAGGAATTCAGGGCCGAATCCTCTACGGGGAGCGGTGGTCAGACCGCAGTCGCATTTTAGGGCACGGGGCGGCGTTGCCTTCTGAAAGAGGGCGAGCTTCACTCGTTTGGCGGTGGGCAGGCGTGAATGGGCTACGGAGGTTCGTTCGGATCAATCGGTTGTCGGTCTGGGTGTTGGCGCCGCGGTTGCCGGTCCGTTGACCTCTGCCTTCCCGGAAATGGTGGGAAACGCTGAGACCAGAGTCTTCCACCGCCGACAACTACCTGCCCGTCGGCGTCACCTACGACCCGCGCTGCACCGCATGACTGCACTTTGACGCCGTTTGACGGCGACGTCCCGCTCCTCGCCCTCGTATACGCCGTCGGAACCCGGCCCATTGGGAAAGCGTGTGGCCGATCACCGAGGGGGACCAGGAGGAGGCAGGGCGGGCCATCGTCCGGCAACTGGCGGCGACCTGACTTATTCTGGCCTGAAGCTCGCAGCCCCACACCATTGCCCGCCTGATGGGCGGCTGGGACCGTGGTCGCATGGTCGATACTCACTCACGCCGGTACCTGCTAGCCGCACGTTGGATGGTTTGGTGCGGCATCCTGCTTCTCGCGCTCGGTTTGGCCGGTATCGCCAGTTCGCAGCGCGACGGGGCCATGTCATGGGAGTGCGAACCGACTTGCCGCCGCGTGGGGAACAGCCTGTGGACCACCGTTGAACTGGCTGGCGCACTGGGTGCCGGGGCGGGGGCGGTGCTGCTGGTCGCAGCGTTTCTGATGGTCATGCTTCGTCGGCCTCGCCCCAAAGCCGAGAATGATGGCTAACCCGGCACGAGCTCGGTAGCCGCCGCGGTAGCCCGAGGAAGTGGTGTCACGACACTGCTTCGGGGACCGCAGATGGCTGCGCCGCAGCGGGGCGGCACAGCGTGCCTCCACTCTCTCGCCTCGGACGGGCTTGGTGGGCTGCCGCGCCGGGTGTCATTGATGATCACGAGATTTGTGCTGGCTGGACCTGTAGCGAGCGCGACCAGGCCCCGGTTCTGCGGAGTCGTTGGCCGTAGTTCGCGCGGGGCGCGTTGAAATGCGCTGAGGGGGACTCTGCGGCGCGCAGCGGCTGGGGCGCTTCCATGATCTTCAGGTCGGCAGACTGCATCTGTGTGAGGTCGGGTGGTGTCGGGAAGCCTGCCAACGACCACTGCCACAGTGCCGCGGACTGGCTCATGACATCTCTGACCGACGTGTCTCAACCATCCTGTGTCGGCGCGGGGCGGGAGTGGGATCAGACGCCGGGCCGGGAGAGCGTGTCTGGGGCACTGGGATGCGAGCGTTTCTGCACCGTGTCACTTGGTGACCGCTTCTCCGGGCCGGCGGTGGTTGTTGGCTGGCCTCTGAAGAGGGATGGACAAACGAGTCGTCGGTGCTTACCGAGTCGTGGACCTTGCTGTGAACGCGGATGAGGTGATTCTCGGGGTCGACACGCATCGCGATGTGCACGTCGCGGCTGTGATCTCGATGACGGGACAGGTTATGGCTGTCGAGCGCTTTCCGACCACCGCGGGTGGCTATCGGCAACTTGCCGAGTGGGCCGGTCGGTGGGGTGCTGTTCGGCGTGCGGGAGTAGAGCGCTCCGGCAACTACGGTGCGGCGCTGTACCTCGACGCGGACGCGTGGGTAGGACCCGATTCACCTGAGAAGTGCCTCCGGCGGTGGCAGTCCCAAGGACCTCGACAATCTTCGTTCTTGCTGGTCAGAGGCATTTCTCGCTTACCTGCCCACCCGTCGGAGAGGCTAGCGTGGTGCACGCGCCAGTTACATGCAACGGAATGCACAGAAGCGTGTGAAGTGGCAATTGCCGGCGCCCGGACAGGGGTCACCGGGCGCAGGACTGGGGGCCTCGGCTACCGGACAGGGGCGCCTTTCGCGCCGTCTCAGTCGGCGGCCGGGAACAGGGGTGGCGTGGGCAGCCCCTCCGGCGTGTGTCACGATCTCCCCCAACCTGTGGGGGGTGTTGCTCAATGGCGCAGGACATTGCGCTACGGCCGGTGGTGGATCCGGCCCTCGAGGACTCGGAGCGCGCGCTGCTGGAGAAGTCCGCCGACGGACTCTTCCCAGCCACGCTGCCGCTGCCCGAGGAGCCAGGGCTGGGCGGCCGTACCAGGGCGGAGATCTGGACGGCCCTGGCGGTCTCCGCGGTGTGCGCGCTACTGCCGGTGACGATCCTGTGGGCGCTGATCGGCGTGTGGCCCGGCCTGGCCGTCGGGCTCGCGGCGCAGGCGGGGCTGATCTGGGTCGGGGTCCAGTTCGGGTTCGAGGCGTTCATCCTGACCGTCGTGGGCGTGCACCTGCTGGCCTGGCTGCTGATCGTTCTCCTCGGCTGCGGGACCGACGAGCGGCAGCGGGTGGCCCGGCTGCGCCACGGCCGGTACTACCTGGCCGAGGACTTCGGCGACGACTCCCTGCGCGAGCTGCTGGGCCACTCGCCGCTGCGCCGGATGGAGCGCGCCCAGGCCGCCGTGACGGCGGTACTCCAGTCGCAGGTCGACCGGGACGGGCTGCTGGACGACATCGCCAACGACGTGACGCTGCCGGCCCAACAGTACGAGATCGCCCAGCGCCTGGCCGAGCTGACCCGGCTGGCGCGGAAGGTGCGCACCGCTGCCGGGGACGCCTCCGGCTCGCGGGTGGAGGAGATGCTGCGGACTCAGCGGCAGGCGCTGCGGCTGTCGTCGAGCGCGCTGGAGGAGCGGGTGGAGGCACTGGAGCGGTACGCCGAGAACACCCGCGCGGCGGACGCGGCGTACCGCGAGTGGGAGGCCGTACGAGAGCTGGAGCAACTCGGGGAGGACATGCACGAGCTGGTGGTGAACACGGTGCGGGACGAGCTGGCCGTCGCCGAGATCGAGGGGCTCGCCGACCGGTCCCGGCTCCAGGACCTGCACCGGATGCTGGACGAGGCGCGGGAGGCGGGGCTGCTGGTCACGCGGTTCGCCGACGAGCCGGCCGACCGCCGGTCCGGCGGCAGCGGCCGGGCGTGAGGGGGAGGACGACATGACGCAGACATCCCAGCCGAGACGCGAGTTCCACTCCGGCCGCGGCAAGAAGACCTTCGACCGGATCCCGGGCGGGTTCTACCTGGTCGGCGCCCTGGTGATCCTCTTCGAGGTGGTCACGCTCGGCGCGGTGGGCCTGACCCTGGCCGTCGGCGACCCGAGCGACGGCGGGGCATCCCCGGACAAGGAATCCCGGCGGGTCGAGGTCACCTACATCGCGACGGGCGACCACCCCTCGGTGAACCTCACCGTCGGGGAGGCGAACGGCAACCACGAGCCCCACGGGGTCGTCATCCTGCCGTACCGCAAGACCGTCGAGCTGGCGGCGGGCGCCGACTTCTATCTGGACGTCAGCAGCCGCGAGGACCAGGAAGGGGGCACTCTCACGTGCACCGTGCTGGTCGGCGGCAAGGTGGTCCAGCAGGCGCACAGCACACCGGACTCCTCGTCCGCCACCTGCGCGGGCAGCACCGCGGACGCCCCGCAGCGGGGCATCCCCGTGCCCACTCTCACCCCCGGCGCCTCCCCGCTGCCCGGGGAGCGGCGGCTCGCCGGGACCGTCAAGGTGCCGGACTACCCGGGCGAGGGCTCGCCGGTCATCGGCACCGTCACGGACTCCTCCCTGGAGTACGCGGAGCTGGGCGGCACGTGGGACCGGAGCAAGACGCTGGATCCGGTCTTCGATGGCTTCACCCGCAAGCAGGAGGGGCGCCAGCGCGCACTCGTGAAGTCCACGCAGGTCGACGAGGACATCATGGCCGCGGCCGGCGGCACCGGGGAGCTGCGGGGCGTGGCGGGCGCGGTGATGGACGAGCGGCGGCGCTACGAGTACCCCCGCGACCAGGCGATCCTGGTTGACGTCGCCTCGCAGCCGCTGAAGGTCGACGGACATGACGCCTGGCTGCTGGTCAGCGAGATCCACTTCCACAAACGCGGGGTGCCGTCCACGATGGACATGAACGCGGTCCTCGTGGTCGACACCGGGCGGGTCCGCCCCTCGGTGCTGTGGGTCGTACTACCGGAGACGAACAAGAAGCTCTGGCCGGACCTGAACACTCTGGTCGCATCCGTCCAGGTCCGCTGACCTGCACCGATACGGTCCGGGCCCGGGCGCGCGACGCGTCCCGGGCCCGTCCGGTAGAGCGCGACGCCGGCCGGGCACGGCATCGAGTCGGCGGCGACCAGGTGGACGAGCGTGCCCGACGCACGGGTGCGGTGCCAGACGATCGTGCAGTAGCGCGAGCGGAGCCACTGCTCCACGTGCTCGTACGCGGTGGCTGGCCGTCCGTAGAGGCGTGCGACGTTCAGGCGCAGCACCTCGCGGTCGGGCTGGGCGGGACTGCCTCGCGGATGTCGGGACGCTGCGTGCCGAGCCGGACGTGGGGGGTCTCCGCGCGAGCGGGAGGTGAACCTGCGAGGGTGTTTCGTCCCGTTGTTTCATCCCGAATTGCTGTGGTGTGCACAGTTCATGCGTTGCGCCATGTCGGGGTGGACTCGGCGGTGAGTCTGCGGGTCATGAGGTTGATCATCGCAAGGTGGATCATGGCTTCGGACCGGTGTGAGTGGGCTTCGTGGGGCGGCATGTACGAGGCTGCGGACGAGGGGCGAACGTGAGCCACGCGGTTCACCTGTCGAGCGACTCGTCGAGCCGAATGGCCAGCAAGGTTGAGGCGGATTCGGAGTCCGGCTGTCGGTTGTGGACGGCAGGAGTCCGGGAGGGCTCATCCGGCTACGGTCAAGCGTTCTACGTGGGGAAGGCGCGCAACCCGAGCCACTTGGGAAGGGCACGCCAGGATGGCCCCGGCACGAGGGCATGCCGGGAGAGCCATACATGGTCTCTTGCAGGTCCCAGCACCGGAGCTGGCATCGTGAGAGAGCCGAGACTGGCTAGGTTCACCCCGGCGATGTGACATCTCGTGACAGATGAGAGGGTTTTCCGGGTGACCGAGACACCACCGAACACCCTGCAATACCGCTTTGACGGGCCAGAAGACGCCCCGGTCCTGGTGATCGGGCCGTCCCTGGGGACCACCTGGCACATGTGGGACCGCCAGATACCCGAGCTCTCCAAGCACTGGCGGATCTTCCGCTACGACCTGCCGGGACACGGAGGGGCCCCCGCCCATCCCGCCGCCGCGGTCACCGACCTCGCGGACCGGCTCCTCGCCACGCTCGACAGTGTCGGCGTCCAGCGCTTCGGTTACGCGGGCTGCGCCATAGGCGGAGCCGTCGGTGCCGATCTCGCCCTGCGCCATCCGCACCGGGTCGCCGCTCTGGCGCTCGTCGCCGCCTCGCCGCGCTTCGGCAGTGCCGACGAGTTCCGTCAGCGCGGGGTTATCGTCCGCAGCAACGGCCTGGAGCCGATCGCGCGGACCTCCCCGGAGCGCTGGTTCACCCCCGGCTTCGCCGCCGCGCAGCCCGCGATCGTGGAGTGGGCCGTCCAGATGGTCCGCACCACCGACCCCGGCTGTTACATCGCCTCCTGCGAGGCCCTGGCCGCGTTCGACATCCGTGCGGAACTCTCCCGCATCGGCGTGCCGACCCTCGTCCTGGTCGGCGCCGAGGACAAGGTCACCGGCCCCGCCGAGGCCCGGACGCTGGTCGCGGGCATCCCCGACGCCCGGCTCGCCCTCGTGCCGGGAGCCAGTCACCTGGCCCCGGTGGAGCAGCCGGCCGCCGTCACCGACCTGCTGCTCATGCACTTCTCGACGTCGTGGCAGGACACCCAGGCGTCGATCCCGGTGCCGCCGTCCCCCGGTTTCGCCGCGCCGTTCGGCCCGGTCGTGCCCGTGGCCGAGATCACCGCCGCGGTCGAGGTGCCCGAGGCCTCCGCGGCGGCGGGACGCAGCGACCTGTACGACCGGGGGATGAAGGTCCGGCGCGAAGTGATGGGCGATGCTCACGTGGACGCCGAGACGGCGGCGTCCGACGGTTTCAGCGAGGACTTCCAGGAGCTCCTCACCCGCTACGCCTGGGGTGAGATCTGGACCCGTGAGGGCCTCGACCGCAGGTCACGCAGTTGCGTGACCCTGACGGCCGTCGTCGCCTCCGGGCACCTGGGAGGTCTCGGCCAGCACGTCAGGGCGGCCCTGCGCAACGGACTCACTCCCGTCGAGATCAAGGAGGTGCTGCTGCAGACGGCCGTCTACTGCGGCATCCCGGCGGCGGGCGCGGCCTTCGAGATCGCGCAGTCCGTGATCGAGGAGGAAACCACCCCGCCCGCGTAGCAGGATGGTGGCATGAACGCTTCGTCTCTCACGCTGACCAAGAAGACCCACTCCTGCGTCCGCCTGGAGCGCGGCGGGCAGTCGCTCGTCATCGATCCCGGTGGATTCTCCGAGGCGGACGCCACCGCCGGTGCCGATGCCTTCCTGGTGACGCACGAGCACCCGGACCACTTCGACGAGGAGCGGCTGCGCGCCGGTCTGGAGTCCAACCCGGCCGCGCAGCTGTGGACCCTGCGCAGTGTGGCGGAGCAGCTGTCCGCCGCGTTCCCGGGGCGCGTGCACACGGTCGGCCACGGCGACACGTTCACCGCCGCCGGGTTCGAGGTCCAGGTGCACGGCGAACTGCACGCGGTGATCCACCCGGACATTCCGAGAATCACCAACATCGGCTTCCTCGTGGACGGTTCCGTCTTCCACCCCGGTGACGCCCTGACGGTGCCCGATCACCCGGTGGACACGCTGATGCTGCCGGTCATGGCGCCCTGGAACAAGATCGCGGAGGTCATCGACTACGTACGCGAGGTGAAGCCGCGCCGGGCCATCGACATCCACGACGCCCTGCTCACTGACCTCGCCCGCCCCATCTACGACAAGCAGATCGGCGCACTCGGCGGGACGGACCACGGCCGCCTCACCCCGGGCGACGCGACCCGTCTCTGACCCGGCTGTCAGTGGGAGCGGTTAGGTTTACTGCATGCGCATCGCCACCTGGAACGTCAATTCGATCACCGCCCGGCTCCCGAGGCTGCTGGCCTGGCTGGAGAGCAGCGGCACGGACGTGCTGTGCCTCCAGGAGACCAAATGCACGCTCGAGCAGTTCCCGGCCGAAGCGCTGCGCGAGCTGGGCTACGAGTCCGCGGTCAACGCCACGGGCCGGTGGAACGGCGTGGCACTGCTCTCCCGTGTCGGTCTCGCGGACGTCGTGACGGGCCTGCCCGAGGGCCCTGGATACGAGGACGTGCAGGAGCCGAGGGCGGTCTCGGCGACCTGCGGGCCCGTCCGCGTCTGGTCGGTCTACGTCCCCAACGGCCGCGAGATCGCGCACGATCACTACGCCTACAAGCTGCGCTGGCTGGAGGCCCTGCAGAAGGCCGTCGCGCCGGACGCCGCGGGCTCGCTGCCGTTCGCGATCCTCGGTGACTTCAACATCGCGCCCACGGACGAGGACGTCTGGGACCCGGCGGTCTTCGAGGGTGCCACGCACGTGACCCCCGCAGAGCGCGCCGCGCTGGCCGCGCTGCGTGAGGAAGGGCTGTCGGACGTGGTGCCGCGTCCTCTCAAGTACGACCACCCGTACACCTACTGGGACTACCGCCAGCTCTCCTTCCCGAAGAACAAGGGCATGCGCATCGACCTGGTCTACGGGAACGCCCCCTTCGTGGCAGCGGTCAAGGACAGTTACGTCGACCGCGAGGAGCGCAAGGGCAAGGGTGCGTCGGACCACGCCCCGGTGGTGGTGGACCTCGACGTCTGACGGCGCAGGCGTGGTGGGGGTCAGCGGGCGACGCCTGCCAGGTGTCAACTTCGGGTTGACGCACCAGGGGTGTCAACCTAGGGTTGCCCCATGGCGAATCCGTTGCAGCCCAGCCCACCCATCCGCCTCGACGACCTGATCGCGGGCATCAAGAAGACCCATACCGATGCCCTGGAACAGCTGACCGGTGCCGTGGTGGCGGCCGATCACCTCGGCGAACTCGCCGACCACCTCATCGGTCACTTCGTGGACCAGGCACGCCGCTCCGGCGCGTCATGGACGGACATCGGCAGAAGCATGGGGGTCACCCGGCAGGCCGCCCAGAAGAGGTTCGTGCCCAAGAAGCCCGACGAGGCCTCGGACCTGGACATGAGCCAGGGCTTCAGCCGGTTCGACGAGCAGGCCAGGAACGCCGTCGTGGGCGCGAGCAACGCCGCCCACGCGTCGGGCAACGACGAGATCCGCCCCGAGCATCTCGTCCTGGGCCTCCTGGCCGTGCCGGACTGCCTCGCCGTCCGGGCGATGGCCGACCAGGGTGTGTCCCCGGACGCGGTCCGCGAAGCGGCGACCCTCGCCCTGCCTGCCCCGGCGGACGAGTTGCCCGCGCTGATCCCCTTCGACGCGGGGGCTCGCAAGGTCCTGGAGCTGACCTTCCGGGAAGCGCTGCGCCTCGGCCACGAAATGGTCGGATCGGGCCATGTGCTGCTGGCCCTCCTGGAGTTCGAGGGCGGCAGCGGTGTCCTGTCCGGACTGGGCGTCGACAAGGAAGCGGCCTCGGCCGCCGTCGTCGCCTCCGTGGCCGCCGAAATCGAGGAGCCGTCCCCGGGCGCCGGCAGCTAGAGTTGCCGCCGAGCGCCCGGTGCGCAGGCGACGGATACTTCTTTCTGCAAAAAAGAGGACCCAGGTTCGAATCCTGGCGGCCCGGCTCCGGCCGGACCGTGGTGCAGCGGCCCAGCATCTTGTCTCCGTCGCCGCCTTCGATCTCGGGCGCTCACGGACCGACCGATGCCGCTCCCTCCCGGGGCGGCATCGCGCGTTCAGTGCACGGAGAACCCGCCGTCGACGAAGATCGACTGGCCTGTCACATATGCCGAAGCGGCACTGGCCAGGAACACCGCGGCGCCCTCGAAGTCCTCGGCCAGCCCGTTGCGCCCCACCATCGTGCGGGCCGCCAGCGCCGCCACCCGCTCCGGGTCCGACGAGAGCCGCGTGTTCAGCGGCGTCATCACGAAGCCGGGGACCAGGGTGTTGCAGGTGACGCCGTACGGTGACCATGCCTCGGCCTGGGAGCGGGCCAGCGATTCCAGCGCTCCCTTGGAGACGCCGTACGCCCCGCTCTGCACGAAGGCGCGGTGCGCCTGCTGCGAGGTGATGTGGATGATCCGGCCGAAGCCGCGCTCGGCCATACCGGGTCCGAACCGGCGGCCCAGCAGATAGGGCGCCTTCAGGTTCACCGTCATCGTGGTGTCCCACACGTCCTCGTCGAGCTCGCTCATCGGAGGCCGCAGGTTGATGCCCGCGCAGTTGACCAGGATGTCGGGCTCGCCGAACGCCTCCGCCGCCTGCTCGCCGGCCGTGCGCACACCCTCACCGGTCGCGAGGTCGGCGCTCACCCAGGCCGCCCGCAGGCCGTCGGCGGTGAGTTCACCGACCGTCCGGGTCAGCTCCGCCTCCCTGCGGGCCACCACCACGACGCTCGCGCCCGCCTTCGCCAGTGCTCCCGTGATGGCCCGGCCGATGCCGGAGCTGCCGCCCGTGACCACGGCGACGCGGCCTTCAAGCGAGAAGAGTTCGGAGAGGTAGTTCTGCGAGGTCATCCCCACACACTAGACAGCGAGGTCCCGTTCTCCCCGGCCAGGGTCCCCGAAGAGTCGCGTGGCCTGCGGTGCGGAAGGCGCGCGGAGTGGGATCCTGGGTGGTATGAACATCCCTTTCCTGGACAACTGGCGTAAGCGTCAAGGCGGTACGCGCGCGGTGTCACTCGCCGCCGCCGTCGAGACCGATCCCGACGGCGTGACCGAGCTGTTCGCGGAATGCGAGCTGCTCCGTGCGCGCGCGGCCCAGGGCGGGCTCGAACTCGACGACACCCCGGCCTCGTTGTCCGCGCTCGACCAGTTGCCGCCGGTCTGGCGCGACGATCCGGAGGAGTTGCCCTGGGTGGGCAACGACGCGGGGCTCTACCTCGGCACCGTACTCGTGCGTACGGTCCCGGGCGCCGCCTGGGACATCCTGGCGGGCGGACAGCCCGTGGTCCGGCTGGCCTCGGGGCGCGAGATCGACGTCGTCGCCGCAGGTCTGGACTGGGCGATGTCCGGGAGCCCGGAGCTCTCCGAGATGTACGCGGAATCAGCGGAGAGTGGCCCCGAGGCCAAAACGCGATAAACAGCCTTATGCGCTGTTGGTGCGTGTCGGCCCCTGCCCGTGTGTCCTCCCTGGATAGTTTGCGCTGACCTCGACACAAGCGATAAGTGGGTAGGGCAACGTATGGCCGTCGATCCGTTGATCGAGCTGCGGGACGTCAACAAGCACTTCGGGAAGTTGCACGTACTGCAGAACATCAATCTCACCGTCGGCCGCGGGGAGGTGGTCGTGGTCATCGGCCCCTCCGGATCTGGCAAGTCGACGCTCTGCCGGACCATCAACAGACTCGAGACCATCGAGTCGGGCCGCATCGCCATCGACGGGAAGCCGCTCCCCGAGGAGGGGAAGGGACTTGCCCAGCTGCGCGCCGAAGTGGGCATGGTCTTCCAGTCGTTCAACCTCTTCGCCCACATGACCGTGCTGGCGAACGTCTCGCTCGCCCAGCTGAAGGTCCGCAAGCGCAAGAAGGAGGAGGCGGACCGGCGCTCCAGGGAACTGCTGGAGAGGGTCGGGCTCGCCTCGCAGGCGGACAAGTTCCCCGCGCAGCTCTCAGGGGGGCAGCAACAGCGCGTCGCGATCGCGCGCGCCCTCGCCATGGATCCCAAGGCGCTGCTGTTCGACGAGCCGACCTCCGCGCTCGACCCGGAGATGATCAACGAGGTGCTGGAGGTCATGCAGCAGCTCGCACGCGAGGGCATGACGATGGTGGTCGTCACCCACGAGATGGGCTTCGCCCGGTCCGCCGCCAACCGCGTCGTCTTCATGTCCGACGGCCGAGTCGTCGAGGACCGCACCCCCGAGGACTTCTTCACCGCCCCGGAGAGTGACCGCGCCAAGGACTTCCTGTCCAAGATCCTCAAGCACTGACGGGGGCCCAGTGTTGCGTACGAGAAACATCGCGGCCGTGCTGGCCTGCCTCCTGACCGCCGCGCTCGCCGCCGGGTGCGGCAGGGAGGGCAGCCCGCCGGTCAAGGGCCCGAAGGCGGAGGCGCTTCCCCAGTACACGGTCGACACCGGCTTCGAACTGCCGGAGTCGAAGACCTGGAAGAAGGCGAAGCGCCGTGGACACCTCGTCGTGGGGGCCAAGGAGGACCAGCCGTACCTGGGGGAGAAGGACCCGGCCACCGGTGTCTACTCCGGCTTCGACATCGAGATCGCCCGCATGATGGCGGCCTCCCTCGGCTTCGAGCCGGACACGATCCGCTTCCGGACCATCGCCTCCGCCAACCGCGAGACGGCACTCCAGAACGGGCAGATCGACTACTACGTCGGCACCTACACGATCAACGACATGCGCAAGAAGCTGGTCGGCTTCGCCGGCCCGTACTACATGGCGGGCCAGGGACTGCTGGTGCGCACCGACGAGAACGACATCAACGGCCCCGAGGACCTGGCGGGCAAGACCGTCTGTTCGGCCGCGGGTTCCACCCCGTACCAGCGCATCGCCGCCGACTATCCCGAGGCGGACCTCGTCGCCTACGACACCTACTCGATCTGCGTCGACAACCTGCTGACCTTCCAGGTCGACGCCGTCACCACGGACGACGCCATCCTGCTGGGCTTCGCGGCCAAGGCGCCCGACGAGATGAAGGTCGTCGGCAAGCCCTTCTCCGAGGAGCCCTACGGCATCGGTGTCCCGCGCAGCGACAACGCGCTGCGCTTCGCGCTCGACGACGCGCTGGAGGAGAACGAGAAGAACGGCAACTGGAAGAAGGCGTTCGAAGCGACGCTGGGCCTGTCCGGGGTACCCGCGCCGACGCCGCCGCCCATCGACCGCTACCCGGCGAACTGAGGGGCGGGCCACCGACATGGACGTACTGACAGAGAACTGGTCGCTCTACGGCAAGGGCTTCCTCGGAACCGTCGAACTCACCGTGTACGCCTCGATCCTGGCGCTCGTGCTCGGCTTCGTCATGGCGTCGTTCCGGGTCGCTCCCGTCGGCTCGCTCCGGGCGATCGGAACCGTCTGGGTGGCGGTCCTCCGCAACACCCCGCTGACGCTGCTGTTCTTCGCCGTACTGCTCGGTCTGCCGCGCTTCGGCCTGGTCCTGCCCTTCCAGGTCTTCGCGGTGCTCGCCCTCGGCTGCTACACCTCGGCCTTCATCTGCGAGGCCCTGCGCTCCGGCATCAACACCGTGCCGACGGGGCAGGGCGAGGCGGCGCGCAGCCTCGGGATGTCCTTCAAGCAGACGCTCGGCAACGTCGTGCTCCCGCAGGCCTTCCGCTCGGTGATCCCGCCGGTGGGCTCGACGCTCATCGCGCTGGCCAAGAACTCGGCGATCGCCGGGGCCTTCAGCGTCACGGAGCTGCTGGGGACGTACAAGACGCTCAATGAACTCGGCTACAGCATCATCTGGTCCTTCGTCTGGATCGCCGTCGGATACCTGATCATCACCCTCGCCATCAGCGCGATCTTCAACGTGTTGGAGAAGCGCTGGGGAGTCGCCCGATGACCCACACCACCGCTCACGCATCCGCGCTCTACGACATTCCCGGGCCCGTCACGCGCAGACGCCACTTCACCTACGGGCTCATCTCGACGGCCGTGATCCTCGCCCTGTTCGGCTGGGTCCTCTATCTGCTCTTCGACACCGACCAGTTCACCAGCGCGAAGTGGACGCCCTTCACCTACCAGGGCATCCAGGAACTGCTGCTCCGTGGGCTGGGCAACACCCTCAAGGCCTTCGCCTACGCGGCGGTCCTCTCGCTCCTGCTCGGGGCCGTGCTCGCCGTGGGACGGCTCTCCGAGCACAGACCGGTGCGCTGGGTGTCGACGCTGCTGGTCGAGTTCTTCCGGGCCATGCCCGTGCTGGTGATGATCTTCTTCATCTTCGTCGCCCTCAAGGTCCAGCCGCTGCCCGCCCTCGTGGCCGGGCTGACCCTCTACAACGGCTCCGTGCTCGCCGAGGTCTTCCGTACGGGTATCCACTCCGTGGAGCGGGGACAGCGGGAGGCGGCGTACGCCCTGGGCATGCGCAAGACGCAGGTCACGACCTTCGTCCTGGCCCCCCAGGCCGTCCGTGCGATGCTGCCCACGATCATCAGCCAGCTGGTGGTGGCGCTCAAGGACACCTCGCTGGGCTATCTGATCACCTACGAGGAGTTCCTCCACGCGGGCAAACTGATCGCGTCGAACCTCGACTACGACCTCCCGTTCATCCCCGTGGTCATGGTGATCTCACCCATCTACATCGGAATGTGCATGCTGCTCTCCTGGTTCGCGACCTGGGTGGCCAGACGGGAACAGCGCAACCCCAAGACGGAAGGGACGGGCGTGGCGTCCGCCGAGCCAGGAACGGTGCTGCCGGGCAGAGGCCCGCGATAGCCGTCGGTCGGTCCGTCCGGCAGCAGTCGGTGATCACTCCTCGGGCCGCGGGCAGCGGTCCGGCCCGGTTTCCACGCCGGCGAGGAGAAGGTCAGCTGTGAGCCGGTCCGGTCGTGCCGACGTGACGAGGACGACCCAGTCTCTTCCTCACCGCTGATCGCAGGCGGACCTGTCGGGTGGTCCGCTCCATGGTGTGCGCCGTGGAGCGGACCACCCCTTGCGTGTCTCAGACCAGCCAGCCCGACTCCCGGGCGATGCGTACCGCATCCACCCGGTTACGCGCGTTGAGTTTGGAGACGATGGTGGTCAGGTAGTTGCGCACCGTGCCCTTGGAGAGATAGAGCCGGGTGGCGATCTCCGAAGCCTCCGACCCCTCGGCGGCCAGCTGGAGCACCTCCGACTCCCGGGCGGTGAGCGGGCTCTCACCCACGCCCCAGGCGGCCATGGCCAGTTGCGGGTCGACGACCCTGCTGCCGCTTGCCACCCGGCGTACGGCTTCGGCCAGTTGGTCGGGCGGGGCGTCCTTGGCGAGGAAGCCGTACACATGGCCCGACATCGCCCGGCGCAGTGTGCCCGGGGCGCTCAGGCTGGTGAGGATCAGGACCCGGCACTCGGGGACCTGCTCGTGCAGCAGTGCGCCCGCCGTCAGGCCGTCAAGCCCCGGCAGGTCGATGTCGAGGATGGCCACGTCGGGCCGGTGCTCCCGTGCGGCCTGCACGATCTGGTCGCCGCGTTCGACGTCCGCGACGACCGAGATGCCCTCCTCCAGGTTGAGGAGGGCGACCAGAGCCCCTCTGACCATGTTCAGATCTTCGGCGAGCAGTACGCGTATCACCAGGGCCCCCGCGGTCGATGTACACATGAAAATGAACGTTTGTTCGATGATAAGAACTCAGGGTCGCGCTGACTCCACGGCCGAGGGCGACGGATCGATGTCACCGCAGCGGCTGGAGGGCACGTCGTCGACGCGCAGCGGAGCTGTGGCGACCAGCCGGAAGTACCGGCCGGAGCCGTCCGGTCCCGGCCCGCGTTCCACGGTGAGCCTGCCGTTCACCGCGTGGAGTCGCCGTTCGAGGTTGCTCAGCCCTGACCCGCCGTGCTGTGACGGTGCGGACGGCGTCGGCGGGACCCCGTCGTTCGTGATGGTGAGCACCGCCCTCCCGTCCTGGACCCGGGCGCCGATCGTGCAGTGGGCGGCCTTGCTGTGCCGGAGGAGATTGGTCACGCCTTCCCGGAGTACGGTCGCGAAGACCGTGCCGGTCTGCGGGCTGATCCGGTTGACCTCGGCGTCGGCCTCCACCCGCACGTCGATGTGGGCCGCGGTGAGCACGCCCCGTGCGGACGCCATCTCCGCGACGAGCGACATCTGACGGTAACCGCTGGCCACCCGGCGGACGTCCGCGAGCGCCTGCCGGGAGATGGCGAGGACCTCCTCGACCTCTTCTCGCGCGCGTTCAGGTTGCGTGCGGATCAGGCGGTGGATCAGCTCGCTCTTCAGCGTGACGGCGGACAGGCTGAAGCCCAGGAGGTCGTGCAGGTCCCGTGCGAAGCGCAGACGCTCGGTGGCCACCGCCATGTTCGCCAGTTCGGTCCGGGTGCGGTGCAGTTCGACGATGAGCACGGACAGGCGCGACAACCCGTAGACGACGAGACCCGTGAGCGCGGTGGTCTGGCACATGTACACGATGTCGATGACGGAGCGGTGCTCCATGATTCCCGGAGCGATGAGGACGAGGCTGGCCGTTCCGTAGAGCGGCCACGACCATCGGGCCGGAAGGAGCAGCAGCAGGGATCCCGCCAGGAAGCCGGCCATCGAACCCCACAGCACACCGATCCACTGGAGCGGCCCGTAGGTGAGGAGGGCCTGGACGGAGAGGGTGAGGAGCCGGCGCCGGAGGGGTGCGCCGCGTGCGCCGGCGGCGGAGTGATGGAGCTGGAGCAGGAAGATGAGGGGGAGGGTCACCGCCGCCGAGGCGACGGCCGGTCCGCCCGGGTGCTGGCTCACCAGGTTGAGCATGGTGATGGTCAGATAGCTGAGCAGCGCCGCGGTGAGGATGAACTGGGCGAGGCGGGCGGGCGGCACCGTGGTGCCCGGGTGAGGGAGCGGTGCCTCCGGATGTCTTCCGTCCGGGGAAGCCATGTCCACTCGATCCCTTTCACCAGCCGGTGCGCGTCCTCGCAGGAGTCTATGGCCGTGGAGAAGCGAGGACACGTGGGCAGGTGGTGAGTGACACTCGGTGGGATCGTGATCTGGTCACACGAACAAAGGTGTGGGATTCAGGTCCTCGTACGCCGTCGGCTGTGCCACCCGCCCCAGATCGACGGGGACGTCGTAAAGGCGACCAGGTGCGAACCTCGCCCAGAAATGTCGCATCCCGGGCACGATGACCTTGAAAACGGGAAGTCCGACGTCGGGGCGGGTCTGGTCGAGGACCAACAGCTCCATGCCTTTCGAGGCGACCGTGTCGGTGATGGCGGAGATGTCGTCGCGCAGGTCAGGTCGGGGAACGTACTCCCAGGCGTCCGGTGGGCGCGCCGCCTTGCTTTCGTCCGGGCGCAAGTATGGCTGATTTGTGACAGTGGCACCGAGCCACCAATTCCGGGGTTCGAGATCCGCGACGCCGTAACCGGAGCCGTCGGCCTGTACTTCGGCTACAGCGGGCAGCATCTGTCCCAGTTCGGTCACTGCCCGGCGCAGGGCGAGACGCGGATCGAAATGAGCCCCGAAGCCGAAGATGATGTCCTCGGCGGGCACGTCCGTACGCCGGGAAAGGGCGGCCATGACGGGAATCCCGAAGTCCGAGGTGAGGTCGAGCACCCATACCTCCCGCCGCAGGCTCCGGTAGCCGTCGAGCAGCGTGGTGAGGTAGGGAGCGCCGAAGGCGCGCAGATCGACAGCCGGTTGCCGCGTGCGGTTGTACCACCAGAGCGCCACCGCGTCCCGTTCCACGAGCTCGAGGAAGCCCTGGACCACCGCGTCCTCCGGACTGCCGCCGGCCGCGTTGCCGTTGGAGTCGGCGCGTGGCTCGTGCGGTGAGGCCGGGCCGGAGGGGAAGTACGCCATGGACGTGGGCAGCAGGCGGTGGGTGCGCCCGGTCAGGGACCACGCCGGGGTCCAGTCCATGGGCCGGTTCTCGTCGAAGCGCTCGGGGACGTACTGGAAGGGGGAGCCGGTCGCGTTCCAGTGCGAGCGTTCCTCGAACTGCCGGTCGTGGTAGAGCTGGCAGGAGTTGGGCAGGACGGCGTCGGCCGCCAGCTCGCGGTAGCTGCCGCGCACGGTGGGCTCGTCCCCGTGCCGGGTGCCGCTGTACCTCTCCACCGCTTCGCACAGTGCGCTGACGCGTGCCTCGGCCGGGGTCAGCCCCTTGCCCCCGCTGAGGGCACGCAGCCCTGCCCGCAGGCCGGACAGGCTATGGGCGCCGACCGCGAGGTTGTGGCCCGACAGATAGGTCTCGGTGAAGCCGGGGGCCCGTGGGGCGCGGCGGACGCCCTTGACGATTCCGGTCACCGGTTCGACGAGATGCCCGTAGCGCTCCAGCATCTGCTCGGGCGTCAGGGCGCGGTGACCGTTGCCGCCCTGCCCGGTCTTGCGCCGGGACACGGGGACGAAGGGGGCGCGCACCTGTTTCGCCACGAGCTCCGGATCGCCGCAGACGGCGCACTGGGGGAGCTTGGGCACCGGATGGGAACGGGATGCCAGGGTGAGCGTGTCCAGTACGTGGATCGAGGACTGCCCCGGGTAGCGCAGGCCGGCGAGCCATTTGGCGGCCTCCAGCACGGCGGTGTGCACCGCGAGCGCCCGCCCGGCCGGGAGCGAGACCGGGGGAGCGGCGGGCGGCCGGTCCAGGCCGAGCGTGTGCTGGACGGCCCGTTCCGCGCGGCGGTGCAGGCGCAGCCTGGTCGCCAGACAGGACCAGCAGGCCCCGTCGCCGGTGCCGAAGAAGGGGCCGACCCAGGGCTCCGTACCGCAGAGCAGCACGGGCAGCCAGGCCGCTCCGGCGGAGCGGTGCGCCCGGTCCACCTCGGCGAGTTCGGGGGAGAGATAGTCGTCGCAGAGGACGAGTGTGAAGCCGGCGGAGTCGTCCGGACGGATGCCGGACGCCAGGCACGCCTCCCGTACCGGCTCCGCGTCGGTGCCGGCCAGGGGCAGGATACGGACCGAGGCCTCGGCGAGCGTCCGTGTGGCACGCACGCCGTCGAGCCCGGCCAGATCCCAGTAGGCCTCCGCGGCCCGGTCGGACGAAGGGTCCGTCCGGCCGGGTCGCGGGCTGTACCGGACGAGTCCGGCATCGCTGAGCCGGCGCAGTGCGTCACGAGCCTCGTCCGCCGTGAGGGCGGGTGAGGCCTCGCGCAGTACTGCCGCGGGGGAGCGGGTGCCGTCGAGGAGGGGCACCAGTACTTCGGCCGGCGTTCCGCGCAGCGCGGTGACCCCGCGCCGCGACATCAGGTAGACGGCCTCCCCACGGACGACCATCGGCTTCAGATGACTCTTGAAACCCACGAGTACCGAGGTGTCCTCGGCCGTGGCGGGATGGTCGTCCCGGCTCAGATCGGTCACTGCCGGCGCTGCCCGGCCTGAGCGTTGCGACAGGTGTCCTCGGCGTCGTCCTGCAGGATGCAGTACGTGAAGGCGACAGCCGAGTCGTCCATGGCCGAGTCGAGGCTCTCCACCGTCAACTGGGCCGGTGCGGGACGCGGGGCCGTGGTGTTCCTGGGGGCGGCGAGCATGGTGGTACTGAGCATGGGTGTCATTACCTTCCGTTCGTTGACCAGGGATGAGCGCTGTCGGCGTGCATTCTTCGGACGTACAGAAGTGGTAGACAGTGTGCGAATCATGGTTATGAGGTGAAGCTTTCATCTCGCGGGTGTGGGGATGGCCCGCGAGGGCTCCGGCCCGGGGAAAGCGCGCCGTAGTCTTCTGTGCGGGCCTGCGGGTGACGGGTGCGCGGGCGTCTCGGAGCCCGGCCTGCGCAGGGGCTCTTCCCTGCCGCCGTGATCCCCTCCGTGTGCGCGGCGCCGGTGGCGTTCTCCGGTCGGCCTACGACGATCGGGGGAGGGAGTGCCTACGTGCTCCGCCGGTGCGGGGCGCCTGCCGCTTTCACTTAAGTGAGTCAGTCGACCGATTGTGGTCGATTCACGGTTACCTATTGAGCAATTCCCATGCCTCGTGTGATCAGATACCTCGCTGGCCGGATGTTTCCTATGCGAACCTTGCGCGGTATTCGGTCACTTGAGGAGATGATCCTGTGAAGATCGAGTTGCTGGGCTCTCTCGCCGCGGAGAAGTGTGGGAAGTCGTTCGTGCCCAGTGCGGCGAAGCCACGCCAGGTCCTGGCACTGCTCGCGATGCGGGCGGGGCAACTGGTCCCGACCTCCACACTCATGGAGGAACTCTGGGGGGAGAGACCTCCGCGCAGCGCTTCCACGACCTTGCAGACCTACATACTTCAGGTCAGGCGCCACCTTTCCTGGGCCATCAGCGGCTCGGGCCTATGCCCGAAGGACATCCTGGTCACCGCGCACGGGGGGTATCTGCTCGCGGTCCGGCCAGGGGCAGTGGACGCCCATCAGTTCATGGAACTCGTCCGTGCGGGCGACGCGGCGCTGGGCGCTCGCGACGACCACGCCGCCTCCGAGATCCTGGGGCACGCCCTGCGCCTGTGGCAGGGGCCGGCTCTGGTGGACGTCAAGGCCGGGCAGGTGCTGGAGATCGACGTCATGCGACTGGAGGAGGCCAGGCTCGGGGTGCTGGAGAAGAGGATCGGGGCCGACCTGCGGCTGGGCCGGCACAACGACCTCATCTGCGAACTGACCACCCTGACCGCCCAGCATCCGATGCACGAGGGGCTGCACGCGCAGCTGATGGTCGCCCAGTACAGGGCCGGCCGCGCCTGGCAGGCTCTGGAGACCTACCGGCGGCTGCGGGACACGCTCGACGAGGGGCTGGGTATCGAGCCTTCCGGCCTGGTCAAGCGGCTCTACCACCTGGTGCTGACGGCGGATCCGCAGCTGAGAGGCAGTCAGGAACAGGCCCACGCGGGTATGGAGCGGCTGGTGGGGTGAGAAGCCGGTGCTGCCCGCCGGGGTGTGACGCGTCGCCCCGGCGCCGGGCAGCCCCAGGGCCTCTCGGCCGGATCATGCCGGGCTCGCGTGCCCTGGCACGCACCGCTCGCCGATCCGGAGGAAAGGCTTTGGCTGCCGATCCGGTCAACCGGACGTCAGCAGCCCGTCAGAGGGAGCTGCCATAGTAATTCTTGTGAACGGCACGGGAGACCGGCCGGGAACGAGGAGAGGTGCCCGGAGTGGTTTATCGGGGGCCTGGATTTTGGTCCGGGTCGGGTTTTACCGCCTTCGCAGGTTCGAATCCTGCCCTCTCCGCT
>NZ_JBEXPD010000014.1:158934-188582 GCF_040611875.1 Streptomyces sp. NPDC006516
GGACGAGGAGAGGTGCCCGGAGTGGTTTATCGGGGGCCTGGATTTTGGTCCGGGTCGGGTTTTACCGCCTTCGCAGGTTCGAATCCTGCCCTCTCCGCTCTTCTTACTGCCGGTGCGGCGGACTCCCCCGGGCCCGCCGCACCGGCGACGCACGAAGCAGACACTCCGCCCGTCCGTGCGGGGTGCCGTACCGACCCGTCGCCCACTGGTCCGGGCCCGCGGCCCGGTGGCATCCACGCATGAGCCGAGCGAAGGAAACCATGCCGTGCACGATGTGCGAGAACTGCTGAAGCTGGGGGCCGAGGCCGAACGCAAGCTGGCCCGTCGCCGCTACACCCTCGACCTCTCCGGTCTGCGCGAAGCGCACCGCCACCGCTCCGATTCCCTCGCCACCCTCGAACGCCTGCGGGCCGAGCTCAAGAAGAGCGGGGCCGGCCGCCGGGCCGGAGCCGAGGGCCCCTCGGAGGAGGAGCGGGAGCGCGCACGGTCGCTGAGGGAACGGGTCCAGGCCGCCGAAGCGGACGTCCGCGCCGTGGAAGCCGCCCTGCGGGAACAGCTGCTGCGGATTCCCAACCTGCCGCTCGACGAAGTACCCGACGGCCACTCGGAGAAGGACGCCGTCGAGATCCGCAGAGGCGGGCCCCCGGTCCGCAAGGACGTCGAGGCCCGCCACCACGCGGAGATCGGTGCGGACCTGGGGATCCTCGACACGGAGGGTGCGTCGCGCCTGTCCGGGGCCCGTTTCGCCGTGCTCAAGGGCGCGGGCGCACGACTGGAGCGCGCCCTCGTGTCCTTCCTCCTCGACCTGCACACGCAGCGGCACGGCTACACGGAGTACTCCGTGCCGCACCTCGTGACCAGGGAGACCATGACCGGCACGGGGCAACTGCCCAAATTCGAGGAGGACCTGTTCGCCACCTCGGCCGGCGACCGGGAGCTCTTCCTCATACCCACGGCCGAGGTACCCCTCACCAACCTCGTCGCCCGCGAACCGGCCGACGAGGGGGCGCTCCCCCTGGCGCTCACCGCCGCCACTCCCTGCTACCGCGCCGAGGCAGGGTCGTACGGCAGGGACACCCGCGGCATCCTCCGCCTGCACCAGTTCGAGAAGGTGGAGCTGGTACGGGTGTGCACCCCGGAGCGGGCGCGGGAGGAACTGGACGTGCTGGTGGGGCACGCCACCGACTGCCTGGAACAGCTCGGCCTCTCCTACCGGGTCGTCGTGCTCCCGGCCGGCGACACCGGTTTCTCGGCCAGGATGACGTACGACATCGAGGTCTGGCTCCCCGGCAGCGACGCCTACCGGGAGGTGTCCTCGTGCTCCGACTGCGGCGACTTCCAGGCCAGACGGGCCGGGATCCGCTACCGCGACGCCGCCGGGCGCAGGCGGCCCGCGGCGACACTCAACGGCTCCGCCCTGCCGGTCGGGCGTACCGTCGCCGCACTGCTGGAACAGGGCCTGCAGCCGGACGGATCCGTCCGGCTGCCCGAATGTCTGGTGCCCTACACAGGCTTCCGGCGGATCCTGCCGGGCGGCGGCACGGCCCTCACGATGCCAGGTTGATCGGCAGCGGAGTCGGGTTGAGGGCGGGCTCCTGGTTGAGTATGTCCCTGAACAGCCGCTTCAGCTGGGGGGACGGCTCGATGCCGAGCTCGTCCACCAGGCGGGCCCTGGCCGCGTTGTACGCCTCCATGGCGTCCGCCTGCCGGCCGCAGCGGTAGAGCGCGAGCATCAGGAGTTCGGTGAGCCGCTCCCGCCAGGGGTGCGTCACGCTCATCCGCCGCAACTCGCTGATGACCGAGTGCGGTTCGTTGCACCGCAGCCCGAGCTCGTACTTGCACTCCAGGGCCGCGAGGTACTCCTCGTCCAGCTCCAGGGACACGCTGCGGCACATCGGGCTCGAGGAGACGTCGTGCAACGGATCGCCCTGCCACAGTGACAACGCCGAGTCCAGCAGTGAGCGGGCGCGCATCGGAGCGTCGACCATGGCCACCCGGGCGCGGGCGATGCGGTCCCGGAAGACGTTGATGTCCACCCTGTCGGGACACAGGTCCAGGATGTAACCGGACGCGTGGATGTTCAGTGACGGCGCCGGTTGAGGCCCTTCCTCGCCGAGCCGCCGCAGCGTGCGCCGCAGGCGTGACACATGGGCCTGCAAGGCGTTGGACACACCGTCCGGCGGGTTGTCGCCCCACAGTTCCGTGTAGAGCTGCTCGCTCTGCACCAGCCGGCCGGCCCGCAGCAACAGCGTGGCGAGCAGGATGCGCTGCTGGGTGCCCGCAATGGCGGTGAAGTGCTCGTTCACGACCGCTCCGACCGAGCCCAGCACGGTGAACCTCATGGGTACTCCTCCATGTGAACGCTTCGGGGACCCCCTAGGGGAAGGCGAGAGGGAAGCTACCAACGGGAACTGGAACGAGACTTGAGCCGACCTCGCGGACGGCGTGGGCGTGAGCTCGTCCCAGGCGTCACCGGGCCTCGCCGTCGCCGCTGAACACCGGAACGCCACACGCCGCAACGCCGGAACGCAGCAAACCCTGCGCTCCCCACGACACCGGGCCGCCCCTGCCGCATCCGCCTCACGGCGGCGCGGCAGGGGCGGCCCGGTGCTCTCGGTCCCGGGGTCAGGCCCCTTCGGCCCGCAGTGCCTCGTCCAGCGACTCCAGCGCCCGGTCGGCCGCCGCGGCGACCTCGGCGTCGTCGGGGTCGCCGCACAGGCGGGTGAACAGATCGACGATCTGATCCTGGGCGGCTTGCACGCTCATGGTGAATCTCCTGCCTCTACAGCGCGCCGGCGGCGCGGAAGATGTGGACGAAGGCGTTGACGCTCGCAGGACCCTGGAACGCGGCGTACTCGGCGAGCACCAGGCTCTGGTTCCACTTCTCCTTGTACGCGAGCTGGGTCGCCGCCGGGTACACGTCCTTGCCGTGCTCCCACAGGAAGTGCATGAACCAGCGGAAGGCTTCGCTGCTGCCCGGCATCTCGAACTTCTCGTCGAGGCCGGTGAACGGCGTGAAGCCGAAGTGCAGCCACCGCACGTCCTCGGTCAGGAACGTCTCGATCGCCGTCTTGTTGATGGCCTCCATGATTCCCGGGCCGGACTCGGGCCGCCGCCGGGACAGGTCGTGCATCCAGCCCGGGCGCCCGCCGTAGACGGGGGAGTACAGCACGTAGCCGACCGCCACGCCGTCCACGAGACCGAGGAAGAGCCTGCGGTGCCTCTGGGCGGGCCCGCCGCACTGGCCGACCAGGTACTGCAAGGGCTTGGCGCCCTCACCCTTCAGCGGCAGCCAGAGCTGGTCGATCTCGCGGATCGACTCCTGCCAGGCGTCGTAGTCCGCCTCCACGACCGTGAGGCCGTTGCGGAAGGCCCGGGAGATCTTGTTCCTGAGCTGCATGAACCGGGTGCCGCGGAGCGAGAAGTCCGCGAGGTCGACTGCGTAGGAGGCGCCGATCTGGTTGACGGTGAAGCCGTGTTCCGCGTAGATCCTCGCGTCGTGCTCCTGGAGCTGGACCCCGACGACCTGTCGCCCCTGCTGCGCCGCGAAGGCCAGGAAGGCGTCGAGGAGCGCCGTGTAGGAGTCGCCGGGTGCGAACGGCCCGCCCAGCTGGACGAGATACGGACCCGCGCTGCGATAGACGATGACGCCGGCCAGACCAGGAAGAGTGAAGTACGAATTCCCCTGGCTCACGGCGAGAAATGAACTCGGGTTCTCTGCAGCCGTGTACTCCTGGATTGCATGGTGCACGTAGTCGAATGAAACCGTGCTGTCGATGGTCTCGGCCATGAATACCCCTCGTGCGTGATGTTTTCCGGGGTGCGGTGGCCGGACCGGTCCGGGAGTCGTGACTGTGACACGGGCGGGGAAGCGGCGCAAGGCGGAGGCCGCCTCTGCGGCTGTGGGTCCGTCCGTCCGTCAGCCCACCGTCAACGCCAGGTCAGACAGGGGCTTCGGTCAGAGACATGTCAGCGATGGGTAGGGGCCTTCCTGCACTATCACCGGCAGCGAGAGGAATTCCGGCGCGAAGAGAGAAGGATCGTGCAGTGCGTGAAGTCCTGGGCGGCGCGGATCAGGTTCTGAAAGGGCGATCGAAGCCCCTGCTCAATTATCCCTGCTATGTCGGCGGAAAGGACATCGAGGGAATCGGCTGGGTTTACACGGTCAGCTCCAAGTCGCTCCTTGAGGATGTATTCACCAGTGTGAGTCTCAAGCGTGCTCTCGAGCAGGACCCGGACCCCGGCTCCCCCGCGGCCCAGCACCCGTACGTGGTGGGGCGCTGCGCGGTGATCGGCATGCCCGACGTCCTCGCGGCCACCGACGCCGCCGCCGACGCCGTCGACACCTGGTCGGCCGTGCCGCTGGCGGACCGGCTGAACCTCGGGCGCCGCTTCGGGGAGGCGCTGATCAGGCATCAGGAGACCATCCTCGACATCATGGTCGCCGAGGCGCACCCCGTGACCCTGGCCCGCTGGGAGCTGAGCTGCCTCATCCAGGCGTACAGCGAGGAGAGCATCGCCTGGTACGAGCAGCAGATGTACAGCCGGCGCACCTACGGGGACCGCACCCTCATCGTCCGACGGCAGGCCGACGGAGTCGTGGCGCTCAACCCGCCGCAGAACGCGCCCGTGCCCAACTCCGGCCTGGCGGTGCTCGCCCTCATGGCCGGAAACGCGGTCGTCGTCAGAGCCCCCCGGAGCATCGCGCTCAGCACCCTCTACATCCTGCGTGAGCTCGCGGTTCCGCTGCTGGAGGAGATGGGGGCGCCCCCCGGCACCCTGAACATCGTCTGCGGTACCCCGCAGAAGATCATCGACCACTGGCTCGACGACCCCCGGATCAACGACATCCTCTACTTCGGGTCCAGCGAGGCCGGCCTGCGCTTCGAGCAGCAGTGCGTGGAGCGCGGCAAGAAGCCCATCCTGGAACTGGCGGGCAACGACTCGCTCGTCGTCTGGAAGGACGCCGACATCCCGGCGGCCGTGGAGGCCGTCACGGAGGCCTTCTACGGATCCGGCCAGATCTGCATGGTGCCGAACTGCGTCGTGGTGCATCCCGACGTGGCCGACGAACTGATCGCCCGCCTCAAGGAATCCGCCGAGGCGATCAAGCCCGGATATCCGGACTCGCCCGAGGTGCTGCTGTCGCCCGTGCGCCGCAGCGAGCGCTTCTTCAGCCTGCTGGCGCAGGCCATGGAGCAGGGCGGTGAGCTCGTCTGCGGCGGCAACCGCGTCGAGCTCGACGGATCACCCTCCCAGGCGGGGCAGTTCCTGGAGCCGACCGTGGTGAGGGTCGACGGGCTGGCCGAGTCGCAGGACTACCGCATGGTGCGTGAGGAGACCTTCTTCCCCCTGCTGCCCGTCGTGGTGCCCGCGGCGGCTCCCGACGACGTCCTCCTCGACGACATGATCCGCTTCGTCAACGCCAACAAGTACGGCCTGCGCAATTCGCTCTGGGCCCGCTCGGACGACGTCGTCGGCACCTTCGTCGCGCGGGTCCGCAACTCCGGGCTGCTGAAGATCAACGACTCCCACATCGGCTTCCTGCCCGTCGTGCCGACGCACGGAGGCACCGGCATGACCGGAGGAGCGTTCGGAGAGGGCAACTACCCCATGCTCAAGACCTCCCACGTGCAGGGAGTGAGCATCGGCACGGGTGCCTCCCCTCGCCGGGCGATGTTCGAAGGCTGACTCACACTCAAAGGGAGGATTTCCCATGCGGTCCCTCGACGTGGCGCGTGACGCCTGCGAGCGCAATCATCCCGGTCTGTTCAAGGCACTCACGGCCCTGCCGCTGGAGGAGCGGGAGGCGCCGGGCAGCCCGGTGATCGACCTGTTCCGCACGCATGGCGGCCCCGGCCTGCTGGTGCCCTGCTCCTTCGGCGGGCTGGGTGTCTCCGCCCTGGAGGCGGTGCGGGTGACGCGCGCGCTGGGCTCCGTCTCGCCGTCCCTCGCGGCCGGTGCGACCATGCACAACTTCTCCGCGGCCATGCTCTTCGAACTGGCCGAGCGGGCCGCCGAGCCCACCGAGGGCCAGCGGGCCCTGCTCTCCCGGATCGCGCCGGAAGGGCTCCTGCTGGCCTCCGGCTGGGCGGAGGGCCGGACCGAGCAGAGCATCCTCTCGCCGAGCGTCGTCGCGACCCCGGCCCCGGGGGGCTATCTCGTCAACGGCGCCAAGAAGCCGTGCAGTCTGTCCGCCTCGATGGACATGCTGACGGCCAGCGCCTTCCTGCCCGACGAGAACGGCGTGCCGCAACTGGTCATCCTGCTCGTGCCGGCCGACTCCGAGGGTGTCTCACTGCACCCGTTCTGGGGTTCGCCCGTACTCGCGGCGGCGCAGAGCGACGAGGTACGGCTCCACGACGTCTTCGTACCCGAACACCTCGTGATCCGGGCGACCCCGGAGGACCCCGGCCGGCTCGACGACCTCCAGACGGCCGCGTTCGTCTGGTTCGAGATGCTGGTCACCTCCGCCTACGTCGGAGCCGCGTCCGAGCTGACCGAGCGCGTCCTCACGCGGGGCCGCGGCAGCGTCAGCGACCGCGGTGCGCTGTGCGTGCAGCTCGAATCCGCCGTCGCCCTCACCGAGGGCATGGCCCGCTCCGTCGACGCGGGCACCTTCGGGGACGAGGCCGTGGCTTCCGTCCTGGTCACCCGGTTCGCCGCGCAGAAGGTCCTGGCCGCCGTCAGCGAGCTGGCCGTCGAACTGCTCGGCGGCATCGCCTTCATCGGCTCCCCGGAGATCGCCACGCTCGCCTCGGCGATCAGCCCGCTGGCCTTCCACCCCCCGTCGCGGACCAGCACCGCGGAGGCGCTCGTCGACTACTTCGCCGGCCAGCCGCTGCTGCTTCCCTGACGGCGCGTACTCCCTTTCCCACACCCGTGCCATCTGAAGGAGGCGCACGCATGTCCACAGTCGTGGACGCCGAGCGATCGGCCGACACCGAGGCCGAGATCCTCGGTCTGTACCGCAAGCACCTGAGCAAGGGCCGCGCGACGGTCGCCGAACTGTTCGGCAGCCACATGGAGATCGAGTCGCAGGGCGCGCGACTGCGCACCAGCGACGGCATGGAGTTCCTCAACTGCAGCGGCTACGGCGTCTTCGTGATGGGCGCCCGCCACCCGAGGGTGATGTCGCACGTCCGGCGCCAGCTGGAGACCCACCCCATCGCCACCAGGATCCTGCTGGAGCCCACGGTCGGACGTGCGGCGGAAGCCCTGTCGTCGGTCGTCCCGGGGCACCTCAACCGCATCCACTTCGCCCTCTCGGGCGCCGAGGCGGTCGAGACAGGGCTCAAGCTGGCGCGTGCCAACGGCAAGAAGCGCCTGGTCTCCATGCACATGGGCTACCACGGCAAGACCCTCGGCGCGCTCTCGGTCACGGCGAAGGACGTCTACCAGCGGCCCTTCCGCCCGCTGCTGGCCGATGTCACCCATGTGCCCTTCGGTGACCTCGACGCCCTCGAAGAGGTGCTGTCCGCCCACCCCGGCGAGGTCGCCGTGATCGTCGAGCCGGTCCAGGGTGAAGGGGGCGTCATCCTGCCGCCGTCGGGTTACCTGCCCGGCGTGGAGCGCCTGGTGCGCACGTACGACCAGTTCCTGATCCTCGACGAGGTGCAGACCGGCATGGGCCGGCTCGGTGAGTGGTGGGGCGCCGACCTGTACGGCATCACCCCGGACGTGCTGCTGGCGGGCAAGGCGCTGGGAGGCGGTGTCATGCCGGTCTCCGCGGCGCTGGCCAACCGCAAGACGTTCTCCCCCTTCGACAAGGACCCGTACCTGCACACGGGGACGTTCACCGGCGCGCCCGTCCTGATGGCGGCCGTCATGGGCGCCGTGGAGACCATCAAGGAGGAACGCCTGGTCAGCAGGTCCGCCGAACTGGGGGCCAAGCTGCTGCCCGAGCTCAGCGCCATCGCGCACCGCAACCTTCCCGGACTGGTGAAGGAGGTACGCGGCCAAGGGCTGCTGATCGGCATCGAGCTGATCGAGGCGGGGCTGGCCGGCGAGCTGCTCATCGAACTGTTCAACCACGGCGTGGTCGGCAACCACTCGATGAACGGCAGCGCGGTCGCCCGGCTCACCCCGCCGGCGATCCTCACCGACGCCGATGTGAGTTTCCTGCTCGACGCGTTCGACAAGGCCACCCGGGCCCTGGTCGAGCAGAGCGCCCGGATGCCGGAAGGTGGCCACTGACATGCGCAAAGTCATCCTGGACGCGGTGATCGCGAACGAGGACGCGGGGACCGTCTTCGAGAACGTGTCGCGGTTCGCCCGCTACCCGGAACTGTCACCGCACGTGCAGTCCACGGAGGTGACCGAGACGCGTCCGAGCCCCACCGGGGCCTCCAGCTGGGAGCTGCTGTTCCGCAGCGGACTGCTCAGCTGGTCCGAGACCGAGCGCTTCCTCAAGGACGAGCTGCGCATCGAGTTCGAGCAGACCGAGGGCGACTTCGACACCTTCGGCGGCACCTGGACGCTGACCCAGCAAGGGCCCGACACCGCCCTGCACTTCGAGTGCGACTTCGACTTCGGCATCGAGAGCCTCGAAGGAATCCTCGACCCGATCGCGGAACGGGTGATCAAGGAGACCGTCGCATGGGCGGTCGTGGGCCTGCACGCGTCGGTGCGCCTCGCCGGCGACCTCGAACTCGCGCCGAGCGGCGGACACACCGCCGCCTGACCTCAGGAGCACACCATGGACATGGCCAACCCGTTCGAGACACCCAACACCTACCGGCTCCACCGGGCCGAATACCTGGTCGGACTGGTCGCCGTGGCGGGGCTGTTCATCGCCCACATCGGTGAGGTCCGCTGGGTGCCGGCGGTGATCCTCTTCGTCTACATCGACCTGATCGGCTACATACCGGGAGCCATCGCCTACCGCCGGAGCCCCGACCACCGCGTGGCCAAGGGCTACTACGTCGCGTACAACGTCATGCACAGCATGATCACGCAGATGGTGGTGGCCGCCGTCTGGATCGCGGTCGCGGGGTTCGAGTGGGCCCTGCTGGTCCTGCCGCTCCACCTCTTCGCCGACCGGGGCGTGTTCGGCAACTTCCTGAAGCCGTTCAGCCTGGCCTTCGAGCCCGAGCCCAACCCGGCCTACACCCGGCTGGCCGCCGAGCTCCGGTACCGCGAGCGCCGCAAGCAGCGGGAGAACGCCATGGCGGGTGCCTCCGGCGTGTCCCGGTGAGCCCCGGTGGCCTCCGGCCCGGCGGGCCGGAGGACGACGGCCTGCCGCGGGCCGCACTGCGCCTCACCACCGGGGTCACCGTCCTGACAGCGCGCCTCGACGGCCGGATGCACGGCGCGACCGTCAGCGCTGCCGGAGTCGTCTCACGCAGCCCGCTGACGATCGGCGCGGGGCTGCGGCAGAGCTCGGAACTCCTGGAACTCGCGCTGGCCAGCGGTCTGTTCGCGGTCAACGTGCTCTCCGGGAGGCAGGCACAGGTCGCCGACTGGTTCGCCAGCCCCCGGCGGCCCCGCGGCAGAGCCCAGTTCGACGTCCTGGAATGGGACCCCGATCCGGCCACGGGGCTGCCCCTGCTGAGGCACACCCTCGCCCGCCTCGTGTGCCGGGTGACGGGACAGGTCGCCGTCGGGGACCACGAGTTGCTGCTCGCGGAGGCCGTGGACGGCGGCTCCGGGGCGGGCAGCCCGCTGCTCAGCTACGACGGCGCCCTGCACAGCGCCGAATTCCGTGACGTGGTCCGCCGCCGGTGGGGCCGCAGCCTCGCCGCGACGGCCACCGTCTCCCTGGACTGAGAGGAAACCGATGACCAGCCAGATACCCGACGAAACAGGGTGGGACACCGCACCCGGCCTCCTCGACGGGGCGAAGAACCTCAACCTGACGCCGCAGCAGTGCGATCTCGCCTACTGGCTGTCCGGAGTGGCACAGGGCACCCTTGCCGGGCGTGCCAGGACGGGACACTCCCCGCAGGAGATCACCCCCGACCACATGCGCAGGCCCGGACCGCTGCGCGACGCACTGGTCATGGAGCTGGGCTGCCGTGCGGTCGCGGAGACGGAAGCGACCAAGGCGCTCGCGTACTACGTCGCAGCCGCGCCCGGGACAGCCGAACTGGAGTTCTTCTCCACTCAGTTGCTCGACGAGGCGCGTCACGCGATGGTCTTCCGCAACCATCTGCTGGAGCTCGGTGTCCCCGCCGGCGAGCTGCACGCCACCGTCGAGCGGGTGTCCGGCGCCTACACCCGCGACGTGGTGGACCCGATCCTGGACTTCGCCCTGCGCGCGGTGCGGGACGAGGGGGACTTCATCGGCGGGGTGGCGGTGTTCACCATCGTCATCGAGGGTGTCCTGGCGCCCGCCGCGGAACTCAGCGAGCGCAAGTGGAACGTACTCGACCCGGCGGCCGGCGCCATCGCCCGCGGCGCCTCGATCGACGAGATCCGCCATCTGTCGGTGGGCAGCACCGTCGTCCGCGACCACCTCCTGGCAGACCCCGGCTACCTGCCCCGGCTGATGGACATCCTGGAGCGCGGCCGCGCCCTGTGGGACGAGATCCCGGACCGGAAGTACGTCCTGGAGCGCGAGGAACTCTTCCAGCAGGGCATGCTCGACCACGCGGACCTCATCCGGGACTACGAGGTCTTCCCCGGCCGGCTGCTGCTCGACACCACCCCCGAGGAGCGCTACGACCTCGCCGAGCGGTGGACGGACGAGATGGCCGAGAGCCGCTTCGCGTACATGGGCCTCGACCCCGCCGTCATGCGGATCGGCTGACGACGATGACCACCGGCCATCACTGCCGCGGGCCCGCCGCCGTGATCAGCGGGCTGGGCGCCTGCGTCCCCCCGCGCGCGGTGACCAACGACGAGCTCGCCACCTATCTGGACACCTCGGACGAGTGGATCAGGCGGCGCACGGGCATCGGGACGAGGCACCGCGTCGACCCAGGGACCTCGACCGGGGACCTGGCGGTCACGGCCGCCGAACTGGCGCTCAAGGCCGCGGGCGTCACCGATGCCGACGCCGTGGTCCTCGGTACGACCACGCCTGACCGCCTCTGCCCGGCCACAGCTCCCGAGGTGGCGACCCGGCTCGGACTCACCGGCGTGGCCGCCTTCGACGTGTCGGCGGTGTGCACCAGCTTCCTCTACGGCCTGGGCACCGCCGCGGGGATGATCGCCGCGGGGATGGCCCAGCGGGTGCTGGTCATCGGCGCGGAGACCTTCACCTCGATACTCGACCCCGCCGACCGGTCGACCGTACCCATCTTCGGTGACGGGGCGGGGGCGGTCGTGCTGAGGGCCGGCGACCCGGACGAGCCGGGAGCGGTCGGCCGCGTCCTGCTCGGCAGCGACGGCGGGCAGAGCGACCTCATCCAGGTGCCCGCGGGCGGATCCCGCCAGCGGGCCTCGGGCGCCGTCGCCCCCCTGTCCGACCACTACTTCCGTATGAACGGCTCCGACACCTACCGGCATGCCGTGGAGCGCACCACCGCCGTCGCCCGCGAGGCGCTGGACCTGGCCGGCTGGGACCCGGCGGAGGTGGACCGGTTCGCGGCCCACCAGGCAAACGCCCGCATCATCGGCGCCGTCGCCGACCGGCTCGGCATCCCCGCGGGGGCGCACCGCCTCTCCAACATCGACCGGGTCGGCAACACCGCCGCCGCTTCGGTGCCGCTGCTGCTCACCGAGTCGGCCGCCGCCGGGCTGCTGAGCCCGGGTGACCGCACGCTGATCGCCGCCTTCGGAGGCGGCGTCACGTGGGGGGCGACCACCGTCGTCTGGCCGGACGTGCCGGCCCTGACCGCCTGAACCCGCACTTCCGAGGAGGAAGACGTGTACGAGCACATCAAGAAGATCCTGATGACGAGCTTCAACGTGGCGGAGGAGGACTTCGTGGAGGGCGCGACCCTCGACGACCTCGGCCTCGACTCACTCGACCTGGTCGAGCTGTCCATGCAGCTGGAGACCCTGGGCGCGCGGGTCACCGACGACGAGATGGTGGAGGCGGGGCGCCTCGACGCCGTCGTGGCACTGCTGGAGAGCCGACTGGCCACCACCGGCTGACGTACGGGGCGGCCGGCGGGTGCCGGCCTCTCCTCCACCCACCGCCATCGGGAGGAACCATGAGTGAGCCCTCGCCACCGTCCGAGGACGGTGGGCTGTCCCGCACCCTGACCACCCCCAAGATCATCTTTCTGATCATCGCCGCCGCCGCTCCGCTCGCGGCCATGGTGGGAACCGTCCCGCTCGCCTTCGCGCTCGGCAACGGCGCCGGGGTGCCGGCCATGTTCGTCTTCAGCGGTCTCACCCTGATGTGCTTCTGCTCCGGTTACGCGGCCATCAGCCGGCGGGTCGTCAACGCCGGCGGCTTCTACACGTACATCTCGTGCGGACTCGGCCGGCCCGCCGCCGTCGGCGGGGGACTGATCGCGGTCGTCGCGTACAACGCCGCGTCGGTCGGGCTCCTCGGCGCCTTCGCCTACTTCGCGCAGCTGGTCGGCGCCTCCCACGGGCTCGACCTCCCGTGGGAACTGTGGGCCGCGGCCGGTCTGGCCGCCGTCGCCGTGCTCGGTTACCGGCAGATCGACGTCAGCGCCCGGGTGCTCGCCGTCGTACTGATCTGTGAGGTGGGCATCCTTCTCGCGCTGGGTGCGGCGATCCTCATCGACCACGGAGGGGCCGCGCTGCCGTCCACCTCCTTCTCCGCCCACACCGTCACCGGCGCGGGCATCGGGGTGTCGATGATGTTCGCCTTCATCTCGTTCATCGGTATCGAGTCGGCGGCCCTGTACGGCGAGGAGGCGCACAACCCGGAACGCACGGTCTCCCGGGCCACCTATGTCGCGGTCTCCCTGATCGCGCTCTTCTACGGGGTCATCAGCTGGCTCGCGGTGGGAGCCGTGGGAGCGACGCGGGTGAAGGAGGTCGCCACGCGGGAACTCGGCGACCTGTTCCTCAACCTGAGCGACGACTACCTCACGGCCACGCTCACCTCCCTCATGCAACTCCTGCTGTGCCTGAGCCTGTTCGCGAGCTGGCTGGCGCTGCACAACGCCGCCAACCGCTACATGTTCGTCCTCGGGCGGGAGAAGGTCATGCCGGCCGGGCTGTCCGCAGTGCACCGCCGTTTCCACTCGCCGCACCGGGCCGGCCTGGCGCAGACCGGCTTCAGCGCCGTGGTGGCAGCGGCCTTCGCCCTGGCCGGGCTCGACCCCTACATGGGAATCACCACCAGCATGCTCGGGCTGGGCACGCTCGGCATCGTGGTGCTCCAGGCGCTGGCCTGCCTCTCCGTCATCGGCTACTTCCGGCACCGCGGCGACGGGCACTGGTGGAACACCCGGCTCGCCCCGGTACTCGGCTTCGCGGGCCTCGCCCTGGCCACGGTCCTGGTGGTGGCGAACTTCGACACCATGACCGGCACCACGAACCCCGTCGTGGCGGCGCTGCCCTGGGTGGTGCTCGGCTCCGGCGTGACCGGCGTCGGCTACGCCCTGTGGATCCGCTCCGCGCGTCCCGAGAGGTACGCCCGACTCGCCGGGGTCGAGACCCGTGACCCCGCCCCGCCGGAGCCCGGCCCCGGAGCGCTGGTCGCCGCCGGGCCGGCGGACCGGCGAGCGCCGTGACCCCCCAGGCGGGACCGCTCGGCGGGGTGTGGCCGGACATCCCCGCGCCGCCTCCCCAGCGGCTCGACCCGATGGTCTGCAGCGTCGGGGACTTCCTGGCGCTGCTCAACGAAGCGGTCCGGCTGCACCTGGCCGGGACCGTGCTGCCGACAGACGGACAAGGAGCGACAGGATGACTGGTCAGGACCCGGCCACGATCACGGCGCGGCTGCACCAGCACGCACGGCAGAGGCCGGACCACCCGGCGATCATCTGCGAGGGGCGGCAGGTGACCTACGCCCGGCTCGACCGGGAGAGCAACCGCACCGCACACGCGCTGCGCGAGACGGGCCTGCCCCCCGGCAGCCGGGTGGCCTACCTGGGGAGGGAGTCGGAGCACTACTACGACCTCGTGCTCGGGGTGATCAAGGCCGGGCTGGTCATGGTGCCCGTCAACTGGCGGCTGACGGCTCCCGAGGTGGACCACGTGCTGCGCGACTCGGGCGCCCGGCTGCTGTTCGTGGAACCGCAGTTCCGGCACGTCGTCGACAGCCTGCGGGCGGAACTCCCCGAGCTCACCGACGTCATCGTGACGGACGACGGGCCGGTCCGCGGGTCCGGGTTCCTCGCCTGGAAGGAGGGACGTCCGGAGACGGAGACCGGCGGTGGCGCGCGCACCGAGGACTCCATCGTGCAGATGTACACCAGCGGTACCACGGGACTGCCCAAGGGGGTGGTCCTGGCTCACCGCACCTACTTCACGTTCCAGGAAGCGATGGAGCGGGCAGGCCTCGACTGGATCGACTGGCTGCCCGACGACGTCGCCCTGATCTCCTTCCCCGGCCTGCACTCCGGCGGCATGGCGTGGTTCATGTTCAATCTGGTCGCAGGGGCGACCAGCGTCGTCATGCCGGTCTTCATCCCGGAGGAGGCGGTCAGACTGATCGCTGAGCACCGGGTGACCACCACGTTCTGCGCACCGGCGATGCTCCAGATGATGCTGGACGAACCGGCCGCGGGCCCCGACGCGTTCGGGTCGCTGCGCAAGGTGACGTACGGCGGCGCCCCGATGCCGGCCGAACTGATGCGGCGCTGCATCGACGAGTTCGGCAGCGAGCTCGCACAGATGTATGCCTCGGCGGAGACCGGGAGCGTGGTCACCTGCCTGACGCCGGCCGAGCACGTGCCCGGTGGGCCGAAGGCCCTCTCGGCGGGGCGGGTGTGTCCCGGCAACGAGATACGCATCCTGGACGACGACGGCAAGCCCGTCGGCCCTGGTGAAATCGGCCAGATTTCGGTACGCACACCAGCGCGCTTCGTGGAGTACTGGGGCAACCCCGAGGCCACCCGTGAGGCCCTCGACGACGGCTGGCTGAAGATGCCGGACGCCGGTTACCTCGACGAGGACGGATACCTCTTCGTCTGCGACCGCATCAACGACATGATCATCGTCGCCGGCCAGAACATCTACCCGGCCGAGGTGGAGAACGCCATCCGCGCCGCGAGCCCCGCGGTGGCCGATGTCGTGGTGGTCGGGGTGCGGGACGACCGGTTCGGCGAGATCACGAAGGCGGTCGTCGTGCTGCGGCCGGGCCAGGAAGTGACGGGGCGTCAGCTGATGCTGGCGCTGCGCGGGCGGATCGCCGACTTCAAGATCCCCAACCGGTACGAGTTCGTGGACAGGCTCCCGCGCAACCCCACCGGCAAGGTCCTGCGCCGCCAGCTGCGCGATCCCATCAGGCCCGAGGCCGGAGTACGGAGCTGACCAAAAGCTCACCAAGGGCGGTTCGGGCCGGTCCGCGGCGTGCCACCATCGGGGCCGCCGGTACAGGGTGTGACCTTTGCCGGCGCACACATCACCCGACGTGGGACATACCGGCCTTGCCGGTTGCAGAGAAGTGACGAGAGAGGAACCAATGAGCGACCTGAACGACTTCGCCCGGCGTTACATCGACGCGTGGAACGAGGCGGAGGCGGGAGCCCGGCGAACGAAGATCGTCGAGCTCTTCGCGCCGGACGCCGTGCACTACACCCCGACGCGGGAGTTCCACGGCCACGAGCAGCTGGAGGCGCGGTTCCTGGAGGCGTACGAGCAGTTCGTCAAGCCCGGCGAGCACGTCTTCAGGGCCGTCGAGAACGCCAACGGCCACCACGACGCGGTGCGCTTCAACTGGGAGATGCTCCACCTGGCGAGCGGCGAGGTGAGGGGGGTCGGCTTCGACTTCATCGTCCTCGACAAGGAGGGGCGCATCAAGAGCGACCACCAGTTCATCGACGGGTGACGGGGACGGGCCCCGGCCCCCTCTGACCCCCCGACCGCACGAAACCGCTCCGGGCCGAGGCCGAGGCCGGCCACCGCGTTCGCGTGGACGGCGGGCTCCGGCCCGGAGTGCGCAGGAGACAGACCAGGACACCACCCACCGCCTCCGGAGGCACGCGTGCCCGCCATACCGGCTTCGGCCGAGACCGAGACGTACCCCGCCGTCCAGGAGCTCCTGGACCTTCCCCGTTCCGAGCGCCGCGACGCGCTCGAAGCGCTGATCGCCGCCGAGTTCAGGGCGACTCTGCTCATGACGGACGACGAGGAACTGCCCCTCGACACCAGCTACTTCGAACTCGGGTTCACCTCTCTGCGGATCACCGAGGTCAAGCAGCGCCTGGAGGACCTCCTCGGGCGCCCCGTCAGCACCACGCTGCTCTTCAACAGCCCCACCGTGAACCAGCTGCTCGACCACCTCGGCACCGAGGTGTTTCCGCAGCTCTTCGCCCCCTCGGCCTGACATCGAACAGCGGCCGCGGGCATGTGAATGCTTCATATGCGGTCGATGTCGGAGTACCTGGCCCGAGACGAACGACCGTGGGACATTCCGGTCGGTGGCCTACCAGGGCATCCACACCAGCCACCTCGCTCACCGCAGCGCCATCATGATGATCGGGAGTTTCCATGACCACCAGTAGTGCCAGACCGGCCGCTGCTCCGGCCGCGGGGCCGGATGCCCCGACCACCGAACCCGGATCCGCGACCATGTGGATCGTCCTGACCGGCCTCTTCATGGCGGTACTCGACTTCTTCATCGTCAACGTGGCCCTGCCCGCAACCCAGCAGGAACTGCACGCCAGCGAGGCGGCGATCCAGTGGATCGTCGCCGGTTACGGGCTGACGTACGGCGCCGGTCTCATCACCGGCGGGCGCCTCGGCGACATGTTCGGCCGGCGTGCGGTCTTCATGACCGGCATGGCCCTGTTCACGCTGGCCTCCGTCTTCTGCGGTGTCGCGCCGAACTCCGGGGTCCTCGTCGTCGGCCGCCTCGCGCAGGGGGTCGCCGCCGCGCTCACCGCCCCGCAGGTCCTCGCCGTACTCCGCACGGTGTACAGCGGAAAGGCCCAGGCCCGCGCCTTCAGCATGTACGGCTTCGTGATGGGCGTGGCCGCGGTCTTCGGCCAGCTCATCGGCGGCGGTCTGATGCGGGCCGACGTCTTCGGGCTCGGCTGGAGGGCCTGTTTCCTCATCAACGTGCCGATCGGCCTCGTCGCCCTGCTCCTCGCCCCGAGGTTCGTCCCGGAGTCGAAGGCCGAGGTGAAGTCCCGCCTCGACCCGGTCGGCATGGTGCTCGTCACCGGCGCCCTCGTGGCGCTCCTGATCCCGCTCATCCAGGGCCGTGAGCAGGGCTGGCCGATGTGGATCTGGGGCTCGCTGGCCGCCTCCGCCGTCCTCTTCGTGGCCTTCTTCGCGTACGAGAAGCGGCTGATCGGCAGGAGCGGCTCCGCCCTCATCGACCCCTCGATGTTCCGCGACCGGGCCTTCACCGCGGGGCTGCTGGTGCAGCTGGTGTTCTGGATGGGTCAGGCGTCCTACTTCCTGATCCTGGCGCTCTTCCTGCAGTACGGCCGGGGGCTGGACCCGCTGGGCGCCGGCGTGGTCTTCACGGCGCTGGGTCTCGGTTACATGGCGACCTCCGCCACGGCCCACAGGTTCGCCGCGAAGCTCGGCCGGCAGGTGCTCACCCTCGGCGGACTGCTCACCACGGTCGGCCTGGTGCTGACCGGCCTCGCCGTCGCCGCCAACGGCGTCGAGGGCAGCGCCTGGTGGCTCGTGCCGGGGCTCTTCCTCGACGGAGCCGGCATGGGGCTGGTCGTCGCCCCGCTCGCGTCCACCGTCCTGACCCGGGTCAAGCCCCAGATCGCCGGGGCCGCGTCCGGTGTCCTCACCACGGCTCTCCAGCTCGGCAACTCCCTCGGGGTGGCCATCATCGGTGTGATCTTCTACGGCGCGGTGTCCGCGGGGGACGGGCCGGCCGGTTACGGACACGCCTACAACGTCAGCCTGTTCTACTCGGCGGCCGTCGGCGTCGTCCTGGCCGTACTGGTCCAGCTGCTGCCACGCGGCAAGGACGGCAAGTAGCGGCACGCCCGGCGGGCGCACCGCCGACCAGTTCCCGGACGCCGGACGGAGCTCCCCGAAGCCCGTCCGGCGTCCGTCATCGACACGCGACGACAGGAGAACGGATATGACCGGGTACAACGATCTGGCTGAACGCTACGTCTCGCTGTGGATGGAGAAGGACCCCGACGTGGTGAGTGCGGCGGTCGCCGAGCTCTGGTCGGAGGACGGCGAGTACGTCAACGAGGTGCGGCACGTCCGCGGTCACGCGGAGATCGCCGAGCAGGTCCGGTTCGCGCAGGACTACTACGCCGAGCGGGGCGTCGCCCACCGCTTCGTCTCCCAGCACGACGCGAGAGGGCTGCACAACTCGATGTGCTTCGGCTGGGTGCTCCTCTCCACCGAGACCGGCGAGGCCCTGTCCACCGGTACCAACCTGTTCGTGCTCGCCGACGACGGCAGGATCGCCTGCGCCTACCAGTACACCGACCGGCCGCCCACCTTCTGAGCACACGGCACAGGGGCCGCCCGGAATCCGGGCGGCCCCTGTGCCGTACCTCCGCCGCTGCTCAGCGCCGCGCGGCCGGGGCGGCGTACCTGCGCATCAGCCGGGTGAAGTCGGCCGAGACGGCGAGCGACTCCTCGTGGATGAAGAAGTGCCCGCCGCGGAATTCGCTGTTGCCGAGGTAGTCGGGCGTGCGGTCCCGCCAGCACGCCATGGCGGACGACTCCACCAGCGGGTCGTTCTTCGCGCTGTAGGTGACGATGGGGCACGAGGTCGCCAGCCCGTCGTCGGCGTAGCTCGCGCACGCCAGCAGATCCGCGCGCATCGCCGGCAGGACCAGACGCAGCATCTCCCGGTCCCGGTAGATCTCCTCCGGAAGCGAGCCCAGGGCCTTCACCCATTCCAGCAGCTCGGCCTCGGGCACGTCCGCCTGCTCGGGCGGCACGGTCCTGAAGCCCTCCGGTGCCCAGGAGGAGACCCCCACGAGGGAAGGCCCGCGGCCCCAGACCCGCTCCATCTCGACCGCCAGCCGGTAGGCGATCTGGCCCCCCATGCAGTGCCCGAAGAACGCGAAGGGGCGGTCGTCGAGCTCGGCGCTCACCTCGTCCACCAGGGTCTGGATCAGTGCGTCGAAGTCCACGAACGGCCTCTCCGAACGCCGCTCCTGACGGCCGGGCAGCTGGATGAACTGGCAGGCGATGTCGTCCCCCAGGTGGGCAGGCCAGTCCCGGTACATGGAGGCCGCGCCGCCCGCGTAGTGGAACAGCACGAGACGCATCGAGGCCTGCGGATCGGTCTCGGCCGGCTGCAGCCAGCGTCCCCGGCCGACGGCACTGTGATCGGACATGAGTGGCAACTCCTCTTCATGGATGGAAGGGCCTCCGCGACCGTGCCGAGCACGGTCGCGGAGGCCCGTGTCGGAGCCGGGGCCGATCAGGCGGCCGGCTCCGACGGCCGTGCGATCTGGCCACCGATGAACTCCGCGAGCAGCCCGGCCGACGGGTGGTCGAACACGACCGAGGCCGGGAACGGGATCCGGAAGGCGGACTCCAGCGCGTTTTTCAGCTCGACGGACATCAAGGAGTCGAGCCCGAGCTGACCGAAGGGGGTCGAGGGATCGACGCTCTCCAGGTCCTCGATGTGCAGGACCGCCGCCACACGGGCGCGGACGAACTCCTCGACGGCCGCCCCCCGCTCCTCCGGCGGAAGGGCCAGCAGCGCATCCAGGTCCAGCCCCCGGGCCGCTGTCGCGCTCCTGCCCAGCAGCTCGCGGTAGAGCGCGTTGTCGAGCGGCTTCGTCGCGGTGAACATGTCCCAGTCGCACTCGCCTGCCAGGACCTGTGCCACCGGCGCGCCGAGCAGCGAGGCCAGGGTCCGGGTACCGCGTGCGGGGGTGAACAGCCGCACCCCCTCGTCCGCCCACCGCTTGATGAGCTGGTCGCTGAGGCGCGCGGACATGCCGACCTCACCCCACGGCCCCCAGTTGATGCTGAGCCCGGGCAGACCGGTGGCGGCCCGGCGGTGCATCAGGTCGTCCAGGAAGGCGTTCGCCGCGGCGTAGTTGCCCTGGCTCATGGCGCCGACGACCGAGGCCGCCGACGAGTAGCCGACGAAGAACTCCAGCTCCGGCAGGTCCGCTGACGCCTCGTGGAGCAGCCAGCTCCCGTACACCTTGGCCCGGAAGACCGTGTCGATGTCCTCCCACGCCAGTGCGGACACCGGCTTGTCGTCGACGACCCCGGCGGAGTGCACGATCCCGCCCACCGGAGGCCCCTGCCGGAGCTCGGCGAAGAGCGCGGCCACGTCCGAGGCCTCCGCGATGTCGCAGGGATACACCGTCACCTCCGCCCGCTCCCGCAGACGCTTCTCCAGATGGGCCACGTCCGGTGCGGCCTGGGTCCGGCGCCCGGCGAGCGCGATGTGCCGCGCCCCCAGATCGACGAGCTTCTCCGCCGTGACGAGGCCGAGCCCGCCGAGGCCGCCGGTGACCAGGTAGGTGCGGTCGGGCCGTACGGAGACCTCACGGGCGGCCGGCCGCCGGCTGTCCTCCATGCTGATGACCAGCTTGCCCACGTTCGCGCCGCGGCTCAGGACACCGAACGCCTCCTCCACCTCGTCGAGCTGATAGACCGTGGTGGGCAGCGGGGGCAACAGCCCCGCGCCGACCAGTTCGGCGATCTTCGCCATGATCTCCTGGTTGACGGGGATCAACCGGTCCTCGGGCAGTTCGCTGAGATCGAAGTTGTGGTACGTGACGTCCGGGCGCTGCGCGCGGACCTGTTCCGGGGACCAGGCCCCGACCTTCCCGAGCTCGATGAAACGCCCGCCCTCACCCAGCGCCCGCATGCCTGCCGGGATGAAGTCCTTGTTGAGGCTGTTCAGCACGAGGTCGACGCCGGTGCCTCCGGTGATCCGGTCCACCTCGTCGGCGAAATCCAGCGTCCGCGAATGCATCAGGTGCTCGATGCCCTGTTCGCGCAGCACCGGCCACTTGTGCGGACTGGCGGTGGCGAAGACCTCCGCCCCGGCCAGCTGCGCCAGCCGCACCGCGGCCTGGCCCACCCCGCCCGCGGCGGCGTGCACGAGCACCTTGTCCCCGGCCTTCATGCCACCCAGGGTGTGCAGCGCGTAGTAGGCGGTCACGTACACGGACATCAGCCCCGCCGCGTCCGTCATGCTCAGCCCGGCGGGCTTGGCCACGGCCACCGCCGAAGGAACGGTGATGCGGCGCTTGAACACGCCGAGATAGTTGACGACGACCTCGTCGCCGGGGCGGAACGCCGCCTCCGGGCCCGCCGCCACCACCGTCCCCGCGCACTCGAAGCCCAGTGGCTGCTCGCCGAACTCCGACAGCATCCCGAGGGCGTTGAGAACGTCCTTGAAGTTGAGTCCTGCCGCTCGCACCTCCACCTGGATGCGGTCACCGGTCGGCACGACGTCCTCCGCCGGCTGCTGCCTGATCCCGGAGAACTGCCCGTACTCCTGCACTGCCAGCTCTACGTTGCCGTCGCTCGCGGTGAAGGGCGTGGCCGGTACCATCCGCCGCACATGGCGGTGACCCGCGCGGAAGGCCAGCTGGAACTCGCCACCGTCACGCGAGCTCCACTCCGCGGCCAGTTCCGCGCCGCCTCCGCCGGCCGGCAGGTCGACCATCGTCGTGCGGTAGGCGGGGTACTCGTTGAGCACCACCTGCCCGAAGCCCCACAGACTCGCGGCGGCGCACGGCGACGCGCCGACCGTGTCACCGGGGAGGTACTGGCCCTCCTCGGTGAGCAGCCACAGCCGCTGGTCGCGGCCGAAACCCGTCTCGTCGAGCACCGCGAGCAGATCCAGCAGACCGCCGAAGTTGTGCGCGGCCTCCGACCGCAGGCCGTCCGTACCGGCCCCGCCGCCCCCGGGCCGCCAGAACCACGCCACGTCCGTGACCCGTTCCGCGCGGAGGGTGCCCGCCACAGCTTCCGGCTCCGGCGCGAAGTGCAAGGTGACGCCGGTGTCCGCCGCGGCGGACACGAGGCCCGGAAGCTCAGCGGCCGTACGTCCCAGAACGAGCACACGGCGGCTCTCCGGCAGGGACTGGGGGACCAGGGACCGCTTGACCCAGCGCACCTCGTGCAGGAAGCGGCGCCCGGCCCGGCCGATGTCGGCCATGCGCTTCAGGCCGAGCCCGCGCAGCTCGTACACCGCCCGGTCGCCTTCGAACACCACCAGGTCGAGGGAGATGTCCACCCCCGGCCGGTCGCCCGGGGAGCGACGCATCACCACACGCAGCAGATCGCCCTTGGGCTTCTTGAAGAGCCGGAAGTGGCCGAACCGCACCGGGAGATAGCTGCTCCCGTCGTCGCCGATCGCGGCGAACGCGTGGGTCGCCGCGTCCAGCAGGGCCGGGGGAGCGTGTCCGACCGCGTCGGCGGGCAGACCCAGCAGCTCGCCGACGGCCAGGGTGCTGTCGCAGCGGGAGACTTCCCGCATCCGGCGGAACTCGGGACCGTACGGCAGCCCTGCGGCGGCATAGGCGGAGTAGACCTCGTCGGCCCCGAGGACGTCCTCGGGCTCCCCGGCAGCGTCGGCCAGGTCGCGCAGTTCGCCGGCCAGACCGCTCGGACCGACCGGCCCGGGGGCGAGGGTGGCCGTCGTGTGCAGCCGCTCGATCGCCCCGTCCTGACCCGCCGCGAGACTCAGCACCTCGACCGTCGCGGACCCGTCCGCCCGGGGCAGGAGCCGGGTGCGCACCTCGACCACGCCCTCCTCCGGCAGGAACAGGGCCTCCTGCATCTCCACGTCGAGGACGGGGCGGCTCGTCTCGCCGTAGACCGCGTCCTGCAGCGCGAGCAGGATCTCCAGATAGCCGGTGCCCGGCAGGACCACCTGCTCCCCGACGACGTGATCGGCGAGATAGGCGGGCTTGTGCGGGGAGAGCCTGGCGGCGAACTCCCGTACGCCGTCCGGTGCTCCCTCGGAAGGAGTGACTTCCTGGCCGAGCAGGGGATGAACGGCGGGACCTGATCCCGTCCCCGCGCCCAGGCCGTGCCGTTCCCCCTTCACCGGCAGCCAGTACCGCTTGCGGTCGAAGGAGTAGTGCGGCAGGTGCGTGCGCCGTCCCTCCCGGCCGCGGTGGTACTCGGCCCAGTCCACGGGCAGGCCCGCCGTGTAGAACTGGGCGACGGACGAACGGATCGTCGAACCGTCCGTGTCCGCCTTGCCGAGACTGGTGAGCCAGCGGTGGTCCTCCGGCTCGACACACGCCCGGGCCAGCCCGGACAGCGTGGCCGACGGGCCGATCTCGATGAGGACGTGCCGTCCACGTCGCTCCAGCGTCCGCATCCCCTGGAGGAAGTCCACCGGCGCGCCGATGTGGTGCACCCAGTAGTCGGGGGTCATCAGCTCGGCGGGCCGGGCGACCCTGCCCGTCACGTTGGATATCAAGGTGAACGACGGCTCGTGGAAGACGATGTCCGCAAGAGCGGCGCGGAACTCCTCGTACACCTCGGCCATCAGGGCCGAGTGGAACGCGTGGGAGACCGCGAGCCGGCTCACCTTGAGCCCCTGCTCCGTCAGCACGGCCGAGACCTCGGCCAGTGCCGCGTCCCCGCCCGATATCACGCACTGCCGCGGTGAGTTGATCCCGGCGACGGTGAGGTCGGAGTACCCCTCCAGATACGGAGCGACCTCCTGGGCCGACGCGCTCACCGCGGCCATGCCGCCGGGGGCCGACACCGACTGCATGAGGCGGCCGCGGTGGGCGACCAGCGTCACGGCGTCCTCGAGGCTGAACACCCCGGCCACCGCTGCGGCCACCACCTCGCCGATGCTGTGGCCGATCAGGGCGTTCGGCCGTGCTCCCCACGAGAGCCACAGCCTGGCCAGGGCGTATTCGAGTGTGAACAGCGCCGGTTGCGTGTACCGGGTCCGATGGATGGCGTCGGCGTCCTCGGCCCGGTCGAGCAGCAGGTCCCGCACGGACCGGCCGACGAGCGGGGCGAACAGCCGGTCGCACGCGTCGACACAGTCCCGGAACACGGGGAACTGCTCGTAGAGCGGGCGGCCCATACCCACGTACTGCGCACCCTGCCCGGTGAACAGGAAGGCCGTCTTGCGGAAGTCACCGGTTCCCCTCTCGTCGTTCTCCAGACGGGCGGCCTGCTTGTCGAGGAAACGGGTCAGCTGACCGCGGTCGTGCACCACGGCCGCGATCCGCTGGTTGAAGTGACTGCGGCCGACGTTGGCCGTGTAACAGATGTCGCCCACCGGCGCGTCCGGGTGCTCGTCGAGAAACGCACGGTAGGCCTCCACCTGGAGGCGCAGACCCTTGCGGTTCTTCGCCGACAGGGTGATGAGGTGCCCTCCCTCCCTCTCCCGCACCGGCTCCGCCGGCGGTCCGGCCGGCGCCTCCTCCAGCACCGCCGCGGCGATGGCTCCGGCGAACCCGAAGCTGTTCACCAGCGCCCGCCGGGTCTCCGCCTTCCAGGGACGGCACTCGGTCGGTACGTCCACCGCGTACCGGTCCCACGGGATGCGCGGGGACCGGTTGACGAGGTTCAGATGCGGATAGATGGTGGCCGACCGCAGCTGCAGCACGGTCTTCACCACGCCCATGACGCCGGCGGTCGCCTCGGCGTGACCCACATTGGTCTTCACCGAGGCGACGTTGATCGGCTCCTGCTCGGTGTGGGAGTCCGAGAACACGTCGCAGATGGCGCCCATCTCGATGGGGTCGCCCAGCGGGGTCCCCGTGCCGTGCGCCTCCACGTACTGGATGTCTCCGGGCTTCAGCCCCGCGTCGGCCAGCGCCTGGTGCATCACCTGTTCCTGGGCGGTGCCGTTCGGGACGGTGAGGCCGGCGCTCTCCCCGTTCTGGCCGATCGCCGTTCCCCGTACGACGGCCAGGATCCGGTCGCCGTCCCGCTGGGCGTCGGAGAGCCGCTTCAGTACGAGGGCCCCCGCCCCCTCGGCGCGCGAGTAGCCGTCCGCGGATTCGTCGAACGTCTTGCACTGACCGTCGGGAGCCATCATGTTGCCGTTGGAGAACATCACGAAGATCCGCGGATGGTGCAGGAGGTTGACCCCGCCCGCCAGGGCGATGTCGCACTCCCCGCGGCGCAGGCCGCCGACCGCCAGGTGGAGTGCGGTGAGCGAGGAGGCGCAGGCGGTGTCGACGCTCATGCTCGGCCCCCGCCAGCCGAGGAAGTAGGACACCCGGCCGGAGATCGGGAAGGCGGTGATGCCCGAGGCGAGATGGCCGTCCAGTTCCTCGTACGGCAGGGAGTCGAGCTCCAGTGCGTAGTCGATCTGGCTGGTGCCGATGTACACGCCGCCCGATCCGTGCCGCAGGGCGGCGGGATCGAGGTTGGCGTCCTCCAGCGCCCGCCAGGCCGTCTCCAGCATGACCCGCTGCTGCGGGTCGATGAACTGGGCCTCCTTGGGCGAGATGTTGAAGAACTGCGCGTCGAACCTGTCGATGTTGTCGAGGAAGCCTCCGCCCGCCGTACGGACCTTGCCACGGTCCTCGTCGTTGTGCGGGGTGAAGGCGGGCACGTCCCAACGGTCCTCCGGCACCGGCCGGATGCCTGAGCCTCCTGCGCGGAGGAACGCCTCGAACTCGTCGAGCGTGTCGTTGTCGCCGGGAAAGCGCAGTCCGACACCGATGATGGCGACCGGTTCGTGCTCGGACTCCGTCCCCGCGGGATTCGGGTCGGGCGCGGAAGTGTCAGGCACGGCCGTGCCTCCTTTCACTGAAGGATGTGACGGCATCGGACCGGCCGGTCCGATGCGGCGCGCCCGTCATGCGAACACGCCCGGATGACGCCCGCCTGACGACGGGCTGATCGACGAGCCGGCCGACGTCTCCCCTGCTCCCGGGCGACCTTCCGCCCCCGCCTGCCACCGGTCGATCAGCAGCCTGGCCAGCTCGGGCGCGGCGCCGAGAACGGAGGCCACGACCTCGGCTCCGGCCGCCCGCGCGCCGCCGGTGATGCGGTCGGACAGGAGACCGGGCGCGATCATGTAGGGAGCGACGGCCACGCGGCGTACGCCGTCGGCCCGTAGAGCGCGTACGACGTCGGCGGTGCGGGGAAGAGGACCGGAGGCGAACGCAGGCCGCACGGCGCACCAACCGGTGTGCCGCAGCTCCCGCGCGATGTCAGCGATCACTGCGATCGCCTCCGGGGCCGAGGAGCCCGCCGAGGCCAGCACCAGGCCCGTCGAGCCGGGACCGCCGGGGCCCAGCCCCGCTTCCTCCAGGCGCCGGTGCAGAGCGGTCAGCAGGAGGGGGGAGGGGCCGAGGACGTCCGCCTGGACGACGCGCAGCGCCGGGGGAGCCCGGCGCAGTGCGCTGGGCAGATCGGACCCGGAATGGAAGGCCCGGGTCAGCAGGAGAGGAACGGCGACGACCTCGCGTACTCCTTCGGACGCCAGCCGTTCCAGGGCGCCGGACACCGAAGGGGTGCCGAAGGCGAGGAAGGCCGTTTCGAGCCTCAGCCCGGGCCTGAGCGCCCCGGCGCGTGCGGTGAGCGCGCGCACGGTCGCCGCGTGCCGGGGGTCGCGGCTGCCGTGGGCGACGACGAGGCCGACCGGATCCGTCATCACCGTCATCCCCCGGTGAGCAGCCCACGGCTGCGCAGCACCCGGCGCTCCAGCGGGCAGAAGACGAGCAGGTCGATGGCGACGCCGACCAGCAGGATGAGCGCGATCCCGAGGAAGACGCCCGGCAGGTCGATGCTTTCCCGGGAGTTCTCCAGATACCTGCCCAGGCCGACACCCAGGTCCGGCGAGGAGGCGATCAGTTCGGCGGCCATCAGCGAGCGCCAGGAGAAGGCCCAGCCCTGCTTGAGGCCCGAGAGGTAACCGGGCAGGGCGGCCGGCATCAGGACGTGCCAGGCACTGCGCCATCCCGTGGCACCGATGCTCCTGCCGACCTGGAGATGGAGCGGCGGGACGTGTCTGATGCCCGCGGCCAGGCCGTTCGCGATGGAGGGGACCGCACCCAGCAGGATCACCGCGTACATCGCCGAACTGGTCAGCCCCAGCCACAGCACCGCCGCCGGGACCCAGGCGACCGAGGGCAGGGACTGAAGTCCCGACAGGAGCGGCCCCAGTGCCGCGCGGACCAACGCGACGCGGGCCACGATCAACCCCAGCGGAGTGCCGATCGCGACGGCGACGAGAAAGCCCAGCAGGCCCCGCCGCACACTCGTCCAGATGATGTCGAACAGCGAACCCTGGAGCCACAGGTGCCGGAAGCTGTCGGCGACCGACGCGGGGCTCGGGAGCTTGTCGGGCGGAGCCACCCCGCTGCTCACGGCGAGCTGCCACGACGCCAGCGCCAGCACGGTGGCGAACAGGGGCGGCAGCACCTTACGGCGCAGCCGGCCCCACAGGGGGGCGCGGCGTACCGGTACGGAGTCGAGGGAATCGAGCCCGGCCTCCACTTCCGCCAGGTCCTCCCGCGACCCGCGCTTCGCCCATTGGGCGCTCTCGCCGGGCCGGGCCTCAACGCCGGGCATGGCGGCGGATCTCCCCTCGCAGGCTTTCGGTGATCTCGACGGACAGCTCGGCCACCGCCTGGTCCTCGATGCGGCGCGGCTGGGGTATGCCGATCGTCCACTCGTGGGCGATGCGGCCGGGCCGCGACGACAGGAGAACCACACGCTGTGCGAGCCGCACCGCCTCACGCACGTTGTGCGTGACGAAGAGGACGCAGACCCCCGTCTCCTCCCAGACCCGGGTGAGTTCGTCGTGCAGCACGTCCCGGGTGATGGCGTCGAGAGCCGCGAACGGCTCGTCCATCAGCAGGACGTCGGAGTCCTGGGCGAGTGCGCGGGCGAGCGCGACCCGCTGACGCATCCCCCCGGACAGCTCGTGCACCCGCTTGCGGTGCGCCCCGCCGAGGCGTACGAGTTCGAGCAGTCGCTCGGCCTCCGCACGGCGCTCCGCCCGCTTCACACCGCGCAGCCGCAGGGTGAGTTCGATGTTCTTTCCCGCTGTCAGCCACGGGAACAGCGCGTGCTCCTGGAACATCAGGGAGGGTCTGCGCCGGAGCGGCAGGTCGATGCGCCCTGCCGTGGGCATGTCGAGCCCGGCGATCAGGTTGAGCAGGGTCGACTTGCCGCAGCCCGATGCGCCGAGGAGGCAGAGGAACTCCCCCGCTCCGACGTCCAGGTTGATGTCCTGCAGTACCGGGGCACCACCGTCGGCGCCGAAGGACTTGTGCACGCCCGTCAGCCGGACAGCTGGCGTGGCGGAGCCGGCGGGAGAGGGGCCTAGTCGCTCGGCGGTCGGGGCCGGGATCATCCGGTCACCTCCGGGGGGTCGTCTGCCGGGTGCCTGTGGGCAAGGGGCGCTCGTCCGGGGGCAGGGGCCGGATGCCGGCCTGCCGCAGAACGCGGTTCAGTGGGCCGAGGTCGTAGATGCCGGTGAGGTCGGCCTCCTTCAGGAGTCCGGCTCTCATGGCGTGGTCCGCCTGTGCCCGGAGTGTGGCGGGCATCGGATCGTCCGTGACCTCGATGGAGGCCCAGGCCGGATCGAGGACCTCCGGGGGCAGCGGCTTGCCCGTGAGTCTCTTCAGAGCCGCGTTGGCGGAAGCCTTGGCGCGGTCGGCGTCCGCCGCGATCCAGGCATTGGTCTTCACCGAACCGCGCAGGACCGCCTCGACCACATCGGGGTGTTCGTCGAGAAACGTGCGCGAGACGATCACATGGGTGGTGACGAAGGAGCCTGAGGGCCACAGGTCCGACTCGTCGAGGAGGACCTTGCCGCCCTCGGCGACCAGGTACGAGGCGGTGGGCTCGGGCATCCAGGCACCGTCCACGGCCCCGGTGCGGTAGGCGTCCGGGGCCACCTTCGTCCCCGTCCGTACGACGGACACGTCACCCCGTCCGCTCTGGGGGTCGACCTTCCAGCCCTTCTCGGAGATCCAGTTGAGGAACGCCACGTCCTGGGTGTTGCCGAGCTGCGGGGTGGCGATCCTCTTGCCCTTGAGGTCGTCCAGGGTCTTGATCTTCTTCGGGTCGACGACGAGCTTCACACCGCCCGAAGCGGACCCGGCGATGATCTTCAGTGCGCTGCCCCGCGTCCGCACGTAACCGTTGACCGTGGGCGACGGGCCGATCCAGGCGATGTCCACCGAACCGGCGTTCAGCGCCTCGATCTCGGACGGGCCCGCGGTGAAGGTCGAGGTGCGCAGCCGGGTGCCGGCCAGTTCGCGCTGGATCAGCCCTTCCTGTACGCCGACCAGGGCGGTGGCGTGGGACAGATTCGGGAAGTAGCCGATGCGGACCTCGTCGGCCGAGAGCGGTCTGCCCGCCAAGGCGGCCGGCACCTCGTCCGAGGGCCGTTCGGAGCCGTATCCGCAGGCGGCCGACATCAGGAGGGGGAGCACCGCGGCGAGAGCGAGCCGGAAGAGCGTGCGTGAGCGCGCGGGCCGGCCCACCGAGGTCAACACGGGCGCGCCCGGGCGAGATCCGGGACGGTGAAGGCCTCCCCGGCCATGCCGGCGGTCAGGGTCGTGCCGTCGGCGGGGTCGATCAGCAGGAACGACCCGGTGTTGCGGGACAGCCGGTAGGGGTCCAGTGCCAGCCCCTCGGACACGTGGATGACGACGCGGCCGATGTCGTTGGCCACCAGGGTGCCGGGGGCGGGGTGCTGGGAGAGGTCGTCGAGGGTGAGGCGTGAGGGGATGTCCTTG
>NZ_JBEXPD010000015.1:0-166077 GCF_040611875.1 Streptomyces sp. NPDC006516
TCCTTGAACGAACCCGGATCCAGCAACAGCTCGATACGCTCCCGCGCCGTCAGCTTGCCCTTCGCATGCTGCGCCTCGGTCGCCCGGTCACTCGGCCCGCGCAGCGCTTCGGCGCGGATGACCGCCAGTTCGTCCGTCGATTCCCGTGCCATGTCCAACCCCTTGTCGTGTCCGCTCGTCACGTCAGTGCCCCCGCGCACACGGCGGGGGCCGCTCGCGCGACGACGTAGTCGCCCAGGGCGTGCAGCGCCCGGTGCGCGGGCCCCGGTGGCAGTGCGTCCAGGGCGGCCCGGGCCAGGCGGAGCCGCCGGCGCAGATGCGCCTCGGCGGCTGCCGGGGCGGGCGACGCCGTGAAGAGCTCCAGTGCGCGGCGCCGGTCGTCCGGGTCGGCCAGCGGTCCGGCCGCCAGCAGCTCCCGCAGCTCGGCGCCCGCCGGCCGCCGGTCGGCGAGGGCCAGCAGCACCGGCAGGCTGGGGACACCGGCGGCCAGGTCCTTGCCCTGCTCCTTGCCGGTGGACGAGGCGGGTGCGCGGAGGTCGAGGAGGTCGTCCGATATCTGGAAGGCGATGCCCAGCTGACGGCCGTACGCGTCGAGGGCGCGTGCGTACGAGGCCGGGGCGCCCGCCCGGAGGGCACCGGCACCCAGCGCCATGGCGAGCAGCGCCGCCGTCTTGCCGGAGGTGACCTGGAAGAAGTGGGCCACGGGATCCTCGCCCTCGGCGGGCCCCGTCATCTCGCGCAGCTGCCCCACGACGAGCTCGCTCGCCACGTCCGCCTGGAACCGCACCATGTCCGGGCCCAGTTCGGCGGCGAGCCGGGCGGCACGAGCCAGGAGCCAGTTGCCGCCCGCCACGGCGAGCCGGGCGCCCCAGAGGGCGTTGGCGCTGGGCACTCCGTGCCTCAGCTCCGCCCCGTCCATCACGTCGTCGTGGTAGAGGGAGGAGATGTGGACGAGTTCGGCGATCACGGCCGCCTCGACGACACCCTCCCGCCACGGCTCCCCGAACTCCGCGCCGAGCAGCACCAGAAGCGGGCGGAGCCTCTTTCCGCCCGCCGTCGCGATGTGGCCCGTGAGCTCGGCCACCCGTGGGTCGCCGGCTTCCGCCGCGCAGTCCAGGAGGCGCTTCTCGACGGCGATCAGGGATTCCGCCGTCCGCTCGCGGAAGGACGGGTCGTGCGCAGCCATGTGGGCAAGCAGCTCGGAACCGGGCAGGGCCGTGGCAGTCATGTCCTCGTCCTTTTCTCAGCGGGCTCGCGACGTCGTGCGAGGGCACGCCGGGCACGACACGCTCCGACCCGACGGTCCGGTCCCACGACGGAACCGGACCCCCGGCGTCCCGGCAGTACGAACGGGGGGGAATCGCCTGCCGGACAGGCGGGCTCCGCAAGAGGGGCGAGCACGGCGCCTGACCCGTCCATGGAACTGCGAGGCCCTCGCGCCCGGCAAGAGCCGCTTCAGGAAGCTGCCAGCCCGCAGGGCACAGGGCATCCGGTGTGCATGCAAAAGGGCCGGAGTATAGAAGAGGCATAGGTATGTGCCCAACTCTGGAGGGACCGCCCGGCAGGGGCGGTTCGAGGAGGAGGGACACATGAGCATGGGCGCCGCACCGGATCCGGCCGAGCTGCCGGAGACCCCGACGGGGACCGGGGGGCAGTGGCCGGAGGAAGCCGCGGACGGCGTACCCGGCGAGGACGGGCCGGAGGAGGACGGATATCCGGTTGAGGACTCGGTCGCGGACGACCAGGGACTGCGCTGGGCCGCGTTGCTGGCGGCGTTCATCAACGACGTACAGCCCCCGCCGGCGACGCCGCCGGCGGACTGACCCGCCGCCTCCGGGGGTCAGGCGCCTTCCGTGACGCGCGCCGCCACGGGCGCCACGCCGCCGCGTCCGCCGGTCAGGCGCCCTCCGTGACGCACTCCGCCTCACGGACCACCAGCCTGACCAGCGGCGTGCACCGGTAGCGCTCCGGTGCCGTGAACGCGGCGGACGGGCCGCCCGGCGGCAGCGGAGGGGCTCCGCCCGGAGCCCTGTCCGCCGCGCCCCCGGCCGCCGCGCTTCCGGCCGCCGTGCTTCCCTGGGGACTGCCCACCATCTCCAGCAGCCCGCCCTCCACCAGCGCGTCCAGAGCTCCCCGGGCCCGGTCCTCCGACCAGTTGAGCCGTTGCGCCGCCCCGGCAGGCGAGAAGATCCCCGACTCCGTCCGGGCCAGCGTGCGCAGGACCGGGCGCAGCGGCGGCTCCAGCCGCATGACGCCCGCCCTGAGCACGTTCCACAACTCGTGTCCCCCCTCACCCCACTCGTCCGGCCCCACCTCTCCCCTCTCCAGCCGGTCCACCAGCCTGCCCACCGGCCACAGCGGGCGGGTCACCAGCCGGGTCGCGCAGAACCGCAGCGCCAGCGGCAGCCCTTCGCACAGCGCCAGCAGCCGTGCGGTGGCCTCGGGTTCGGCGTCCAGACGCGTCTGGCCGACGCGGGAGGAGAGCAGCTCCCACGCCTCCGTCTCGTCGAGACGACCGACCGGCACCACCCTCACGCCCTCCATCGAGGCGAACTGCCTGCCGCCGCTGATCAGCACCCGGCACCCGGGGCCGCTCGCCAGCAGCGGGCGCACCTGCCGCTCGTCCAGGGCGTTGTCGAGCACCACGAGGATCCGGCGGCGGGACAGGGCGCTGCGGTACAGCTGCACCCGCTCGTCCAGCGTCGGGGGCAGGTCCTCGCTCCGTACGTGCGTCAGCGCGCGCAGGAAGCTGCCGAGCACGTCCCTCGGATCCTTGGCGCGACCGCCCTCGTCGCGCAGATCGATGTAGAGCTGCCCGTGCCGGAACTCGTCCCGGCAGGCGTGCCCGGCGCGCACGGCCAGTGCCGAGGTGCCCACCCCGGCCGCACCGGTCAGGGCGACTCCGCGGTACGGACCCTCGCGGTCTCGCAACACCGCGAGGACACCGAGAAGTTCAGCGCGTCGCCCTACGAATCCCGCCGCGTCCACCGGCAGCATCGCGGGGACGATGCCCTCCCACGGACTGTGCGCGGCGCGCCCGGGCACTCCGGCGGGGGCGTCCGGCCCCGGCGGGGCGGAGCCCGCGCGCCGCCCGGTCAGGATCAGGGGTTCGGCCGCGACGGGACCGGGGAGTTCCTCCAGCAGCACCGCGCGGTGCAGCGCGCGCAGCGCTGCTCCCGGGGCCACCCCCAGCTCCGCCTGGAGGACCCGTCGGCCCTGTTCGTACACCCGCAGCGCGTCCATCTGCCGGTCACAGCGGTACAGCGCGGTCATCAGGTGGCCGCGGAACGACTCCCGGGCGGGGTTCTCCGCCACGAGCCTGGTGAGTTCCGGCAGGGCGGCGTCGTGTCTGCCGAGAGCCAGGACCGCCTGCATCCGCTGGTCGACCGCCCGTAGCCGCGCCTCCTCCAGCAGGGGGAGTTCGGTCCGGGCGAGGAACTCCGTGACGTCCGCCAGCGCGGGGCCTCTCCACAGCCGCAGTGCCGCTTCGAGGCCCGCGGCGGCCTCCGCGTAGCGGCGCTGCACCAGGTACTGCCGCCCCTGCTCCGCGAGTTGCTGGAAGGTCTTCCAGTCGAGCCGGGCCGACCCCAGGACCAGGCCGTAGCCACGGTGCCGGCGCACGAGCCGTACTCCGGGCTCGCAGCTGCGCCGCAGGCGGGATATGTAGGTGTAGAGCTGTGCGGACTTGGTGGCGGGCGGCGTCGGCCCCCACAGCAGTTCGCCGAGCCACAGGTCGGAGACGAACCGTCCCGGGGAGATGAGGAGGGCCGCGAGCACGGTGCGCTGCTTGGCGGCGGTGAGCGGGACACGGGCCCCCCGGTCCCAGATCTCCGTGGGGCCGAGGATCCTGAACTCCATCGGCGTGCCCGGCTCCTGCCGTCCCGGCGGCCCGGGCCGCCACCCGCCCTGGTGCGGGGAGGTCATCCGGCAGACGCTTCGCCCAGTCGCAGCGCCGCGTCGATCACGGCACCGCCGAACTCCCGCGAGGGCTCCCTGGTCAGCACCGAGGCCGGACCCGAGAGGGAGAGCGCCGCGACCACCCGCCCTCCCGGCCCCCGCACGGGAGCGGCCAGTGTCACCACGTCCGTGTCCCAGGTGCCGAAGCTCTGGGCCCAGCCACGCCTGCGTACCTGGGTCAGCGCGGCAGCGGTGAAACGGGCGCGGGTGACGCCCGCGTAGAGCACCTCGGGCTCCTCCCAGGCGAGCAGCACCTGCGCCACCGCACCGGACCGGAGGGTGAAGGCGGTACCCACCGGCACCGCGTCCTTCCCCGCCGTGGCGGTCTCCGCACCGGCCACGCACAACTGCACGTCCTCCCGGCGCCGGTACAGCCGGGCGCCGGCCCCGGTCCGGTCGCGCAGGTCCGCCAGGACGGACCCGGCGAGGGCAAGCATGCGGTCACCGTGCACGACGACCGCCATCTCCCCGAGCCTGGGGCCGAGCTGGAACCTGCCCTTCGCGTCACGGGTGACCAGCCGGAGCCTCTCCATCGCCTGGGCCAGGCGGTGGGCGGTGGGCCGTGTCAGCCCGGTGACCACGACGATCCTGGACAGCGAGGCGGGGCCCTCCTCCAGCACGCTCAGCAGCAGGGAGGCCTTGTTCAGCACGCCGACCCCGCTGTCATGAGGGAGAGGGAGGTCCGTGCAGGACAAGGTGGTCATCGAACACCCTCCAGTGACTCGGCCCGCGCACCGGCCGGTTCGGCGGCCGGGACGATCAGGTAGAAGTGACCGCCGGGAGAGGCCGGTCCGGCGGGCCCGGCGTGAGACGGCGTTTCCCGCCGCGCTCCGGACGGAGCCGCGTGCGGAGACCCCGGCCACGCTCCGGACAGTGCCGTGCGAGGCGGCGTGGGCGGCGGCTCTCCGGGGCGGGCCGCGTGGGACGGCGACTGCGGCGGCCTTCCGCCGGCGGCCCCCGGGCTGTGGCGGCGGAACCGTCCGCCGCCCGTGCCGGCCTTCATTCTGTTCGCACCTCGCGTCGGCGGTACTTCATGGCGGTACTGCGCCGGGGCGCGCGGGCGGGCCCCGGTCGACGCAGCCAGTTGTAGCCGTCCGCCGCGCGGCCCGACAACGGCAACTTCAGGAAGCTGCCAGCCCCGGGCCGCACCACACGGCACGTCAGGTGCCGTCCGTGGGTAACCTGGTGGGATGTGCGGGGCCCTCCATGCCGCCCAGCAGGCCGAGTTCAGCGGCCCGCACGCCCGCCTGGAACCGGGACGTCGCCTCCAGCAGCGTCATGATCTCCGCGACGTACCGCCGGTAGGTGCGTACGGACACGATGAGTTCGCGCGCCGCCACCTCGTCGGTGACCCCGGCGCGCAGCGCTCCGAGTATCTGCCGGGCGAGGTCCGTACGACAGTGGTCGCCGAAGGTGATGCGCGCGTACGCCGGCACGGCGTTGCGCCACACCCCCTCGTAGAGCGTGCGCAGCGTGCTGATGACGTCGGGGACCCTGATGAGGGACGCCCGGCGGCCGGTCGAGGACTCGGCCGATACGAGCGCCACCGCTCCGTCCACGATCACGCCCTGAAGAGGTGGGACACGAGCCACCCGGATCTCGATGGGTGAGCCCAGTGCGAGCTGCTCGCGCACGAAGTCCTCGTCGATCATGGCCGGCGAACACAGCAGCCGGAGACGGACGGTCTCGGGCACCACGTAGGTCAGTTCCCGCAAGGGCCCCTTGGCGTCCGTGCCGCAGCTCGGGCCGGAGGCCAGCACCACGTCGATGGTCGACCGGGCCTGAAGCACGAGCTTGCGCGCCTCGCCCAGCAGCTCCTCCCTCCTGACGTCCACGGCGATGATCTGGCGGTCCCAGGAGACCCTGTTGCGATGCCTCTCCACCGTCGACTCGATGAGGGCCCGGACCTGGAGCAGGGTCCGCTCTATGGCGTCCTGCCCCTCCTCCGGGTCCTCCGGCCCCTCGCCCGGCGGCCCGGGCGGTTCCTCGGCTCCCCTGCCGGGTCCGCGCCCTTCGCCGCCCGCTTCACTCGGGTCCGGCCCTGGTGTGGTTCTGCTCATTCCTGTTGCCCCCGTTGATCCCCGGTGGGGGTGTCACTGCACGGACCGACAGCTCAGCCCCGCTCCAGCAACCCCAGCTCCACCGCGCGAACTCCCGCCTGAAATCGGGAGTTCGCCCCGAGTACGCGCATGATCGCGGCGACATGGCGCCGGTAGGTGCGCAGTGACACGTCGATCTCCCGCGCGGCCACGTCGTCGGTGCGCCCCGCACGCAGCTGCTCAAGGATCTGCCGCGCCAGCTCGCCCCGCAGGCTGCGGTCCAGCCTGAGCTCGTCGGCGACGGGGCGGGCGACGGCCCAGGCTCCGGCGAAGAGCAGATCGAGCGCTCCCACCGCCGCGGGGTCGGTGACCACCGCCGCGTGCCTGCCCCCGGAGCCGTCGCCGGACTGGACCAGAGCGGTCCTGCCGTCGACGATCAGCGCCTCCCGCAACTCCCCCCTGGTCATGCGCACTTCCAGCGACGTCTCGGCGAAGTGCCGGCGGCTGTCGGCGGACAGTTCGAGTGCCCGGCCCGCCGCGAGCAGGCGCACGGCCAGCTGGCCCCGCCTCCTCGGGGTCGCGGGAGGCGCCACAGCAGCGGCCACCGCCCTGATCACCACGGCCGAGTGCTTCCAGTTGCCGGTGACCGCGAGATGGGCCGAGTACTTCGCACCCGCCATGACGCGCTTCACGGCCCTGTCCACCGAGCCGTCGTCCGCCCGCACCAGCAGCGACGCACCACCAGGCCGGCTGCGGTGCATCGACACCGAGGACTCGATCAGCGCCCTCGCCTCAAGGAGAGCGCGCTCCACGGAGTCCGCTCCGCATACACCCTCCGGCGCATCCGTCACCCCCGAACCCATTCCGCTCCTTCGTCACTGATTCAACCAACTGGTAAACAATCACCAGCGCTGGATTGCCTTGCCCAAAGGGCTCCGGGAGCCGAATGAGACCGACCGGTAAATCGTTTACTTATCCGGGGGACACACTTACGCGCCATCGCCCTACTTTCTCAGACATTAGATCTCGGACGTGAACCAGTCAACGGCCCACGGGCACAAACGGACGGACGCGATCCGCGATTTCACCTTGGGCCGACCCGGGCCCGGCACCGGGGCGCGCAAATGTCATCAAGCTGCATCCGGGGCCGCTATTCAGGCCCTCCACATTCCGCTTACCCTGCGGTATGTGATCATGCAATCACGCAACGGAGCCGATGCTGTCCGGTAATGGCCACCCACCCCTGGAACGAGGCGGGCCCACACGCCCTCTCCAGGGGCCTGGGCCCAGGCTCCAGGGCCCACGCCTGGGCCCACTTCTGGGCCCAGGCGTGGGCCCCACACCCCCGCCGCCGTGTCCGGCACCGACCCGCACGCGCGCCCCTCCGGCCCACCCGGGAGCGGCGGCCGGCATCGAGCCGACGCGGCCGGTCCGCCGACGGCGACAGTGCGATCACCCGCCCCCATCAGGGAGCCAATGGCCTGGACCATCAGTACGCGTCCACTCCCGCTGCCCATTCGGGATCACCCCTTCCGACTGGCCTGTCGGCCCCGGCCGGAGCCGGGCGGGCAGGCGTCCCGCCCCCAGCGACTCCGCGGCTCCGGGCCCGGAAGGGACGGCGCACGAGACACCCCCGCCCGCCCTGCCATCGGCCGCGGGGGCGCCGGGATCCGTCCGGCCCGCACCGGGGCCTCGACGGGCGCGCACCGGACACTCCGGACAGCCGGGCCGCGCGTGACGCGTCCACCCGCGGACCTGGCTGCAACCGCGGCGCTGTCACACAGCGTCTCCATAGGTGTGAACGCTCTTCGTCGAGACTGATCGCGCGAGCGAATTCAGGCAGCACCCGTCCGATATTCCGCAATACGTCCCCCTGCCCGCAATGCTGCGTTCCACACCCGGCCAACAACCCGCCACTCCACCGGATCGTTTTATTACCTGTGGGTAGCGAAAGTATCTCGCGGATAATCGCCGCGAGACTTCAGCCTGCGCAAAAGTCCGGCGGTGCTCGGGGAATGCACGCGGTGCGCCTCGCGTTTCCTCGGCGGCAATAACGAATCCCCTGCCCGGGAGCTCCCGCGGACGCCCGTCCCGCAGCCGACCGCACCCAGGGGCGGCCGCCGGACGCCCTCGGTCCGGTGCGCCGGAGCCGCCGCTATCCTCGACCACGGTCCGCCACGACCGTACGGGGGAGGAAGCGCACATGGAGAAGCTGGGCTCCGGCGATCCGCAACGCATCGGCACATACCGCCTGTTGGGGCGGCTCGGCGCCGGTGGCATGGGGCAGGTGTTCCTGGCCCGCTCGGACCGGGGCCGTACCGTCGCCATCAAGCTGGTCCGCCCCGAACTCGCCGCGCAGCAGCACTTCCGCGACCGCTTCCGCGCGGAGGTGCAGGCCGCGCGGCAGGTCGGCGGCGCCTGGACCGCGCCGGTGCTGGACGCCGGGGTGGACGACGCGGTGCCGTGGGTGGCCACGGGGTACGTCGCCGGCCCCTCGCTGCACCTCGTCGTCTCCGGACGCCGGGGCCTCCCTCCGGCCGGATCAGGGGCGTACGGTCCGCTCCCGGAGCGCTCCGTCCGTGCCCTGGGCGTCGGGCTCGCGGGAGCCCTCCAGGACATCCATCGCGCCGGGCTGATCCACCGTGACCTGAAGCCGTCCAACATCCTGCTGACGATCGACGGCCCCCGGGTCATCGACTTCGGCATCGCGCGCGCCCTGGACACCGTCACCGACGGCGGCCTCACGCGTACGGGAGCGGTGATCGGCTCACCCGGCTTCATGTCCCCCGAGCAGATGCGGGGCGAGCGCGTGACGACGGCGTGCGACGTCTTCTGTCTCGGCTCCGTGCTCGCGTACGCGGCGACCGGCCGGCTGCCGTTCGGCGCGGCGGACAGCGCGATCCACGCGCTGATGTTCCGCATCGCGCAGGAGGACCCGGACCTCACCGGCGTGCCCGTGGGCCTCGTCGAGCTGATCCGGGACTGCCTCGCCAAGGACCCGGCCGCGCGGCCGTCCACCGACGCGGTCCTGGAGCGCCTCGGCGAAGCGGACACGAAGGAGCCGTGGCTGCCCGGCGCGCTGATCGCCCAGCTCGGGCGGCACGCGGTGGAGCTCCTGGACTCGGAGGATCCTGAGGAGGGCGGCCCCGTCCGGACTCCACCGGCGCAGGCCGGCCCGCCGACGCCCGCCCGGACCGCCCCGGCGGACGTCGCCCCGTCCGTACCGGTGCGGCCCGCACTCCCCGCGCCCGCCCAGGCAGCCCCGCCGGTGCCGGCGCGGCCCGCGCCCGCATCCCCCGCACCGGCCCAGGCAGCCCCGCCCGCGGGACCCGCGCACCCCGCCTACGGTCCGCCGTCCGCTGCACCCGCCTCCGCGTACGGGCCCCCCACTGCTCCCGGTGCCGCGTACGGGCCCCCCTCGCTGGCCGGGCCGCCAGGCGTGGCTCCGCGGCCGTCGTACGGCTACCCGCAACAGCCCGTCCCCGGTCACGGGTTCGGCCCCACTCCCCCGTACGGTCCGCAGCCCGGCCACCTCCCCGCGCCCGTGCCCGAGCGCCGTCACGGTGCGGGGACCATGTTCGCGCTGTTCGCCGTCGCGGTGCTGGTCGCGGTCGGCGCGGCCTGGGGGGTCTACGCCCTCATGACGGGCGGTGGCGGCGGCGACACGACGGCCTCGCCCACCACGGCGGCCCCCTCGCGCGACACGTCTGACGGTCCGTCCGGTGACGCCGGCGGCTCGCCCACGCAGGACGGAACGGCCCCTGACCCCAAGAGCGCGGACGGGCCCGTCCCTTCCGGCTACCTGGGCACCTGGACGGGGGCCATCGACGGTGGCGCCGGCGCGTCCACCCGGCGACTCGTGATCCAGCAGGGCGAGGTCGGCGACACCGTGCTGTCCCTCACCGCCGAGGGCCCGCTCGGCTCCGGCGGCTCCTACCGCTGTGTCTTCCAGGCCGATCTTGAGACCTCGCCCGGCTCCGGCACCTCCGTCCGCATCGGGCCCTCCCGCGTCACGTCCGGTGAGCCCATGTCCTCGTGCACCCCGGGCAAGCCCACCGTCCTCACGCTGCTGCCCGACGGCAGCCTGCGCCGCGAGATCACGGCCACCGGCGAGAGCCTGACGTACACCAAGGAGGGCTGAGCGGCTCAGGCCGCGAGGTCCACGGCGCGGAACGCGAGCCACAGGTCGTACCGCGCGCTCGGTGTCCGGAGCAGCGACCGGCGCAGCAGTGCCTCCAGCCGGGTGAGCCGCTTGCGCGCACCGGGCACGGATATGCCGAGCCGGTCCGCGGCCGGGCTCAGCTGAGCCTCACAGGCCAGCCATGTCCGCAGGGTCTCCTCGCCCGTGGGGCCTGCCTGGGCGAGCAGGCCGAGCTGGTGGACGGCCCACTCCTGGAAGCCGGGGGTCCGCAGGACCGTGTCGAGGTCCTCGGACGACCGGACGCCCCGCGTGTGCGAATGGTGCAGCGCGGGTGTGGCCCTGATGCGCAGGGCCAGGTCGACGGCCGCCTGGTCCGCGACCCGGTTCAGGTCCAGGCCGAGGAGCTCCTCCACGAGCCGGAGACGGGCGGCCAGGGTGTTGCGGTGGATCTTCAGGTGCTGGGTGGCGTGGGAGGAGAAGGCCAGCCAGGACGCGACGGTCGCCGCGAGTTCCTGACTGCCGGGGTCCTGCGCGCGGCGCGGCCGATGGGCGAGCAGCGGGGCGAGGAGGGCGTCGGCCCACCGGGCTCCGGCGGCACCGGCGACCAGCGCGGGTTCCGGGGCGGCGCCGAACCTGGAGTGGCGCCCGGGAAGTCCACGGGCGACGGCGAGGGCGTGGAAGGCCTGCTGGTAGGCGGTCGCGGTGTCGGGCAGCCGCACCTCCTCGCTGACCCCCACCACACAGTCGTCCACGAGACCCGCGACGGTCAGGTCGAGCGTACGGCCGCCGCCCGGCTGCTCCGCTCCGGCTTCCTCGTCCGCCGGCATGATCAGGATCAGATGGCGGGCGTACACCGGGCAGCGCACGATCCAGGTGCGCCCGCCCGAGGCGTCGGCGCAGATCCGGGCCACCTCGTCGCGCTGTCCGCCGGAGCACTCGACGACGCAGACGCGTACCGGATCAGGGAGCTTCGGCCGCAGGGCGCCCGCCACCTGGCGGGCGATCGAGAGCTGACCCGTCATCAGCAGATGCAGCACGGCCTCGCGGCCACGGGACTCGGCGAGGTCCACACGCCGCCGTTTGCGTTCGACGCTCTCCGTCGCCCAGGACAGGGCCAGCGGCATCACCGCGTCCGCCGCCAGCCCGGCGAGGCCGGCGGGCAGCGGTCCGGGTGCGACGAGCGCGAGGACGGGGCCGCTGTCGTCGGGTGCCTGGTGGAGGGGAAGCAGCAGCGCCACGCAGTCGTCGGCGTCCAGGGAGTACGACCCGGCGCCTCGGGCCGCGAGCTCCCGCACCGCGCGGGAGGCGAGCGCCGCCGCCTCGTGCCCCGGCCACCGGGTGTTCCCGGCCACGGCCTGGAGAACCGTGCCGTCCCGGTCGACCATCCCGGCCCACCCGTCCGCCCTCCGGGCCAGTCTGCGCAGCAGCTCCGGCGATCCACCGGTCCGTGCCAGCCGGTACATGAGCAGTACGTCGTCCGCCCGGTCCCGCCCGTTCACGTGTCCCCCGCTCCTGCCCGAAAACCGGAGTGCAGAGTACCGGTACGGCTGTGCGGTTTGATACCCGTCGCGCGTCACACGGTGCGAATTGAATCTCCCGCCCCGCCGCCCGGCCGCCCTAGAGTCCCGAGCGTGCTCCGGAGCGTTCGGAAGGCGTCGGGGGATGCCGGAACGACCCGGAGCCGGAGCAGGACGAGGAGGTCGGGGGACGTCCTCGCGGCGCGGCGGCAGCGGCTCACGGGGGTGGTCGCTGTCGTCGGCGCCCATGACTGTCAGTGGCGCCGCCTAGCGTGGATCTCGACCGTGTCGTACTCCGGACGAGAGGCCCCTGACGTGGAGTTCCGCATCGAGCGAGGCGCACTGACCGATGCCGTGTCCCGGGCGGCCCGGGTGCTGCCCGCGCGTTCACCCGTCCCCGTACTCGGCGGGCTCCTCCTGGACGTGGACGCCTCCGGCCGGCTCCGGGTGTCCGGGCTGGACTTCGAGGCATCCGCCCGCGTGGAGACCCGGGTGCACTCGGTGCGGGCCGGGAAGGTGCTGGTCATGGGCCGCCGGCTGCTCGACATCTGCAAGGTGCTGCCCGAGGGGCCCGTGGAGTGCGCGGTGGAGGGCTCACGCTTCACGGTCGCGGGCGACGGCTCACGCTTCGGTCTCTCGGTCCTGCCGCTCGACGACCATCCGGCTCTGCCGCCGCTGCCGGAGGTCCACGGGGCGGTGGATGCCGGGGAGTTCGCCTCGGCGGTCGCGCAGGTGGCGGTGGCGGCGGGGAAGGACGAGTCCCTGCCGACGCTCACCGGGATCCGGCTCGGGCTGGACGGCTCCACGATGACGCTCGCGGCGACCGACCGCTACCGCTTCGCGGTGCGCACCCTGCCGTTCGAGGCGGTGCGGCCCGCCGTGACGGCCGATGTGGTGGTGTCCGCACGCCGGCTGGCCGGCATCGCGCGGTCGCTCGGCGGGTCCGGGCCGGTCAGCGTCGCCGTCGACGGGGGTTCGGCGGGCTTCGAGCACGCCGGGACGCGTACGACGGTGCGGCTGCTGGACGGCCGGCTGCCGCGCCACGACAAGCTGTTCGCGATGGCGGACCCCTCGGTCGCGGTGCTGGACAGGGCGCTGCTGGTGGAGGCGTTGCGGAGGGTCTCCGTGGTCGCCGACGGCGGAAGCCCCGTGCAGCTGACGTTCTCCGCCGGGCCGGAGGGTTCCGTGCTCCTCCAAGCGGGGTTCGAGGACGACGTCGCCGCGCAACGGCTGCCGGCCACCCTGTCGGGCGCCGAGGAGATGACCGTCGCCTTCAATCCCGGATACCTCATGGATGCCCTGTCCTCCTTCGAGGACCCCGTGATCCGGATGAAGCTGCTCGGCCCGGGGCAGCGCGCCATGATCACGGGCGGGGCGGAGGCCGGGACACCCACGCATCAACACCTGTTGATGTCCGTGAAGCCCGCCCTCCTGTGACCTGGCTCTGACGAAACCTCACGCGCGGGGCCCTCGCACAAAGGGCTCTCGCTCGCAGGACCTCGCGTGCAGGGCGCTCACGGGGAAGGCCCGCTCGGGCTTCCCGCCCCGTGCTCACGCCGGGAGGGTGGCCGCCTCCCCGACGGCGGCGAGCAGCCAGATGGGGAACTCCGGATCGGCCTGGCCCACGGCGAGACCGATCCACCGCGTGCTCCCCGGTACGCGCCACACCTGCATGCTCCCCGCGAGGTTGCAGAGCTGCCCCATGGGCTCCGGGGGCGCGTCGGCGCCCTCCTCGCTTTCCAGGCAGGGCCAGAGGTCGACCGTCTCCGGCTCGCCCCATCTCTCGCTCAGCGCGGAGGCCAGCACGCTGAATTCGGCTTCGATCTCCTGCTCCGCCGGCTCGATGAACTCGGGGGACCTGTCGTCCCAGAAGTCCTGACTCGCCCGCAGGATCACCAGGTGATGTCCGGGGCCGCTGCTGCGGACGCCGCTGTCCTCGCTCTCCTCCCCCGCGGGGAACGGCAGGGCGAGGACGGAGTCGATCAGGGCGAGGCGTGCCTCGGTCGTCGTGGGCGGGGTGCTGTGGCTGTCCGTGTTCATGGTGCGTGATCCTGCCAACCGCCTGTCGGGCCAAGCGAATCGGGGCGCGTCCGGCCGCTGCCGGACGCGCCCCGGTCCCCGGGGTGGGGAGGGTTCAGCAGCTCAGGTTCGAGCCGGGCGTGGTGCCGAGGATCTGCACGAACGCCTGGTACTTGTTGATGCGGCTCTGGACCTGGGCGGGGTTGCCGCCGTTGCACTCGATGCTGCCGTTGATCGAGCGGATGGTCTCACCGAAGCCGGCGCCGTTGACGATGGCGTTGTGGGGCGTCATGGTGCCGGGGCCGGACTGGGTGTTCCAGTACCAGAGACCGGTCTTCCAGGCCACGGAGGCGTTCTGCTCCACCTGCCACGGGTTGCCGAGGAGGTCGATGCCGAGTGCGTCACCGGCCGCCTTGTAGTTGAAGTTCCAGCTGAGCTGGATCGGGCCACGCCCGTAGTAGGCGGCCTGGCCTGCCGGGCAGCCGTAGGACTGGCTGGTGTCGCAGTAGTGCGGGTAGTTGGCGGTGTTCTGCTCCACGATGTGCACCAGCCCGCCGGTCTCGTGGCTGACGTTGGCGAGGAAGGCGGCGGCCTCCCGCTTCTTCACCGTGTCGCTGCCGGTGTTGGCGAAGCCGGGGTAGGCGCTCAGCGCCGCCGTGAGGCCGCTGTAGGTGTAGAAGGAGTTCCGGCTCGGGAACATCTGGTTGAACTGGGCCTCGCTGACGACGAAGCCCGAAGGGTTGGGAGTGCCGGGGTCCGTGCCGCCGCCGGTCCCGCAGGTGCCCTGGTCGGCCCAGACGTCGGCCGTTCCGGGCCGCTCGTTCTGGGTCCACCACTTCGCGGACCAGTTGTGCCCGTTGTACGAGGCGGAGCCGCCGCCCCAGTAGACGGCGGAGGCGCTCCAGGCGGGTGCGCAGGTGGCGGCCGACGCCGTGGAGGCGGGGAGGAAGACGAACGTCGCGACCACTGCGCCCAGCGCGGCGATCAGGCTCATGACACGTTTGATCACGCGATCACTCCTTCGGCGCGGCGCCGCGCTGAGCGTGCGCCGCCATGGGGGGTACAGCCACTCAAGCGTCGATGGTCTGGACCTGTCAAGGTCTAGACCAGAACTCGCCACCCCCTGGGCGGGATCCCAACTCGGTTTCTGAGCGCCCTTGTTGAACGGAAGACGAACTTCGCCGGAAGGATCCCGGCGGCTCTCCCCTGGCGCGCGACCGAGTCGTACGGTGACGCCGACCGGCACATCGCACCCACGAGGGAGCGCCAGAACCATGGAGTGGTTCAGCCCCGAGAACGTCGTCGCCGTCCTCACCGCGGTCCTGGGCGTACTCACCTCGGCAGGCGTCCTCTGGTACGAGCGCCGGGTCCCCCGCCGCAAGCGCATCGGCTACCGCGTCCAGATGGACACCCCGATAGGCAGCGGGGTGAGCCAGGGGCGGGCCAACGTGCGGCTCGGCCTTTTCCACGAGACGCCGGACATGGCCGACGCCACCCTCGTCCTGCTGCGCATCGAGAACGACGGCTCCCAGTCGATCGCCGACGAGGACTACACCGGGCGCGGCGACCTCCACGGCCTCACCGCCGAGTTCACCGGCCGCACGGTCCGGGGTATCGCGGTCACCCACTCACCGGGCGCCGATCACCTCATGGACCACTTCACCTCCGCCGCCGTGCGCCACAACGGCTCCCTGATCCAGCTGCCACGCGTCCCGCTCAACCGCAACGAGCACTTCAAGCTCCTCGTCCTGCTGACCGGGTCGCAGGTGGGCGGTCCCATCAAGGTCACCGGCGGCATCCGCGACGGGGTGGTGGCTCCGAACACGGCCGCCCGCCCCGACGAGAAGCCCCCGATGTTCGGCCGGGCCGCGAGGATCATCACCGTGGCGCTCACGGTCTGCGTGCTCGCGCTCGCCGGCATCATCGTCGTCCGGGACGACACCCCGCCCCCGCTGGACTGCGCCACGGGCACCCTCACCCTCACCGGCTCCACCGCCTTCCGCCCGGTCCTGGTGGAGCTGGAGAAGAAGTACGAGAAGGAGTGCGAGGGGTCCAGCATCGTCGTGGACACCCACGGCAGCAACGCCGGCGTGCGGGAACTCGACGCCCGGGGCGCCAGAACAGGATCGTCCGGCTCGCCGTCGCTGATCGCCCTCTCCGACGGCCCGAAGCCCTCCGGCCTCGCCAAGCTGCGCGAGAAGCCGGTCGCCGTCTCGCTCTTCTCGCTCGTCGTCAACGACACCGTCCCCGTGCGCGACCTCTCGCTCGACGAGATCAGACGGATCCACCGCGGCGAGATCCGCAACTGGAACCAGATCGACGGCGGGCCCGACCTGGAGATCCTGCTGGTCAGCCGCGACGCCAACTCCGGTACCCGTGAGGTGTTCCAGCGCCGTGTACTCGACGGCAACGAGCTCGCCGCGTCCTCGCGCGACTGCACCACCAAGGACGACCCCCGGGCCCCGGTCGTCCGCTGCGAACTCGACGGCACGGACCAGGTCCTGCCCAAGGTCGCCGAGCTCGACGGCGCCATCGGCTACACCGAGCTGCGTGCCGGTGCGGTTCCCGAAGGCGCGCACCAGGTGACGATCGACGGCATCACGCCCTCCGTCGAGACGATCGACACCAGCGGCTATCCGTACCAGGAGATCGAGTACGCCTACACCTACGGCTCCCCGCCCGCGAACAGCCTGGTGTCCAGCTTCCTGAACTACCTCGACAACTACGGCGAGGAGGTCATGCGTGCCAACGGCCACCTGCCGTGCGCGACGCCGAAGGGCATGCGGATCTGCGGCGCGGGCTGAGCGGCCCCCTACCGGAGTAGGGGGCCAGGACAGCACCCCGGTATGCCGCGGCGGACACGGCCCCCCGCCTACGGTCCCGCCATGGACACCCCACGGGCTCCCCTCTCCCCGCCGCCGGCCGGCACCCTGCCCCGCGCGACCCGACGTGCCGCGCTCCGCGGCCGGGACGCGGTCACCCTGCTCCCCCGGGGCGCCGCCGCGCTCGCCCTGACCGTCATCGGCCGCGCCGGCTCCGCCTGCTCCCTGCTGCGGGCGGTCCCGCCTCCCGGCGCTCCGCGCCCGTCGCCGGTGCGGGTGGCGGGCCATGCCGTCACGGCTGTGCTTCTGGGCGCGCCGGCCCTCGTCCTCGCGGGCGTGACCCTGCTCGCGCTGGCGCGGGGCCCGTTCTACGGATTCGTCGACCAGGGCCCGTACGACAATTCCTGGGGCGGCCCCGGCAAGGGGGGAGCCTGGCTCGCCCACTTCGCGGTCGCCGTCCCCTGCTGCCTCGCGGCGACGGCCGGGCTCCACGGCCTGGCCGGGCTGCACGACCGGCTGACAGCGCCCCTGCGCGGGCGGCGCAGGGCCGGCTGGGTGCTGCCGACGGCGCTGGTCTGCTGCCTGGCAGGGGCGCTGTTCGTCTGGGCGTTCGCCCGGCAGCTGCCCTGACGGCGGCTCCCCGCGCAGGCTCCCTCCCCGCACACGACGACGGCGCGCCCTCCCCCGCACACGCGCCCTCCCGCACACGGACGACGGCGGCCGGCCCTTCCGCGAGGAAGGACCGGCCGCCGTCGTGTCGTCTCCTAGAGGAAGGAGTTGATCTCGATCGTCTCGGTACGGCCGGGGCCGACACCGATCGCGGAGATCGGGGCGCCGGACATCTCCTCCAGCGCCTTCACGTACGCCTGCGCGTTCTTCGGCAGGTCGGAGAAGGTCTTGGCCTTCGTGATGTCCTCGGACCAGCCCGGCAGCATCTCGTAGACCGGCTTCGCGTGGTGGAAGTCGGTCTGGCTGTACGGGAGTTCCTCGACGCGCTTGCCGTCGATCTCGTACGCCACGCACACCGGGATCTGCTCCCAGCCGGTCAGCACGTCCAGCTTGGTGAGGAAGAAGTCGGTGAGGCCGTTGACCCGGGTCGCGTACCGCGCGATCGGGGCGTCGAACCACCCGCAGCGGCGGTCACGGCCGGTGGTGACACCGCGCTCGCCACCGATCCTGCGCAGCGCCTCGCCGTCCTCGTCGAGAAGTTCGGTCGGGAAGGGTCCCGCACCGACGCGAGTGGTGTAGGCCTTGAGGATGCCGATGACCCGGCTGATCTTCGTCGGGCCCACGCCGGCTCCGGTGCAGGCGCCGCCCGCGGTCGGGTTCGACGAGGTGACGAAGGGATACGTGCCGTGGTCGACGTCCAGCAGCGTGCCCTGGCCGCCCTCGAAGAGGACGACCTTGCCCTCGTCGATGGCGTCGTTCAGGATCAGCGTCGTGTCGGCGACGTACGGCTTGATCTGCTCCGCGTACTGGAGCATCTCCTCGACGATCTTCCCGGCGTCGATCGCGCGGCGGTTGAAGACCTTGGCCAGGAGCTGGTTCTTCTGCTCCAGCGCCGCTTCGACCTTCTGCTCCAGGATGGACTCGTCGTAGAGGTCCTGGACGCGGATGCCCACGCGGTTGATCTTGTCGGCATAGGTCGGGCCGATACCGCGCCCGGTCGTGCCGATCTTGCGCTTGCCGAGGAAGCGTTCGGTCACCTTGTCGACGGTGACGTTGTACGGAGTGATCAAATGAGCGTTGCCGCTGATCAGGAGCTTGGACGTGTCGACGCCACGCTCGTTCAGACCGCTCAGCTCGGAGAGCAGGACCGCCGGGTCGACGACGACACCGTTACCGATGACCGGAGTACACCCCGGCGACAGGATTCCGGAGGGGAGGAGATGCAGTGCGTACTTCTGGTCGCCTACGACAACCGTGTGGCCGGCATTGTTGCCGCCCTGATAGCGCACCACATAGTCAACGGACCCACCGAGCAGGTCGGTGGCCTTCCCCTTGCCCTCGTCACCCCACTGAGCACCGAGCAGCACAAGTGCGGGCACAGGCGTACACCCCTTCCGGGCGGGGCATGTCCAAGGTCAGGGGGCGTACGTAAAGGTCGTACCTGCCGTACGACGATGTACGGCAAAGCCTGAGCCGTCGAACCGGGTGCCCCGGAATAGACGAAGCCCCTGGCGCAATAGCGCAAGGGGCTCTTGCACCAAGATGCTACCCGAGGAAGGACCGAGGTGTCGGCTGCAGAGCCCCCCGGCGACGGCGACCACCAGCTACTCGTGCTCATCGACCCCCTTGCCCGCCGCTACGACGGCGAGTCCGTGCGCATCGCGAAGGACGTACTGAGCGCCGGTGCGCACGCCAAGATCTGCCTCCCGGACGGCCCCGACGAGTTCGCCAGGGCCCTGTCGCGGCGGGGTGCCAGACGTCCGGTGGTCGTCGGTGACGACCACGCGCTGCTGCGCGCCGTGTCCCAGCTCCACCGGGAGCGGGAGCTCTCCGACGGCGCTCTCTCCCTGATCCCGGTCGGCGCCGCGCACTCCCTGGAGCTCGCGCACGCGCTGGGCGTGCCCAGGGGAGCGGTCGCCGCGGCCCGCACGGTTCTCGACGGGGCCGCCCGCCGGCTGGACCTGCTGGTCGACGACAGCGACGGGGTCGTACTGGGCGAACTGCGCATCCCCGCGTCGAGCACCCGGCCCGGCCCGCCCCACACGGTCTGGGACACCTGCCGCAACCTGATAACGGCCCTGGTCCGCCCCGCGCCGCCCTCACCTTCGGGTCCTTCCCGGACGCACCGGCTGCGGGTCGAGGCGGACGGGGTCCTGCTGAACGACCTGGACCGTCCGGTCGAGGGCGTCTCGGTGACCGCCCAGGGAGACGGAGGGCTGGCGGACGTGGTGATCCACACGACCTCCGGCGAGACCCTCGTGTCGGAGGCCAAGGCGGTCACGGTCGCGGGTCCGGACTTCCGCTATCGCGCGGACATACAGGTGGCGGGCCCGGTCAGGAGCCGCACGTGGACGGTCCGGGCGGGAGCCTGGGAGCTGGTACTCCCGGCGGCTGACGGCTGAGCCGGGAACGGTGCCTTCCGGCCGGAAGGCACCGCGGCCGAAGGGCTCCAGCCCCGGAGCGCCCTCAGCTCTCCGTCTTCCGGCTCTCCCGCCACCGCTTCAGGATGCCCAGCAGCTCCTCCTGCAGGAACTCGAAGAACTCCGCCGTCTCCGTGAGGCGCGCACCGGCCGGGGTGTCCTCGCCCAGGGAGCGCGCGCCGTCCCTCAGCGTGCGCTCCCAGCGGGTCATCACCTGGTCGCGGCCCGCGAGGGTGGCGTACCAGACCTCTTCGTGCAGGCGGTAACGGTCACGGCGTGAGCCGGGGTCGCGTTCGCGGCCGACCATGTTGACCTGCGAGAGATAGCTGATCGCGCCCGATACCGCCGCCGGGCTGATCTGCAACTGCCGGCCGAGGTCCGCCGAGGTCATGGAGCCGTCGTCCGCCGCCAGGAGGGCCGCGAAGACGCGCGCGGCCATGCGCTGCATCCCCGCCTCGGCCATATCGGCCGCGAAGCGCTCGACGAACCGCGCCACGGCCTCCTCGTCGCGCCCGCCGGCCGCTCCCGCGCCCGCGCCCTCGGTCCCGCTGGTCATATCCCCCGCCGTCTCCGCCGCCCAGGTCATGGCCCGACTTTATACGGTTCCTTAACTTCACAAGTTTATGAAGCCCGCGTACGTTCAGAAACATGACGAAGGCAATCAGCGTCGCCGGGCTGCACAAGTCGTTCGGCCGGACGCGCGCTCTGGACGGGCTCGACCTCGCCGTCGAGGCCGGCGAGGTCCACGGCTTCCTCGGGCCCAACGGCGCCGGGAAGTCCACCACGATCCGCGTCCTCCTGGGGCTGCTGCGCGCCGATTCGGGCGCGGCCCAGCTGCTCGGGAAGGACCCGTGGCACCACGCCGTCGCGCTGCACCGGCGCCTCGCCTACGTCCCCGGCGACGTGGAGCTCTGGCCGGGTCTCACCGGCGGTGAGGCCATCGATCTGCTCTCGCGTCTGCGGGGCGGGGCCGACAAGCGGCGCCGTGACGAGCTGATCGAGCGCTTCGGACTCGATCCGACGAAGAAGGGCAGGGCCTACTCCAAGGGCAACCGTCAGAAGGTGGCCATCGTCGCGGCCCTGGCGTCCGACGCGGAACTGCTGCTCCTGGACGAACCGACTGCCGGACTCGACCCCCTGATGGAGACGGTCTTCCAGGACGTGATCCTCCAGGCGAAGGAGGCGGGCAGGACGGTGCTGCTCTCCAGCCATGTCCTGGCGCAGGTCGAGAAGCTGGCGGACAGGATCAGCATCGTCCGGCTCGGCAGGACCGTGCAGTCCGGGTCGCTGAGCGAGATGCGGCATCTGACGCGTACGACGGTCGAGGCCGAGACGGTACGGCCCGCGGAGGGTCTCGGCCTGCTCCCGGGCGTGCACTCCGTGGAGGTGGCGGCCGAGGGGGGCGGGACCCGCGTGCGGTTCACCGTGGACGGCGGCCATCTGGACGGCGCCGTGAGCAGGCTCGCCTCGTTCGGCGTGCGCAGTCTGATCAGCCATCCGCCGACCCTGGAGGAGTTGATGCTGCGCCACTACGGCGACGAACTCGCCGCCGTAGGGCACGGCTCCCCCGAGGGGAACCTCTCCACGGGAAGCACGCGATGAGCGCCGCGACCGTCACCAGGACACCGGCACCCCCACGGACCCTCATGGCCCCCGGCGCGCTGGCGGGCACCCGCACCCTGGTCGGGTTCAACCTCCGCAGGGACCGCGTCCGGCTCCCCGTATGGATCCTCGCGCTGTTCTTCGGCACCCTGGCCGCCGCGGACAAGTACGCGGCGCTCTACGCCGGTCCGGAGGACCGGGCCTCCGCGCTCGCCACCATGGGCAGCCCGGCCGCGCTCGCGATGACCGGGCCCAGGCACTATCTGGACGACTACACGTTCGGCGCGATGACCGGCCATCAGATGCTGGGATTCACCGCCGTCCTGATCGGGCTCATGAATGTCCTGACCGTCACCCGCCACACCCGGGACGAGGAGGAGACCAACCGCGCCGAACTGGTCCGTTCCACCGTCGTGGGGCGTCACGCGCACCTGGCCGCCGCGCTCTGCGTGGCGGTGATCGCCGACCTGGCGCTCGCCGTCCTGCTCGCCGCCGGACTCGGCGCCATGGACCTCGCGCCCGCCGGAGCCACCGGCTCACTCCTCTACGGCCTCGCGCTTGCGTGCGCCGGCCTCGTCTTCGCCTCCGTCGCCGCCGTCACCGCGCAGATCAGCGCCCACACCCGGGGCGCGTCCGGCTCCGCGCTCGCCGTCATCGGTCTCGCCTACGTCCTGCGGGCCGCCGGGGACGCGGGCGGGGACGACGTGCTGTCCTGGCTCTCCCCGATCGGCTGGGTGCAGCGCAGCTACCCGTACGTGGACGACGACTGGTGGCCCCTGCTGCTCTGCCTCGTGTCCGCCGCCCTCTGCGCCGGCGCGGGCTTCGCCCTGTCCACCCGGCGCGACGTGGGCGCGGGGCTCCGCGCCACCCGGCCCGGCAGCGCGACGGCGTCCGGCGCGCTGCTCAGGCCGCTGGGCTTCGCCCTGCGGCTGCACCGCTCCGTACTGGCCGGATTCGGCGCCGGGCTGTTCCTGATGGGCGCCATGTACAGGTCGATCCTCGGCCAGGCCGACGACATGCTGGGGAGCATCGAGCAGATGGAGGAGGCGCTCTCGGAGATCGGCGGGGCCACGACGGCCGAGTCGTTCGCCTCGATGATCATCGTGGTCCTCGCGGTGGTGGCCTCCGTCCACGTCGTGACGGCCACGCTGCGGCCCCGGGCCGAGGAGAACGCGGGCCGCGCCGAAGCCCTCCTGGCGACCGGGCTGTCCCGTGTCCGCTGGGCGGGCAGCCACTTGGCGGTCGCCCTGGCCGGCGGCACCGTGGTCCTGCTGCTGGCCGGACTCGGCATCGGTGTCGCGGGGGCGGCCTCGACCGGCGACTCGCGGCTGGTGCTCTCCCTGACCGGCGCGACGCTCGCGTACGCACCGGCGCTGTGGGTCACCGCGGGCGTGGCCGCCGTGCTGTTCGGCTGGCTCCCCCGGGCCGCCCAGGCCGCGTGGGCGCTCCCGGTGTACGCCTTCGTGACCGGCTACCTGGGTCAGCTGCTGCGCTTCCCGGACGGGATGAACGACCTGTCCCCCTTCGGTCATGTCCCGCGGCTGCCCGCCGCACCCATGGACTGGACACCCCTGGCCGTCCTCACCCTGGTCGCGGCGGCCCTGATCCTGTTCGGCCTGGAGGGCTTCCGCCGCCGGGACCTGCGGACCACGTGAGGAACCGGCCCCGGCCGCCGGACGTCCCCACCCGCATGGAGCAACGGGACGTGGCGGGGTACGGCGGGTGCGCGACGGCGCTGCTCGGCGCCGTGACGGCTCTGTTCGTCCGGGGCTCGTCCCGGCGTACCGGCCCGCACATGGGCACCGGACCGGAGGGCCACGGGCGGGACCTCTCCGTCCTGTGGACGGAGCTGCCCCTCGTCCTGCTCGCCGGAGCCCTGACACCCCCGCTGACCTGGCTGCTGACCCTGCGTCCGCTGCGCGGGCGCGCGCCCCTGCGGGGCCGGGTCCTGGTCGCGGGGCTCTGCACGGCCGGCGTGTCCGCCGGGGCCACGTGGGGCCTGCACAGCTGGGCGAATCCGTACGACCCGGATCGCGTACGGCTGTCGGGCACCCTCGTCTCAGATCTCGACCAGTAGCTCCCGCAGCCCCCGGATCACGTAGCCGGGCTTCCACTCCGGCTCCGCCAGCAGCCGCATGCCGGGCGCCTTGCGCAGCAACTCGCCGAACACAGCGCCCAGTTCGACCCGGGCCAGAGGCGCGCCCAGGCAGTAGTGGATGCCCGCCCCGAACGAGATGTGCGGGTTGTCCCGGCGGGAGAGGTCCAGCGTCTCCGCGTCGGCGAAGCGCGCCGGATCACGGTTGGCCGACGCGAAGAGCAGCGCGACCTGCGCGCCACGGGGGATGACGGTGCCGTCGACCTCGATGTCGTCCAGGACCCATCGGGAGAACATGGGCACCGGGGTGTCGTAGCGCAGCAGTTCCTCCACGGCCGTCGGCAGCAGGCTGTGGTCGGCGCGCAGGGCCGCCAGCTGCTCCGGATGCCGGAAGAGCATCCACCAGCTGTTGACGGTGGCGTTGACCGTCGCCTCGTGGCCCGCGTTGAGCAGCAGCACACAGGTGGAGATGATCTCCTGCTCGGTCAGCCGGTCCTCGTCGTCGTGCGCGGCGATGAGCCCGGAGATCAGGTCCGCTCCGGGGTCGCCGCGGCGTGCGGTGATCAGCTCCCGCAGATACGCGGAGAACTCGACCGACGCGCGGACGGCGGCCCGCGCCGTCTCCTCCGGCGGATTCAGCTCGAACATCCCGCAGATCGCCGCCGACCAGGGCCGCAGCAGCCCCCGGTCGGCCTCCGGCACGCCGAGCATCTCCCCGATGACCGCCACCGGCAGCGGCTCGGCCACCGCCCCCAGCAGATCGCCGCCGCCCGCCGAGACGAAGTCGTCGACGAGCGCGGCGGCCAGCCGCTCCACCGTCGGGGCGAGCGCCTCGACCCTGCGGGGCGTGAACGCCTTGGCGACCAGCCGCCGGATCCGGGTGTGGTCGGGCGCTTCCAGATCGAGGATCCCGTGGCCGTTGAGCGTGTGGAACGGCTCGTGTGCCTCGGGCGGGGCGGTGACCCCGAACTCGTCATGGCTGAAGCGGTGCAGATATGTCCGCCCCAGCCGCCGGTCACGCAGCAGCCCCGAGACGTCGGAGTAGTGCGGGACGAGCCACTGCCGCGTCGGCTCGAAGTAGTGCGCCCGGCCGGTGGCGCGCAGCGCGGCGTAGGCGGGGTACGGATCGGCGACGAACGCCGGGGACCAGGGGTCGAAGGACACGTGCATGGGCCGACGCTATCCGGGCGTGACCAGCCGTGCCTCGTAGGCGAACACGGCCGCCTGGGTCCGGTCCCGCAGCCCGAGCTTCACGAGGATGCGGCTCACGTGCGTCTTGATCGTCGACTCGGCGACCACGAGGTGCGAGGCGATCTCCTGGTTCGACAGGCCCTGCGCGATCAGCACGAGCACCTCCGTCTCCCGCTCGGTGAGGTCACCGATCCGGGCCATGGCGGGCGGCCTGGGCGCCTCGGCGATCTTCGAGAACTCGGTGATCAGCCGCTTGGTGACGGTCGGCGCGAGCAGCGCCTCGCCGGAGGCCACCACCCGCACGCCGTCGGCCAGTTGCCGCGCCGATGCGTCCTTCAGCAGGAAGCCGGAGGCGCCCGCGCGCAGCGCCTGGTAGACGTACTCGTCGAGATCGAACGTGGTCAGGACCAGCACCTTGGCTTCCGCGTCGGCCGCGACGATCTCACGGGTCGCCTCGATGCCGTTGAGTTCCGGCATCCGGATGTCCATGAGCACCACGTCGGGACGCAGGGCGGCGACCTGCGAGACGGCCTGCCGCCCGTCGACGGCCTCGCCGACGACCTCGATGCCGGGCATCGCGTTCAGCAGCACGGAGAAACCCTCGCGGACCATCATCTGGTCGTCGACGATCAGTACCCGGATGGGCGACTCGCTCATGCGCGCCCACCGTCCTCGGTCTGCTCCCGCTGGGACGGTACGGGGAGGAACACGGCGACCTCGTACCCTCCGTCGCCGGTCGGCCCGGCGGTCATCTCCCCGTTCAGCATCGCGACCCGCTCCCTCATCCCCGTGATCCCGTGTCCGGCCCCCGGCGACGGTTTGACCAGCCCCCGCGCGGGACCGTTGACGACACGCACTCCCAGCCCGCCGAGCACATACCCGATCTCCACCTGGGCGCCGGCGCCCGGGGCGTGGCGCAGTGTGTTGCTCAGCGCCTCCTGGACGATCCGGTACGCCGACAGCTCGACGCCCTGCGGGAGTTCGCGTACGGCGCCGGTGACGGTCTTCTCCGTCCGCAGCCCGGTCTCCCGGACGTTGTCCAGCAGCCGGTCGAGCTCGGCCAGGGTGGGCTGCGGGGCGTCCGGTGCCTCGTAGTCCTCCGCCCGTACGACACCGAGGACCCGGCGCAGCTCGGTGAGCGCGGCCACGGCGTTCTCCCGGATCGTGGCGAAGGCCTGCTCCAGCTCGGGCGGGGGGTTCTCCACCCGGTACGGGGCGGCCTCGGCCTGGATCGCGACGACGGACATGTGGTGGGCTACGACGTCGTGAAGCTCACGGGCGATGGTGGTGCGCTCCTCCAGCAGGGTGCGCCGGTCGCGTTCGACTGCGGTGACGGTGCGCTGCACGGTCACCTCGCGCTCCGCCTCACGGCGCACCTGCACCATGGCGACGACGAGCAGCGCGAACGCCGAGGTGACGGCCATGGGCGCGGTGTTGGAGAAGCCGGGGCCGATGTTCCCGAGGAGGCTGCCGACGACCAGGGTGGCCAGCCACATCCAGGCGGCGGTACGCGGCCGGGTCCTCGCCGCGACGACGACCAGCACGCCGAGGTGGCAGATGAAGGCGCTCGTCTGCCAGGGCCAGTCGCCACTGCCCACCACGGCCACCACCGGGGTCGACACGATCGACACCCAGAACGCGAGGACGGGACGGATCAGTGTCATCAGCAGCGTGGCGGCCGGCAGGAACGCGGTAATGAGCGTCGCGATACCGAACGGCGAGTAGGAGTTCGCCGTGAAGACACCGTCCAGCAGCGCGATCAGCGCGACCGCGGCCACCACCGCGTGCGGGAACCAGACGGCCCTGGCCCGTACGGGCCTCGGCAGCCGGCGGATCACCGGCCCGTCCGTGCCCAGCGGGCCGAGCGGGCGGTAGTCGAACACATCGTGGAAGAGGTCCTGCCGCAGTCCGCCTATCGCTCCTGCGGCCAGCCGGAATTCCGGGCTTCTGGTCTTGGTCTCGGTCACACCCACACGGTAGGTGCCGGGCCGTGCCCGGGGCGTCCGCAGTGATGTGGATCCTGGTCCGTCCGTCGCAAGTACTACCAGGCCAGCTGGGCGATCTCCTCGGCCACGACCGCGCAGGCGTCCGCGGACGGGTCGATCAGCGGGAAGTGGCCGACCCCGTCGAGCAGCGTCAGCCCCACCATCTCCCCGGCCTTCGCCGCGGCGTCCACGAACGCCTCCGTGACGGCGGGCGGCACGGTGGTGTCCTCCACCCCCTGGACGACGGCCGTGGCGATCCCGGTGGGCAGCAGCAGGGCGGGGTCGACGTGGGCGCTGCGCGCCTCGAAGTCCGTGGCGCCGCCGAGGAGCTGGTGGAGGGCTCCCGAGCAGACGTCCAGCTCCACCGCGCTGGCGAAGTCCCCGATCGGCGCCAGCGCGACGACCCCGCGCAGCGGCGGGGCGGCGGGCAGCCGCCACGGCGAACCCTCCGGGAGCACGTGCCGGGCTGCCGCCCACAGGGCGAGCTGCCCGCCGGCCGAGTGCCCGGTGACGACGGTCTTGCGCAGGTCGGCCGCCGGGAGCCCTTCGGCCACCAGCGCCGGCAGGGCGTCCATCGCCGCCGCGACGTCGTCGAACGTCTCGGGCCAGCGCCCGGCGACCGGCCCCGCCCCGCCCTGCTGCGGGATCTCGCCGCCGCGCCGGTACTCGACGCTGGCCACGGCGAAGCCACGCCGCGCCAGGAAGTCCGCGAACGGCGACACGTGCTGCCGGTCGTACGGGGCGCGCCAGGCCCCGCCGTGCAGCAGCACCACGAGCGGCGCCCCGTCACGGCCGTCCCTCGGCGCGAAGAAGTCGATCACCTGGTCGGGGTGGCTCCCGTAGGCCGCCGACCCGTCGGGCGCGACCACCGGATGCGCGAACGCCGACTCGGTCTCGGCGGCGTCCCGATCACGCGCGGCAGAATCCGACATGCTGCTCCAACCGTCCTACGCCTGTGCCCAACTGGACTGACCTGCGGGGACGGTACCAGTACGGCGGACCGCCGCCGTACGGGCCCGGAGAGCGGACGCGTACGGCGGCGGACGCTCAGACCCCCAGCACCTCGGCCAGGATCCGCGCCGCCCGCTCCACGTCGGCGAAACCCACGTACAGCGGGGTGAAACCGAACCGGAGCACGTCGGGGCGCCTGAGGTCGCCGACCACCCCGCGCTCGACGAGCGCGCGCATCACCGGCTCGGTCTCCTCGGGCACCTCGCAGCGCAGCGAGACCTGGCTGCCGCGCGCGGTGTGGGGGGCCGGGGTGACCGGGGTGACCCGGCCCTCGGGGACGTAGGCGGCGACGCACTCGAGGAAGAAGTCCGTCAGGGCGAGGGACTTGGCCCGGACGGCGTCCACCGATACGCCGTCCCACACGTCGAGCGAGGCCTCCAGCGCCAGCATGGAGAGGATGTCGGGCGTGCCGACCCGGCCCCGCACGGAGCCGTCCGCCGGGACGTAGCCGGGAGTCATCCCGAACGGGTCCGCGTGCGAGGTCCACCCGGGCAGCGGTGAGTCGAAGGCCTCCTGGTGGCGCTCGGCGACGTACAGGTACGCGGGCGAACCGGGGCCACCGTTGAGGTACTTGTACGTGCAGCCGACGGCCAGGTCCACCTGGTGGGCGTCGAGGCCGACGGGCAGCGCGCCCGCGCTGTGGCACAGGTCCCAGACGGCGAGGGCGCCCGCCGCGTGGACGGCGGCGGTGAGACCGGGCAGATCGTGCAGCCGTCCCGAGCGGTAGTCCACGTGGTTCAGGAGCACCGCCGCCGTGCGGGGGCCGAGCGCGGCCGGCACGTCGGCCGGGGCGACCGGCACGACGCGGTGACCCGTCATCCGGGCCGCCGATCCGGCGATGTACCCGTCCGTCGGGAACGTCGTCGCGTCGACGAGGATCTCGTCCCTGCCCCCACCCGCCAGGCGGATAGCGCCGACGACGGCCTTGAAGACGTTCACGCTGGTGGAGTCGCCCACCACGATCTGGCCCGCGGCGGCTCCCACGAGCGGGGCGATCCGGTCGCCGATCCGCTCGGGCGCGGTCCACCAGCCGCTCTCGTCCCAGGAGCGGATGCGCAGCGAGCCCCATTCGCGGGTGATGACGTCCTGCATGCGCGCGGGCACGTGGCGGGGCAGCGCGCCCAGCGAGTTGCCGTCGAGGTAGACGGTGTCGTCCAGGGTGAACAGATCGCGCAGTGCGGCCAGGGGGTCGGCGGAGTCGAGCGCCGTCGCGCGCTCACGGAGATCAGACATGGCTGCGCGCCGTCCACAGCTCGGGGAACACGCTCTTGGTGGCCCGCTTCTCCAGCCAGGCGACCCCGGCCGATCCGCCGGTGCCCGTCTTCGAACCCATCGCCCGCCGGGTGGCGGTCAGGTGGTCGTTGCGCCAGCGCCACACCAGCTCGCCGACGTCGGTCAGCACCTCGCCGAGCCGTACGAGCTCGGCGTTCTGGTCCGGGTCGGCGTAGATCTCCGCCCAGACGGCCTCGACCGCGGGAGAGGGCTCGTACTTCTGCGACAGGTCGCGTTCCAGCACCGACTGCGGTACGGCGTATCCACGCCGGGCGAGCAGCGCGAGCGTCTCGTCGTAGAGGCCGGGCTCGTGGAGCGCCTTCTCCAGCTCCGCGTGCACACGGGGAGCGCCCCGGTGCGGCACGAGCATGGAGGCGGACTTGTCGCCCAGCAGGAACTCCATCCGCCGGTACATCGCCGACTGGAATCCCGATCCTTCGCCGAGCGAGCCCCGGTAGGAGTTGAACTGGGCGGGCGTGAGACCGGCGAGCGGTTTCCAGGAGGCGTTCAGCGCCTCCAGCTCCCGCAGCGAGCGCTTCAGGGCGTCGCGGGCGACCGGTATGCGGTCCTCGCGCAGGGCGTGCGCCGCCGTCTCCCACTCATGGACGATGACGGTGAACCACAGCTCCATGACCTGGGTGGTGACCAGGAAGACCATCTCGCCGGGGTCGTCCGAGCGCAGGTGCTGGAGGTGGGTCAGGACATCCGCCTGGACATAGTCCTCGTACGGAGTCGTGCCCGCGAAGTCCAGGTGCGGGGTGTCCGCACCGGTGGCTTCGGGGTCGGGGTGGATGGCCGACATTTCTGTCTCCTCGACACGAGCTTCCGGGTAGCGGTCCGCCCCTTCCTCTGAGGTGGTGGAGCTCCGGTCCCCTGCTCGGCATCCTAACGGCAGTCCGGGGAACGCGTCGGGCCCCGCGGGCGGCTGCCCGCGGGGCCCGTGGGCGGCTGCCCGCGGGGCCCGTGGGGCGAGGGAGACTCAGCCCAGGATGTCGGCGGCGGTCCGGGAGGAGTCACGCAGGAACGTGGAGCAGCGCTCGTACTCCTCCTGCTCGCCGATCGCCTGCGCGGCGCGCGCCAGGGCGTGCAGCGCGCGCAGGAAGCCGCGGTTGGGCTCGTGCTCGAACGGGACGGGGCCGTGGCCCTTCCAGCCCGCGCGGCGCAGGGCGTCGAGACCGCGGTGGTAGCCGGTGCGCGCGTAGGCGTACGACTCGATGACCCGGCCGCCCTCGTACGCCTCGTCGGCGAGCTGCGCCCAGGCCAGCGAGGAGGTGGGGTACTTCGCCGCGACATCGGCGGGCGCCGTGCCTGCGGCGAGCAGCTCACGCGGCTCCGGGTCGTCGGGCAGGTGGGTCGGGGCGGGGCCCCCGAGCAGGTTCTCGTGGATGGACATGGTTCAAGTGTGCCTGGGCCCGCGCTCCGGCTCCAAGGGCGGGGCCGTGACACCGCAGTGCATCGTGCACTCGGGCCGCGCCTCCTGACGGGCCTCCCGCGGCTTCCGCACGGTCCACCAGGCGATCACCGAACCGGCCACCAGCAGACCGGCGCACATGGGCATCGCCCGGCGGAACGTGGAGGCGAACTCCCCCGCGTCCCGGTACGCCTCCGGGCCCATCCCGGCCAGCAGCGGCAGCGCGGCCACCGCGAGCAGCCCGGCGGCCCGCGCCGCGGCGTTGTTGATCCCGCTGGCGAGCCCGGCCCTGCCGGTGTCCACGGCGGCCAGCACGGTCGCGGTGAGGGGCGCCACGAGGGTGACCATGCCGAGCCCCAGCACCAGCACGGCGGGCAGGACGTCGGCGACGTACGAGGCGTTCTCCCCGACGCGCAGCATCAGCAGCATCCCCGCTGCCGCCAGCAGCGGGCCCACGGTGAGCGGGACGCGGGGCCCGATCCGCCGTCCGAGATCGCCCGCCGAAGCGGAGAAGAGCAGCATGAGCACCGTCGTGGGCAAGAGCGCGGTGCCCGCTCCGAGTGCGGAGTAGCCGGCGACCACCTGGAGCTGGATCGCGGACAGGAAGAAGAAGCCGCCGAGGGCCGCGTACACGCAGAACGTCACGATGTTGACGGCCGTGAACTGCCGGGAGGCGAAGATCGACGGCGGCACCATGGGCTCGGCCCGGCGCCGCTCCACGGACACGAAGGCCACGCCCAGCGCCACGCCGCCGACCGCTGAGCCGACGACCACGAAGGACGCGCCCTGCTCCGGCACCTCGATCAGGGCGTAGGTGACCAGGGCGAGCGCGAGCGCGGCGAGCGCGGCCCCCAGCACGTCGAACCGTCCGTGGGCGTCCGGGTCCCGGGATTCCGGCACGTGCCGCAGGGCGACGGGCACACAGACGGCGGCGAGCGGGAGGTTCAGCAGGAACACCCACCGCCAGCCCGGCCCGTCCACGAGCCATCCCCCGAGGAACGGCCCGACAGCCGCGCCGACCCCGCCGAGCCCGGACCAGAGCCCCACGGCGCGGGCCCGGTCGTCGGGGTGGAAGCTCGCCTGGATGATCGCCAGGGAGCCGGGCGTGAGCAGCGCGCCCCCGACCCCCTGGAGCGCCCGCGCCGCGATCAGCACCTCCGCGTTCGGCGCGATCCCGCACAGCAGCGAGGCCACGGCGAACCAGACGACCCCCAGGACGAACACCCGGCGCCGCCCGAACCGGTCCCCGAGCGCACCCCCGAGCAGGATCAGGCCGGCCAGGGTGAGCATGTAGGCGTTGACGGTCCACTGGAGGGCCGCCAGATCGGTGCCGAGGTCCTGGCCGATGCGGGGCAGTGCCACGTTGATGACGGTGGAGTCGAGCAGGGCCATGCTCGACCCGAGCACGGTGGTGAGGACGACCCACCGTCCTACGGGCGAGGCAACCCGGATCCCGTCACCGTCCGCATCAGTCATACGAGCAGCATCACCGCTCCCCGCCCGCGAGGCCATTCATGTGCGGGACGCGTCGTCCCGTACGGCCTCCAGGGCGCGCACCAGCGCGGAGACCCCGGCGTCGGCCTTGCTTCGCGCGCACCCCACGTTCAGCCGAACGAACCCCGGGGCCCCGTACACCGCCCCCGGCATGATCGCGACCTTCTCGCGCTCGATCAGCACCCGCTGGAGCGCCTCGTCGTCCACAGCCAGTGGACGCAGGTCGACCCACGCCAGGTAGCCGGCCTGCGGTGGCTCCCACGCCAGCTCGGGGAAGGCCGTGTTCAGCCGCTCCGCCACCAGCGCCAGGTTCTCCGCGACGTACGCGCGCACCGCGTCCAGCCAGGCCGCACCCGATCGGTACGCCGCGATGTGCGCGGTCAGCGAGAGCACCGCGGGCGAGGCGAGCCCTTCCGCCGTCTCCATGCGCCGCAGATACTCCGCCCGGTCCTCCGGGTCCCCGATGATCCCGTACGCCCCGGTCAGCGCCGGAAAATTGAAGGCCTTCGACGCGGACGTGATGACGGCCCAGCGCCCGGGACCGCCCGCCGCCTCTGCCTCCGCCTCCGCGATCCGCACGTACGGGACGTGCGCGTGTCCGTCCCGCACGAAGTCCGCGTGGATCTCGTCGCACACCACCGCCACCCCGTGCCTGCGGGCGAGCGCAGCCATCTCCCGGAGCTCGGCTTCCGTCCACACCCGCCCCGTCGGGTTGTGCGGCGAGCACAGCACCAGGACCTTCGCGTCGGCCCGCGCCAGCTCCCGTTCCAGGGCAGCCGCGTCCTCCATCGGCACGCCCCGGAGCTCCCGCCCGAGCCCGGTGACCGCCTTGCGGAATCCGTCGTACGTCGGGGTGTGGACGACCACGCCCTCGCCCTCGGCCGTCCACATCTGCAGCAGCTGGGAGAGCTGGCTGAGCACGGACGGCCCGTAGACCACCTGGCGGGTGTCGAGGGCGGTGCCGTACCGGGTCGCGTACCAGTGCGCGATCGCCGACAGGAAGTCCTCGTGCTGCCATCCGGTGTAGCCGAGCACCCCGTGTTCGAGACGGGCGCGCAGGGCGGTCAGCACCTCCGGCGCGGTCTCGAAGTCCATGTCGGAGATGGTGAACGGCAGCAGCCCGTCCACCCCGAAGCGCTCGGCGACCCCGTCCCACTGCACGCACCAGGTCCCCCGGCGGTCGATGACGGTGTCGAAGTCGTAGCGCGCAGGCGTGCTCACAGCGTTGTCCTCAATTCCCCGGGTCCCGGTGACCGGCCGCAGACATGGAGCGGGCCCGGCCCCCCCGCGAGGGAGACCGGGCCCGTCCTGCGTCCGTGGACGTCCGCGACGTACGTGCGTACTTACTTCAGCTTGGTGCCGGCGGACCGCAGGTTGGCGCAGGCCTCCGTGACACGCACGGCCATGCCCGCCTCGGCGGACTTGCCCCAGCTGCGCGGGTCGTAGACCTTCTTGTTGCCGACCTCGCCGTCGACCTTCAGCACGCCGTCGTAGTTGCGGAACACGTGGTCCACGATCGGGCGGGTGAAGGCGTACTGGGTGTCGGTGTCGAGGTTCATCTTCACGACGCCGTTCTCCAGCGCGGTGGCGATCTCCTCGGCCGTGGAGCCCGAGCCGCCGTGGAAGACGAAGTCGAACGGCTGGCTGCCGGCCGGCTTGCCGTACTTGGCGGAGACACCCTCCTGCAGGTCCTTGAGGAGCTCGGGACGCAGGACGACGTTGCCCGGCTTGTAGACGCCGTGGACGTTGCCGAAGGACGCGGCCAGCAGGTAGCGGCCCTTCTCGCCCAGTCCGAGGGCCTCGGCCGTACGCAGCGCGTCGTCGACGGTCGTGTACAGCTCGTCGTTGATCTCGTGCGTGACGCCGTCCTCCTCGCCACCGGTCGGAGTGATCTCGACCTCAAGGATGATCTTGGCCGCGGCGGCCTTGGCCAGCAGCTCCTGGCCGATGGCCAGGTTGTCGGCCAGGGTCTCGGCCGAGCCGTCCCACATGTGCGACTGGAACAGCGGGTTCAGGCCCTTGGCGACCCGCTCGGCGGAGACGTCGAGCAGCGGGCGGACATAGCCGTCCAGCTTGTCCTTGGGGCAGTGGTCGGTGTGCAGCGCGACCGTGATGTCGTACTTGGCGGCGACGATGTGCGCGAACTCGGCGAGGGCTACGGCGCCCGTCACCATGTCCTTGTTGTACTGGCCGCCCAGGAATTCGGCACCACCGGTGGAGATCTGGACGATGCCGTCGCTCTCCGCCTCCGCGAAGCCGCGCAGTGCAGCGTGCAGGGTCTGGGTCGACGTCACATTGATGGCCGGGTAGGCGAACTTGCCTGCCTTCGCCCGGTCGAGCATCTCGGCGTAGACCTCGGGGGTTGCGATGGGCATCTGTCCGCTCCTTGGGATGTGCGGGTGTTCAGGCTTGGTCCCTGACCTGGGGGCGACGTCATCGTCGCCCTTATCTTCCCAGACTCTCGCTCCGGCTCCACGCTGCCTGTCGGCTGAGGCGCCCTGTTTCACGTGAAACGGGGCGCCTCCGAGAGAATCCCCAGGTCAGGCCAGGTCGAGGTCAGCCACGGAGTAGACGTGGAGGTAGGGCAGACCGGCCTCGGCGATCGCCGGAGCCGCACCGCGCTCCACGATCACCGCGACGGCGACGACCTCGCCGCCGGCCTCGCGCACCGCCTCGACGGCGGTCAGCGGCGAGCCACCGGTCGTCGAGGTGTCCTCGACGACGAGGCAGCGGCGGCCCTTGACGTCCGTGCCCTCGATGCGGCGCTGCATCCCGTGGGCCTTCTGTGCCTTGCGGACGACGAACGCGTCGAGGCTCTTCCCCCGTGCGGCCGAGGCGTGCAGCATCGAGGTGGCGACCGGGTCGGCACCCAGGGTCAACCCGCCCACGCAGTCGTAGTCCAGCTCGGCGGTGGCGTCGAGCATGACCTGGCCGACCAGCGGCGCGGCCTTGCCGTCCAGCGTGATCCGGCGCAGGTCGATGTACCAGTCGGCTTCCAGACCCGAGGAGAGGGTCACCTTGCCGTGCACCACGGCCTTGTCCTTGATCTGCTGGAGCAGCTCAGCGCGTACGTCAGTCATGTCAACGAGGGTAAGCGCTGCCGCGGAGGCTCAGAGCCGCACCCAGTTCCAGGTCGTGGCGATCTCCAGGGGTTCGATCGGGGTGACGAGCCGGGGGGCGGTGTTCAGCCCGTTCGGCGGACCGGACTGCGGCTCCACACAGACCGCCTCCGCCTGCTCGTCGTAGATCACCACCCATTCGTCCCGGCTCCTGACCGTCAGCTCCAGCTGCTCGGGCCAGGTGAGCTTCACGTCCACACCTGCGGGCATGCCGAAGCAGTCGTCCCACGGGCCGGGCAGGGGGTCGATCCGGCGGCCGGTCGGCAGGTGGTTCTCGCCGCGCTCCTCCTGCCAGGCCGCGTCGAAGTCGATCCGCACGTCCTCGCCGCCGAGGTTCCTCAGGAACCAGGGGTGCCACCCACCCTGTGCCGGGAAGGAGTCGCCGTACGTCTCGATGCCGAGGCTCAGCGTCAGCGAGTCCTCGGTCAGCTCGAAGGTCTGCGTGACCCGCCCCTCGTACGGCCACGGATCGGCCAGGTCGTAGAAGAACGCCGCTTCGGCCTCGTCCTGCCGGGCGGGCTTCCAGGCGGTGTCACGGCCGGTGCCGTGGATGGCGTGCGGCGGAGAGTTCAGCGGCAGTCGGTGCGGCTCGCCGCCGTTGCGGAACAGGCCGTTCTCGGTTCGTCCGCACCACGGCACCATCGGGAAGCAGCCGTACCGCTCGCCTTGGCGCAGCAGTTCGGTGCCTCCGATCCGCAGGCTGCGGATGCGGCAGCCATGGACGGGGTCGACGGTCAACTCGGCATCGCCGGCGGTCAGCCGGACGTTCTTCCCAACATCGCTCACCCCACGACACTACTGGCGCGGGGTGCCTCTCAGGGCCTCCTACGGCGCAGAGCCCTGCCCACGACCACGGCGGAGGCGATCGCGAGGGCCGCGGCCGGAGCGGCCCAGCGAAGGGTGATGCCCGCGGCTCCCGCTTCGGGCGAGGGGACGGGGGCGTACCGGCCGCGCGGCGGGGCGTGGTCGACCTCCTCCGTGCTGCGGCCGATCATGGTGCGGCGGGCATGCGCGGCCTCGGCGGGCGGCTCGTCGGGCACGGTGAACTCCAGTTCCGCTGACGGGTCGAGCGGCGAATCCGGCACGGGGGTGTCGAACACGGAATCCCGGTCCGAGGGCGTCTTCCCGGCGGGGGCGTCAGGAGCCTCCCCAGGGGGCACGTCGGGCGTCTTCGCCGTGGGTGCGTCCGGCGTCTTCCCGTTCGGTACGTCGTGCGTCTTCGCCGTGGGCGCATCGGGCGTCTTCCCCGCCGGTGCGCCGGAAGCGGACGGCTCCGTGGCCTGTTCCCCCTCCCGTGCCGACGTGTCCTCCCGCGTCGCCAGGGTCTCCGTCACCAGCTGCTGCGTGAAGCGGTCCAGCAGCCGTTGCGCGGAGGCGAGCGCCGTCGCCTCGTCCAGATCCACGACCCGGCCGTCACCGCTCGCCGTGCCCGTGAACCGGATCGTCGTCCCGCCGTCCGTCTCCGCGAGTCCGATGGTCAGGGCCAGCTTCGCCGAACCGGTGCCTCTGGCCTCCACGCCCTCGCCCGTCACGGAGAAGGCACCGGGTTCGCCCTCGCCCGACGGCCGCAGGGTCAGCGCCCCGCGATACGTGATCGTGTGACCGTCGGCACGGAACTTCAGCCGGCCTGCCAACGGGCCCGCCGACGCGTCGGCGTCCCGCTGGAGGCCGGGCACGCATCGCGCGACCCGGGCGGGATCACCCAGCGTCCGCCGAAGGGACGTGACCGGAACCGGAACGAACACCTCATGCTCCATACCGCCCGAGCCTACTCAGCCCCGGCCGTCCCGTCAGCGCTTCCGCACCCCGCGACCCGCGTACGCCACGTCCACCGCACCGCCTCGCCGCGCTCACGGCGCCTCCCGGTAGCGCGGATGGACCAGCGTCGAAGGCGGCACCCCTCGCTGCCGTACCCGTTCCGCCCCGTGCCGGGCCACCCGCAGCTCCCGCTCCCCCAGCGTCCGCAGCACCGGCGCCCCGGGGTCGAGACCGAGCGGACCCGAATCGTGCCGGGCGGCCAGCACGAACCCCCAGTCCCGGGGCGCTGCACCGGTCCCACGGCCGGGGGCGGGGCCGGCCGCGAAACCGGTGAGGCTCCCCGCCACGCGGTACGGCCGGGTCCTCAGGCCGCTCGCCCGCATCGACGCCTCCACCGTCCAGAACGTCTCAGGACTGCCGGCCAGCGGCCCCGCGTGCACCACCAGCCGCCCGCCGGGCTCGAGGACCTCGGTGACCAGCCCGTAGAACTCAGCGGCGTAGAGCTTCGAGCCGGCCGTGATCCCGGGGTCGGGCAGGTCCGAGATCACCACGTCGAAACGGTCCCGCGCGGCCCTCAACCAGGTGAAGGCGTCAGCGGTGGCCGTCCTCAGCCGGGGGTCCTCGTACGCGTGCCCGTTCAGCAGGGAGAGCGCCGGGTCCGTACGGGCCAGGCGGGTGACGGCCGGATCGAGCTCCACCACGACGACGGCCGTGACGTCCGGATAGCGCAGCACCTCCCGGGCGGCCAGTCCGTCACCGCCCCCCAGAATCAGCACCCGCCGGTGGGCCCCCTTCATCGCCGGGTGCACGAGCGCCTCGTGGAAGCGGTACTCGTCGCGGGAGCTGACCCGCAGCCGCCCGTCCAGATAGAGGTCGAGCGGGCCGCGCCCCGTCCCGGTGAGGACGACCTCCTGCACCCCGGTCCGCACGGCGACCCGCACCTCGTCCCCGTACACCGCACGCCGCGCCGCCCGTTCGAAGTCGTCGACCAGCACCGTGGCGGTGGCCAGCAGCGCGATGACGAGGGCGTTGACCACGATCAGCAGCCGGCGCTCCCGGCCGGCGAGATCACGCCGGAACACCCACAGGACCAGCGCCCCGCCCGCCACCGCGTTGACCCCGCCGGTGAACAGCGCCCCGGTGAGCTGGCCCATCATCGGCAGCAGCAGGAACGGAAAGGCGAGCCCGCCCACGAGCGCGCCCACGTAGTCGGCGGCGAAGAGATCCGCGACGGCGCCGCCCGCGTCCTGCCGGTCGACCCGCTGGATCATCGTCATCAGCAGCGGGATCTCCGCGCCGATCAGGATGCCGATGGCGAGCGAGAAGCACACCAGCGCGTGACGCGACTCGCCCAGCCAGGCGAAGGACGCGTGGAGCACGAGCGCCGAGGTGCCGCCCGTCAGCGCGAGTGCGGCCTCGATCAGCCCGAAGCCCACGGCGGCACGGCAGCGTAAACGTTTCGCGAGAAGGGAGCCGATGCCCATCGCGAACACCATCACGGAGAGCACCACGGACGCCTGCGTGACCGAATCACCGATCAGGTACGAGGCCAGCGCGACCAGTTCCAGCTCGTACACCAGACCGCACGCGGCACAGACGAACACCACGGCCAGCACCAGGAACCGGCCGGTCCTCGGCCGTACGGGAAGTCGCGCCGCGCCCCGTCGCACCGGTGTCTGCTGGTCGATCATGAGGCGAACGCTACGTGACGGAAACCTTGCCGTTCGTCACCCACACGGGTGCAAGTGGCGCACGGAGGAGTCGCCTCGGGCGACCCCGCCCGCGCCCCTCAGGAAGCCCGCGCCCTGGCCCGCACCCCCACCCGCGTCCGGGTCACCACGAGCTGCCCCTCCTGCGGATAGGCGTGCCAGGTGCGCCACCGGACCTGGCCCTCCGTACGCTGCGCCAGCATCGCCGTGAAGGCGTAAGGGCTGCCGGGGAAGGTGCCCGCAAGCCCGTGCGGATGATCGGCCACCAGTGCGAGGAGCTCCTGCGCGCGCCCCGCGAAGGACCCCTCGGAGAGCGTCTCGACGCGCGCCGCGAACTCGTACTCCCAGTCACCCACACGCTCGGCGACGCCGAGGGGCAGGGGGGTGCTGCTGCCCGGAAGGCAGGCGACGGTCTCCGAGCACGTCCGCCGCTCCTCCTCCATCAGGACCTGATGGGAGGCGCCGAGCAGCCTCATCTGCACCTTCGCACCGGCCAGTTCGAGATCGAGCACGGCGAGAGCCGGCAACGGCTCACAGCCGAGCGCCCACGCCAGGTCGGCGGCGCGGGTGTCGGAATAGGAGGTCTGGAGGGTCGTGAGCATGGATCGGCTCCGCAGGACACACAGGGACACATGGACAGGAGGTACCCCGGTGCGGCGCACGCAGGGGCGGACAAGCCCGATCCGGCCCAACTGGGCTCCGAGGGCTGAATGTTCTCTACATCGATGCAATCACGAAGTACGCGGCACTCACAGCGTTTTTACCCAACTTGCCGTGGTTTCCATCCGTCAGGGGGCAGCACGGTTCAGGTGTTCCCGGTGCCCCCAACCAAAAGATGTCCGGCGGGAGTTCGCTCCCGCCGGACACCTCACGCCCACGTCCCCCGTCCGTTCCGCACGGCCGGCGGGGCCGGCTCAGTCGCCGCCACCACCACCGCAACCGCCACCACCACCGCACGAGTGACCGCCGCCGCTGTCACCACCGCCCCACCAGCTGCCCCCTTCGGAACCACCGCCGCCGCCGCTGTCCGAACCCCGGCGCCCGCCTCGCCCGGCGCGCCCCCCGAGCGGCTTCTTCCTGCCGCCCGCCCCCGAGGAGAGCGCGATGATCCCGATCACCACGATCCCCAGGAACACGATGAAGACGAACAACTCCATCGACCTCACATCCTTCTGTCCCCCGAAGCGAGGTCCCCGCTTCTCAAGTGCCCGTTGGATTCCCGCGCCCCGCCCGGGCCAAAGCAGACTTGAGCAACTCCAGAGCTTCGGCCCAGGATGGCCCCATGACACAGGGACGACCGCTGCTCAACCGCCGCCTCACCGACTTCGGTACGACGATCTTCGCGGAGATGTCGGCGCTGGCCGTGCGGACCGGATCGATCAACCTGGGCCAGGGATTCCCCGACACCGACGGCCCGGAGGCGATCCGCGAGGCCGCGGTCCGCGCCGTACGCACCGGCCACGGCAACCAGTACCCGCCCGGCCCCGGCGTCCCCGAACTGCGCGCCGCGGTGTCGGAGCACCAGCAGCGCCACTACGGGCTGGCGTACGACCCCGACACCGAGGTCCTCGTCACCACGGGCGCGACCGAGGCGGTCGCCGCCTCCCTGCTGGCGCTCCTGGAACCGGGCGACGAGGTCATCGCCCTGGAGCCCTACTACGACTCGTACGCCGCCTGCATCGCCATGGCGGGCGGCACCCGCGTGCCCGTCACCCTCCGGCCCCACGAGGGCGCCTTCCGGCTCGATATCGACGAGCTCCGGGCGGCCGTCACCCCCCGCACCCGGCTCATCCTGCTGAACACCCCGCACAACCCGACCGGGACCGTGCTGACCCGGGACGAACTGGCCGCGATCGCCGCGCTGGCCTGTGAGCGGGACCTGCTCGTCATCACCGACGAGGTCTACGAGCACCTGGTCTTCGAGGGTGAGCACATCCCTCTCGCGTCCTTCCCGGGCATGCGCGAGCGGGTGGTCACGATCAGCAGCGCGGGCAAGACGTTCTCGCTGACGGGCTGGAAGATCGGCTGGATCACCGCGAGCCCGGAACTGGTCACCGCGGTGCGCTCCGCCAAGCAGTTCCTCACGTACGTCTCCGGCGGCCCCTTCCAGTACGCCGTCGCGGAGGCCCTGCGGCTGCCCGGAAGCTACTTCGACGAGCTGCGGGCGGACCTGCGCGCCAAGCGGGACCTGCTGAGCGGGGGCCTCGCCGAGGCCGGCTTCGACGTGTACCGGCCCGCCGGGACGTACTTCGTCACCGTCGACATCCGCCCGCTCGGGACCGAGGACGGCTTCGCCTTCTGCCGGGCACTGCCCGAGCGGTGCGGGGTGGTCGCCGTCCCGAACGCCGTCTTCTACGACCACCGTGCGCAGGGCGCGCCCTTCGTGCGCTTCGCGTTCTGCAAGCGCACCGACGTGCTCACCGAGGCGGTCACCCGGCTGAAGAGCCTCCAGGGGGCCTGACCCGGCAGTCCGGAGGCCCGGTGCAGAGCCTCCGAGGGCCTGTCCCCGCCGTGCCGAAGGGCCCGGACAGGGCTGCGGCACGGCGAAGGCCCGGCCCGGGGCCGTGGTCCTGCGACCACAGCCCCGACCGGGCCTTCGCGGTTCGGCCGGATCAGGCCTCGCCGGGCTCCTCGCCCTCCGCCTTCTTCTCGGCGGGCTCCAGGCCCAGGCGCTCCACGAGCCACTTGTCGAACTCGATCGAGGCCCGCACCCAGCTGACCGTCGAGGAGACGAAGTGCTCCAGGCTGACGCCGGTGCCGATGAGCATCTGCGCCTCACCGATCAGCCGCACGGAGGCCGCGGCGCCCTCCTCACCCTCGTGGGAGTGCGTGTAGACCTTGGGCCACAGGGTGCGGCGGTTCCAGTCGTCGATCGCGTCGAGCAGGACCGGGCGCTGGTCCACGGCGTGGGGGCGGTCGTAGAACGTCCGCACCGAGAAGACCTGCTGCTCCTCCTCGCCGCGGAACATGAAGTACGTGCGGAACTCTTCCCACGGCGCGGCGAGGTCGCCCTCGTCGTCGACGACGTACTTGAGCTCCATCTGCTCGAGAAGCTGCTTGACGAGGTCCTGGTCAGGGACCACGGGGCCCTCGGGTCCTGCGGCCTGCGGTTCGGGCTGTCCCCCGAAGTTAGGGATCGAGGACGGGTCGATAGACATCGCTGGGTACTCCTGTGGATCGCACGTGGTTTCCTGGCTTCGACCCTAGCCGCGATCGCGGCCGGTCGTCCCGCCCGCCGTTCTAAGCGCTGAGGGGAATCGTCCCGGCGCTCGTTCCCCGGGCCCGTGACCAGGAAACCCCGACCAGGACCGCGCACAGCGTTCCGACGAGGCCGGCACCGCCGATGGTCTGGGCCGACGAGCCGGACAGCTGCGCCGCCAGCCCGCCCGCCGCCACCCCGATGCCCTGCACGGCGGTCAGCCCGGACCTGGCCAGCCCCAGGGCCTGACCGCGCTGGCCGGCCGGGGTGAGCAGGACGAAGGTCGCCCCGGCGGTGATCTGGTAGACGGAGAAGACGCCCGACACCAGCAGTACCAGGAGGGCCACCCCCACCCCGGGGCCCGCCCAGTAGACGACCAGCGGGAGGTTCGCGCCCACCGCCATCGGCCCGAGCAGCCGGCGCCGCCGCTCGGCGTCGAAGCCGGCCCGCCCGAGCAGCGCGGCCCCCAGGACCATTCCGGCGGGATGCGCGGCGAGCAGCAGCCCCACCGACGCGGCGCTCCCGCCGGCCTCTTCCGCGAACGGGGCGGCCAGGCCCTCCGGGAGCACGATGAACCCCGCCAGCCAGCCGAGCGCGACCAGCGAGCGCAGCCGGGGGTCGGACCAGATCAGCGCTGCCGCGCTCCGCACCTGGGTGTGCATCCGCTTCGGCCGCGCGCCGTCCGCCTCCTCCACCGGCCGCGCCTTCACGCCCAGCCTGATCAGGGCCGCGGAGATCAGGAACGTCACCGCGTTCAGCCCGAGGGAGACGTGGCTGCCGAGCCACACGACCAGCACCCCGCCGACGGCGAAGCCGATCAGCTGTCCGGCCTGATGCGTGACCATCATGACCCGCTGCCCCTGCTCGTACAGACGCTCGCCCAGGACGGCCGGCATCAGGGCGCCTTGCGACGCCCCGAACGGGGCTTCCGCGAGCTGCGCCAGGACGAGGAGCCCGGCCAGCAGCGGCAGGGGCGTGCCCGGCAGCGCCATCAGGCCGACGAGGACCGCGCGCGCCAGATCGCAGCCGATCATGACCGTACGCCGGGGGAAACGGTCGGCGAGACCGGTGAGGAGCACTCCGGACAGCAGTGCGGGCAGGCTCGTCAGCGCGTAGGTCGCCGCGGTCCAGCCGGCCGACTCGGTGCGTTCGAAGACCAGGAGCGACAGGGCGACCCGCGCGAGCTGGTCACCCAGCACCGACTGGGCAAAAGCCGCCCACAGCGTCCGAAATTCGCCGTGGCGAATCAGGGTGCCACTTCTGCGATCCTTCGAATCCGCACCCGGGTCGCCAGATATCCGCTCCGTCATGCGCGTACCTTACCGGCTTCCGAATTCGGCAGAGCCTCCCCCGTCGCAATGGAAAAAGGACCCGGAGTGTCCTGGTATCGAGGGTTCGCCGATCACACGCACCGCCATTGCCACAGCTCCCGCCGGGGGATGACGATATGTATCGCCGCGATACAAAAAGCAGCACCGGAACGTTACGCGCCCACCGGTCGGCCAAGGAATGTAAATTTTCGGCTCGATTTCGTGGGCGATATCCGCCGCTGATGTGTGCCGGATGCACTCATCAAAACGAACGGCACCGCACACACAGGCGTCCCCGGCCGCGACGCGAGGTCTGGCGGCCGGGGACGTGGGGGGACGGTCCTACAGGGTCTTCGCCGCCGTCGCGGTCCCGACGATCAGTCCGTCGCCCGCACGGTCCACCCGGACCGTGTCGCCGTCCTTGACCTCGCCCGCGAGGATCTCCTTCGCGAGCCGGTCCCCGATCGCGGTCTGGATGAGTCGGCGCAGCGGCCGGGCGCCGTAGGCCGGGTCGTTGCCCTCCACCGCCAGCCAGGCCAGCGCGTCGGGGGTGACGTCGAGCTGGATCCGGCGGTCAGCCAGTCGCTGCGCGAGGCGGCCCACCTGCAGCCCCGCGATGTGGGCCAGCTCGTCCCCGGACAGGGCGGAGAAGACGACCAGGTCGTCGAGCCGGTTGAGGAACTCCGGCTTGAAGGAGCTCCGTACGACCTCCAGGACCTGCTCCTTCTTCACCTCGGGCTCGGTCAGGGGATCGATCAGGAACTGGCTGCCCAGGTTCGAGGTGAGGATCAGGATGGTGTTGCGGAAGTCCACCGTCCTGCCCTGCCCGTCGGTGAGCCGGCCGTCGTCGAGCACCTGGAGCAGGATGTCGAAGACCTCGGGGTGCGCCTTCTCGACCTCGTCCAGCAGCACGACGCTGTACGGACGGCGGCGGACCGCCTCCGTGAGCTGACCGCCCTCCTCGTAGCCGACGTATCCGGGCGGAGCCCCGACGAGCCTGGCGACGCTGTGCTTCTCGCTGTACTCGCTCATGTCGATGCGGATCATGGCGCGCTCGTCGTCGAACAGGAAGTCGGCGAGGGCCTTGGCCAGCTCCGTCTTGCCGACCCCGGTCGGACCGAGGAAGAGGAACGAGCCGGTGGGCCGGTCGGGGTCGGCGATCCCCGCCCGCGTGCGGCGTACGGCGTCCGAGACGGACCGCACGGCCTCGGCCTGGCCGATCAGCCGCCTGCCGAGCTCGGACTCCATCCGCAGCAGCTTCTGGGTCTCACCCTCCAGGAGGCGTCCGGCCGGGATGCCGGTCCACGCGCCGACGACGTCGGCGATGTCGTCCGGGCCGACCTCCTCCTTGACCATGGTGTCGACGGCGGCCTCCTGCTCGGCCTCGTCCGCCTCGGCCAGCTCGCGCTCCAGACCGGGGATCTCCCCGTAGAGCAGCTTGGACGCCGTGTCGAAGTCGCCGTCGCGCTGGGCCCTCTCCGCCTGGCCGCGCAGCTCGTCGAGGCGCTCCTTGAGCTCACCGACGCGGTTCAGGCCCTCCTTCTCCTTCTCCCAGCGGGCGGTGAGACCGCGCAGCTCCTCCTCCTTGTCGGCGAGGTCGCGGCGGATCTTCTCCAGCCGCTGCTTGGAGCCCTGGTCGGTCTCGTTCTTGAGCGCCAGCTCCTCCATGTGCAGACGGTCGACGGACCGCTGGAGCTCGTCGATCTCCAGGGGCGAGGAGTCGATCTCCATACGGAGCCGGGAAGCCGCCTCGTCGACGAGGTCGATGGCCTTGTCGGGGAGGAAGCGGGAGGTGATGTAACGGTCGGAGAGCGTCGCGGCGGCCACCAGTGAGGAGTCGGCGATCTGGACCTTGTGGTGCGCCTCGTAGCGGCCCTTGAGGCCACGCAGGATGGCGATGGTGTCCTCGACCGACGGCTCGGCGACCAGGACCTGCTGGAAGCGGCGCTCCAGCGCCGGGTCCTTCTCGATGCGCTCGCGGTACTCGTCCAGCGTGGTGGCGCCGACCATGCGGAGCTCACCGCGGGCGAGCATCGGCTTGAGCATGTTCCCGGCGTCCATCGCGGAGTCGCCGCCCGCGCCCGCGCCGACGACGGTGTGCAGCTCGTCGATGAAGGTGATGATCTGCCCGTCGCTCTCCTTGATCTCGGAGAGGACGGTCTTGAGGCGTTCCTCGAACTCACCGCGGTACTTGGCACCCGCGACCATCGCGCCGAGGTCCAGGGAGACGAGCCGCTTGTTCCGCAGGGACTCGGGGACGTCGCCCTTGACGATGCGCTGGGCGAGGCCCTCGACGACGGCCGTCTTGCCGACGCCGGGCTCACCGATGAGCACGGGGTTGTTCTTCGTGCGGCGCGACAGCACCTGCACGACGCGGCGGATCTCCTGGTCACGGCCGATGACCGGGTCGAGCTTGCCCTCACGCGCGGCGGCCGTGAAGTCCGTTCCGAACTTCTCCAGCGCCTTGTACTGCCCCTCGGGGTCGGGAGTGGTCACCCGGCGCCCTCCCCTGCTCTTCTCGAATGCGTCCAGGAGCTTCTTCGCACTGGCTCCCTGCCCGTCGAGGATCTCACCGGCGCGGCCGCCCTTCGCGGCGACCGCGATCAGCAGGTGCTCGGTGGAGAGATAGTCGTCGCCGAGCTCCTTGGCGCGTCGGTCGGCGTCCGCGAGGACGGCGAGCAGGTCGCGGCTCGGCTGCGGCGGGGCGACCGTGGACCCGGTGACGCTGGGCAGCGCGCCGAGGAGCCGCTCGGTCTCCTCGCGCACGGTCACCTGGTCGGCCTCGACGGAGGCCAGCAGGTCGGTGATGTTCGCGTTGTCCTCGCCCGCGAGCAGCGCAAGCAGCAGATGCCCGGGGGTCAGGTCCGGATGTCCGTCCTTCACGGCCCGGCTGGTGGCCGCGTTGAGGGCGTCCCGGCTCTTGTTGGTCAGCTCTGCGTCCACGGGCGCTGTCTCCTCCTCGTACGGGTGCTTCCACGGAACTATGACTGCAACAACGGGTACAAAGTTGAGTCTATTCCACTCAAGGCCGTGCGGAGGCCTCCGGGGGGCCCGGATGCTCCTGTCTCTAGGCTGACCCCATGCCTGACGTGAGCAACCCCGGCCCCGAGTACCTCGCCTTCTGGCAGGAGCGCCATGTGTGCACCCTGACCACGCTCCGCCCGGACGGCACACCGCACGTGGTGCCCGTCGGGGTGACCTATGACCCGGAGACGCGGCTCGCCCGCATCATCACCGGCAGGAACACCAGGAAGGTCGCCCACGTCCTGGCGGCGGGCCCGGAGGGTGCGCGTGTCGCGGTCTGCCAGATGCAGGGGCGCCGCTGGGCGACCCTGGAGGGCCGCGCGGTGGTCCGCACGGAGCCCGGCGAGATCCAGGACGCCGTACGCCGTTACGCGGAGCGCTACGAGCGCACCCCCCGGCCCAACCCGGAGCGGGTGGTCATCGAGATCGCCGTCGACAGGGCGCTCGGAAAGGGCTGAAAAAGCAGCCGGCAGCAGGCTCGGGGAATTCCGGAAAGAATATCCGGACAGCACAACGGCGCCACCGTGTTCAGGTCACGATGGCGCCGTTGTGTGGGGGAAGTGCCCGAACGACATGGAACGACGGGGGAATCGTTCAGGCACTGCGGGGGGTGGCGGAAATGGTTTCTGGTTCGAACAGCTCATGATCACGCTGGTCGAGATTTACGAAAATCATGCCGTAACGCACGGCACATCGAACAGGCTGCGGCGCTCCGCGCGGCCGACGGAGACAGCGATAGGCGCGGATGTCGTCATCCGTTTCCATCACGACGACGATCGGCTCTCCGAACAGGGTGACCATCAACGAATCGCCCGGGCGGGTGAGTGCCGTGAGCAGATCGATGAAATGCCACCCTGAGCGATACGCCGTGGCCATCTCCCGCCGGAAGGTGCGGTCGTCCGGTGGGATGGTCATGCCGCGGTGCCGGTCGGAGCCGAACCCCACGTGATGTCACTTGGAGCGGCACCCCAGGTGATGTCACCCGATGCCGCGCCCCACGTGATGTCGGTAGGGGCCGCTCCCCAGGTGATGTCACCGGACCCGGCTGTCGCCTGCTCGGCCGGCGCAGCCCCCCAGGTGATGTCGTGGACACCCAACGCACCGTAGGCCAGGGCCCCCACGAAAGCTGTGGCAAGCACCGAGCGAAGCATTCGCTTAGACATTTCGGCTTCGTCCTCACTTGATGGATTCATCTCCCCCGCTCTCAAGACGATGTCTCACGCGGACACGCAAGCACCACTGGATCGATGCATCATGTTCTTGCACGTTCAGGAACATGGGGGGTGGAGATATGGATACATGCGACTCAAATGGGGCGCATCGGCACGGGATCACCCAACTATGCGATGCGGGGCAGCGTCTCTACGCGAGCGCGCTGCGCTCCGGCCGCATACCGCGTTCGGAGGTGGAGCCCGCTCCGTGCCTGATGGACTTCGCCCTGCTCCATCCCGACCCCGACGACGCCGACTGGCTACGTCCGGTTCCGCCGTCGGCGGCCCTCGCCCAGCGGCTGCACCCCATCGAGAGGGAGATCCAGGAGCGCAGACGCCACTCCCTGGAACTCACCGAGTCCTTCGAACCTTTCATGGACATCAGCGCGCAGGATCCGCCCACGACGCACGCAATCACCGTGCTCGAAGGCGGGACGCGCATCAACGCGGCCATCGACGTGGCCACGGCCGAGTGCCGCAGCGAAGTGCTCACCGTGCAGCCCGGGGGGGCGCGCAGCGAGGACATCCTCAGCAAGGGGCTGGAGCGCGGCACGGCCGTGGTGGACCGCGGCGTCAGCATCCGCACCCTCTACCAGCACACGGTGCGCCACCACCACGGCACGTTCGCGTACGCCGAGCGCCTCGCCGAGGGCGTCGAGATACGTACGCTGGAGGAGCTCGTGCAGCGCATGCTCATCTTCGACCGCGCCGTCGCCTTCATTCCCGCTCAGGACGACCTGACGGTCGCGCTGGAACTCCGGCACCCGGGCCTCGTCTCCTACCTGATCAACGTCTTCGAGCAACTCTGGCAACGCGCCACCCCCCTGCTGGAGGACGTGTCGTACACCCCGACTCCCGCCGGGATCAGCGGAGTACAGCGCTCCATCGCCCAACTGCTCGTCGAGGGCCATGTGGACGACTCCATCGCACGGAGGCTGGGCATGAACGTACGCACGTGCCGGGCGCACATAGCCAAGCTCAACGCCGCCCTCGGCAGCGGCAGTCGTGCGCAGCTCGGCTACCTCATCTCGCAGTCGGGAATCCTGGACCGGAAGAGCTGACGGCCGGCGCCCGGTGACGTGTGGAACGGCGCGCGCCGTGGCGGGCTCTCCTGGCCAGGAGGCCCCCACACTCCACCAGGCCACTAGGCTTGCACCACCGGCAACTTGTTGCAGTGCACAAAGCGGGGGGCTCCCAGATGGGAACAGAACCGGTGCAACCGCCGCACCGTCACGGACCTGGAGAACTCTGCGCTCCCGCACTCGAGCTGTACGAGCGGGCGCTGCGCCAGGGGCGGATCGCCCGTCAGGAGCTCGGGGCCGCGCCCTGTCTCACCGCCGGCGCACTGGTCCAGGCAGACCCCTGGGACGAGCACTGGCTGCGCCCGGTACCGCCGTCCGCGGCCCTGTCCCGGCTGTTGCAGCCGCTCACCCGCGAGATCGACGAGCGCATAGAACAGACGCTCCGGCTGACCCGCTCGCTGGCGCCGCTGGCAGCCATCGCCAACGGTGACCCCCATCTGGCCATCACCATGCTGGAGGGGCCCGACGCGATACGTACGGCCATCCAGGAGGCCACCGCCCAGGCCGCCGACGAGGTCCTGACGGCACAGCCGGGGAGCACCAGGCCGCAGGCGACGCTGCGTACGGCACTGGACAACGCCACGACCGCCATCGCCCGGGGCGCCGGGCTCCGGCACATCTACCAGCACCCGGCGCGCTACAGCACACAGGTCAGGGACTACCTGCGCCAGGTACCCGCGGAGTCCCTCCAGGTGCGCACCACCGAGCTGACCGTCGAGCGGCTCCTCATCTTCGACCGGACGGTGGCGTTCATCCCCGCCACCGCCGACCGCAGCGCGGCCCTGCGGATCAGCCACCCCGCACTCGTCCGCTATCTGGTCCAGGTCTACGAGGTCCTCTGGGCGCAGGCCACCCCGCTCACCGAGCAGGTGCCCGGCCCGGCGCCGGGGGTCCAGGTCACGGCCGTGCAGCAGAGCATCGCCCGGCTCCTCAGCGAGGGCCACGTCGACGACGTGGTCGCCCGCAAGCTGGGGATCAGCGTCCGCACCTGCCGCTCCCACATCGCCAGGCTCACGCAGGCCCTCGGCGCGACCAGCCGGACCCATCTCGGCGTCCTGCTCGTGCGGTCCGGCATCGTGGACACCTCCGCGACCATGCGGAAGGGGCCCGTACCGGAGTCGTGAACTCCGCTACGGGCCCCTTCCGGACCGCTCAGTCCTTCGGCCTCTTCGGCCGCCAGACCACCAGCGCGCTGGTCTGCTGCACGTCCTGGTACGGCACGAGGTCCCGCCGGTAGGAGGCGTGCACCTGGGCCTCGCGCTGCTGCATCGCGACCGCCGCCCCGTCCACCGCCGCCGAGAGCTCGGCGACGCGCTGCTGGAGCGCGGCGACCTGGTTCTCCAGCTCGATGATGCGCTTGATGCCCGCGAGGTTGATGCCCTCGTCCTGCGACAACTGCTGGACGGTGCGCAGCAGTTCGATGTCGCGGGCCGAGTAGCGCCGGCCTCGCCCGGCCGTGCGGTCGGGGGAGACCAGGCCGAGACGGTCGTACTGGCGCAGTGTCTGCGGGTGCAGGCCCGAGAGCTGGGCCGCGATCGAGATCACGTACACCGGTGATTCGTCGGTCAGCTGGTACGGATTGCGTCGACGGCCGTCCATCTCAAGCTCCCTTCGCAGCCTGGAACAGCTCCGCCCGCGGGTCCTCCCCCGCGGTCGCCTTCCGGTAGGACTCCAGCGCGTCCTGGGCGTCGGCGCCGAGGTCCGTCGGCACGGACACCTCGACGGTGACCAGGAGGTCGCCCCGGGTGCCGTCCTTGCGCACGGCGCCCTTGCCCCGGGCCCGCATCGTACGTCCGTTGGGCGTGCCCGCCGGGAGTTTCAGGGTGACCGGGGGCCCGCCGAGCGTAGGCACCTTCACCTCGCCGCCGAGCGCCGCCTCCGGGAAGGTGACGGGCACGGTGACCGTGAGGTTGTCGCCCTTGCGGCCGAAGACCGGGTGGGCGTCGACGTGGACCACGACGTACAGGTCGCCGGCCGGGCCGCCGCGCTCGCCCGGGCTGCCCTTGCCGCGCAGCCGGATCCGCTGGTTGTCCAGGACCCCGGCGGGGATCCTGACCTGCATCGTGCGGGCCGACTTCGCCCGGCCGCTGCCCTTGCAGACGTCGCAGGGGTCCTGGGCGATGAGGCCCCGGCCCTTGCAGTCCACGCAGGGGTCGGTGAGCGAGAAGCCGCCACCGGTGCCGCGGGAGACCTGTCCGGTGCCCACACAGGTCGGGCAGACCCGCGGGGTGCCGTTCTTGTCGCCGGTGCCCGAACAGGCCTTGCAGGGTGCCTGGCTGGACATCCGCAGCGGGACCGTGGCCCCGTCGACCGCCTCGGTGAAGCTGAGCGTCACCTCGGACTCGATGTCCTGGCCGCGCCGCGGCTGGACACGTGTGCCACCGCCGCCACGGTTGAAGAGGCCGCCGAAGACGTCTCCCAGACCACCGCCGCCACCACCGAAGCCGCCCGCGCCGCCCTGGGCACCGCCCGGGGCGCCTCCGAAGAGGTCGCCCAGGTCGAAGTTGAAGTTGCCTCCGGCACCGCCGGGACCCGCCCGGAAGCCTCCGTTGCCGAAGAGGGCGCGCGCCTCGTCGTACTCCTTGCGCTTCTTGGGGTCACCGAGGACGTCGTTCGCCTCGGAGATCTCCTTGAAGCGCTCCTCCGCCTTGGCGTCACCCTTGTTGGCGTCCGGGTGGTACTCGCGGGCGAGCTTCCGGTACGCCTTCTTGACCTCGGCGTCGGTGGCGTCCTTGGGGACGCCGAGAACCTTGTAGTAGTCCTTCTCGACGAAGTCCTTCGTGCTCATCGACGTCCCTCCTTCCGGACGATCGGCCGTGCGGCCGGCCCTGTGGCCGGCCGCACGCCCCGTCGGTGTTCACCGCTGTGGTCGGACGGAATGTCAGACCTCTTCGGTGCCACCGCTCTCCTCGTCGTCTGCCTTCTCTTCCTTCGCGGCCGAGGGCGTGGCGCCCGGCTGCGGTTCGGCCACGGCCACCCGCGCGGGGCGGATGGTGCGCTCCCCGATGCGGTACCCAGGCTGCAGGATCGCCACGCAGGTCGTCTCGGTGACGTCCGGTGCGTACGAGTGCATCAGGGCCTCGTGGATCGTCGGGTCGAAGGGCTCGCCCTCCTTGCCGAACTGCTGCAGGCCGAGCTTCGCGACGACCGTCTCCAGCGATTCGGCCACCGACTTGAAGCCGCCGACGAGCTCGCCGTGCTCGCGGGCCCTGCCGACGTCGTCGAGCACGGGCAGGAGCTCGGTCAGGAGACCCGCGACCGCGATCTCCTTGACCGTCACCCGGTCGCGCTCGACGCGGCGACGGTAGTTCTGGTACTCGGCCTGGAGCCGCTGGAGGTCACCCGTGCGCTCGTTGAGCGCGGTGCGGACCTGGTCCAGCTGAGCCGTCAGAGCCGCTGTCTGCGGTACGTCCCCGGCCGGGGCCGCCGCCTCCTCCTCGGAGGGGGTGGCGGCCTTCGGGTCGGCGTCGTCGGAGTTGGCGCCGGAGGGGACGTCAGGCTTCTCGTCGAAGCCCGGAGTCTCCTCGGTCACGCCGCACCGCCCTTCTGGTCCTTCTCGTCGTCCACGATCTCGGCGTCGACGACGTCGTCGTCGGCGGCCTTGGCCTGACCGTCGCCCGGCGCCTCGGCACCCGGCGTCGCACCCTCGGCCTGGGCGTTGGCGTACATCGCCTGGCCCAGCTTCTGGGAGACGGCCGCGACCTTCTCGGTGGCGGTACGGATCTCGGCGGTGTCCTCGCCCTTGAGCTTCTCCTTCAGCTCGGTGAGCGCGGTCTCCACCTCCGTCTTCACGTCACCGGGGACCTTGTCCTCGTTGTCCTTGAGGAACTTCTCCGTCTGGTAGACGAGCTGCTCGCCCTGGTTGCGGGACTCGGCGGCCTCGCGACGGCGGTGGTCCTCGTCGGCGTACTGCTCGGCCTCTTCGCGCATCCGGTTGACCTCGTCCTTCGGCAGCGAGGAGCCGCCGGTGACGGTCATCTTCTGCTCCTTGCCGGTGCCGAGGTCCTTGGCGGCGACGTGCATGATGCCGTTGGCGTCAATGTCGAAGGCGACCTCGATCTGCGGCACACCACGCGGGGCCGGCGGCAGACCCGTGAGCTCGAACATCCCGAGCTTCTTGTTGTACGCCGCGATCTCGCGCTCGCCCTGGTAGACCTGGATCTGCACGGACGGCTGGTTGTCCTCGGCCGTCGTGAAGATCTCGGAACGCTTGGTCGGGATCGTGGTGTTGCGCTCGATGAGCTTCGTCATGATCCCTCCCTTGGTCTCGATGCCGAGGGACAGCGGGGTCACGTCGAGGAGGAGGACGTCCTTGACCTCGCCCTTGAGGACACCGGCCTGGAGCGAGGCGCCGATGGCGACGACCTCGTCCGGGTTCACACCCTTGTTGGCGTCCTGGCCGCCCGTGAGCTCCTTGACGAGCTCGGCGACGGCCGGCATACGGGTCGAGCCACCGACGAGAACGACGTGGTCGATCTCGGAGAGCTGGATGCCCGCGTCCTTGATGACGTTGTGGAACGGGTTCTTGCAGCGGTCCAGGAGGTCCGCCGTCAGCTGCTGGAACTGCGAGCGCGTGAGCTTCTCGTCCAGGTGCAGCGGGCCCTCGGCGGACGCCGTGATGTAGGGCAGGTTGATCGTGGTCTCGGTCGAGGACGAGAGCTCGATCTTCGCCTTCTCCGCGGCCTCGCGGAGACGCTGGAGAGCCATCTTGTCCTTGGACAGGTCCACGCCGTGGCCGTTGGCGAACTGCTTCACCAGGTAGTCGACGACGCGCTGGTCCCAGTCGTCACCACCGAGGTGGTTGTCACCGTTGGTGGCCTTCACCTCGACGACGCCGTCGCCGATCTCCAGGAGGGACACGTCGAAGGTGCCGCCACCGAGGTCGAAGACGAGGATCGTCTGGTCGTCCTTGTCGAGGCCGTACGCCAGCGCGGCGGCGGTCGGCTCGTTGACGATGCGCAGGACGTTCAGGCCCGCGATCTCACCGGCCTCCTTGGTCGCCTGACGCTCGGAGTCGTTGAAGTACGCCGGGACGGTGATCACCGCGTCGGTGACCTTCTCGCCCAGGTACGCCTCGGCGTCGCGCTTCAGCTTCTGCAGGATGAAGGCGCTCATCTGCTGCGGGTTGAAGTTCTTGCCGTCCAGCTCGATCTTCCAGTCAGTGCCCATGTGGCGCTTGACCGAACGGATCGTCCTGTCGACGTTCGTGACCGCCTGGCGCTTGGCGACCTCGCCGACGAGCACCTCGCCGTTCTTCGCGAAGGCGACGACGGACGGCGTGGTCCTGGCGCCTTCGGCGTTGGTGATGACGGTGGGCTCGCCGCCTTCCAGAACGCTCACGACGGAGTTAGTCGTGCCCAGGTCGATGCCGACCGCACGTGCCATTTCGATTCCTCCAACTGACTACTTGAGTGGATCTGACTCAAGGATGCATGACACGCACTCCGGAGTCAAAGGACCTGAGCCGCTTACGCTCAACTTATGTGCTCGCATACGCGATGACCAGGCATTTCCCGGATTCTGAAGGTTGCGCGACCTCCCTCGGCGCCCTCCCGGGGCACTGCGGATCCGCGACACCCGGCACACGGGGCATGCCGTACACACCCCACCCACCATCGCACCGTGGGATCGTTCTGTCACAAAATGCATCGAGACGGTCATACCGTCACCTCACCGACCCCGGGCAGGTGCAATGCGGAACGCGAGGCGGACTGCGACACGAAGGACACGGCACCCCGCCGTCTCCGCGATGGCCGGGGCCGCGGGACCGATGGCCGGGCGCCTGGCGAAGGCGCTCGCGGCCCTGACCGTGAAGCGCCTTCTCGACCTGGCGCTCGGCTCGGCTCTCCTGGTCCTGACCGCCCCCGCGCTGGCACTCGCCGCCCTGGCACTCACCGTGCGGGCCCGCGGGACCGCCGGCGCACTGCGGCGCGAGATCCGGATCGGGCGCGGCGGGCACCCCTTCGAGCTGCGCTCGCTGGACACCCGGCGGCTCCGGCTCGACCTGCTGTCCCGGCTGCCCCACGTCGTACGCGGAGAGCTCTCCCTCATCGGCCCGGTCCCCCTCAGCGCCGAGCAGACCGCCGCGCTCGGGCCCGCCCGGCACTGGCGGCACCGGCTCCGGCCCGGCCTGACCGGCCTGGCCCAGGTCCGCGCCCGCTCGGGAATGCCCTGGGACGAACCCGCCCTCCTGGACGCGTACTACGCAGAGCATCATGGAACACGGCTGGACCTGGCGATCCTGGCGCAATCCGTACGCATCCCCCTGCATGCGGCACTGCGCCGGGTACCGCGCCGGGGGAAGGCTCACCTGAGCGACACAGATCACCGCCTGCCCAACTACAGCGTGGCGGAATAAGTGGATAGTGTCAGCACAGACTGATTAAGTTACTGCTTAGTAATCGCTTGTACGCGCTGGATCCCACCCTCGCAGGCCCGAGGAGCCCCCAAATGCAACTCGCCGCGATCATCGTGTCGCTGGTGCTGACGGTTGTCGGCGTTGCGCTCATCGCCCGAGCCGTCGCGCAGATCTACCGGTTCGTCCGCATCGGACAGCCGGTACCGGCAGGCAGCCGCACCGACGACCCCAAGCAGCGCACGATCACCCTGGTCAAGGAATTCCTCGGCCACACCCGGATGAACCGGTGGGGGATCGTGGGCTTCGCCCACTGGTTCGTCGCGATCGGCTTCCTGACCCTGCCGCCGACGCTGCTCCAGGCGTACGGACAGCTCTTCCAGGCCGACTGGGTGCTGCCGATCGTCGGCGGCTGGCTGCCGTTCGAGATGTACATCGAGTTCATCGGCATCATGACCGTGCTCGGCATCGTCACGCTGATGGCCATCCGCCTGCTGAACCTGCCCTCGCGCGCCGGACGCAAGTCCCGCTTCGCCGGCTCCAAGGCCTGGCAGGCGTACTTCGTCGAGTACGTCATCCTCGTCATCGGCCTGGCGATCCTGGCCCTGCGCGGCCTGGAAGGCGCGATCCACCACGTCGAGGGCTACGAGGCCGCGTACTTCGTCTCGTATCCGCTGGTGCTCGCCTTCAAGGGCCTCGCGCTCGGCACGCTGCAGAACCTCATCTACTTCACCGCGATGATCAAGATCGGCACCTCGCTGATCTGGATGATCACGGTCTCGCTGAACACCAACATGGGTGTCGCCTGGCACCGCTTCCTCGGCTTCCCGAACATCTGGTTCAAGCGGAACGCCGACGGCGAGGTCGCGCTCGGCGCGCTGCAGCCCATGACCAGCGGCGGCAAGGAGATCGACTGGGAGGATCCGGGCGAGGACGACACCTTCGGTGTCTCCCAGGTCGAGCAGTTCTCCTGGAAGGGCATCCTCGACTTCTCGACCTGCACCGAGTGCGGTCGCTGCCAGTCGCAGTGCCCCGCCTGGAACACCGGCAAGCCGCTCTCCCCGAAGCTCCTGATCATGTCCCTGCGCGACCACGCGCACGCCAAGGCGCCGTACCTGCTGGCCGGCGGCGGCAAGGACATGGAGGGCAACGAGAAGGCCTCCGAGGAACAGCTCAAGGACGTCCCCGCCGCCGCACTCGCGGAGGCCGAGCGCCCCCTCATCGGCACCGCCGAGGAGAACGGCGTCATCGACCCGGACGTGCTGTGGTCCTGCACCACCTGCGGTGCCTGCGTCGAGCAGTGCCCGGTCGACATCGAGCACATCGACCACATCGTCGACATGCGCCGCTACCAGGTGATGATCGAGTCCGCGTTCCCGTCCGAGGCGGGCACGATGCTCAAGAACCTGGAGAAGAAGGGCAACCCCTGGGGCCTCGCCAAGAAGCAGCGCGTGGAGTGGACCAAGGAGGTCGACTTCGAGGTCCCGATCGTCGGCAAGGACGTCGAGGACCTCAGCGAGATCGACTACCTCTACTGGGTCGGCTGCGCGGGCGCTCTCGAGGACCGTGCCAAGAAGACGACGAAGGCCTTCGCGGAGCTCCTCCACATCGCGGGCGTCAAGTTCGCGATCATGGGCGGCGACGAGAAGTGCACCGGTGACTCCGCCCGCCGCCTCGGCAACGAGCCGCTGTTCCAGCAGCTCGGCCAGGAGAACGTCGCGATGCTGAACATGGCGTTCGGCGAGGACGACGAGGACGACTCCACCAAGAAGGCGAAGTCGGCGAAGAAGATCGTCGCGACCTGCCCGCACTGCTTCAACACCATCGCGAACGAGTACCCGCAGCTGGGCGGCGAGTACGAGGTCATCCACCACACGCAGCTGCTCCAGCACCTGGTGGACGAGGGCAAGCTGATCCCGGTGACGCCGGTCGAGGGTCTGATCACGTACCACGACCCCTGCTACCTGGGCCGCCACAACAAGATCTACACACCCCCGCGCGAGATCATCGCGAAGGTGCCGGGCCTGCGGAACGAGGAGATGCACCGCCACAAGGAGCGCGGCTTCTGCTGCGGCGCCGGTGGTGCCCGGATGTGGATGGAGGAGCGGATCGGCAAGCGCATCAACAACGAGCGCGTCGACGAAGCCCTGTCGCTCAACCCGGACATCGTCTCGACCGCCTGCCCGTTCTGCCTCGTCATGCTGACCGACTCGGTCAACGGCAAGAAGAACGACGGCAAGGCGAAGGAGTCGGTCCAGGTGGTCGACGTCTCCCAGCTGCTGCTGGAGTCGGTGAAGACGCCCACCGACCCGGCCGGCGACGCGGAGACGGCCGACCAGCCGGAGCCGGAGCCCGTCCAGTAGCTCTGCCCCGCCGCGCGGAAGCGGCCGGACCTGCCTCGGGGGCAGGACCGGCCGCTTCCGCGCTTCCCGGGGCGTCCAGGGGCGCCTGGGGGTCCCAGGAGCACGTCCAGCGGGCGTTGCGGGGTGGGGCGGGCCCCCCAGGGTCCCCTTAGGGGATGTCACAGGTAGGCCGCAAAGGGCCCCTGTTCCCCCGGCTCCCGCCCCGCACCCGCACGGACCAGGTACGTTCGATGTGTGGCTGGATTCAGGATCGGACGCGGCCGGGACAACCGCACACCGCAACAACACCCGCAGCAGCAACAGCCGTACGGCGCGCAGGCACCATCGCAGCAGCCGTACGGCGGGCAGTCGTGGCCCCCGGCAGGAGGCAACGGCGCACCGTACGGAGGGCCCCAAGGGGCCCCGTACGGCGGCGGGCACGGCGGCAACGGACACGGGGGTGCGCAGGGGCACACGGGCGGGCACGGCGAGCCGGAGTACTTCGGCGACCCGTACCACCAGCCCGCGCAGCACGACCCGTACGCCAACGCCCCTGGGCACACCCAGGCGTTCAGCATCGGCGAGGACCCGTACGGCGACGGCAGCACCTACCAGGCCGGCCAGGCCCCCGCGCAGCCGTCGGGGCCCCGGCTGCACTGGAAGCAGCTGCTGAGCGGCATTGTGATGCGGCCGGGACCGACGTTCTGGCAGATGCGCGACTACCCCGTCTGGGGCACCGCGATCGTCGTCACGTTCGTCTACGGCCTGCTCGCGCTCTTCGGCTTCGACCAGGCCCGCGACGAGGCGATCCACGCCGAGGTCTCCACGGCGGCCCCGTACGTGATCTTCACGGGCCTGGGCTTCGTCATCGGTGGACTGGTCCTCGGCGCGGTGACCCACACCCTGGCCCGCCAGCTCGGTGGCACCGGCTCCTGGCAGCCGACCGTCGGCCTGTCGATGCTGATCATGTCGATCACGGACGCGCCCCGCCTGGTCTTCGCCCTCTTCCTGGGCGGCGAGAACTCCCTGGTCCAGATCCTGGGCTGGGTCACCTGGCTGGCCGCGGGAGCGCTGTTCACGTCCATGGTGAGCAAGTCCCACGACCTGCCGTGGCCGAAGGCGCTGGGCGCCTCGGCGATCCAGCTGATCGCGCTGCTCTCGATCATCAAGCTGGGCACGATCTGACCGACCCGGTTCTGACGCGGGAGGGCCCCGGTGGCGTGCCACCGGGGCCCTCCCGCGTCAGAACCGAGACCATGCCTCGCGGCGCGGGCCTACGAGTCGAGCACCTGTCCCTCACGGCGCACGACGGGCTTCTCCACGCTCCACGGGAAGTTGATCCACTGGTCGGTCTTCTTCCACACGTACTCGCACTTCACGAGCGAGTGCGGCTTCTCGTAGATGACCGCGCTGCGCACCTCGGCCACGTGATCGATGCAGAAGTCCCGGACCAGCTTCAGCGTCTTGCCGGTGTCGGCGACGTCGTCGGCGATGAGGACTTTCTTCCGGGTGAAGTCGATGGCGTTCGGAACGGGCGCCAGCATGACGGGCATCTCCAGGGTGGTGTTCACCCCGGTGTAGAACTCCACGTTCACCAGGTGGATGTTCTTGCAGTCCAGGGCGTACGCCAGACCACCGGCGACGAAGACCCCGCCCCGCGCGATGCTCAGCACGACGTCGGGCTCGTAGCCGTCGTCGGCGACCGACTGGGCCAGCTCACGCACGGCACGCCCGAAGGCCTCGTAGTTGAGATTCTCCCGCTCTTCAGCAGCCACGCAGCATCACACCTGAGTCCGATGGAAATTCATGAACGAACGCGAGGCGGTCGGCCCTCGCTGACCCTGGTATCGCGATCCGTAGCGCTCGGATCCGTACGGGAATTCCGAGGGCGAAGTCAGCCGGAACATGCACAGCTGCCCGATCTTCATTCCCGGCCACAGCTTTATCGGCAGGGTCGCCAGATTCGACAGCTCCAGGGTCACGTGCCCCGAGAATCCGGGGTCGATGAAGCCGGCCGTCGAGTGCGTCACCAGCCCGAGCCGCCCCAGCGAACTCTTCCCCTCCAGCCGCGACGCCAGGTCGTCGGGGAGCGAGATGACCTCGTACGTCGACGCCAGGACGAACTCCCCGGGGTGGAGGATGAACGCCTCGTCGCCTTCCGGCTCGACCTGACGCGTCAGGTCCACCTGCTCGACGGCAGGGTCGATATGCGGATAGCGGTGGTTCTCGAACACCCGGAAGTAGCGGTCGAGCCGCACATCGATGCTCGAGGGCTGCACCATCGAAGCGTCGAACGGGTCAATGCGAACCCGCCCGGCATCGATCTCGGCCCGGAGGTCCTTATCTGAGAGAAGCACGCACCGAGGATACGCAGAACGCGCGAGCCGACCCCAACCGGACCGTCCCGCGCGTCCCGCCTCAGATCTCCGACGCCCCGCTAACGCTCCTCGAACACCACGGGAACCGCCTGCCGCAACCGCGCACAGCGCGGACAGCGGATGAGCCGCCCGGGACCGATCCGCTCGGACCCGAGCTGCTGCATCGGGAACGACGAGGTAGCGAAAACGTGCCCCGAGGCACAGCGGACGACGGTGCGCTCCATCGACTCCATCAAGTCCCTTCCCCAACAAGCCTTGGACGAGACCGCCACATTAGGGGATGAACAGGACGCCACTCCAGGCGGCACTCCGACCACCCACGCTACGCCCCCAACTCCCCGCCCCGGCACCCGCGTCCACCCCACCGCCCGCACCCCGGCACGACACACAGACCCCACGGCGACGACGCCGGGGGCCTGAGATGGGGTACAGTGTGGGCGATGCACTGCCGGATGATCGGCGCGCTTCGCGGGTGTAGTTTAATGGTAGAACATGAGCTTCCCAAGCTCAGAGCGCGAGTTCGATTCTCGTCACCCGCTCCATGAAAAAGCCCCAGGCCAGTGGTCGGGGGCTTTCTTGCTGTTCAGACCGGCCTGACCATCCCGTATCACCTCCGCGCCGTGCCCCTCTTCCCGCTATTCAGCGCCCTTCCGCCCGGCCATCACGCCCCGAGCCTGGCTTCAAACAACATCTACAACTACAAGGCGAGTCCAATCTGGCGCGTCGGCATGCGTCGACTGCCGGAGGCGCCTGGACGCAGCCCTGTCACGCACACCTCCCGGCACCCGGCGCCCGCCACTGACGTCGATCGACCCCGGGCGTCGGCGAGTTGGCGTGCCATAACACGGGCCCACCGCATGCAAGCCGGCCTTGATCTTCTCTCGGTCTCACGGGATGTCGGCAACAGCTGCGCAGGAAGCATTGCATTTGCGCAACTTTCATTTATGAAAGTAACCTGCCCTGGCAGAGAATGAACGATCGGCGAGGTGGAACCTGTGAACGGATTCGTTGGGCGTCGTACGGAGCTCGGCCTTCTTGATGACCTGCTGGCCCCTGTACGGACCGGCGGACGCAGCGGGCGGCCCGGGCGCGCCGTATTGATCCGAGGGCGCCGACGCGTCGGCAAGTCCCGGCTCGTGGAGGAGTTCCTGGAACGCTCCGGGCTTCCTCATGTCTTCTTCACCGCAGTAGGCGGCTCGAAGGCCGAGGACCTGGCAGGATTCGCCGCCGAGCTCGCCGTCTCTCCACTCCCCGACGCCGGCCGCGTCGCGGACTTCGCCACCCCGCAGACTTGGGACGCGGCTTTGAGCCTGCTCGCCAGTGTCCTGCCTCAGGACACGCCCAGCGTGGTCGTGCTCGACGAGATGCCCTACCTCGTACGCGAGGACCCCACTTTCGAGGGCGCGCTACAGAAGGCATTCGATCGGACGTTGTCCAAGCTCCCTGTACTACTCGTCCTCATCGGCTCGGACATCGCCATGATGGAGCAGCTGAACACCTACGGTCGCCCCTTCTACCAGCGCGGCACCGAGATGGTCGTACCTCCGCTCAATCCGGCCGAGGTCGCCGCCATGCTCGACCTTCCGCCGGCTGAAGCGTTCGACGCCTTTCTCGTATCCGGCGGCCTCCCGCTCATCCTTGAAGAATGGCCTCCAGGTGCCACCCTCTGGGACTACCTGGAACAGGCACTGGTCCGTCCGACATCCGCCCTCCTCGTCAGTGGCGAGCGCACTCTGGCCGCCGAATTCCCCACCGAGGCACAGGCCCGCACCGTGCTGAGTGCCATCGGACACGGTGAACGCACCTTCACCCTGATCGGCCGGGCAGCCGGCGACCTCAATCCAGGCTCTCTGAAACGTTCCCTGGAGCTCCTCACCAGCCGACGCATGGTGGCGGCCGACCTTCCACTGTCCACCAGGCCGAGCCGCGAGAGCCGCTACCGCGTCACCGATCCGTACCTGCGCTTCTGGCTCTCTTTCCTCGGGCCCGGCATCCCCATGATCGAGCGCGGGCGTGGAGACCGTGTACTCGAATCGATCCGCACCAGTTGGACGTCCTGGCGGGGCCGCGCCGTCGAACCTGTGATCCGCGAGGCCCTGTGGCGCCTGACCGACGACCGGCTGCCGGAGGCCACCAACGTGATCGGCGGCTACTGGACCCGCACCAACGACCCTGAAATCGACCTCGTCGGCGCCGACCGATCTCCTATCGCCAAGAAGATCACCTTCGTCGGATCCATCAAATGGCTGGAGAACAAACCCTTCGACAACCGCGACCTCGCCCGACTCGTCACCCACCGCTCACAACTGCCCGGCACCGACGACTCCACCCCCCTGCTCGCCGTCGCCCGCAGCGGAAGCAGCGCCAACGGCATCCTCAGCCTCACCCCCGACCACCTCATCACCGCTTGGGTGTGACACGCCAAGGGCCGTTTCCCCACAGTGACCGCGTTCGTGCCCCATCCGTGCCCTTCGGAGCGGACAACAGCGGTCAAGCCCGGTGCCCGGAGACCACACCGACCTTGCCCGGCCCGGCCAAACATGCAGGTCAGAGTCACTAAAGCCGTTCAAGAACCATTGATTCCCAAGCTCAGAGCGCGAGTTCGATTCTCGTCACCCGCTCCACGAAAAAGCCCCAGGCCAGCGGCCGGGGTTTTTTGTTGTCCAGACTGGCCAGCGCCACACACCGCCTCCGCACCAGAAGGCTTCTCCTTGGCCTTCACGGGGCGTCGCGCACGAGGCCGTCCGGGCCGCCGGCCACCTTCTGCTGCCGCCCAAGACCGGAGTGCTGTTAGATCAACGCGACCTTCTCCGAGAACTGCCCGGCCCGGACCATCGCTTCCTTGAGGGTGGCCCCGGATCAGGTGGCCTGGGTATGCCCGGTGTGACGGAGGTCGTGAGAAGCGGAAGCCGTCCGGCCAGGCCAACGAGCACACGGGATGTCGGTCCGGAGCCGACAGGACCACGACCCGTTCGACCACCTCTGACTTGATGTCGCCCGGAGGACGGCGACCGGCGGTCAGCTCGGGCGCCGCCATGCGGACGCGGTTGGTCAGCTCGTCCAGGCCCCGATCCCACGTGGGTTGTCGGATCAGGTCGTCCTCAATCGCACGGTTTCCCACGCTGACAGCAATTGACAAGGTGAGCCAGGGAGTTGCACGTCCCGCCACGTTCTTCGAAGGCCACATGCGTGTCAGTGGCTGGTCCTAACCTGGTTCCCGCGCATTCGTGAAGAGGGGGCTATATGCCGAAGGTGCCCGAAAGTAGGCGTATCGGACGCATGGCAGTGAATGAGGTGCGTTCGCTGCTGGAACGGCACGGCCACATCGTGCAGGAGATAGACGGCGGCAACGACCACGGCGAGGATCTGCACATCACCTTCGTCGATAACGGACAGCGGACGGAGGATTCCCTGACCGTGCAGGTGAAGGGCGGAATCTCGACCCGCACCAACAACGGGCACCGCGTACCGGTCGGCAATCACGGGGATAACTGGCGCGATGGCAGCCTTCCCGTTCTCTGCGTGGTCCACGATCCCGAGCGCGGCGGGCTTTTCTGGGCCAATGCGACCCGTCAGCTCCGCCGGGGCAGGGCGCTACGCAAGAAATTGAAGTCGATCGTCGTCCCCAAGGAGTCCGTACTGGACGACGCGAGCCTCAATGTGTTCGTCCAGGCCATGCGGCGCTATCTGGCACGGGAACGCGAGGGAGTCGGCAGGTGGGCGGACATGGCGAACGTCGAGTTCGCTCCGGACGACATCGTCAAACCCTTCGAGAACGAGGTCCACGAACCCATGGTCTTCTGGCAGCGTCGCGGTGAGCCGCACGCCGTCCTTCTCCACCACGACCTGGATTGGGAGCCGGTGCGCATCCAGGAGGGCATGCTCCGCTTCGAGCCAATCCCCTGGGTCGGCAACGTCATCCTTGACATCGCGGAAGCCCACTGGCTGATGGGCTGTTTCAAATCTACGGAGTGGTGGCGACGGCCAATCGACCATCGCGACTCCACTGGGACCCGCCAGCCTTCCAGCCAGCCGTGAGCTACGACTCAACCGTCCCGGGCACACACAGGAGCTTGTTCATACAGCTTCCCACCACACGTCGAGGGCGAAGGGGGGCAACGTCGCGCATGTGGTGTCCCATCCACATTGCATGACTAGCGTCACGAGAGTGGCGATGGGGCGCCCAAACACATACCCTTGCGCGCATACTCCAGTATGCTTGCTGCATGTCCTCAACGACTCGCATCACCGTCACGCTGCCCAGCAACCAGGTGGCGGAACTCCGCAAGCTCACGGACAACGTCTCCGGCTACGTCGCCGAAGCCGTAGCCCGCCAGATCCGGCACCAGCTACTGGGCGACGACCTCCGCCGTCACGAGGAGGAGCACAGCCCCTTCAGCGACGAGGAGCTCGCCGAGGCCCGCGCGAAGATCTTCGGCTCCGCCGAGACCTCCACGGGCGCGGACGCCGCGTGAGCGAACGCATCGAAACCGTCGTCCTGGACTCGGAAGGGCTCTCCGCCTGGATCGCGCAGGACCGCAAGCTCCTCGCCATGCTTCGGGTCTTCCACGACATGGGAGCCGACCTGGTCATCGGGGCCAACACCATCGTGGAAGTCACCCACTCCCGCACCAACATGCCCCGCCTGAACTGGGCCCTGTCCCGCGTCAAGGTGGAGCCCGTCACCGAACAGACGGCGAAAGCAGCAGCGGAACTCCTCAAAGGTGCCGGACTGCACGGGCACAAGTACGCCATCGACGCCACAGTCGCCGAGGTCGCCCTGCGCCAGCCGAAGCCTGTCGCCCTGCTGACCTCCGACAACGACGACATGACCAGCCTCTGCGGCAACCAAGTCCGCATCATCCACCTCTGACCAGTCGGCCCGCCCGGAGCACGCGTCGCGCTGTCAGCTCTCGTGCCCCATCCGTGCCCTTCGGAGCGGACAGCAGCGGACAAGTATGGCTCCCAGAGGCCGCACCGCCCTGGCCCGCACCCGTCAAACATGCAGGCCAGAGCGGCTTCGCCTTCTCAAGAACCGTTGATTCCCGAGGAGCAGAGCGCGAGTTCGATTCTCGTCACCCGCTCTTTTATGAGGCCCATGTCAGCGACCCGGGCCTTTCTTGTTGTCTAGACCGCTTGAGCGGCTGTGCCCTCCGCGTGCCCCGTCTCCGGCTGATACGGATGCCTCGGCGCCGTTCTCGAGCCATCGTCTTGGCCGACCTAGGCGGCGTACGCCTTCGCCAGGGTGACGTGGACGGCGCCATGGCCGCCTGGCTCGCCTTCCTCGACTGCGCCGACGGCATACCGCTCGGTGAAGGTACAGGCCGCCCTCCAGGACATGCGCGTCCGCCCGCGCCGGTACAGCGCCGTCCCGGAGGCCCAAGAGCTCCACGAGCAGGCAGCCCGCGTCGCCGGCTGACCAGAGCGGCTCGCGCTCCGCTCCGCAGGCCGGATTCGCGGTGCGGAGGGCCGGCGCGGTCTCTTCTGAGCCGTCGGCGTCAGGGAGGGGCACGCCCTGATACTCCACCACACCCGGTTCAGTCCTTCGCCCTTCACGGTGTTGCGGCGCCATAGCTCCCGATGATGTCGGAGACGAAGTGCCGAGTGTTGTCAGGGCTGAGTGCCCGGGCTCGCAGGTGGGTGTGGATGAGCTCGTAATGCTCCAGGTCGGAACGTTTTTCCAGGTAGAGGTCGCTGGTCGATCCTTCGAGGTACACCACCCCTGCTTCGGGACTGTCCGCGAAGCTCAGGATCGAGAACTGTCCTGCGGCACCTGAGAGGGCACCCGCGCTGTAGGGGAGGACCTGCACGGTGATGTGCGGTTCGGCGCTCAGTGCGTTCAGGTGCTCCAGTTGCTCGCGCATGAGCCCAGGGCCGCCAACGACTCGACGTAGCGTTGATTCGTCGAGGATGACATATAGGCGCAGTTGGCCAGTGGGGTCGTAGATCCTGTGCTGGCGTCGCAGCCGTACCTTCAGGCGGTTGGATGCCTGCTCAGCGGTGATCAGAGGGATCGTTTCCTCGATGACTGTCTGGGCATAAGCGGGGGTCTGCAGCAGCCCGGGAATGATTATGGGTGCGAAGCAGTGAATGGAGTGAGCGTCGGTCTCCAGGCCGATGTAGATGCTGTAGGGGATGTCGCCGTAGCAATTCCACCAGCCCTGCTGTGCGGATTCTTTCGCCATCCGCATCAGCGAATTGAGTACCTGCTGATCGGTGACGCCGTAGAGGGCACACAGGTCGCGGACGTCGCGGGGGCTGATGGCGCAGTGGCCGTTCTCCAGACGGCTGATCTTCGGCTGGGAGATCAGGAGGCGCTCTGCGACCTGCCCGCCGGTCAGCCCGCTGTCGATGCGGAGTCGACGGAGCTCGGCTCCCAGACGGCGCTTCCTGACAGTGGGGCTCATCCTCGAAACCACGGGGTAGTGCATCTCCGGGCGTAATGGGCGCACTGCTGCTCAACAGGCTGCCAAGATCAAATCTTGAGCACATTGTGCATCGCTGTGCCGAGGTGTCAGCCAACCGCGTGGGGGAGTCCGCCCGTATGGCGTAACACTGAGTGCCCACCGCTGTGACAGAGGGGTTCTGCCTGGCCGTGGTCACCGGCTGCGAGGCGCTCCGACGCGCACCGGAACCACCGCTCTGTCAAAGGCCGCAGGTCAGGGCGCTTGGTATGCGGTCGGCATCGCACAGGCCGGTGAGCCGCCGGGCATTCGGTCCCGGTGGGTGGCGATGATCCGGTAGATGCCATGGGCGATCCAGCGGACCGGTGGCAAGGTGAGCATCCCGCCGGGCCAGGCCCAGATGCCGCCCGCGCGCAGCAGGAGCTTGGCGACGGCCTGCGCGCCGCCGTACACCGTTCCTGTCGGCGAGACGTACAGGAGTTCGTGCTGGGCTCTCCGTCGGCTGACGCCGAGAGCATCGAGGTCTGTGAACTGCCAGGGTGTAACGGCGCACTTGGGCCGCAAGCGCCGCATGAGATAGGTCAGCGAGGTGGTACAGAAGGCGCAGTCACCGTCGTAGACCACCACTGGGAGTACAGATCGCTTGGGCATGGGCTCGTCCTGTCTGAGTGCACCTCCCTGCGCGGGGGAGCTGTCCGGTAGCCCGGTTCGAGTCCGGCTGGGCGGCGGGTCCGCGCTGCGGTGGAGCACCCTGTGCCAGAGGGCCCGGCCCGTCAGTTCGGCAGACCCCTTGTGCAGGAATTCTGACGGCTTACGCCTCCTGCCCTCAGGCAAGAGGTGCGGGCACGGGCCGGCGCTGTCGGTCTTGCGGCGCGCTTGCCGGCATACAGGCGCTGGGCAGATTGCGGTACGTGAGTTGCGATGGTGGTGTCGTGCGATACCGCAGTGCCGCACTCACCGCAGGTCGGGGAGCAGCTTGTCCTTGTCGGCTGACGCCGGACGTCCCCTTACCTGAGCGATCTGCTGACCCGCGGTGTGTAGCCGCCCCTGAGCTGTGGAGGCACGGACCGGGAGTCCGGTCCCTCGGAGGCGCTGGGCCGCCGCGTGCCGGCTCGCGGAGCCATGCGCCGGGCGGCGCGGGCCAGGAACATGTAGAAGCGGTCGGGGAGAAACGCCGCGTCGGCCACGATCATGGCCCCGGAGAACAGGGGTAGTCCCATGAGTACCGCGATGCCGATGTGCATGCCCAGCAGCAGGGCGAGGACGGGGTACTTCAGTCTGCCGAAGAGTACGAAGGGGAAGGCGACCTGCAGGAGAACGGTGACGTAGCTCGCGACAGCGATCACGGTCGGGTACTGGTCCACGAGATGCGAGAGCGCCGGCCAGGGCTGGAAGAGGTCGAGGTTCAGCACGTAGTGGATGGCGGTGCCCCCACCCCACGAGGCGCCTTGGACCTTGTACAGGCCGGCTGCTCCGTACAGGAGGCATACCTGTGCTGCGATGACGAAGAGTCCGCAGTTGTGTACGACGGTCGTCAGCGTGACCCGCGCGTCGCTGAGTTGCTGAATCCAGAAGGTCTTCACAGGCGGCGGCGTCATGCCCGCTCGTGCGACGGCCCGTCGGGTCCTGCGCGCGTCCAGGGACCAGCGCCGGCCGCACGCGGTGAGGACGAGGTAGAGGGCCATCAGCAGGATCAGGTTGTCTCCCCCGTCCGTCATGAAGATCGCCCTCGCGTGGAAGGAGACCACCACGACAGCGAACAGCACGGACATGATGCGGGTCCGCCAGCCCAGCGTGAACAGGACGGACGTCACCACGGCCGCCGCGTAGCAGACCTCGAAGTAGGTGCGGCTGCCGGACAGAGTCAGGATGCTGTTCCAGCCCGACTGCTCGAAGAGCTGCTGTGCCAGTTCCGGTGTCCACGGCGAGCCGGGGCCCCAGATCTCGTTTCGGTGCGGGAACTCCCGGAGGAGGAAGGCGAGGTACAGCAGTCCGTAACCGATACGCAGCACCGCGGCCGCGTACAAGGACACCGGTCGGCCGGTCACCAGAGCCCAGAACGCTGCGGCCCGCTCACTCAGCCACCGCATGACGACTCTGTTCGTAGTTTCCTGTTCGGCCGTCCGGTCCGGGGTCACGGCCGACGGGTATGGGGGGAGCTGCTCAGTTCCCATGACGGGTCACTTTCCACCAGGGCAGAAGCCGGTTCTCGACCGGGACGGGCGGACGCTTGGATGCCGCTGTCCCGGGGGCTGCGATAGGCAGCGTCAGGGCACGGAGCTGGATGAACTCGAAGGGGCCGCTGTTGTGGTCCGCGAAACGGTCAGCGGCGATGTTGCGCAGGTACTGCTGCAACATCACGGCCCGGTCCGAGTCCGCCGCGTCGTCGCCACCGTGCAGTTCGACGTAGGTCGTCCACGCGCGGCGCAACAGGTTCTGCGCTGTGTGGCTCGGGAACACGTTGTGCTCGACCGCCGAGGAGTCCACGGCGGCCAGGTCGAACCAGCCGCTCACCTGGACTGATCCATCCGGCGCGGTGTGCGACGTCCTCGCCAGGATTTGCCGGTTGGCAGAGTCCGGATCAGGGGCGAACAGCCGCCAGTTCTGCTCGAACAAGGGATACACCCATGCGTTCACCTGAGGGCTGTATCGCTTCGACACATGATTCGCGGGTGCCACATGGAGGAAAACCATGGCGACGTGGGCCAGTGCTGTCACCAGACACATGAGCACCACGGTGAACAGACCCTTATGCAGGGCACGGGCAGATTTCTCCCGCTTCGACGACGGGCCGACCCCCTTGACGCCGGCGTTGGACACACCGGACTCGGACTGTTGTGCTCGTTCCGTGTCCACTGCTTGCATTCCACTGGACACCGCCCACCCAGTTCTTCTCATGTCAACTCTCGCATTTACTGCCGCTATCGCGAATACCACTGAGGGCATGCGGCAGAAAGAAGAATCTGCCGCATGCCGTCGAGCTGTCATCCAGTCATTCGATACCGGCGGTCAGTCCGAGACCTGCCCCCGAAAGCCTCGGAACCGCCGTGTCAGGTCCGAGACCTAGCCCGCGTGACCTTCAGGGCCACCCTGCTCATCGGGCTTGTCCCCGTAGCCGTGGTGCTCACCGTGCTTGTCGTCGCCGCCGTGCCCGGGCTTGCCCTCGGGACCGTGCCCGGGCTTGCCCTCGGGACCGTGCCCGGGCTTGCCCTCGTGTCCCTTGTCCGGTCCACCCTCGTGTCCCTTGTCCGGTCCACCCTCGTGACCGTGACCCGGACCGCCGTGACCCGGACCGCCGTGACCGGGGCCGCCGTGCCCCGGACCGCCTTGACCGGGGCCGCCCGGCCCACCACCGTGACCGCCGGTGTCGTTCCCCGCGGTGTTGTTGCCGGTCGTGTTGCCCGCGGTATTACCGCCGGTCGTGTTGCCCGCGGTGTTGCCGCTGGTCGTGTTGCCCGCGACATTCCCTGCGGTGTTGCCGGAAATGTTCCCGGACGTACCGCCGGACACCTGGCCGGCGACCAGGCCCCCGGTCGAGATGCCGCCCAGAAGACCGCCGACCGCGCCCGTCGTCGTACCGCCGGTCGTCACGCCACCCAGGACACCGGTCGTGGTGCCGGTCGTCGTTCCAGTGGTGGTCCCGGTCGTGGTGCCGGTGGTGGTGCCGGTCGTCGTTCCGCCCGTGGTCGTGGTCGAGCACGTTCCGGGGAAGATCCGGTTGTTGTCGAGCGTCACCGCACCGTTGCGGGCCAGCGCACGGCCCTGGATGTTCGTCCCCGTGGTCACACTGATCGAGGTCAGAGCCATGATCGTGCCGACGAACGTGGAGGTGGTACCCAGCGTGGCCGAACTGCCGATCTGCCAGTACACATTGCAGGCGGACGCGCCGTTCGTCAGAAGCACCCGGCTGGAGGACGCCGTGGTGAGAGCTTCGGGAATCTGGAACACCCAGACCGCGTTCGGGTTCCCCCCGGCATCCAGAATCAGGTCACCGGTGAGGCCCACACCCGACACCGCGGTGTACACACCCGGCAGCAGCGTGTCTCCGTTCCCGATACCCGCCGCGAGTGCGAAATCCGTGGCCTGGCCCGCCGCGTTGTTGTAAGCCACGACCAGATCGCTCTTGGCCTGCAGCGCCGCGGCGTCCGCGGAATGCACCGCACCGAGCACCTGTCCGGGCGGGAACCCGGTGATGGCCGTCCCCGGACTCACCCCGAGATCCTGGCTGATGAGCGAGGGCCCCGTGTTCGTGATCTCCGAGCCCGCCAGAACGGAGTACGAGGCAGCCGTGCCCAACGGCACGGGGGTCGCGATGGCCAGCGCCTGCGTCGGTGTCACAGCGACCATGACGCCGGCAACGGTCGCCGCAAGCCCCGAGGCAAGCCAGCCGGAGAGGGCGCGGCGGGAAGCCAGCTTAGGGATCTTCAACTTCATCGAGAGGCCATTTCCTGTCGGAGAGTCGTGGTCCACGGCGCACCCGGCCCAGCCAAACGTCCGAGCAGCCGTCACGTTTCCGCCGAATATTACGCAGCAATTTTCCACACCCCGGCCACGGAGCCAGAAATTCCAGCGACAATGCCATTCCAAAAAAGTGACAATCACAAGATGAAGGAACTGTCGACCATAAGCCTATTCACTCTGGCGCGTCTCTTTCCTTAACTCACATGACGCAATGTCTCCGTCGCGGCTGCGAGCAAGTCCCGTCCGGGATGTTCTCGTGCCGCCGTCCAGGTGAGATCAATGAATCGCCGGCACATGGGCGCGGCACGCCTGTGACCCCATCTCCCGCACAGACTCGACACATTCGGCATCCCGTCCGCCATCGCCGCCGTTCAGGCCGTCGGTGCCCAGGCATACGACCACGGCCCCGGTCACTGGTGCGCGGCTTCCACGGCCTCTGGTGCGGCCTCCCGATGCGGCACCGCCGAACTGCCGCTGGGCTGATCCGGTGCCCACCGACCGGCCCGGCCCGGTCCTACCGGACGGTCGCGTGCTGCTCGGCTCGCGATTTCAGTCCCAGATCACCCGGCAGACCGCCGTCGGGGCCGTCAGACGCGGCACTCGGTCCGGTTGAACCGGCAGGACGGGTTGCTCGGCGAGAGGCGAGTTCACCGCTTATCGCATTGAGTAATGGGTGAGGAACGTACTGTTATGCCGCGGGAGGCAGAGTCCGCAGGAGTCCGCCGTTCCGGGAGGCTGATGTGGCTCGTGATCGAATGAGACTGGCTGAGGTGCTGGCGGCGGCGGAGGATGCCGCTCCGGCTGACTCCATCGATGTCGTGGCGCGCAATCTGCGCGACCGGTTCGGCGCCCGATCCGTGTCGTTCCTGTTCGTCGACGTCGTCGGACGACGCCTGCTGCGGGTGAACGACACCGCGGCTACGCCACAGGAGCGCTGCGCCGAACAAGTGCCCCTCGCCGACAGCGGCCTCTACGACAAGGTCCTGCGTGCCCAGCGGCTGGTGCTGGCTCCGGAAAGGGAACACAGGCAGCGGGTGCTCGCACCGGTCACCAACCGCGGCGACACCATCGGTGTCCTGGAGCTGTTTCTCGATCACGTAACCCAGGACGTGCTGGAACAGGTCGAGGCGGCGGCGCACGCGTTGGCGTACATCGTCGTCACCGACCGTCGCTTCACCGACCTTTACCACTGGGGCAATCGCACCACCTCAGTCAGCCTGGCCGCGGAAATCCAGCGCCAACTCCTTCCGTCGGCCGCCTCCCTGGAAGCCACCGTTTTCACCCTCGCCGGCGCCTTGGTCCCGGCCTCCGACATCGCCGGCGACACCTACGACTACAGCCTCGACAACGAAACCCTTCACATGTCCGTCACTGACGCCATGGGCCACGACGTCAACGCCGCTCTCACCGCTACCCTCCTCGTCAACGCCTCCCGCGGCGCCCGCCGCGCCGGAACCGGCCTCGCCGAACAGGCCCGCCAGATCCACCAGGCCCTCCTCGACCACGGGCAACCCGCCTTTGCCACCGGACAACTGCTACGCATCGCCCTGGATGGGAGCAGCTCCAAGTTCGTCAACGCCGGCCACCCCCAGCCACTCCGGCTGCGCGACGGCACAGTCGACGAACTGCCTCTGGCGGCTGACATGCCCTTCGGTATCTCCTTGCAAGGCGCCTACCAGGTGCAGGACCTCGATCTGCGCCCCGGTGACCGCCTCGTGCTCCACACCGACGGGATGCAAGAACGCGAAGCGAACACCGTGGATCTGCCCGGCCTCATCCGTGCCACAGCCACCGATCACCCACGAGAGGCCGTGCGTGCTCTGGTCGCCGCGGTCACCGATGCCTACCACGGCCACCCCCCACAAGACGACGCCACAGTCCTGTGCCTGGACTGGCACGGCCCGCGGTAACAGGAACGCTGGGGGCCTTGACCCGGCAATGGGCCACCCCAGCCTTGGTGAATCAGCGCCCGTAGATGTGGCCGCGTACTAGCGGGTCGTGTTCCAAGATGAAGTCGGACACCTCCCAGAACTCCGACAACCTCGGGTGCTGAAGAGCGGCCTCACGATCAGCAGCCCCGGCGCCGTGCCCCACCCGTGCCCGACTGGACAGGAAACCGCAGGGAAGTGCGGTCGCCTACGGGCGTCGGGCAGCGGAACGACCTCTGACCAATTCGCCTGGCCAGGGCCGTTCACCTGCGGTGGTGCGGGATCTGGGCCCACGTCACATCGCTGCCACGACGGTTTTCAGGTCTGGGGTACGTCATAGGGCGATCAGCGATCAGCGATTCCAGAGCGCGAGGTCGATCCTCGTCACCCGCTCCATGAAAAGCCCCCGGCCAGAGGCCGGGGGCTTTTTTGCATGGGACAGGGGAGGCGGCCGAAACAACCTTCGGTCGCCTCCCCTGTCACACGTCCGGTCAGAGCCAGGAGTCCCAGATGCCGTACGCCGCCGATCGGGTCTCGGCCTCGACGCCCGAGGCGTCGAGCCGTACGACGCGGTAGTAGTACAGGCCGAGCCGGTCCTCGTGCACCGTGGTGTCCATGTAGTACGCGGCGTCACCCATCGTGCCCTCCGCCAGGGCGACGTAGGCGGCAGTGACGGGGTCCCAGCGCTCCACGCGGTAGCTCGCGAACCGGGAACAGTCCCCGAGTCCGGAACTCTCGGAGCAGCCGACGTACAGCTCCGGGTACTGGCCCTCACGGACCTCGGTCCCCGTCCAGCCCGGCGGGCGGGTGTCAGGCAGGGTGACCGAGACCTCGGCGGGGTGGAGTACGTCGAGTGCCTGGTCGTCGTGCATGAGCCGGTCGTCCGTGGCTGCCACCTTGTAGACGTGGGTGGCACCGTCGGCAACCGTGGGGCAGAGGATCTCGGTCCTGGCCAGGGAGCTGCCGGACCAGCAGTTCTCCTTCCAGACCGTCTCACCGCTGTCCGCGTCGGTGACGCCCTGCCATACGTGGTAGCCGGTGACGTCCGCGTCGGCGGGCGGCGTCCAGGTCAGCCGGACGCCGAGCGGGACGCGCTCCGCGGTCAGGTCCTGGACCGGGGCCGGACGCTGCGTGTCCGGGGTGGTCTCCGTGGCGGGCGGGCCGGCCTGCGACACATGTCCGTAACGGTCGGTCGTCACGACTCGGTACTCGTACGTCGTCTCCGACTCGCCCTGGACATCCCAGCAGGTGCCGTTGACCTGCTTGCGGGCGGAGAGAGGAGCATCGTCGTCCGCCCAGGTCCAGTACGTGTCCGGGTCATCCAGCGGCTGGTCAACCGAGGTGAACGGTTTGCACCGGTCCACGATGTCGGTCTCGCCGGTCGCGGTGTCGGTCCGGATGATCTTGTACGTGGGAAGGGGCTGCTCGTCGACGGTCCACGGGTCGACGCTGCTCCACTCGACCATCACGCCCTCGCCGAACCTGTCGGCAGTGGTCTTGAACGCGGGGATCGCCTCCGGCCGGTCGGCCATCTTCAGAGTGATCTCCACCGGCGCGGCAGGGTTGCCCTTGGCGTCCAGCGAGCGCACCGCGTACCGGTAGCTGTCGGCGACGGCGGCCGACTGGCGCGGCACGACGTCGGTCCGGGTGGTGGGGCTTCCGTCGGGAAGAGCGTCGGTGTAGCCGCCGGTCGCCGGGTCGTACTGGAGGACCTGGTAGGAGGCGGCCCCGGTGACGGGCGACCACACCAGATGCGGAACGCCCGACCGGTACTCGGCGCGGAGCCCCGTGACGGCGGCGGGCGGGGTCAGGTCGGGGGTGGTGAACGTCGTGGCGGCCGAGTACGCCGACCAGTTCCCGGCGGCGTCCCGGGCCCGCCCCCGGTAGGTGACCTTGCTGCCGTCGGCCCGGTAACCGGTGTCGCAGATGGCACCCTTGGTGCCGGAGTAGACGGTGCTCCAGCTCTTCGTGGTGGCGTCGAGCCGCTGCATCTCGTACCGGACGATGTCGGCGGCGTTCTGCGCGGTGGTGACCAGCTCCGGTGCCGCGTAGGGCTGGTCGGCCGGGCAGGCATCCCATTCGACGAAGGGCGCGGCGGGCGGCGTCCTGTCGACGGTGGTGACGAGCTTGTCGGGGCTGCCGCCGGAGACATTGCCCGCCTTGTCGACGGCCCGCACCTCGTAGTAGTAGGCCGCTCCGGTCTTGGGCAGCGCGCTGTCGGTGTACGACGTCGCGGTGGTCGTCGCGAGCTGCTTGCCGTACGGCGCGCCCTTCAGCCGCCGGTAGACCCGGTAGTTCGCCAGGTCCATCTCCTTGCTCCTGGTCCAGGTGAGCTTGGCGGCGCCGGTGGCGGAGTTGTACGAGACGGCCGTGCCCGTCGGGATGAGGGGCTTGACCTTGTCGTAGGCGGCGGAGGTGCGCGGTGTATAGGCGAACCTGACGTTCGCGGAACCTGTCCAGTTGACGAAGTCGAAGCGGATCGTGTGCTTGCCCGCGGGGATCGTCACGTTGACCGTCTTCTTGACGGTGGCGGAGACGTTCTTCCATACGTCGATCTTGCGGACGCCATCGACATAGACGCGCATTCCGTCCAGGGCGGAGGCTGTGAACGTGAAGGGGCCGCCGGAGCCGAAGTCGCGCGTCACCGACCAGCGCACGCCGAAGTTGTTGGACGGCACGCCGGAGACGGGGGCTCCGCTGCCCCAGTTCTGGTCGATCGTGGAATCGCAGTCCGTCTTCTTCGGCGTGCCCGAGAACGTCGTGTTCGCGAAGAACTGCCGTGTGAAGACGGGGGAAGTACAGTTCACCGCCGCGGAAGCAGGTACGGCGGTGGCGTAGAGCACTCCGCCTGCCGTGGCCAGAGCCAAGGCGGTGGCGGTCGTGCGTCTGGCTGGGTTCATCAAGTCCTTCAGTCCTGTTCGGCGGCCGATGTCGGTCAGACGTCGCCGAACAAGACAGCCAAGAGCACCGGTTGGTTGTACGAGCCTCAGCCGCAACAGCTCGGACGCTGGGACACACGGTCTCCGTAGCGATTCCCGTGCCCCATCCGTGCCCGGCGGGCAGTAGCGGTCATGTGCGGTCACCTGAGACCACTCCGCCTTTCGACGAAGCGGTGAGACATTCCACGGCCGCCTTGGCGTCGAAGCGGGAGCGCTCTTCCGCTGCCTCACGGCCGAGGCACGACGGTCCGTTCGACCAGCGGTATGAAGTCCCAGCTCAGGCACTGCTGCTCATTCACCGCGGGTACGTAATCGCCCAGAGGCTGGTTGGCCTCGAGGGACGTGGCGACCGTGTCCATGAGCACCGGCAGGGATGTCCGCGCCGCCGGTCTGCGCGGGCTGCCGCATACCGATCAGGACGCCCGCGCCGACGAGCAGTGCGCCGGCGACATCCGCGACGCCCGCCTCGCCGAGCCCGAGTGCGACCGTGGTGACCAGCGCGCCCACCGGGACGAGACCGGCGAAGAGTCCGGCTCGTGCGGCGCCCAGGCGGCGCAGCGCGTCGTACCAGAGGAAGAAGGCGGTGGCCGTGACGAGTACACCGAGGTATACGAAGGCGGCCGCTTCGGTGGGGGTGGGCAGGCGGAGGGAGCCCGTACCCTCCAGGGCGATGCTCGCGGCCACCAGCATGGGCACGGCCAGCGCCGCGGGATAGGCGGCGACTCTCATGGGGCCGAGTTTGGGCAGCAGCGGAAGAGCGAGCAGCGAGAAGGCGACCTCTCCGGCGAGCGCTCCCACCGACAGCAGCACACCGCGCAGGCTGCCTCCGCCGAAGCCCGCGGCGACGGCAGCGCCCAGCGTGACGACCACCGCGGCGCCGACGGTGCGCGCCGCCGGGCGACGGCCTTCCGTCAACGGCCCGACGAGTGCGAGGACGATGGGGATCGCTCCGACCACCGTGCCGATCGTGGCGGGGCTCGCGTGCCGGGTGGCTTCGACCAGGAAGATGTTGAAGCCCGCCAGTCCGGTGGCGGCCAGCGCCAGAAGCAGCAGGAAGTCACGGAAGGTCAGGCCGGCGCGGGGTAATCGGCGGTGGCGTACCACGGCCAGGAGGATTGCCGCGGCGAGCGCGTAGCGCAGGGCCTGGCCGCTGAGGACGGGGTAGTCGGCGATCGTCGCGGAGACGGCCGTCGAGGTACCGACGAGCAGCATCGCGGCGGCTGCACCCGCGGCCGGGACGGTGGAGGAACTCACGCCGTGTACTCCTTCGGCTGTGGGGCGGTGCCCGCAGGGCTGAGGACCTTACGCGTGACACGCTCGGCGAGGGCGGCGACCAGAGTGCGCGGCCGGCGCGGCAGCAGGTGCGCGGAGAGGGCGTTGCCGAGTCCGGGGGTGACGTAGCCGCGGTCGCGGTCGAGTGCGCGCAGAGCGGCCCGTACCACCGGCTCCGGTGTGGTCATCGAGCCGTTGACCGCCGCCTTGCGGGTGCCGATGGTGTCGAAGAACGGGGTGTCGACCGGGCCGGGGCACAGGGTCAGTACGCGAATGCCGCGCCCGCGGTACTCCTGGCGCAGGGCGAGCCCGAAGTTGAGCACGAAGGCCTTGGCCGCGCTGTACACGGCGAAGTACGGGGAGGGCTGGAAACCCGCGGTGGAAGCGACGTTCACGACGGCGCCCTTGCCGCGCTCCAGCATGCCGGGGAGCAGTTCGTGGGTGAGGTCGACGAGTGCGACGACGTTGACCATCAGCTGGTCGTGGTCGCGGTCCGCGGCGATGTCCTCGAAGCGTCCGCACGTGCCGAATCCGGCGTTGTTGACCAGCAGGCCGACGCTCAGGCCGCGCGAGGAGAGACGTCCGGCGATCTGCCGGGCCGCGTCGGGCTCGGCGAGATCCTGGACCAATACGTGGGTCTGGATGCCGTGCTCCGCGGTGAGCCGCTCGGCGAGGGCGGTGAGCCTGCTCTCGGAACGCGCCACCAGGATCAGATCGTGTCCACGGGCGGCGAGCTGGGCGGCGAACTCCGCCCCGAGTCCGGATGAGGCACCGGTGATGAGCGCTGCACTGTGCACGGGAAATCTCCTCCACTCAGCGGGTAACTGAGACTAAAGCGTACTCACTTTCCACTTAGCTGCAACAACTTTGATGCAGTTATCCGGAAGATGGCTCAGTGATGTATCGTTTCGAAGGTCAATCAGGAGAGCGGGAGGCGCCCATGAGTGAGTCAGCGGCACGACCGTTGCGGGCGGACGCGGAGCGCAGTGTCCGCGCGATCCTGGAGGCGGCCGAGCGCGTGCTCTCCAAGGACCCCGGCGCGTCGATGGAGCAGATCGCGACTGCGGCGGGGGTGGCCAGGACGACGATCCATCGACGGTTCGCCCACCGGCAGGCGCTGATCGAGGCGCTGGCCTCCTCCGCCGCCCGCCAGCTCGTCCGGGCCGTGGAGGACGGCCGGCCGGACACCGCCCCTCCGCTGGTGGCACTGCACCGGATCACGGCCAACGTGCTCGAGGTGAAGGGCGCCTGGACCTTCGCCCTGGAACTTCCGGCCGCCCCCGGCAGCGAAGCGGCGGCCCTCCACGAGGAGCTCGGCCGGCATTGCATCACCGTGCTGGAACGGGCCCGGGCGGACGAGCTCATCGACGAGGCGGCCGACCTGCACTGGGTACGGCGCGTCTACTACGCGCTCCTCGGGGAGTCCCTGCACGGGAGCCCGGACGACACGGGCATCGACACCGACACCCTCGCCGCCCGCATCATCGACACCCTGCTGCACGGTGCGGGCCCACGCGCCTGAGATCGCCATGGACCCGATGCCCGCCCGTGACACGGCATCATTCGGGCATGATCACCATTCATCTGAAGTACGAGATCGACGTCGAGGAACTCGAGAGCTTCGAGGAGTACGGTCGTCGCTGGGTCCGGCTCGTCAACCGTTTCGGGGGGACGCACCACGGCTACTTCCTGCCGAGCGAGGGGGACAGCGACATCGCCTACGCCTTGTTCTCCTTCCCCAGTCTGGCCGCGTACGAGCGGTACCGCGAGGACAGCGCCACCGACCCGGAGTGCCAGGCGGCGTTCGAGCTGGCTCGTGAGACCCGCTGCATCAAACGCTACGAGCGCCGTTTCCTCAGGCCGCTCGACGGACTGTCCTGAGCCGGCGGGAGCTACGCGGTGCGGTCCTGCCGCACGGCTGAGCGCAGCGCTGTGACGACGGCCGCGGTAGTGGGGTCCGCCGTCTCGGAGTGACGCGTCGTCGTCGACGGCGCGCGGTCCCGCCCGGCGGGTCGCCGGCGTCAGCCTCGGCGTCAGGAGGGCCGGGGCGCGGTCGGCTCTGTCAGGCCGTCTGCTGGCCATCGACGAAGCCCGGTCGTCGGTTAGGTCCCGGGGTGTTTCCCGGGCCGCCCCCGGACAGACCGGGGATGCAACCATTCTTTACAGAGCTGGAATCCCCGAAGCCGACCGCGTCCGGCGAGCCTAAGGGCAGACACTGACAACAGGAGGCCGGGCCTCGGATGTGGCTCGTTCACCGCACGGGGAAGCCGAAGACATAGCCCTGCTCCTTCAGCCAGGGCAGCACCTGGCGCAGGGCCTCCACGGTCTGGGAGCGTTCCCCGCCCGCGTCGTGGAAGAGGACGGTGGGCCCGTTGGCGATCTCACTCTTGACGGTGGCGACCATGGCGTCCGTGCCCGGACGCTCGAAGTCCCGGGAGTCGACGTTCCAGCCCAGCGGACGCATCCCGTGGGAAGCGGCGAGCTGTCGGCTGTACGGGGTGAACGCGCCGCCCGGGGCCCGGTAGTACTGCGACCGCACGCCCCCGGACGCCTTGATGATCATGCGTTCGGCGTCCAGGATCTGCTGGGACTGGTACGCCTCGGACTTGGTGTCCATCGTGGTGTCGTGCGAGACCGTGTGGTTGCACAGCCTGTGCCCGTCCGCCACGACGGCCTTGACCAGGTCCGGGTACGCCTGGGCCTGGGTGCCCACCATGCAGAAGGTGGCCTTCACGCCGCTGTCCTTCAGCAGCCGCAGCACCTGCGGCGTCCAGTTCGGGTCCGGGCCGTCGTCGATGGTGATGTTGACGCCCTGGTCACCGCGGTCGGACGCGTGCGCGATCTCGGCCGACACCGCGGCCACCTTCTGGTCCTCGCCCCGGGTGCCCGGTGCCGAGACACCCGGCTGCGGCCGCCCCTCGCCGGGGTCGGCCTGCGCGGTCCACACCGAGGTGGCGGCGGCCAGGGTGGTCACCCCGAGTGCCGCCGCGAGAAGACGGCCGTTCCATCCCCTTCCCTTGTGCTTCGCCATGTCCGCCCGCCCCTTTTGCCGTCTCCGCCGATGCAGTGCACCCATGAGGACATGCGAACGCCCCGTCAGGCTCCGTCTGTTACCGATCACGGACGAATCCACAGGGGACCGGCGACAAAGAGAGGAGTTCCGCGACAGCCGGCGACCCGACCGGGACGTCGGCCACACGCGTGCGCCCCGGAGCACGGGAGGCTCAGGGCAGCATGCTCTCGATGAGGTCGGCGGCGCGCGAGGTGCCGCCCTCGGCCAGGGCTTCCACGCGGAGCTGTGCCGAGCGCCGGGCGACCTCCGCGTCGGTGGTCAGTTCCTCCAGGGCCGCCCGCAGGGCCCCCGGCCGTGGCGTCGGGGGTGTCGATACGACGGGCCACGCCCAGTTCCACGAGCCGGTCGGCGTTCATGAACTGCTCGGCGGCCTGCGGTACGGCGATCATGGGGACCCCGGCCAGCAGCCCTTCGCCGCAGCCGCCCATACCCGCGTGGGTGACGAAGGCGTCCGCCTGAGCCAGGATCGCCCGCTGCGGGACCCACGGGTGCACCTCGACGTGGGGCGGGATGCTGCCGAGGTCCCGCGCGTCGGTGTACCTGCCGATCTGGAGGACGACGTGCCAGCCGGGCAGGCCGCCGTACGCCGCCAGGCACTGACGGTAGAACTCCGGCTGCCTGGTGTACGCCGAACCCAGCGAGATCAGCAGGACGTTCTCCGCGTCCGCGGGGCGGGTCCAACCGCCGTCGCCCGCGGACGCGTCGAAGCAGGGTCCGACGAAGGTCACCTTGCCGGCGTCGACCTTCTCGGCGTACGGCTGCATCGCCCGCGAGATCAGCGCCAGGGCTCGCGCGGGAGGCCCGGAGAACGCGTCCACATCGGTGGTGGACGCCCCGCAGCCGGCAAGCCACCGCGCGAACCGTGCCCGGTACGCGTCTGCCCCCGGCAGTTGCCGCAGCTGCGCCGCGACGTCCTGCTCGTAACCGTCCCAGGCCACGAACGTCGGGGACAGCTGCACGACCGGCCGGTTCTGCGACTCGGCGAGGGCCCGCGCGGCGTAGGCGCCGATGTCGTACAGGTACAGGTCTGCCGGATCGTCGTCGTACGCGGCGTGCAACTGGGGAAGCGCCTGGACGGCGTCTTCGAGGAAGAGGCCCATCGCGGCGATCGGGTCGTCGGGCCAGTCGTTGTCGGCGACCGGCAGTCCCGATGTGCAGGGGACGAGTTCGGCGCCGGTGGGCGTGATGAGGTCGGACACCGCTGGGTCGTTGGCGTAGGTCACCCGATGCCCACGGGCAACGAGCTCCCGGATGATGTCGAGGCTGGGCAGAACGTGGCTGACAGCGGGGATGCCGGCCATCGCGATGTGGGCACGGCGGCGCGACGTGAAAGGCACGGAAGGCACGGAAGCTCACTCATTTCAGGGCTACGGCGAGAGGGACACGACGAGCCGGTGCGCCGGGCCGGGCCGGTGAGGGCTCGGCCGCAGGCGGCGCACGTGGACTCGCGGGGGCCGGGGCACGAGGGCCCCAGCCGCTGTCAGCCGTAGATCTGAGGGAGATGCATGCGGGCGACTATAGCCACGCTGAGCTGTCGGGGCCTTCGATTTCCGCCACCCGCTGTCCGCTGCCGGTGGAGCCCGCCCACCACGGCCGACGGGCTCCACCGGCCCACGCCCGCGGCCCCTGGCCTGTTTCCCCTCCCTCCGGGGCGGCGGGAGCGCAGAGTGGTTCCATGACGACACCCGCAGAGCAGCTCCGCTCCTTCGCCCGCACCCGGGCCTCGCTCGACGGCGAGGACGTCACGTACTGGTGGTCCGGAGACGTGTACTCCTGGGCACCGGACGAGCCCTACCGGCGCGTCTTCGGCTTCGAAGGGATCAACGTCTCCCGGCTGGCCGAGGACTCCGAGGCCGGGCCGGACGCCTACCGACTGCTCACCCGTGAGGCCGCCTTCTACCTGGACCCCGTGAGCCGCGAGATCCTGGAGACCTGGCAGGACCTGCCGGTGGTGCACGTCTGGAACGACCCGGCGAACCAGAAGTGGCGCCCCTTCCCCATCCCCCGGACAGATCTCGGCGGACAGGTCTGCTTCAGCCTGGAGATCCCCCTGTCCTACCCCTCGCCGCTGCCGGTGGCGGAGTACCCGGTCCACTCGGCAGGCGACACGTACAAGGCACTGGAGCTCTTCCAGTTCTTCGCCGACAAGGCCGATCTGGCCGGCCCGGCTCCCGGGGTCCCGGCCACCATGTCGTGGTCCCGGATGTCCCCGTGGCTCCCGTGGATGGCCCGGGGCCAGGCACCCGGCGGCCTCACCTTCCACTGCCGGGGACGCAAGCTCGGCTCGTACGCCGAGGTCCCCGAGCGCACCCGTGCCTACATCGCCGCCCGGCACCCGGAGTTCGCCCGCGCGCCGGAGGAGTGGAGCGAGCCGAACGAGACCAGCTGGACCTACTTCCGCAAGCTGAACCCGCCGACGTAGCCCCCACGCCGCAGTGGTTCTCCCGTCGCGAGGTGAGCGCGCCGCCCCGCACGCGCCACGGCCGACGCCTGCGCCCGGGCGGGACCCCGTATATCCGGATGCCGCAGGGTGACGGACTGCGGCAAGCTTCAGGGGTGTACGAGAGTCATATGACAGTGCTGTGCGACGGGGCCGAGCTGCACAGACTGGAGCAGTGGGCGGAGCGCCGCAGTGGTGTGAAGTTCACGCACATCCAGCTGGCCCGGGGCCGGACGGCTTCCCAGCCGATGCTGACGCTGCGCGGAACGCGGGCCACCTACTCCGAGGAGGTCTCGGCCGTGCGGCACGCCGTGCGGTCCCTCGCCGGGGACGGCTTCGACGTGGCGCGGATCAAGATCGAGTGCGCGCCGTGGGCGGAGGAGGTGCCGCAGACGGACGCGGACGTGGCCACCCAGGACGGCGGACGCCACTTCGAGCACCATGTGAAGCTGCTGCTCGGTCCGTCCCATGACCGGGAATCCTTGATCGCCGTGGCCCTCCGGCACGGCGCCCACGTCTCCTGGAACGCGCGGAGGCGGCACGCGGACGGCCGGGAGGAACGGTTCGTCACGCAGCGCTGCCACGCACTGGGAGCGAGCAGCGCGGAGCGCGCCCTGCTCGCCCTGCTCTCGGAACTGAAGGCGTACGAGGTCCTTGCGGTGGAGCGCGAATACGTGCTGCTCGACAGTGGTCCGAATCTCGACGAAGGGTGGCTGGAGCCGGTATGAGCACGCACGAGGGCAACGCATCGAACGAGGCCGGCCGGCAGGACGCGCCGGAGCCTTCGGGGTCACGCCTCGCCTGGGTCCGCTCCGCATCCGATGTGCCCCGGACACTTCTGCGGGTGATGGACGCCGACGCGGTGCAGAAGGAGGTGTTCGATCCGGCACTCAAGCAGTTCCCCTATGCCTTTCGCGCTTCCGACCCCGCCTTCCCCTCCCCCGGCGCGACGCGGGCGTGGCAGGCCGCGCGGGCCGAGGCGCTCGCCGCGGTACGGGACGGGGCGGCTGCCTCGCGATGGGCACCCTCGCTGGTCCTCCGCGGCAGCATGCTGATGGCCCTGTGGTTCGGCGAGGAGGCCCGGGAGCCCGGTGACCTGGACTTCGTGGTCGCTCCACCGTCCTGGCGGATGGAGGAGGAGCGGACCTCGGAACTCCTGGCCGGTGTCGCCGCGGCGGCCGGGGAACGGGCCGCGGCGGGTTCGCACGGGGTGCGTATCGACGCCTCGGGTGCCGTGTGCGAGGACATCTGGACGTACGAGCGGGTGCCGGGCCGCCGGATGATGCTGCCGTGGGAGGCGCCTGGGACCCCGGGTGGCTGGGTACAGCTGGACTTCGTCTTCGGTGAGTCGCTTCCCGAACCGCCGGAGCGCGTTCCGGCACCGTCCGGGGGGCTGCTCCAAGGGGCCACCCCAGCACTGTCATTGGCGTGGAAGGTGCTGTGGCTGGTCATCGACGGCTATTCGCAGGGCAAGGACCTCTACGACGCGGTCCTGCTGGCCGAGCGCCACGCGCTGCCGAACGCCCTGCTCCAGGAGGTGTTCCGGCTGGGCGGTGAGTGGCCGGCACTCGGGCGGGACCGGGTGCTCGGTGAGGACCTGACCGATGCTCTCCAGTACGTCGAGTGGCGCCACTTCGCCTACGAGTACCCGCAGTTCGCGGGACGCGAGCAGGAGTTCGTCGCACGGCTGGAGGCGGCACTCGCGCCGACGTTCGCCGACGACCCGGCCTGATGGCGTGTTCCTGGTGGCGCTGGGCGAATCGTCATCCGTCTTCAGGCGGGACGCTCTAGGACAGGTCCTTGCGCATCATGGTGCAGACCGTTTCGTGGCGGCGCAGCGTTCCGTCGGGGGCCTGTTCGTCCCACGCGTCCGGCTGACGGCCGTAGGCACGGTAGCCCAGCCTCTCGTAGAGGGCACGGGCACGTGGATTGCCGTCCTCCACACCCAATTCCGCCTGCCGCAGCCCCCGGTCCTTGATGCGCTGTTCCGCAGCCCTGATGAGAACCGTGCCCACGCCGCAGGACCGCAGTGCGGGATGGACGGCGAGTTGCCACAGCGTGCCCGCGCCGCTCTTGGCCCGGTAGTCGACACCGCCCTTGGCGATCGGGATGTCGGCACGGGCGCAGACGGCCAGATAGTCGACATCGCCGCACCCTCTACGGGCCAACTGCTCCTCGACGGAGACGAGATGGCGGGCGGATCCTGCCCAGCCGAGCGATGCCAGATCCGCGTGCACCAGATCCCGCACGGTCAGCTCCATCGCGATACTGATCATTTGGAGCACCTCCGGCGGCTCAGCATCCTCCCCGTCCCGAGCGGGTGCAACACAGATTCTCCCGCTCCGCACCGTCTCCTCACCGGACCGGCCCCACGCTGGAAGGATGGGCGGGACGCACGGACGAAAGGGGGCGGCATCCCATGAAGGACATGCCGGAGGGCGGCATCGCGGGCGAGGCCACGTCGCTCATCCCCGCCACGGAGGACCACCTGCCGTTGCTCGCCCAGTGGTTCTCCGACCCGGAGTTCGTCCGCGACTGGGGCGGGCGGCCACTCACTCGCGAGGAGGTCGCCGCCAAGTACACCGGACGGCGGCGTCCCGCAGTGGTCTCGTTGCTGGTACTCAAGGGCGGCGACCCCGTGGGTTACGCCCAGTACGTCCCTGCCGGCCCTCACGAAGGCGGCATCGACCTGGTGCTCCTGCCCCACGCACAGGGCCGGGGCTACGGCCCCGACGCCGCCCGCGCACTCGTCCGGCACCTCCATACCGTCGTGGGATGGGACCGGGTGACCGTCGACCCCGAGGCATCCAACCACCGGGCCGTCAGAGCGTGGAGCAGGGCGGGCTTTCGTCCGGTCGGCCCGCAGGGAACCCAGTTGCTGATGGAGTGCAGGTACACGCACAACGGTCCGCCACGAGCCGTCCCGGCAGATCCGCCTGCCGAGGACATCTGCCCGAGGCCTCACGCGCCGTCCAGGTCCGGGCCGATCCGGGTGCCGGCGGGGCTCGTTGTCCTCGTGGGCCCGCCGGCGTCGGGCAAGAGCAGCTTCGTCCGCGCGCTGGTCGCGGGCGGCCACATCGACGAGGGCGCCGTGGTGTCCAGCGACGAGATCCGCGCGGAGCTCTTCGGCACCTCACTCGCCGAAGCGCACACCGACGCCGCGGACGCTCGGATCTTCATGGAACGTGACCGAAGGATCGTCGCCCGGCTCGCGGGCGGACGGACAGCAGTCGCCGAGTCCACGAACGTCACTCCGCAGGCGCGCACCCGCCTCATCGCCATCGCCAGGCGTTTCGACGCTCCGGTGACCGTGCTGCGGTTCGCCCCGGACCTCGGAACCCTCCTCGAGCAGCACGCGGGGCGAGACCGCACCGACATCACTGCCGCCGACATCCGCACCTCCGCCACGGTGATGGCCCGGCACGCCGGGGCCGACCGACTGCGCTCCGAGGGCGCGCACGCCGTTCACGACGTCCCCGGCCGCCGTCAAGGAGTCACTCCTGCCGAGGCCGCTACGCGTTTCTCGTTCATCTGAGTGCGGGCCCGGCGCGTCCGTACGGGCAGTCCGCTCGCCGACACGGACTTCCGGAGCAGCGCTAGATGACCGGCGGGCGTCCGAGCCGGGTCATGCGCCAGGCCGTGGACCAGCGCATGGGCCGCCTCACGCCGCACGGCCGTCGCACGCCTTCGACGAAACCGCCGGACCAGGCCCTGAGTCCCGGAAGCGATCTCGTGCGGGCCACGGTGAGGAGGGTCCACACGCCCAGGTAGAGGGGGACGAGCAGGGCAGGGAGGTTGCGCTTGGCCAGCCACACCCGGTTGCGGGCCGTCATCCGGTAGTAGACGGCGTGGCGGGCCGGGCTGGTCCTCGGGTGCTGGAGCAGCAGGTCCGGTTCGTAGAGCACCGTCCATCCCGCGTCGAGCGCACGCCAGGCGAGGTCGGTCTCCTCGTGGGTGAAGAAGAAGTCCTCGGGCCAGCCGCCGATCTCGTCGAGCATGCGCGTGGAGAGGCCGTGGCCGCCGCCGAGGAACGTCGTCACCTCGCCCCGGCGCATCGGGTCCTTCGCGCCCAGCCGGGGCACGTGCCGGCGCTGGGTCTCGCCCGTCTCGTCGGCGATGCGGAACGAGACGATGCCCAGCTTCGGGTCGGCCTCGTACAGGTCGGCGAGCCGGCGGAACACGTCGGCGTCGACGAGCAGCCCGTCGTCGTCCAGGTCCACCAGGACGTCGACGTCACCGGACGAGCGGAGCACCTCGATGGCGACATTCCGGCCGCCCGACACCCCTCGGTTCTCCGGCAGCTCGACCCCGGTCACGCCGTCCGGCAGTTCGGGGAGCGAGCCCTGGCCGTTGCCGACCACGACGACGCGGGCGGCCGGCTCGTCCTGGGCGGCCACAGAATCGAGCAGCGCCCGCAGCTCGGCGGGCCGCGTCCCCATCGTCAGCACCGCCACACCCACACGCGGTCGCGCCACAGTCCACTCCGTCCACCGCTCGGCAACACCCGGAGCCCGGATGCTAGCGGCTGGACGGCCCCGGCCATCAATCCGGTGGGTGTCCCCACCTCGGTCTTTCGTCCACCTGGCGTTCAGCCGGGGCTTCCTGAGCGCCCTCCCGGAAAGCAGTACGGCCGCCGGCTGGGTGCCGGCGGCCATGGTGTGCTGTCGCGGCGCGGCGTCGTGCCTCTGAGCGCGCGCTGCGGTGGATCAGTCGCGTCCGAAGACCTTCCTGCCGGAACCGAGGCGCAGGAAGGCCGTCTCGCCGGTGGCGTCGTCCACGCCGTCGTTGTCGGTCACGGCGTAGAGCTGACCGTCGCCGCCCACGGTCAGTCCTTCCAGCTTCTCCTGCGTCCAGCCGTTCGTCGCTCGCAGGTCGGGCAGTACGTCATGGGCGAGCTTCTTGGGCAGGACCCGCAGCTCGCCGACGGGGGCTGCGGACTTCGGGAGGGCGACCGTGTACACCCGCTTGATCCTGGCGGACGGACCGTTCAGCTTGTCCCGCTCGATCACGGCGAGCTTGTCACCGACGACGGTGATCTCGGAAAGGCCGATCCAGTCGCCCGGGGTGCCGGTGGTGCCGATCCGGTAGCCGTACCAGCTCCAGGTGCCCGTCGCCACGTCGTACCGGCCGAGCCGGACGAGACCGGCCGGGTCGCCCTTGATCTCACGCTGCAGCGTGGCCCAGACCACCTCGTGGCCCTTGCGGTCGGTGGTGGCCGTGACCCCTTCGAAGCCCTGCTTCGTCAGACCCGCGGCGACGTCCGACGGGAGCGGGACGACCTGCCGGGTCACGCCGTCGCGGTCGAGCCTGACCAGCTTGTTGCCGTCGCCCGTCGCGCCTTCCACGGCGAGCCAGAAACCGCCCTGGGGCCGGGCGAAGATGCCTTCGGCGTCGTAGCCGGCCGGCCGGCCCTCGCTGTCCTCGACGGTGAGCGCCCGGGTGATGACCGCAGGCCGACGCGAGGTGTCGATGGTCAGGATCCGGGTGTCGGAGTACGCCGCGTCCGTGACGCTGTACAGCTGGTCAGGCCTGCCGGGGGCGGCGGACAGCGCGCCCAGCGCGCCCCATCCGATCGGTGCGCCGGTGGAGTCCGGGGCGGAGACGATGCCGGGGGTGGCGGGGGTGCCCGCGCCCAGCCGGAAGAGGCTCACCGAGGCCCGTACGTTCACGGAGGCGTCGTCCTCCTCGCTGGAGACCGCGAGCAGATCGCGCGACGGGATCGGCAGCAGGCCCTCGGGACCGTTGGTGGTGGGCAGCACCTGGCGGAAGACGGGAGCGGTCGGCCGGCTCAGGTCGTAGACGGCGACGAAGTTGCTGCGTTCCGAGCCGACGAAGGCGTAGCGCACCCCGCGGTAGGTGGCGACCACGACCCCCTCCGGTTCGGTGCCCTTCTTGCCCGCGCGGTCCTCGTTGTGGAGGCCGTACCGGACGGCGAGCCGCTCGAAGCTGTTGCCCGCGTCCCAGGCGACCTTGCCCGTGCGGCTGTCGAAGACGGACCAGCCGCGGGTGCCCCCCTTCCAGTCGCCCTCGTTGGCCGTCGCCAGGTAGCGGTCGTTTATCCAGCTGACGGCGTCGGGCTCGCGGGGTACGCCGGTGATCGAACCGGTCTGGTCGATCACGCCGTCCTTGACCGCGTCGATGCCGTCCACCGTGGCCGTACCGGCGCTGAACGCCTTGGTGACACGGCCTGTCGGCAGGTCCACCAGCGCGATGCCGTTGTTCTCCTGGAGGGTCACGGCGAGCTGACCGCGGCTGTTGACGGAGACGTACTCCGGCTCCGGGTCGGTGGGAGCGGCGATCCCGGCGTCGGCCAGCACGGGCAGCGCGGCGCCGTCGGGCCGGGTCAGAGGTACGGCCCGGGTGCTCCAGTTCTGCGGGGAGCCGCCCTTCAGGTCGACGATCTGCACGAATCCGGCAGGAGCCTGGGGGAGGTCGCCCTCCTCGCCGCCGGGCGGGGTCGCCTCCTCGTCGCGCTCGTTCTCGATCGCGACGGCGGCGTACCGCTGGTCCTCGGTGACGGTGATGGAGTCCGGCTGGCCCCCCAGGTCGAAGCTGCTGACCCGCTCGCGGTCGCGCAGCGAGATGACGTCGAGGCGTCCGGAGGGGTCCGAGTAGTCGGCGCTGGTGTTCACCACGACCAGCACGTACCGTCCGACCACGGCCACAGAGGTCGGCTCGTCCTCGGCGTCGCCGAGTTCGGCCAGCGACAGTGTGCCGAGGCCGCGCGGCTTCCCGGGCTCGCTGATGTCGAGGAAACCGATGCGGCGCGCGAGGGCGTCCGTGTAGACCAGGGTGCGGCCGTCCTCACTGGCCGCCGAGATCTCGGCGACGGTCGCGGAGGCGGGGTCCTCACCGGCGGGCCGGTTCTGGAAGACCGGGTAGGTGGCCGTGCGGTCGAAGGCGACCGGCCACCGCGGCGTCTGGTGCGCACTCGCCGCACCCGTACCGGCCAGCAAGCCTGCGGCGACAACCACGGCTGCCAGCGCGGCGTGGGTTCTCTTCGGGGGCATCGATTCTCCGTTGCACGACAGTGGCACGACAGTGTCGGAGCGAGATGGTCGCACCTGTGGGCGAGCGGGAAGCGGCGCACGGGTGAACAGCCGTCCAACCACCGGTTCCTTCCCGGGTCGCCACCGGCTGCGCCCCGGCCCCGGCGAGGAGCGCGCGTTCGGAGGCCCGGCCTCCTCTCGCGCACGAGGAAGCCCCAGGCCTGACGGATCGGCCTGGGGCTTCGTCACCAGCTACGGAGGTCGCAAGCTACGGAATGTCTCCGTACGTGGGTTCCACCCTCGGCCACCGGATGAACGGCACCTGAACCTCTCGGCACCGGCTGTGGAACCGCGCCGCCCGGCCATGTGTCATCCGTCCGAGGGTTCCGCCTCCCAGCGCAGCAGGTCCCCCGGCTGGCATTCGAGTACCTCGCACAGCGCCGCGAGCGTCGTGAAGCGGACCGCCTTGGCCCGGCCGTTCTTGAGGACCGCCAGGTTGGCGGGGGTGATCCCGACGCGCTCCGCGAGCTCGCCCACGGACATTTTGCGCTTCGCGAGCATCACGTCGATGTCGACGGCGATCGGCATCAGATCACCTCGTTCAGCTCGGCCCGCATCGCCGTCGCCTCGACATCGCGCGCGACGGCCTGGGCGAGAAGCATCCGCAGGACGAGCACGACGAGCGCGACCCCCAGGACCGCCACGCCCGCCCCGCCCACCAGGAGCACCACGCCCGGCGCGACCGCTTCGCCGGGCGCGAGGAGGGCTCCGAGCGTGAACACCAGGAGCGCGGCGGCCACGACGGCGCCGATCACCACGTGGACGAGACGGAAGGCCGCGTGGGAGAACACCGTCCCGCGCCGCACCATCGTCACGAGACGCCATACGCAGACCAGCACGACCTCGACGGTCACCACACCCAGGAAGACGATCAGGAGCAACGGGGCCCGGAGATACGCGTGTTCCGCGTCGAGTCCGTCCAGATCGGCGGCGAGCAGCGGCACCATCACCGCCTGCACGAACACCGAACCGGTGAGCAGCATCGCGAGCACCGCGCGCAGCGCGAGCACGGGCAGTCTTCCCATCGTTTCCCCCTCGGTCGAGCACCCGGCGAGCACGCGCAGGCGCCTATCGAATACCAATGCTTATCTATTGATACTCGATAGGTCGCCGCGCGGCAAGCGGCCCGTCGGGCGCGACTTCGCGGTCGTGGGCCCCGCACGCCTGCCTCGCCTCAGCGAAACAGCCGCAGCGGAACGGCCCGGGCCATCGCCTCGGCCCCCGCGTCGTCGGGGTGGAGGTGGTCGCCGCTGTCGTAGGCCGCGAGGAGGCGCTGCGGGTCGGCGGGGCCACGTAGCGCCTTGTCGAAGTCGATCACCGCGTCGTACTCCCCGCTCGTGCGGATCCAGCGGTTGAGCGCCTGGCGGGTCGCCTCGTTCTCCGGGGTGTAGAAGCCGAGGGTGTCGTCCTTGAAGGGCAGGATCGTCCCGCCGTACGCCTTCAGGCCCAGATCGTGCGCGCGGGCGATGATCTGGCGGTGGGCCTCGACGAGGTCCGCGGCCGTGACCCGCTCCGATTCCGGGGCCACGGTGCCGGGGTGGCCGAGGTCGTTGACACCGAGCAGCACGATCAGGTGCTCGGCGCCCGGCTGGGAGGCGACGTCGCGGTCGAAGCGGCGCAGGGCGCTCTGGCCGAAGTACGCGGCGAAGTTCTCGGCGTCGGAACCGGCGGGCGGGTTGGGGTCGTGCAGCAGGCGGTTGCCGCTGATGCCCTCGTTGAGCACGCCCACCGCGTCCGGGCCCTCGGCCGCGCGCAGCCGGCCCGCGAGGAAGTCGGGCCAGCGGTGGTTGGCGCCGGCATCGGTGTCGGACCCGTCGGTGATGGAGTCACCGAACGTGACGACGGCCGAGGAGGGCCGGGCGGTACTCACGCTCACACCGGTGAGGAAGTACCAGCGGTCGAAGGTCGACGTCGGCTGGATGACGGTGTCGTCGGTGACGTTCCCGGCGGCCACGTGGTTGTGCTGGAGGGCGAAGGCGTGGAGCGTCGATCCCGGGGTGGGCTCGGGAAGGTGGATGCTCACCACGAGGTCCGTGCCGGCGGGCACCTTCAGGGCGACGGGGTCACTGAGCAGCGGGGCGCCCGCGGGAACGCTCACGGAGGTGCGTCCGCCGAAGGTGAGCGGCCTGTCGGTACGCGGATCGATGCGGGTCCCCGCTCCGCCGCCGGCCGCGCGGGCCACGCGTGCCTCGCCGATGACCAGGGGCGCGCTGCCGAATTCGTTCGACAGCCGGATGCGGACGCGGTTCCCGCCGATGCTGGTGTGGACCGTCTGGCGGATCGTCTCGTCCTCGAACGCCGTGGTGTCCGACGCCGGAGTCGCGGTCGGCGTGGTGGCCCATGTCCCGGTCCATTTCGTGGAGTTGACGCCGGGTCCCGGCGAGGGCTCGGACGATACGGCGGGAGCGTTCGCGGCGGCGAGGAGCAGCGCGCCGGTCAGCACGGCGACCAGCGGACGGGCAGCTCGTCGCGCCCGTAAGGGGATGCGGCTCAGAGGGCTCGGGCGTGCCGGGGCGTTCACCGGGTTCGGTCTCATGGAGGTGTGACTCCTGGGCTGGGAGACGGGATGCGGGTGTCGAGAGCCTGTGTCGCACTCACGCTGCGCAACCGAAAGTTTCGAGCTTTTCTTCGATCGAGCGAGCAGACCGTAGGGATTCCCGCGCATCGCCGTCAAGAGGGCCTGCGAGAGGGGCCGCCGTCCGTGCGCCGTTCCACACCCCGCCCCGAACCGGCGCGGTGTACAGTTTTGGAGTCCTGTTGTCTCCGATAGAGGTGGACGTTGCGCATCTGAGGTCCGCGATCATCGCGCGGTACGGCCCCTGCCGTAGCCCGTCACGCCCTGTCGGCTTTCCTGCCGCCCGTGACCCCGCGTGGATGCGACCTCGGTGCATGAACCGTCCCCCGTTCCCCGGAGGACCGCACCCCTTCCCCTCGGCCGGTCGCCGCGTGGTGCTCGCACACGAAGCCCCTGTTCACATGCTTGCGACCGCGAGGATCACATGTCTCAGCCCACCATGCCCGCCGCCTCCCTCAGCTGCTCCGCCCTGGTCTTCCGCCATCCGGACGGCACGGAGGTCTTCGACGGGCTCTCTCTCAGCATCGGACGGGGCCGGACCGGCCTCGTCGGGACCAACGGCTCCGGCAAGTCCACCCTGCTGCGGCTGCTGGCCGGCCGGCTCCGCCCCACCTCGGGGTCGGTGGCCGTCGAAGGGCGCCTCGCCTACCTGCCGCAGAACATCACCCTCGACACGGACCTGCGCGTGGAGGACGCCCTCGGCATCACCGAGCGGCGTGCGGCGCTTCGCGCGATCGAGGCCGGAGACGTCTCCGAGCAGCACTTCGAGACGGTCGGCGACGACTGGGACGTCGAGGAGCGTGCTCTCGCGACCCTGGGCTCGCTCGGCCTCGGCGACGTCGGACTCGACCGCACCGCCGGGGAGTTGTCCGGCGGCGAGACGGTGCTGCTGCGGCTGGCGGCGCTGCTGCTGGAACGCCCCGACGTACTGCTGCTCGACGAACCGACGAACAATCTCGACGTGTTCGCACGCCGCCGTCTGTACGACGCCGTCGAGTCCTGGCGCTCCGGCGTGCTCGTCGTGGTCAGCCACGACCGTGACCTGCTGGAACGGGTCGACCGCATCGCCGACCTGCGTGCGGGAACGGTGAGTTGGTACGGCGGCGGCTGGTCGGACTACGAGGAGGCGCTGGCCACCCAGCAGGAGGCGGCCGGGCGCATGGTGCGGGCCGCCGAGTCCGACGTGCGCCGTCAGAAGCGCGAGCTGGAGGAGGCCCAGATCAAGGTCGCCCGCAGGCAGCGCCACAACAAGAAGATGGACGCGCAGCGGCGCGCGCCGAGGATCGTGGCGGGTGCGCACAAGCGGTCGTCCCAGGAGACGGCCGGAAAGCTCCGCGGTCTGCACGAGGACCGTCTGCAGGAGGCGCGCGAGCGGCTCGACACCGCATCGGGGGCGATCCGCGACGACGCGGAGATCCGTGTGCGGCTCCCCGGAACCGCCGTGCCCACGGGCCGCACTGTCCTGACCCTGGAAGGGCTGCGGCCCCGCTTCGGCAGCCTGCGCGACGCGGGCCTGCACGTCCAGGGCCCCGAACGCATCGCGCTCATCGGCCGCAACGGCGCGGGCAAGACGACGCTGCTGCGCACCCTCACCGGGGAGCTGGCACCGGAGGCGGGCGAGGCCAGGACCTTCGTGCCGCTGCGCTTCCTGCCGCAGCGGCTGGACGTGCTGGACGACGAGCTGAGCATCGCGGCGAACGTCGCCCGCATGGCGCCCGGGACCACGGACAACGAGATCCGCGCCCAGCTCGCGCGCTTCCTGTTCAAGGGGGCGCGCGCCGAGCAGCAGGCGGGGACGCTCTCGGGCGGCGAACGGTTCCGCGCCACCCTCGCGGCGACGATGCTCGCCACCCCGGCGCCCCAGCTGCTGATGCTGGACGAGCCGACCAACAATCTGGACCTGGCGAGCGTGCGGCAGCTGACGAGCGCGCTCGGTTCCTACGAGGGCGCGCTCGTGATCGCCGGCCACGACCTGCCCTTCCTGGAGTCGGTCGGGATCACCCGCTGGCTGCTCGTGGGGGAGGAGCTCACCGAGACGACCCTCGACGAGGTGCGTGAGCTGCTGGACCCGGGCGCGGCCTGACGACCGGTGGTGTACTGGAAGGTGCGGGCCGGTCCCACGGCCCCACCTGCCAGGCCCCCACCGCCCCCACCGGCTACCGATCCGGAAACACCATGCACGCTCACCGTGTGATCCGCCGTCTCCCCCGCGCCTGTGCCGCCGCCGTCATGGCCCTGGCCGCCGGCTGCTCGGCAGCGGCGGCGGCCGGGCCTCCACCGGCCACTGCGGTGGTGTCGGCTCCGGTGACGGCCACGACGGCGGCCGTCACCCCGGCGGACCGGACCGACCCGCGCACCGTGACGGCGGAGCTCGGCATCCCGTCGATCGGCGTCACGGACCTGCCCGTGGTGCCGTACGAGGGCACGACCGACGACACGGCGGGGACCCGTGTCCAGGACCGCGGTGTGGCCGCCAGCCCGTACGGCGTGGACGGTGGCGTCGGCCCCGGCAAGATCGGGAACTACCTGGTGACCGCCCACCGGCTCTCCGCGGGCGGCCCGTTCCGCGACCTGCCGTCGCTGGAGAAGGGTGACGAGGTCGTGGTCACGGAGGGCGGCACGGTCTACGAGTACCGGATCACCGAGACCCGGCAGACCTCGTTCCGCTCCGAGCGCTCGCTCGCCGAGCAGCGGGCCGAGGTCCCGGGCGAGCCCGGTGCGAAGCCGGCGAAGGCCATGATCACCCTCTCGACCTGCGCGACCCCGGAGGACGACGCGGCCGGGAACTTCTGGCGGGACGCGCACCACAATCCGGAACACCGCATCGACAAGATCGGCGTCCTGGTCTCCTCGCGACCCGCCTGACCCACGCAGCGTCCGCGCCCGGGCCCGAACGGCGAACGGGCCATCCCTACGACGAAAGGGCCACGCACCGGGGCCCTACGGCGAGCGGGCCCCGGCCGCCGTCATGCGCCGCCGGGCATGTCGGTCGGCAGCTCCAGCCAGCGCGCCGTCCCCGGCTCGACCACGTACGAACTGCCGTCGAGCCGCACCCGGACCCCCGGCCGTTCCGAGTCCGGCACGGCGATGCGGAGGCGCTCGGCGCGCAACCGCAGGTCCACGTCCCAGTGCCGGCGGAAGCGGAGCCGCATGCGGAACTTCGAGAGCTGCGGCAGCGTGGCCGGAGCCAGCCACAGGGCGTCGTCGCGGGTCTCCAGGCCCGTCATCCCGCGCTGCACGAAGTCGAGGGTGCCGGCCATCGCGCCCAGGTGGATGCCCTCCTCCGTCGTACCGCCCTGGATGTCGGCGACGTCGCCGATCAGTGCCTCCTCGCAGTACACCCAGGCGTCGTCGCGGTGCACCCGGGCCAGCACCCAGGCGTGGACGAGGGAGCTGAGGGTGGAGCCGTGGCTCGTGCGCTTCACGTAGTAGTCGACTGTGGCCCGCCAGGTCTCGTCGTCGAGTTCGTGCCCGAGCCTCCGGAACAGTGAGGCGAGTTCCTTGGGTGAGAAGAGGTAGCCCAGCATCAGCACGTCGGCCTGCTTGGACGCCTGGTAGCGGTTGACGGTGTCACCCTCGGCCTCCAGGATCCGGTCCAGGCGCCGGAAGTTGCCGTACCGCTCCCCGTAGCCCTCCCAGTCCAGCTCGGCCAGATCTCCGTAGCCGGCGAACTGGCTGATGACGCCCCGGTGATGGGGCACGTACAGTCGCCGCGAGATGTCGTCCCAGCGGTCCAGCTCCCCCGGGTCGAGCCGGATCAGGTCGAGCAGCTGACGGCAGCGGCTCGGCGGCAGCGAGCGGCAGAGTTCGCCGGCCCGTGCGAGCACCCAGGCCGCCGTCACGTTCGTGTACGTGTTGTCGTCGAGCCCCGCCGCGTCGGAGTCCGGATAGGCGTCGTGATACTCGTCCGGCCCGACGACCCCCCGGATGCGGTACCGCCCGAGGCCGTCGTCCCAGGTGGCGCTCTCCGCCCAGAAGCGGGCGATCTGCATCATCATCTCGGCGCCCTTGGAGTAGAGGTACTCCGTGTCGCCGGTGGCCTGGCAGTACTGCCACACGTTGTACGCGACGGCCGAGCCGACGTGGTGCTGCAGCCGCGAACGGTCGGGCAGCCAGCGCCCCGAGCGCGGGTTGAGGTGGACCTCCTGGGTCTCCTCGCGCCCCTCGTCGGCGCTCTGCCACGGATACATCGCGCCCTTGCGGCCCACGGCGCGCGCGGCGGCGCAGGCCGCGGGGAGCCGCCGGTGCCGGTAGTCGAGCAGGCCCCTGGAGATCTCGGGGAGATGCAGATTCAGGAAGGGCAGGACGAACAGCTCGTCCCAGAACACGTGTCCCCGGTACGCCTCCCCGTGCAGTCCTCTGGCGGGCACCCCGACATCGAGTCCGGCGGTGTGCGGGGAGAGCGTCTGGAGCACGTGGAAGAGGTGCAGCCGCAGGATGCGCCCGGGCTCACCCGGCACCTCCAGCTTGGCCTGCTGCCACAGATCCGCCCAGGCCCTGCGGTGCGAGGCCAGCAGCCGGGAGTACGCCGGAGCCCCGTCGACCGCGGACACGGCTGCCCGCAGCGGGCTGCCGATCGCCGGGTCCCGTGAGGTGTACAGGGCGACCGTCTTGTCGACGACCGCGTCGGAGCCCGGTGCCAGCGGCAGCATCATGGTCTGGTGGACCGCACGCGGCTCCTGCCGGGGCTCGGCCCGGTGCTCGCCGTCGCGTTCCGGGCCGCAGGAGGCCAGGGTGCGGGCGGCCAGCGCGATGCCGATGTCCGACTCCACGGTGCGGCAGCGCAGCCACACCGCGGAACTCGGTTCCGTGCCTGTCTCCCAGCCGACGAGGTGGCGGTCGGCCAGCTCCCGGTAGCGCGCGACCCCGGTGTTGCGGACGTCGCCGTCGATCCCGGCCTCCACCTCCAGCTCGCCCGACCAGCCCTCGGCGGAGAACGTCGTGTGGAGCGCGGCGAGATGGGGGTCGCCCATGTGCACCAGCCGCTCCTGCTCGACCGTCAGCCTGCGGCCCTGCCGGTCCTCGTAGACCGAGCGACGGGTCAGCGTGCCGCCGCGCAGGTCGAGGGACTGGCCGTGTTCCACGAGATACGCGTGGTCGGGGGCCAGCCACGGACCGGGGAGGGTGTCCGCCGGGTGGATGCGGTAGCGCAGGGGCAGCCAGTTGGGGAGGTTGACCAGGTCCTCGTTCTCGACCTGACGCCCCTGCACGGACGACGTGAGCCGGTTGTAGCAGCCCGCAACGTACGTACCCGGGTAGTGGACATCGCCCGCGGGTGTCTCGGGCGCGGCTCCCCTGGTGGCGAAGTAGCCGTTGCCGAGGGTGCACAGGGCCTCGCGCAGCCGCTCCTTCTCCGGGTCGTACCCCTCGTACGACCACACCCAGCCCCGCGCCATCAGTTCGCCCCGCTGATCAGCAGGTCTCCCGGATCGGACACCACCAGGTCGGCGCCGTGCCGGCGGAGGGCGGCGGCGCCGTCGGCGGTGTCGGTCCGGTCCACCCCGACGACCAGGCCGAAGCCTCCGCGCCGGCCCGCCTCCACACCGGCCAGCGCGTCCTCGACGACAGCGGTGTCACCCGGGGGAACTCCCAGCCGCCGTGCCGCCTCGGTGAACAGGGCGGGATCAGGTTTGCCCGGCAGTTCCAGGCGGCGCGCCTCGTTTCCGTCGACCACGGCGGTGAACAGGTCCAGGAGGCCGGCTCCGGAGAGCAGCCCGGTCGCGTGCCGGGAGGCGGACGCCGCCGCGAACGGCACCCTCGCGTCGCGCAGCACGTGCAGGAGACGGACCGTGCCGGGCCAGACAGCGATCGGGGCGGTGCGCAGGCTCCGGGTGAACGCCTGGTCCTTGCGCGCGGCGACGGACCATACGGTCCCGGTGCCCGGGGGGTCGTCGGGGCTGCCTTCGGGGAGATCGATCCCGCGGGCCGCGAGGAAGGCCGCCGCACCGTCCTTGCGTGCCTTGCCGTCGACGTAGCGCCGGTAGTCGTCCGCCTCGTCGAAGGGCCGCTGTCCCTCGTGAACGGCCAGGCAGGCGTCGAACGCCTCCTTCCAGGCCGCGGCGTGTGCCGGGGCGGAGTCGGTGATCACTCCGTCCGTGTCGAAGACCACCGCGTGCACGGAGAGCAGGACTGCGGCCGGTGACGGTGCGCGTGCCATGACCGGGTGGTCCCTTCGTCGAGGCGTCCCCTGTTCCATGGCACCAGGTTCCGGGCGTCGCCGCTTCCTGTGGCTCCGGCAGGTCCTCCTCGTGCCCCATCGAGCCGCGCAGGGTAAAAAGTCTGGAAAGTTTCGGTTTGTTCCGACGAGGACTACCGTGAAGGCATGGCCAGTACCGAGCGTCAGACCGATCGGCAGGCTGCATACGCATGTCCGGCCTGCAAGAAACCCGTCGAGACCGTGCTCGCGCGGCACAAGACCCTTGGCATCTTCGTCCCGCACTGGAGCCCGGGCCCCTGCCGCAATCCCGAGTGCCACAGGTACGGGGAGAGCCCTGGGGCGACGAACGATCACATCGAGGGCTCGGGCGCCGTCGGACGCTGAGACCCACCGCGAGCCGGACCCGCGTGCGCTGAATGCCCTTGCCGCGCGCCGCGTGTCCTTGACCTGCGTCCCCTCGTCCGGCCGGGGCGTGTGCGCCTGCCGGGCCTTCGAGGAGATGGTCTGGCGTCACCATCGATGTCTCCTTGCGTGGGATGCCGTTCACCGGCGAAGCCGTCAGGACTTCGGGGAGCTCAGACCCTGGGGAAGCCGGGTCCGAAGGTGGTGCCGGTGTGCGTTCAGGCGCTCAGGCGCAGGCGCTGACCGGGGAAGATGAGGTCCGGTCCACGGTCCAGGACCTCACGGTTCAGCTCGTACAGCGCGTGCCAGCCGCCGGACACGTCGGCCCGCTCCGCGATCACCGAGAGGCAGTCGCCGGACTCCACCACGTACGTCTCCTCGTCGGCGAGGTCCTCGGAGTGGTGCGTCGCACTGCTGCTCCCGCTCGCGGAGCTGTTGCCGGAGGCACTGCCGTTGCCGGAGCTGCCGTAGGAGCTGCCGGACGAACCGTCGGACGAACCGCTCGCGGTGCTGCCGGACGAGCCGCTGCCCGAACCGCCGGACGACTGCCGCTGCGGGGCCGCCTGCGCCGTGTCGTTCTGACCGGAACCACCGGAACCCTTCGACGAGGAGCTCGACGAGCCGTTCGCACCGAGGCGCCCGCAGGTGGGCCAGGCGGAGAGTCCCTGGGAGCGGGCGACGCGCTCACCGACCGCGATCTGCTCGGACCTGGTGGCGAGGTCGGCGCGCGGTGCGTACTGCCCGCCGCCGTAGGCCCGCCAGGTGGAGGGGGCGAACTGGAGCCCGCCGTGGTAGCCGTTGCCGGTGTTGATGTTCCAGCGGCCGTTGCTCTCGCACTCGGCGATGCGGTCCCAGTCCGTCCCGGCGACGAAGGCGGGCGCCGTGACGGTGGGGGCGGTCGCGGTGCGGGCGGTCACCGTGGGGGCGGTGACGGCCTGGGCGGGGACCTGTGCGGGGGTCCGGACCTGCGCGGCCTCGGCGCTGCGGCCGGAGAGGCCCAGCACGCTCAGCAGTACGAGCAGAAGGGCGAGCACCGATTCGACGGGCCGCTTGGCGAGGGGTGATGCCGGCATGACGGTAGTCCTCCGCTGTGCTCCGAAAGGTGTGCAAGGGCACGAACAGATAAGCCGCCGATATGCTTTTAGCTTGGCTTTGACGCGTGCGACGTCCGCACTTTCACCCGGGTGGTGGGTCCCCCACGGCCCCGCCCCCACCCCGCGCTCCCGCAGGTGCGGGATGCACGCTCAACCGGCGCGCTGCGCTTCGGCTGCCGCCCTCAGCCGGACCATCTCCGCGCGGATGGCGGGGAGTTGGGCATAGAGCGCCTCACCGGGGCAGTACGTCTGGAAGGTGTCCCGGTGGCCCGCGACGGCGTGGAGGTAGACCTCCTCGCCGCGCTTGTAGAGACTCTCGTCGTTCGTGGAGACCATCCGCACGAAGCCCTCCGGGTCGATGTCCCGGCTCAGCTTCCACGCCCCCACCTTCGCGACCCCCTCGATGAGCGCCTTGGGCACCGGGACGCCGGGGTCGTAGGTACCCAGGGCCGCGATCCCGACGCTGTGCGCGTTGAAGCCGGTGGCGTGGGCCCCGCGCACGGAGCGTCCGACGCCGCCCGCCCTGCCCTCGTAGATGGTCCCGCAGCGGTCGACGACGAAGTTGTAGCCGATGTCGTCCCACCCCTCGCCGCGGACGTGGGCCTCCTCCATCGCCCGGAGCATCTTGGGGGCGTCGGCGCAGTCGTAGCCGTTGGTGTGCCCGGTGTGGTGGACGAAGACCGCCCGCACCGTCCCGGTGTACACCGCGTCCTCCTTGACCAGGCTCTCGTCCGCGTGCCAGGCCGCCCGGCTCACGATCGGGGGCCTCGGTGCCGCGGGAGGGGTCGCCGGCTTCGCGGTGGCGGGTGCGGGCGCGGCGAGCCGTACCGGCGCGTCCCTCAAGATCAGGAAGGCGAGCGGCACGACCATGGCACCCACGGCTGTTCGGCGAAGCCACATAGGCCCACCATGCGTGCTGACCAGCCATTTCGCAGATACGCGAGCCCGATCGGGTGACCGCGGGGAGTGGGAGCGCGGCGGTACCGGGCGGCGGCCCGCGCGGTCAGGAGGCGGCGACCGCCTGCTGCTGCTCGATGATGCGTGCCGCGCGGTGCGGGGAGGTGTCGAGCCGGGCCAGCACGCCCGGGACCGCGTTGTTGGGGAGGATCAGCTCGAAGAGGGCGGAGATCTCGGCGACCAGGTCCAGCGGCTCGGCCATGGACTCGGTGACCAGCTGGACGCCGGTCCACGCGCCGACGACCAGCCTGGAGGTGGCCTCCGGATCGACGTGCGGGAGGAGCTCGCCGCGCTCCTTGGCCTCGGTGAGTATGTCGGTGCCGAGAGCGATCCAGTCCGGCCAGCGGGTACCGAAGAGCCCGCGCGCCCGGGGGTCGACGGAGAGCCGGATCGAGGCGCTGAGCAGGGGTTCCCGTGGCAGCCGGTAGGCGAGCAGGAGGGCCATGTCCACCCATTCCTGCAGCTTGAAGGTCTGCGGGGTCACCCCGTCCAGGGTCACCGCCTCCTGGAGGACCCCGCGGGCCAGCTCTTCCTTCGACGTGAAGTGGAAGTAGAGAGCGCCTCGCGTGAGACCCGCCCGGTCGAGGATCGCGGCGATGGTGGCGGCATCGTAGCCGTGCTCGTCGAAGACCTCGGCGGCGGCTTGCAGAAAGATGCGGCGCGTGCGGATCGCCCGTTGCTGTCGTGCCAACTCGCGCCCCCCTTGAACGTGCATGACGCTACTTCAAAAAGTACCGGTGAACCGGTATCCTATCAGCGCTGGAACAACCATTTTGCGCCAGGTCCGGGGGGGCCGTGCCCGACATATCTCCCGTTCCGCGCCCACCGCTCGCCGCGGTCGAGGGGCGGAACGGAATCCTCAAGGACCACGTCCACCTGGTACGTTCCGACATGGTTCTCCTCACGTCCTGGCAGCGCGTGGAAGATGGCGAGTTCTCGTTGTCCGGCACCTGGCCGGCCCCCGCCGTCGGCCTCCCGTACGACCAGCGGATGCTCACCCAGACCGTCCGGCAGAGCGGCCTGACCATCGCGCACGCAGCCTACGGCGCGCCTCTGTCCGATCACACCGTTCTGAACTACTTCGACCTGACCGTCGCTCCCGGATTCGTGATCTCTCCGGGCGCGCCCTGCGACATCGACGTCGAGGTCACGGTCAAGAAGGCCAAGGAGCGGGGCAGGAAAGTCAGTTCACTCGACATGGAATTCCGCATCTTCCACGGCGGCAGCATGGTGGCCCGTGCGGATTCCGAGTTCGGCTGGCTCTCCACCCGCGTCTACCGGCGGCTTCGCGGCGACCACTTCACCGTCGACTGGAACGCGTGGCCGCTGCCCGCTCCGGTCGATCCCCGCACCGTCCGCCGGACCGAACCCACCGACGTGACCCTGTCGGCCGGCGACAGGCCTCTTCGCTGGCAGTTGCGCAACGACGTCGGCAACCCCGTGCTGTACGACCACCCCGTCGATCACGTCCCCGGGCTCGCCCTCATGGAGGCGGCCCACCAGGCCGCGATCGCCGCCCTGTATCCCGCCACCCTCGAAGCGACCACGGTGAACTGCGCGTTCGAGATGTACACCGAGTTCGACCGTCCCTGCTGGATCGAGGCTGAGGTGCTGCCGGCCGCCCCCGGGGAGGCCTCCGTCCGGATCACCGCGACACAGGACGGAGAAACGGTCTTCCGGGGCCGGTTCAGCGGTCCCTGCGCCTGACGGCCCCGAAAGGCCCGCCGCGGCTCACTGGTTGATGAAGCCGCCGTCCACCGGGAGGACCGTGCCCGTGAGGAACGGGCTCCGGTCGCTCAGCAACCAGGCAGCCGCGTTGGCGATCTCCTCCGGCTCGGCCGTACGCCCCTGCGGGGTCATGCTGTTGACCATCTCCTCCAGTCCCGGGTTGCGGCCGAACCAGTCGGCCGTGATCTCGCTGCGCGTGGTGCCGGGTGCCACCGCGTTGACCCTGATGCCCTGCTGGGCGTACTCGTCCGCGGCGGCCCTCGTCAGCCCGACGACAGCGTGCTTGGCCGCTATGTAGGGCGCCGCCGCGGGTATGGCGACCAGCCCTCCCACACTGCTGTTGTTCACGATCGCGCCGCCCGACGCGTTCGTCAGCATGGCCGCGATCTCGTGGCGGAGGCAGTTCCACACACCGCGCACATTGGTGTCCATGACGGCGTCGTAGACGTCGTCTCCCATCAGGTGCAGGGGAGTCCGATCGCCGCCGAGCCCCGCGTTGTTGAAGGCCGCGTCCAGACGGCCGTACGTGTCGACCGTGAAGGCCACCGCGCGGGCGGCGTCCTCGGCCACCGTGACATCGCAGACGACGTAGGAGGCTTGTGCCCCCTTCTGGGTCAACTCGTGGGCCAGCGAGGCAAGTCGGTCCTCCCTGCGCGCGGCCAGGACGACCGTCGCACCCTCCTGGGAGAACACCCGCGCCGCAGATGCGCCGATACCGCTGCTCGCCCCGGTGATCAGGACGACTTTGCCGTTCAGGAGATCGCTCATGGGCGCAGTCTGGCAGGCCTCCCCGGCCACGACCACGGCCTTCCCGTACCGCCCGGTCCTGCCCGGAGCGGCCGGGACTCCGGTGCGTGCGGGCCGGCGGACGCTACGGGGCCCGGTGCCCGGTCCGTGCCCCGCAGCCGCGACGCAGAGTCACCCGGAGAACAGACCATTCGTCCTGTTTCTGTCGGTCCTGGTTTCGGCGAGATCCCGAGCCAGGACCGACAGCCCGTTCCGGAACACGACAGCCGTTCCGGAACACGACAACCCGTTCCGGAACACCGGGCGGCCCTGGAAGGCCGCGCGATACCGTGCGGCATGCTCGCTATCCAGTTCGACCATTTCGGTGGTCCCGAAGTCCTCCGCCCCGTCGAGCTGCCCACCCCGGTGGCGGGCCCAGGCGAAGTCCTCCTCACCGTCGAGGCGGCCGGGGTGAACTTCGCGGACACCCACCAGGTCGACGGTTCCTACCTCGACGCCGACGCGCTGCCCTACGTCCCCGGCAGCGAGGTGGTGGGCCGCACCCCCGAGGGCAGGCGGGTCCTGGCCCGCGTCTCCCACGGCTACGCGGAGCAGGTGACCGCCAAGGAGTCCGCCGTCCTGGACATCCCCGAGGAGCTCGACGCCGCACAGGCGCTGGCCCTGATGGTCCAGGGACTGACGGCCTGGCACCTGCTGCGCTCCGCCGCCCGGCTGCGCACCGGGGAGAGCGTCGTGGTGCACTCGGCCGCGGGCGGCGTCGGCAGCCTGGCCGTCCAGCTGGCCAGGGAGTTCGGAGCGGGCCGGGTGCTGGCCCAGGTCTCCACCCCGGCCAAGGAGCGGCTCGTCCTGGACCTCGGGGCGGACGCGGTGGTCAGCTATCCCCTCGCCGACAGGGCGGACGTCGTCCTGGACGGCGTCGGCGGGGAGCTCTTCGACCAGGCGCTGGGGTCGCTCGCCTCCTTCGGCCGGCTCGTGACCTACGGCAACTCCGCCCGCACGGGCTTCACCCCGGTCGACCCGGCCCACCTGAACCGCCTCAACGCCTCCGTCGTCGGATTCTGGCTGCGCCCCACGCTCGCACTCCCGGGGGCGGTCAGCGGGCCCCTCAAGGAGCTCTTCACCCTCGTCGCCGAGGGCCGCCTGCGGCCGGTGACAGGCAGCAGCTATCCGCTCGCCGAGGCCCAAAGGGCCCACGAGGACCTGCTGGCCCGCCGGACGACCGGCAAGGTGATCCTGACCACGTGAGGGGGCTCGGGACCCGGCGGGGCTTTGTAGGGTGACCGGATGCCCTCGCTGACCTCACGCTCCCCGGGTCCCGCCGCCGACGGCGCCGGAGCACCGGCCCCCACGCCCGCCCGGCCGGGCCGTGACCCGTACTTCGACAACGCGAAGTACCTGGCCATCGTGCTCGTGGCGATGGGGCACGCCTGGGAACCGCTGCCCGGCAGTGGTCGCCTGGTCGAGGCGGTGTACACCTTCGTCTACACCTTCCACATGCCGGTCTTCATCCTGATCGCCGGATACTTCTCGCGCGGCTTCGAACTGCGGCAGGACCGGGTGTGGAAGCTCGTCACCAGCCTCGTCGTGCCCTACGTCGTCTTCGAGATCGCCTACACCCTCTTCGAGCGCCTCACCGGAGCCCCCGGCTTCCCGCTGAGCCCGCTCACCCCGTACTGGCTGCTCTGGTTCCTGCCCGCGCTGTTCCTGTGGCGGCTCACCACCCCGTTCTGGCAGACGGTCCGGTGGCCGGTCGCGGTGTCACTGGCCGTCGCGGCCGTGGGGGCGGTGACCAGCAACATCGGGGGCGACCTGCAACTCCAGCGCATCCTGCAGTTCCTGCCGTTCTACGTGCTGGGGCTGCGACTGCGGCCCGAGCACTTCGCGTTCGTACGCCGCCGCGCGGTGCGCATCGCGTCCGTGCCCGTCTGCCTGGTCGCCCTGGCCGCCGCCTACTGGGCGGTGCCGCGCACGACGACCTCGTGGTTCTTCCGCCGGTACGGCGCCGAGCAGCTCGGCTCACCCGCCTGGACGGGCGCCCCTGTGACCCTGCTGCTGTTCGTCTGCGCCCTGGTGCTCAGCGCCTGCTTCCTCGCTTGGGTCCCCGGCCGCAAGCTGTGGATGACGGCGCTCGGCGCGGGCACGCTGTACGGCTACCTGCTGCACGGCTTCGTCATCAAGGGCGCGGTGAAGCTGGACCTCTTCGAGGCGGACGTGCTGTCCACGCCGCCTGGGCGGATCCTGGTGTCGGTCGCCGCCGCTGTCATGGTCACCGCCCTGTGCAGCCCGCCCGTACGGCGGGTGTTCCGGTACGTCGTCGAGCCCCGGCTCGACTGGGCCAGGAGGCCGGGGACGGTGTCCTGACGGAGCTCGTCCGCCGTGCCCTCCCGGGCAGCACCAGCCGGTGACGCCCGTGGCCCGGGGACCGAGGCGTGTTCCACGCACCGCACCCCCGGAGCCGTCGGCTCCGGGGGTGCGGTGTCGCGGTGAGCGCGGAGGTCAGGCGTCGCCGGGCGCGCCGAGGAGCGCGGACGCACTCTCCAGCGGCGTGCGGGGCGCAGCCGGAACGGGCACCTCCGCAGGCCGGCAGGTGAACCCCAGGCGCGTCAGCGCCCGGGTCACCTCGGCGGCGCTGAAGTCGCGGCGGTCCTGCCGGGTGATGACTTCGCCGACCTGCTTGACGGGGTAGAGGCGGCGGCTGATGACCACCGCGTCACCGATGACGGGCTCGGGCTTGATGCCCTTCATCGAGGCTTCCACCTCGTTCTTGAACAGGTCGAAGGGGAAACGGGCGATCACACAGCGCATGGTGCCTCAGCAAGGTCGTGGGAGGTGGCGGAAAGGGCCGGCCCGGGGGCCGGATCGCTACGCGGCCTTGTTGGCCCGGCGCTGGACCGCTGCCGCACGGGCCTGCGGCGTCGCCGTGTTGGCGTTGGAGCGGCGCCCCTGACCGGGACGCGCACCGCGCCTCCCACGGGGGCCCGAGCCACTGCTCTTGCGCTCCGTCACGGGTGCGCTGATCGTGACCGGCACGCCCGAGGGTGCCTGGGCACCGGTGATACGGCTGAGCTCCGCCTCACCGGAGCGCACCTGGGCGACCTGCGGCGTGATCCCGGCGTCGGACATCAGCCGGGTCATCTCGCGGCGCTGGTTGGGCAGCACGAGCGTGACGACACTGCCGGACTCCCCGGCCCGCGCGGTACGCCCGCCGCGGTGCAGGTAGTCCTTGTGGTCGCTGGGCGGGTCCACGTTGACGACGAGGTCGAGGTTGTCGACGTGGATGCCGCGCGCGGCGACGTTCGTGGCGACCAGGACCGTGACGTGGCCGGTCTTGAACCGGTCCAGGGTGCGGGTCCGCTGCGGCTGCGACTTACCGCCGTGCAGCGCCGCCGCCCGCACACCGCTGTTCAGCAGGTGGTCGGTGAGCTTGTCCACGGCGTGCTTGGTGTCCAGGAACATGATCACCCGGCCCTCGCGGGCGGCGATCTCGGTCGTGGTGGCGTACTTGTCGGCGCCCTGGACGTAGAGCACGTGGTGCTCCATCGTCGTCACCGCGCCGGCCGCGGGGTCGACGGAGTGGACCACCGGGTCGTGCAGGTAGCGGCGGACCAGCAGGTCCACGTTGCGGTCCAGGGTCGCCGAGAAGAGCATCCGCTGGCCGTCGGGGCCGACCTGGTCGAGCAGCTCGGTCACCTGGGGCATGAAGCCCATGTCGGCCATCTGGTCGGCCTCGTCCAGGACGGTGATCGCGACCCGGTCGAGCTTGCAGTCGCCGCGCTCGATGAGGTCCTTGAGCCGGCCCGGGGTGGCGACCACGATCTCGGCGCCGCCGCGCAGCGCGCTGGCCTGGCGGCCGATCGACATGCCGCCGACGACCGTCGCCAGCCGCAGCTTGAGCGAGCGGGCGTACGGGGTGAGCGCGTCGGTGACCTGCTGGGCCAGTTCACGGGTGGGGACGAGCACGAGGGCCAGCGGACGGCGTGCGTCGGCACGGTTGCCCGCCGTACGGGCGAGGAGGGCCAGACCGAAGGCGAGCGTCTTGCCCGATCCGGTGCGCCCACGCCCCAGGACGTCCCGTCCGGCGAGCGAGTTCGGCAGGGTGGCCGCCTGGATGGGGAAGGGCACCGTCACGCCCTCGGCACCCAGCGCCGCCAGCAGGGGCGCGGGCATCTCCAGGTCCTCGAAGGCCTCCACGGCGGGGAGGGCGGGGGTGATGGTCACCGGCAGGGCGAATTCACCGGACGGGGCGGAGCGCCGGCCGAAGCCGCCGGAGCGCTTCGGTCCACCTGAGCGGCCCTGCCCACCCGGGGCGCCCGGCCTGCCGGATCCCGCCGAGCGGAATCCGTTGGCGGTGCGACTGCCGTTGGACCCACCGGAGCGGGTCCGGGAAAATCGGTCGTTCGTGCGAGATGTGCGATCGCGGTTCAATGGAGAACCTTTCCCTCGAATGGCACGTGTCGAGGGATTCTTTCCGGGCGGCTGCAGCCATGTACGGCGCCAAGAATCGCAAGAACGAGCCGGTGAAATGTCTGAGAACGAAGCCCGTCCGCCGGATGAACCAGCAGCATTCGGTACTCCATATGACTGCATGAACCGACCACTTCACGGTCGGCGCACCGCGGGAATTACCGCGACGGTGCGACGGCCGTGGTCACGGCCGGGAAAAACACAACGAGCTGGGGCCCGCACCCCAAGGTGCGGGCCCCAGCTGCGTCATACACCTGAGCAGATCAGGCGGGGGTGATGTTCTCCGCCTGCGGGCCCTTCTGGCCCTGCGTGACGTCGAAGTTCACCTTCTGGCCTTCCTGCAGCTCACGGAAGCCCTGGGCGGCGATGTTCGAGTAGTGGGCGAAGACGTCAGCGCCGCCACCCTCCTGCTCGATGAAGCCGAAGCCCTTTTCCGAGTTGAACCACTTCACGGTGCCAGTAGCCATGTCATATCTCCTTCGGGGCGTTGCCCGTGGACCCGCACTGTGCGAGTCCTACGTCGCCGCAAATGATTGCCCCGTCCGGAAGAGACCGGAAATACAAAAGTGCACCCACCGGAGTGAAAACGGCGAGAGCACTTGAAGTTTTGGGAACCACAACTGCAACTGAGATCAACAGTAGCACGATTCGGGCACAGGCGAGCTGTACGCCATATCACTCGCGCGGCGCTCCGTCGCACAAGGCATAAACTCTCATCGCTGATTGCGCGCATTTCTGTGCCGACGGAAACAGATATACACCCGCGCACCGGTCAGGAATCGGCGCCACTCCGGCCGGCCGCGGGCCGTCGCAGCTCCTCGTTGAGGCGCAGGGCCTCTTCGAGCTGATCCTCCAGGATGACGATGCGGCAGGCCGCCTCGATCGGCGTGCCCCCGTCCACCAGCTCGCGGGCCCGGGCCGCGATGCGGAGCTGGTAACGCGAGTAGCGGCGGTGGCCGCCCTCGGAGCGCAGAGGGGTGATCAGGCGGGCTTCACCGATGGCCCTCAGGAAACCCGGCGTGGCACCGATCATCTCCGCGGCTCGCCCCATCGTGTAAGCGGGGTAGTCGTCGTCATCGAGACGGTCCGTGGCGTGCGACGGAAATTCCGGGGGCATCTGCACCTCTTCTGTAGCGCTCCGGACCACCGATATGGCCTGGCTGCACAAGAAACCCTAGGCGTAGGGGTAGGTCATGTCTATTGCCACCGGAACAGGTTTCCCCCGGCCCGGGCGTCCGCCACCCCGCGCACCACGTCGCGCGGGCACCCGCGGAAGCGGTCCGTAGCCGCATGATCACCCCAACAGGGCTGACCGACCGGTCAGTTGTCGGCAGACCTGGGAAGGGTCATACTGCTCCCGGTAGCCCTTCACGCATCCCCCGTCGTGAAGGGCTACTTCATGTGGGCCCCGCATCCACCGGCCCAGCGTCCCAGCCCGTCCCGGACCCGCAGACCGCATGTACCGGCGTCCGGCGGGCGGCCCCGATTGCGATCCCGCACTGGACCCGGTTACGTGGTCCGGGGGGAAGGGTCAGCGACACAACCGGGAGGCAGGCAGATGCCCAGGACACCCTCGAACTCCAAGGCCGGTCTGCTCCTGAGCCTGGGCGGAAGCGCGGTCGCCGTCGTCCGCACCGTGAAGCAGATGCGCAGGTCCAGAGGCACCCAGGACAAGCTGACCGCCCTGAACACCGTGGCGGGACTGGTGCCCCTGGTCACGTCCGCCCTGCTGGTCCTGCGCCGGCTGCGCGGACGCTCCCGCCGACACGCCCGGTGACCTGGCCGGCACGCCCGATGACCTGAGGGCCGCGCTCTCAGAGCGCCCCGGCCGGCGAGCCCGCCCCTGCCCGCCCGCGAAGCCGCTCCAGCACCCGGCCGCGCAGCAGCTCGTACTCCGCGCGGAGCCGCACGATCTCGGCGGGGCGCTCGATCACCACACCCCCGGTCACGATCTCGTGCGCGGCGAACTGCTCGCGCGTCAGGTCGATCTCCACGCCCTCGCCCAGCCGGTTCCACCAGTGGAAGTCGACCCGCTCGCCGTCGACCCGCACCTCGCCCCGGATCAGCTCGCCGCCCAGCAGGTCGTTGACCACGAGCGCGGTGACCCCGCACTGGTCCCGGGCGGGGTTTCCCGGATTCCACCGCGAGCGGTACTCGGGCGTGGTCGTGTCCGCGTCCCAGCTGCTGCGGACGGCGGCTTCGACATCGGTGAGGAGCAGAGGTTCCATGCCGTCGATCCTCGCACCCGCCACTGACAACGGCCTTGGCCGAGGAGGGTGTTCAGCATCCCCGGCTGCGTGAGACGAGTACCGCGATGTCGTCCTCGGCGGTGTCGGCGAAGCGGTCCACGACCTCCTCCAGCAGGTCCTCCAGACGCCCGCTCGCCGGAAGCGTGAGCCCGGCGAGCCGGTGGATCGAGACGTCGATGTCCTCGCCCCTGCGCTCCACCAGACCGTCGGTGTACATGAACAGCACCGTCCCTGGAGCGCACGGCAGCACCGTCGTCACATACCCCCCGAAGCCGGTGCCCAGGGGAGGTCCCACCGGCATCCGCGCCACCCGCGCCGCGGGCGCCCCCGGGTCGATGAAGGCGGGCGGCGGATGACCCGCGCTGGCCACCTCGCAGACGCCCTTCCGCCGGTCGACGACCGCGACCAGACAGGTCGCCGCCCGGTCGAGGCCGGACTGCTCCACGGCCCGGTCCAGCCGCTCCAGGATGCGGTGCGGCGGCTGTTCGTCGTCGGCCATGATGCGGAGCATCGAGCGGTAGTTGCTCATGGCGACGGCGGCCTCCACCCCGTGGCCCATCACGTCGCCCATCACCTTGAGGTGCCGTCCGCCCTTCAGCGGGATGGCGTCGAACCAGTCGCCCCCGACGAGCGCCCCCTCCCCCGCGGGCAGGTAGAGGGACGCGATCTCGATGCCCGCGTTCGGTACGCGCGGCTCGGAGAGCAGCGAGCGCTGGAGCTCCCGGGCGACGCCGTGCTCGTGCGTGTAGCGGTGGGCGTGGTCCACGTCGACGGCGGCGCGGCCCGCGAGCGTCCGGGCGACGACGACGTCCAGTCCTTCCGTGAACGGCGGCGAGTCCCCTGCACGCAGCAGGCTGAGCGCCCCCATCGGGCGCCCGCGCGCGGTGAGGGGCACGACGACGGCGGAGTGGAGTCCCACGGCGCGGTAGGCGGCGGCTCGCTCGGCGCCGGGCGCCGCCCGGGCGAGCTGGTCGTCGCCGGTGAGGTTCACGAGCACCGGCTCGTCGTCGGCAAGGCAGCGGGGCACCGCCGCGTCCTCCTGGTAGTCGATGTCCGCCCCCGGACCGCCGAAACTCTCGATCGCGTCGTAGAGCGCCGGAATCGCCGCCGCCCCACAGCGCTGCAGCCGGATCATTCCGGCCGGCGGCTCCCGCCTGCTGTGTCCGTTCTCCTGCGGGATCATCTCGACGACGGCCGCGTCGGCCATCACGGGCACCACGAACTCCGCGAGCTGCTGGCAGGTGGAGTGCGCGTCCAGCGTCGTACCGATCCGGGCGGCCGCCTTGTCCAGCAGCGACAGATAGCTCTTGGCCCGCCGCAGCTCCTCCCGCTCGTTCTCCGTGGCCGTGACCTCCTGGGCGATCCCGACCAGCCCGCGGATCCGGCCGTTCTCCTCCATGCGGTGGAGGCCGACACGCCAGTACCGCCGCTCGATGAGCGAGTCCACCCAGGTCCGCCCGGCGACGGTGATCTCCCGGGGACGCCCGTCGGCCAGGACCTGGCGCATGACGTCCGTGCGGACGTCCATGTCCGGAAGCACCTCGGAGACGGACTTGCCGAGGTGCGCGGCGGCCGGGACCCCGTTGAGCCGTTCGAGTGCGGGGTTCACGTAGACGTAGCGCAGCTCCGTGTCGAATACCGCCACCCCGGCCGGACTGCTGCTGATCACCGCGGCCAGACCGGACGCGTCGAAGGGCGGCGGGTCGGCGTGCTCTTCGGCCTGCAACGGAGCCTCCGGAGGAATACGTACCCGGCGAGTGCGAGCGGTCCGCACCGCCTGCGGCCGGGCGCCCTGGCTCCTCATCGTCTGCCGCTCCGCCCGGCCCCGCATCTCAGCGCCCGGCCCGGCGGAGTGCGCAGGTGTCAGCCGGTCACCGCAGGGGCGACCCGCGCGTCCGGTACGGCGTCCGCGGTCTGCGCGAGCACGGAGGCCGCGGCGTCCGTCCAGGTCACCTCGCGGGCCAGCACCTCCCGGAGCTCCGCGGCCCGGCGGAACGCGCTGGGCAGGTCGGCCAGGACCATGTCCGTCTTGCGCGCCCAGGCCTCGGCGTCCGCGTCGTCGTCCCCCGACATCGGTACGACCACACGGGCCGCCACCTCGTCGCCGAGCTTCTCCCGCAGCAGCTCGGCCAGCCCGCTCGCCTCACTGATCAGGACCGGGACACCCGCGGTCAGCGCCTCCAGGCCGACCAGGCCGAAGCCCTCGGCCCGTGAGGGCATGAGGACGATGCTCGCCCGCCCCATGTCCTCCGCCAGTCGCGTCCGGTCCGCCGAGTAGACCCGCACCACGACCTCCAGCCGGGAGTTGTCGGCCCAGCCCTCGATCGCCTTCCGCTGATCGTCCGCCCCGGTCCTGGGCACCCCCCGCACCACCAGGCCGATCCGGCTGAGCCGTTCCCTGTCGCGCCAGGCGGCGACCTTTCCGCAGGCACGGGCCGCCAGGTCCAGCCCCTTCAGGTGGTGGTCCTCCATGCGCCCGACGACGAGCACCTTCAGGGGGGAGCCGGCGGGAGGCGTCCGCGGGGTGCCGTCCGCGACGTCGAAGCCCGGATCGAGGCGCAGCGGCGCCTTCTCCAGCTCGCCGAGGAAGCGCTCGTACAGGTGGGGGCCCACCGTGACCACGCGATACGCGTCCCTGCCGAGCCGCCGCTCGGTCTCCGTACGGTCCTCGGCGGCCAGCGCCATCTCGGTGGCACCGCCGGGCTTGAGCCACTCGATCTCGTCCGGTGCCATGTGGATGAAGTGCAGACGCCGGGCGTCCTCGAAGAAGTGGTTCACCAGCAGCGCCGCCGCCTGTCCGGTGATGCGGCTGTGCCCGATCACCAGGTCCACGGAGGTGCCGGCCGGCAGCTTCGGCCGCATGGTCAGCCGCACGTCGTCGCCGACGTCACCGGCGCCGGGCGCCACGAGGAGGTTGACGCCGCTCTCGCGCGCGGCGGTCAGCTCGGCGTCCGAGGCGCTCAGCACCACGCAGTGAACGACCGCGCCCGCAGCCGCCAGGGCCGTGCACAGGTCGCGGTTGAAGGTGCTGAGCCCGCCGTGGGCCGACCACCACTCGGTCGCGACCACCAGGACGACCTTCGGCCCACGCACCACAGGGGCGACGGCAGCGGCCCGGTCCCCGGTGACCGCGGGAGCGGAGGCGCCCTGCGGTTCGGAGGCGGTGGGGGCGACGGCGTCGGGCCCCGGTCCCGCCCCGCCGGGCGCACCGGCTCCCGCGTCGTCCGGCACCGGGGCGATGCTCCGGACGAGCTCGGCCGCCCGGTCGATCGCCGCGAGCAGATCGACCCCGGCCTCCTCCGGGAAGTCGATGCCCCCGCTCCCCGGGCGAAGCTGTGGCATCAGGAGATAGCCGACCCTGGCCTCGGGCACGGCGAGCGGCGCGACGTCCGCCGCCGCCAGGCCCAGCATCTCGGCTGCGGCCTGCCAGTTCTCGTTCATCAGGTGTGCCATGGCGGCGTTGTACCTGCTCAGCGCCCTGGCGGTCGGGTCCTCCGCCAGCTCGACCGCATGCCCGGCCCAGGTGAGGGCGGCGTCCGGCTCGCCGCTGGTCAGGGAGAGGTACAGCAGGTTGTTGGCAGCCTGCCCGGACCGCTCCAGCGCGAAGGCCTCGCCCAGCAGCTCCAGCGCCCCGGCGCGGTCCCCGCGCTCGTACGCCGTGTACGCGGCGGTCACGTAGTTCTCCGCGAGATCCGCGCGCAGCGGGCCGGTGGCCTTGCGCAGCCACGCCGTCAGCTCGTCCCAGCGCCTGACCGGCACCCTGACCCGGTCGATCCGCAGCTCGCCGCCGAGTGCGGCGACCCGCTCCGCCGCGGCCAGGAACGCCTCGTCCCGCGACAGGTCGTAGTCGGCGGCGTCCGGCGAGTAGAGCCAGCGGTCGGCCGTGTACTCGCCGTACACACAGGTCACCGTGGTGAGGTCGAGGGCGGCGGGGCGTCCGGCCTTGAGGATGGCCTGGTGCAGGAACTGCACGGTCGACGGGATGGGGTTCGTGTCGCTCGCCGTCAGGCCCTCCAGCGCCAGGAGCGCCCCGTCCACGTCCTCCTGGCTCATCCCCGGGCAGCAGGTGGACAGTCTGCGTACCTCGCCACCCGCCAGCTCGCTGAGCAGGCAGGAGAGCCTCATCGTCAGCAGCCCGGCGGTCTCACGCCTGCCCAGGAGCGGAGAATGCGGCTCGCGGTCGACCCGGCCGACGGTCCACAGCCGTACGTAGATCTCGTCGAAGAGATCCGGCCCCTCCTCGAAACGGACGGTCTCGGAGTCGGCCAGGACACCCGCCGCGATCAGCTCGGCCCGGCACTCGACGAGCTCCTCGCGGGTGACCGACCCGCCGCCCAGCACGCTGTACGCGAACCAGATGTCGTCCAGGGTCGCGCGGTCCAGCGCCCAGCACAGCACGTTGAAGGCCCTGAGCCGCTCGGGCGACATCTCGCGGACCGCCCGGATGAGGGCGCGGTCGCGGACGTCCCGGTTGCTCTCCATGCGGGAGCGCACCGCCTCCAGCATGTCCGGTGTCAGCGCCATGGTGGAGGCGGCGCCGGTCTGCCAGCGGGCGAACATCTCGTGGCAGTAGAGCTGGATCTCGTACGGATTGCCGTCCGTGAGCCGTACGAGTTCGTGTGCGGTCTCCCGGAGTCCTTCGGAGAGCAGCCGCAGAAGGCCCAGGTGGAGCAGGGGCTGGAACACGCAGGCGGCGATGTCCGACGGCTCCTCGAAGCGCTCGACCTTGATCTCCGTGAACTGGCGGAGCAGCGGTGAGTACACCTCGTCGATCGTGCTGAGCAGGCTCTGCGTGCCGGCGAGCACGAAGACGAAGCCGTCGAGCCGGGTGCCGAGCGAGCGCAGGACGGAGAGGACCTCCTGCTCCCCCGCGATCAGCTGGGCCTCGTCGATGAGCAGGGCGATGGGCCGGCCGAGGGACTTCACGAAGTGCGCGAGGTCCAGCCGCAGCGGGGTCTCCGGCACCACACCGAGCGGTCCGGCCAGGGCGAGCGCCTCGGGGAACTGGAGCGGGCACCCGGGCTCCGGGGCCGCCCCCGCGAACATCCTGCGTATCAGGGCGCCGGAGAGGGGCACGGGGTCCGTGAGCACGCCCTCGGCCATGACGGCCTCCGCGACCTCTTCGTACACCTTGCGGAAGAACGCCGAGGGGGAGGCGTGGCCGGGGACCAGGTCCACCCGGACGGGCAACAGGCCTCGCTCCCGGGCGAGATGTTCGGTGCGGTTGAGGAGGCTCGTCTTGCCGGACGCACGCTGTCCGTGCACGGCGATGTGGATGGACGCCCGGTCGAGGCCCGCCTGGCCCAGCTCGTAGTCGATGGTGGCCAGTTCGGCGGTGCGGCCGACGAACAGCGCGGCATTGCGGACGGGGTTCCGGTAGTCGTACGGGTTGGGCACTTGGGATTTGTCCACGGGCTCCCCCTCACCTCGCCGACCATGCTACGCGCAGCCGCCGACACCGTAACGGGCCCGGCTCCGGCCGGACTTGGGCCTCGAAGTCGCCGTGTCCTCACTCCTGGGGCTCCCGGCGCGCGGCTCTGCCGCCCGGTCGGGCGGGCAGGCCGGCCAGGGCTATCGTGCCGTCGGCCGCGCGTGCGTCGGCCGGCAGCTCCAGGGCGGTGGCGACGCGGTCGGGAACCGGTCCCTGGCCCAGCAGGCCCCGGACGAGGGTGGCGGCCAGGTGGTGCCAGACACCGGCCCGGCGGATCATCGCGTGGTCGCTTCCCGGGATCGTCACCAGGCAGGTACGGGCACCCGCGCGGCGGGCCCTGGCGGTGAGCGACTGGGACGCCAGGGGGCTGGTCACCCGGTCCTGGGTGCTGTGCAGCAGCACGACGTCCCGCCCCGACAGCTGCGTCACCGGGTCCCCGGGCGGGCACCAGGGGGCCAGGCCCACCACCGCGCGCACGAGCGGGTGCCCGGCGGCGTGAAGAGCGGCGCGGGCGCCCATGGAGTGCCCGACCAGCACCACGGGCACGTCCCCCGCCTCGTGCCGCAGGTCGTCCAGTACCCGTAAGGCGTCGTGCAGGGGGTCCTCGCGGGGGCCGTTCCAGCCGCGGTGGGTGTAACGGACCCTCTGCACACGCACCTCGGAGTCGTCGCGCACCGCACGGGACACCGCGCGCGAGACGGGCAGCATCCGCAGGCCCGGCAGATTGAGAGGTCCGGGCGCGGGAGCGGCGAGGCCCGTCTCGTAGCCGCCGTGGAGGACGAGCACTGCTGCCGACGGCGGTCTTGCGGTCACACGTGTACCTCCGGTTCGGAGTGCGGGGCAGCTGCCCCGCACACCCCATGTTCGGTCCCGGACGGCGTAGGGATGGGCCGAACGTGTCGATGCGTGGAAAGTGCCGTTCACTGTACGAGGCACGACTCCATCCGTACGCGACCCAAGGAGGCGCTCCCATGGCGTCAGGACCCCAGATCGGCTCGCCCGCACCGGACTTCACGCTCCCCGGCGGCATACTCACCGACGGCACCTTCGACCGGGGCGACTACACCCTTTCCGCCGCGCGCGGCCGCAGCGTCGTCCTCGCCTTCTACCCGGGCGACAACACGACTGTCTGCACCAAGCAGCTCTGCTCCTACTCCTCGGGCTTCGAGACCTTCGAGGGGCTCGACGCCGAGGTCTGGGGAATCAGTCCACAGGGTGTGGACAGTCATGAGTCCTTCGCCCTGGGGCACGGCCTGCGCATGCCGCTCCTGGCCGACACGGGACGCGAGACCGCCCGGGCCTACGGGGTCACCGCCCCCGGCATCGGCGTACGCCGTTCGGTCTTCCTGATCGGGCCGGACGGTGTGCTGCGCTGGAAGCACGTCGCCCTGCTCGGTGCCACGTTCCAGTCGCTCGACACGCTCGCCGAGCAGCTCTCCGGCATCAAGTCGGCCTAGAAACTGCCGGACTCCGGCAGTACCCGTGGCGGGCACCGTATGGGACCATTCAGCCAGTTCGACGGAAACATCTCGGGGGAATTGCGAACGCTGGGGGAGTGATCGCGTGACCGTCCTTCTCGGTCTCGGCATTGCGGGAATCGTGCTGCTGATCCTCTCCCTGATCTTCGACGGAATCCTCGAAGGGCTGCTCGGTGACGCGCTGGGCGGGTTGCTGAACGGTTTCTTCGACGGCCTGCTCTCCCTGCCCGTCATCGCCGGCTTCCTGTCGATGCTCGGCTTCGGCGGCGCGATCGTCCTCGGCACCACGGACGCGGGCACCCCGGTGGCCGTCGTCGCTGGGGCCGGGGCGGGGATCGTCGCTGCCTGGCTGACCTGGAAGTTCAGCCAGGCACTGATGCGGGATCAGACCACGGCCACACCGCGCGGCGAGGACCTCGTCGGCACCTCGGGATCCGTCGTCACGCCGATCCCGGCCGACGGTTACGGCGAGGTCCTGCTGCGACTCGCGGGCCAGACCGTGAAGTTCGCCGCGAAGAGCGCCGTTCCGGTCGAGCGCGGCGCCGAGGTCTGGGTCGAGGCCACTCTCTCGACGACCTCGGTCACGGTCCGCCCCGTCGAGCGCTGACCACCACCGAGCCACACGTCTGTGCGATACCCGTACAGCCGAACAGCTGCCGTCCCGTCGGGAGGGCAGGGGGGACACCTCTCATGAGTCCAGTAGTGATCGCCATCATCGGCATCGTCGTCCTCGTCGTGCTCCTGGCCCTCGCCGTGATCACGCGTTACAAGGTCGCGGGCCCCAGCCAGGCCTTCATCATCACCGGCCGCCGCGGCAAGAAGTCCGTCGATCCGGTGACCGGGCGCACCAGCATCGACAACAGCGGCCAGAAGGTCGTCGTCGGCGGCGGTGTGTTCGTCGTGCCGTTCGTACAGCAGAAGTTCACCCTGGACCTCTCCAGCCGGCACATCCCCGTCGCGGTCCGCGGAGCCGTCACCCTGCGCGGTGTGAAGTCGAACCTCGAAGGCGTCGCGATCGTCAAGGTCGGCGGCAGCGAGGACGCCATCCGCGCGGCGGCCCAGCGCTTCCTCCAGCAGCAGAACGGCATCGTCGGTTTCACCCAGGAGGTGCTCTCCGGCGCCCTCCGCGCCATCGTCGGGCGCATGTCCGTGGAGGACATCATCCGCGACCGGGCCGCCTTCGCGGGGCAGGTCGCCGAGGAGGCCGAGGCCAGCCTCTCCGGGCAGGGCCTCATCCTGGACGCCTTCCAGATCCAGGACATCACGACCGAGGGCTCCTACCTGGAGGACCTGGGCCGCCCCGAGGCCGCACGCGCCAAGCAGGAGGCCGACATCGCGGAGGCCATCGCCCGGCGCGCCTCCGAGCAGGCCCGGCTGAAGGCGGCCGAGGAGATCGCCATCGCCGAACGGACGTTCTACCTCAAGCAGGCCGAGATCAAGGCCGAGACCGAGGCGGCGGCCGCCAAGGCCAACGCCGCGGGGCCGCTCGCCGAGGCGGCCCGCCAGCAGGAGGTCCTCGCCGAGCAGGAGAAGGTCGCCCAGCGCCAGGCGGCCCTGACCGACCGCGAGCTCGACACCAAGGTCCGCAAGCCCGCCGACGCCGCCCGCTACCGCGCGGAGCAGGAGGCCGAGGCCCGCCGTATCGCCCAGGTCAAGGAGGCCGAGGCGGACGCCGAGCGCTCCCGTCTGACCGGTCAGGGCGAGAAGCTCCACCGCTCGGCCCTCGCCGACGCCGTACGCATCGAGGGTGAGGCCGAGGCCGCCGCGATCGCCGCGAAGGGTGCCGCCGAGGCCGAGGCCATGCACAAGAAGGCCGACGCCTTCGACCGGTACGGCGACGCGGCCGTCCTCCAGATGCTGGTGGAGGTGCTGCCCCAGGTCGTCGCCAAGGCATCCGAGCCGCTGAGCGCCATCGACAAGCTGACCGTCATCTCGACGGACGGCGCCACCCAGCTGTCCCGCACGGTCACGGACAACGTCACCCAGGGCATCGAACTCCTCAACTCCACCACGGGCGTCGACCTGGCGGCGCTGCTCCGCAGCCTCCAGGCCAGGTCGGGCGCCACCGCACCCGCCGTGCCCTCACCCGCCGCGAACGGCGAGAAGATCGAGATCAGGGACTGACCCCGCCCGCCCCTGTGCCCGGCCGGTCGCGGTTCACCGGCCGGGCACGGTCGCGTCCGGCACCGTCTCGGCCTCGGCCGCCTGAACGGCCGCGAATCTCTCCCGCCAGGGGATCTGGGCGTACGGATCGGAGTCGTCGGCCGCCTGGGCGGCGGCCTCCGCGGCGAGCTGCGCGGCCCGGGCCTCGGACCACGCCGCCCACGCGGCCTCCCGCCTGCACGGCCCGCACCGCGTCTCGCCGTCCTCGCCCTCCTCGCCGGGTTCCGGGCGGAAGACGTGTTCGTCCCCCGGCCCGGTACAGACCCTCAACGGAGCTGTGGGACGGACGGCTTCGGGCTGCTGCCGCTGCTGCGGAAGCGCGGGTACGGCCGCCCCTTCCCGGGCAGGCAGGCCGGACGGGCCCTCGGGAAGTTTCTGCACCAGCCTGTGCCGCAGGAACCCGATGGCGGACCGCACTCCGCCCACCGGCAGGTCGCTGGTCAGCACCCTGCGCATCTCGGCGGCCGTGACCCCGTGCCGCAGCCACACCACGGCCAGCCGCACCAGCTTGCGGGCCTCCGCCACACCCAGGTGCAGCGACCGGTGCACATGTCGCAGCGACAGGAGCACCCGCTCCGCCTCGGCCGCGTGCGGCCCGTCCGTCAGCTCATCGGCCTGCGGGGCAGGTTCGGTGGGTGGGTGGGGAGAGTTCTTCTCCCGTTCTTCATCAACCGGTTCATAGCCACCGACGACGCGAGCCTCCGGCTGACCGACCGTCGGAATCCGCTCACCCGGAGAACCCCCGACCGGCACCGCGCACCCTTCCCGGGCCGCCAGCGCCTCCTCCGGGCCGAGCACCACATTCGCGAGGAGCTGCTCGGTCGTCCAGAATCCCCGCCCGCCCTGCCGGCGCCACTCGTACAGATAACCGTGCACGACCAGCAACTTCTTGGCCTTCTGATAGGCCCGCCCGGTGATCCCGAGGGCTCGCGCGTGCTCACTGAGTGCCACATCGCGCCGGTCTTCGGGGAGCCCTTGCACATACAGAAGGAGGATCTTCGCGTCACTGCTCAGACGCTGAGTGCGGACCAATTCGTTCGCGGCCTTCGTGTAGCCACGAGAGGGCGCGATAGCATGCCAGAGCATCCCGGTTGACTCCTTCGAAGTCACTGGCGGTGAAGGTCCTCGGGCTGTGCTGCTACACACGTCCGGGGACCGCGCCATGTGCGCGTGCACACAGCGTGATGACGCGATCACGCTACCGCAGCCGAACCCCGGTACCTGACCTACGGCGTGACGTTCACACCAGGGAGTGACGGGGGCATATTCCAGACATGGACGACGGGCAGGAGCAGCCCATGAGCGTCACCGGCACGACGGACGCAGCGCTGGTGGTCCAGCACCAGCCCGAAGGCGGGCTGGGCCGGTGGGCGGAGTGGCTGGCGGAACGGGGGGTGACGCCCCGCGTGGTCCGCGCGCACGCGGGCGAACCCGTCCCGGACCGGCTGGAACACGCAGCCCTCATCGTCCTCGGCGGCGCCTACCTGCCCGACGACGACGTCAACGCGCCCTGGCTGCCCGCGACTCGGAAGCTCGTACGCCAGGCCCTCGCCGAGGAGACACCGATGTTCGGCATCTGTCTCGGCGGCCAAATGCTCGCCCAGGTCGCCGGGGGCGAGGTGCGCGGGAACCACGGGACGCCCGAGTTCGGCAGCACCCGGCTCAGCCTGCGCCCCGAAGCCGCCACGGACCCGGTGTTCCAGGGCCTGCCCGCGCACCCCGCGGCCATCGCGAACCACGTCGACGCCATCACCGCGCTCCCTGTCGGCGCCCACTGGCTGGTCCGCAGCGAACACTGCCCGTACCAGGGCTTCCGCGTCGGTTCCGCGGCGTGGGGTGTGCAGTTCCACCCCGAGACGACGGCCGAGCGCATCCTCGGCTGGAACCGCGACCGGCTGGACCGACACGGCGCACCCGCCCCGGAGACGCTGCACGCTCTGGCCCTGCGGGACGAACCGGCGGCCACCGGCACCTGGCGCACCGTCGCCCACCGCTTCGCCGACGTGGTGACCGCGACGGCCGGCCGCGCGGGCCTGCGGTAGCGCGGAGGCACCGGCGCCCGATCGGGTCCGCCTTCCCGCACCGGGGGCCCTGACACCGCCGGAGGCGTCGTCAGGCGGACGGCAGGTCGCTCGTGTCGATGTCCACCTCGAACGGGGCGGGCAGGCGCACCACCGCGCCGAAGGGATGCGGTCCGTCGACGCGGGTGTATCCCAGCCGGCCCGGCTCGGAGAACAGCGTCACGCTGCCCTCCATCCGGTCGACGAGGAGGTACAGAGGCGCCCCGTACTCCGCGTATCGACGGCGCTTCACCACCCGGTCGGTCTCCGCGTTCGACTCCGAGGTGACCTCCACGACCAGCAGAGTCTGTTCCGGGAGCAGCGCGCCCCCGCCCTTCGCGAGCGCCTCCGGCACAACGGCGATGTCCGGGACGTACCAGTTGGACGAGCCCGGCAGGTCGAGGTTGCCTGAGCCCTCGACACAGCCCAGCTCATCGACCCGGCCCTCGATCTGACGGCGAACGAGTCTGGCGGCACGCTCGTGGTCCCAGGTCGGTGACACCGGCTCGATGATCCCCTCGATGATCTGGACGCGATCGCCACGCACATGTTGTACGGCGAACTTGAGGGCACGCTCGGCATCGACGCCCTGGCTGTAGTCAGGCGCGCTCGTCATGGGCTCCGCTCCCGTCCGGGTCCACGGTGTGGCTGTTCCCACATCATGCCCGTCCGGTACCGCCCCTGACGCCATCCGTCGCCGGTGTGAGCCCGTCCCGTCGTCCCCGCGCTGCCGGACTGCCGGATCCGGCCTCCGGTTAGGGTAATGAGCGGATAAAGAGTTGATCAAAAGCGTCGCCCTGCCGCCGCGCGTGCCTCCGGAGGAAGCCATGGGAACCCACCGCACATCGCTGCCAGGAGTCGGCGTGCAGTACGACTACACCACCGAGTCGGGGCAGCACATCTCCGTGGTCGTGCACCACGACGGGCGGAGGTTTCTCGGGTTCTACGAGAAGGACGACCCAGATTCATGCGTACTCTCCGTGCCCCTGACGACCGCCGAGGCCACCGGGCTCGCGCACCTCATAGACGCGGCGCCGATCGACGCGGTGCGGACCGAGGGGATCGACCTGGTCACCGAGCACATTCCGCTCGGCACCCGGTCTCCGTACGGCGGCCGGCTGCTCGGGGACACCCGGGCACGGACACGGACGGGCGCCTCGATCGTGGCAGTGCTGCGCACGCACAGCGCGCATCCGTCGCCCGGGCCGGACTTCCGGCTGGCCATCGGGGACACGCTCGTCGTCGTAGGTACGCGTGAGGGCGTCGACACGCTCTCCGAGATCATCGCGGAGGGCTGATCGTGCACGACACGACCGCACTGCTGGTGGAGCTGGGCTCCGTCATCCTCGGGCTCGGCATCATCGGAAGATTCGCCGGGCGAATAGGGCTCTCGCCGATCCCCCTCTATCTGCTGGCCGGGCTCGCCTTCGGTGAGGGCGGGCTGCTGCCGCTCGGCGCCAGCGAGGAGTTCACCGCCATCGGGGCGGAGATCGGCGTCATCCTGCTGCTGCTCCTGCTCGGGCTGGAGTACAGCGCCTCGGAGCTCGTCACCAGTCTCAAGACGCAGTATCCGTCCGGAGTCGTCGACTTCGTCCTCAACGCGACACCGGGCGCAGCCGCCGGTCTGATGCTCGGCTGGGGGCCCGTGGGGGCCGTCGCGCTGGCGGGGGTCACCTGGATCTCGTCGTCCGGTGTGATCGCCAAGGTGATGACCGACATGGGACGGCTCGGCAATCGCGAGACGCCCGTCATCCTCGGCGTCCTCGTCATCGAGGACCTCGCGATGGCCGTCTATCTGCCGCTGCTCACCGCGATGCTGGCCGGGGTCGGTCTGGCCGGCGGCAGCATCGCACTCCTGATCGCGCTCGGGACCGTGGGCTTCGTGCTCTACCTGGCGCTGCGTCACGGGCGGCTCATCAGCCGTGCCGTGTCGTCCGACAACCCGGAGATGCTGCTGCTCGTCGTGCTGGGGCTCACCGTCCTGGTGGCGGGAATCGCCCAGCAGCTCCAGGTGTCCGCGGCCGTCGGCGCGTTCCTCGTGGGTATCGCGCTCTCCGGTGAGGTGGCCGAGGGCGCACGCAAGCTGCTGACGCCGCTGCGGGACCTGTTCGCGGCCGTGTTCTTCGTGTTCTTCGGACTGTCGACCGACCCGGCCGAGATCCCTCCGGTGCTGCTTCCCGCGGCACTGCTGGCGATCGTCACGGTCTTCACGAAGATCGGCACCGGATGGTACGCCTCGCGCCGTGCGGGCATCGGCCCGCGGGGCCGCTGGCGCGCGGGCGGCACCCTGGTGGCGCGCGGGGAGTTCTCGATCGTCATCGCCGGGCTCGCCGTGGCGACGGAACCCCGTATCGGGCCCATCGCGACCGCCTACGTACTGATCCTCGTGATCGCCGGGCCGCTCACCGCCCGGTGGACGGAGCCGGTCGCCTCCAGGCTCCAGGCCGCACTGGCCGCCAGGCGGAAGAAGCCCGTTGCGGTGGCCGAGGGGCCGATGCCGTCGCACGACGACCTCACCCCGGAGCACGCCGGGCGCGACTCCGACTGACGGGGCGCGCCGGGGCGCGAGTCCGGCTGACGGGGCGCCGGGCAGGGGTCAGAGCGGTGTCGCCGCGTGCAGGATGCGCACGAGCGTCACCGTCGCGTTGAGCGACGACACCGCCGAGGCCGCCGTACCCACGGTCGCGACCAGCGCCGCGAGGCCCAGGTGCGCCGAGGCCGGTGGCCAGAGTCCGGACGGGGGCTCGGGGTCGAGCAGCGCCGCGACCCTGCGGGGGACGGGGCCGGCCGTCGCGAAGGCGGGGAGCGCGCCGGGGCCCGGCGGGCGTCGCGAGAACAGCGCCGCCTTGCCGACAGCCGTGGCGACCGCCCGTCGGCTGCGGACCGCGTAGGCCGCCTCCTCGTCCGCCCAGCGTTCGGTGCTGTACGCCACCGCCGTGCGCAGGGGCACGAGGAACGGGTTGGCCCGCGCCGCGAGCTGCGTCGCCAGCAGGTGGCGGTGGTGCCCGGCCGTCAGATGCGCACGTTCGTGCGCGACGAGCGCCTGACGCTCACGGGCGTCGAGGCAGTCCAGCATCCCGGTGGAGACGACGACCCGGCCCTCACGACCGCGCGTTCCCGGCAGGGCGTAGGCGTACGGGTCCGGGGACTGCACCACCGCGAGGTCATCGGGGCCGGTGGAGGACGGCAGGGCCCGGGCGGCACGTATCCGGGTCCTGATGTGCCGCAGCAGGGTGCTGCCGCAGGCCACGAGCACCACCGCCAGGACACCGATGGCGACCGGGCCGGTCCTCTCCTCGTAGGGCAGAGCCGCGCGCACCTCGGGGTCGGACCAGCCGTCGGGCAGCGGGTTGCCGGGGAGCTGCGCCGTGCCCACCACCACGAGCAGGGCCAGGCACAGGGTGCTGCACAGCGCCAGCGTCGTCCCGACGGCGGCCAGCAGGCGGGTGGCGCTCCTGGGGTGCAGGTGTTGTTCGGCGAGGCGCGCCATGGGCAGCGCGGTCAGCGGCAGGACCAGGGGCAGGTAGACGAAGACGCCCATCGTGGTGGCTCTCAGCCTTCCGGAGCGTCAGGGTCGCCGGGCCGCGCGGGACCGCCGGGCGCGGCGGGGCTCCCGGGCGCGGCGGGGCTCCCGGGCGCGGCGGGGCTCCCGGGCGCGGCGGGGTCTTCTGCACCGGGCGCGGCAGGTTCGTCCGCTGCGGCGGTTTCGTCGGCCGCGCGGGAGAGCAGCTCGCGCAGCTGGGCCTCGTCACCCGGGGAGAGCGCGGAGACGAAGCGGGCGAGGACGGCCTCCCTGTCGCGCTCGCCGTCCAGGACCCGGCGCATCCGCAGGGCTGCGAGGCCCGCCTCGTCGGAGGCGGAGGTCCAGACGTAGGAGCGGCCCTGTCGGGTGCGGGTCACCGCGTTCTTCGCGTAGAGGCGGGAGAGGATCGTGATCACGGTGGTGTAGGCGAGGTCGCCGTCGAGGTGTTCCTGCACCCAGCCCGCCGTGGCGGGGCCGCCCGCCGACCGCAGCACGGTGAGGACCTGTGACTCCAGCTGCCCCTGGCCACGCCTGGGCAGCCGGGGGCCGTCCGGGGTGGTGCCGTCGTCCCTGGCTCCGCTCCTGTTCATCCGCCGCATCCTACTGAGTGCCCGCACCGATCGTCCGAACACGCGTATGTCGGCCACCGTGCTGCCGGGGTCCACCCACGGTTCTTCTACAACGCTGTAGAGTTTGACGCGTTCCCGCACCACCCGCACCGCAACGTATGGAGACGACATGGCCCTCTGGGATCGGATCAAGGAATCCGCGTCGACGATGCAGACGCAGTTGGAGGCGAAGAAGAACGACCTCAAGAGCGGGGCGTTCCGGGACGCGAGCATGGCCATGTGCGCCCTGGTCTCCGCGGCCGACGGTTCCATCGACCCGTCCGAGCGGCAGCGCGTCGCCACGTTGATCGCCACCAACGACGTGCTCCAGAACTTCCCCGCGGACGACCTCCAGCGCCGCTTCAACGCCTACGTGGACAAGCTGACCGCCGACTTCGCCTTCGGCAAGGTCAGCGTGCTCCAGGAGATCGCCAAGGCGAAGAAGAAGCCCGCCGAGGCGCGCGCCGTCATCCAGATCGGCATCGTCATCGGCGGCGCCGACGGCGACTTCGACAAGTCCGAGCAGGCCGTCGTGCGGGAGGCGTGCTTCGCACTCGACCTCCCGCCGCACGAGTTCGACCTGTAGGCAGCCCCCGCGCGTGCGGCCCGGAGCACCGGGCCGTGCGCCCTCGCGGGGCCGCGCGCCGTGCGCTCTCACCGGTCCGTGCGCCCTCTCGCCGGGCCGCGCGCCGCCTGCTTCAGAGGTCCTTCGCCGGCCAGTCCAGCAGCCTGGCGCCGATCACCGCGGTCTGGAGGGTGTACCGGTGCATCGGGTCGGAAGGGTCCGAGCCGGTGAGCTTGTGTATCCGCTCCAGCCTGTACGTCAGCGCGCGCACGCTCAGCGACAGCCTGCGGGCCGTCTCCGCCGCGACGCAGCCCGCGTCGAAGTACACCGACAGCGTCCGCAGCAGCGGTTCCGCGCCGCCACGCGCCTGCCGGAGCGGGCCGAGCTCACTGCGCACGAGGTCCGCCATCGCCTGCCGGTCCCTGGTCAGCACCGGGTAGACGAGGAGGTCGGCGGCGTACAGCACAGGGTCGTCGAGCTCCATCCGCCGCGCCAGATCGAGGGCTTCGAGCGCCTCGTCGTACGAGTGGACCACCCCGCCGGGGCCGCGGTGGGGGCGGCCGACCGCGACCTGCCCGCCGTCCGTCGCGGCGTGGGCCTGCTTCGCGAAGTACCGCAGGACGTCCGGCTGACTGCCGGGGGCTATACAGACAAGACGCCCGTCCTTGGTGGTCAGCAGGATCTTGCGTCCGCTGAAGCGCGCGAGGAGTGCGGATTCCACGCTGCGGGGCACTCCGTCGGACTCGGTGTACGCCTCGGGGCCCGCCGCCACCGCGACCGCGTGGGCCCGGGACAGCCTCAGCCCGAACCGGGTGGCGCGCTCCGCGAGCCGGCCCAGGTCGCTGCGTCCGTACAGGAGGTCGTCGATGAACTCCCGCCGCGCCGCCTCCTCACGCCGCACGGTCAGGCGCTGCGCGCGCTCGAAGCCCTCCGCGAAGGCATCGACAACCTGCTCCACCGCGGCCAGCACGGCATCCGTGGCGGCCGGCCCACCCCGGGAGGCGGCGGACGGCCAGGCGGTGCGGGTGGCGGCGAGGTGGCGATTGACCAGGGCCCTCAGCTGGTGCCCGGCCTCCGCGGCCTCCCTGCCCAGCGCGCGCCTCGTGTCCAGCTCGTCCCGGGTGAGCCGGCGACCGGTGTCCGCGACCTCGGACAACATCGGGGCATAGCCCTCCAGAAATCGCCCGGGGATCTCCGGCTCCGCCACGGCACACTCCTCCTCCACACCGACCGGCACTGTCAACACCCCAACGTGCGAGGGCGGGTGCTGGTGCCCGGCAGCAGGGTCCGGCGAACTCTGCCGGGTTCCGGCAGTGCGCCCTCACGGCCCCGGCTGACATGATCTGTTCAGCAACGCACGGGGGAAGCACGGGGGATCACGGGGGAAAGGGCCCGGCGGCTGGGGGACCGTTCGCGGTCTCGCGGCGCCGGCGCCCCGTTCCCGCCGCCGCGGCACCTCCCGGCCCGTACAGGCGCGCGCGGTGTCCTCGGGGGTGGACCGCATGTCCCAGTTCCTTTCCGCAGCACTCTCCTTTCCCGCAGTGATCTTCGGTGCGGCTCTGGTGGTCGTCGTCTGCTTCTGGCTCCTGGTCCTGGTCGGGGCGGCCGGGCCGGGCTCCTTCGACACCGACCTGGACGCCGAGGCGGTGGGCTTCGCGGGGGTGCCGGTCGCCCTGTCGGTCTCGCTGGTCGTGGTGGTGTCCTGGCTCGCGGCCCTGGCGGGGTCGGCCCTGGTGATCCACAGCGGCGTCACCGGAACCGTGCGGGCCGTGCTGCACATCGCCGTACTCACAGGGGCCCTGCTGATCGCCTGGCGCGCGGTCCGGCTGTTCGTCCGGCTCGTCCGCGGGCGGGCACCGACGGAGCCGTACGCGTACGACGCCGAGGCCGGCTGACCCCGTACGCGGCCTGGAGGCGGCGACGCCGACCGCCGCGACGATCCGTGTCGGCACCCGCCCGACAATCGCGACGACCGGCTGCGACGACCGCCGGCCACCCTCACCGACCGACCGCCGCAGACGTCCGCGACGACGGACCACCGCGCCCGGGACACCCACCGGGAAGACGTACGAAGGGCAGGACAAGGCATGCTGGGTTTCGTGCCTCCCCTCCCGCAGCAGCCCCAACACCCGCCGAGCAGGGGCCACATGGTGGTCTGCGGCGACGACACCCTCGCCCGGCGGCTCGCCGTCGAACTGCGCTACGTGTACGGGGAGCGCGTCACGCTCCTGCTCCCGCCGGGCCGTGACACCTCCAGGCCGGACCTCCCGCTGACCCAACGGGCGCGCGCGACCGCCCTGTTCGGCAGGATGTCGGCCGCGATGAACCGCAACGGGGCGGGCGGCGGAAACGGCGTGGGCGACACGAACGCCGGGGTCGAGGCCGTGCGCATCATGGAGGCGCACGAGCCCTCCGACGAGGTGCTGGAGGAGGCGGGGGTCGACCGCGCCGCCGCGCTCGCGCTCGTCTACGACGACGACGAGCTCAACATCCGTGCCGCCCTGACGGCCCGTCGGCTCAACCCGCGTCTGCGTCTGGTCATCCGGCTCTACAACCGCAAGCTCGGCCAGCACCTGGAGACCCTGCTCGACCAGGCGGCGGCCGTCTCGATGCCCGGTATCGACCCCGCCGTCCTGGACGCCTCCACCACCGTCCTGTCCGACGCCGACACCGCGGCCCCGGCCCTCGCTGCCACCGCGCTGACGGGCAGCAGCAAGGTCATCCAGGCCGAGGGCCTGCTCCTGCGCGCCGTCGAGCGCACCCCGCCCCGGCCGGGCGAGCTCGCCGACCCCGGTCTGTGCACACTGGCCCTGCTCTCCTCCACCAGCCAGAACCCGGCGGGAACCGAGGGGTCCGACAGCAGCGGGGCCGAGGGCCCGCAGCTGCTGCCCGACCGGGAGACCGTGAACGCCGCGACGGGCCGGGGCACCGTGGTCCTGGAAGCGATCAGCCAGGCCGGACCCGACCGGGGACCCAGCCGGATGGGAGGCAGGGGCGCCCCGCTCGGCCAGGTCTTCTCGCGCCGGCTGCGCTGGTCCGCCCTGGGGGTGGCGGCGGCCGTGGTCGCCCTCGCCGTGGCCTCGGTGATCACCACGGGCGACAGCCCGCTGCACGCCGCCCACATGACCCTGCTCGACCTGCTGGCGATGGGCGACCCGGCTGTGGAGGACGCCGACACGCTGTCCCGCCAGATCATCCAGCTGCTCTCCGGGACCGCCGGGCTCCTGCTGCTGCCGCTGCTGGTCGCCGCGGTCCTGGAGGCCTTCGGCACCCTGCGCACCGCCTCCTCGCTGCGCCGGCCCCCGCGCGGCCTGTCCGGACACGTGGTGCTGCTCGGTCTCGGCAAGATCGGTACGCGTGTCCTGGTGCGGCTGCGCGAGCTGGACATCCCCGTGGTGGTCGTCGAGGAGGACCCGGAGGCGCGCGGCATCCCGCTGGCCCGCAGCCTGCACGTACCGACGGTTCTGGGCGACGTGACCCAGGAAGGCGTGCTGGAGGCAGCCAAGATCCGCCGGGCCCGCGCGCTGCTCGCCCTGACCAGCGTCGACACGACGAACCTCGAAGCCGCGCTGTACGCCCGCTCGGTGAAGCCCGACCTGCGGGTGGCATTGCGCCTGTACGACGACGAGTTCGCCACCGCCGTCTACCGCACCCTGCGCACCGCGCACCCGCAGGCCCTGACCCGTTCGCGATCGGTGTCCCATCTGGCGGCCCCGGCCTTCGCGGTCGCCATGATGGGCCGGCAGATCCTGGGCGCGGTCCCGGTCGAGCGCAAGGTGATGCTGTTCGCCGCCCTGGAGGTGGCCGGCCACCCCCAGCTGGAGGGCAGGACCGTCGACCAGGCCTTCCGGGCGGGCGCCTGGCGGGTCCTGGCCCTGGACGCCACCCCGCCCGCCGACCGCGTCCCCGATCTGGCCGCCGTACCGCCGTACGACCCCCTCGGCCCCTCGGGACCCGGCGGCCCGGACCGCCCCGCCGGTCTCGTCTGGGACCTGCACCCGGGCTACGTGCTGCGGGCGGAGGACCGGGTGGTGATCGCGGCGACCCGGCGCGGCCTGGCCGAGCTGCTGCGCGGACAGCACTCAGTGGCCCGGCGCTGAACGGGCGGCGGTCACGGACCGGCGGCGCACCCCGGAGGAACGCGGGGCGGTCGCGGACCGGCGGCGCGGGCGGGCCGCGTGCCGGCGGCTCGGCACGGGGTCGGCTCGGGGCGGGGAGGCCGCGCGTGGTCCCGCCCTGGCCGATGAGGGTCGCCTGGGGGCGGACCACGCAGAACTCGTCGCCCTCCGGATCGGCCGGCACCGTCCGCGACTCGTCGCCGCTCTGCCCGTTGGCGGAGGCGCCGCCCGTCCATGCCTCAGCGGAACATCCCCATGGCTTCCCGCACCTCCCGCAGGGTCGCCTCGGCCACGGCGTTCGCCCGCTCGTTCCCGGCGCGCAGCACCTCACGGACGTACTCCATGTCCCGCGCGTACTCCGCCCGGCGGGCGCGGATCGGGGCCATCCGCGTGTTGACGGCGTCGGTCACGGTCCGCTTGAGCCCTGACGCGCCGCCGTTCCCGATCTCCTCGGCGAGCTCGGACGGGTCGCGGTCGAGGCAGAGCGCGGCGAGCAGCACCAGGCTGGACACTCCGGGCCGTCGCTCGGGTTCGTAGGTGATGTGCCGTTCCGCGTCGGTGGTCGCGCCCTTGATCAGCCGGGCGGTCTCGTCCGCGTCGGCCCCGAGGGCGATGGCGTTGCCCCGGCTCTTGCTCATCTTGGTGGCGTCGGTGCCCAGCAGCAGGGGCGCCGCGGAGAGCAGGGCGTCCGGTTCGGGGAAGACGGCTCCATACCGCTCGTTGAAGCGCCGGGCGACGGTGCGGGTGATCTCCAGGTGCGGCAGCTGGTCCTGGCCCACGGGCACGAGATTGCCCTTGCAGAACAGGATGTCGGCCGCCTGGTGCACCGGGTAGGTGTACATGAGCCCGCTGACCGCGGCCTGGCGTGAGTGCGCGATCTCGTCCTTCACGGTGGGGTTGCGCCCGAGTTCGGCGACGGAGACCAGGGACAGGAACGGCAGCATCAGCTGATTGAGCGCGGGAACCGCGCTGTGGTTGAAGACCGTCGCGCGGGCGGGGTCGATGCCGATGGCGAGATAGTCCAGGAGCAGCCCCTCCACATGCTCGGTGAGGCGCTCGGCGACGTCCCGGTCGGTGAGGACCTGGTAGTCGGCGATGAGGACGAAGACGTCCACACCGAGGTCCTGGAGGCGCACCCGGTTGTGGAGGGTGCCGAAGTAGTGCCCCAGGTGCAGGGCGCCGGTGGGCCGGTCCCCCGTGAGGACGCGGAAACAGCCCGGATCGCCGGCGAGCTGCCGCTCCAGTTCGGCACTGCGGCGCTGGGCGGGGCTGACGGGCAGGTCGGCGGTGATGGTCACGTGGCTCTCCTCGCTGGTGGTCTACGCGTGGAGGACGGCCCGCCGGAGGGTGCCGGGGCAGCAGAAAGGGCCGTCCTTGTCGAACGGCCCTGGTTCCGTGCAGATGAGTGGCCGCTCCTAGGAGGAGCGCCACCAGTTTCGGCACGGCACGGAGGTCATGGCTCCGAGTGTAGCGGGCACCGGTTCTCCGGGCCCGGAGAACCGGCGGCCGGTGCCGGCGCGGTGGCGGCGCAGGCGAGCGGGCCCGGCGCGCGTCCGGCGCCCGGAGGCGGCGCGGTGGGGCGCAGGCGGCGCGGTGGGGCGCACAGGCGGCGCGGCCTCCAACCGTGCACGCAGGGACAAGGACCGGGGCGCGCGATCGCTGTCGGCCGGGGTCCACGCCACGTAGAACAGGGTGGGCGGCGCGGTCGCGCGGGCCCTCGGCAGCGGGCGGAATAGGTGAGGGGGCCACTCCGTTGTAGGGTGTGTCCAGATAGTTCAACGTTCAACCAACTCTCGCTTGGAGGCGGGCGCCATGCAGTTCGGGATCTTCACCGTCGGGGATGTCACCACCGACCCCACGACCGGTACGACACCGAGCGAGAACGAGCGGATCAAGGCGACCCTCGCGATCGCGCTCAAGGCCGAGGAAGTGGGCCTGGACGTCTTCGCGACCGGCGAGCACCACAACCCGCCGTTCGTCCCGTCGTCGCCGACGACCACGCTCGGCTACATCGCCGCCCGCACCGAGAAGCTGATCCTCTCCACCTCCACCACGCTGATCACCACCAACGACCCGGTGAAGATCGCCGAGGACTACGCCACGCTCCAGCACCTCGCCGACGGCCGCGTCGACCTGATGATGGGCCGCGGCAACACCGGGCCGGTCTACCCCTGGTTCGGCAAGGACATCCGCCAGGGCATCCCGCTCGCGATCGAGAACTACGCGCTGCTCCACAAGCTGTGGCGCGAGGACGTCGTCGACTGGGAGGGGAAGTTCCGCACCCCGCTGCAGTCCTTCACCTCGACCCCGCGCCCGCTGGACGGCGTACCGCCGTTCGTCTGGCACGGCTCGATCCGCTCCCCGGAGATCGCCGAGCAGGCCGCCTACTACGGCGACGGCTTCTTCCACAACAACATCTTCTGGCCCATGGAGCACACGAAGAAGATGGTCGACCTCTACCGGCGCCGCTACGCCCACTACGGGCACGGCACCGCCGAGCAGGCCATCGTGGGCCTCGGCGGCCAGGTGTTCATGCGGAAGAACTCGCAGGACGCGGTCCGGGAGTTCCGCCCGTACTTCGACAACGCGCCGGTCTACGGACACGGACCCTCGCTGGAGGACTTCACCCAGCAGACCCCGCTGACCGTCGGTTCCCCGCAGGAGGTCATCGAGCGGACCCTGTCCTTCCGCGAGGACGTCGGCGACTACCAGCGCCAGCTCTTCCTGATGGACCACGCGGGACTCCCGCTGAAGACGGTCCTGGAGCAGCTCGACATCCTCGGCGAGGAGGTCGTGCCCGTACTGCGCAAGGAGTTCGCCCGTCTGCGCCCGGCCGGAGTGCCGGACGCCCCCGTCCACCCGGCGGTCGCCGCCGCCCGTGCCGCCGCCGACCCGAAGGAGATCCGATGACCATGCCCGCCACGGCCCCCCTGAGGATCGTCGCCGTCGCGGCCGGGCTCAGCAGCCCCTCGTCCACCCGGCTGCTGGCCGACCGGCTCGCCGAGGCCACCCGCGAGAGACTGGCCGACGATCAGGACCGCCGGGTCGAGGTCGAGGTCGTCGAGCTGCGCGATCTGGCCGTCGACATCGCCAACCACCTGGTCACCGGCTTCCCGCCGGCCGGCCTGAAGAAGGCGATCGACGCGGTGACCGGCGCGGACGGGCTGATCGCCGTGACGCCCGTCTTCACCGCCTCGTACAGCGGACTGTTCAAGTCGTTCTTCGACCTGATCGACAACACGGCGCTGACCGGGAAGCCCGTCGTCATCGCGGCGACCGGCGGAACCCCCCGCCACTCGCTGGTACTGGAGCACGCGATGCGCCCGCTCTTCGCCTATCTGCGGGCCGTGGTCCTGCCGACCTCCGTGTACGCGGCGTCGGAGGACTGGGGCTCCCAGGGTGACGAGTACACCGAGGGACTGCCGTCCCGGATCCGGCGCGCGGGAGGCGAGCTCGCCTCCGCCGTCACCGGGCGGACCGTCTCCGGCGCCTCCCGGGCCCTGACGCTCGACGACGGCGAGGACGCGGTCGTTCCGTTCGCGCAGCAGCTCGCGGAACTCAGGATCGGCTGACGGTGGGCATCGGGGGCCCGAAAGAGCCCCCGATGCCCGATTTGACTAGAGTTGCCGATGCATCCCGTAGAAGTTCGAACATCGGAGGCAGACATGGGCAGGATCGTCGTGGGCGTGGACGGATCGGACGCGTCGGTCAAGGCGCTGCGCTGGGCGGTACGCCAGGCGGAGCTGACCGGTGACACGGTCGAGGCCGTCAACAGCTGGGAGTACCCCTCGACCAGCTGGGCGTCCATGATGCCGGGCATGCCCGAGGACTTCGACCCGCAGGCCGTGGCCACGGTGGCCCTCAACGAGGCCCTGGAGGAGGCCCTCGGCGCCGAGGGTGCGGCGGCGGTCGAGAAGATCGTGGTGATCGGCAACCCCGCCCAGTCCCTGCTGGACCGCTCGAAGGGCGCGAACCTGCTGGTCGTCGGGGCCCGCGGCTACAGCGGCTTCAAGGCGACGCTGCTGGGCTCGGTCAGCCTCCACGTCACCCAGCACGCCACCTGCCCGGTCACTGTCGTACGCGACTGAGCCGGGCGGGGCCCGTACGCCGAAGGATCTGGCCCCTGCCCGCGCTCCGTGCCCCGTGCCTGGAGAGGCGCGGGGCAATGCGGTGTCGCGGTGCGTCAGCGCCCACGCACGCGCGATGCACGGTGCCCGAGCGCCGGTGGGGTGCCCCCGCGGGCGCGACGCGCGGGTGTCGCCGTGCGTCAGGCCTGAGAGGTGATGTGGCTGATCACCCGGTCGAATTCCTTCGTGGGCGAGAAGTCCACGAAATCGCAGTCCTCCAGCGCCTCGGGCACGTGCCCCGGTGGCCAGTAGAACGCCTGGCCCTCCTCGTAGACCTCGTACGCCTCCGCGTCGGCGCCGGTCCGCAGCTTCAGCCGGCCCTTGAGCACATAACCCCAGTGCGGACAGGGGCACATGTCGTCGGGAAGGCCCTTGAGCGCAGGGCCCATGTCCGCGCCCTTGACGAGCCGGATGAAGGCGACCATCAGATCGCCGCCGATCTCCTTCTTGCGCAGCTCCGCGTCGGCGGTCTGCATCGCAACCGGCGTCTCGTTCCTTGTCGTTGCCGTCATGGCTCCTCCAGAGCCGTACTCCGTTCCCCCCACCAGTCTGGTACCGGCCCGGGAGAGGCGCGACGGCAGAGGGCGTCGACGGCCGACGAGAAGGACCGCGCCATCACTTCCGGTTGTAGAGCCGCATCGTCACCGAGCCGAACACGACCACGAACAGCGCGGACCAGCCCAGCGACCAGGCGATGTCCGTCGCGGGCCAGTTCCCTGCCATCAACTCACGGACCGCTGCGGCGAGATGCGTGACGGGGCTGTTGTTCACGAACACCTGGAGCCAGCCGGGCATGGTCCTGGGATCGACGAAGACGTTGCTCAGGAAGGTGAGCGGGAAGATCACCATCATGCTGACGCCCATCACCGACTTCTCGGAGCGCAGCATCAGCCCGAACATCGTCCAGATCCAGGAGAAGGCGAACGAGAACACCAGCAGCAGCGCGACACCCGCCAGCACCCCCAGCACGCCCCCGTCCGGCCGGTAACCGATGACGATGCCGACCGTGAGCATCACCACCGAGGCCAGGAGGTAGCGCACCACGTCGCCGAGCAGATAGCCGACCATCGGCGCCGGCCGCCAGATCGGGAGCGTACGGAACCGGTCGAACACGCCTTTGGCGATGTCGGTGTTGACCGCGACACCCGTGTACATCGTGATCATCACGACGCTCATGACGAGGATGCCCGGCAGCAGGAACTGGATGTACCCCTCGGTCGACCCGGCCAGCGCACCACCGAAGAGGTACGTGAACATCAGCACCATCATGATCGGGAAGACCGTCACGTCGAAGAGCTGCTCGGGCACGTGCTTGATCTTCAGCATGGCCCGCCACCCGAAGGTGAAGGACGCCGAGAGCGCGCTGGGCCGGGCCGGGCGCTCCTGGCCGACCAGCAGGGAGGCGAGGGTCTCGGCGTCCGGCGCGGTGAGTTCGGTGTCGTCCCGTTGCGTTCCGGCGGGCGCGGTGCTCATGCCGCGGCTCCCTTCTTGTCCGTGAGCGCGAGGAAGACCTCGTCGAGACTGGGCTGGCCCAGCGCGAAGTTGTCGACGTGGATCCCGCACCTGGCCAGCTCGGCGAGGGCGCGTGCGGCCTGCTCGGCCGCCCCCTTCTCGGTTCCGTGCCCGCTGACCGCGGCGGTCAGCGCCACCGGGTCGTGGTCCAGCTGCACCGTCGCGTCCAGCACGAGCGCCAGCACCCGCTCGGCCTCGGGTCGCTGGGCGGGATCGCGCAGGCGCAGATGGACGGAGCCCGCGCCGACGGAGGCCTTGAGCTCGCCCTTGGTGCCCTCGGCGATCACCTTGCCGTGGTCGATCACGGCGATACGGGAGGCCAGGTGGTCGGCCTCGTCGAGGTACTGCGTGGTCAGCATGACCGTCGTGCCCTGGGCCACGACGGCACGCACGATGTCCCACACCTGATTGCGGCTGCGCGGGTCGAGGCCCGTCGTCGGCTCGTCGAGGAAGAGCAGGTCCGGCGTGTTCAGGATGGAGGCCGCGATGTCGATCCGGCGCCGCATGCCCCCGGAGTAGTTCTTCACCTGCTTGCCCGCCGCCTCGCTCAGCCCGAACGCCTCCAGCAGCTGGGCCGCCCGTCCCCCGGCGGCGGGCTTGGAGTGGCCGAGGAGCCGGGCCAGCAGCACGAGGTTCTCCGTGCCGGTCAGGTCCTCGTCGACCGAGGCGTACTGGCCGGTGAGACTGACCCTGCCGCGGACCGCGTCGGCGTCCCGCACGACATCGTGCCCGAAGACCCTGGCCCGGCCCGCGTCCGGCCGCAGCAGGGTCGCGAGCATCCGCACGGTGGTGGTCTTACCGGCTCCGTTGGGCCCCAGGACCCCGTAGACGGTGCCGGCGGGGACTGCGAGATCGACGCCGTCCACCGCGCGGTTCTCACCGAAGACCTTCACCAGCCCCGTGGTCTCGATGGCCAGTTCGCTGCTCATGTGCCCCTCCTTGTCGGCGGCGTCGAGCCGTGTCGGCGGTGTCGAGGGCGGACACGGGGACACGATGACACGGCTCGCCCGGGCGCGGGGCGTATCGCACGAAATGGACTCGTACGGCCGCCGGTGCTGCTCCGGCGGCCGTACGGCCGGTGCGCTGGATCGGGCCCGTAGGTCAGTTCTCGCGCGTGTAGTAGCTGTAGAACATCGTGCAGAACATCCCTGCGGCGACCACCAGGCCGATCACGGCGGACGTCAGCACGCTGTTGCCGTTCAGGCTGGAGAGGAATCCGACCGTGCCGCCGGCCAGCACTCCGTAGGCCGCGGCGCGCAGCTCCCGGGGCAGGGCCCACCTGACCCGCAGCAGCGCGTAGCAGAGCACGGCGAAGGCGACTCCGGAGACGACGCCCAGCCAGATCTGCCCGGCCGTCGTGGCCCCTCCGTCCCGGTTGATGAAGAAGGCCCAGAATCCGACGATCACGCCGAGCACGACGGGCACCGCCCAGGCGAGCGCGGTGGGCTCCCGCCGGGCAGGGGTGCGGGCGTGCGTACGGCGGCGCGTCGGCATCGTTGCGTGTGTGGCCATGACGGCACAGCTCCTTCCGTCGCCCCCGTCCCTGTGTCCCTCCAGCGCACACCCGGCCGGGGCCCTCGGCAACTCGAACGGCCTACGGTCCGGGGCGCGCCGCCGCCACGCGGGATTGGCTGGTCCCGTGCGGACCACTCTCTCAGCGGCGCTCTCGGCGGTACTGCTCGTGCTGCTCACCGTGCTGGTGCCCGTGAGCGCTCTCTCCGCGTGGGTCGACCTGGAACTGGACGACACCGACCGCTACCTCGCCGCCGTGTCCCCACTGGCCTCCGACGAGGACGTCCGGGAGACCGTGGCGGCCCTGGTCACGGATGAGGCCATGAAGAGCATCGACGTGGGGCCGCTCCAGGACACCGTGGAGGAGTTCCTGCACGAGGCCGCCCTGTCGTTCACCGCCACCGAGACCTTCCGGCGCGCCTGGGACAGCGCCAACCGCGCGGCGCACCAGGACGTGACCGCCGCCCTGCACGGCGAGGACGGCCAGGCCGTGACCATCGACCTGGCGCCCGTGATCAAGGAGGTCAAACAGGAGCTGACCAGCAGGGGAGTGCCGTTCGCCGACCTGATCCCCGTCCGGGAGACGTCGATCACCGTGCTCCCCTCCGACCGCGCCGACGATCTGCGCTCCTCGTTCGGGTGGCTGCGCCACTGCAGCGTCTGGCCGGCCGTCGGGACGGTGGTGCTGCTCGTCCTCGTGCTGGGCCTCACGCCGGCTCGGGGTGGCCTCCGGGCCGGGTTCGTGACGGCGGCCGTGGCGGGAGGCGGGCTGGTGCTCGGTGCGGCCCTGCTCAGGATCGCCGTCGCCGTGGGCCGCGACCGGGTGCTGGACGAGGTGCCGGGCACCGACCGGGGCGCGGCGGCGGCGGTGTACGACGCGCTGACCGCCTCCCTGCGGACGACCGTGTGGATCGTGCTCCTGGCGGGGGCGGTCCTGGCCGTCGCCGGCCTGGTGGGACGGGTGACGGCGGCCCGCCGGCGGTAGGGCGGTGGGGTGAGCAGCAACGCCGCCGAGCCGGCTTCGGGGGGCGCCCTCGGCGCGCGGCGGTGGTCGCCTGCGGGCACCGCCCGCAGGGGCGAGGGCGCACGGACCGGTTTCGGTCACGCGGCCCGGGCCCGACATGCGCGGGCGTGTGGGCCGGGCGAGAGTGGGATTCGTGAGAGCAGGGGGTCGACTGAGAGGTCTGCCGTATGCGAGCCATCGCTGTCAGCGCTTTCCGTGCGGAGCCGTGTCTCGTCGAACTGCCCAAGCCCGACCCCGGAGCGGGAGAGGTCCGGGTGAAGGTCGAGTACGCGGCGCTCAACCCTCTCGACTGGCAGACCGCCGACGGAGCACTCGACGGAGTCGCCCCGCACGTCTTCCCGCTGGTGCTGGGCACGGACTTCGCGGGCCGGGTCGACATGGTCGGCAGCGGCGACAACCGTTTCCGGGTCGGCGACCCCGTCCTCGGCAGGGTGACGGCGCCGCCCGTCGGGCGCTGCGGAGCCTACGGCGAGTACGTGTGCGTCCCCCAGGACTCGCCGATCGCACTCGTCCCGCGCGATCTGCCGCTCCGGACAGCGGCGGCCCTCCCCACCGCGGGGGCGACCGCCGCGCAGATCCTGTCGAGCTCGGCGGTCCGCAGCGGGGTGAGCCTGCTCGTCGTCGGTGCCACGGGCGGCGTCGGCAGTTTCCTGACCCAGCTCGCGGCGGCACGCGGCATAGGTGTCGTCGCGGCCGTGCGGGGCGACGAAGGGCGGCGGATGGGGGCGCTGGGCGCCACCGCCACCGTGGACACGACCGACCCGGTCGCGCTGGAGGCGAGGGTGCGGGAGCTGTATCCGGGCGGGGTGGACGCGCTCGTGGACCTCGTCTCCACGGACGCCGACTCGTTCGCCTCGTACGCCGCGCTGCTGGCGGACGGTGGGGTCGCGGTCACCACCAGGGGCGTGGCGGCCCCGGCGGGCATCGCCTGGACCGACTTCCGCCTCGCCCCGACGGCCGCGCTGCTCGGCGAACTGACCTCCGCGGTGGCGGACGGGGCGCTGGAGGTCCCCGTCGACATGGAACTCCCCCTGGAGAAGGCACCACAGGCACTCACCCAGAACCGCGCGGGCGGGGCGCGGGGCAAGACGGTCTTCGCCGTCTGACGCGCGCCCGTCACCCGAGACACAGCAGGAGAGGGTCATGGCCGACCAGGACATATTCGAGCGCATAGACGGGCTGGTCACCGAGGAGCGGGCGCTGCGCTCGCGCCCCACCGCGTCGCTGGGCCTCTCCGCCGAGGAGCGGTCGCGGCTGCACGAGGTGGAGGTCCAGCTCGACCAGTGCTGGGACCTGCTGCGGCAACGGCGTGCGCTCGCCGAATACGGAGGGGATCCCTCGACGGCGAAAGTGCGCCCCGCCGACGAGGTGGAGGGATACCGGAGCTGAAGCCGCTCACCCGGACCGGACCGCTGCGGATCCTCCTCCGACCCCGCCTGACCCGGTCTGATCAGGCTCAGCCCGGGTTCGGACCGCGCCCCTGGAGGCGCTCCATCTCACGGCGGTCCCGCTTGGTCGGACGCCCCGCACCCCGGTCGCGGACCGGCACCTGGACCGCGGCCTCACGCGGCGGCGGGGGCGGGCTGTTGTCGACGAAGCACTCCACCGCGACCGGCGGGCCCACGCGCTTCTTCACGATCTTGGACACCACCACGATCCGGTCCCGGCCCGCGTGCCGCAGCCGCACCTCGTCACCCGCGCGCAGGGACTGCGCGGGCTTGGCCCGCTCACCGTTGACCCGCACATGTCCCGCCCGGCAGGCGGCAGCGGCCTGCGACCGGGTCTTCGTCAGCCGGACCGCCCAGATCCAGGCATCGACCCGGACACTTCCATCCGCCTGCGGCGCCTCACCGGAAACCATGGGACCGACTCTAATCCGGTGAGGCGGCGCGGTGGGGCCGGGAGCCGAAAGCACTCACGGCCTCACCCCTGTCGCAGGCGTGCTCCCGTCTCAGACGCCGATGTCGCTGCCGTCCTTGCGCCACACGGCGACCACCGAAGGGCGCACGATCTTGCCGGGACCGTCAGGCCAGGTGCTCGCCGGCTTCTCGACGGACGCACCGTCGACCTCGCCCGGGTGCTGCACGGCGACCAGGACCCGGCGGTCCTGGATCAGCGGGCCGCAGGTCTCGGCACCGTTCGGCACGGTCAGGAACTGCTTCAGCTCACCGCGCCGCTCGCCCTGCGTGGCGACCCCGAACAGCCCGTCGTGCGAACCTAGCTGGTTGCCGTCCGTGGAGATCCACAGGTTGCCGTGGTCGTCGAAGGCGACGTTGTCCGGGCAGGAGATGGGGCTGACCTTCTCCTTCGGGAACCCGGAGAAGTACGTCGCCGGATCCTCCGGGTCGCCCGCGACGAGGAAGAGCCGCCAGGCGAAGCCGTCGCCGGCCGGGTCGTCCCAGTGCTCGGCGAGCTCCAGGATCTGGCCGTGCTTGTTGGCGTTGCGCGGGTTGGCCTCGTCCGCGCCGGGCTTGCCCGCCTTGCCGCGGTCGGTGTTGTTGGTGAGGGCGACGTAGACCCGGCCGGTGCGCGGGGAGGGCTCGACGTCCTCGGGACGGTCCATCTTGGTGGCGCCGACCTTGTCACCGGCCAGCCGGGTGAAGACGTAGACCTCCTCGGCCGTCATGCCCGGGACGTGCGAGGTGGTGCCGGTGGCGAGCGGGATCCAGACGCCGCTGCCGTCGAACTCGCCGTCGGCGGGGAGCTTGCCCGTGCCGTCGAACTCCGCCGTGGGGGAGTCGCCGGTCAGCTTGGCGACGTACAGCGTGCCCTCGTCGAGCAGCGTGAGGTTGTGCTCACGGGCGGCCCGGGAGTTGCCCTTCTTCATCCGCTTGCTGGAGACGAACTTGTAGAAGTAGTCGAACCGTTCGTCGTCGCCCATGTAGACCACGGGACGGCCGTCGGCGGTCAGCCGCGGCTGCGCCGCCTCGTGCTTGAAGCGGCCGAGCGCGGTCCGCTTGCGCGGCGTCGAGTCGGGGTCGTACGGATCGAGCTCGACGACCCAGCCGAAGCGGTGCGCCTCGTTGGGTTCCTGCGCCAGGTCGAAGCGCTTGTCGAACCGCTCCCACTTACGCTCCGTGGCGGCCGTTCCGATGCCGTAGCGCTTGTCGGTGTCGCTGGAGCCGTTGGCGAAGTACTGGTTGAAGTTCTCCTCGCCGTGCAGCGTGGTGCCCCAGGGGGTGGTACCGCCCGCGCAGTTGTTGAGCGTACCGAGCACCTTGCGTCCGGTGCGGTCGGCCGAGGTGCGCAGCAGAGGGCTGCCCGCGGCCGGGCCGGTGACCCTGAACTCGCTGGTGGCGGTGAGGCGGCGGTTCAGCGGGTGGCGGCTGACCGGGCTGAGCCTGCCGGTGCGGTTCTCCTCCTGGACGACGACCACGGAGAGCCCGTGCGCGGCCCAGGCGATCTCCACCTGCTCACGCGTCGGGTCGGCCGGATCGTATCCACGGAACATCAGGACTTCGTCCGTGTACTCGTGGTTGGCGACCAGCACCTGACGGCCCCGCTCACCACGCAGCGGGAGCAGGGAGAGGAAGTCGTTGTTGTAACCGAACTGGCCCGCCTGGGCCTTCGCGGACTGCTTGTCCGGATCGAAGGCGGGGGCTCCGCGCAGGATCGGTTCGCCCCAGCGGATCACGACGTTCTGGCCGTAGCCCTCGGGGACCGTCACCACGTCGGCCTTGTTGGGAGCCACGGCCGCGAAGCGCAGGCCACGGGCGCCCGACGCGCCGGGCTTCGGCCTGTCGTTGTGGCGGCCCACGAGCGGCGCCGCCTCGGCGCCGGGCGCCGCCGGACCGGCGAGAGCGGCGGTTCCGGCGGCCGTGGCGACGGTCACCACGGCGGCGGCGCGCATCATCGACCGGCGTGACAGGGCACCGGCGATGATGTCGCCGGCGTACTCGTTGTCGCTGGTGTTCGGGATGTCCTGGAAGCAGGCGTCACCGCAGCGGTAGCGGCAGGTCAGCGCAGAACGCCCGCCCGGGTGCGAGCCGATGAGCGGCAGCAGGTTGCGCACGTTTTCGTCCCTCCGTCTGTGTGTCGCACGTGACGGTAGGAGCGCATACGCGCCATACGTGGGACTACTGGTGAACGGAGGGTGAAGTCCAGGACACCGCTGTCCGCCGGGCGGATCACCCCTCACCCAGGCCCTGTTCAGGCCCTTTCCCTGCTCCCGCTCCGGGCCCGGTCGGGGCTCGGCCGACGCGGGGGCGGGCCGCGCCACCGAACGGCCGGATCCGGCCGCTAACCTTACGTATCCGCCCTGGCCAGGGATCAATTCCCGCAGTACGGACATTTATCGCACCCAACTCATGCGAAAGGCCTCGCCCATGGGCATTCGGAGCTTGCTGCGCAAGGTGTTCGGCCGCACGGAGCAGGATGAGCCGTCCACGGCCACCGTCCCGCCCCAGGCCGAGCGCACCCAGCCCACGGAACCGGAGGCGGAGCCCACGACTTCGGCGCCCGAGACCGTGAAGGCCTCGGTACCGGCACCGTCCTCCCCCTTGCCGGGCGGCCGGTCCACGGACGCCGAGCATGACAGCGGACGGGCGTCGGACCTGGTGGCAGCGGCCTTCGACAAGGCGGCTGCCGCTCCTTCCCCGGCCACCACGCCGAAGGTGCCCGCCCAGGCGACCGACCCGGAGACCCGGGCGACGACGGAGGCGGGCACCTCCGACGCCACGGACGCCACGGCTGCCCCTGCCGCGCCTGTCGCCTCGGACGTCCCTGCCGCGCCTGTCGCGCCTGTGGCCTCGGACGCCTCGGTCGTCCCTGCCGCCTCCGAGGCGCCTGTCGAAGCGGAGGCTTCCGACGCGCCTGTCGAGCCCGAGGCTTCCGACGCGGTCGAGCCCGAGGCTTCCGACGCGCCTGTCACGCCTGTCGCGGAGGCCGAGGACGAGCCGGTCGCACAAGCGCCGACCGCGAACGACGTCGACCCGGAGGCGGAGATCGCGGCACCCACCGTGTCGCCGGAGCCGAAGGCCGCTGCCACGGCAGTCGAGGCCGAGCCTGCCGCTCCCGCCGCCGAGGCGCCGGCCGTCGATGCACCCGTCGTCGAGACCCCTGCGGCCGAGGCACCCGCTGCGGAGGAGACCGCGGCAGCGGAGCCCGCCGTCGAGAAGCCTGTGGCCGCAGCGTCCGCTGCCGGGCCGAAGGCCGGGGTCGCCGCCGAGGAGCCCGCCGGCGACTCCGCCCCGGAGGCCGACCCGGCACCGGTCGTCGAGCCCGAGGCCGCCGCCCAGCAAAAGCCGGTCACGGCCCCCGAGCCCGTCGCCACGGAGCCGGAGGCTGTCACGGAGGCCGAGCCCGTCACGGCCCCCGAGCCCGTGGCCGAGGCCGAGCCCGTCGCGGTCGCGCCGGTCGCCGAGGTCCCCCCGGAGCCGGTCATCAAGATCACTCCCGAGCTGGCCACCGCCACGGCCGTCCCCGCACCGGAGACCGGAGCCCCCGCCGAATCCGCCGCCGAATCCGCCGCCGAATCCGCCGCCGATTCCGCCGCCGATTCCGCTGACGTCCCCGTCGGCAAGCCCGCCGTCGCCCTCGCCCGCGTGAAGGCCGCCGCCCCCGAGCTCGTCACCCCGTACAAGGCCGCTCAGGCCGCGCTCAAGGCGCACGGACTGACGGGTCTGCGGGCCGACGTCTACCTGGTGCTCGACCGCTCCGGTTCCATGCGGCCGTTCTACAAGGACGGCAGCGCCCAGCACCTGGGTGACCGCACCCTCGCGCTCGCGGCCCACCTGGACGCGGACGCCACCGTGCCCGTCGTCTTCTTCTCGACCGACATCGACGGCACCGGGGCGATCGACCTCACCGCGCACGAGGGCAGGATCGACGAGCTGCACGCCGGCCTCGGCCGCCTGGGCCGTACGAACTACCACCGGGCCGTCGAGGAGGTCGTGACGCACTACGAGAAGTCCGGTGCCACCGGCCCGGCTCTGGTGATCTTCCAGACGGACGGCGCTCCTGACGCGAAGGTGGCGGCCAAGCAGGCCCTCGCGGACGCGGCGCGGCTGCCGCTGTTCTTCCAGTTCGTCGCGTTCGGCGACGAGGACGCGAAGGGCTTCGACTTCCTCCGCAGGCTGGACACGGCGAACGCCGGCTTCTTCCACGCCGGCCCCGCCCCACGCGAGGTGCCCGACGCGACGTTCTACCGGGAGGTCCTCGCCGGACTGCCCGCGTGGGCCGCCGCCCGAGGAGCCCTCACGCAGGACTGAGCGACCGGCAGCCGTACGGTCACGGCGAGCCCGCCCCCGGCGGGGTTCCGCCGTGGCCGTGCCGCCGTGAGCCGACGCGATGGACCGCACGATCGACGGGCCGCATGACGAGCAGGGCGGCGCGGCCGACCAGTACAGGGGTTCCCGGCTCACGGCGTCACTCACGTCGTCGGTGACGTCGTAGACCGTCGGCGGACCGAGGCGGCCCCGGGCGGGCAGCGGGCGCACACGAGCCTCAGCAGCCGGCTCACAGGGCGTAACCGACGCCCCGCGCCGTACGGATCGGGGCGGGCTCACCCAGCTTGGCGCGGAGCTTGCTCACGCGTGCCCACTCCTCCCAGGACACGTCTTTGGTACGGGTAGGGATGTTCCGCAAAGCTCTCCACGGGCGGGGCGGCCGTTATCGATGTGAGTGGATCTCCCACGGGCCGTTAGGATTTCGACCATGGCGGCCACTGGATCCGAGAAGCAGGGGGCGACGGCGTTTTACGTCTCGACCCCCATTTACTACGTCAACGACGCTCCTCACCTGGGCCACGCCTACACGACCGTCGCAGGCGACGTGCTCACGCGCTGGCACCGCCAGCGCGGCGAGAAGGTGTGGTACCTCACCGGCACGGACGAGCACGGTCAGAAGATCATGCGCACGGCCGAGGCGAACAACGTCACTCCCCAGGCCTGGTGCGACAAGCTCGTCGAGGAGGCCTGGAAGCCCCTCTGGGAGCACCTGAACATCGCGAACGACGACTTCATCCGGACGACGGAGAAGCGGCACACGGACCGTGTGCAGGAGTTCGTGCAGGACCTGTACGACAAGGAGCAGATCTACAAGGGCGGGTACGAAGGCCCGTACTGCGTGGGCTGCGAGGAGTACAAACTCCCCGGTGACCTGATCGAGGCCGAGGACGGCACGAAGCTCTGCCCGATCCACAAGAAGCCGGTGGAACTCCTCAAGGAGGAGAACTACTTCTTCAAGCTGAGCGAGTACGGCCCGAAGCTGCTCGAGTTCTACGCGGCCAACCCCGGCTTCATCCAGCCGGAGTCGGCCCGCAACGAGGTCGTCAACTTCGTCACCCAGGGCCTGCAGGACCTGTCGATCTCGCGCTCCACCTTCGACTGGGGCGTCCCCGTGCCGTGGGACGAGAAGCACGTCATCTACGTGTGGGTCGACGCGCTGCTCAACTACGCGACCGCGGTCGGCTACGGCGCCAACCAGGAGAAGTTCGACGGCACCTTCCCGGCGAACGTCCACCTGGTCGGCAAGGACATCCTGCGCTTCCACGCGGTGATCTGGCCGGCCATGCTGATGGCGCAGGGCCTGCCGCTGCCCGGCAAGGTCGCGGCGAACGGCTGGCTGATGGTCGGCGGCGAGAAGATGTCCAAGTCGAACCTGACGGGCATCAAGCCGCAGGACCTGACCTCGCACTTCGGCGTGGACGCCTACCGCTGGTACTTCCTGCGCGCCATCGCGTTCGGCAGCGACGGCTCGTTCTCCTGGGAGGACTTCACCGCCCGCTACACCTCCGAGCTCGCCAACGACTACGGCAACCTCGCCTCGCGCGTCGCGGCCATGGTCGGCAAGTACTTCGGCGGCGCGCTCCCGGAGGCCACGGCCGCCGGTGACGCGGAGCGCGCGGTCCAGGAGGGTCTGGCGAAGGCGGTGGCCACGGCCGACGCGAAGATCGGCGAGGAGCTGGACTTCCAGGGCGGCATCCTGGCGATCTTCGACTTCGTGAAGCAGGTCAACGGCTACATCACGGAGCAGGAGCCGTGGAAGGTCGCCAAGGACGAGTCGCCGGAGGGCCAGGCCCGGCTCGCGACCATCCTGTACACGGCGGCCGAGTCGCTGCGCGGTGTCGCGGTCCTGCTGAACTCCGTGATGCCGGACACCTCGCAGAAGCTGTGGGACTCCCTGGGCGCCGAGGCGTCGCTGGGCGCCCTTGCCGACCAGCGGGTGCAGGACGCGGGCGACTGGGGCCTGCTCCCGGTCGGCGCGACGGTGACGAAGGGCGCGGTGCTGTTCCCGCGCCTGGAGGAGAAGCCCGCGTAGGCGGTGTGCACGACGAAGGAGCCCGGCCCCCGAGCGCATCGGGGGCCGGGCTCCTTCGCTGTACCCGTTCGTACCGCAGGGTTTGCGGCCCGGCGCCGCCACCGGCGCCCGGACGGATCACGTCGCGCTGTGCTTCTCACCGGGCCAGCGATGCGGCGTCCCCCATCACGATCACGGGGTACTTCGCGGGATCGAGAGTGCGCAGCAGTTCCACCATCCGGTCCTCGGTCACCGATACGCAGGCCTGCGTGGGGCCGTCGTGGTCCACATGGATCCAGATACCTCCGCCCCTTTCCTCGCCGAGCGGCCGGGTGCGGTCCAGCGGGCTCGTGCCCGGGGTGCGGTTGTAGTTGATGGCGACGACGTGGTCGAAGGATCCCTCCAGCGGCTCCCCGAGGAAGCCCTCACCACTCACCGCGAACCGGGACTCCTGGTCGTACGGGAGCAGCGACCCGGGGTCGGGCAGCAGCCCTCCGGCGTCGGTCAGTCCGAAGACCCCGACGGGTGACCGCAGGTCGTTCGCCAGGTGGTGGTCGGTCCAGCCCTCCATACCGTTGTGGGCCGGCCAGGGTCCCGCCCCGGGTCTCCAGCCGCGGGCGGAGTCCTCGCGGCTGTAGATCACGACGGTGGAGCGGTTGGAGTCACGGCCCTGGCCGGTCACCACGACCGCCTGCCGTGCGGAGGCGGGGATCTGCCCGCGGGTCTGCGGGCCGAGTCCGGGGATCTCCGCGGGAGGGACGGCGGGTTCCACCGGAAAGGGCGACGCGGCCGGGGACCCGGGGCCGGCCGCGCCGCGGGTCGTGGAGGCGGTCTGCACGGCCCCGGCGGAACAGCCGATGACCAGCAGGAACAGGGTGACGAGCATGACGTAGGGGCGACGCGGGGCGGTCACGGTGCGGGGCTCCTCGGTGACGGGACGACGGGCGCTTCCGGTGCCAGTCTTTGCCGGGCCCGGCGACGCCGAACCCGAACCGGGGCCATCCGGATGTACCCGCTCCGTGTACCCGGAGTCCGGAAACTTCTGCCTGTCCCCCGTACGCGCGCAGAGGGTCCGGCGCCCGCCTGTGTGTTCCTGTGCGACTCCGGTGCAGACCGGCAGCACCTACGGAAACAGCCCCCGGGCGACCGGGGGCTGTTTCACGTGGAACAGAAGCGGAACCGCTGACGCCTACTTGGCGCCGGTGTCCCTCGCGACCGAGTCCTTGGCCTCCGCCTTCTCCTTCGCCGCCGCGACGGGCTTGCGCAGCTGGATGTTCAGCTCACGCAGGCGGGTCTCGTCCAGCTCGCTCGGGGCCCCCATCATCAGGTCCTGGGCGTTGCCGTTGAGCGGGAAGGCGATCGTCTCGCGGATGTTGGGCTCGTCGGCGAGCAGCATCACGATGCGGTCGACGCCCGGGGCGATGCCACCGTGCGGCGGGGCACCGAGACGGAACGCGCGCAGCATGCCGGCGAACTCCCGCTCGACCGTCTCCGCCTCGTAACCGGCGATCGCGAAGGCCTTCAGCATGACCTCGGGCTCGTGGTTACGGATGGCGCCGGAGGACAGCTCGATGCCGTTGCAGACGATGTCGTACTGCCACGCGAGGATGTCGAGCGGGTCCTTCTCCTCCAGGTCCTTCATGCCGCCCTGGGGCATGGAGAACGGGTTGTGCGAGAAGTCGATCTTTCCGGTGTCCTCGTCCTTCTCGTACATCGGGAAGTCGACGATCCAGCAGAACCGGAAGACGCCTTCCTCGAAGTGGCCGGCGCGCTTCGCGGCCTCGACGCGGACCGCGGACATGATCTTCGAGACCTCGTCGAACTCACCCGCGCCGAAGAAGACCGCGTGGCCGGGGACGAGGGACAGCCGCTCGGTGAGCGTCTTGACGTCCGTCTCGGTGAGGAACTTCGCGATCGGTCCGGCCAGCGTCCCGTCCTCGCCCACGCGGACCCAGGCGAGGCCCTTGGCGCCGTGCTCGACGGCGTACTCACCCAGGCCGTCGAAGAACTTCCGGGACTGGCCGGCGGTGTCCGGCACCGGCAGGGCGCGGACGTGCTTGCCGGCGAACGCCTTGAACCCCGAGTCGGCGAAGACGTCCGAGATGTCGACGAGCTCCAGCTTGGCCCGGAGGTCCGGCTTGTCGTTGCCGTACTTCAGCATCGACTCGCGGAACGGGATGCGCGGGAAGGGCGAGGTGACCTCGCGGCCGTTGCCGAACTCGGTGAAGAGCTCGGTCATCAGCTTCTCGATCGGCTGGAAGACGTCCTCCTGCTCGACGAACGACATCTCGACGTCGAGCTGGTAGAACTCGCCGGGTGACCGGTCGGCGCGTGCGTCCTCGTCGCGGAAGCAGGGCGCGATCTGGAAGTAGCGGTCGAAGCCGGAGATCATCAGCAGCTGCTTGAACTGCTGCGGCGCCTGCGGAAGGGCGTAGAACTTGCCCGGGTTCAGGCGGGACGGGACGACGAAGTCGCGGGCGCCCTCGGGGGAGGTCGCGGCGAGGATCGGGGTCGCCATCTCGTTGAAGCCGAGAGCCACCATCTTGGAGCGGATGGACGCGATCACGGACGAACGCAGCATGATGTTGCGGTGCATGCGCTCGCGGCGCAGGTCGAGGAAGCGGTACTCCAGGCGCCGCTCCTCGTTGACCCCGTCCTCGGCGTTGATCGTGAAGGGCAGCGGGGCGGCCTCGCCCAGCACCTCGACCTCGGTGACCTCGATCTCGATCTCACCCGTCGGGAGCTCCGGGTTGACGTTGTCGGCGCCACGCGCGGAGACCTTGCCGTCGATGCGGACGACGGTCTCCTTGGTCAGCTTCGCCAGGGCGTCGTTCCCGGGGGTGCCGGGGCGCGCGACGAGCTGCACCAGACCGTAGTGGTCGCGCAGATCGATGAAGAGGATGCCGCCCAGGTCTCGGCGATTGTGCAGCCAGCCGCTCAGCCGGACGTCGGTACCGACGTCAGAGGCGCGGAGCTCGCCGCAGGTGTGGGACCTGTACCGATGCATCGTCGTTCATCCAGTCTTCGCGGTCGGGGTGGATTGACACCCCAGGCTACCGCCCGTAGGGGCACCACTTCATTGCCATTGACGCCGCGCACCCGCCCGGGACGCCCGCACGGGCCCCGCCGGGTGCTTCCGGGCGGCCGTCCCTCGGTGGCGACGATGGAGAACATCTTCCTAAAGTGGGGCAATGCGCACCGAGGAGATCCTGGCTGCGATCGGGACCGGTCTGTGGAGCTGGGACAGCTCGGCGGGGACGGTCACGCTCGACGCCGAGGCGGCCCGGCTGCTCGGACTGCCCCCCGAGCCCACGGTCCGCCCCGGCGACGAGGTGCGCCCCCGCTTCCACCCCGCCGACTGGAACGAGATCGACGGCGTGGTCAACTTCGCGATCGCCGAGGACACCGTGGCCGAGGCGAGGATGCGGATCCTGGACGAGAACGGCGAGGTCCTCCGGACGGTGCGCAGCCGCTCGAAGCCGGTCCCGGTCAAGTCACCCGGCCGCCATGTGTACGTACTGATGGGCACCCTCCAGGAGGTCGCGGAGCCCTCGGCGGGCTCGGCCTCCACACCCCTCACCGGTGACTGGCGCCGCTCGCGCGAGGCCTTCCTGCTGGACGCGGGCCGGGCGCTGGCCGAGGCGGGGTCCACGGAGGAGGTACTGCGGGTCGCGGGGTCGCTCTCCATGCCCGGGTTCTCCCCGGACGGGCTCGCCCTCTTCGGGGTGGCGGGGGACCGGCTGACGGTCATCGGGCACCACGGACACAACGCCGGCGACGAGGAACCGTTCACCGACATGCTGCTGGAGACCGACTATCCGGCGGCCGAGGTCGCGCGGACCGGCCAGGCGATCTACCTCTCGTCGCCCGAGGAGTACCGGAAACGCTTCCCGACCACCTGGCCCCTCGCCGAGGGCTTCGGCCGCCAGTCCTGGGCCTTCCTGCCCCTGATCTCCTCGGGGCGCACCATGGGCGCCTGGATGGCCGGCTTCCGGCACAGCGTGGCCTTCTCCCCCGACGAGCGCTCCGTGCTGACGACGGTCGCGCGGATGCTGGCGCAGGCACTGACCCGCGCCGGGGCCGCGGAGACCGAGCGCGAGCTGTCGCTGGGCCTGCAGAAGGCGATGATGCCCTCGCTCGGCCCCGGCGTGCCCGGCCTGACGGTGGCGGCGCGCTACATCCCCACGGGCGGCGGCCTCCAGGTCGGCGGTGACTGGTACGACATGATCCCGCTCCCCAACGGCCGTATCGCCCTCGTGATCGGTGACGTACAGGGCCACGACGTTCGGGCAGCGGGCCTGATGGGCCAGCTGAGGATCGCCCTGCGGGCCTACGCCACCGAGGGGCACCGCCCCGACGCGGTGCTCTCCCGGGCCTCGCGGTTCCTGTCCGGGCTCACCGACGCCTACGGTCTCGCCGACGGGGAGGACGCGTCCGACGCGATGCGGTTCGCCACCTGCCTGTACGCGGAGGCCGACCCGGAGACCGGCACCCTCGACATCGCACGGGCGGGCCACCCCGACCCGGTGGTCATCAGCGTGGACGGCACCGCCGTGATCCGGCAGACGGCGGGCGGGCTGCCGCTGGGCATCGACAAGGACGCCGACTACCCGACGACCCGGGTCGTGCTCGGACCAGGCGAAACGATCATGCTGTGCACGGACGGGCTCATCGAGACCGGCGGCCACGACATGGCCACCGGCTGGACGAGGCTGCGACCGGTCCTCGAAGAGCCGGTCGCGGACCTGGAGAGGCTCGCCGACGCCCTGGTCCAGGCCGTGCACGGTCCGGGCTCGCACTACACGACGGGGCCGCTGGTGGATCGCCGTGAGGACGACATCGCGGTCCTGGTGCTGCGCCGCGACGGCGCACGTACCCGCAGGAGCCCGGGCCGGCGCTCGGCCATGACCATCGCCCAGGCGGAGCCCGAGCGGGTCGCCGCGGCCAGGCAGCAGCTCCGGGAGCTGCTGCACGACTGGGCGGACTCGGAGCAGATCGACTCCGCTGAGCTGATGGTCTCCGAGATGGCCACGAACGTACTGGTCCACACGGACGGCGACGCGCTGCTCGTGGCGGAGGTGAGGGGCGAGCGCGGCGAGCGACGGCTCCGCGTCGAGGTGGCCGACACGAGCGACGAACTGCCGCACAAGCGGCGGCCTGGCGAGATGGCGTCCAGCGGCCGGGGTCTGGTGCTTATGGAGATGCTCGCCGACGCCTGGGGGGTCGACCCACGGGGCGAGGGGAAGTCGATCTGGTTCGAGCTGTACGAGTCGGCCGAGCCCGCGGAGTTCGCGGCGGCCGGGGTCTCCTGACCGCCGGGTGGCCGACGGCTCCTGAGCCTCGCGTGGCCGACGGCTCCTGATCCCTCGGGCCCCCGGCTCCGCTTCAAGACCCCTCGGGCACCCCGTCGTGCTCCGCCTCGTACCCCTTGCGCAGTTCGCCGATCACTCCGAACGCCGCGGCGCACACCGGCACCGCGAGCAGCATGCCCATCAGCCCGGCGACGCTCGCTCCCGCGGTCAGCGCGATCATGATCATGGCTGGGTGCATCTGCACCGTACGGCTCTGGATGACGGGCTGGAGCACGTGCCCCTCCAGCACCTGCACGGCGAGCACCACGCCCACCGCCCAGAGCGCGATCACGAAGCCCCGGTCGGCGAGCGCGACCAGCACGGCGACCGCCCCGGAGATGAAGGCCCCGAGATACGGGATGTAGGCGCCGACGAAGACCAGCGCCCCCAGCCCCACCGCCCCCGGCACCCGCAGGATCAGCAGCCCCACCGTGATGCACAGCGCGTCGATCAGGGCGATGAAGGTGGTGCCGCGCATGAAGCCCTCGACTGCCTCGAAGGCCCTGCGCCCCATGGCCTCCACGAGATCTCCCGTGCCACGCGGGGCGATGGTGTGGGCGAGGCTCACCGCGCGGTCGGAGTCGCGCAGGAAGAAGAAGGTCAGCAGCAGGGCGAGGACGCCCGTGGTCACCAGTGAGCCGATCAGGCTGATCCCCGTGAGCAGCCCGCCCGCCGCGCTCGCGCCGAACTTCTCGATCAGGCCCTTCGCGTTGTCCGCCAGGTCGTCGACATTCGCGACGCCCTCGATCTCGAAGTGGTCGACGACCCACTGCGCGGTGTCCTTCAGCGAGGCCACGATCTGGTCGCCCGTGTCGACGAGGGCGGTGACGACGATGTACCCGGCGCCCCCGCCCACAGCGACGAGCAGGGCGCAGGTGAGGCCGGCCGCGACCGACCTGTTCACCTTCCGCGCGGTCAGCCAGCGGTGCACGGGCCCGAGCAGTGCCGTCCCCAGCAGCGCCAGCAGAACCGGCGTGACCGCGGTCTTGAGCGCGACGCACAGCCAGATGGCCACCGCCGCGACACCCGCCACGAGGAGCAGAACGCCGCACCAGGCGGCCGTCCGCCGCGCGACATCGGGCAGGAGGGGCTTGCGGGTAGGCACTCTCCCACCCGATCACGGGCAAGGACCGGTGTCCTTCCCGCACGGGCGTACGGGTGACGGTCCGTCACCCGTACGCCCCCAGGGTCCGGTCACATGCCGTGGACGGCGGGGACCTTGCCGAGACGGCCGGCCTGGAAGTCCTCGAAGGCCTGCTTGAGCTCGTCCTGGGTGTTCATGACGAACGGCCCGTAGTGCGCCATCGGCTCACGGATCGGACGTCCGCCGAGCAGCACGACCTCCAGGTCCGGGGTGTTGCCGTCCTGCGTCTCGTCGGCGCGGACGGTCAGCGAGGACCCCTTGCCGAAGACCGCGGTCTGGCCGGTGTGGACGGGGCGCCGCCCCTCGCCGACACTGCCGCGCCCGGCGAGGACGTACGCGAGGCCGTTGAAGTCCTCACGCCAGGGGAGCGTCACCTCGGCACCCGGCCGGATCGTCGCGTGGACCATGGTGATCGGGGTGTGCGTGATGCCCGGGCCCTCGTGCCCGTCCAGGTCACCGGCGATGACGCGCAGCAGCGCGCCGCCGTCGGGGGAGGTGAGCAGCTGGACCTGTCCGCCTCGGATGTCCTGGTAGCGGGGGGCCATCATCTTGTCCGCCCTGGGCAGGTTCACCCAGAGCTGGAGGCCGTGGAAGAGGCCTCCGGACATGACGAGGGCCTCCGGCGGCGTCTCGATGTGCAGCAGGCCGGAGCCGGCCGTCATCCACTGGGTGTCGCCGTTCTCGATGGCACCGCCGCCGCCGTGGCTGTCCTGGTGGATGAAGCTGCCGTCGATGATGTACGTGACGGTCTCGAAGCCGCGGTGCGGGTGCCAGGGGGTCCCCTTCGGCTCGCCCGCCGCGTACTCCACCTCACCCATCTGGTCCATCATGATGAACGGGTCGAGGTGCCGGTAGTTGATCCCGGCGAAGGCGCGCCGCACAGGGAATCCCTCGCCCTCGAAACCGCTGGGCGCGGTCGTGACGGTGAGCACGGGACGTGCCTGTGCGTCGGCCGGGGCCGCGACCTTGGGCAGGGTCAGCGGGTTTTCGACGGTCACTGCGGGCATGGGAGCCACCTCCGGGAGTCTTCTGATCCCAATTTAGTTGAACGGTGAACATCTTGCAAGGCCGCATCCATTCCCGCCCGCACCGGGACAGCGCCGAGGGCCCGCACCGGGATCGGTGCGGGCCCTCGGAGTGCCCTGGCGGGGGAGGCGTCTCAGCCGTACATGCGGCGCATCGCGAAGTCCACCATCTGCTCGACCGCCTTGGCGTCGAAGACCATGCGGTGATCACCCTCCATGTCCAGGACGAAGCCGTAGCCCGTCGGCAGGAGGTCGATCACCTCGGCCCCGGTGATCACGAAGTACTTGGACTCCTTGCCCGCATAGCTCCGCAGCTCCTTGAGCGTGGTGAACATGGGGATCACCGGCTGCTGCGTGTTGTGCAGCGCCAGGAATCCCGGGTTGTCGCCACGCGGGCAGTAGACCTTGGCCGTGGCGAAGATCTGCTGGAAGTCCTCCGCGGACAGCGAACCGGTCGTGAAGGCCCGTACCGCGTCGGCCAGGGACGGCGGCGAGGGCTCGGGGTACAACGGCTGCTCGCCGTAGCCGCCGCCCATCTGCTGCTGTGCGCCTGGGTTCTGGTCGTAGCCATACATGCCGCAAAGAGTAATCGGACACATCTGTGCCTCGAGGGGTTGCGTCTTATTACTGGCGGGTAGCATCATCGTAGGGGTCAGGTGGTATACCCACGCCAGGCCGTCCGTCGCCCGAACCTCACTCCTCCACGGGGCGCTGCGCGCCACTGCTATTGATTACGGAGCCTTCCCATGGGGCACTACAAGTCGAATCTCCGCGACATCGAGTTCAACCTCTTCGAGGTGCTCGGGCGCGACAAGCTGTACGGCACGGGCCCGTTCGCGGAGATGGACGTCGACACCGCGAAGAGCATCCTGGACGAGGTGACCCGCCTCGCGGAGAACGAGCTCGCCGATTCGTACGCCGACGCCGACCGCAACCCGCCGGTCTTCGACCCCGAGACGAACACCGCGCCGGTCCCCGCGTCCTTCAAGAAGTCCTACCAGGCCTTCATGGACTCGGAGTACTGGCGCCTGGGCCTGCCCGAGGAGATCGGCGGCACGACCTCCCCGCGCTCCCTGATCTGGGGCTACGCGGAGCTGCTGCTCGGCGCCAACCCGGCGGTCTGGATGTACAGCTCCGGCCCCGCGTTCGCCGGCATCCTCTTCGACGAGGGCAACGACGCGCAGAAGAAGATCGCCGAGATCGCCGTCGAGAAGCAGTGGGGCTCGACGATGGTGCTGACCGAGCCGGACGCCGGCTCGGACGTGGGCGCCGGCCGCACGAAGGCGGTCGAGCAGGAGGACGGCTCCTGGCACATCGAGGGTGTGAAGCGCTTCATCACCTCGGGCGAGCACGACATGTCCGAGAACATCATCCACTACGTGCTGGCGCGTCCCGAGGGTGCCGGCCCCGGCACCAAGGGCCTCTCCCTCTTCATGGTCCCGAAGTTCCACTTCGACTGGACCACCGGCGAGCTCGGTGCGCGCAACGGCGTGTACGCGACGAACGTCGAGCACAAGATGGGCCTCAAGGCGTCCAACACCTGCGAGATGACCTTCGGCGACCAGCACCCCGCCAAGGGCTGGCTGATCGGCGACAAGCACGACGGCATCCGCCAGATGTTCCGCATCATCGAGTTCGCGCGCATGATGGTCGGCACGAAGGCCATCGCGACGCTGTCCACGGGCTACCTCAACGCGCTGGAGTACGCCAAGGAGCGCGTCCAGGGCACCGACCTGTCGCAGTTCATGGACAAGACGGCCCCCAAGGTCACCATCACGCACCACCCCGACGTGCGCCGCTCGCTCATGACGCAGAAGGCGTACGCCGAGGGCATGCGCTCCCTCGTGCTGTACACCGCCTCCGTCCAGGACGCGATCCAGGTCAAGGAGGCGGCCGGCGAGGACGCCAAGGCGCTCAACGGCCTCAACGACCTGCTGCTGCCGATCGTGAAGGGCTACGGCTCCGAGAAGTCCTACGAGCAGCTCGCCCAGTCGCTCCAGACCTTCGGTGGCTCCGGGTACCTCCAGGAGTACCCGGTCGAGCAGTACATCCGTGACGCCAAGATCGACACCCTGTACGAGGGCACGACGGCGATCCAGGGCCAGGACTTCTTCTTCCGGAAGATCGTCCGCGACCAGGGCGCCTCGCTCAACGCCCTCTCCGAGGAGATCAAGAAGTTCCTCGCGGGCGCCCAGGGCAACGAGGAGCTGGCCGGTGCGCTGGACAACCTCGCCAAGGCCGCCGTGGACCTCGAGGCGATCGTCGGCACGATGATCACCGACCTCACCGCGACCGGCGAGGACGTCAAGAACATCTACAAGGTGGGCCTCAACACCACCCGCCTGCTGATGGCCTCCGGCGACGTCGTCGTGGGCTACCTGCTCCTCAAGGGCGCAGCCGTGGCCTCCGAGAAGCTGCGCAACGCCTCCGCGAAGGACGCGGCGTTCTACCAGGGCAAGATCGCCGCTGCGAAGTTCTTCGCCGCGAACATCCTGCCGGGCGTCTCCACCGAGCGCGCGCTCGCCGAGACCGTCGACAACTCGCTGATGGAGCTGGACGAGGCCGCGTTCTAGCAGCGCCCGCCCCCGACGCCGCCGCCCGGGCCTCTCCGGGCGGCGGCGTCGTCGTACGCCGGGCCTCCTTCGGCACAGGCCAGGGCTGCTTTCCGGACACCCCCGGACGGCGGCCGCCGTCCGTGGTGAGGCGTCCCCGTCCGCCGTCGTTAAAGTGAAGAACATGAGCTCTCCCCTCCGCTTCGACCGCGGGCACACCGACGATCTGATGGCCTTCCTGATGGCCTCCCCCTCCCCCTACCACGCTGTGGCCACCGCCGCCGCGCGTCTGGAGAAGGCTGGTTTCCGCCAGGTCGAGGAGACGGACGCGTGGGACGGCTCCACGGGCGGGAAGTACGTCCTGCGCGGCGGCGCGATCGTCGCCTGGTACGTGCCGGAGGGCGCCTCGGCCCACACGCCGTTCCGGATCGTGGGGGCTCACACCGATTCCCCCAACCTGCGCGTCAAGCCCCTTCCGGACACGGGGGCGTACGGCTGGCGCCAGGTCGCCGTCGAGATCTACGGAGGCACGCTCCTCAACACCTGGCTCGACCGCGATCTCGGGCTGGCCGGGCGGCTCTCGCTGCGCGACGGCACGCACCGGCTGGTCGACATCGACCGGCCCCTGCTGCGGGTACCCCAGCTGGCCGTGCACCTGGACCGGTCCGCCAACCCCGAAGGCCTCAAGCTCGACCGGCAGCGGCACATGCAGCCGATCTGGGGCCTGGGCGAGGTCCAGGAGGGCGACCTCATCCGCTTCGTCGCCGAGGAGGCGGGCGTCGACCCCGAGGACGTGACCGGCTGGGACCTCATGCCGCACCCCGTCGAGCCGCCCGCCTATCTGGGCCGCGACCGTGAGCTGCTCGCCGGTCCGCGTATGGACAACCTGCTCTCGGTGCACGCCGCGACGGCCGCTCTGACCGCCGTGGCCGGGCAGCCGGACGACCAGGTCCCGTACATCCCCGTGCTCGCCGCCTTCGACCACGAGGAGAACGGCTCGCAGTCCGACACCGGCGCCGACGGCCCCCTGCTCGGCACGGTCCTGGAGCGGTCCGTGTTCGCCCGCGGCGGCACGTACGAGGACCGCGCGCGAGCCTTCGCCGGGACCGTCTGCCTCTCCTCGGACACAGGCCACTCGGTCCACCCGAACTACGCGGAGAAGCACGACCCGACGCACCACCCGGTGGCCAACGGCGGGCCGATCCTCAAGGTCAACGTCAACATGCGGTACGCGACCGACGGCGGCGGCCGGGCGCTGTTCGCCGCGGCCTGCGAGAAGGCGGGCGTGCCCTGGCAGACGTTCGTCTCCAACAACGCGATGCCGTGCGGGACGACCATCGGCCCGATCACCGCGGCCCGGCACGGCATCCAGACCGTCGACGTCGGTGTGGCGATCCTGTCGATGCACAGCGCGCGCGAACTCTGCGGCGCCGACGACCCGTACCTCCTGGCCAACGCCCTCGCCGCGTTCATGGCGGGCTGAACTCACCGCCCCAACCGTCCTCATGGACATGGTTGTTGCCTCACCGGGTACGCGACTCGTACACCGGCCCGGAGTCACCGGGCCGTCGAGGAGGCGGAAATCATGGGACTCGGAGGATGCATTCTCCTGATCGGTGCCGGGGCGATTCTGGCGTTCGCCACCGACTGGGAGATGGACACCGTCAACGTCGACCTGGTCGGCTGGATCATGATGCTCGTCGGCCTCGTCGGGGTCTTCGTCTACGTGAGCATCGCGCGCCGCCGGCGCATGGTCGTCCCGCCCACCACCACGGTGGTGGCGGAGGACGAGCGCCGCTACCAGTGACCGTCCGGGGCGGCACACGCCGCCCCGGAACGCCACGGGCTCAGGCCTGCTCGTCCATCCCGGCCAGCACCAGCGGGAGCCTGGACGCGCCACCGGCGGTGACACTGACCGGCACGCCCCAGTCCTGCTGGTGCACGTGACAGGCCGGGTACTCGTTCTCCGGGTCGTCGTCGCAGGACGCCGCCATCGCGGACACGTGCAGGACGCCCTCGCCGTGGCCGTCCGCCAGGACCAGGTCACGGCTCAGGTCCGTACCCTGCCCCGCGCCCTCGGCCAGCAGTTCCGGCGGGGTCGACGAGACCAGCAGGCGGGTCGAGGGGCCGTAGCGGGTGTCCAGCTTCTGCCCGGCGGGGGCCTGGAAGACCACGTCGAGCCGCAGCGTGCCCGGAGCGATCTCGGTGGCCGCCCGCTGCGTGCGGTGGGCCGTGTCGGCCACGCGCACAGCCTCTTCGGGGAGCCGAAGCCGGGTCAGCCGGTGCCGTGCGGACTCGACGACGACCAGATCGCCCTCCACGAGCACCGCGTCGCTCGGCTCCCGGAGATCGGTGGCCAGCGTGGTGACCTCGCCGCTCTCCGGGTCGTACCTCCGCAGCGCGTGGTTGTACGTGTCGCTGACGGCGACCGAGCCGTCCGGGAGGGCCGTGACGCCCAGCGGGTGCTGGAAGAGCGCCTGGGCGGCCGGGCCGTCGCGGTGGCCGAAGTCGAAGAGGCCGGTCCCGACGGCGGTGTGGACGCCGCCTTCCAGGTCCACGTAGCGCAGCGCGGAGGTCTCCGAGTCGGCCACCCAGAGCCGGTCCCCGGCCGCGGAGAGGCCGGACGGCTGCGCGAACCAAGCCTCGTCCCCGGGCCCGTCGACGAGCCCCTCGTTGGTCGTCCCCGCGGCGACCCGCACCGTGCCCTGCTCCGGGTCGTAGGTCCACAGCTGGTGGACCCCGGCCATGGCGATCCACAGCCGGTCGCCGAACCAGGCGATGTCCCACGGCGACGACAGGTCCACCTCGGTGGCCGGACCGCTGGTGGCCGAGCCCTGCCACCACTGGCGGCCGGTCCCGGCGAGGGTGCTGGTCACCCCCGTGGCGAGGTCGAGGGCCCTGATCGCGTGGTTGACCGTGTCGGCGACGGCGACCCGGCCGTCGGGCAGGAAGGCGAGCCCCTGCGGCTCGCTGAACCGGGCCTGACCGGCTCCGCCGTCCGCGAATCCACGCTCACCCGTACCGAAGTGGCCGCGCACGGTCTCACCGTCCGCCTCCAGTTCGACAAGGCGGTGACGGGTCGTGTCGGAGACCAGGAAACCGCCGTCCGGCAGGGCGAGCGCCTTGCCCGGGAAGCGCAGGTGCGTGGCGACCGGCTCGGGGGCCACGTAAGGGCCGTCCCCGCGCCGGAGCGTGCCCTTGGCGCCGTGCTCGGCCTCCAGCTCCTCGACCAGCTTCTCGATGGCGTGCGCGTGCCCCTCGCCGGCGTGCTGGGCGACGACGTACCCCTCCGGGTCCACCACGACGAGCGTCGGCCAGGCGCGTACGGCGTACTGCTTCCAGGTGGCGAGCTCGGGGTCGTCGAGGACGGGGTGGTGCACCTCGTAGCGCTCGACGGCGTCCACCACGGCCTGGTGCTCGGCCTCGTGCACGAACTTCGGCGAGTGGACCCCGATGATCACCACGGTGTCGCGGTGTTTCTCCTCCAGCTCACGCAGCTCGTCGAGCACGTGCAGACAGTTCACACAGCAGAATGTCCAGAAATCCAGGATCACAATGCGCCCTCGCAGATCAGCGAGGGTGTACTGCCGGTCGCCGGTATTGAGCCAACCGCCCTTGCCGATCAGTTCGGGGGCGCGGACGCGTGCACGTGCTGTCATGACACCAGTCAACAGCACCGTGGCCTGCACGCATTCCGGTCAGGCGTCGGGGAACCTGTGATCCATGAGACTTCTCGTACGTGAGCGACTGCTCGGCGTCGGCGACGACTACTGGATCGAGGACGCCGACGGGCGGAAGCTCTTCCTCGTCGACGGCAAGGCCATGCGGCTCCGCGAAACCTTCGAGCTGAAGGACACGAGCGGCAGGGTGCTGGTGGAGATCCGCCAGAAGCTGATCAGCCTGCGCGACACGATGATCATCGAGCGCGACGGCGGGGAGCTCGCCCGGATCAAGCGGAAGCGGCTCTCGCTGCTGCGCAACCACTACCGGGTGACCTTGGTCGACGGCACCGAGCTGGACGTCAGCGGGAAGATCCTGGACCGCGAGTTCGCCATCGACTACGACGGCGAACTGCTCGCCCAGATCTCCCGGCGCTGGCTGACCGTCCGTGACACCTATGGCGTCGACGTCGTGCGAGAGGACGCCGATGTGCCGCTGCTGCTCGCGGTGGCCGTCTGCGTCATCGTCCTCGCCGACAACGAACACGACAAGGAGCACGGCGAGGACTGACAGGCCGATGGCCCTGTTTCACGTGAAACAGGGCCATCCGGAGGCTGGGCGGACACAGGGCTCAGCGGGGTGCGGCGAGCCCCAGGCGCCGGTCCTTCAACGCCGGGAACTGTGCCCGCGTGGTGGCCGTCCTCCCCGGATCGAACTCCACGGTGAGCACCTCCTCGCCCGCTCCCGCCTCGGCGAGCACCTCGCCCCAGGGATCGACGACGATGCTGTGGCCCGCCTGCTCGACCCCCGCGTGGGTGCCGGCGGAGCCGACCGCCAGGACGTACGCCTGGTTCTCCACGGCCCGCGCCTGGGCGAGCAGCGTCCAGTGCGAGCGGCGGCGCTCCGGCCAGCCCGCCGAGACGACCAGGGTCTCGGCCCCGGCGTCGACGAGGCCCCGGAACTGCTCGGGGAAGCGGAGGTCGTAACAGGTGGCGAGCCCCAGGGTGGTCTCCGGGAGCGCGACGGTCACGAGTTCCTCTCCTGCCCCCATCATCACCGCCTCGCCCTTGTCGAAGCCGAAGCGGTGGATCTTGCGATAGGCGGCGACCCGCTCCCCCTCGGGGGAGAACACCAGCGTGGTGTTGTAGAGGGTGCCGTCCCCGGCCCGCTCGACGAAGGACCCGGCGTGCAGCCAGACCCCGGCTTCGGCAGCCGCCTTCGCCATGATCTCGTGCGTGAGGCCGCTCAGCGGCTCCGCCTCGTCGGCGAAGGCGGTGTAGGCGAACGCTCCGACGGGCCAGAGTTCCGGAAGGACGACCAGGTCCGCACCCCGCTGGGCCACGACCAGTGAAGCCGCGCGCTCTCTACGGGAATTGACCGATTCATCCGGGTTTACTGCGATCTGGATGAGGGAGGCGTGCACACTACCACCGTCCTGGCATGAGAGCCGTCAACACGGGCCTACGATCGTCACACGAAAGCACTGCCGGGGTGCCTGCTCGCAGCGTAACTTAGCGAGCGAACCTCCCACGCAGCCCGCAGACAGCACCGTCGGTGCCGGCCGCCAGCCGGCGCACTCCCTGCTCTCCAGCCCATGCACCGCAGAACCGCACGAGGGGTCCCGTGACCGTCCATCCCAGCCTCCAGACCTACGCCGATGCCTGGACCCACTCCGTCGAGTCGATAGCCGAGCTGGTCAAGCCACTCGCCGAGGGGCAGTGGAACGGCCGGACGCCGTGCCCGGGATGGTCGATACGCGACATCGTCTCGCACGTCATCGGCATGGAGTGCGAACAGCTCGGCGACCCCCGCCCGATCCACACCCTGCCGCGCGACCTCTACCACGTGCAGAACGACCACCAGCGCTACATGGAGATGCAGGTCGACGTCCGGCGCCACCACACGGCGCCCGAGATGACCTCCGAGCTGGAGTACACGCTCATCCGGCGCATGCGGCAGCTGCGCAACGAGACACGCGACCCCGAGACCATGGTGCGGGCCCCCCTCGGCGCCGAGCAGACGCTGGAACTGGCGCTGCGTATGCGGGCCTTCGACGTGTGGGTGCACGAGCAGGACCTGCGGACGACGCTGGGCCTGCCCGGCAACCTGGATTCCCCCGGCGCCCTGATCGTGCGCGACACCCTGCTGCTGGCACTGCCGAAGGTGGTCGCCAAGGACGCGGGCGCTCCGCCCAACTCGGCCGTGGTCTTCGACGTGCACGGCCCGCTGGAGTTCCTGCGCACCGTCAGGGTCGACGCCGAGGGCCGCGGTTCGGTCGACGGCGCCCCCTCGCTCGGCCCCGCGGCGACGCTGGCGATGGACTGGGAGACGTACTACCGGCTGGCGTGCGGCAGGGTCCGGGCGGCGGCCGTGGAGGACCGGATCAAGATCGATGGTGATCAGGAGCTGGCCGGGGCGATCCTGCGCCACTTCGCCGTCACCCCCTGAGCGGGAAGCCCGGTGAGCAGGGGGCGCCCTGAGCACGGCGCGCGGCGCCACGAGCACCGGCCGGCGTGCCCCTCCCGCCGCGGGGCCGGGACGGGCACGCCGCAGGGAGCGGCTCAGGCGGGCACGTGCACGGCTTCCACCCTGCTGACCACATGGTGGTCGCGTTCCCGGTGCGTGGCACGGGCGTAGAGTCGCAGGATCTGCACGACGCCGATCGTCTCCAGGACGAAGACCGAGGAGAACGCGACACGGTAGTCGTCACCGGTCGCGTCCAGCAGCACGCCGACAGCGAAGAGCGTGGTCATCGAGGCGATGAAGCCTCCCATGTTGACGATGCCCGAGGCGGTGCCCTGACGCTCCGGCGGATTGGCCGGCCGGCCGAAGTCGAACCCGATCATCGACGCGGGGCCACAGGCACCCAGCACCACGCACAGCGTGATCAGCAGCCACATCGGCGCGTGGTCGCCGGGGTAGAAGATCGCGCACGCCCAGACGAGCGCGGTCATCGCGACCGTCCCGAGGGCGAGCGGCGCGCGTGCCGCGTGGTGGCGGGCGATGACCTGCCCGTAGACGAGGCCCACCACCATGTTCGAGAGCACCACCAGGGTGAGGAGTTCGCCGGCGGTGCCCCTGCTCAGCCCCTGCGCCTCCACCAGGAACGGCATGCCCCAGAGCAGCAGGAAGACCATGCCCGGGAACTGCGTGGTGAAGTGCACCCACATCCCGAGCCGGGTGCCCGGTTCGCGCCAGGACGCGGCGATCTGCTTACGTACGTACGTCGCTCCGGCGTGCTCCGCGGGCGGCGGCTCGTGGCCCTCCGGGTGGTCCTTGAGGAAGAGCAGCAGCAGGACCAGCACCACCACGCCCGCCAGCGAGCTGCCGACGAAGGTCGTGGTCCAGCCGAACCCGTGCAGCGCGCGGGCGATGAAGAGTGTCGAGACGAGGTTGCCCGCCATGCCGAAGAGCGCGGCCACCTGCCCGATCATCGGCCCCCGCCGGGCGGGGAACCACCGGGCGCCGAGCCGCAGCACGCTGATGAACGTCATCGCGTCGCCACAGCCGAGCAGCGCGCGGGAGGCGAGCGCCATCCCGTACGAGGGGGAGAGTGCGAAGCCGAGCTGTCCGAGCGTGAACAGCACCGCCCCGATGGTGAGGACCCGCTTCGTCCCGAGCCGGTCGACCATCAGGCCCACGGGTATCTGCATGCCCGCGTAGACCAGCAGCTGGAGGATGGAGAACGTCGACAGGGCCGAGGCGTTGACGTCGAACCGGTCGGCGGCGTCGAGCCCCGCGACACCCAGGCTGGTGCGGAAGATGATCGCGACGAAGTAGACGGCGACCCCGATGCCCCAGACGCGCACGGCGCGACGGCCGCCGGGCGGGTCTCCGGGCAGGGAGAGGGCGGGAGCGGCCGAGCTCATCGGTCATCCCCCCGGACCAGCACCTTGACCCGGCTGACATGGCGCCGTACGACCTGCGCGGCTTCCTCGGCGTCCCCGGACCTGATGGCTTCCAGCAGCTCGCTGTGCTCCGTGATGTTGGCCGCGATCCTGTCGGGGTGCGCCTCCATCACGGCGACACCCATCCGCAACTGCCGGTCGCGGAGCTGGTCGTAGAGGCGCGAGAGGATCTCGTTGCCCGCGTTCTTCACGATCTCCGCGTGGAAGCAGCGGTCCTTGACGGCCACGGCGGCCAGGTCTCCCGCCTCGGCGAGTTCCCGCTGCTCCTCCAGGAGCTGTTCGAGCCGGGCGATCAGCCGGGGCGGGGCGGGGACCGCCTTGCGCGCGGCGAACTCCTCGACGAGCAGCCGGGTCTCCACCACGTCCGAGATCTCCTGGGCGGAGACGGCGAGCACCAGGGCACCCTTCTTCGGATAGAGCTTGATCAGCCCCTCGACCTCCAGACGGAGCAGCGCCTCGCGCACCGGGGTCCGGGAGACGCCGACGGCCTCGGCCAGGTCGCCTTCGGTGAGCAGGGTGCCGCCCTCGTAACGGCGGTCGAGCACCGCTTCCTTGATGTGGGTGTAGACGCGCTCGGCGGCGGGCGGGGGCTTGGGGTCCGCCTTGCGGGCGGCTGGGGAGACAGGGGGTGCGGCAGGCATGCACACAGCATAGATACAAGATGGGTGCGTCGGTCGCCGCGTCCGGGATCCGGACGCCGGAACCACCCGAACTCGCCCCAACTCACCCGTTCGGGTGTACAGCCATCCGCCGCTCTCGCGAGTCTCACGTCAGGGCGGCACTCCCGTGCGACAGCCCTCAGGGACATTTGGAGCGTCTACTTTGACACACGGCATTACGGGCACCCGCCGCGCTTCCGTCGCGGCCACGGTCGCCCTGACGGCGAGCGCCGTCATCGCGAGCGCGGCATTCGCCTCCACCGCGCAGGCCGCCACTCCGGCCGTTCCCAAGATCGTCGCATCCGGCGGCTTCGTGATGAACGACGGCACGGCCAAGGCCCTTTACAGCAAGGCGGCGGACACCCGTCGCGCCACGGGCTCCACGGCCAAGATCATGACCGCGCGGGTGGTGCTCGCGCAGAAGAACCTCAACCTGGATTCCAAGGTCACGATCCAGAAGGCGTACAGCGACTACATCGTCTCCAAGGGTGCCTCGTCCGCCCGGCTGATCGTCGGCGACAAGGTGACCGTGCGTCAGCTGCTCTACGGCCTGATGCTGCCGTCCGGCTGCGACGCCGCGTACGCGCTGGCGGACAAGTTCGGATCGGGCACGACCCGTGCCGCACGCGTGAAGTCGTTCATCGGCAAGATGAACGCCTCGGCCAAGTCCCTCGGGCTGAAGAACACGCACTTCGACTCGTTCGACGGCATAAGCAATGGCTCGAACTACTCGACGCCCCGCGATCTTACGAAGATCGCCAGCAGCACGATGAAGAACTCCACGTTCCGCTCGATCGTGAAGACGAAGTCGACGAAGCAGAAGGTGACCACGAAGAGCGGCGGCTACCGCTACATGTCGTGGACCAACACCAACAAGCTGCTCAGCACCTACAGCGGCATGATCGGCGTGAAGACGGGCTCCGGCGCGAACGCCAAGTACTGCCTCGTCTTCGCCGCGACCCGCAGCGGCAGGACGGTGATCGGCGCGGTCCTCGCCTCCACGTCCGAAACGACGCGGACGTCCGACGTCAAGAAGCTCCTGGACTACGGCTTCAAGAAGTAACCCCGCGCCCCGGGCAGGCGGAAAAGGCCGGTGGGCCCGCGCGGTCGTCGCGCGGGCCCACGCGGGACGGGTGCGCGGACAGCTTCTTTTCCATATCGGCGTACATCCATGCGGGCCGCTCGTGAGTCTCGTATCGGGGCCTCTCCATATCCCGGCCCCCTCTACGCATTCGCGAACTCGGAGCGTTCATTGATATCGAGCCGCAAGACCCGCCCCATGGCCGGCCACAAGGCCCGCAGCAAGCGCCTGCGCAACGCCGTCGTCGCAGCGGTCGTGTCCGGTGGCGTGATGCTGGCGGTCACGCCCCTCATGTCCTCCGCCGAGGCCGCCGTCCCCCTGCCGACACTCAGCGCCAAGGGCGCGTTCCTGCAGGACAAGGCGACGGGCGTCAAGAAGTACGGCAAAAACGCCGACGTCAAGCGGCAGATGGCCAGCACCACCAAGGTCATGACCGCCGCCGTGGTGCTCAACACGCCCGGCGTCGATCTGTCCCGCAAGGTGACCATCTCGCAGACCTACCGCGACTACGTCACGGCCCAGGGCGCCAGCACGGCGGATCTGAAGACCGGCGACAAGGCCACGGTCCGTCAGCTGCTCCACGCCCTGATGCTGCCGTCCGGCTGCGACGCGGCGTACGCCCTGGCCGACACCTACGGCGTGGGCACCACCCGGGCAGCCCGGACGAAGCAGTTCATCGGTCAGATGAACAAGAAGGCCGCCTCGCTCGGGATGACGAACACCCTCTTCGACTCGTTCGACGGCATCTCGTCGAGCGGGAACAACTACTCGACTCCGCGCGACCTCGCGCAGCTCGCCAGCTACGCGATGCGGGGCTCCACGCTGCGCGGCATCATGAGCACCACCAAGTACGTGACCCCCGTGACGACCAGCACCGGCGCGCTGCGCACGTACACCTGGTACAACACCAACAAGCTGCTCGGTTCCTACAGCGGCGCCGTCGGCATCAAGACCGGCACCGGCACCGCGGCAGGCCCCTGCCTCATCTTCGCCGCCACCCGAGGCGACAAGACGTACGTCGGCGTCATCCTGAACGGCACCGACCGCTACAACGACGCGGCCAAGCTGCTGGACTACGGCTTCGGTTCCACCACCGCGACGACCATGAAGCTGCGTACGCTGCCCCCGGGCGCACAGCGCGACTGATCCGGCACCGGACACGCACAGCTGGACACGAACAGAGGGGTGCGGCCACCGATCGGTGGCCCGAGAAACCTTTCCCGCTCCACAGCATTTGCGTAGCACGCGACGTGCACTGCTTTTCCTG